>JAWKXK010000006.1:0-312493 GCA_041397045.1 Paracoccaceae bacterium
TGGCTCATGAAGCTGGGCGGAATGATTCCCACTCTGTAAAATCGCTTACGTCTGGGAAAAGTTCATGATTTCGTATGTGGGAAAGGTTGAAGCTTCTAACTCCCGGTGAGTTGGTACCAATTTCCCTGTCAAGCCGCCTTGCAATGGGAAGAACTGACTCAGCAATGAAGAAAGATAAGTAGATTATTGCATCACACTTGTATTTTAGATCGGTCAATGGATCAAAAACCCTCCTGTCGACTTTCCCCTTGTTCTCAATCCCAAAGTAAGTATACGCTTGCTCTCTATATTCTAGGGCCTTAAACTCCTCTTGAAGATCAGCGAGTGCTTGGCGATAACTTCTGACGCTTTGGCTGGCGGTTGCGACGTTCTCATGCAAGGTCATTGAAGCATGAATGCACTCAGATGATGCGGCGTTGAACGCTAGAACAGCCTCAACTAATCTTTCGTAAACTAAGCTAATCTCGGGGAATTCTCGAAAGTCAACGTGGAAGTAAAAATCTCCTAGTAACTTACTTTTCAAGAAAGCTTCAAAAGAAACCCTATCGTCAATGTATCGATCGAAGGTGTCCTTAACAACGTCGCGCTTGTACGTGAAGGCAGAGTTAAGCGATGCCGCGCAAAGACTGAGACACAAGTTTGCCTGCTCAAGCCGAGCAACTAATAGTGCGTTCCGTTCCTTCTTCTCAGCGAATCGCGTTGCTGCATAGGCACCGGCAAACGCACCGATCAGCGATCCAACAATCTCCACGGAGAACGTCGAACCAGCAACAGAACTCAGAAGAGTCGCGACGTCAGCACAATGAACGCAGTTCATTCAATTGTTGTCCATTAGCACGTTCTGAACCTCGGGTCCCCCTGCGTCGCATTGCCTGCGGGTAACGCGCCACCTCGATAGTTTTCTAGATGCAGAAAATTGTAAGGGTGATAATATAACAACCCGAGGCCCGTAGAGCGGAATTTCAGTGGCATTCAGTTAAGGAATAAGGTTGCGACAGTAAGAACGCCGATTGCACCAGCAATGACCAATCCTGATTTTCTTATCTGCTGCGTTACGGCGGCAACATGCGCGATCTGATCCGATTGATCCTTTTCATACATACGTCGAGGGTTATAGGGTGCGTTCCCGGCATCCCCGTTGTTGTCGTGAACTTCGTCATCATGGGCTGATAAACTTTCTCTCAGCTTCCTCGTTGTCGATGTTGCGCTCACCAACGGACGACTAACGACAATGCCGATTGGTTGGGAAGCTACCGGTGAGTCCTTCTGATTTTGCTTTTTCCTTGTAAGAAATTCTGACGGTACTTCGTTACGATTTTCAACGTCGCTGATGTTGTTGAGAAATTTTATTGGCCGTCCTTCGCTAATAGAGGGTGACCATGTTGCATAGAAGCCTTCAAACTTTCCAGTTTGAACGGTTATCTGCAATGTAGCTCCACCTTTCTCGATTTCAGCGAGAAGCGCAGAAAATTTTTCACGCGAGATATGAACTTCAGCAAAAAACTCATCCCAGCCGCGAAGGTCAATATCCGCTTCATGCTTTAGGCCCGAAAATGCAGAGTCCTCGCCTTCATTGCTTTCGTGAACGATCACAGATACGTCGTCATAAAGCTTTGCTTTCCCAGAAAGGATAGGGAGAAACGCTGCCAACGTGCCTCGTCGATGCGTCCTGTGGCGACAATTCTGCGGGAAATTTCTGCATTTGCGGTCTGATCTGTAGCTCCGCCCCTCGTTGCAGCGGAAGTGACAAGTCGTATGTCAGTGCAAGTGAGCGATATCGTTCCGTAGTGAAGGTGTTCAAATTCGGGTTCGTTCCCGCTTGGCGCAGTGCCGGTGTACTCGATGAAGGGGGCGCCTGATTTATGAAAACCGCCTTCGGGCAAGAAACGTACTTTCATGGTAGGTGCCTCGCTGATCGTGTCCAATAATGGCTGAGGACCCCGCTCACCGCAATCGCTGAGCGCAGCAAGGCTTGGCGGCAGCACGACAAGGTTGGACGCGCGCCGCGTACCAACTCAACTGATTTGGCACGGCTGTTCCCCCAGCGTTCCCCAGAAAAGACATGCAGGAGCGCGACCCGATGGGTCGATCTCGCATGTAGCTGAAAAATCAGGGATTTTTGGCTCCGGCGGTAGGGATCGAACCTAC
This sequence comes from Paracoccaceae bacterium, assembly GCA_041397045.1. Lineage (GTDB taxonomy): Bacteria > Pseudomonadota > Alphaproteobacteria > Rhodobacterales > Rhodobacteraceae > Paragemmobacter. Next base: position 2,149 of record JAWKXK010000006.1, read on the forward strand.
GACCAATTGATTAACAGTCAACTGCTCTACCGCTGAGCTACGCCGGAACACGTGGGCCGTATAGCAAGGGTATCTGGGGGCGGCAAGGGGCTATTGGAAGAAAAACCGAACTTGCTAGCGGGCCAGTGAGAAGCGGGCGGTGGTTATGTCCTCTTCTCTGCTGGAGATGCGATTTTGTTCAAGAAGGTCAATAAGGTGGGCCAGGATTGTCTGGTGCGCGGCGCGGCGGAGGGAGGGTGGGATGTCGGGGTAGATCCGCTGCCGGAGGCCATCACATGAGGCCGGTCCCTGGGAAAGGGCGGCAAGGATCTGGTCGCCACGCGCGACACGGTGGCGATAGAGTGCTTGCACCCTTTCGCGGGGCTGGGCGACGGGATCGCCGTGACCGGGCAGGAAATGCGACCAGTCCGGATGATCGAGGCGCAGAAGCGAGGAGAGATAGGCGGACATGTCGCCATCGGGGGGCGAGACGACAGAACTGCTCCAACCCATGACGTGGTCCCCCGAAAAGAGCCATTCCCCCACCGAGAGGCAGATGTGGCTGCCAAGATGGCCTGGCGTGTGCAGGGTGGTGATCTCCCAGTCATCGCCGAAGGTCCGGTCACCATCTGCGAGGCGGAGGTCGGGACGAAAGCCGTGGTCGAGCCCGTCGCCGGATGATGTCATGCCGGTTTCGGCCAGGGCGGCCATCCGGGGCGAGCGGCCTTCGGTCGCGGTGCCGAAGCCGAGGGTCGGCGCGCCGGTGGCGGCTGACAGGGCGGGAGCGAGGGCGGAATGATCGCGATGGGGATGGGTGACGAAGATGTGGCTGACCGTTTCACCCGGGTCGAGGCTGTCCAGAATGCGGGCCATATGGGCCGGATCATCCGGCCCCGGATCTATCAGCGCCACCCGGCCCGAGCCGAGAAGATAGGTATTGGTGCCGGTGAAGGTGAGGGGCGAGGGGTTTGGCGCAAGTACATGTCGCAGGCGCGGCATCCCGCGACCGGGGGGGAGGGGAAAGCCAGTCTTCGCCATGGGCTCCTCTTCCCAAGCTTCGGGAGGGAGGCTAGGCTGCCGGCCCATGGCCCGCAAGTCCTTCCTTCCCCGTGGTCTTTATGGCCGCGCCGCGCTGATCCTGATCGTGCCCATCGTCACGATCCAGCTTGTCGTTTCCGTGACCTTCATCCAGCGCCATTTCGAACGGGTGACGCAGCAATTGACCGATGGGGTGGTGGCCGAGTTGCGGCTGCTGCTGGAACAGGCGCAGGGGGCTGCCAACCGGGAAGAGGCTGTGGCGCGACTGGAGGCGATGAGTGGGCCGCTGGATCTGCGGGTGGCCTTGCCATCGCCCGATGCGGCGCCAGAGGCGGACAGGACAGAGTGGCTGGATCTTTCGGGGCGGGTGGTGATCCGGACCCTGCGCGCCGAATTTCCGGCGCTGGCGCCCATCGACCTGATCGAAGGGGATGGAACCGTGCGGTTGCATCACCCAACACGCTGGGGGGAAATGGCGGTTTCGGTTAGCCGGGTGCGCATGTCCGCCACGAATCCGCATCAGTTGCTGGTCCTGATGATTGCGACATCAGTCCTGATGACGGTGATCGCTTATCTCTTTCTTTCCAACCAGTTGCGACCGATTGCTCGTCTTTCGCTTGCGGCGGAGGCCTTTGGCAAGGGGCAGGTGATCCCCTATGTTCCGCGCGGCGCGACGGAGGTGCGGGCGGCGGGGCATGCCTTTCTTGACATGCGGGCGCGGATCGAGCGGGCGATCGAGCAGCGGACGCTGATGCTTTCGGGTGTCAGCCATGATCTGCGCACGCCGCTGACGCGGTTGCGGCTGGGGCTTTCGCTTTTGCCGGAGGATGAGGAGACGCGGGCGCTGCTGGGCGATGTGGCCGAGATGGAGCGTCTGGTGGATGAATTCCTGTCCTTTGCGCGGGGCGATGCGACCGAGGCGGTGGAGCCGACGGATCCGGTGGCGCTGGCGCGGAAGGTGGTGGAGAACGCGGTACGGATCGGCCGGGGCTTGGATTTCCGGGTGCGAGGCGAGATTCCGCAGGCGCTTCTGCGGCCTCAGGCGGTGACCAGGGCCTTGGAAAACCTGGTAAATAACGCGCTGCGCCACGGCAAGCAGGCGGTGGTGACGCTGGAGGCGGGTGCAAGCTGGCTGCGCTACACGGTCGAGGATGACGGGCCGGGAATTCCGCAGGACAGGCGGGCGGAGGCGGTGACGCCGTTCAGCAGGCTGGATCAGGCGCGGGATCCGAACCGGGGTGGGGGTGTCGGGTTGGGGCTGTCCATCGCGGCGGATATCGCGCGGAGCCATGGCGGGGAGTTGCGGTTGAGCCATAGCGAGGCTTTGGGCGGGCTGAAGGTGGAGCTTTTGCTGGCGAAGTAGGGCCGGCAGGGGCCGCACCCTTTTGAAACACAGCTTCAGGAATATTCTGCAAGATATTGAAAGTAATGCATTCCGCCGGATTTCCACGGGCTTTCTGCGCCTGTCGGGAGGGCGCTGGAAACCGCGTGGAAGAGCAACCTCGTCGCTGCCGGAAGGGATTGCCATTCGCGTCATGTCCTGCCGGGTGCCGGGGCGTTTCAGGCCTGTCGCGGGGGGCTGGGGGGATGCCGTCTTGTGACGTGGTAGGGCCTTGGCAGGCAGCCTGAGGGGCTGTGCCACGCAGTGCAGCCGGTCGGTGCAGCAGGGCGTATGCACGGGGGCGCACAGAAGTTGGGGGGCGGGGGAGCGGCCTGCCCGATGGGGATCAGCGCATCACCGCCTCGCGGAAGCGGAAGAAGCCGTGGGTGGCGTGGGGCCATGACTGCGCGTCATGGGCGCGCAGGAGGCGGGCGAGGCGGATGCCCCGGTCGGCCAGCAGCGGCGCGAGGCGCTGGAGGGCGGCGGCGGTAGGGCCGATGGGCGCGTAGGGGGTGGCGAGCTGGCGGATGCCATGGGCTGCGAGGTGATCGACGATGTCGGTCAGGGAGGCGTCGGTGAAGCGGGGGGCGGCGGGTTGGCCCATGCGTCGGGCGGTGTCGGTGAGGGCTGCGTCGACGAAATCGGTGACCAGCGGGTTCACGGCGAGGGGGGAGCGGCGGGTGGTGGTGGTCAGGAAGAGGAGGGGCGTGGCGGCGGGCAGCTGGGGGAAGCCGTCGCCTGCGAGGTCATCCTCATGCAACAGGAGCGCCGTGGGTTCGGGGTGGAGCGCGTCGCCCTCGGGCACGGGGCGCGGGGCGGGGTGGGGCTGCATCTGCAGGGGCGGCAGTCGCGGGCGAGGCCGTGGGGCGGAAGCGGCCATTCGTGTTCTTGGCGATGTTGTCGGTCGTGGCGGCATAGGTCTTGCCGGGCGTGTGCAGGCCCGCGACCCAGCGCCAGGACAGGGTGTTGGAGGCGGGATCGCCGTCGATGAGGTGGCGAAGGAAGAAATCCGCCCCCAACTCCCATGGCAGGCGCAGGGTGAAGATCCAGATGGAGGCGAACCACATGCGGGCGTGGTTGTGCAGGTAGCCCGTGGCGGACAGTTCCCGCGCCCAATGGTCGAAGCCGTCGATCCCGGTTTCGCCCGTGCAGGCGGCCTCCCATTGCGCGCGGAGGCCCGCTTCGGCGTGGACGCGGTTGAGCGCCTCGGTCAGGCCCTGGCGGTAGGCGGACCAGATCGCGGAGCGGCGTTCGAGCCAGCCTTTCCAGTAGGTCCGCCACCAGAGTTCGGCGAGGAATTTGTCGGCCCCCTGCGGATGGGCGCGCAGGGTGGCGTCGATCGCCTCGGCCTCGGTCAGGAGGCGGTGGCGGATATAGGGGGAGAGGCCGGAGACATGGGGATGACCAGGGAGATCCTCGTTCCGGCGGGCGGCGTAGGGCAGGCCCGCGCGTGGCAGGAAATGGTCAAGCCGGGCGAGGGCGGCGGCGCGGGTGGCGGGGAGGGGGAGGGGAAGCGCTGTCATCCGGCGCAAGCTAGGGGTGGCGGCGCGGCGGGCAAGGCGGCGCTGCGTGCTGCCGCATTCCTTTCCTGTCGCCTGCGCGCGTGGCGCGCTTCGGCCTGCTGTCAGGGGGCGCACGCGCCCCCTCTGTCCGCTGCGCGGCCATTCACCCCCTGTGGGTATTTGGGCCAAGATGAAGGGGAAGGGGCGGGACGGACTTGGCGTTCCGGCCAGCGGGAGGCGGGGGCATGGCCGTTGCGGGGCGGCGCGGCGTGCCGCCGCATTCCTTTCCTGTCGCCTGCGCGCGTGGCGCGCTTCGGCTCCGCCGTCAGGGCACACGCGCCCCCTCTGTCCGCTGCGCGGCCATTCACCCCTGTGGGTATTTAGGCCAAGATGAAAGGGAAGGGCGGCGGGGCGGAGGCGGCGTTCCGGCCTGCGGGAGGCGGGGGGGCGGCTGTTGCAAGGCGGCAATCGGCGGACCTGCCCTTGCAGCCCCCCGCCCACGCAACTAAGACTCTGGCAACAGACTGTCGTTATGACCCCAGATAGACCATTGTGAGAAGAAGAGGCAGGCCGAGATGCGCGATCCCGTCGATCACTACATGAACACCCTTGTCCCCATGGTCGTGGAACAGACCAGCCGGGGCGAGCGGGCCTATGACATCTTCTCGCGCATGTTGAAGGAGCGGATCATCTTCCTGTCCGGCCCGGTGCATGACGGGATGTCGTCGCTGATCTGCGCGCAGCTTCTGTTTCTTGAGGCGGAGAATCCGACCAAGGAAATCAGCATGTATATCAACAGCCCCGGCGGCGTGGTGACGAGCGGCCTGTCGATCTATGACACGATGCAATACATCAAGCCGAAGGTTTCCACGCTGGTGATCGGGCAGGCGGCCTCGATGGGGTCGCTTCTCCTGACGGCGGGGCAGAAGGGGATGCGCTTCAGCCTGCCCAATTCGCGCGTGATGGTCCACCAGCCCAGCGGCGGCTATCAGGGGCAGGCCACGGATATCATGATCCATGCGCGCGAGACCGAAAAGCTGAAGCGGCGGCTGAACGAGATCTATGTGAAGCATACCGGCAATGATTACGACACGGTCGAGGCGGCGCTGGAGCGGGACAATTTCATGTCGGCCGAGGATGCGAAGGCCTGGGGCCTGATCGACGAGATCGTGGAAAGCCGCGGCAAGGCGGAAGACGAGTCGAAGTGATGTTTGGCCCCCGCCGGGGCGGACCGGGCGGGGGCTTTTTGGCATTGTGGGGGCGCGGGCCTTGGCCTAGACTTTCACGACAAGGGCGGGCCCGGGCGGCCTGCGCGTGGCAGAGGACGACGGAATGGCGAACAACTCCGGCAGCGACAGCAAGAACACGCTTTATTGCTCGTTCTGCGGCAAGAGCCAGCATGAGGTGCGCAAGCTGATTGCAGGGCCGACCGTCTTCATCTGCGATGAATGCGTCGAGTTGTGCATGGACATCATCCGCGAGGAGACGAAATCCTCGGGGCTGAAATCCTCGGAAGGGGTGCCGACGCCGCGCGAGATCTGCAAGGTGCTGGATGATTACGTGATCGGCCAGATCCATGCCAAGCGGGTGCTGTCGGTTGCGGTGCATAACCACTACAAGCGGCTGAACCATTCGTCGAAGGCGGATATCGAGCTGTCGAAGTCGAACATCCTGCTGATCGGGCCGACGGGTTGCGGCAAGACGCTGCTGGCGCAGACGCTGGCGCGGATTCTGGATGTGCCGTTTACCATGGCGGATGCGACGACTTTGACCGAGGCCGGTTATGTGGGCGAGGATGTGGAGAACATCATCCTGAAGCTCTTGCAGGCCAGCGAATACAATGTGGAGCGGGCGCAGCGCGGAATCGTCTATATCGACGAGGTCGACAAGATCACGCGCAAGTCGGACAACCCGTCGATCACGCGGGATGTCTCGGGCGAGGGCGTGCAGCAGGCGCTTTTGAAGATCATGGAAGGCACGGTTGCCAGCGTGCCGCCGCAGGGCGGGCGTAAGCATCCGCAGCAGGAATTCCTGCAGGTGGACACGACGAACATCCTGTTCATCTGCGGCGGGGCATTCGCGGGGCTGGAGAAGATCATCGCGCAGCGGAACAAAGGCAGCGCGATCGGCTTTGGGGCCGAGGTGAAGGGGCCCGAGGATCGCGGCGTGGGCGAACTGTTCAAGGAGCTGGAGCCTGAGGATCTGCTGAAGTTCGGGCTGATCCCGGAATTCGTGGGCCGTCTGCCGGTGATCGCCACGCTGACCGATCTGGACGAGGCCGCGCTGGTGACGATCCTGACGGAGCCGAAGAACGCGCTGGTGAAGCAGTATCAGCGGCTGTTCGACATCGAAGGGGTGAAGCTGACCTTCACGCCGGATGCGCTGACGGCTATTGCGCGACGGGCGATCAAGCGCAAGACCGGCGCGCGGGGGCTGCGGTCGATCATGGAGGATATCCTCTTGGATACCATGTTCGAACTGCCCGGGATGGATGGTGTCGAGGAGGTTGTGGTGAACGAGGAGGCGGTGAATTCCGCCGAGGCGAAGCCCATGCTCGTCTATACCGAGGCGAAGAAGAAGGAACCGGCGACGGCGGGCTGATCGTCGACCGGAAAGTCATGAGGGGGCGGGCCTTGCGGCCCGCCTTTTTCGTTGGGAAGGGGCGATTTTTCTGCGAAAAATCGGGGTGGGACGGGGCCAGATCTTTTGACGAAAGATCTGGCCCCGCCCCACCGATGCTCACATTCCCGCAGGCGTGGCGGCTTGGCGCTGGACCTTTCGGACAGGTTCGGCCATATGGGGGAAAAGGTTTCCCGGAGGCTATGATGGATTTCCTCAAGCGGCTTGTCACATGGTGGAACGGCCAGACGCTGGGCACGCAGCTTTACACCTCGCGCAAGGGGGTGAAGGTGGGCGAGGATGATCAGGGCAATGTCTATTACGAAACCCGCGACGGCAAGCGGCGCTGGGTGATCTTCAAGGGCGAGGCCGAGGCGAGCCGGGTTGCGCCCGATTGGCATGGCTGGCTGCATCACACCTGGGATCAGCCGCCCACCAAGGCCCCGCTGAAGCACAAGGCATGGGAAAAGCCGCATCAGGAGAACCTGACCGGCACGGAGGCCGCCTATGCGCCGCCCGGATCCATCCGCCGCCCCGATCCGGTGGCGCGGCGGGACTATGAGGCGTGGCAGCCCGAGTGATGAGCGAGAGTCGCGCAGAGGTTCTGGCCGGGGCGGCGGTTCTTGCCGCGGCGCTGGGCTTTCTTGTCTATGTCGGGCAGGAAACCGGCCTGACGGAGCGGACATCGGACAGCTATGATCTGGTGGCCTCGTTCCGGTCGGTCGAGGGGATCCGGGTGGGCACGGATGTCCGGCTGGCGGGGGTGAAGGTGGGCACGGTGACGGGGCTGGACCTGAACCCGCAGACCTTTTTCGCCGATGCGGTGCTGACGGTGCGCGACACGGTGCAGTTGCCCGACGATTCGGCGGCGCTGATTTCTTCGGAAGGGTTGCTGGGCGGGAATTTCGTCGAACTGGTGCCTGGCGGATCGTTGGAGAACCTGAGCCCGGGCGCCGAGATCGAGGATACGCAGGGGGCGGTTTCCGTCATCTCGTTGATGATGAAATTCGCCGGGGGCGGAGGGGATGGCGCGGCCGGTGCTGCAGAGGGCGGTGCTGCGGAGGGCGGGGCCGTCGAATGAGACGCCCGGTTGGCCCTGCGCTGGCCTGCCTGATGGCGGTGGCGGCTGTCCTGCCGGGGGCGGGGCAGGCGCAGGAGTTTCGCAATGCCGAGGCCGGGATCCTGCGCTGGCTGGACAAGCTGACGGGCGAGACGGCGGATATCGAGCTTGCGCTGGGGCAGGAGGCGGTATCGGGGCGGTTGTCGATCCGGATGGATGCCTGCCGTTATCCGGCGGACAACCCGGCATCGGACGCGCAGGCGCATCTGACGATCCGCGATGCCAGCGTGGCGCAGCCGGTTTCGAGGGTGGATGGTGGCGTCTTCTCCGGCGCTGTCGGCGCTGGATCACCCGCGCTATGATGTCTGGGTGTTGCGCTGCGTCACGCCGCCCGCACCGGCGGAGGCGGAGCCTGCCACATCGGAGGGCGAGGGGCAGTAGCCCGGCGGGTGGAATTCCGCCCGGGTCTGCAGGGCGGCCGCGAGGCGGCGGTGATAATCGGCCCGCGGGATTTCGATGCCGCCGAGGCTGCGCAGATGCGGTGTCAGGAATTGCGTGTCGAAGAGGGTGAAGCCGCCTGCATTGAGCCGGTGGACGCACCAGGCGAGCGCGGCCTTTGACGCGTCGGTGCGGCGGGAAAACATGCTTTCGCCAAAGAAGGCGGTGCCGAGGGTGACGCCATAGACGCCGCCGATGAGTTCTGATCCTTCCCATACCTCGATCGAATGGGCGTGGCCCATGCGGTGCAGGGCGACATAGAGGGTGAAGATCGTGTCGTTGATCCAGGTTTCATCCCTGTCGGCGCAGGCCTCGACCGTGGCGGCGAAGGCGGTGTCGGCGGTGACGCGCCAGCCGGAGCGGAGGATCGTGCGGCGGAGGCTGCGCGAGATGTGGAAGCCATCCAGAGGCAGGATGCCGCGACGGCGCGGATCGACCCAGTGGATTTCGGGATCGTCGCGGCTTTCGGCCATGGGGAAAATGCCTGCGGCATAGGCGCGGAGCAGGATTTCGGGGGTGATGGCCTGTTCGGTCATGTCGGGCCTGAGACAAAATTCTTCGAAGAATTTTGCAAATTCCTTTGAAGGAATTTGGGGCGCCCCGCAGGGGCGCCCCTTCGCATCATTCCGCGAATTGCGCGGCGAGCCATTTTTCCAGCCAGTGGATGTTGTAATCCCCGTTCTGGATGTTAGGTTCCGCCAGCAGCATGTGGAAGAGGGGAACGGAGGTGTCGATCCCGTCGATGATGAGTTCCCCCAGCGCGCGTTTCAGGCGGGCGAGCGCTTCGGGGCGGTCGCGGCCGTGGACGATCAGCTTTCCGATCAGGCTGTCGTAATAGGGTGGGATGGAGTAGCCGCCGTAGAGCGCCGAGTCCATGCGGACGCCGAGGCCACCCGGCGCGTGGAAGACGCGCACCTTGCCGGGGCATGGGGCGAAGTTCGGCAGTTTCTCGGCGTTGATGCGGACTTCGATGGCGTGGCCGTTGATTTCGAGGTCTTGCTGGCCGAAGGACATGGGCAAGCCCGCCGCGACGCGGATCTGTTCGCGGACGAGGTCGACGCCGAAAATGGCCTCGGTCACCGGGTGTTCGACCTGCAGGCGGGTGTTCATTTCGATGAAGTAGAACTTCCCGTCCTCGTAAAGGAATTCGATGGTGCCCGCGCCGATATAGTTGATCTTGGCCACCGCGTTGGCGCAAATCTCGCCGATCTCGGAGCGCATCTTGGGGGTGATGGCGGGACCGGGGGCCTCTTCGAAGACCTTCTGGTGGCGACGCTGGAGCGAGCAATCGCGTTCGCCCAGGTGGACCGCCTTGCCCTTGCCATCGCCGAAGACCTGAATTTCGATATGGCGGGGCTTTTGCAGGTATTTCTCGATATAGACTTCGTCATTGCCGAAGGCGGCCTTGGCCTCGCTGCGCGCGGTGCGGAAGGCGATTTCGAGTTCCTCGGCGTTCTTCGCCACTTTCATCCCGCGCCCGCCGCCGCCGGCGGTGGCCTTGATGATGACGGGGTAGCCGATTTCGGCGGCGACGGTCTGGGCGGTTTCAAAGTCCGGGACGCCGCCGTCGGAGCCGGGGACGACCGGGATGCCCAGTTCCTTGGCGGTTTCCTTGGCGGTGATCTTGTCGCCCATGATGCGGATATGTTCCGCCGAGGGGCCGATGAAGGTGATGCCGTGGTCTTCCAGAGCCTGCGAAAACGCGGCGTTTTCGGAGAGGAAGCCGTAGCCCGGATGAACCGCCTGCGCGCCGGTGATTTCGCAGGCCGAGATGATGGCGGCCTTGTTCAGATAGCTTTGGGACGATGAGGCGGGGCCGATGCAGACGGATTCGTCGGCCATGCGGACATGCATCGCGTCGGCATCGGCGGTGGAATGCACGGCGACCGACTTGATCCCCATTTCACGGGCCGCCCGGATCACGCGCAGCGCGATCTCGCCCCGGTTGGCGATCAGGATTTTCTCGAACATCGGTTGACCCTTATTCGATGATGAGGAGCGGGGCGCCGTATTCGACGGGGGTGCCGTCTTCGACGAGGATGCGCTTGATGGTCCCGGCCTTGGGGGCGGGGATGTGGTTCATCGTCTTCATCGCTTCGATGATGAGGACGGTCTGGCCTTCGGTGACGGTGGCACCCACGGTGACGAAGGGCGCGGCGCCCGGTTCGGCGGCGAGGTAGCAGGTGCCGACCATGGGCGAGGTGACGGCGCCGGGGTGCTGGGCCGGGTCTTCCGGTGCGGCGGGGGCGGCGGCAGGCGCTGCTGCGGCAGGGGCGGCGGCAGGGGCCGCGTGATAGACGGGGGCAGGGGCGGCGGCGGCGGCGGTCACGACGTTGGCCTGCTTGATGACGCGCACTTCGAGGCTGTCATCATCGCCATATTCGCGTTTCACCGAAAGCTCGGTCAGTTCGTTCTTGTTCAGAAGTTCCGCGAGTGCCTGGATGAAGGCGACATCGGCTTCGGTGGTGTTCTTGCTCATGCCGGTCCTCTGCTGGCGACGTTGCGCCGGGTTTCTTGGTTTCGCCGGGGCCCGCGAGGTGGCGGGAACCCGGAGGTTGCCGAGCCTTATACGCGACAGGCGCGGGGGTGAAAAGCGGCGATATGCGGGGCGGGTTTGCCTGTTTTGGCGGCATCCAAAGCGGATTGGGCAGGATGGGGTGAAAAATCGGGGGCGGGGGTATTTTACCGTTTGATAAAAATATGACGCTGTGGCAGCGTTTCAGGCAACGCATAAAGCAAACAGGGAGACTTGCCTTGTCCAACAGCCCGCTCACGCCCGGTGTCGTTCCGGGGCGTCTGCCAGCCGAAGCCATTGCCGGAAATTTCAGCGATCACGAGGCGCCGCTTGACGCGCATGAGGCGCGGGTGGCGGCGGATCGCTGCTATTTCTGCCATGATGCGCCCTGCATGACGGCATGCCCGACCAGCATCGACATACCCCTGTTCATCCGCCAGATCGCGACGGGCACGCCGGAGGCGGCGGCGAAAACGATCCTGGGCCAGAACATCCTTGGCGGGATGTGCGCCCGCGTCTGCCCGACCGAGACTTTGTGCGAAGAGGTCTGCGTGCGCGAGGTGGCCGAGGGCAAGCCGGTAGAGATCGGGCGGTTGCAGCGGTTTGCCACGGATACGCTGATGCGGCAGGGGGTGCATCCCTTTGCGCGCGGGGCGGCGACGGGGCGGAAGGTGGCCGTCGTGGGCGCAGGGCCTGCGGGCCTTGCGGCGGCGCATCGGTTGGCGATGAAGGGGCATGACGTTGTTGTCTATGACGCGCGGCCCAAGGCCGGGGGTCTGAACGAATACGGGATCGCGCAATACAAGAGCACGAATGACTTTGCCCAGGCCGAGGTGGAGTGGCTTTTGCAGATCGGCGGGATCACGGTGAAGACCGGGGTCGCCTTGGGAAAGGGCGTGACGCTGGCCGAGTTGCAGAAGGATTTCGACGCGGTCTTTCTTGGCATGGGGCTGGCGGGGGTGAATGCCCTGCGGGCGCCGGGCGAGGAGTTGGCGGGCGTGCGTCCGGCGGTGGATTTCATCGCGGAGTTGCGGCAGGCCAAGGACAAGTCGGTGCTGCCCATCGGGCGCGATGTGGTGGTGATCGGGGGGGGGATGACGGCGGTCGATGCCGCCGTACAGTCGCGGCTGCTGGGCGCGCAGAACGTGACCATCGTCTATCGGCGCGGGCAGGAGAAGATGAGCGCCTCGGGCTATGAGCAGGAGCATGCCACCAGCGCGGGGGTGCGGATCATCACCAATGCCTCGCCGGTTGCGGTGCATCAGGCGGGGGCGGCGATGGAGGTGGAGTTCGCCTATACCGTCGATGGCCCGGACGGGATGAAGCCCACGGGCGAGACATTCCGGCTGCGTGCGGATCAGGTGTTCAAGGCCATCGGGCAGACGCTTTCGGGCGCGCCGGAGGGGCTGGCGCTGGACGGTGGCAAGATTGCCGTGACAGGCGCGGGGCGGACCTCGGTTCCCGGCGTCTGGGCGGGCGGCGACTGCGCGGCGGGGGGCGAGGACCTGACGGTGACGGCGGTGGCCGAAGGCCGCGACGCGGCGGAGGATATCCACGCGGCGCTGATGGGACACCGGGCATGAATTTTGCCCGGCCCCCTTTACCGGGGCCCGGAAAGGCCCCATCTGCCCCATCGGCAACGGTGAGGCGGAATGGACAGCTGGACGCAGGCGGCAATCGCCTTCATGGAGCGGCATCAGGAGTGGTCCTTCTGGCTGGCACTGGTTTTCGCGGCGGCCGAGACGACGGCCTTTCTGTCGATCGCGGTGCCATCGACGGCCATTCTTGTGGGCGTGGGGGCGACGGTCGCCACCGGTGCCATCCCGTTCTTTCCGATCTGGGCCGGGGCCGCGCTGGGCGCGATCATCGGATCGACCTTCAGCTATTGGCTGGGCCTGCGCTTCGGGGCGCGGATCCTGACGATGTGGCCGTTGAAGGACCATCCGGATATGGTGGAGCGGGCGGCGGAATCCTTTCGCAAATGGGGGGCGGGGGCCGTCTTTCTGGGCCATTTCATCGGGCCGCTGCGCCCGGTGATCTTTCTTTTTGCCGGCATGATGCGGATGGGGTTCCCCGTCTTTCTGGCCGTGAATGTCGTGGGGGCTTTGGCTTGGGCCTATGTGATCCCGAAATTCGGCGAGATCGGCGGGATCATCATCGGCTGGTTCTGGAACCTGCTGGGGTTCTGAGACGCAATTCCAATTCAGATAGCAAGACGGCGGCAGGGCAGGCCCTGACCGCGCGCGCCAACATGGAGGCTTATGATGGCTGACCTGACGTCGAATTTCATCGGGATCAAATCGCCCAATCCGTTCTGGCTGGCCTCGGCCCCGCCGACGGACAAGGAGTATAACGTCCGCCGCGCCTTTGATGCGGGTTGGGGCGGCGTGGTGTGGAAGACGCTTGGCTCCGAAGGGCCGCCGATCGTGAACGTCTCGGGCCCGCGCTATGGCGCGATCTGGGGGGCGGATCGTCGGCTGCTGGGGTTGAACAATATCGAGCTGATCACGGATCGGCCTTTGTCGGTGAACCTTGAGGAGATCAGGCGGGTCAAGAAAGACTATCCCGACCGCGCGTTGGTGATTTCGCTGATGGTGCCCTGCGACGAGGAGTCGTGGAAGGACATCCTGATGCGGATCGAGGATACCGGGGCGGATGGGGTGGAGCTGAACTTCGGCTGCCCGCATGGGATGGCGGAGCGGGGGATGGGATCGGCCGTCGGGCAGGTGCCGGAATATATCGAGATGGTCACGGCTTGGGTGAAGCATTATTCCAAGATGCCCTGCATCGTGAAGCTGACGCCGAATGTGACGTCGATCCTGCCACCCGCGATGGCGGCAAAGCGGGGCGGGGCGGATGCGGTGTCGCTGATCAACACGATCAAGTCGGTGACGAATGTCGATCTCGACAGCTTCTCGCCCTTCCCGATGATCGACGGGAAAGGATCGCACGGCGGCTATTGCGGGCCTGCGGTGAAGCCCATCGCGCTGAACATGGTGGGCGAGATCGCGCGGCATCCCGAGACGCGGGGCTTGCCGATTTCCGGGATCGGCGGCGTCACGACATGGCGCGACGCGGCCGAGTTCATGGCGATGGGGTCGGGGAACGTGCAGGTCTGCACGGCGGCGATGACCTATGGCTTCAAGATCGTGCAGGAGATGATTTCGGGCCTGTCGCAATATCTCGACGAAAAGAACATGACGCTTGACCAACTGGTCGGGCGGGCGGTGCCGAATTTCGTGGAATGGCAGGACCTGAACCTGAACTACGTGACCAAGGCGCAGATTGATCAGGATGCCTGCATCAAATGTGGGCGCTGCTATGCGGCCTGCGAGGATACCTCGCACCAAGCCATCGCCATGTCGCCCGAGCGGGTCTTTACCGTGAAGGACGATGAATGCGTGGCCTGCAACCTCTGCGTCAATGTCTGCCCGGTGGACAACTGCATCACCATGGTGGAGATGCCGAAGGGCGCGACCGACCCGCGCACGGGGCGGGTGGTCAGCGATTATGCCAACTGGACGACCCATCCGAACAACCCGTCGGCTCAGGCGGCGGAGTGAAGGACAGCCCCCCGGGGGATACCCCCGGGGGGCGAAGATTTTTCGGATGAAAAATCTTCGCAGGTGAAAAATCTTCGGATGAAGATTTTTCGTCGGCGCCGGGTTCAGCAGACCACGCGCATCTGCCCGGTGTTGCATAGAATGATGTACTGGCCCGCAATCTCCATCGCGTGAAAGCCGCGCCTGCGGATTTCGGTCTCAAAGGCGTCGCGCCCGATCTCGCGTTCCACCGAGCGGACGGAGCGGCGGATCACGCCGCCGCTTTCAACCGCCTTGGCGGTGAAAAGCGCATTGACCCAGGCATTGTTGGCCCGAAGCGGCGGAGGCGGGGGGCGGAGGCTGTGCTGCATGGCTGCAGAGTCCCGCGGAAAGGTGAAGATTTCCCTAAGGGGCGCGGCTTGTCAGCTGCGGGGGGGAGGGGTAGCCTTGGGCCATGCAGCACTTCTCCCTTCTTGATCTTTGCCCGGTTCCCGAGGGTGGCACGGCGGCGGATGCCCTGGCCAATACGCTTGCCCTCGCGCGGCAGGCCGAGGATTTCGGCTATCATCGGTTCTGGTTGGCCGAGCATCACAACATGCCGGGTATCGCCTCTTCCGCCACGGCGGTGGTGATCGGCCATGTGGCGGCGGGGACGCGGCGCATTCGGGTGGGGGCGGGGGGCATCATGCTGCCCAACCATGCCCCGCTTGTGGTGGCCGAGCAGTTCGGCACGCTGGCCACGCTGTTTCCCGGGCGCATCGACCTTGGGCTGGGGCGCGCGCCGGGGACGGACATGGCCACCGCGCGGGCGCTGCGGCGGGGGCTTGATGACGGCGAGGGCTTCCCGCGCGATGTGACGGAGTTGATCGGCTATCTGGACGCGGATCGTCCCGAGGCGCGGGTGCGCGCCATTCCGGGGGTGGGGACGCAGGTGCCGGTCTGGATCCTTGGATCGAGCCTTTATGGGGCGCAACTGGCGGCCTGGCTGGGGCTTCCCTATGCCTTTGCCTCGCATTTCGCGCCGCAGGCGCTGACCGAGGCGCTGCATGTGTATCGGAGCAATTTCCAGCCTTCGCAATGGCTTGCCCGGCCTTATGCGATGATCGGGGTGGGGCTTTGCGCCGCCGCGAGCGAAGAGGAGGCGCGGTTCCTGCGATCATCGCAGGTGCTGGCCTTCGCGCGGTTGCGGATGGGGCGGCCGGGCAGGTTGCCGGCCCCGGTGGAGGACCTGTCCGAAGTGCCTGCGGGCATGCGGGACGAGGTGGAGGCGGCGCTGTCCTGTTCGGCGGTGGGATCGCCCGCCACCGTGGCGCGGCGGCTGGAGGCGCTGGTGGCGGAATACCGGCCGGATGAGATCATGGTGACGGGCATGATCCATGATCCTGCGGCGCGGGTGGAATCCTTCCGGATCGGGGCGGAGATCCTGGCGGGGATCGCGGGGCGGGCGCGGGCGGCCTGACGGGCCTCTGGCCGGGCGTCAGGGCGCGAGCAGTTTGCGGAACAGGGTTTCCAGATAGTCGCCCGCCTCGGCGAAGGGGTCGTGATCCTGCCCCAGCACGGCGCGGACCTGCATGTCGAAATCCGCGTAATGCTGGGTCAGCGCCCAGATCGAGAAGATCAGGTGATGCGGGGGAAGGCGGGCGATGCGCCCTTCGTCCATCCAGCGTGCAAGGATGGCCGATTTTCGGTCGACCAGTTCTTTCAGGTCGCCTTCGATCGCGTCGCGCATCCGGGGCGCGCCTTGCAGGATCTCATTGGCGAAGAGGCGGCTTTCGCGGGGGAAGTCGCGGCTGAGTTCGATCTTGCGGCGGACATAGGCAAGGATTTCCGAGAGCGGATCACCGGCGGGATCCATGTCGCGCAGGGGATCGAGCCAGGTATCGAGGAGGCGGGTCAGGAGGGCCTGATGCATCGCCTCTTTCGAGGGGAAATAGTAAAGAAGGTTGGGCTTGGACAGGCCCGCCACTTCGGCGATCTGATCCAGCGTCGCGCCGCGGAAGCCGTAGGCGGAAAACACCTCAAGCGCGGCTTCGAGGATGGTTTCGGAGTTCTTTTGCTGGATGCGCGTCCGGGGTCTGGTCATCTGTGCGGGCTTTGGTCTTGTTTGGGCCGGTCGCGCGACCTTGGCCCATATCCGGCACGGATGCAAAGCGTTAGCTGCGGAGGGTTGGCTGGGCTGGGCGCGAAGGCCCGGGGGCCTTCGCGGGTGCCTTCGCGGGGGCGTGGATCACTCCACCGCGAGGATCATCAGGTAGGGCACGGCCACCAGCATGCCGACAACGATCGCGAGCGAGCGGGTCAATCCCTTGAAATGCATCTTATCCCTCCGGTTCCTGATTGTTATGCCCCTGCGATCTAGGTGCTTGCACGGCCCGGAAAAGCGGGCGATCACGGGAATGTGACCGGGCGGCGAGGCCGTCAGACCCCCGGCAGCAGGGTTTCGAGCGCGCGCACGACAAGGCGGTGGTCTTCAAGCTGCGGCAGGCCCGAGACGGTGGCACAGGCGACAACGCCCGCGCCCGCGACGCAGATCGGGACCGCGCCGCCGTGAATGGCGTAATCGCTTTCGCTGAGGCCATGCAGGGCGAGGGTTTCTCCTTTCGCGGCCATGTTCCGACCGACATGCAGCGAGGCGAGGTGGAAATGCAGCGCGGTGCTGGATTTCCGGCGTGCCCAGCGGTCATTGATCGGCGCGGCCCCCGGCATGGCGAGGTGAAAGAGCGTGCGGTCGGCGGTGCGGATGTCGATCACCACGGGCAGGCGATCCAGCTTTGCCATGTTCATCATCGTCAGGCCCAGCCTGAGGGCGGTGTCTTCGGTGAAGTCCGTCAGGACAAGGCGGGCGGCTTCGGCTTCGAGTTCGGTGATATCCATGACGGGGCCTTCTGGCTGGCAGTTCGGGGTGCTGGGCGATCACGCGCCCGAGGAGCGCGAGGCGGATGATCGCGTGGGGGTGGATTTGGCGGTTGGGGATTTGGCAGCCGCCGCGCCGGTGGTGGTGGCCTTGGCGCGGGGGGCGGCTGGTTTGGCGGGGGTGGAGCGGGCCTTTCCCGCGATGGCCGGGGGCGGGGGCGGGGCGGTAATGGCGGGGCTGTCCTGCGCCGCCTCGGCCCGTTCGGCCCGTGCAAGCAGTGCCGCAGGCAGGGCATCGACATAGCGCCCGGGCAGGTCTGCCGGAACAAGCGCGCGGCGCACCAGTTCATCCAGCGCGTAAAGGGCGAGGCTATGGCTTTCGATCACCCCGGCGGCAAGGATGGCAAGCTGCATCACCTGCCCATCGGTGAAGCTGTCGATCCGCCCCGGATGGCGCAGATAGACGGCGTCGCCGTCGATCAGCTGATCGGCGTTGCGGCGGCGGTGCAGGCGCGCGGCCTGCGAGCTTGGCATCGGTTGGGATTTGTTGAACAGGAATTTGTGCAGCATGAAGCCCTTCGCGCGCAGGCTTTCATCGACACCGCCCGTCATCGGTTCGCCTTCGTAAAGCTGCATGTAGCGCAGTTCGACAATGACGGCGACCGCCTCGCCCAGAACGCGGGTGGCGTGGTCGAAGACCAGTTTCTCGCCGCCCTGAATGTCGATCTTGAGCAGGTCGCAGGGGGCGAGGCCCTCGATCCGGTCAAGGCTGAGGGTCTGCATCTCGACCTTGTCCAGAACGCGGGCCCAGCGGGCGCGGCCAAGCGCGCGCAGGCCCGGCAGATGCGGCGGGAAGATCGAGGTGAGGCCGCTGCTGGCATAGATATGCAGGGTCTGCAGGCTTCCATCGCCCACGGCACGGGGGTGATAGCTTTCCTGCGGCCCCTTGATGCGTTGCAGTTCGGCGAAGGCCGAAGGCTGGGGTTCGAAGCCCGTCACCCGGCAGGCCCCGGCCCGGAGCAGGGCGGAATAGGGCGCCTCGTTGATCGGGTTGGCCCCAACATCGAGGATGGAGGTCTGGCGCGGCAGCGGCAGGCTGGCGAGCAGCAGGCTGACATGATCGGGAAGCAGGGGAAGGGAGGCGGACATGGGAACACTCGGACCAAGGATGACGGCGGGCAGACTAAGCGATGGGCCGGGCTTTGGATAGATGGCCGCGGGCGGGTCGGGGCTGTCAGATCGCGCCGATGCCGCGCAGGATGATCTGTTTCACGCTTTCGGTGGCCTCGCGCCATTGCGCGTCGGACAGGGGTTGGCCCGCGTTCAGGGTTTCGATCTGGTGGCCAAAATCGGCGTAGTGCTGGGTCGTGGCCCAGAGCATGTAGAGCAGGTGGCGTGGGTCGATGGGGGCCATCTTGCCTTCGTCTATCCAGCGTTGGATGACGGCCATGCGGCCTTCGGTCCATTGGCGGAGCGTGGTTTCGAGATAGTCCTGGATCACGGGCGCGCCATGCATCACCTCGGCCGCCCAGACCTTGGAGCCGTGGGGATGGCGGCGGGAGATGTTCATCTTCGCCTCCACATAGGCGCCGATGCCTTCGACCGGGCCTGCCGCGCCGTCGAAGGAGGAGGCGGCATCGAGCCAGATTTCGAAGATGTTCTGGACGACGCGGCGATAAAGCGCCTCTTTGGTGGGGAAGTAGTAATGCAGGTTCGCCTTGGGCAGGCCCGCCATATCGGCGATGAGTTGCATGGTCGCGCCGCCGAAGCCCGCCTCGGCGAAGACGCGTTCGGCGGCGTCGAGGATCAGGCGTTCATTCTGTTGCCTGATATCCGTGCGGCGGCCGGAACGGATGCGGGAAATGCGGGCGGTTTCGGGCATTCATCCCCGTGATTTTCATTGACCGGATGGTCAGGTTGTGGTGCGTTTCGTATTGACCATATGGTCAGGATGCGAGTCGATCAACACGCGTGGAACAGGGGCCGACAGACGCCCGCACCACAGGGAGAGCCAGCAGATGCCAGCACCCGGGGAAAACCTGAGGATCAATTCCGCACGGCTGTGGGACAGCCTTGAAGAGATGGCGCAGATCGGGCCGGGGGTCGCGGGCGGGTGCAACCGCCAGACGCTGACCGATGCCGATGGCGAGGGGCGGCATCTGTTTCAGCGCTGGTGCGAGGCGGCGGGGATGACCATGGGGGTGGATACCATGGGCAACATGTTCGCGACGCGGGAGGGGACGGACCCGGAGGCCTTGCCCGTCTATATGGGGTCACATCTGGATACGCAGCCGACGGGCGGGCGGTATGACGGGGTGCTGGGGGTTCTTGGCGCGCTGGAGGTGGTGCGGACGATGAACGATCTGGGGGTGAGGACGCGCCGCCCCATCGTGGTGACGAACTGGACGAATGAGGAAGGGGCGCGGTTTGCGCCGGCGATGCTGGCCTCGGGCGTGTTCGCGGGGATTCATACGGAGGAATATGCCAAGTCTCGGAAGGATCTGGATGGCAAGGTCTTTGGCGAGGAACTGGCGCGGATCGGCTGGGTCGGCGAGGAGAAGGTCGGCGCGCGGAAGATGCATGCGATGCTGGAATTGCATATCGAACAAGGGCCCATTCTGGAGGCCGAGGGGAAGACGATCGGCGTCGTGACCCATGGTCAGGGGCTGTGGTGGCTGGAGATCACGCTGACGGGGAAGGATGCGCATACCGGATCGACGCCGATGAACATGCGGGTGAATGCGGGGCTGGGCATGGCGCGGATCACCGAGCGCGTGCATCAGATCGCCATGAGCCATCAGCCGAATGCCGTGGGCGCGGTAGGGCAGGTGAAGGTGTTCCCTAACTCGCGCAACGTGATCCCGGGGAAGGTGGTGTTCACGGTGGATATCCGCAGCCCCGAACAGGGGAAGCTTGATGCGATGAAGGCCGAGGTGATCCGCGCGGCGCAGGCGGTGGCCAAGGAGCTGGGGCTGGGCTGCGCGATCGAGGATGTGGGGCATTTCGATCCCGTGACCTTTGATCCGGGTTTGGTGGAGGTGGTGCGGGGGGCTGCGGAGCGGTTGGGCTATTCGCATATGGATATCGTTTCCGGGGCCGGGCATGACGCTTGCTGGATCAACCGGGTGGCGCCGACGGTGATGGTGATGTGTCCCTGCGTGGATGGGCTTTCGCACAATGAGGCGGAAGAGATTTCCCCGGAATGGGCGGCGGCGGGGGCGGATGTGCTGCTGCATGCCGCGCTTGAGGTGGCGGAGGTGGTTTCCTGATGGCGACCCCCGGGGGGTTTGCACCCCCGGACCCCCGCAGGATATTTTCGAACAGATGAAGCCGGAAGGTTTCGAGAGGGAGATGAGCCGATGAGTGCAACGATCATCAAGAACGGCACCGTTGTGACGGCGGACCTGTCCTACAAGGCGGATGTGCGGATCGAGGGGGGGAAGATCACCGAGATCGGGCAGGGGCTGACGGGCGGGACGGAGCTGGATGCGACGGGGTGCTATGTGATGCCGGGGGGCATCGACCCGCATACGCATCTGGAGATGCCGTTCATGGGCACTTACAGCGCCGATGATTTCGAGAGCGGGACGCGGGCGGCGCTGTCGGGTGGCACCACGATGGTGGTGGATTTCGTGCTGCCGGGGCAGGGGCAGGGGCTGATGGATGCGGCCCAGATGTGGCACAACAAGTCGGGCCGCGCGAATTGCGACTATTCCTACCACATGGCCGTGACATGGTGGGGCGAGAAGGTCTGGGAGGGCATGGCCGACAGCGTGAAGGCGGGGATCACCTCCTTCAAGCACTTCATGGCCTACAAGGGCGCCTTGATGGTGAATGATGACGAGCTGTTCTCGTCCTTCCGTCGGGTGGGTGACCTTGGGGGCCTCGCCATGGTCCATGCCGAGAATGGCGATGTGGTGGCGGAGTTGACCGCCAAGCTTTTGGCCGAGGGGAATACCGGCCCCGAGGGGCATGCCTATTCGCGGCCCCCGCAGGTGGAGGGGGAGGCGACGAACCGTGCCATCATGATCGCGGATATGGCTGGGGTTCCGCTCTATGTCGTCCATGTGTCCTGCGAGGATGCCCATGAGGCGATCCGGCGGGCGCGGCAGGCGGGCAAGCGGGTCTGGGGGGAGCCTTTGATCCAGCACCTGACGCTGGATGAGAGCGAGTATTTCAACCCTGATTGGGACCATGCCGCGCGGCGGGTGATGAGCCCGCCCTTCCGGAACAAGGAGCATCAGGCGAGCCTTTGGGCGGGGCTGATGTCGGGGTCGCTGTCCTGTGTCGCGACGGATCATTGCGCCTTTACCACCGAGCAGAAGCGGTTCGGGGTGGGCAACTTTGCCAAGATCCCGAACGGGACGGGGGGGCTGGAGGACCGTCTGCCAATGCTCTGGACGCATGGGGTCGGGACGGGGCGGTTGACGCCGAATGAGTTCGTGGCGGTGACGTCGACGAATATCGCGAAGATTTTGAACCTTTATCCCAAGAAGGGCGCGGTTCTGGTCGGGGCGGATGCGGATCTGGTGGTGCTGGATCCTTCGAGGGAGAAGGTCATCAGCGCAAGCACGCAGCAATCCGCGATTGATTACAACGTGTTCGAGGGCCAGAAGGTGAAGGGCCTGCCGCGCTTTGTGTTGACGCGGGGCAGGTGGCCGTGAATGACGGGGCGGAGTACAGACGCAGGAGGGCATGGCCAGTTCGTGGGCCGCGAGCGCGGCCGGCGGTGAACCGGCGCTGAGCCAGTGGAAGGACCTGACCGCGCCGCGCCCGGTGGGGTGCGGACAGGGGATTCCGGCGACGGGGTGTGAACGGCGGTACGAACGGCACGCGGGCGGCGCGGCGATCAGCGGGGGCTGTCTTCGGGGGCGGCCGCGCCGGTGGTCCGGTCAGGGGGCGAGGGCTGGCCCCAGGGCGAAGGTCAGGACGGGGAGAATTGAAAAGGTCATCCTCCAGGTCTTCGGGGGTCGGGGCGAAGGCGAGGGTTCCGGGCATGGTCATGCGGCCTTGTTCGGGGCGATGGGCCGAGGATGATGGTTTTCGGCAAAGGTTTGATGACGGTGCAGGCAGATGCGCCAGGGAACAGGTGGGATGAAGGATACGCTGAACGCGGGGGCGCCGGTGATCGAGGCGACGGGGCTGAACCTGACCTTCCAGACGGGGGACGGGCCGGTGCATGCGCTGAAGGATGTGAACCTGACGGTGGAGCGGGGGGATTTCGTGTCTTTCATCGGGCCGTCGGGATGCGGGAAGACCACCTTCCTGCGCTGCATCGCGGCGCTGGAGCATCCCACGGGCGGCCGCCTGACGGTGAACGGGATGAGCCCGGACGAGGCGCGCCGGAAGCGCGCCTATGGCTATGTGTTTCAGGCGGCGGGGCTGTATCCGTGGCGGACCATCGCAGGCAATATCGCGCTGCCGCGGGAGATCATGGGGTTTTCGAGGGCCGAGCAGGCCGAGCGGATCGAGCGGGTTCTGGATCTGGTGGAGTTGAAGGGGTTCGGGAAGAAGTTTCCGTGGCAATTGTCGGGCGGGATGCAGCAGCGGGCGAGCATTGCGCGGGCGCTGGCCTTTGATGCGGATATCCTTCTGATGGACGAGCCCTTTGGCGCGCTGGACGAGATCGTGCGCGACAGGCTGAACGAGGAATTGCTGAAGCTTTGGGCCGCGACGGGCAAGACCATCGGGTTTGTCACGCATTCCATCCCCGAGGCGGTGTATCTGTCCACGAAGATCGTGGTGATGAGCCCGCGTCCAGGGCGGATCACGGATGTGATCGAGAGCCCCTTGCCGCGGGAGCGGCCGCTGGACATTCGCGATTCGGCTGCGTTCATCGAGATCGCGCATCGGGTACGGGATGGTTTGCGCGCGGGGCATGGCGATGAGGTGTGAGGCTTTGACCGGGGCGACCCCCTCCCCGACCTTCCCCCGGGCCGGGGGAGGGAGAGGCGATCGGGTTGCGGCAGCGCCAGTGGCGGGCGGTGCATTCGGGTATTTGGGCCAAGATGAAGCCGGGGGTGCCGTGTGAGCGCGGGGCTGATCTTGTGGCTGTCGGGGGCGATGGCGGCCTTCATCGCGGCCAATTCGGTGCTGCGGGCCTATGCGGGATCGGGGGCCTGGCCCACGCTGGCGCTGGCGCTGGGCTGTTTTCTGGTGGGCAATCTGATGATGGTGCGCATGATGCGGGAAAGCGGGCTGGCGCTGGCGGTTTCCATCAGTTCCGTGGTGCAGCTGGTGGCGCTGGCGCTGATCGGGGTCTTGTGGTTCGGCGAGCGGTTGACGGGGATGCAGGCGGCGGGCGTGGTGCTGGGGATCGTGGCGGTGGCCCTGATCGCCTGGCCGCAGGGTGCGCAAGGGTGAGGGCGCGGGGATGAGGGCGCGGGGATGAGGGGCGCGGCAAGGATGGTGGCGATGCGCATCGGGGCCCTTCTGGCCCTTGCGGGCTGTGGATTGGCCGCGTTGGTGTTTCTTGCCGCGTCCTCCGATTTTGCGTTTCGCGGATGCGACGGGATGCCGGCTGCGGAGTGGCAGTTCACGGCGAATTGCGGCGATTCCCACGGGGCGCGGATTGCCGCGGGGGGCGGTGTGGTCCTGTCGGGAGTTCTGGCCATTGTCTTGTGGAGGCGGAGCCATGCGTAAGGCGGTTCCCGTGCTGGCCGTGCTGGGGATCATCGTGGTGATCTGGTATGTCTGCACGGTGTGGATGAATTCTGCATGGGTCTACGATCAGGCCGGGCGCGAGGGGCGGACGGTCGGGTTTGGCGAGCTGGTGAGGGCGACGATGGCGCTGGAGCGGCCGATGCTGCCTGCGCCGCATCAGGTGGCGGTGGCGCTGTGGGACGGGATCGCCGGGCAGGCGGTGACGAGCAAGCGGAGCCTTGTCTATCATGGCTGGGTGACGATGGAGGCGACGCTGGCGGGGTTCGCGCTGGGGATCGTGCTGGGCGTGTCACTGGCGATCGGGATCGTCTATTTCCGGGTGATGGAGGCGACGGTGATGCCCTGGGCGGTGATTAGCCAGACCATTCCCATCGTTGCGCTGGCGCCGATGATCGTGGTCTTGTCCAACACGCTGTCGCTGGGCGAGGCGCTGGGCTTGGAGAACCGGCTGGTGTCGAAGACGATCATCAGCGCTTACCTGAGCTTCTTCCCGGTGCTGGTGGGCATGGTGAAGGGGTTACGCAGCCCGGATGCGATGCAACTGGATCAGTTGGCGACGTGGAATGCCAATGGGTGGCAGAGTTTCCTGTATCTGCGTCTGCCTTCGTCGATGCCTTACTTCTTTGCCAGCCTGAAGGTGGCCATTGCGGCGGCTTTGGTGGGCGCGATTGTCGGTGAGTTGCCGACGGGGGCGGTTGAAGGCTTGGGCGCGCGGATGCTGGTGGCGAGCCAGTTTGGCCAGCCATTGCTGATGTGGGCCTCGCTTTTCGCGGCCGCGTTGGTGGCGGGGATGCTGATCCTTGGGGTGGGGGCGATACAGCGGGCGGCGGATCGGGCGATGGGGGGGCGGCCATGAGCGGGTTGTGGTGGGCCATCGTCTTCTGGATCGCGGCCTGGGGGGCGAATGTCTGGATCGCGCGGCGGGCGAAGGGGCGGCTGGCGGGGCTGGTGCCGCCGGTGCTGTTCGGGATTGCCGTGCTGGTGCTGTGGGAGGGCGCGGTGCGCGCCTTTGCGGTGCCGGAGGTGATCCTGCCCGCGCCGAGCGTGGTGGCGGCGGCGATTGGCGCGAACCTTGGCACGCTGTGGGGTGATTTCGTGCAGACCATCGTGACGGGGGCGTTTTCGGGCTATGCGATGGGCTGCGGGGCGGCGCTGGTGGTGGCGGTGCTGGTGGACCGGTCGCCCGTGCTGACGCGGGGGCTGCTGCCGGTGGGGAATTTCGTGGCGGCTCTGCCGATTGTCGGCGTGGCGCCGATCATGGTGACGTGGTTCGGCTTTGGCTGGCAATCCAAGGCGGCGGTCGTCTTTGCGATGGTGTTCTTCCCCGTGCTGGTCAATGCCGTGGCGGGGCTGGGTGCCGCCGACCGGATGCATCGCGATCTGATGCGGACCTATGGCGCGGGATATTGGCCGACGCTGATCAAGCTGCGGCTGCCATCGGCGATGCCTTTCATCTTCAACGGATTGAAGATTGCCACGACCCTTGCTGTCATCGGGGCGATTGTTGCGGAATTCTTCGGCTCTCCCACGCGGGGGATGGGGTTCCGCATCTCGACCGCGGTCGGATCGCTTGCGCTGCCGATGGTCTGGGCGCAGATTTTCGTGGCAGCCCTCGCGGGCACGCTTTTTTACGGTTTCGTGGCCCTGGTCGAACGGCGGGTCACGTTCTGGCACCCCTCCCAGAGAGTGCGGGGATAAGGAAGAAAGACAATGCAACTGGCGACATGGAGGTCGGACGGATGATGAAGGGTTTGATGGCGGGCGCGATGATGGCGCTGATGGCGGCAGGTGCGGCCAATGCGCAGGACAGCGTGAAGCTGCAGTTGAAATGGGTGACGCAGGCGCAGTTCGCGGGCTATTACGTGGCCGAGGCGAAGGGTTTCTATGACGAGGAGAACCTTGACGTGACGATCCTGCCGGGCGGGCCGGATATCGCGCCGGAGCAGGTGATCGCGGGGGGCGGGGCGGATGTCATCACGACATGGATGCCCGCAGCACTTGCCGCGCGGGATCGGGGGGTGCCGCTGGTGAACATAGCGCAGCCCTTCAAGAATCTGGGCCTTTCCTTCGTCTGCAGCAAGGATCAGGGCGTGGAATCGACCGCCGATTTCCCGGGCAAGACGCTGGGCGTGTGGTTCTTTGGCAATGAATATCCGTTCTATGCCTGGATGGCGAAGCTGGGCCTTGCCACCGATGGCAGCGAGGGCGGTGTGACCGTGCTGAAGCAGGCCTTCGACGTGGAGGCGCTGTTGAACGGGCAGGCGGCCTGCATCAGCGTGATGACCTATAACGAATACGGTCAGGTGCTGGATGCCGGGCTGACGCCGGATCAGCTTACCTTCTTCTCCTATGGTGATCAGGGGGTGAAGGTGATGGAGGACGGGCTTTATGCGCTGGAGGAAAGCCTGAAGGACCCGGCCTTCGAGGACAAGATGGTGCGGTTTGTCCGCGCCTCGATGAAGGGCTGGAAATATGCCGAGGCGAACCCGGCGGAGGCCGCGCAGATCGTGGTGGATGCCGACCAGACCGGCCTGCAGACGCTGGAGCATCAGACCTATATGATGGGCGAGGTGGCGAAGCTGACCGCGGGGTCGAACGGGGCGCTGGATCCGGCGGATTTCAACGCGACGGTCGAGGCGCTGCTGGCGGCGGTGAGCCCGGAGAACCCGGCGATCACCAAGGCGCCGGATGCGGGGGCCATCACCTCGGCGATCACGGACAAGGCGCTGCAGTAAGCATCGCCTGACGGAAGGACAGGGGCGCGCGCGGGGAGACCTGCGCGCGCCTTTTTCGTGCCGGGCGCGGGGTGGAGACGGCGGATTTGGGTATTTGGGCCAAGATGAAGCGGCGGTTGTAAAGTTTTCACGGTTTTGTAAATCTTTGCCCGATGCCGGGGGAGGGCAAGGGCGATGCCGTTATCGGCACTGACGGGAACGCGGCTGAGGGAACGGCGTCTGGCGCTGGGCCTGCGGCAGGCCGTGGTGGCCGAGGCGGCGGGGGTGTCGGCCTCATACCTCAATCTGATAGAACATAACCGGCGGCGCGTGACGGATGAGGTGCTGGCGGCGCTGGCCGGGGTGCTGGGGGTGCCGGTCGAAGTTCTGCGCGAGGGCGAGGGCAGCACGCTGCTGGATGACCTGCGACTGGCCGCCGCCGCGGCGGGCGAGGGGACAGGGGCGGAACTGGACCGTATCGAGGAATTTGCGGGGCGCTTTCCGGGATGGGCGGGGACGCTGGTTGCGCTGGAGCGGCGGGTGGCGGGGCTGGAGCGCGCGGTGGAGGCGTTGAATGACCGCATGACGCATGATCCGCATCTTTCTGCTTCGTTGCACGAGATGCTGTCGGCGGTGTCATCGGTGCGCAGCACGGCGGAGATCCTGGCGGAGCCGGGCGAGATCGACCCGGATTGGCAGGGGCGGTTCCTGCGCAACCTGTTTGCCGACAGCGAGCGGCTGGCCGCGGTATCGGAGGCGCTGGTGGCCTATCTGGACGGGTCGGAACAGGCGGGGGTGCAGGGCATCGCCGCGCCGCAGGAAGAGTTCGAGGAGTGGCTGGCGGCGCGCGGCTGGCATGTGCCGGAGCTTGAGGCGGACGGGGCGGGGCTGGCGGCGCTGTCGGCCGAGATCGGGGGGCTGGTGTCGGGGGCGGCGCGGCAACTCGCGCGGGATTGGCTGCGCCGGGCGGGGGAGGAGGCGGCGCGACTGCCCATGGCGGTGCTGGAGGCGGAGATGGCGGCGGCCGGGCCTGCGGGGCCCGATCCGCTGCGGCTGGCGCGGGAGCGGGGGCTTTCGGTGACGGCGGTGATGCGCCGGTTGGCGCTGCTGCCCGGGGCGGGGTTCGGGCTGGTGATCTGCGATGCGTCGGGGACGCTCGTCTTTCGCAAGCCCGCCGAGGGGTTTGCCCTGCCGCGATTCGGGGCGGCCTGCCCGATCTGGCCGCTGTTCGCGGCGCTGGGCCGGCCGATGAGCCCGGTCTCGGCGGATCTGGCGACGGCGGGGCGCGGGGCGCGGCGGTTTGCGGCGCTGGCCTGGTGCGACCTGCACCATCCCGGGGGGGTGACCGGGGTGGAACTGCGCGAGGCGGCGATGCTGATCCGCCCGGTTGCGGGGACCGCGCGGGACGGGGCGGCGCTACAGGTGGGCACGAGTTGCCGAATCTGCCCGCGGCGGGATTGCCCGGCGCGGCGGGAGCCGGCGATCATGGGTGAGGCGGTCTGACCCTGCCGGGCGAATGGGCTTTTGACAGGGTGCCGGGAATTGGGGCATCGTCGGCGGAGGAAGCCGGCAGCAGACCGGCGGGGAACCGGAGGGGACAGGCCCGTGCCTGTGGCCCGTGGGAGGGAAGGCTGCGATGACGAGCCATGTCCTTTTGATCGAGGACGAGCCGCATATCGCCGAGGCGATCCGGTTCATCCTGAGCCGGGACGGACTGACCGTGTCGACCTTTGGCGATGGGAGCGGCGCGGCTGAGGCGGTGCGCAAGGCGCGGCCTGATCTTGTGATCCTCGATCTGATGCTGCCGGGCTGTTCGGGGCTGGAGATCCTGCAGGCGATCCGGTCGGATCCGGCGACGGAGACGACCCCGGTGATGATGCTGACGGCCAAGGGGCAGGGCCGCGACCGTGAGGCAGCGGAGCGTGCGGGGGTGAGCCATTTCATGACCAAGCCCTTTTCGAATGCCGAGATGCTGGCCTCTGTCCGGGCGCTGGTGGGGCGATGAAGCGGGCGCGGTCCCCCCTCTTTCTGAAGCGGGACAGTTATCGCAAGCGGCGCTTGCGCGACGGGGCGCGGATGCTGCCGGTCTTTGGGCTGTTCCTGCTTTTGCTGCCGATCCTCTGGGCACCCGCCGAGACGGAGGCCACGGATACGGCGCGGGACGGGCTGTATCTGTTCGTGGTCTGGTTCGGGCTGGTGGTGGTGGCGGCCCTGCTGGCCCCCGGTCTGGCCGGAGACAGCAGCACGGATGAGGGCGAGGACCGCTAGGCCATGCCCTTCAACCTGCTTGTCCTGTCTTGCCTTGCCTATGTCGCGATGCTGTTCTCGGTGGCGTTTCTGGCCGAGCGGCGGGCGGCGATGGGGCGGATCGGCTGGCTGCGGTCGCCCATGATCTATACGCTTTCGCTGTCGATCTACTGCACGGCCTGGACGTTTTATGGCGCGGTCGGCTATGCGGCGCGGTCGGGGCTGGAATTTGTCACCATCTATCTGGGGCCGACGCTGGTTTTCGTGGGCTGGTGGGTGCTGTTGCGGAAACTGGTGGCGATCGGGCGGCAGCAGAGGGTGACGTCGATTGCCGACCTGATTTCGTCGCGCTTCGGGAAATCGAACTTTCTGGGCGTGGTGGTGACGCTTCTCGCCGTGGTGGCGGCGACGCCCTATATCGCGCTGCAGTTGCAATCGGTGACGCTGTCCTTTGGTGTCTTTGCCAGTGGCACGCCCGAAGGCTGGGCCCTGCCGGACCGGGATTCCACCGCGATCTGGGTGGCGGGGGGGCTGGCGCTGTTCACCATCCTGTTCGGGACGCGCAATCTGGATGCCAAGGAGCAGCATCACGGCGTGGTGCTGGCCATCGCGGTGGAGGCGGTGGTGAAGCTGGTGGCGCTGCTGGCGGTGGGGATCTTTGTCGTCTGGGGGTTGGCCGGGGGGCCGGTGGAACTGTTCCAGCGGATCGAAACCTCGCCCATCGCGGATTGGGAATTGCAGCCGGGGCGGTGGGCCGGGCTTTTGTTCGTGTCGGGCGCGGCGGTGATCTGTCTGCCGCGGATGTTTCAGGTGATGATCGTCGAGGATGGCGAAGAGCGCCACATGGCGCGGGCAAGCTGGGCCTTTCCGCTTTATCTGCTGCTGATGAGCCTGTTCATCGTGCCGATTGCGGTGATCGGGCTGGAGCGGATGCCCGAAGGCGCGAACCCGGACATGTTCATGCTGACGCTGCCGCTGGCGGAGGGGCAGGGCGCGCTGGCGATGCTGGCCTTTCTGGGCGGGTTTTCCAGCGCCACATCCATGGTGATCGTGGAAAGCATCGCGCTGGCCACGATGGTTTCGAACCATGTGGTGATGCCGATCTGGCTGAAGCTGCGTCCGAAGGCGGCGATGTCGGGGGATGTGCGGCGGATCGTGATCCTGTCGCGGCGGCTGGCCATCGTGGCGGTGCTGACGCTGGGCTATCTTTACTATCGGCTGTCGGGGGGATCGGCGGCGCTGGCGGCGATCGGGCTGATCGCCTTTGTGGGCGTGGCGCAGGTTCTGCCGGTTCTGGTGGGGGGGCTTTACTGGCGCGGGGCGACCAAGACCGGGGCCGCGGCGGGGCTGGTGACGGGCTTTGCGGTGTGGATCTACACGCTCTATCTGCCGTCTTTCGGGCCGGGCGCGGCGCTGAGCGTGGCGGTATTCGAACAGGGGCCGGGCGGGATCGGCTGGCTGCGGCCGCAGGCTTTGTTCGGGGTGGCGGGGGCGGATCCGCTGCTGCATTCGCTTGTCTGGTCGCTGGCGCTGAATACGGCGGCCTTCTGCATCGTGTCGCTGTTCACCTTTCCCGGCCCGGTGGAGCGGATGCAGGGCGTGGCCTTCGTGAACGTTTTCGATGCCGAAGGCGGGGGGCCGCAGGGATGGGCGCGGGGCCGGGCAGAGCCTGAGGCGCTTTTGGTGATGACGCAGCGCATTCTGGGCAACGAGGCGGCGCTGGCGCTGTTTGCCGCCGAGGCGCGGATGCAAGGGAAGGACGGCTATCTGCCGGACGCGACGCCCGATTTCGTGGCCGGGCTGGAGCGGCGGCTGGCGGGATCGGTGGGGGCGGCCACGGCGCATGCGATGATCAGCCAGATCGTCGGGCGGGCGACGGTATCGGTGGAAGACCTGATGGCAGTGGCCAATGAGACCGCGCAGATCATGGAATATTCCGCCCAGCTTGAGACCCAGCGCGAGGAACTGACGCGGACCGCGCGGCAATTGCGCGAAGCGAATGAGAAGCTGACCCAGCTTTCGGTGCAGAAGGACGCCTTCCTGAGCCAGATCAGCCATGAATTGCGCACGCCCATGACATCCATCCGGGCGTTTTCCGAGATCCTGACCGAGGGCGACCTGCCGCCCGAGATGGTGGCGAATTACGGGCGCATCATCCATGAAGAGGCGATCCGCCTGACGCGGCTGCTGGATGATCTGCTGGATCTGAGCGTGCTGGAGAACGGATCGGTGCAGCTGAATCTGGGGCTGGCCAATATCCAGCAACTGATCGACCGGGCGCTGGCCTCGGCCAGCCATACGCGGCCGGAACGGGTGTTCGTCATCCATCGCGATCTGCCGTCGGAGAACCTGTTCGTGCGGACGGATGCGGACCGGCTGGTGCAGGTTTTCATCAACCTGATTTCGAATGCACGGAAATATTGCGATGCGGCGGCGCCGGAGTTGCGGATCACCGTGCGGCAGAAGGCGGGGCGGGTTTCGGTGGATTTCGTCGATAACGGATCCGGGATTCCCAAGCAGAGCCAGGCGATCATCTTCGAGAAGTTCGCCCGGCTGACGGATCAGACGCGGGCGGGGGGCGCGGGACTGGGCCTTGCGATCTGCCGCGAGGTGATGGCCAATCTGGGCGGCACGATCACCTATCTGCCGGGGCAGGGCGGGGCGGCCTTTCGGGTGATGCTGCCGCTGCGGATGGAACAGAAGGCAGCTTAAGCCTTTCTTCGCATTCCGGGGCGAGACTGCAGGCTGCAGAATGCAGGATGGCCCGATGTCGTTGATTCAATTGAAGCGTTCCACCGCCACCTCGGCCGCCGAATCGACTGCGGCGGTGGAGCGGGTATGGGCGCTGGCGCTCGCCCGGGCGGCGCAGGAGGAATTGGGGGTCGCGCTGACGCTGGCCGAATGCCGGTTGCAGCGGCGGACCTTGGGTGAATTGGGCGAATTGCTGCCCGACCCCGCGCTGATCTGCGCGCTGGATGAGGCCGGGGGCGAGGCGACGGGGGTTCTGGTCGTTGATGCCGGGGTGATGGCGGGGATGGTGGAGGCGTTGACGACCGGGGCCGTCAGCGCGCTTGACCGGGCCGGGCGGCGGCCGACGCGCACGGATGCGGCGCTGCTGGCGCCGGTGCTGGACCGGGCGCTGGCGGGGTTCGAGGCGGCCTCGAGCGAGGCGGATCTTGCCGAATGGGCACGCGGATTCCGCTTTGCGGCGACGGTGGATGGCGGGCGGGCGCTTTCGCTGATGCTGGAGGATGTGGAGTTTCGGGTTTTGCTGGGCGAGGTGGATCTGGGCGGCGGGGCGCGCAGGGGGCGGCTGATCCTTGCCGTGCCGGATGGGATGGGCGCGGGGATGGCGGAACTGCGCCCGCCGGTCGACACCCGCTTTGTCGAGGCGCTGGCGGAACGGGTGGAGGGGGCGGAGGTGCGGCTGGATGCGGTGCTGATGCGATTGTCGATGCCGCTGGGGGCGGTGATGGCGCTGCAGGTGGGGCAGGAGGTGACGCTGCCGCTGGCCGATATCGGGCAGATCGGGCTGGAGGGGCTGGACGGGCGCCGGGTGGGGGCGGGGCGATTGGGGCGTCAGGGCCTTGCCCGGGCGGTGCGCCTGTCGGGCGAGGTGGAGGAACGCCCACCGCAGACGGCCATCGCCATCCTGCAGGCAGGGCGGATCTAGGGCATGGGGGCGCGGATCCGGCCCCTGCTGCGCCGCCTGCGGCTGGCTTGCGCCGCAGGGTCAGCCCTGCTGCGCAAGGCCCTGCAGCGTGGGGCGAAGGTGTTCCAGCTGATAGCCGAAGCGGGCCGGGATCGCGATAAGATCATCGACCGGCAGGGTGCCGGCATGGGCCAGTGCCCAGACCACGGACGAGCGGTTGCCGCTGGCGCAATAGGCGAAGACAGGGCCGCTGGCCGCCTCGATCGCGGCGCGCTGGGTGGCGACATTGTCCATGGTAAGCGCGCCACCGATGACCGGATTGGCGACGAAGGCCAGACCCAGCGCCTCGGCCGCCGCGCGGATCACGTCGGTGTGCAGGTCGGGCGGGATCTCTCCATCCGGGCGGTTGTCGATGATCAGGCTGTAGCCCGCCGCCTTGATGGCCGGAAGATCGGCCGGGTCGATCTGCGGAGAGACGGCATAGCTGGGGTCAGGGCACGGATATCCATTGCATTCTCCAGTCGCGCGGCCGGGGCGGGGATCAGGTCGCCGGGGCCATCCGTTCAAGCCGCGCGCGGGCGGCGGGTGCGGCGACCATACCCGCCAGCATGGCGAGAAGAAAGACCAGACCGCCGCCACCTCCCAGGCGAGAGAGGCGAGGGCCGGGCCAGGGCAGAGGCCCGCAAGCCCCCAGCCCGCCCCGAACAGGGTGGAGCCGATGACGAGGGGAGAATCGACGCTGGTTCCGCCGGGCGAAAGGGGGATGGTGCGGCCCAGAAGGGCGGTGCGCCGCCGGGCGGCGATGCGCCATGCGATGGCCATGGGCAACAGGGCGCCACCCATGACGAAGGCCAGCGTCGGATCCCAATCGCCGAAGACATCGAGCCAGCCCTGCACCTTGGTCGTGTCGGTCATGCCCGAGACGAGAAGGCCGAGGCCGAAGAGTGCGCCTGCAAGGGCGGCGGCAAGGGTTTGTTTCATGATCAGATCCATCCCAGAACGTGGCGTGCCAGCACCATGACGATGCCGCCGGCGAGGATGTAGAAGACGGTGGCCACGATCCCGCGCAGCGACAGGCGCGAGATGCCGCAGACCCCAT
The DNA here is from genome assembly GCA_041397045.1 of Paracoccaceae bacterium. Classification (GTDB taxonomy): domain Bacteria; phylum Pseudomonadota; class Alphaproteobacteria; order Rhodobacterales; family Rhodobacteraceae; genus Paragemmobacter. The sequence goes on from JAWKXK010000006.1 coordinate 35,511, forward strand.
GGCCCGAGGTGCAGCCATTGGCGAGGCGCGTTCCGAGGCCGACCAGCAGGCCGCCGATGATCACCAGCGCCCAGTTATCGGTGAGATGGGTTTCCGATCCGCCGAACAGAAGTGCGGCAAGGCCGGGCAGCGCGATCAGTCCGGCAAGGAAAGCGGCCCGTTCGGCCCAGCTGTCGCGCCCGCTGCCATCGACCAGCCCGCCGACGATGCCGGAGGCCCCCATGACGCGGCCATTCACCAGAAGATAGAGCGCCCCGGCGCTGCCGATCAGCAGGCCGCCGAGAAGGCCCCAGAGCCAGGCTATATCAAACATGCGAATCATCCTGTTTGCCGCAGGCGGCACGGGTTGAGGGAAGAAGAGGGGAAAAGGCCCGGGCAAGCGCGACAGCGGAGACAGGCGCGACGGCGAAGATGATCTGGCGATGGGTGGCGGATGGGCGAGGTGGTGACATGCGCAAGGGCCCCTTGGTGGACTGGCGGGTGGCGGCGGCCGGGGGCCGCGCTTGTGCCGATGATATGGGTGCGCAGCGTGATATCACAAGTCTTGAATATATGAATTCGGCGTGAGTCTTGATCGAGGTCAAGGCGGCGATCCGCGGGGCTGTTAGGATTGCCGAACAGGATAGCAGGAGGGTGGCGATGACTTCGCTTCAGGCACGCAAGGAACAACTGGAAACCCGGCTTGCCGATCTGCAGGGCAGGCTGGCGGGGATCGAGGCGGAGCTTGATTCCCACAATGCCGCCGATTGGGAGGAACTTGCCACCGAACGCGAGGGCGACGAGGTGCTTGAGGGCATGGGCCTGAGCGGGCAGCAGGAGATCCGCATGATCGAGGCGGCGCTGCAGCGGATGGCCGCGGGCGAATACGGATCTTGCGTGAAATGCGGAGCCGAGATCAGCGCGGCGCGGCTGGATGTGCTGCCCTTCACGCCGTTCTGCCGCGATTGCGCGGCTTGAGAAGGAGGAGACGGATATGGCGATGACCAGATTGACGGATATGGCCGGGCTGATGGGCGAGGCGGTGGAGGCCGCGGCGGCGGGGCAGGCGATGGGCCTTGCGCTGCTGCGGGCCGAGATGGAGGCCTTGTCGAAGGTGATGCCGGGGGCCGATGAGCCGGAGGATGCTGCGCAGGCCGAGGCCCGCCATGCCGCCGAGGAGGCGGAGATCGAGCAGGGTTTCGACAACATGCCCGTGTGATCGGCGCGGGACCATTGCCAAGCCGCGCTGCGCGCCTCTTAATGCGGGAAAAGGACGGCGGAGCGCAGGGCGGCATGGCGGATGGGGTGGAGAAAGGGCTGACGCTGGGGCGCATCGGCCCCGTGCTTGAGATCGTTCTGCAAGAGCCGCTGACGCGCGGAGTCGGCCCCGATCTGTGCCGCGCGCTTTCGGAGGCGCTGGATCTAGCGGAAAGCTCGGGGTGCCGTGCCGTTCTGTTGCGCGGGACCGGTGCCGAGGGGGGCGCGGCGGAGGGCGAGGCGTCGGATCCGGCGCTGGGGGCTTTGTGCCAGCGGATCGAGATGCTGGACTGCCCGGTGATCCTGCTTCTGGACAAGGTCGTGGGGGGCGATGCGGCGCAGCTTTCGCTGGCCGCACATCTGCGGCTGGTGGGGGAGGGCGTGGCATGGGCGCTGCCTGCCGTGCGGGCGGGCCTTGTGCCAAGCGCGGGGGCGACGCAGCGCCTGCCGCGGCTTGTCGGGGCCGCGGTGGCGCTGGATCTGATGCTGTCCGGGCGGGCCATTGATGCGGCCGAGGGCGTGGCGACGGGGATCTTCGACAGGGTGCTGGGGGGCGATCCCGTGGCCGAGGCGCGTGGCGTGGCGCAAGAGATGGCGCGGCGGCAGGAGGCGGCGTTGCGCCGGGTCTGCGAGATGCGGACGGGGTTGCGGGACGTGACGGCCTATCGCGCGGCGGTCGAGGCGGCGCGCAAGGGGCTGCGGGGGGCGCGGCTGCCTGCGCCGGGGCGGATCGTGGATTGCGTGGAGGCGGCGCTGCTGCTGCCTTTTGAGCAGGGTCTGGCCTTCGAGGGTGCGGCGGTGGAGGATCTGTTGGCCAGTGCGGAATCGCAGGGCCTGCGCCATGCCGCCCGGGCGGAGCGGGCGGCGATGCGCCTGCCCCGGCAATTGGCGGGGCTTGCGGCCCCGATCCCTTCGCGGCTGGCGATCTGGGGTGTCGGGGGCGAGGCGACGCTGGTCGCCATGGCGGCGCTGGAGGCGGGGCTGACGGTGCTGCTGGCCGATCCGGCGCGGGAGGCGCTGATCGCGGCGCTGGAGCGGATCGCCGCGCAACAGGAGGCGGCGGTGCAGGCGGGGCGGCTTTCGCCCGAGGCGCGGGATGCGGATTGGGCGCGGCTGATCCCGCTGGTGGGGCCGGCACGGCTGGGCGAGGGCGATGTGATCCTCACCACGCGTCCGGACCTGCACCTGAAGGCGCCGCGCACGGTGTTGGCCCTTGGGGTGCCGGCGCAGGCGGGGGCGGTGTCGCTGGCGCTGGCGGCCGGGCCGGGCGCGATGCTGGCCGAGATGGGGCTGACGGGGGGAACCGTCACCCCGCAGCGCGCGGCCCATGCGGTGGCGCTGGCGCGGCGTCTGGGATGGGCGGTGGTGCCGGTTGGCCCCGGCGGGCCGGTGGCGGTGGGGCTGGCCACGGCGCTGGCCGAGGCGGTGACGCATCTGGAGGGGCGCGGCGTGCCGCGGGCGGTGATCGCGCAGGCGCTGGCGCTGGCGGGAATCGCGGGCGAGGGGCGGGCAGGCCAGCCGCGCGCCACGGAAGAGGCGGTGGCGCGGCGCTGTCTGGGCGCGCTGGCCAATGCCGGGGCGCGGCTGGTCGAGGCGGGAACGGCGCGGGATGGTGCAACCATTGATGCCGTGGCCATCGGGGCGGGGATCATGGCGCGCTGGACCGGCGGGCCGATGCTGCAGGCCGACAGGCGGGGGTTGATCGTGCTGCGCCGGGATCTGCGGGTGTGGGCGGCCGAGGCGCCGGATCTGTTCAGCCCCGCGCCGCTGTTCGACCGGCTGATCGCCGAGGGGCGGCCCCTGGCGGCGGATGCCGCGCGGGCCGCCTAGGCGAGGATGATCCCGATCACCACGGCCATCAGGCCAAGCGCCGAGATGGCCAGCGCGCCAAGGTTGATGGCGACGACCTGCTGAAGGCGCGCCTTCATCTGATCGTCGGGCAGGCCGGACTTGCGCGCCCGCACGGCCAGCACGACGCACCAGCCAAGGCCAAGGATGCCCAGCATCGACAGCGCCGCGCCGCCCCAGATCAGATAGTCCATTCCTGCCACCCGCCTTTGCCCGTGTGGCCATCGTCCTAGCTTGGTGCGCGGGTCTGGGCAAGGCGGGCGATGGGGGCGGGTGGCTTCACCATCGGCTTGAACCCGGGGCGGAAGCCGGGGTAGGGAGGGGCGAGGCAATCTTTCACATCACGAGGGCAGGATGAGCGACCCGACCGACGCCTATAACGTCACCGCCGATGAGCTGCGTCAGTTCATCGAGCGCTATGAGCAGCTTGAGGCGGAAAAGAAGGATGTGACCGAGCAGCAGAAAGAGCTGATGGCCGAGGCCAAGGGGCGCGGCTATGACACCAAGGTGCTGCGCAAGGTGGTGGCGCTGCGTAAGCGCAAGCCCGACGAGATCGCCGAGGAAGAGGCGGTGCTTGAGATGTACAAGGCCGCGCTCGGGATGAACTGAACCGGGCGAGGGCCGCAGACCGTGCCCCGGTATCCGGGGTGCGGCGGCGGCCCCGTCATTGCCCGGTCATTGCCCGGTCATTGCCCGGTCATTGCCCGGTCATTGCCCGGTCATGGCCCGCTCAGGGATCGAGGAAGGTCACGCCCGGCGTGGCGCGGATGCGCGCGATGTCGTTGCGGTAGTTTTCTTCAAGCCGGTTGACCAGATCCTCGTCCCAGCCGGGCAAATCGAGTTCCATGTCGATCTGATCGGACAGGGCGAACTTGTCGAGGAAGGCCGAAACGATGCGCCGCCGCTGCGTTACGCTGGCAGGGGGATTGGCCGAGAGATAGGCGCGCATCCGTTCGATCCCGTCCGGCGACATGAGTTCGACCAGCAGCAGATCGGCATCTTCCAGCAGGGTGCCGGGGGCATGGCCGGAAACGGCTTGCAGCACCTCGGGCCAGATCAGGGGCGTATCCTCGTCGCACCAGATGGTGAGATTGGCGTCGGGGTTCAGGGTGCGCACTTCCTCGACCAGACGGAACCAGCTGACATCCATCGGATCGGCCCCACCCATCGCCTCTTCGAAGGTTTTTCCGTTCAGGCGGGAATGCAGCGCGGGCAGGAAACTGGCCGGGCTGCGGATGGCCATGTGGAATTCGGCCTCGATCTCGGGGAAGATCTGGGTGAAGGCGCGGATGCGTTCGGCGGCGGCGGGATAGAGCCTGCGCGAGCGGATCACCCATTGCGGGTAGCTGAGGAAGTTGTCCCAGGACAGGATCAGGCGATCGGCGCGCTCTTCCTCCATGATCTGGTCGAGGACGACGGCCTGTGTGTCGCGGCTTGCGGCGCGGCCCTTGAGGGTGACCGCCGTGTCGCGCAGGAGCGAGCGGTAGCGGGTCGGCGGCGGCACGACGATGCCCTGTTCGCCAAGGATATCGCGGTTTTTCCATAGACAACGGATCAGCCGCTCATCATCCGTGCAATGGGCGCCGAGGTGGTAAACGATACGCATGGGGACTGAACTGCTTCCTGTCGTCTTTGGGCGCAGACTATACGCCCTTTCTGGACAGGGAAACCGCTTTCCGCTATGCGCCGCACATGATGACCAAGCAGGACAGTCGGGTTTCGCGGTCTTGGCCCCGGTTCAGGCTGGATGTCTGGACGATGGGCGCGGTGCTGATCGCGGCGGTGGTCCTTGCGCCGATGCTGTCGGTGGTCTGGATCGCCTTTCACCCGACCGAGAACATCTGGCCGCATCTGGCATCGACGGTGCTGCCCCGCTATTTCGGAACGACGCTGTATCTGATGGCCGGGGTCGGGCTGTTGACGGCGGTGACAGGCACGGTGACGGCGTGGCTGGTGGCGATGTACCGTTTTCCGGGGGTGCGCTGGCTGGATTATGCGCTGCTGTTCCCGCTGGCGATTCCGGCCTATGTCGGGGCCTATGCGCTTGTGGATTTTCTGCAATATGCCGGGCCGGTGCAGGGCGCGCTGCGGGCGATGATGGGCTGGGAAAGCGCGCGGGACTACTGGTTTCCCGAGGTGCGATCCGAGGAGATGGCGATCCTTGTGCTGGCCTCGGTTCTTTATCCCTATGTCTATCTGCTGGCACGGGCGGCCTTTCGGGAAAGTTCGGGCTGCGCCTATGAGGTAGCGCGGGCGCTGGGGGCAGGGCCATGGGGGCTGTTCCTGCGGGTGGGCCTGCCCTTGGCGCGGCCGGCCATCGCGACGGGGGTGGCGCTGGCGCTGATGGAGACGGTGGCCGATTTCGGGACGGTGACCTATTTCGGCGTGCAGACCCTGACGACGGGGGTGTTTTCCACCTGGCTGAACGGCAACAATGCGGGGGGGGGCGGCGCAGATTGCTGGGGTGATCCTGATGCTGATCCTGCTTCTGGTGGCGCTGGAGCGGGTGGGGCGGCGCAATGCGCGGTTCTACCGGATGGGCCGGTCGGCCCGCCCGGTGGAGCGGACGGCGCTGCACGGGGCAAGGGCCTGGGCCGCGACGGGGCTGTGCCTTTTTCCCTTTCTGATGGGGTTCGGCCTGCCGGTGGGCGTGATGCTGCATCACGCGCTGGCCAATCCGGAGGTCTGGCTGGCGCCGGGCCTGATCGCGGCGATGGGCAACACGCTGATGGTGGGCGGGATTGCCGCGCTGCTGACGGTGGGGGCTGCGGTGTTTCTGGTCTATGCCGTGCGGATGGCGGGGCGGGGTGTCGCGCGGGTGGTGCTGCCCCTGACGACGCTGGGCTATGCCGCGCCGGGGGCGGTGCTGGCGGTGGGGCTGTTGATCCCGCTGGCCGCGCTGGACAACCGCGTGGCGGATGCGGTGCTGGCGCTGACGGGGCATGATCCGGGCCTGTTGATGACGGGCACGGCGGGGGCGATCATCCTGGCCTATGGGGTGCGGTTCTTCGGGATCGCGCAGGGGGCGATCGACGCGGCCTTCGGGCGGATCTCGCCCAACCTGCCGATGGCGGCGCGGTCGCTTGGTCGGGATGCGGGGGGCACGCTGACGGCGGTCTATCTGCCGCTGATGCGGGGATCGGTGGCCACGGCCATGCTGGTGGTCTTTGTCGATTGCGTGAAGGAACTGCCGGCGACGCTGCTGCTGCGGCCCTTCAACTTCAACACGCTGTCGACGCGGGTCTATGAACTGGCCAGCCTTGAGCGGTTGGGCGAAGCCTCGCCCGCCGCGCTGGTGGTGATCGCGGTGGGGCTCTGTGCGGTGGCCCTTTTGGCGCGGGCGAACCGCAGCTGAGACGCGGCGCAGACTTGCGCGGGGGCGGGAAACGGGCTATTTCGCGCGGAACGGGCCTCTATAGCTCAGCTGGTAGAGCACCTGATTTGTAATCAGGGGGTCGGGGGTTCGAGCCCCTCTGGGGGCACCATAAATCCACGATCTGAACGGGACAGGACGTCAGTCCTGCGCGGCAAGGGCGAGGCGGAAGCCGATATGGCCTGTCGTGCTGTCGGGCGTGTTCTGGCTGCGGGAGTGGACGAAGTAGCGTTCGCAATAGGAGGCGTGGCAGAGGTGGGATCCGCCCCGCATGACGCGGGCGGTGCCTTGGGCCGGGCCTGCGGGGTTCGCGACCGGGGGTAGGCGGGGGGGTGGCAGATCGCCAAACCAGTCGGCCACCCATTCCCAGACATTTCCCGTCATGTTGAACAGGCCGTAGCCGTTCGGATCGAAGCTTTGCGCAGGGGCGGTGCCGGCAAAGCCGTCTTCGGCGGCGTCGCGCAGGGGAAAATCGCCTTGCCAGGTGTTGTGCCGATGCTGGCCCGCGGGGGCCATCTCGTTGCCCCAGGGAAAGCGCATCCGGCGCAGGCCGCCGCGCGCGGCGTGTTCCCATTGCGCCTCGGTCGGCAGGGCGGTGCCGGTGAAGCGGGCGAAGGCTGTGGCGTCATGCCATGAAACGTGGACGACCGGGTGATCCGGGCGGTCGGCGATGCTGCTGCCGGGGCCTTCGGGATGCGCCCAGTCCGCCCCTTGCACTTGCCGCCACCAGGGTGTGCCGGGCGGGTGCAGGGGATAGTGTTCGGGCCGGGACAGATGCAGGTGAAAGACGAAGGACCAGCCTTCCCGCTCGGCTGTGCTGCGATAGCCGCTTTCCTGCACGAAGCGGGCGAAGAGGCGGTTCGTGATGGTGGTCGCCATCATCTGGAAGGCGTCGAGGCGGATGCGGCGGCGGGGGCTGTCGCGATCCACGGCATAGCGCGCGCGGGGGGTGCCCATTTCGCAGAAACCGGCGGGGATGGGGCGCATCAGGGCGCTGATTTCGGCGCGAAGCCCGTCCGAGGCGCCGCCGGGGGGGAGGGACGAGGTTTCTGTAGGGGCGGGCGGGCCGGAGGAAGGCGCGCAGCAGGGGCCCTTGCGGGAGGCGGTCATTCCTCCTCATCCGCGGTGGCGAGGGCGGGGTCTGTTTCGGCATCGGCTTCGGGATAGGCGTAGCCCACCGAGGCCGCCCAGTCATCCATGGCCCGCAGCATTGGCGCGTAGGCGGGATGGTCGGGGCCCAGATCGCGCAGCTGCCAGTAATCGCTGCGCAGATCGAACAGTTGCAGATCGTCGGCGGCATAGCGGATCAGGCGGTAATGGCCCTTTCGGATGGACAGGATGCGCCCGTAGAACGAGGGGATGACCCGGTCGGGATCGCGGGCGCCTTCCTCGATCATCGGGCGGAGGGAGCGGCCCGCCGCCGCATCCGGGCAGGGGATCCCCGCCAGATCAAGAAGGGTCGGCCCGACATCCACAAGCGCCACCGGATCCGTGATCACCTGCGCGCCCTTGCGGGAGGGATCATGGATGATCAGGGGGACGTGCAATGTCTGTTCCCACAGCGTCGACTTGCGGAAGAGGTTGCGGTTGCCAAGGTGGAAGCCGTGATCGGACAGGACGATGACGATGGTGTTGTCGGCATGGCGCGAGGCGCGGAGCGCGGCGAGGACGCGGCCCAGATGGTAATCGCCGTGGCTATAGGCGGAGAAATAGTTCCGCACGCTTTTCTGCCAGTAGTCGAGATCGCGGAAATCCGTGTTTTCCGGGATGTTGCGGATCACATAGGGGCTGTCGGCGACATAGCCCGCCCAATCCTGTGGCGGGCGAAGGTTGGTGGCGTCATAGGCCTCTTTGAAGCGGGCGGGGGTGATGAAGGGGCCATGCGGGCTGTAGAAGCCCACCTCGCGGTAGAAGGGTTGGTCGCCTTGATAGCTGTCGAGGAAGTCGATCGCGGACTCGGCCACCTGATGATCGAAGAAGAAGGCGTCATCCGTGCCATCGACCGTTCCCGCCCGAGGCGGTGCCCCCGAAGGAGCGCGACCGTTTGCGCAAGTCGCGCGGCAGGCGCATGTCGCCGTCAAAGATCTTGCGATCATCGGAATAGAGCCTGCGGTGATGGCCGCGCATCAGCGTGGGCTTGTGATGGATCTTGCCGCCCGAGGAACAGTGATAGCCGCCGGCCTTCAGATCGTGGATCCAGCAGGCCTGTGGTTTGACCCGACTGAAGAGAAAGGTGGAATTGTTCAGGATATCAAGCTGATGAGGCAGGCGCGAGGACATCATCGAGGCGCGGGACGGCCCGCAGATCGGGGCCTGGGCATAGGCCGAAAGAAAGACGGTGGCCTGTTGGCAGAGCGCGTCGAGATTGGGCAGTTGCAGTGGTTCGTGAAAGCCGGCGCGATAGGGCCAGGGGGCGACGGCATCATCGAAACTGACAAGAAGGATATTCTTCAAGGGCCGGGTCCTGCGTTCGTGGGGCCGAGGCGCGCCTGCGGTTGGCCCGGTCTTGCGCCGCAGGATAGCGGCGCGGGGTGCGCAGGGCAATCATGGCGGGCATGGCCGCTCAGGCAGGGTTCGGTTCCCGCCCGGGCCAGAGCCGCCGGGCGGTGGCGGCATCATAGCGGCCAAGGCGGATGTCTTCGTCCACGAGTGCGGGGTCGCGGTCCGCCGGGTTGCCATACCCGCCGCCGCCCGGTGTGCGGACGCGGACGCGGTCGCCCGGCGACAGGGGGATGTCCTGCGCCTTGGACAGGTGGGCGGGGATGATGGTGCCATTTGCCGTGGTGATTTCCACCCGGTTCACCGCGCCGTCCTGTCCGCCCTGCGCGCCTTGGGGGCCGGTGCGGCCATGGTCCATCACGAAGGAAGCGCGCGCCGTGCCGCGCAGCAGTTCGATTTCATAGTCGAGGCCGAAACCGCCGCGGTGCTTTCCGGCACCCCCGCTGCCTTCGTGGAGGGCGTAGCGGCGGTAGAGGACGGGGAAGGTCTGTTCCATGATCTCGACCGGCGGGGCCTTGGATATGCCGATGGTGGAGCAGCCGTTGGAAAGGCCGTCGTGGTTCGCGTTGCCGCCGTAGCCGCCGCCCGAGATCTGATACATCACGTAGTCGCGGCCTTTTCGGGGTCGTGCCCGCCTAGGCCGAAATTGCCCGAGGTTCCGGCAGGGGCGGCGGTGACGCGGTCGGGCAGGGCCTGCACCAGCGCGGCGAAGACCGCTTCGGCGATGCGCTGGGAGACTTCGGCCGCGCAGCCGGAGACGGGGCGGGGTAATGCGCGTCGAGGAAGGTGCCTTCGATGCCTTGGATCTTCAGGGGTTCGAAGGCCCCGCGCTGATCGGGACATCGGGGAAGATGTGGCGCATGGCGAGGTAGACCGACGACAGCGTCGTCGCGCGGACAGAGTTCATGGGGCCCATGCAGGGGGAGGAGCCCGCGAAATCGAAGGTCAGGCTGTCGCCCTGCCGCGTGACTGTAAGGGCGATGGTGAGGGGTTCGTTCACCACGCCGTCGGGATCCACGATGGCGGTGGCGCGGTAGCTGCCTTCGGGGATGAGGGCCACGTTGGCGCGCATTTGGCGGGCGGCCAGCGCGCGCATTTCGGCGATGGCCTCGGTCACGGTCGCGTCGCCGTAGCGGTCGAGAAGGCCGGTCAGGCGGTCCGCGCCCACCAGCAGGGCAGAGGCCTGCGCCTGCACATCGCCGATGCGCTGTTCGGAGACACGGATGTTGGAGCAGATGATCTGGTAGATTTCGCGGTCCATGACCCCGCGCTTGAAGAGTTTGACGGGCGGCAGGCGCAGCCCTTCCTGTTCGGCGCTGATGGCGGAAGCGGAGAAGCCGCCGGGGACCGCGCCGCCCGTGTCGGGCCAGTGGCCGGTGTTGGACAGCCAGCAGAAGATTTCGCCGCCCCGCCAGAAGGGCATGGCGAAGCGGACATCCATCAGATGCGTGCCGCCAAGGTAGGGGTCGTTGACGATGTAGATATCGCCGGGTTCGGGGGGCAGGGTTTCGCCGCTGGCGATGCGTTCGACGAGGTGGCGGGTGGAGAATTGCATGGTGCCGACAAAGACGGGCAATCCGCGCGAGCCTTGGGCGATCAGCGATCCGTCGGTGGCGGAGTAGATGCCGTCGGAGCGGTCATCCGCTTCGGCGATCACGGGGGAGAAGGCGGCGCGGGAGAATGTCAGGTCCATCTCGTCGCAGACCTGTTGCAGACCCGCCTGAATGACGGCGAGGGTGACGGGGTCGATCATTGCGGCACGCTGATGATGAGGTTGGCGTCGGCATCCAGCGTGACGGTGCAGCCGGGGTCGATCAGGGTGGTGGTATCCATCTGTTCGATGATGGCGGGGCCTTGGATCGTTGCGTCCAGCGGCAGGTGGTCGCGCCAGTAGACGGGGGTTTCGTGGGGCGTGCCGAACCAGACGGTGCGGTGGCCCTTGGGTTCCGCCGTGGCGCGGCGCTCTGCCGGGTCGATCAGGCGTGAGAGATCCGTTTCGGGGCGGTGGCCGATGACAGAGCAGTTGAGGTTCACGAGGTTGGCGCGGATCGAGGGAAGCGTGACACGGAAACGGGCGTGATAGGCCTGTTCGAAAAGCTCCTGGAGTTCGGCGCGGGTGGGGGTGGCCGAGGGGAGAGGGATGCGCAGGAGGTGGGTCTGGCCAACGAATTGCATGTCGGCGCTGAATTCGGCGGTGGTGCCGGTGAGGGTGATCCTTTCGGCGGCGATGAGGCGGCGGCCATCCTGTTCCTGTGCGGCAAGGATGGCGTGGACGGCGTCCATGTCGGCGCTGTCGAGGGGGCGGTTGAGCGTGCGGACGAAGTCGTGGCGCAGGTCGGCCACGACGCATCCCAGCGCGTTGGTGATGCCGGGGCGGGCGGGGATCAGGACGCGGGGAATGGCGAGTTCGCGGGCCAGCGCCGTGGCATGGAGCGGCCCCGCGCCCCCGAAGGCGAAAAGCGCGAAGTCGCGCGGATCGGCTCCGAGCGAGATGGACACCATGCGGATGGCCCCTGCCATATGGGTGTTGGCGATGCGGATGACGGCTTCGGCGGCGGCTTCGACGGAGAGGCCGAGGGGGTGGGCGATCTGGTCCTGCATGGCGCGGCGGGCGTCCTCGGCGGCCTGACCGAAGCGGTCGGCGGGCAGGCGGCCAAGGATCAGGTTCGCATCCGAGATGGTGACGCGCGTGCCGCCACGGCCATAGCAGATCGGGCCGGGGCTGGAGCCTGCGCTTTCGGGGCCGACGCGCAGCATGCCGCCCGCATCGACCCGCGCGATGGAGCCGCCGCCCGCGCCCACGGTGCGCACATCCACCATGGGCACATGGATGGGCATGGCATATTCCACCTCGATCTCGTTCGACACGGGGGCGCGGCCATTGCGGATCATGGCGACATCGGTAGAGGTGCCGCCCATGTCATAGGTCAGAAGGTTCGGAAATCCGGCGCGGCGACCTGTGGCGAGCGCCGCCATGACGCCAGACGCCGGACCGGACATGACGGTTTTCACCGCCTCGCGGCTGACTTTCGAGGCGGCGACCATGCCGCCATTGCCGTTCATCACCAGCAGATCGCGCGGATAGCCGCGACCGGCAAGTTCGTCCGCCAGACGGGCGACATAGCGTTCCAGCAAGGGCTGGACCGAGGCATTGACCGCCGCTGTGACGCCGCGTTCGAATTCGCGGCTTTCCGACAGAAGGTGATGGCCGCAGGTGATGTAGGGGGTGGGCCAGACCTCGCGCGCGATTTCGGCGGCGCGGATTTCGTGGGCCGGATTGGCATAGGCGTGCAGGAAATGGATGCAGAGGCTTTCGCAGCCCTTGTCCAGCAGGGTGGCGATGGCGGCGCGCAGGGCGGTTTCGTCCAACGGTGTCAGGACGCGGCCTTGGGCATCCATCCGTTCGGGGATTTCAAGGCGCAGGTCGCGGGGGATGACGGGGGTGAAGGTGCCGGTCATGCCGTAGGGGTTGGGCCGCGTGCGGCGGCCGAGTTCCAGCACATCGCGAAAGCCCATGGTGGTGATGAGCCCGGTCTTGCAGAGCGCGCGTTCGAGGACGGCGTTGGTGGTGGTGGTGGTGCCGTGAACGATCAGGGCGAGGTCGGCGAGGTCGGCGCCCGCGGCGTCGAAGGCGTTCAGCACGCCGGGCGCCTGATTGGGAAGGGTGGTGGGCACCTTGGCCAGCCGGACTGCGCCGGTATCGGGGTTCAGGATCACGAGATCGGTGAAGGTTCCGCCGACATCCACCCCGGCGACGAGATTGCCCATTCAGACCCCCACATAAGCCATGAATTGCGGCGCATCGGGCGACAGGTCGGCCCGTTCGCTGCAATCGGCCACGGTTCCATTCGCCATGAAGACCACGCGATCAGCCAGTTGAAGCACCGCATCGGGGCGCTGTTCGACAAGGATCGTGGCAACCCCGGTTTCCTTCAGCCGCAGCACCACATCGCGGATGAGCGCGATCATCGAGGGTTGCAACCCCTCGGTCGGTTCGTCGAGGAGCAGCACCTTGGGTTCAAGGCAGAGCGCGCGCCCGATGGCTAGCATCTGCTGTTCGCCGCCCGACAGGGTGGCCGAGACCTGATCGAGGCGTTCGCGCAGGCGTGGGAAGAGGTCGAGGACGCGGTCGCGCGTCTCAATTCCCATGGCGCGGGTCATCAGGCCGATCTGCAGATTCTCGGCCACCGTCAGCGGGCCGAACAGCCTGCGCCCCTGCGGGACATAGGCCACGCCATGGCCCGGCACGCGATGGGCGGGAAGGCTGTGCAGCGCGACGCCATCCAGCGTGATCGACCCGCGCGAGGCGGGAACAAGGCCCATGATGCATTTCATCAGCGTGGACTTGCCCGCGCCATTGCGGCCCATGATGCAGGTGATCTGGCCGGCGCGCGCCTCCATCTTCAGGTCGTGCAGGATGCCGACGGGGCCGTAACCGGCTGAGAGCCCCTCAATCCGCAGCATGATGGCCCCCGAGATAGGCATCCTGCACCGCCGGATTGGCGCGGATTTCCGCCGCCGTGCCGGTGGCGAGGTGCTGGCCGAGGTTCAGAACGGTGATTCGGGTGGCAAGGTCCATGACCACGTCCATGTTGTGTTCGATCAGCAGCACCGTGGTTTCGGGAACGAGGCTGCGGATGAGGGCCTTGAAATTGGCGATCTCGCCGCTGGCGAGGCCCTGTGTGGGTTCATCGAGGATCAGGATGCGCGGGCGCAGGGCAAGACCCATGCCCATTTCCAGCAGGCGCTGATGGCCATAGGAGAGGGTGCCCGCGATCTGATCGGCGCGGTCGGCAAGGTTGACGCGGGCAAGCGCTGCCGTGACGTCGGCGGTCAGGTCGCGGGTGGCGGTCTGCTGCACGGCCAGCGCGACGTTGTCGAAGACGGACAGGCGCGGATAGACCGAGGTGATCTGGAAGGTATAGGCGATGCCCTTCCTGACGCGGGCATGGGCGGGCAGGCGGGTGATATCCTCGCCCCCCAGCGTGATGGTGCCGGATTGGGCGGGGATGCGGCCCGACAGCAGGCCCACGAAGGTTGTCTTGCCCGCGCCATTGGGGCCGATGAGGGCGTGGATATCGCCCTGATGCAGGTCGAAATCCACCCCATCCACGGCGCGCAGACCGCCGAAATGCCGCGTAAGCGCGCGGGCGGAAAGGATCACGGCAGCCATGGCAGCCACCTTTCGCGGATCGTGCCGAGGATGCCCCTCGGCGCGAAGAGGATCAGCAGGACGAGCGCCACCCCGACGAAGAGAAGCGTCGCCGTGGTGTAGCTGCCCGCGATATCGACAAGGTAGAACATCGCCGCCGTGCCGATCAGCGGCCCCAGCACGGTGCCCGCGCCGCCCATCAGCACCCAGAGCATGGGCAGGATGGAATACTGGATGGTGGCGAAACTGGCCCCGGCATAGCCGAAAAGCAGCGCATAGGCCGCGCCGGAGGCCCCGGCGAAGAGGCCCGACAGCACCAGAGCGGCCAGTTTCACGGCAAAGGGATTGTAGCCCAGCATGCGCGAGCGTTCCTCATTCTCGCGCATGGCGACCATGGTCCGCCCGAAGCGGCCCCGCACCAAGAGGAGCGAGGCGATCAGGGCAAGGGCGAAAAGGCCATAGGCGATGGTGGCGCGGGCGGCATCGGCGGAAAGCCCGGGGAGCAGGTCCGCCGCCCCGGGCAGGACCAGGCCTTCGTCGCCGCCCGTCACCTCGCCGAAGTAGAGAAGCGACAGATAGCCGGCCTGTGCGAACATCAGGGTGACAATCATGAAGCTGACCCCGGCGGTGCGCAGCGCAAGGGTGCCGGTCAGCCCGGCCATGACGGCCCCGGCGACGAGGCCCGCGATCAGCGCGGGCAGTTGCGCAAGGCCCAGATAGGTGACCGGCAGCGCCGCGCCATAGACCCCCGCGGCGAAGAACAGCGCATGTCCGAGCGACAGAAGGCCCGTATAGCCGAAGGCAAGATTGTAGCCGATGGCGAAGACCGCCAGCACCATGATCCGCGCCAGATTGGTGGCGTGATAGGGGGCAGGATCAGCAGCAGCACCAGAAGCGCCAGCAGGACCGCGACATGGAGGATCCAGACCTTCATGTCGTCTTGGCCCGAACAGGCCCTGCGGGCGGAAGACCAGCACCATGGCCACCAGAAGGGTGGCAAGGATCTTGGCCAGCGTGGGCGACCAGAAAAAGGCGATCAGCCCGTCCGACAGGCCGATCAGGATGGCCGCGATCACCGTGCCGCGCAAGGAGCCGAGGCCGCCCACGATGACGGTGATGAAAGCCAGCAGCAAAGGATCATGCCCCATCAGGTAATGCGCCTGACTGATCGGCACGATCAGCACGGCGGCGATGGCCGCGAGGCCCACGCCAATTGCGAAGACGAGGGCATAGACACGGTCGGTGTCTATGCCGAAGGCCTGCGCGGTTTCGCGGTCCACCTGCGTGGCGCGCATCACGAGGCCCGCCTTGCTGCGCGTCAGGAAAAGCCAGACCCCGATCAGCACCAGCGCGGCCAGAAGGATGACCGAAAGCTTGTAGGCCGAATAGCCGAACCAGGGCAGTTGGATGCGGAAGTTGAAGGGCGGTTCCACCGGCATGGCCTGCGGGCCGTAGAAGGACAGCGCCGCCTGCTGGAAGATGTAGAGCAGGCCGATGGTGGCCACGATGGTGGCCTCGGGTTCGTAATCCAGCCGTTTCAGGATCAGCCGGTCGGCAAGGGCCGCGATGGCTGCGACGGCCAGTGGCGCCAGGGCAAGCGCCATGAGGAAGGCGAACCAGGGCGGCCCGCCGATGAAATTCGTGATGAACCAGGCCGCGACCGCGCCCAGCATGAAGAATTCGCCATGCGCGACATTCACGACGCGCATCACGCCGAAGACCAGCGACAGGCCGACCGCCGTCAGCGCCAGGGTTGCCGCGGTGACGGCGCTTTCCATCAGCGCCAGCAACAGGAAGGGACCGAAACCCAAGGATCGCACTCCGCGCAGGGGGGCTCGGGGGGCGGCGTGGCGCCCCCGATGGGCAGGATTGACGGCGGATCAGAAGGATTGGGTCGTGTAATCCACCGCGTCGGGATACATGCCGTCCTCGATGGCGGTCTGATGCACGCGGACAAGCTTTCCGCCTTCGACCTTGGAGATGAACTGATGGCCGAAGACCTGATGGGTCTTGCCGTTGAACATCTTGGCCCCTTGCGGGTGATCATTGCCCGCCTCGAAGGCGGTCATCGCCTCGATCGCCTCGACGAATTTCTGGCGGTCGGCCGGGCCCTGATAGCCTGCCGCCTCCATCCCCTGCTTGATGATGAAGAGCGTCTCCCAGCAGCTGAACATATGGGCATAGGTGGAGACATCCTTGGCATCGCTGACCGAGGCGCCGTTGTCATCCACCCCCACGGCGGCGCGGTAGAAGGTTTCCGCGTCCGAGGCATCGGCCTGTTTCACGCGGTTGTGGCCTTCCCAGAAATGCGTGCCTTCAAGGAATTCAAGGCCGGGCGTGGCGGTGTCCACCGCCTCGAGGCTGTCGATGAAGCCAAAGATCTGCGGCCGCGCGCCGGAGCCGTAGAAATCGCCCAGTTCCTTGACGAAGGTCAGGACAGCAGGGCCGACCATGACGTGGTAAAGCACCTCCGTCTCGGCCGGGATCTGGGGCAGATAGCGGGTGAAGCTGGTTTCGGTGGGCGGGATGGCGATCTGGGCGATCACCTCGCCGCCTTGGGCCTTCACCGCTTCGGTAAAGAAATCGCGGTGGTCATAGCCGAAGGCGTAGTCGGGATAGACCATGGTCACCTTCTTGCCGAGGTTCTGCATGACCCAGGGCGCCATGGAGGAGACCTGCGCGCGCACATCGGTGATGCCGGGCTGCAGCGTCCAGCGGTTCAGCATGCCCGAGGCCACGTGATAGCCTTCGGAACAGACCAGATAGGGGATCTTCAATTCGCCCGCGCGGGGGGCGGAGCCGATGACGACATGGGAAAAGAGCGGGCCGAAGATCGCATCGCAACCGGCCTGCGAGGCGAGTTTCTCGATCACTTCCGCGCCGCGCTTGGGATCGGTGGCGTCGTCTTCGAAGATGATCTCGACCTGGCGGCCATTGATGCCGCCGCCATCATTCAGCACCTTGAGCGCGGCCTGCGCGGTGCGTTCATACCAGCGCCCATAGGCCGCGCCGATGCCGGTGCGGTGCAACTGGAAGCCCAGCTTGATGGGGGCGGAGGATTGCGCCCAGGTATAGCCGGGAAAGGCCGAGGCGGCGACAAGCCCCGCCCCCATCCCCTTGAGGACCGAGCGACGGCTCGGCGCGTGTCCGATCAGGTGGTTCGTCATGGTCGTTCTCTCCGCTGTTGGCCGGGCGCGTCTGCTGCGCGTCTCGGGGTGAAAAGGGGCGTCATAGGCTGCGGGCCGTGGACAGAAGCCAGAGGCCGAGGCTGGTATAGCCCACCATCAGCGCCGTCATCGGCAGATGCGACAGGGCGCGCGTGGCGGGGCCTGCCAGCTTGAGAGTCAGGAAGACGGCAAGAAGATGGGCCAGAAGGATGGCGGCGAACTGGGTGCCATAGATGGCGGGCATGAGGGTGGGATCGGTGAGGAAGCCGAAGGAGACGAAGAATTCCTCAAGGCCAAGGAAACTGTCGCCGCGGAAGAGCGGATCGTTCAGCGCGGCAAGGGTGTATTGCCCGGCGGTCAGCAGCATCACGAGGTAATGCGCGGCGTGATAGCCCGCCGCGATGGCGAGGAAGGACAGCATGACAGGCCCCGTGGCAAAGCCGCCGCCAAGGCGCTGACCCAGCCGGATCGCGCCAAGGATCGTGGCAGCGGTCAGTGCCCAGACGGCCAGAAGACCCAGCGTGTTCACCCCCATCACGGCGGAACGCCCCGTGGGTTCCAGCGGGTTTTCCCCGATGAGACCCATCCACCAAAAGGTTTCCACAAGGCCATCGAAGGTCAGCGCGGCAAGGGCCATGGTGACGAAGGCGATGGCGCTGGGCGTCAGCGGCGCCATGCGCAGCACCTGCGCCCCGGGCCAGCCCAGCATCAGCCGGGCGCGCGGGCCGCGGATTTCCAGCCAGAGCGGCGCGATGCGGGCCAGATAGCCCATGAGGACGGTCAGGAACTCTCCCTTCTCCAGCCAGTCCTCGCCTTCGAGGATGCCAAGGACAAGGATCACCGCCCAATAGCCGAGCGCGACGCTGGCCAGAACGGCGGGATCGTCGGGCGACATCGAGACGATCTGGAACCAGACAAAGCCGCCATAGCCCGCAAGGGCGGGCAGGTGACCCAGACGCGAGAGCCCGATGCCACCCTGTCGGCCAAGCAGCAGGCGCGCGATGCGGATCGGTCCGGTCCAGGGATTGATGGGGCGCCAGAGATTGCCGAGGAACAGCGATCCAAGGGGTAGGGCGATCCAGATGCCCGTCCAGAAGACCAACGTCATCAGGTTGTGCATCGGATCGCGCGAACCATACCAGCCGACAAAGACCAGCCCCAGAAAGGCGAGGCAGGACAGGTAGGAGGTCAGCGTCACCGGCAGGAAGATCGGGCGTTCAAGGATCAGGCGGGGTTCGGGGTCGGGCAGGGAGCGGGCCATCGCCCCGATGAGCGCGGTCAGGGCCACGGTGATGGCGGCCCCGGTGATGTACCAGCCTGTCGGCAATGTCAGGATGACGGAAGGCGGCAGGGCGCAGGCATGGGCGACGGAAGGCAGCAGGAAGGCGGCAAGGGAGACGGCCCCCCCGGGGGTGCGGGACAGATCCCGGCAAGCATCCCTGAACGCGCCTGTCCGCCGTCGCTGGCTCATCTGAGCCCGTCCTCGCCCTTGACCTGATCAATCTCGAGCCCGCCCATCCGGCTGTGGATGCGCCCGCCCTTGGCCATGGCCAGGGCAAAGACCACCTCGTTCGCGCGGGGGGCATCGTCGATGCGGATGTTGATGCTGTCAAACCGCGAGCGGACATAGGCTGCGTTCAGATGGCCAAGCGGGATGTCCAGCATCCCGCCCACGCCCGCGACCTTCATCGCCGAGGGCACGATGGCGCGGCATTCGCCAAGGCGTTCGCGCATCCCGTAGCCGCCCGAGACATGCCAGATGGCGCCGTGTTCGGCTTCGCCGTTTTCGCCCACCATCGCGCCCTTGCCATAGGCATCAATGCCTTCGCGCCCGCCAAGGGCGGCGACAAGGCGGTCGGTCAGCATCAGCGCCAGCGGCTTGAGCGTTTCCATGGCGGGCTGCAGATCGGCGACGTAGCGACCGGCGAAGGGATTGGCGCAAACGGCCATGATCGCGCCCTTCAGATGCGGTGTGGCGGCAGGTGGGCCGCCTTCGTGATGCACCTCCTCGATCTGGAGGGTGATGCGGCGGATCGTGAAGTCGGACGTCTTGTCAGGCAAGGGCGGGTTCCTTTTGGGGCGCGGACAGGGTCATCGGGCCGATGGTGCGCAGGTCAGGGTGCAGGAAAAGTGCTGCCGCCTCAATGAGTCCCTGCGCGCGGAGGTGCCGGGCGCGGGTTTCGCCTGCGGTGAGGGCGGTGGTGATGTCGGGGGTGGACAGGGGGCCGACGGCGGTGGTCACGGGGCGGGGGCCAAGATCACTGTCGGGGGCAAGGTCGCGGGCGGGGCGGCGGGTGATGGCGGGATGGCCGGGCAGATCGACGGCGTTGGCGATCATGGTGGCGGCGGCATCGGCCATGGGGGCGGTGGCGGCAAGAACCGTCACGGCATCTGCGATGCCAAGGGAATGGGAGCGTCCGCGCCAGCCCGAGGTGGCGATACCGCGCACGGGGTCGGCCTCGCGGATCGTGATCCGGTCGGCCGTGCCGGGGCGGGCGGCGATGGCGCAGGTCAGGCTTTCGCCGGGATCAAGGTGCAGCGCGATATCGCCGCCGTTATTGGCAAAGGCCCGGGTGATCCCGGGGCGGATGAAGGCGCGCAGCACCGCCTCGGCCACCGCGCCCGCCACGGCGGCCATGGGGGTGATGAATGCGGGGCGGAAGGGGCGGGTGGCGGCGGCCATGCGGCGGGCTATGGGGCCGTGAAGGGGGGCATCGGGATGGCGCAGCGCGGGGAGTTCGGCGCAGAGGCCGGGCAGGATGGCAGGAAAGCGGTCAGCGACGGCGGCATAGCCCTGGGCCAGCGCGCGGGGATCGCCCCAGCCTTGCAGAATCACGTCTATGGGGCCGTGGTTCAGGTGCAGGCGGTTGCCGGGAAGCCATGTGATCCGGGCGGTCATGCGGGGCCGCCTTGCGGTTCCAGCCGGGCGGCGGTTGGGTCTTCTCCGCCATGGTCGATGATGTCGGGCAGCGCGCGGACGGCATCGTCATGGCCGCCGAGGCGCAGATAGGCCGCGCGGGGCAAGGTGAATTCAAGTGGCGCGACGAGGGCGGGCGTGGGGACATAGCCGAAGGCGCCTGCGGGCAGGCGGGTGACATCGACCATGAAGGTAATGCCGCCGCCCGGCCAGATATAGCAGTCCGCCCCGCCCGAGGTGAGGCGCGTTTCGCCCGACTGGACAGAGCGTGTCAGCCGGACGGGATTTCGCGTGACGCCCGCCCGCAACGAACCGCCCGCGCCGCCCATGAAAAGCACGGTGCAGAGGGAAGGTTCACAATTCTCGTCGATCAGCGCGACAGTGGGCAGAAGGGCGGCGGGCAGCGGCATGGCCCGGGGTTTCAGATCGGCGTCCAGTTCGTAATAGGCATATTGTTCGCCCGTGGTGGAGACCATCAGAAGCCGCAGGCCGGGACGCGCGCCCTTTTTCGGGTTCCAGTCGCCCAGAATCTCCAACGGATCGGTAAGCCGCGTGCCGCCCCAGCCAAGGCCCGGTTCCGAAACGCGGAAATAGCGCCCGGGGGTGGAGCGGTGGCCCTTGATGCGGATGCCTGTCGGTGCCCAGCCGATCACCTTGCCGGCCTGATGTTCCGAGACAACGCCGGTGATGTGGTCATCGACCACCACCACCTCATCCACCAGACCCTGCCATTGGCTGGCGAACATCCCGATGGTGGCGGACCCGCAGCCGACGCGCATCCGCCGTTCGGGGATGCCGTCCACGATGGGGGGTTGGCCTGCCTGCACGGTGACGGCAGAGCCTTCATCAATCGTCAGCTCCACCGCTTCGCCGTTGCAGAGCGCGAGGAGTGCCGCGCAGGTGAGGCGGCCTTCGGCCTTGCCGCCGCCGGTGAGGTGATGAACACCGCCGAGCGACAGCATCTGCGAGCCGTATTCGGCGGTGGTGACATGGCCGACAGGTTCGCCCTGATGGCGGACGGTGGCGCCTTCGGGGCCGAGGTGGCGGTCGGTGTCGATCTTCACCTTGACGCCGCAGTAGGAAAAGATCGCCTCGGTCACCACGGTGACCATGTCGGCCCCGTCGATCTGCTGGCTGATGATGAAGGGGGCGGGCTTGTAATCCGGGTAGGTGGTGCCCGCGCCGATGCCGGTGAGGGTGGCGTCATCGGGGACGAGGCCATCGGTCCATGTGCCCTTGGCGAAGGGGATGATGCGCTCGCCCCGGTCGAGCGCGTGGGACAGCAGCGTGACGGGATCGGTGCGGATGATGCGGCCGGCGTCATTGGCATAGCGGTCGCAGGCACCGGTCTGGCCGGGGGCGATGTAGCACATGACCGGGCAGGCATCGCAGCGGATCTTTTCGGGTGCGCCGGGGGCAGGCGGGGGATCGTGGATATGCGTCATGGCCGGGCCGCCTTGATCGCCGACAGGATACGGTGCGGCAGGGCGGGAAGATGCGTGATCTCGGCCCCGGTGGCGTGGCGGATCGCGTTCAGGATGGCCGGGGCGGTGGGGATCAGGACATGTTCACCCAGACCCTTCGCCCCGAAGGGACCTTCGGGATCGGGCACTTCGATCAGGATCGACTGGATCGGGGGCACGTCGCCCGCGGTGGGAATGAGGTAGTCATGCAGGTTCTCGGTCCGGCCGGGAAGGTACTCTTCCATCAGGGCAAGGCCGATGCCCTGGGCGATGCCGCCTTCGATCTGGCCGGTGGCAAGCAGGGGATTGATCGCAAGGCCAAGGTCATGCGCCGCGGTGATGCGGTGCAGGCGCACCGTTCCCAGCGCGGGATCGACGGAAAGTTCAACCATTTGCGCGCCATAGCCGTAAAGGGCGTAGGGGCGGCCCTGTCCGTTTTCATCCAGTGGCGCGGTGGGCGGGTCATAGGTTGCCTCGGCGGAAAGCACATAGCCCAGAGGTTCGGCGGGCAGGCTGGCAAGGGCGATCTCCTGCCGCGTCGGGCCTTCGGTCACGGCAAGGACCGCGCCGTCGAGCGACAGGCGGGCCGCGTCGGAGGCGTTGGCTCGACGCAGGATGGCGGCGCGCAACTCCGCGCCGGCGGCAAGGGCTGCGCGCCCCGTGACAAAGGTTTGGCGGCTGGCCGATGTCTTGCCCGCATCGGGGGTGAGGGCGGTGTCGGGGCCGATCAGCCGGATCTGCCCGACGGGAAGCCCCAGCGCATCGGCGGCGATCTGGGCGATCACGGTGTTGGAGCCCTGCCCGATATCGGTGGCCCCCTGATGCAGGACCAGTTCCCCCCGCGCGGTGATGCCGATGCGGATGGTCGAGGGGTTGGGCAGCGAGGTATTGCCGCAGCCATACCAGCAGGAGGCAAGGCCCACGCCGCGGCCCGGCTGACCCGACGCCTCGTCCAGCGCGCGCTGCCAGTGGGGGCGGAGCGCCGTCAGGCAGGCGGCGATGCCGGTGGCTTGCAGGATCTGGCCTGTGGCGCTGGCCTGGCCATCGCGCAGGGCGTTCCGCAGGCGGAATTCCAGCCGGTCCTGCCCCAGCTTTTCGGCGAGCCGGTCATAGGCCGTTTCCTGCCAGATGGCCGCCTGCGGCACGCCAAAGCCGCGGAAGGCGCCCGAGACGGGATTGTGGGTATGCACGGCCCGGGCGATGGCCGTGACATGGGGGGTGTGATAGGGGCCGGTCACATGGACCGGGACGCGGTTGGCGACGGTCGGCCCCCAGCTTGCATAGGCGCCGGTGTCGAAGGTTCCGTCGAATTCCACAGCGGTGACAATACCTTCTGCGTCGCAGCCGATGCGGCCACGCATCCGGGCGGGGTGGCGTTTGGTGGTGGAGGCCATGCTTTCGGCGCGGCTGTAGACCATGCGCACCGGGCGGCGCAGCCGCAGCGCGGCAAGACCGAGCAGCGGTTGCAGGCTGAGATCGAGCTTGGAGCCGAAGCCGCCGCCCACGGCGCTGGGCAGGATGCGGACGCGATCGGGCGGCAGGGCGAGGATGGCGGCGGTTTCGTCGCGGTCCATCATGGGGGCCTGGGTGCAGGCACGGATGCAGAGGGTTTCGCCCTCTAGCCACGCCGCGCCGGCCTCGGGTTCGATATAGGCGTGTTCGACGAAGGCGGTGGTGATCTCGGCCGAGACGACATGCGCCGATGCAGCCATGGCGGTGGCGGAATTTCCTTTGCGGACAAAGCCCTGCACGAGGATGTTGTCAGGCCGTCCGGGATGCAGGGGGGCGGCGGCTTGCTGCGCGGCATCGGGATCGGTGAGCGCGGGCAGTGGCTGCCATGTGATCGGGAAATCATCGGTCGCGGGATCATGGCCGGGCGCGAAGGCGACAAGGGCCACCGCCTCGCCCCGGAAGCGGGCCGGACTTTCGGCAAGGGCGGGTTGATCGGCGAAGGGGGGGATGACGCCAAAGGCATTGCGCCCGGGGATATCGGCGGCGGTGAAGACGGCCACGATCCCGGGCCGCGTGGCATAACTGGCGAGATCGCCGAAGGTGAAGCCCGCATGCGGATGGGGAGAGCGGATCGCCTTGAGAACACAGGCATTTTCCGGCACGACATCGGCCCCGAAAAGATCGCCCGCCACCTTTTCAGCCCCGTCGAGCCGGGGGATGGGTTGGCCCGTGGCGCGGCCTTGGGGCAGGTCGGGCGCGGGGGCATTGGTGGGATCGCAGATCGCGGCGAGGAGCTTGCGATAGCCGGTGCAGCGGCAGAGGACGCCGCCGATGGCGGCTTCGGCCTCTGCCTCGGTCGGGGTGGGGCTGCGGGAGAGGAGTTCGGCGGCGGCCATCAGCATGCCGGGGGTGCAGATGCCGCATTGCGCCGCGCCATGGCGCAGGAAGGCGGCGCGGAGGCGAGTGAGTTCGGGGGTATCGGCCTCGACCGTCTGGATTTCCCGCCCTTCGGCCCGGGCGGCGGGGGTGAGGCATGCGCAGGTGGCGCGGCCGTCGATCAGCACGGTGCAGGCCCCGCAATCGCCGGCATCGCAGCCCACCTTGGTGCCGGTCAGGCCGAGATCTTCGCGCAGGACTTCCGACAGGCGGCGGGTGGGGGCGGTGTCGCAGATGCGGGGGGTGCCGTTCAGGATGAAGCGTGTCATGGGGCGCAATCCTGGATGGCGCGGCGCAGAAGTTCAGCTGCGGAGTCAAGGCGATAGGCGGCGGTGGCGCGGATGTCGTCGATGGGGGCGAGATGGGGGGAGAGGGTTTCGGGCGTGAGGCTTTGCGCGGCTTGCGCCGGTGTGAGGCCGGTCAGGGCGGGTTCGAGGGCCGCGAGGCGGGTGGCGGTCGGGCCGCAGGCGCCGATGGCGAGGGCGGCCTCGGCTATGCGGCCATCGGGGCGGAGTGTCAGGCGGGCGGCGACCATGGCGATGGAGATCACCAGAAAGGCGCGCGCGCCCAGTTTCAGGAATGAAGACCGCCCCGCAAGGGATTGTTCGGGAATGAAAATCGCGGTGACGATTTCATCTGCGTTGCGCGCGGTGCGGCGTGGCCCGGTGAGGAAGGCCGCAAGCGGCAGGTCGCGGCGGCCTTGGGGGCCTGCCAGTTCCACCCGGGCCCCCAGCGCCAGAAGGGGGGGCACGCCGTCTGCGGCGGGTGAGGCGTTGCAGAGGTTGCCGCCGATCGTGCCGGCGTTCTGGATCTGCCGCCCGCCCACCTGACGCGCGGCCTGTTGCAGGGCGCGCAGCGCGGGTGGCAGCGGGGTTTCGGCGATGGTGGACCATGATGTAGTGGCCCCGATGCGCAGGCCCCCATTCCATGGGGTGATGCCGTGCAGTTCGGCGATATCAGCCAGATCGAGGATCGGGCCGGAGAGGGCGGCGGATTGGGTGGCGGGGTAGAGATCGGTGCCGCCGGCCAGAAGCCTGAAGGGTGATCCGGCGAGGAGGCGGATCGCTTCGGTCAGGGTCTGGGGGCGTGCATAGCTCATGCCGGGACCGGGATTGTTGGTATGCACATGAGTTTGGGGGCGGGTTGGGCGGCCTGTCAACTGATTTGCGCGGGGCCAGATCGGGGCCAGATCGGGGCCAGTGCGGGGCCAGTGCGGCCTTGTGTCGGGCGTGGGAATCCTTATGGTTTTCAGGCGGTTGACGCGGCATTGTATGACGGGGGCGGGGTATGGAAAAGGCGGAACGGACGGGGGCCGGGGCGGGCGGGGACGACCTGCCGGTGACATCGGATGCGCTGCTGGCGCGGCTGGATGCGGCGGGGATCGCTTACCGGCGGTTCGATCATGTGGCCCTGATGACGGTGGAGGATTCCAAGCAGGTTCAAGGGGTTATGCGCGACCGTTCACAGGGCGGGCTGCATGTGCGGAACCTGTATCTGCGCGACCGCAAGAAGCGCAACTTTCTGGTGACGGTGGAGCAGGACCGGCCCATCGACCTGAAGGCGCTGGGAGAGCGGATCGGGGCGGTGAACCTTTCTTTCGGTTCGGCGGACAGGCTGTTGGAATTCCTAGGAATTCGGCCCGGGGCGGTGACGCCATTGGCGATGGTGACGGGGGCGGAAACCGGGGTGACGCTGGTGCTGGATGTCGCGATCCGGGAGGCGGAGGTGGTCTATGTCCACCCGCTGGTCAATGACCGCACGCTGGAGATGCGGCCAGCCGATCTTCTGCGGTTTCTGGAGGGGTTGGGCGTTTCGCCGATCTGGCTGGACTGATCCGGGCCAAGCCCCTGAGAACGCTGGATTAACAGGCGGCTTGCATGGCAAAAGGGCGTGCCAAAGCCGGTGCAGCGGCGCGGTGCAGCAGCCGGTGCAGACGCGCGCTGCACGAAGGGGCGTTAACCATGCCGTGATTCGCGCGGCGCATGGCAAAGGGGCCGCGCCGGGCGCGGCCCTTCTGGGCATGTAAAGGCCGGGATCAGCCGCGCTTGGCGACGATCAGGTGGTCGGGGCCATAGGGAAGCCCGTGATGTTGCGGTTCCCCTTGTTGTTGTCATCGGTGATCACGAGGATGTCGTGTTCGCGGTAGCCGCCCGCGCCGGGCAGGTGGTTGGGGATGGTGATCATCGGCTCCATCGAGATGACCATGCCGGGTTCGAGGACGGTGTCGCAATCCTCGCGCAGTTCGAGGCCCGCCTCGCGGCCATAGTAGTGGCAGAGGACGCCGAAGGAATGGCCATAGCCGAAGCTGCGATATTGCAGCAGGCCCGCCTCGGCATACATGGCGTTGAGTTCCTTGGCGATGTCGGAGCAGCGGTTGCCCGGAACCAGCAGTTCCTTGCCACGATCATGGACCTTGCAGTTGAATTCCCACAGCCGGATATGTTCGTCGGTGGCGGTTTCGGCAAAAAGCGTGCGTTCGAGCGCGACGTAATAGCCCGCGACCATCGGGAAGCAGTTGAGCGAGAGGATGTCGCCGCGTTCGATCCGGCGCGAGGTCACCGGGTTGTGGGCGCCGTCGGTGTTGATGCCGGACTGGAACCATGTCCAGGTGTCGAGCAGTTCGCCATCGGGCCAGACCTTGGCGATTTCGCGCACCATGGTGGCGGTGGAATGGAGCGCCACCTCATGTTCCGGCACGCCCACCTGGGTGGCCTCGACGCAGGCGGCGCCGCCGATATCGGCGATGCGGGTCATCTTTTCGATATGGGCGATTTCCTCGGCCGATTTGATCATGCGCAGGCGCATGGCGGGGGCGGCGATATCGACGAATTCCATCTGGGGGAATTCGGATTTCAGCAGGTTGAGCGTGTCGATGGTGATGTGATCGTATTCGATGCCCAGCCGTTTGACGCCCGCCGTCAACTGGCGGATGGCGTGGAAGTAGTTGTCCTTCTGCCAGTCGGTATAGGTGACGTTGCGCCCGCCGAAGGTGCGCCGCCAGGGCTGGCCGCCGTCGATGCCTGCCGAGATGGAGGTGGAGATCGTGTGATCGACCAGAAGGCCATAGCGGCGGCCGAACTGGCAGAAGAGGAAATCGGAGTAGTAGTTGATGTTGTGGTAGGAGGAGAAGAGCGCCGCGTCGATGCCCCGGTCGGCCATGACCTTGCGGATCGCGTCAAGCCGCCGCTGCATTTCACCGTCCGAGAAGGTGGGGGTGGGGCGGTCGCCATTGCCCACATAGTTCTGCAGTCTTTCACGTTCCATCGGAGGCCCCTTGTCTGTTCCGCGTTGCGGCTGTTGCTGGCGCGGAAGGTCGGGCCGTGGGGCGGGATTGTCAAAGGAGGGTTTTTCATGGAAAGGGTGAGAAATTCTCATTCGACGCGGGGAGGGGCATGATGCAGATTCCATTGAATGCCTTGCGTGCGTTCGAGGCGGTGGTGAAGACGGGTTCGTTCAAGGCGGCGGCGGATTTACTTTTCGTCACGCAATCGGCGGTCAGCCACCAGATAAGGCATCTGGAGGACTGGCTGGGGGGGCCGCTGTTCGACCGGACCGGCGGGCGGCCAAGGCTGCTGCCGCATGGGGCGGAGCTGGCGCGGGCGCTGAGCCTGTCGCTGGCCGAGATGGAGGCGGCCTGCAACCGGGCGCGGGCGGGGCAACGGGCGGGGCCCCTGGTGATTGCGGCGATCCCGTCGGTGGCGGTGTGCTGGCTGATCCCGCGGCTGGCGGGGTTCCGGGCGGCGCATCCGGAGGTGGAGACGCGGGTGGTATATGCGATGCATGGGCGGGACGTGGATTTGCGGGATGTGCATATGGCCTTTGTCTTTGCGCGTGGGACGCCCGAGGGGATGGGTGCGATGAGCGAGCCGTTCCTGCCGGGGGCGAGCGTTCCGGTGTGCAGCCCGGCCATTCTGGGCGGGGCGCGGCCGGGGCGGCCATCGGAATTCCTGTCGCTGGGGCTGCTGCATGACACGGATCTGACGGGATGGGCGGCGTGGTTCCGGCGGGCGGGGGTGCCGATGCCGGTGGAGCAGGGGGCGGCGGTCTATGAGGATTTCAACCTGCTGCGGGCGGCGGCGCTGGCCGGGCAGGGGGTGGCGCTGTGCCCGCTGGCGATGATCCGGCCGGATCTGGAGGCGGGGCGGCTGGTGCAACTTTCGGACCTGTCGGTGCTGGAGGATCACGGGTATCATCTGGTGACGGGGGCGATGGCGGATGCGGGGCAGGCGCGGGCGGCGCGGGCCTTTCGCGACTGGGCCTTCGCGGTGCGGGACGGGATCGGGGCGTGATGGAGACGGGGCAGTGGAAGCGGGGCGGGGCGTGACGGTGAATTTCATTCCCAAGGGGGTGGCGCATGTGGCCGTCGCCCCGGTGGCAGAGCCGTTGCGGATGACCTTCGTGCTGCTGCCCAATTTCTCGCTCATCGCGTTTTCCTCGGCGATCGAGCCGCTGAGGATCGCCAATCAGTTGGCGGGGCAGGCGCTGTTCCAGTGGGAGGTGCTGTCCGAGGCGGGGGCGGCGGTGGCCTGTTCGAACGGGGTGAAGCTGCAGGTGGACGGGGCGCTGGGGGAAACGCGGCCCAAGACGATGGTCTTTGTCTGCGCCGGGGTGGAGCCGGAGAAATCGGCCAGCCGCAAGGTGGCGGACTGGCTGCGCGGGCAGTGGCGGCAGGGGCGCACGGTGGGGGGGCTGTGCACCGGGGCCTATGCGCTGGCCAAGGCGGGGATACTTGAGGGGCGGCGGTTCACGCTGCATTGGGAGAACCTGCCCCCCTTCGTGGAGACCTTCGGCCATCTGCGCCCGCTGGAGCAGCTTTACTGCATCGACGGGCGCATCCTGACCAGTGCCGGGGGGGCGGCGGCGACGGATCTGTTCATCGAGATCGTGGCGAAGAATTATGGCGACCGGCTGGCGGATGCGGTGCTGAAGATGTGCCTGCATGGCCAGCAGCGCCCGGCGGATCTGCGGCAGCGGATGTCGCTGTCATCGACGCTGGGGATCCGGAATCCGGTTCTGGTGGAGGTGATCCGCCAGTTCGAGGAGAATCTGGAACAGGGCGTGGATATCGAGGGGTTGGCGGCCTCGCTTGGTGTATCGCGGCGGCAGGTGGAGCGGCTGTTCCAGCGCTATGTGGGCATGTCGCCCAAGCAATACCTGAACGGGTTGCGGCTGGAGCGGGCGCGGGGATTGCTGACGGAGACGGATCTGCCGGTGGCGGAAGTGGCCTATGGCTGCGGGTTCAATGCGACGAATACCTTCACCAAGGCGTTTCGGGCGCGCTATGGCGTATCGCCCCGGCGGCTTTCGGCGCGGCATGGGGCCGGGGCGGCGGAGGCGTGAAGAGATTGGGGCGTGATCAGGTGGAGGGCGCGGCCTCGGCGAGGGTGCGCGCCTCGAACCAGCGATAGGAGGCTTCGAGATCGGCATCGCAATGGTCGATGCCGGGGAGTGCCAGCACGGCGCCGGGATCGGTAGCGATCTGGCCTGAGACCAGCACCGAACAGACCGGTCGCGCCACGGTGAGGGCGACGACAAGGCGACCCAGCGGTTCGAGCGAGTGGAGCGAGCCTGCGGAGAAGCCGAAGATCACGTCGCGCGAGGATTCGAAATGGGCCGAGAGTTCGTCATGCGAATGGCCGATCAGAAGGGTGATGTCCCAGCCGCGCGCGCGGAAGACATCGGTGGCGGCCGAGATGCCCAAGCTGTGCATATCACCCGGGACCAGCGCGAAAGTGGCCGATTTGCGCAGGCCGTGATCGGGAAGGAGCGGCGGGCGGCGACGGTAGCGCAGGAAGGAATAGATCCGCGCGGCGCCGACCGTGGCTTCGAGGAACGAGATCTTGTCGGTATTCCACAGATCGCCGATTTCCTTGGCGATGGGGCCAAGCCGTTCGGCGAGGAACCAGTCCAGTTCGCGCAGCGGATCATCGACGGAGTCGAGCGCGGCATTGGCCTCGTCCTCGGTTCCCGAGGTGAGGGCGAGGGCGGCGGTGAGGATGGCCTGACGATCGCGGCTGCGGCGCACGTCGCCCGCGCGGCGGGCGACCTGCTGGAGCACCTCAGATGCAAGGGCGGTGACATGGTCGCGGTGATCCGCGCTGACCGTGCGAAGAAGGCCGGTCTCCGCCAGCCCCGCGCCCCTAACCTGATCGTCGTATTCGGCCGACATCTGCTGTTGTTTTTCTATGGGGCAAGCTGGCCCCGTTCCGGTTCCCTGCCCTGATGGGCGCATAGGCGGGTGCGGAAGTCAATCAGCGAATGGTCGCGCCCCCTGTCGCCGGGGCCTGCGGGAGCGGCTTGAAGGGGGGCTGTTTTGCGCCCAGAAAGGGCGGATCGGGTGGCGCGGGAGGCGGGCTAAATGGCGGCGGGAACGGGGGATCGGCTGGTCCTGATCGACGTGGCGCGGACGGTGGCGCTGGTGGGGATGGCGGTCTTTCATCTGGCCTTCGATCTGGAGATGTTCGGCCATCTGGCCCCGGGGACCACGGTCACGGGGGGCTGGGCGATCTTCGCGCGGCTGGTGGCGGGAAGCTTTCTGTTCCTGTCGGGGGTGAGCCTTGTGCTGGCCCATGGCGGTGCGATTCGCTGGGCGGGGGTCTGGCGGCGGCTGGGGCGGCTGGTGGCGGCGGCGGCGCTGGTGACGGGGGCGACGTGGCTGGCCTTTCCGCAGGCCTTCGTGTTCTTCGGCATCCTGCATTCCATCGCGCTGTGCAGCCTGATCGGGCTGGCGCTGATCCGGCTGCCGGGGTTGGTGCTGCTGGCGCTGGCCGTTGCGGTGGTGGCGGTGGATCGCAGCGTGGCGCTGGAGGTGATGAACCCGCGCTGGCTGGCCTGGACGGGGTTGGGCAGCGTGGCGCCGCTGGCGGTGGATTTCGTGCCGGTCTTTCCCTGGCTGGGGGCGGTGCTGGCGGGGATGGGCGTGGCGAAGCTGGCCGAGGCGGCGGGGTTCCGGGACTGGGCGGGGCGGGTGCGGGCGGGGAGGGGATTGCGGCGGCTGGCATGGCCGGGGCGGCATTCGCTGCTGATCTATCTGATCCATCAGCCGGTGCTGATCGCGCTGGTCTGGGTAGGGACGCGGATTTTCGGCTGACGGCGGGTAGGGTTCGCGCGCCGTCAGGGGCGGACGGTGGTGCCCATCACGATGCGGAAGGGGACCTGATCCGTGCCGCGCGTTGCGGCATCGAGCAGGGCCTTTGCGGCGCGTGCTCCCACGTCATCGAGCGGGATTTCGATGGTGGTGAGGCGTGTCTGGATGGCGTGGCGCAGGGCGGTGCCGTTGAAGCCGATGACCGAGGTCTGGCGCGGCACCTCCACCCCGGCGCGGAGCAGAGCCCTGAGCCCGCCGATGGCCATGGCATCGTTGAGGTAGTGGATCGCCTCGGGCGGAGTTCCATCTTGCAGAAGCGGGGCGGTGAGGTCTTCGCCGGTGGAGGCATCGCGCGGCAGGGCGTCATCGGCGATGATGCGGCAGGTGCCGCCCGCCTCGGCCATGCGCTGCTGAAAGCCGGTGAGGCGGCGCGCGGCGCAGAGGTCGATGCCAAGCTGCGCGCCGATGTAGCAGGCATGGCGGAGCCCGGCGGCAAGGAAGATATCCGCCGCCGCGCGGCCCGCGGCGAGATGCGAGAGCCCGACCGTGGCATCGAGATCGGGGCAGTCGCCATCCCAGAGTTGAACGCAGCGGACGCCGCTTTGACGCAACAGATGGGCGGTGGCCGCGGTGCGGTCCAACCCGCCGGTCAGGATTGAGGCCGGTGGGTTTGAGCGACAGGATCATGCGGACGAGCCGCGCCTCGGTTTCGGGGTTGAAGAAGGTTTCGCCGATGAAACCGGCAAGGCCGCGGGACGAGGACCGAGTTGATCCCCGCAAGAAGGACACCGGAATAGACCATGTCGCCGATGGAGGGGATCAGCACGCCGACGATCTGGCTGTGCTGCGACGCAAGCGCCCCGGCAAGCCCGTTGGGCACATAGCCGAGCGTATCGGCCACCTTCAGCACGCGTTCGCGGGTGGCCGCGCTGATCCGCCCGGTGCCGCGCAGCACCTTGGACACGGTCATCGGGCTGACGCCTGCGGCGTCGGCGACGGTGACGATTGTCGGGGGGCGATGGGATGCGGGGTGTTGACTCATGGGTATGTTATCGTTATCACTCGGGGTTAACGTTAACCCACTGGAGGATCTTCCGGCAAGGAGATTGTGGGTTGCCGGGCAGGGGAGGAAGGAATGTCATCCGTGATCCGGAGGCTTTGGGCGGTGCTGGACCTTGTCCTTGTCTGCCTGATGGGGGCGATGATCGCCATCGTCTTTGCCAATGTGGTGATGCGCTATGGCTTTGCCTCGGGGATCCGGCAATCGGTTGAGCTGGCGCGGCTGGGCTTTGTCTGGATCGTGCTTCTGGGGGCGGCGGTGACGCTGCGCCGGGACGAGCATCTGGCGCTGAGCGAGTTTTCCGAGCGGCTGTTTCCGCGCGCGGTGCCGTGGCTGCGGCGGTTCTGCTGGCTGGTGGTGCTTTTGTGCATGGTGATGTTCTTCATCGGGGCATGGCATCAGATGATGGCCAACTGGGCGAACAGATCGCCACTGACGGGGCTGCCTTCGGCTCTGTTCTATCTGGCGGGGGTGATTTCGGCGGTGCTGATGGGGGCGGTGGTGGTGGCCCGCTTCATCGACCCGCGCCGCGCGGATGAGACGGGCGAGGGGCGGGCATGACGCTGGTTCTTTTTCTGGCCGTCCTGTTCTTCGGGATATTTGTCGGCCTGCCCATCGCGTTCGCGCTTTTGCTGGCCTCCATCGCGCTGATGATCCAGCTGGACAGTTTCAGTTCCGACATTCTGGCGCAGGGCTTGGTGAATGGGGTGGACAGCTTTCCGCTTCTGGCCATTCCGTTCTTCCTTGTCGCGGGCGAGGTCATGTCGCGCGGCGGGTTGTCGACGCGGATCGTGACGCTGGCCATGACGCTGGTGGGGCATCGGCGCGGCGGGCTGGGCTATGTGGCGATCATCACGGCCATCGTTCTGGCGGGGTTGTCGGGTTCGGCGGTGGCGGATGCGGCGGCGCTGGTGTCGATCCTGTATCCGATGATGCGCAGGGCGGGCTATCCCGAGGGGCGGAGCCTCGGGCTTCTGGCTTCGGGCGGGATCATCGCGCCGATCATTCCGCCGTCGCTGCCGCTGATCCTGATCGGGGTGGCGGGCAATATATCCATCGGCAAGCTGTTCATGGCGGGGATCGCGCCGGGGCTGATGATGGGGCTGACGCTGATGATCGTCTGGCGCTATCTGATGCGCAACGAGGAGATCGAGACGCTGCCGCGGGCGAGCGGGCCGGCGCGGATGGCCGCGCTGAAAGATGGGATCTGGGCGCTGCTTTTGCCGGTGATCATCATCGGGGGCATCCGGACGGGGGCCTTCACGCCGACGGAGGCGGCGGTGGTGGCGGCGGTCTATGCCATCGTGATCTCGCTGCTGGTCTATCGGTCGCTCACTTGGGCGATGATGTATGAGGTGCTGCTGTCTTCGGCGCGGTCCACGGCGATGGTCATGTTCCTTGTGGGCGCGGCGATGGTGGCGTCCTGGCTGATCACGGTGGCGCAACTGCCGCAGCAATTGGGCGTGCTGCTGGCACCGCTGATCGACAATCCGCGGCTGTTGATGCTGGTGATCATGCTGATCGTCTTTGCGGTGGGCATGGTGATGGACCTTGCGCCGACGATCCTGATTCTGGTGCCGCTGTTCATGCCGCTGACGGCGCTGGCGGGGATCGACCCGGTCTATTTCGGGCTGATGTTCGTGCTGAACTGTTCGATCGGCCTGATCACCCCCCCGGTGGGGACGGTGCTGAACGTGATCTGCGGCGTGTCGAAGGTCGGCATGGGCGCGGCTGTGCGTGGCGTTGCCCCCTTTGTCGCGGCCTATGCCACGCTGTTGGGGCTTTTCATCCTGTTTCCGGAACTGATCACCATTCCCGCCAGCGTCTTGGGCGGGACCGCACGATAAAAGGGAGGACTGACATGAACATATTCAGGACAATCGGGCTTGCATCGGCCTTTGCGCTGGCCGCTTTTGGCGCGCAGGCGCAGACGGAGCTGAAACTGGCCCATGCGGCGCCGGAGACGGATCTGCAGCAGACGCTGTCGCTGTTCTTCAAGGAGCAGGTCGAGGCGCGGACCAACGGGTCGGTGACCGTGGCCATCTTCCCGCAGGGGCAGTTGGGCAATGATGCCGCGATGATCGACGGCGCGCGATCGGGGATCATCGACATCGCGATGTCGGGGCTGAACAACTTCACCGGGCTGGTCCCGGCGGCGGGGGCGTTCGAACTGCCCTTCATGTTCCCGACGCGGGACACGGCCTATGCGGTGCTGGATGGCGAGATCGGGCAGGGCATCGCGGGCGAGTTCACCCAGCACGGGCTGAAGGTGCTGGGCTTTCCGGAAAACGGCTATCGCAACATGACCAACAACCGCGGCCCGATCCGCACGCCTGCGGATCTGTCGGGGCTGAACATGCGGGTGAACAATTCCAAGGCGCTGAACGAGATGTTCGCGCTGTTGGGGGCGAACCCGACGCAACTGCCGGTGGCCGAGCTTTACACCGCGCTGGAAACCGGCGTGGTGGATGCGCAGGATCACCCGATCGGGATCGTGCTGTCGTTCAAGTTCAACGAGGTGCAGAACTATCTGAGCCTGACCCAGCACGCCTATTCGGCGCTGGCCCTTGTGATGAACGACGCCAAGTTCAACAGCCTGACGGCGGAAGAGCAGGCGGTGATCGTTGAAGTGGCGGCAGAGGCGGTGGCCATGCAGCGCAAGGCGGTGCAGGACAAGGAAGCCGGCATGATCGAAGAGCTGAAGGCGGCAGGCATGGAAGTGAACAGCGATGTCGATTCGGCGGCCTTTCAGGCGGCTGTGAAGCCGGTCTGGGACAGCTTCATCGCCGAACAGGGCGACGCAGTGGTGAACGCGATCCTTGCGTCGCAGCAGTAAGGCTGGCCACTAAAGGGACGTGGAAAGGGGCGGGAGACCGCCCCTTTTCGCATGGCTGGATGACGGGGGGATCAGAGGCTGGACGGGCGCAGGATCAGATCGGGCTGGATGATCACGCGGGCGGGGCCGGTTTGCCGGCCATCCAGAAGATCGCCGATCAGGGCGACGGCCCGGCTGCCGATGTCGCGCGGGTGGGGGTTGATCGTGGTGAGCGGCGGCACGCAGATGCCCGCGATTTCATAATCGCCGAAGCCCGCGATGGAGACGCGGCCCGGCACCGGGACGCCGCGCCTCTGGCATTCCGTCAGCGCGCCGAAGGCGGAGAGGTCGGAGACGCAGATGACGGCTTCGGTATCGGGGAGGGCGTCGAGCAGCCGCGCCATCGCCTCGGCCCCTTCGCGCATCGAGATGGGGGGCGGGCCTGCGGCGATGAGGCGCGAGGCATCGAGCCCATGCGCCTGCATGGCGGCGACAAAGCCTGCGCGGCGATCCGCGCCGCGGGTGTCGCGGCTGGTGTCGCCGCCGATGACGGCGATGCGGGTCAGGCCGCGCGCGACGAGGTGATCGACCATGCCGCGCACGGCGGCGGCGTTGGAAAAGCCTATGACATGGTCGATCGGGTTTTCCGGCAGATCCCATGTCTCGATCACCGGGATGCCCGCGTTTTCGAGCATGCGCCGCGCGCGCGGCGTGTGGTTGCCGCCGGTGACGAGGATGGCTTCGGGCCTGCGGCGAACTGTTCGATCAGGCTGCTCTTCCTCGGTCATGTCGTAATCGGTGGTGCCGAGCAGGATCTGCAGGCCGCGGGAGTTTGAGCCGTCGGACAGCGCGCCGGACGGTGTCGGCGAAGTTGGCGTTGTTGATCAGGGGATCGTGACGGCGACGAAATCCGTCTTCTGGGAGCGCAGGTTGGAGGCGGTGCTGTCGAAGACATAGCCGAGCGTGTCGGCGGCCTTGAGGATGGCTTCGCGGGTGGCGGCGCTGATCGAGCTTTCGGCCTTGAAGGCGCGGCTTACGGTCATGGGCGAGACGCCCGCGAGGCGGGCGACATCTGTCATGGTCGGAGAGCGGCGGGGCGGCGTCATGCGCGCAGCCTAGCGAGAGGCAGGCAAGGATGCCAGCCCCGGCACGGAGCCGCGCCGGGGCCTCTGATCAGGCCAGTTCGTGATCATGCGCGGTGGTGATGTGGTGGTGGATGCGACCGGTGAAGAAGCGGGCGAGGACCGCCTCGGTCGCGGCCTTGCCTTCGCTGCGGGCCGGGCTTGCGAGGGCGCGGTCGACGGCGGCGAGATCGGGATAGCTGATGGCAAGGATGAGGGGATATTCCGGCGCGCCGTCATCGCGGCTTTCGGCAAAGCAGACGCGCACGGCCAGCGCGCCGGGGAAGGCCTTCCACTTTGGCAGGATCTCGGTCAGGACGGCCTGACGGAATGCCTCGGTCTGGCCGTCGTGGACCTTGCCTTCGAACAGGGCATAGCGGGTGATCATGCAGGTTGCTCCTTTTGCGGACCCTTGAAGAACTCCATCAGCGCCGCCTGATCTTCGCCGCCCAGTCCGGCAGAGGTGAGCAGGCGGTGGATTTCGGCGCAAAGCGCCGTCAGCGGCATGGGGGTATGGGTGAGGCGGGCCAGATCGGCGGCGCCGTTCAGATCCTTGACCATGTTGTCGATGCGGCCGGTGCGGCGATAATCGCGGCTGGCGAAGCGGGGCATGTATTCCTGCAGGATCGCGCTGTCGGCGCGGCCGCCGCGCAGGGCCTGCGGGATCTTCGCGGCGTCGACGCCCGCCGCTTCGGCCAGAGCGGTGGCCTCGGCCACGGCGAGGAAGTTCAGCCCGCAGAGGACCTGATTGATCAGCTTGGTGGTCTGCCCCGCGCCGGGGCCGCCCATGCGTGTCTGGTTGCTGGCGACCCGGGCGAGGCGGGCCTGCGCTTCGGCGACATCATCGGCCGTGCCGCCCTGCATCAGGGTGAGTTCCCCGAGCGCGGCCTTGGGGATGCCGCCGGAAAGGGGGCTGTCCACCCAGCGCAGGCCCTGTGCGGCGGCATCGGCGGCCAGCGTCTTGGTGGCTTCGGGATCAATCGAGGACATGTCGATGAGAAGCGTGCCGGGGCGGGCGCCGCTGGCCACGCCATCGGGGCCGAAGACGGCGGCGCGGACGATGTGGGGCGCGTTCAGCGACAGGATGACGGCCTGCGCCTGTGAAGCCGCCGCCGCCGCCGAGGGGGCCGCGGTCGCGCCGAGTGCGACGAGGGCCGCGGCCTTTTCGGGATCGAGGTCGAAGACCACAAGGGGGGTGCCGGTCTGCACGAGCCGCGCGCCGATGGCCCCGCCCATTGCGCCTGCGCCGATCAAGGCCATGGTGTCGTTCATGTCACTCTCCTGTCAGATGGGCGCGGATGGCGGCGACGAGGGCCGTCAGGGGCTGGTCGATGGGCAGGCTGAGGGCCTCATCCCTGCCCGGGGGTTCGAGCGTGGCGAACTGGCTGTCGAGCAGGGCGGGGGGCATGTAGTGGCCGGTGCGCGCGGCCATGCGGGCGGCGATGAGCGCGCGGTCGCCGGTGAGGTGGATGACCTGCACGGGGCCGCCTGCGCCGCCGCGGATGCGGTCGCGGTAGACGCGGCGGAGGGCGGAGCAGCCGACGATGACCGGGGCCTCGTCGCGCAGGACGGCGGCGACGCGGTCGAGCCATGGCCAGCGGTCGTCATCGGTGAGGGGGATGGCCGCGCGCATCTTTTCGACATTGGCGGGGGGGTGCAGGTCATCGCCATCGCGGTAGACGATGCCCAGAGATTGGGCGAGGGCGGCCCCGACGCTGGACTTTCCGCAGCCCGACACGCCCATGATGAGGATGCGGCGGGTCATAGCGAGGCCGTGATCCCGCCATCGACATAGAGGATATGCCCGTTCACGAAACTGGCGGCATCGGAGGCGAGGAAGATGCAGGCGCCCTGCAACTCCTCGACCTTTCCCCAGCGCCCGGCGGGGGTGCGTTTTTCCAGCCATGCGGAAAAGGCGGGATCGGCGACGAGGGCGGCGTTGAGCGGGGTGTCGAAATAACCCGGCGCGATGGCGTTGCAGTTCAGGCCGTGCTTGGCCCAATCGGTGGCCATGCCCTTGGTCAGGTTGCCCACCGCGCCCTTCGTCGCCGTGTAGGGCGCGATGGAGGGGCGGGCGAGGGCGGTTTGCACGCTGGCGATGTTGATGATCTTGCCGCGGCCGCGCGCGATCATGTGGCGGGCCACCGCCTGACCCACGTGAAAGACGCTGGCGATATTGGTTTGCAGGAGTTTCTCGAAGGCCTCGGGGGGGAAATCCTCAAGCGGGGCGCGGTGCTGCATGCCGGCGTTGTTCACGAGGATGTCGATGGGGTTTCCCTGCGCCTCATACCCGTCGATGGCGGCTCGGACGGCGGCATGGTCGGTGGCATCGAAGGCCAGCGTTTCGGCCCCGGCGATCTGCGCGGCGGCGGCGGCCAGCTTGGCCGGATCACGCCCGTTCAGCACCACCTGCGCCCCGGCGTCGGCCAGCCCTTTGGCCAGCGCAAAGCCGATGCCCTGAGACGAGCCGGTGATGAGGGCGCGCCGCCCCGTGAGATCGAAAAGCCGCTGTGCCAAACCCTGCTCCCTTCAAAAATTCGCTCTCGACAAGCGATCCTTGCTCTGTTTATGTTATCGTTAACAAGAACTGTCAAGCCGCGATCGGAAAGACCATGACAAAGCCGCATCTTCTGCAAACGGGGCCCTATCCGGAATGGGATCAGGGGCCGCTTGACGCCGCGTTTCACATGCACCGCCTGTTCGAGGCGGCGGATCGCGATGCCTTTCTGGCCGAGCATGGGCCGAAGATTCGCGGCATCGCCACGCGGGGCGAATTGGGGGCGAATGCGGCGATGATCGCGGCCTGCCCGCAGCTTGAGGTGATCAGCGTCTATGGCGTGGGCTTTGATGCGGTAGACCTTGATGCCTGCCGGGCGCGCGGCATCCGGGTGACGAACACGCCCGATGTTCTGACCAATGACGTGGCGGATCTGGGGGTTGCGATGATGCTGGTGCAATCGCGCGGCATGATCGGGGCCGAGACATGGGTGCGCGACGGATCCTGGGCGGAGAAGGGGCTTTACCCGTTGCAGCGCAAGGTCTGGGGGCGGCGCGCGGGGGTGCTGGGGCTGGGCCGGATCGGGTTTGAGGTGGCCAAGCGGCTGGCGGGGTTCGACATGGAGATCGCCTATTCTGACGTGGGGCCGAAGGATTATGCGAAGGGCTGGGCGTTCATCGCCGATCCGGTGGCGCTGGCGGCGCGGTCGGATTTCCTGTTCGTGACGCTGGCCGCATCGGCGGCGACGCGGCATATCGTGGGCGCCAAGGTGATCGAGGCGCTGGGGCCGGAGGGGATGCTGATCAATATCAGCCGCGCCTCGAATATCGACGAAGAGGCGCTGCTGGCGGCGCTGGAGAGTGGCGGGCTTGGGTCGGCCGCGCTGGATGTGTTCGAGGGGGAGCCGCGGCTGAACCCGCGCTTCCTGAAGCTGCGGAATGTGCTTTTGCAGCCGCACCATGCCAGCGGCACGGTGGAGACGCGCAAGGCCATGGGGCAATTGCTGCGCGACAACCTGACCGCGCATTTCGCGGGCCAGCCTTTGCCGACGCCGGTGATCTGATGCGGGCCATCGTCAT
Source organism: Paracoccaceae bacterium (assembly GCA_041397045.1). GTDB lineage: Bacteria > Pseudomonadota > Alphaproteobacteria > Rhodobacterales > Rhodobacteraceae > Paragemmobacter. The sequence continues at coordinate 75,213 of JAWKXK010000006.1, forward strand.
TCATGCCGCGCGCGACCTGCGGATCGAGGATCGGCCCGAAGAGGCCCCCGGCCCCGGCCAGATGCGGCTGCGCCTTGCGGTGGGCGGGGTCTGCGGATCGGATCTGCATTACTACAATCACGGCGGCTTTGGCGCGGTGCGGCTGCGCGAGCCCATGATCCTTGGGCATGAGGTTTCGGCCTATGTCGAGGCGCTTGGCCCCGGGGTGAGCGGCTTTGCGCCCGGGCAACTGGTGGCGGTATCGCCGTCGCGGCCCTGCAATGCCTGCCGGTTCTGCCTTGAGGGGCTGCCGAACCAGTGCCTGAACATGCGCTTTTACGGATCGGCCATGCCGTTTCCGCATATTCAGGGCGCGTTCCGGGAAAGCCTTGTTGCCGATGCCAGCCAATGCGTGGATGCGACGGGCCTGACGCCGGGCGCGGCGGCGATGGCCGAGCCGCTGGCGGTGACGCTGCATGCCACGACGCGGGCGGGCGGGATGCTGGGCAAGCGGGTGCTGGTCACCGGCTGTGGCCCGATCGGGGTGCTGTCGATCCTTGCCGCGCGGCGGGCGGGGGCGGCGGAGATCGTGGCGACCGACCTGTCGGATTTCACGCTGGCGCTGGCGGCGCGGGTGGGGGCGGACCGGGTGATCAACACCGGGCGCGAGCCGGAGGCGCTGGCGGGCTATGGGGCGGAGAAGGGTTATTTCGATGTCCTTTACGAATGCACCGGCGTGGCGGCGGCGCTGGCCGGGGGGATTGCCGCGCTGCGCCCGCGGGGGGTGATCCTGCAACTGGGCCTTGGTGGCGACATGGCGCTGCCGATGATGGCGATCACGGCAAAGGAACTGGACCTGCGGGGATCCTTCCGCTTTCATCCCGAATTCGCGGTGGGGGTGGGATTGATGCAGCGCGGGTTGATCGACGTGACGCCGCTGATCACGCAGACGGTGCCGCTGGAGCGGGCGGAAGAGGCGTTTCGCCTTGCCTCGGACAGGACGCAGGCCATGAAGGCGCAGATCCAGTTTTCGTAAGGCCCGGCCCCGGTGCGGGGGCGTCTGGCTTGATCGTTTCGGGGTGCCGGTCTTGGGCCGGGGCTGGGGATCACATATAGGGCGGCGGCGGGCGGATGGCGCGTCTTCGCCAAGCGAAGGGGGCTTGGGCCATGGAAAAACCGGATATCGGGCTGATCGGTCTGGGGACGATGGGGGCGGCGCTCGCGCTCAATATCGCGGAGAAGGGGTTTGGCATCGCGGTCTGGAACCGCACGGCCGAGGTGACGCGGCGCTTTCACGCGGTGGCGGGGGATCTGGCCGCGCGCATTACCCCTGCCGAGACGCTGGCCGGGCTGGTGGAGAGCATGGCCGCGCCGCGGGCGATCATCCTGATGGTGCCGGCGGGGCAGGCGGTGGATGACCAACTGGCCGCGCTGGCGCCGCTGCTGGGGCCCGGGGACCTTGTGATCGACGCGGGCAATGCGAATTTCCACGACACGAACCGCCGGGCGCGGGCGGGGCTGCCGTTCCGGTTCATGGGGATCGGGGTGTCGGGCGGGGAAGAGGGCGCGCGGCATGGCCCGGCGATCATGGCGGGGGGGAGTGCGGCCGATTGGCAGCGCATGGCGCCGGTGTTGCAGGCGATTGCCGCCCGGGCCGAGGATGGCGCGCCCTGTGCCGCGTATCTGGGGCCGGATGGGGCGGGGCATTTCGTGAAGGCGGTGCATAACGGGATCGAATATGCCGACATGCAGATGATCGCCGAGGTTTATGGCGTGATGCGCGATGGCATGAAGATGGAGGCGGAGGCGATTGCCGGGGCCTTTGCGCGCTGGAATGCGGGGGTGCTGCAATCCTATCTTGTCGAGATCTCGGCGGCGGTGGCGGCGGCGCGGGATCCGGTGGGTGGCGGGCCGCTTCTGGACATGATCGTGGATGCGGCGGGGCAGAAGGGGACCGGGCGCTGGACGGCGATCGAGGGGCAGAACCTTGCCGCGCCGATCCCGGTGATCGAGGCGGCGGTGATGGCGCGCAACGTTTCGGCCCGGCGGGAGGAACGGGCGGCGGGCGAGGCGGTCTTTGGCCCCGCGCCGCAGCCCTTGGCGGGGGCGGTCGCGCCGGAGGATCTGGAGGCGGCGCTGATCGCGGGCAAGATCCTGTGCTATGCGCAGGGATTCGCGATGATGACCGCAGCGGCGGAGGCGTTCGACTGGGCGCTGGACATGCCAGCCATCGCGCGGGTCTGGCGGGCGGGCTGCATCATCCGGTCGGCCATGCTGAACGACATGGCGGGTGCCTTGGCCGAGGATCCGGGGCGGAACCTGATCCTGTCGGGGTTCTTTGCCGATCATCTGCGCCGGACGCTGCCCGCGCTGCGCCGGGTGGTGGCGGCGGGGGCGATGCAGGGCCTTGCCCTGCCCGCGCTTGGGGCGGGGCTTGCCTGGTTCGACATGATGCGCACGGCGCGGGGCACGGCGAACATGATTCAGGCGCAGCGGGATTATTTTGGCCTGCACGGATTCGAACGGCTGGACGGTCTGGCGCGGCCGCATGGCCCCTGGGCGGGGGCGTGAGGGCGGGGGCCTGACGCCATGGCCTGACGCCGGGGTGGGGGGACTGGGCGGGGTGAAGTCCGGTCGCGCATGTTAACGTTAACTTCGTTCTTGACAGAGGGGCGGGCTTCGCCTCATGGTGGCTACGTTACCGGTAAACCTGTGGAGGGGCGGGCCGGCAACGGGGGGAGGAAGAATGTCCATGCAAGCGCCAGCCGATGGCCTGCTGTTTGACCGGATCGTGAAGTCCTTTGGCGGGACACGCGCGCTGAAATCCGTGTCGCTCAAGGTGGACCGGGGCGAGATCGTCGCGCTTCTGGGCGAGAATGGTGCAGGAAAATCCACGCTGATCAAGGTTCTGGGCGGCATTCATCGCCCCGATGAAGGCGGGGTCTATATCGACGGTGTGGCCTATGCGCATGAGGCCGGAAAGGCCGGGGGGCAGAAGGTGGCCTTCATCCATCAGGACCTTGGCCTGATCGAATGGATGAGCGTGGCCGAGAATATCGCGCTGGCGCTTGGCTATGTGCGGCGGGGGCGCAAGATCGACTGGTCTGCCACCGAAGCCGCGGCGGATGCGGCGCTGAAACTGGTCGAGGCGGAGTTTTCGGCGACGGCGCGGGTGTCGAACCTGACGCGGACGCAGAAATCGCTGGTGGCCATTGCCCGCGCGCTGGCGGCGGATTGCGATTATCTGGTGCTGGATGAACCGACGGCCAGCCTGCCCGCCGATGAGGTGGAGCGGCTGTTCGATGCGCTGCGCCCGCTGAAGGCGCGGGGCGTGGGCATGATCTATGTGAGCCATCGTCTGGACGAGATCTTTCGCATCGCGGACCGGGTGGCGGTGCTGCGCGATGGTCAGATGGTGGGGATGCGCCCTATCGCCCATACCACGCCCGAGGAACTGGTGAGCCTGATCGTCGGGCGCAAGGCGCGCGAGATCGCGCGGCCCGCCGTGCAGGAGGGCCCGGCGATCCTGACGGTCGAGAAGCTGGTGACGCCTGCGGTGGGGCCTGTCAGCTTTGCCATCCGGCGGGGCGAGTTGCTGGGGCTGGCCGGGCTGCGCGGGGCGGGGCATGAGGATATCGGCCGGGCGCTGTTCGGGGCGATCGGGCATGAGGGGCGCATCACGCTGGACGGGCGGGCGCCGGATCTTCGGTCGGCGCAGACGGCGATGCGGTCGGGCATCGGGCTGGTGGCGCGGGACCGGATCGGGGAAAGCGTGGCACCGGGCCTTGCGATCCGCGAGAATGCCTTCCTGAACCCCTCGGCCACGGGGCGGGGGATGCTTTCGGTGCTGTCGCCGCGCCGGGGAGAGGCGATGGCGCAGGCCATCGGCGCGCGCGTGGGCCTGTCGCCCAATGATCCGACGCTGGCGATCGAGGCGCTGTCGGGCGGGAACCAGCAGAAGGTCGTCGTCGGGCGTTGGCTGGATTCAGGGCGCCGCCTGCTGATCACCGAGGATCCGACGGCGGGGGTGGATGTGGGCGCGAAGGCCGAGATCTATCACCTGCTTTATGAGGCGCTGGCCAGCGGCATGGGCGTGCTTGTCGTATCGACCGACTTCGAGGAAATCGCCGCGATCTGCCACCGTGCCATCGTGTTCAGCCGGGGCCTTCCCGTGGCGGAACTGAGCGGCATCGAACTTTCCACTGAATCGCTGATCCAGGCCGCCTCGGCCGGGGAAGCCGCCTGAGGACCAGACCACCATGCCCGGAATAGATTCCAACGCCGTAGAGCCGACCAAGGACGAGTTGCGCGGCCTGTCGCCCCTGCGCAAGGCGCTGCGGCTGGCGCCGACCTATGGGCTTGTCATCCTGATGGTGGGGCTGATCGTGCTGTTCTCGATCTTGCTGCCCAATACCTTTCCGACGGTGCTGAACCTGCGGTCGATCCTGAGCGACAAGGCGATCATCGCGCTTCTGGCGCTGGCGGCAATGATCCCGATGGTGGCGGGGCGGATCGACCTGACGGTGGGGTATGGCATCGTGCTGTGGCATATTCTGGCGATCAGCCTGCAGACGCTTTACGGCCTGCCCTGGCCGCTGGCGGTGCTGGTGGTGCTGGTTCTGGGCGTTGCCACCGGGGCGCTGAATGGCCTGCTGGTGGAGGTCGCGCGGATCGACAGCTTCATCGCGACGCTGGGCACGGGGACGGTGCTTTATGCGCTGGCGCTGTGGCATACGGGCGGGCGGCAGATGGTGGGTGCGCTGCCGGATGCGTTTTACGCCATCAACGGAACCTTTGTCTTTGGCCTGCCGATCACGGCCTATTACGTGCTGGCGATCACGCTGATCCTGTGGGTGGTTCTGGAATACACGCCGACCGGCCGATACCTTTACGCCATCGGCGCGAACCAGCGCGCGGCCGAGTTGAACGGCATTCCGACGCGGAAGTTCGTCATCGGGGCCTTTGTCACCTCAGGTCTGCTGACGGCGCTGGCGGGGGTGCTGCTCGCCTCGAAGTTGCGGATCGGGCAGGCCTCTGTCGGGCTGGAATTCCTGCTGCCCGCGCTGGTGGGGGCATTCCTTGGATCGACCACGATCAAGCCGGGGCGGGTGAATGTCTGGGGCACGATCGTGGGGGTGATGATCCTTGCGGTGGGGATTTCCGGGATCCAGCAATTCGGCGGCAGCTTCTGGGTGGAGCCGCTGTTCAACGGCACGACGCTGCTGATCGCCATCGGCATCGCCGGGTATGCGCAGCGCAAGAAGGGCGCGAAAACGAAGTGAACTGCAAAAATAACGGGAGGACCAACATGCTGAGACGACATCTGATGACCGGCCTGCTTGCCGGAACGATCCTTGCGGCAAGCGGCGCGGTTGTGGCGGCGCAAGAGGCCTTTGACGGCCCCACCGCAGGCCCCAAGGCGGCGGAGGGTAAATCCATTGTCGTGCTGGCGGGCGATCTGAAGAATGGCGGGATCCTTGGGGTGACGACCGGGATCGAGGAGGCCGCCGCCAAGATCGGCTGGACGGTCACCGTGCTGGATGGCGCGGGATCGGTGCAGAGCCGGTCGGCGGCGGTGGGGCAGGCGCTGACGCTGGGCCCGGACGGGATCGTGATCAACGGCTTTGACGCGGCCGAACAGCAGGCCGCGCTTGAAGGCGTGACGGCGGCGGGCATTCCGATGGTGTCGTGGCATTCCGGCCCCAAGATCGGCTGCGATGCGCCGGGCGGGATTTTTGCCAATGTTTCGACCGATGCGATGCAGGTGTCGGATGTGGCGGCGAAATGGGCCATCGACGATGCGGGCGGCAAGCCCGGCGTGGTGATCTTTACCGACAGCACCTATCAGATCGCCATCGACAAGGCCGACCGCATGAAGGCCGCGGTCGAGGCGGCGGGCGGCACGGTGCTGGAATATGTCGATACGCCGATTGCCGAGGCCTCGACCCGGATGGGGCCGCTGACCACCACGCTTTTGCAGAAATACGGCGCGTCCTGGACGCATTCGCTGGCGATCAACGATCTTTACTTCGATTTCATGGGGCCGTCGCTGGCGGCCGCCGGGATCGACGGGAAGGGCGCGCCGAAGGCGGGGTCGGCCGGGGATGGATCGGAGGCGGCGTTCCAGCGCATCCGCACGGGGCAGTATCAGGCGGTGACGGTGGCGGAGCCGCTGAACCTGCAGGGCTGGCAGCTGGTGGATGAGCTGAACCGCGCCATGCAGGGAGAGGCCTGTTCGGGCTATGTCACCGCGCCCGCGCTGGTGACCGAGGAGGGGCTGGCCGGGACCGAGGGCAATGCCTTTGACCCGAACAACGGCTATCGCGAGGCCTATGCCGCGATCTGGGGCAAGTAAGGCGCGATCATCGGGCGAGAAGCGGGGGCCGGGCCGGTGATGGCCCGGCCCCTTTCGCTTGGCCCGGGCGCGGTAGGGGCGGCGTGGGCGATTGGCCTTGCGCCGTTTCCCCCTTGTGGCAGGCGGCGCGGCTGTCCGCCGCGCCCCTGATGGGATGGCGGTTTTTCAATTTATGACAATGCCTTGCAAGGCGTTATTTGCATGGGATCTTGCCGTTCTGATCGCACGTTTTCGTGCCCTGGCGTAGGATTTGGGCGGGCCCCCAGGATGGCAGGGCTGACCGGGTTTCTTCCCCCTGAACGACTTGCCCGTTTTGGGTTCGTTGACTGCTGGTCAGAGCCCGGCGATCCTTGCGGCGAAGGCGCGGGCTTCGACCGGGGCCTGTGCCAGACCTGGGTTGGCGTGCAACGCGGCCCAGTCGGTATCAGGGAAGTCCCTTGTGGCAAGGGCGAGGAGCGATGTGCCCGAGGCCGCGACCGGGTTCTGTTTCTGCGGCATGGTCGAGGAGGTGCCGCCCGCGCTGCGCAGGGTGACTTCGTCGATGCCGGATTGGGTGAGGAGCAGGAGGTCTTCGCCCATCTTGCCGAGACTGCCGGCGAGGCCCGCCGCGAAGGCGGCAAGGCGTGACATGCTGGAGCGGTCGGAGTGCCAGCCGTGGCCGGGGTCGCGCAGACCGAGAGATTGGGCGAGCGCGGCGCGGACGGCGGGGCCTTGGTCACCCATCGCCGAAAGGGTGCCTGCAGCACCGGAGAGCGAGACCTGCAGCACCGCTTCGCGCAGGGCGGGCAGGTCGTCCCTCCTGCCGAGGCGCGGCCAGCCCCATGCGGCGACCATCGCGCCGAAGCTGGTGGGGGTGGCGGCCTGACCATAGGTGCGGGCCGTGGCGGGGAGGTCGGCGGTTTCTTTGGCAAGGGCCGCGAGGCGCGCGAGAAGCGCGTCCAGCCGGGTTTCCCAGAGGGCAAGGACGGGCCGCAGGCGCAGGGCGAGGGCGGTGTCCATGATATCCTGGCTGGTCGCGCCCCGATGGAGCCATTGCATCGGCTCCGGTGCCTCGGCGGCCTTGCGGAAGGCGGCGAGCAGGGCGGGGACGGGGACGCCGTTTCGCGCCGTTTCCGGGCCAAGGGCGGCGGGGTCGATCTGCACCTCTTGCGCCGCGCGGGCGCTGAAGGCGGCGGCGTCCTGCGGGATCAGGCCAAGCGCTGCTTGCACGCGGGCCATCGCGCCTTCGACCAGCAGCAGGGCGCGGATCTTGGCGCTGTCGGTGAAGAAGCGGGCGGTGTCGTCATCGCCGAAGAGGGGGGCGTAGAGGGCGGAATCTGCGGGGGCTGCGGGCACCACCCCGGCAAGCTTGCCTGATGCCTATTTCGGGGGGGCCGCATGATGGGCGCGCTGGTTGAAATGCTGTTCCAGGGCGTGACCCTTGGCGGGCTTTACGGCATGATCGGCGCGGGCCTTGCGCTGAGCTATTGCATCCTCAAGGTCGTGCAACTGGCGCATGGGGAATTCATCACGCTGGGAGCCTTCCTGGCCGTGGGGGCGGTGGCGGTGGCCCCCTGCCTTCCCTTGCCGGCGGCGCTGGCGCTGGCATTTGCCGGCTGCGCCGCGCTGGAGGGTGCGGCGCAGGCGGTGGCGGTGGAGCGCGCGATGTCCTTCCGCGATCCGGTGGTGCTGATGCTTGTCACGTTCGGGTTGTCCATCGTGCTGCGCAACGGGCTGGTGGAGACCGTGGGGGCCGATCTGCGTGGCCTTGATATCGGCGGATTGGCGCAGGCGAACGTGACGGTTGCCGGGTTTACGGTGGGCCTCTTGCCGCTGGTATCGCTGTTGATCGCGCTTTTGTCTTTTGCGGGCCTTGGCTGATTGATCTTCCGCACGCGGCTGGGCCGGGAGATCCGCGCCGTCTCCGACCGTCCCGATATCGCAGCGATGATGGGCATTCGTGTCAAGCGCGTGCATCTGATCGTGGCGGGGCTGTCGGCCGGGCTTGCTGCGATTGCGGGTGTGCTGCTGGCGATGCGGGCCAGCATCTCGCCCTTCTCGGGTGTGGGGCATCTGCTGATTGCCTTCGAGGTGCCGGTGCTGGTGGGGCTGGCGGCGATTCCGGTTGGTCTGGTCATGTTCCCATTGAAGCACGCCTATTTTGCCATCGGCATGTGGGTGGTGGCGGAGATTGCCCAGCAACTGACGCTGATCACGCCTGCGCTTGGCCGCACCGGCGGGCTGACCCTGCGGCCGAACGGGCAGGCGATGGCGGGCTATCCCGAACAGATCGTGCTTGGCATCTGCGTCTTTGGTTCGGTGGCCTTGATCGTGGGGCTGCGGGTATTCCTGCGCACGCGGACAGGCCTTGCCACGCTGGCCATGCGCGACAATCCCGAGGCCGCGACCAGCGCGGGCGTGGACATCCGGCAGCTGCATCTGATCATCTTCGCCATCACGGCGGCGGGCACGGCCCTTGCCGGTGCGCTGTATTATTCGACCACGCTTTACACCTCGCCTCTGGATGCGTTCCAGGTGAACCGGGTGGTCAGCACCATGTTCATCGTGGTCATCGGCGGGCTTGGCACACTGACGGGCCCGATCATCGGCACCGTCCAGATGATCACCCTGCGCGAGGTGATGACGGCCTGCGGCTTTTCCGGGGACCAGTACTGGATCGTCATGGGGCTGATCGCGATGGTCACGCTTCTTTTCCTGCCGCGGGGGCTTTGGCCCGCATTCCACGACACCATTCTGAAAGCTAGGGGCACTGCATGACCCAGACCGATCCCCATTGGTGGACCGCAACCGAAACCCTCGCCGCCTTGCAGGGCGGGCGGATCGGGGCGGTCGAACTGCTGGAGTATAGCCTTGCCCGGCAGGCCAGACATGGCCCCGCCGTCAATGCCGTGGTCGAGGTGCAGGAAGATCAGGCCCGGGCCGAAGCGGCGGCCTTTGACGCGGGCGCGCGCATTGGCGCGCTGGCCGGTCTGCCGATGACGATCAAGGATACCTATGAGGTCGCAGGCTTTGGCTGCACCGCCGGAATCCCCGATCTTGCGGGTTATCGCAGCCCCGGCGATGCCGATGCCGTGGCGCAGTTGCGCGGGGCAGGGGCGGTGGTCTGGGCCAAGACGAATGTGCCTCTGGCCGCGGGCCTGACGGCGCTGGAACTGGGCAGCGACATCGGCGGGTCGATCCGGGTGCCTGCGCACTATTGCGGCGTCTGGGGGCACAAGCCCAGCCATGGCATCGTGCCCCAACGCGGGCATGTGCCGCCGAACCCTGGTAGGCTGGCCCCCTCGGCCTTGGCCGTCTGCGGCCCGATGGCGCGCTCTGCCGCCGATCTTGAGCTTGCGCTCGGCCTTCTGACACAGGCCCCGACAACGGGCTGGCACTTGGCCCTGCCGCCTGCGCGCACTGCCACGCTGAAAGGGGCGCGTATCGCCGTCTGGACCGGCGGCAACCCCGATGACCCCGACTACGCCGCCGCGATCCACGCCTTCGGCCGCGATCTTGCGCGCGAGGGGGCGCGGGTCACCGCGCTGGACGCTGCCCCCTTGCCGCTGCAGGGGGAGGATGACCTTTACATCGCGCTGCTCGTCGCCACCATCGCCCTTGCCCGAGAGCCGGGGGTGGGCAACATCGTGCCGCCGGGCGCCACCCTTGGCGTGCCGATCGGTGCCAACCCGCCGCCCGGGTTGTTCTTATCCAGCCGGACGACGCTGTTCTTCGGCGGGTTGAAGGATGCCAACGGCGACGACGTCTTGGTGGAGCTGAACGTCAAGTCGACGGTGCTGCAACTGCACTATACGCCCGACGTCACGATCTGGGGTGGCGACTACCGCGCCATGGCACTGGTGCCGCTGCTGCATCTCGGCCAGACCATCGGCGCGCCCTTCCCGGCCTTCCTGCACGGCAAGTCCAGCGGCTTTGGCCTGGGCGATGTCACGATCCCGCCCTTCAACCTGTCCTGGATGGTTGAACCCGGCATCTTCTGGACCATCGGCACCTCGATCAATGTGCCGACCGGCAAGTTCGATCCGAACGGCCTGAGCTGCGGCACCAATACCTGAGGCGCCACGGTCGAGGTGGGCTACAGCTATCTGCGCGACGGCTGGAATGCCTCGGCGCATCTTGTCTATTCGACCCAGGCCGAGAACAAGGACGCGGGCTACACGTCCGGGGACGAGCTTTTGCTGAACATCACCGCTCTGAAGGATGTCGGCGGGTTCAGCATCGGCCCGGTCGGCCACTGGCGCAAGCAGATCGAGGATGACGTGAACAACGGTGCCTTTTATGGCGGCGCGGCCTCGGGCAGGGCCGAACAGATCGGGCTTGGCTTCGGGTTCAGCAAGCCCATGGGCGGGGGCAAGCTGAACCTGAACCTTGTCCATGACGTGATGGCGGAGAATACGGTCGGCGGCACCAAGCTGCAGGTCAATTTCTCCATTCCTCTGGGTGCGAAGAACTGACCGGGCCTTCCGGGGAGTGACGGGGTCTGCGCGGCCCTTTGCATGGCCGCGCAGATCCATTCCGGCAGACAATCGCGCTGTGTCCCTTTTCTTTTCCCAAGGTTCGGGGCAGGTTTGGGCTGCTTCTGAGATGAGACCGACATGACCCTGACCATGCCCGCCGAGACGTTCCGCCATGACCGCATCTGGATGGCTTTCCCGCGCGAGGGCGAAACGCTTGGGTCCGACAGCGCGGCGCGTGAGGCGGGCTATGCCGCCTGGGTGGCGGTCGCCCATGCGGCGGCCGAGTTCGAGCCGGTCAGCATGATCGTCGACCCGTCGGAGGTGGCGCGCGCGAAGCGGATGCTGGGCGCGGGGATCGAGATCATCCCGCGTGTCATCGACGATTTCTGGATGCGCGATTCCGGCCCGACCTTCGTGCATGATGCGCAAGGTGCCCTTGCGGCGGTGGACTGGATCTTCAACGGCTGGGGCGGGGGGGACTGGACGAGTGCGGCCCATGACCGGGGGCTTGCGGCCTTTGTGGCCGGGGTGGCGGGTGTGCCGGTGATTCCGTCGCTGCTGGTCAATGAAGGGGGCGGCATTCATGTCGATGGCGAAGGCACGGTGCTTTTGACCGAGACGGTGCAACTTGACCCCAACCGCAACCCCCATGCCGACAAGGCAAGGGTAGAGGCGGAGATGGCCCGCACGCTTGGCGCGACAAGAGCGATCTGGCTTCCCAAGGGACTGGCGCGGGATTACGAGACCTTCGGGACGCGCGGGCATGTGGATATCGTGGCGACCTTTGCCGCGCCGGGGGTGATATTGCTGCACGACCAGCGCGATCCCGGCCATCCGGATCATGCCACGATGCGCGAGATCCGCGCGCAGCTTGCGGCCGAGACCGATGCGCAGGGACGCGGGTTCGAGATCATCGACATCCCGGCCCCTGAAACCCTGCGCGACGGGCATGGCTTTGTGGACTGGAGCTATATCAACCATCTTGTCGTGAATGATGGCGTCATCGCCTGCGGATTTGGCGAGGAGAAGGCCGACGCCCGGGCGCGCGATCTGCTGGCCGCCGCCTATCCGGGACGCCGTGTTGTCACGGTGGATGCGCGCGAACTGTTTGCGCGGGGCGGCGGGGTTCATTGCATCACCCAACAGCAACCGGCAGGGCGCAGCGCATGAACGTGGTCGAAGCGAGCATCGCCGATCTGCGTGCGGCCCTTGAGGCCGGGCATGTCACGAGCCTTGGGCTGGTGCGGGCCTATATGGCGCGTATCGCAGCCCATGATGGCGCGGGGCCCTGTCTCAATGCGGTGCCGGTTCTGAACCCGGCGGTGGAGGACGAGGCGCGCGCCGCTGACGCGCGGCGCGCGGCGGGGGGGGCCTTGGGGCCGCTGGATGGCATCCCCTACACGGCCAAGGCCAGTTACAAGGTGCGGGGTCTGCCGGTGACGGCGGGATCGCCCGCCTTTGCAGATCTGGTTGCCACGGATGATGCCTTTACCATCGCGCGGCTGCGGTCTGCGGGGGCGGTGCTGATCGGGCTGACGAACATGCCGCCCATGGCCAATGGGGGCATGCAGCGCGGGCTTTATGGCCGGGCCGAAAGCCCCTATTCGGCGGACTGGCTGACGGCGTCCTTCGCCTCTGGCTCTTCGAACGGATCGGGCAGCGCGACCGCGGCCAGTTTTGCGGCCTTTGGTCTGGCGGAGGAAACCTGGTCCTCGGGGCGGGCGCCTGCGGCGTTGAACGGGCTATGCGCCTATACACCGTCGCGCGGGGTGATTTCGGTGCGCGGGAACTGGCCGCTGGTGCCGACGATGGATGTGGTGGTGCCCCATACGCGCAGCATGGCCGATATGCTGGAGGTGCTGGATATCATCGTGGCCGATGATCCCGACCCGCGCGGTGATCTGTGGCGGATGCAGCCTTGGGTGCCTATCCCTGCGCCTTCGGCGCATCGGCCCGTGGCCTATCCGGCGCTGGCATCGGGGGCGAGCCTGCGCGGCAAGCGCATTGGCGTGCCGGGGATGTATATCAATGCCGATCCCGAGGCGGGGACTGCCGACAGCCCCGGCATCGGCGGCCCGACCGGCCAGCGGATTGAGACCCGCCCGTCGATCATGGCGTTGTGGGACAAGGCCCGCGCGGCGATGGAGGCGGCGGGGGCGGAGGTGATCGTCACCGATTTCCCGGTCATCACGAATTACGAAGGCGACCGGCCGGGGGCACCGAAACTGCACAGCCGTGGCCTTGTCAGCGCGGCCTATCTGCGGCGCGAGATCGTGGATCTTTCCGTCTGGGCCTGGAACGATTTCCTTTCCGTCAACGGCCAGCCGGGGCTTGATCGCCTGGCCATGGTCGATGGGGCGCGGATCTTTCCCCGGCCCGAAGGCGCATTGCCGGACCGCTATACCGGTTTCGACGACGACATCGCCCATTATCCGGACCATGCCCGCGCCCACCCGCCCGGCGACTTTCGCGACATCCCGGAGATGGCGGAGGGCCTCTGCGGGCTTGAAGCCACGCGCAAGGCCGATCTTGAGGATTGGATGGATGCGCTTGGGCTGGATGCCGTGGCCTTTCCGGCAGTGGCCGATGTCGGCCCCGCCGATGCGGATGTGAACCCCGCCTCGGCCGATCTGGCCTGGCGCAACGGGGTTTGGGTCGCCAATGGCAATCTGGCGATCCGGCATCTTGGCATTCCCACGGTTACGGTGCCGATGGGCGTCATGGCCGACACGGGGATGCCGGCGGGACTTACCTTCGCGGGGCGTGGTCAGGATGATCTTGCGCTGTTGCGCCTTGGCTGCGCTTTCGAGGGGACGGGCGTCTGGCGGATGCCCCCGCCGCGCTGCACGGGGATCACCTTGGCCACGGCGGTGCAAGACTAGGCGACGGGGTCGGGATCGTGGCGCGCGTCGTTGCCTTGGCGCCGCGTCGGGGTGGTTTCCCTATGGCGCGGATATCGGCTATAGGAGCGCCGAACAGGCCTATTAACCGCTGCGGGCGGGCCATGGACGGCTGGCTGGGGAGGAGGCCCCTGATCGGCCAACCAAGGGGGGGCCATGCCGGTTTTCAGGCGTCGTCGGGTGAGGGCGCGACTTGTTCCAACGGATTGAAGAAGCGGTAAAAGTGAAAGAACTGCCATCACATAGATTGTCCGTTGCGCCCATGATGGACTGGACGGATCGGCATTGTCGTGTCCTGCATCGGCTGATGACGCGGCGGGCGATGCTTTATACCGAGATGGTCACCGCCCCCGCCGTGGTGCATGGCGACCGCGCGCGGCTGCTGGGCTATTCCGAGGTGGAGCATCCGGTGGCGCTGCAACTGGGCGGGTCGGATCCGGCGGAGTTGCGCGCGGCGGTGCGGCTGGCGGTGCCTTATGGCTATGACGAGATCAACCTGAATGTCGGCTGCCCCTCGGACCGGGTGCAATCGGGCTGTTTCGGGGCGGTGCTGATGGAGCGCCCGGCGCTGGTGGCCGATTGCGTGGCCGCCATGAGGGAGGCATCGGACGTGCCGGTGACGGTGAAATGCCGGATCGGTGTGGATGATCAGGACCCGGAGGTGGTGCTGCCCGACTTCCTTGAGCGGGTGTCGGCGGCGGGGGTGCGGCATTTCGTGATCCATGCGCGCAAGGCCTGGTTGCAGGGGCTGTCGCCGAAGGAGAACCGCGAGATCCCGCCCTTGGACTATGGGCTGGTGCTGCGGATGAAGGCGGCCTTTCCGGATCTGACGATCTGCATCAATGGCGGGATCACCTCGCTTGATCAGGCGCGGGAGTTGCTGGCGGCGGGGCTGGACGGGGTGATGATCGGGCGGGCGGCCTATCACGATCCGGGGGCGGTGCTGATCGGGGCGGATGCGCTGTGGGGCGATGGGCCGGGGCTGGACCGGGTGGCGGTGGTCGAGGCGATGATGCCCTATGTCGCGGCGCATCTGGCGCAGGGCGGGCGGCTGCATCAGATCACGCGGCACATGCTGGGCCTGTTCCATGGCCGCCCCGGTGCGCGGGGCTGGCGCAGGGTGCTGTCGGAGGGGGCATCGCGCCCCGGGGCGGGGCTGGAGCTGATCGAGCAGGCGCTGGCCGAGGTGACGGGTCAGGCCGCCACGGCGGGCTGAGGCCGGGCAAGCGCGAGGCGCGACAGGATCAGTGCGAGCAGGCCGCAAAGCGCGATGGCGCCCAGCATGGGCGTGGCGGTGCCATCGAAGAAGGGCCCGGTCGCCGCGACCATGGCCCCGCCTGCCAGCATCTGCAGCGTGCCGCCGAGCGAGGAGGCGAGGCCCGCGATATCGCCATGATCATCCAGCGCCATGACCATGGTGGTGGGGATGATCAGCCCGAGGAAGGCATTGGCGACAAAGAGCCCGGCCATGCAGAGGACAAGCCCCACCTGCCCGAAAAGGGCCAGAAGGAACAGCCCGACGGTCGCCATCGCGAAGCCCGCGCTGGCCACGGCCATCACCCGCCGCGCGCCCAGCCGCAGGCCGAGGGGGCCTGCCGCCTGTGAGGCGGCGAAGAAGCCCACCGCATTCGCGGCAAAGGCAAGCGAGAAGCCGGTGGGCGAAAGGCCGAAGCTTTCGGTGTAGACGAAGCTGGCAGAGGCGATGAAGACGAAGAAGCTGGCCATGCCGAAGCCGCCGAGGAAGGTGAGGCCCATGAAGCTGCGGTTGCCCAGAAGGCGCCGCGCGCCGCGCAGGGTGGCGGCCATGTCGAAGGGCTGGCGGTCCTGGATGCGCAGGGTTTCGGGCTGGGCGAAGGCAAGGACGGCAAGGCTGACAAGGCCTGCCAGCATGAGCGTGGCGAAGATGCCGCGCCAGCCGGTGACGGCCATAAGCCCCGAGCCTGCAAGCGGGGCGAGCATGGGTGAGACCGAGATCACCAGCATGACCGCCGCCATCAGCCGGGTCGCGGCGGGGCCGGTATGCATGTCGCGGATGATGGCGCGGGGCACCACCATCATGGCGGCCCCGCCGAGGCCCTGCACGAAGCGCCCCGCGATCAGCCATTCAACCGTGGGCGCGAAGGTGCAGAGGATTGAGCCCAAAAGGAAGATCGCGATGCCGGCATAAAGCGGCGGCTTGCGCCCGGCCTGATCGGCCCAGGGGCCGTAGAGAAGCTGGGCCAGGCCGAAGGCGATGAAATAGGCGGTGATCGTGGTCTGCATGGCCGGGACCGAGGCCCCGAGCGCGGCGCCGATCTGGGGCATGGCGGGCAGATACATGTCGATGGCGAAGGGCCCGATGCAGGACAGAAGCCCGAGGATCAGGGCGGGGCGCAGGAAATTGTCGGACATGAAAGGGCCTTTGCCTTCTGAAATGAAGGATGCGGGATACGCCTTTTCGCGGCGGGCTTCCAGTGCGAAGAAGGGGCGTAGGCGGAAGGGGAAGGCATGCGGGCGGAGGTAGGGGGGCTTGGCTGGCGGCGAGTCACGTCGGCCCGGATTGCGGAATGGGCGGCGGCGGCGGCAGGCCCGGCGCGCGAAGCGGTCGTGCAGGCGGGGGCGGCGGCGTGGCGCTGTGGCGGGACGTGGTTCGTGGGGCTGGATGCGCTGCCCAACGGGCCGGATGGGGCGATGGGGGGCGTGGCTTTCCCTTGGGGGGATCTGGGGCTGGAGCCGGTTCCGCTGCATCCGGCGCAACTGTCGGTGACGCGGGCGGGCTATCCGCAGCCGTCGCCGGAAGAGGGCGAGGCGGGGTATCGGTTTCGCCTGCTGCGGGATGCGGCGCATCTGGACGGGTTGTTGCCCGTGGGGCCGCAGAAGCGGCGGATGGTGAAGGAGCCTCATGGCTGGATCCTTGGGATGCCGTTGAATCGGGCGGGGGCGGGGGCGGCCCCTCTGGTGGTGTGGGAGGGCAGCCATCTGGTGATGGGGGCGGCGCTGCGGGCGGCTTTCGACGGGGTGCCGGGTGATCTGGAAGATCACGACATTACCGAGGCTTATCAGGCGGCGCGCAGGCAGGTGTTCGAGACCTGCCGCAGGCTGGAACTGCCGGGAACCCCGGGCGAGGCGGTGGTGCTGCACCGCCACCTGATCCATGGCGTCGCGCCCTGGGCCGAGGGGGCGGAGGCGGAGGATCCGGGGCGGATGGTGGCCTATTTCCGGCCCGTGATGGCCTCGGTCGCGGAGTGGTTGGGGCAGGATTGAACCCGTGCGTTCGCCGGGGTCACCTTGGCGTTGGTGATGTTCGCCTTGCCGCGCAGGCGCGCGCAGACTGCGCTGCTGCCTGGGCATGGGCATGGGCATGGGCCTGGGCATGGGCCTGGGCATGGGCATGGGCATGGGCATGGGCATGGGCGTCGGCATGGGCGTGCCGTGTCGACAGATCGTTAAGGTTAACGCGGGGTTGAAGCGGGTGCAGCTCATGCGGGCGGTGGGGCGTGGTCGGGCTGCGCCCTTTCGCGGATGCGTCCGGGAGGGGCGGGTTGTGCGGTTGGCTGTTGAAGCGGGTGCGTCTGGCGCGGGCAGGGACCCGTGATCGGGCTGCGCCCTTTCGCGGATGCGTCCGGGAGGGGCGGGTTGTGCGGTTGGCTGTTGAGGCGGGTGCGGCTGGCGCGGGCAGGGGCCGTGATCGGGCTGCGCCCTATCGCGGATGCGTCCGGGAGGGGCGGGTGTGCGGTTGGCTGTTGAGGCGGGTGCGGCTGGCGCGGGCGGGGGGCGTGGTCGGGCTGCGCCCTATCGCGGATGCGTCCGGGAGGGGCGGGTGTAGGGTGCGGGGGAGACAGGAGAGGCGGTTTCAGCCCCTACAGGAGCATGCCGGGACGGTTCGGAGCCCGGTGGCACATGCGGCCAAGGGCGGGGCGGGGGAAGGTCAGTCCTGCAGGCGTCCCATGCGGCCGCCGCGGCGTTTGGCCAGACGGGGGGCACGGGCGGGCAGTTCGGCCATGATGGCCGAGCGCGCCTCATGCGGGAGGCGGGACCAGGCGGAGATTTCCTCGATCGTGCGGTAGCAGCCGACGCAGATGCGTTCGGCGGGGTGGATGGTGCAAAGCTTGATGCAGGGGGACTGCACTTCGTCGCGCTTCCAGACATCGTCCTTCAAGGCCGCACCCCGTTTCCCATATGGCCCATCCTGTCGAGGGCCCCTTGCAGGATATAGCCTGCGGCGACGGCGTCGATCACCTCTTTCCGACGCTTTCGCGACGTATCCGCCTCAAGCAATGCCCTTTCTGCCGCAACGGTGGAGAGGCGTTCATCCCAGAAGGCGATGGGAAGGTCGGTCAGGCGGGTGAGGTTGCGGGCGAAGGCCTGTGTCGCCTGCACGCGGGGGCCTGTCGATCCGTCCATGTTGAGGGGCAGGCCGAGGATGATGCCGCGCACCTCGCGCGCGGTCAGCAGGGCGAGGAGGCGGGTGGCGTCTTCGGTGAATTTCACCCGGCGGATGGTTTCGGCGGGGGTGGCCACCATGCGGCGCAGGTCCGAAATGGCGACGCCGATCGTCTTGTCGCCAAGATCCAGCCCGCAGATCGCGCGGTTGGGGGCAAGGGCTGCGGCGAAATCCTCCAGCGAGGCGCAGATCACGGGGTCAGGCCCGCATCGAGCGCGGCTTCGCGCAGGAAGCTTTGCTGCGAGGGGGAGCCGTCGAATTTCGACAGGGCCTCGGTGTAGATGTCCTGCGCCTCATCCTTGCGGTTCAGCACGGAGAGGGACGAGATCAGGCGCGCCCATTCCTCGACCGTGCCGCCTTCGGTGGCGAGGCGTTCACCAAGCTGGGCGACCATGCCTTCGATCATGGCCTGACGATCCTCGGGCGACATGTCCTGCGCGGCGGCCATGGCGCCGGCATCGGGGCCGGGCAGGCCGGCGGCGGGGGGAAGGGTGAAGTCGATGCCGGCGCGCATGGCCACATCCTCGATCTGGGCGCGGATCGGTTCGATCCAGGGCGCATCGGGCGGGCCTTCGTCAAGCAGCGGGCGCCAGAGGGCGAAGGTACGGTCGAAACGGCCGACCTGCGCGGTCATCAGGCCATAGTAGTAGCGCGCGGTCGCGTTGCGCGGTTCAAGGGTCAGCGCCCGGGCGAGATGGCTTTCGGCCTCGGGCGAGACGAGGCCGCCTGCGGCCATGATCATCAGTTCGGCAAGGGCCGCATGTTCATCGGCGGTGGCCTGATCGCCCTTGACGCGGATCAGGTTTTCCATCGCGGCGCGGGCTTCGGGCAGGTTGCCCAGACGCGCCTCGTTCGCGGCGAGAAGTTCGAGGCCGCGGGCATCGTCGGGGCGTTCGGCCACGGCGGCGCGGAGCTTTTCCATCAATTCGGCGAATTGGGCATCGGGCTGGATGGGGGCGGGGCGGCCTGTGGCGGCGGTGGCCTCCATCTCGGCCTGGGGGAGGCGGTTGGCGCGCAGGGCATCGGATTGGGCGAAGCGTTCGGCCAGCGGCAGATCGGGATAGCCGGGCGCGCCAAGGCGCATATAGGCCCAGTAGCTGCTGCCCAGCACGAGGAGGATCAGCGCGGCGGCCAGCATCAGCCCATCGCGCGAGGCGGTGCGGCTGGCGCGGCTGGCGGCGCGGTCGGCCTCGAGCAGGCGGCGCGACACCTCGACCCGCTGGCGTTCGCCTTCCTCGGCGGGCAGGGTGCCGCGGGCGATGTCGCGCTCGATTTCGGCCAGCTGGTCGCGATAGACCTTGAGATCGAATTCCGCAGCGGTGGCGATTTCGGAGCGGGCGCGCAGCAGGGCCAGAACGAAAAGCGCGGCAAGCGCGAGGCCCATGCCGCCGGCGGCTGCCCAGAAACCGATCATCTGCATCCTGTCCGTCCGTCCTGCGAAACTGTCGGGACAGGATTTAACCTTTCGATCGGGCTGGCGGAAGGCGCAAACGCGAAAGTGACGGCGGCGACCTTGTCGCAGGGGGCGATGTCGCATTTTTCCCGATTGTGGCGCTGGCAGGTGGGGAATTTCCGGCGGGAAGCCGCAGAAGGGCGGGAGGTTGGAACAGATGCGCCGGGGCGGGATGCCCTGCGTGACGGGGGTCATGCCATGAAACGCTATTCGGTCTTTGCCATCGCCCGCGAAGCGCTGCGCCATCATGCGGGATGGGAGCGGGCCTGGGCCTCGCCCCAGCCGAAAGCTTCCTATGACGCGATCATTGTGGGGGCCGGGGGGCATGGGTTGGCCACGGCCTATTACCTTGGCAAGAATTACGGGATCACGAATGTCGCGATCCTTGAGAAGGGCTGGCTGGGCGGCGGCAATACCGGGCGGAATACGACGATCATCCGGTCGAACTATCTGCAGGATTCGTCGGCGGCGATCTATGAGAAGGCACGGTCGCTGTATGAGACGCTGAGCCAGGACCTGAACTACAACGTGATGTTTTCCCCGCGCGGCGTGATGATGCTGGCGCAGACCCATCACGAGGTGCGGGGCTATCTGCGCACGGCGCATGCGAACAAGCTGCAGGGGGTGGAGACGGAATTCATCACGCCCCAGCGGGTTAAGGAGCTTTGCCCGATCCTGAACATCGACGGGCCGCGCTACCCGGTGTTGGGTGCCTTGTGGCAGGCACGCGGCGGCACCGGGCGGCATGACGCGGTGGCCTGGGGCTATGCGCGGGCCTGTTCGGCGATGGGGATGGATATTATCCAGCAATGCGAGGTGACAGGGGTCAGGTCCGAAGGCGGCCGCGTGGTCGGCGTGGACACGACCAAGGGCTATATCGGCACCAAGAAGCTGGGAATCGTGGTGGCAGGCCATTCGGGCCAGTTGGCCGAGATGGCGGGCTTCCGGCTGCCAATCGAGGCGGTGGCACTGCAGGCGCTGGTGTCAGAGCCGATCAAGCCCTGCATGGACATCGTGGTGATGGCCAATACCGTGCATGGCTACATGAGCCAGTCCGACAAGGGCGAGATGGTGATTGGTGGCGGCACCGACGGGTTCAACAACTATACCCAGCGGGGCAGCTTCCATCACATCGAGGAAACGCTGCGCGCGCTGGTCGAGACCTTCCCGATGATCAGCCGGTTGAAGATGCTGCGGCAGTGGGGCGGGATCGTGGACATGACGGGGGATCGCTCGCCCATCATCTCGAAGACGCCGCTGGGGAATTGCTTCATCAACTGCGGTTGGGGGACGGGCGGCTTCAAGGCCATTCCGGGATCGGGCTGGGCGATGGCCGAGTTGATGGCCAAGGGCGAGCCGGGGCCGCTGGCGGCGGAATTCGACATGTGGCGCTTCAAGGAAGGGCGGTTCATCGACGAGTCGGTGGCCGCCGGGGTGGCACATTGATGGGCCGGGGCGGGGACGAAGAATTTTCGTACGAAAATTCTTCGCAGGCGAAAAATCTTCGGATGAAGATTTTTCGGGGGCGCGAGATGGATGAACGGGGTGCGACATGCTGCTGATTGAATGTCCTTACTGCGGCGTGAAGGCCGAGGAGACGGAGCTGGCTCCGGGCTACGAGGCGCATCTGAAGCGGTTCGGGCCGGGGTCCACGGACGAGGAGTTCGAGGCCTATATGTTCGCCCGCAAGAACCCCAAGGGCGTGCATTTCGAACGCTGGCGGCATGCCTATGGCTGCGGCAAGTGGTTCCTGGCCGCACGCTGCACGGCGACGCTGGAGGTGTTCGGCACATACCCTGCGCAGGTGGGCGAGCCTCCGGCAGAAATCATCGAGAAGATCAGGGCCCGTCGGCCTGACTGGAAGGGTTACAAATGAGCACCCGTCTTGCGAAAGGGGGCCGTCTGATCGACCGGTCGGCGGCGCTGGAGTTTTCCTTCAACGGCAAGCGGTTGAAGGGCTATCGGGGCGATATGCTGGCGGCGGCGCTGCTGGCCAATGACCAGATGCTGGTGGGGCGGTCCTTCAAATATCACCGTCCGCGCGGCGTGGTCGCGGCGGGGCCGGAAGAGCCGAACGCGCTGGTCAATCTCGGGTCGGGCGGCCGGCTTGAGCCGAACCAGCGGACGACGGTGACAGAGCTGTTCGACGGGCTGGAGGCCACGAGCCAGAACCATTGGCCGAGCCTTGAATTCGACGTGGGCGTGGCGAACAACTATGTCAGCCGCTTCTTGCCGGCGGGGTTCTATTACAAGACCTTCATCCATCCGCGTCCGTTCTGGAAGCATGTGTTCGAACCGATCATCCGCCAGTCTGCAGGTCTGGGGTCGGCGCCGAAGGAGCGGGATGCAGATCGGTATGAGCAGGCCTATGCCTTCTGCGACCTGCTGGTCGTGGGTGGCGGGATCGCCGGGTTGCAGGCGGCTTTGGTCGCGGGGCGTGCCGGGGCGCGGGTTCTGGTTCTGGAGCAGAACGCCCATTGGGGCGGGCGCGCGCCGGTTGATGGCGATGTCATCGACGGCAAGCCTGCAGGCGAGTGGGTCGACGAGGCCGTGGCGGCGCTGGAGGGGATGGAAAATGTCACCCTGCGCGCGCGCTGCATGGCGGCGGGGGTCTATGACCACGGCTATGTGCTGGCCGATGAGAAGGTGGCGGATCACACGCCGGGCGACGGACGGCCGAAGCATCGGCTGTGGCGTATCCGGGCGGGCAAGATCCTGACGGCGACGGGGGCGATCGAGCGGCCCTTGTCATTTGCGGGGAACGATATTCCGGGCGTGATGCTGGCGGCTTCGGTGCGGGATTATGTGGTGAACTGGGCGGTTTCGCCCGGGGATCGCACGGTCGTCGTGACGAACAACGATGACGGGTATCGCACGGCGATTGCCCTGAGCGAAGCGGGGCTGGCGGTGCCGGCCATCGTGGATGCGCGGGCGAACCCGGCGGGGGCGTTGATCGACAAGGCGCGGGCCCTGGGGCTGCGGATCGAGGCGGGGCGTGGCGTCGCCAAGGTGAAGGGCGGCAAGCGCGTGACTTCGGTCGCGATCTGCCTGCAGGCGGGCGAGGGCGCGGTGATCGACGAGATCGCCTGCGATGCAGTGGCCATGTCGGGCGGATGGTCGCCGGTGGTTCACCTCTGGAGCCATTGCGGCGGCAAGCTGACCTGGGACGCAGGCAATGCCTGTTTCCGGCCCGATCCGGCGCGGCCGCCGCTGAACCATGACGGTGCGGCGATGGTCGTGGTGGCGGGTGCCGCCAATGGCGCACTGCAGGCCGATGCGGCGCTGTTGGACGCCACGGCGCAGGCCGAGGCGGCGGTGGCGGCGCTGGGGATGAAGCCCAAGAAGGGCAAGGCCCCGGTGGCGGAGGCGGTGTCGGAAGGCCCGATGGAAGCGGTCTGGATCATGCCGCAGGGCGCATCGGCCGAGTTGAAGGCCAAGATGTGGCTGGATTACCAGAACGACGTGAAGGTATCCGACGTGCAGTTGGCGGCGCGCGAAGGCTATGAATCGGTCGAGCATACCAAGCGCTATACCACGCTGGGGATGGCGACAGATCAGGGGAAACTGTCCAATATCAACGGGCTGGCGGTTCTTGCCAATGCGTTGAATGAAGATATCCCGCAGGTCGGGACCACCACCTTCCGTCCGCCCTATACGCCCGTGACGCTGGGCGCGCTGGCGGGTGAGGCGCGGGACGAGATCTTCCAGCCGCT
Organism: Paracoccaceae bacterium; assembly: GCA_041397045.1. Taxonomy (GTDB): domain Bacteria; phylum Pseudomonadota; class Alphaproteobacteria; order Rhodobacterales; family Rhodobacteraceae; genus Paragemmobacter. The sequence continues at coordinate 98,493 of JAWKXK010000006.1, forward strand.
GCGCCGCACGCCGATGCATGAATGGCACGAGAAGAACGGGGCCTATTTCGAGCCCGTGGGCCTGTGGCGCCGCCCCTATTGCTTCCCCCGGGCGGGGGAGACGCATGAACAGGCGGTGCATCGCGAGGTGACGAATACGCGGTCTGCGCTGGGGCTGCTGGATGCATCGACACTGGGCAAGATCATCGTGAAGGGGCCGGATGCGGGGAAATTCCTCGACATGCTTTACACCGGAGTCATGTCCACTCTGCCCATCGGCAAGTGCCGCTATGGCCTGATGTGCAACGAGCAGGGCTTTCTGTCGGATGACGGCGTGGTGGCGCGGATCGACGAGGATACCTGGCTGTGCCACACCACATCCGGCGGGGCGGACCGCATCCATGGCTGGATGGAGGACTGGCTGCAATGCGAGTGGTGGGATTGGCAGGTCTATACCGCCAATGTGACCGAGCAATATGCGCAGGTCGCGGTCGTCGGACCCAATGCCCGCAAGGTATTGGAGAAGATGGGCGGGATGGATGTCTCGAAAGAGGCGCTGCCCTTCATGCAATGGGCCGACGGGCGGCTGGGCGGGTTCCCCTGCCGGGTCTATCGCATCTCGTTCTCGGGCGAGTTGTCCTATGAGATCGCGGTGCCGGCGAGCCATGGCGCGGCCTTCTGGGAGGCGCTGCATGCGGCGGGGGCCGAGTTCGGGGCGATGCCCTATGGCACGGAAGCGCTGCATGTGATGCGGGCCGAGAAGGGCTTCATCATGATCGGGGATGAAACCGACGGGACGGTGATTCCGCAGGACCTGAACCTCGACTGGGCGATTTCGAAGAAGAAGGCCGATTTCCTTGGCAAGCGCGGGCAGGCGCGGACATTCCTTGCCGCCGCGGATCGCTGGAAGCTGGTGGGTTTCGAGACGCTGGACGGATCGGTGATCCCGGATGGCAGCTATATCGTGGCGCCGGGGGTGAATGCGAACGGGCAGGGGAATACGCAGGGGCGCGTCACATCGACCTATTATTCCCCCACGCTGAAGAAGGGCATCGCGATGGGCCTTCTGAAGCAGGGGCCTGCGCGGATGGGCGAGGTGGTGGAGTTCAACACCGTCAAGGGTGGCACGGTGAAGGCGCGGGTCGTGGATCAGGTCTTTTATGACAAGGACGGGGAGAAGCAGAATGTCTGAACCCATGAGCGCGCTTGGCGGCGCGAAGTCCGAGGGCTTTGCCCGGATCCGGGAGATCGGCCCGCTGGGGATGATCTCGCTTCGGGCCAAGGCGGATGTGAAGGCCCTGCCGAAGGCGATCAAGGCGGCGGTGGGAACCGCCGTTCCCGCGACGCGCCGGATCGAGATCGAGGGCGACCGTGCCTGCGGCTGGATGAGCCCGGATGAATATCTGCTGGTGATGCCCTATGCGGCGGTGGCCGGGGCGTTGGAGGCCATCGCCAAGGCGATGGGCGCGGCGCATCATCTGGCGGTGGATGTGTCGGATGCGCGGGCGGTGTTCCGCGTGGAGGGCGCGAAGGCGGAGCAGGTGCTGGCGAAACTGTCGCCTGTCGATTTCGCCACGCTGGCCGAGGGCGAGTTGCGCCGCACGCGGACGGCGCAGGTTGCGGCGGCCTTCTGGAAGGACGGGGACGGGTTCAGCCTTGTCTGCTTCCGGTCGGCGCGCCATGTGTTCGGCTGATCTGCTGGCGACCGGGGCGAAGCCGGGATCGGAACTGGCCTGACGCGCGCCGGGGGGACATCCGTCCCGACCCCCTGCTGCGCGCCACTTTCGGCGTGGTGCGGGGGGAGAGCGGAAGATGGGTATTTGGCCAAGATGAAGGGGCGGGTTTTCCTGCCCCTTTTCGTTTTGCGGATGACCGGATCTGACCTTGCAGCAGTGTGAGCGGTTCTGGTGGCGGTGGCATTCCCGCGCGCCTGCTCTTGCGATGGTGGGAGGGGGTCTTCAGGCGGGGGTGTTCATGCCGAGGCGGCGCGGGTTTAAGCTTGTGACCGGTGCGGGGGCGGTGGCCCTTGCCGCACCTGCTGCTGCGGGCAGAGGAGGCGGTGGCGGCGGCGCGGGAGGCGGCGCTGGGGATGGATCAGTTGCACGCGATCCAGCAGCGCGGTGAGGAGCGTTCGATCGCGGAAGCGCCGCGCGGGGCGGGGCTGGGGCGGGTGGCCAATATCAAATCCTGTTCCAAGAGTGTGCTGGCGCTGCTTTTGGGAGCGTCGGTGGCGCGGGGGAGGTGGCTTCGCTTTCAAGCACGCTGGGCGAGGTGGCGCCGGGGCTCATACCGGCGGATGCGACGGCGGGCGTGGCGGATCTGACGCTGGAGGATCTGGTGACGCTGCGGGCGGGGCTGGAGGGAACATCGGGCGGGAATTACGGCGCATGGGTCGGGTCGTGATTGCGGGCCATGTGCTCCGTCGGCCGCGCATCGCGCGCCGAATGGGCGGATGATCTATTCCACCGGAACGACGTATGTTCTGGGGCGGCGCTGGCGGTGGCTGCGGGCAGAGCCCGCTGGCGCTGGCGCGGGAGCGGTTGGCGGACCCTTGGGGATCGAGGTGCCGGGATGGACGCGCGATCCGCAGGGCTATTTTTGGCGTGGGAACGAGATGACGCTGACGCCTGAGGCGATGCTGCGGGTGGCCGTGCTGATGCGCGATGACGGGGTTCGGCGGCGCGGAGGTCATCGCGCCGGATTGCGGAGGCATCGCGTGTGGTGCGCACGCGGTCGCCCTTTCGGGCCTGGGCTATGGCTAGTTGACTCCTGTCCGACAGCGGTTGATGCTGGCGCGGGGGCTATGGCGGGCAGGTGATCGCGGCGCATGGTCTGGGGGCTGGCGGTGGCGATCGTCGGATCCGGACGCGACCGGCGCGGTCGGAGGGGTATTTCGGCGATCTGATGCGTCTGCTGGACGGGCCGGTGCTGGCGCTGGCGTGACCGGCGGGGGGAACCGGGGCGGGTTTTGTGCGTTGTGGCAGGGCAAGGAGCGCGGTTTGGCTGCTTTGGCCCTTGACCTCGGGCCGCGGAGGCATCTTATCTGCCCCATCTTCGTGAACCGCGAACAGAGAGGAACATCCCATGGCCTTCACGCTTCCCGATCTTCCCTATGCCCATGATGCGCTGGCATCGCTGGGCATGTCGAAGGAGACGCTGGAATATCACCAATGACCCGCACCACAAGGCCTATGTCGACAATGGCAACAAGCTGATCGCCGGGACCGAATGGGAAGGCAAGTCGCTGGAAGATATCGTGCGCGGCACCTATCAGGCGGGCGCCGTGGCGCAGAACGGCATCTTCAACAACGCCTCGCAGCACTGGAACCACAACCTGTTCTGGGAGGTGATGGGCCCGGGCGAGGACAAGAAGATGCCCGGCGACCTTGAAAAGGCGCTGGTCGAGGCCTTCGGGTCGGTGGCGAAGTTCAAGGAGGACTTTTCCGCCGCTGGTGCCGGCCAGTTCGGCAGCGGCTGGGCTTGGCTGGTGAAGGACAAGGACGGGTCGCTGAAGGTGACGAAGACGGAGAACGGGGTGAACCCGCTCTGCTTTGGCCAGACCGCGCTTCTGGGCTGCGATGTGTGGGAGCATTCCTATTACATCGACTTCCGCAACAAGCGGCCTGCCTATCTGACCAACTTCCTGGAAAAGCTGGTGAACTGGGAAGCGGTGGCTGCGAAGCTGTGATGTCGCTTCCCGGCTTGCGGGCCGGGACGGGCGATGCGAGGAAGGGCCGTCCCTGCGGGGGCGGCCTTTTCTTTTGATGCGGGGACGTGGTGAGCGAGGCGGGCAAGGGCATTCTGGCCATCGTGGCGGCCTGCACGATCTGGGGGTTGGCGACGCTTTACTACAAGGCGCTGGCGATGGTGCCGCCCTTGGAGGTGCTGGCGCATCGGACGGTGTGGACATTCGCCTTTTTCGGGGTGCTGCTGGCGGTGCAGGGGCGGTTCGGGGCGGCGGTGGCCTTGCTGCGCGGGCCGGTGCGGCGCAGGGTTTGGCTGGCGGCGGGGATCGTGGCCTTCAACTGGGGCCTCTTCATCTGGGCGATCCAGACGGGGCATGCGGTGCAGGCGAGCCTTGGCTATTACATCTTTCCGCTGGTGTCGGTCGTGCTGGGCGTGATGGTGCTGGGTGAACGCCTGACGCGGGGGCAGGGGGCGGCAGTCGGATTGGCGGCGGGGGCGGTGATCGTTCTGACCTATGGGTTGGGGGTGGCGCCATGGGTTTCGCTGGCGCTGGCCTTTTCCTTTGCGCCCTACATGCTGATAAAGAAGCAGATGGCGGCGGGTGCGGCGGTGTCCGTCACGGCGGAGGTGATGCTTCTGCTGCCGCTGGCGGTGATCTGGCTGGCGCTGGCGCATGGCGGGGTGGTGGAGGGCGGCTGGTTCGGGCGGGAGGGCGCGGTGACATGGGTCTTGCCGCTGTCAGGGCTGATCACCGGGGGGCCGCTGATCCTGTTTTCATGGGGGGCGCAGCGCGTGCGGCTGTCAACGCTGGGGCTGGTGCAATACCTGAACCCCACGCTGCAGGCGGCCGTGGCGGTGATGGTGTTCCGCGAGGCCTTTACCGCGTGGCACGCAGCAGCCTTTGCGATGATCTGGGGGGCGCTGGCGCTCTATTCGCTGGAAGGGTGGCGTCAGGACAGGGCGCTGCGCAATGCGGTGACGAGCGAGGGCACGTCGGGGACGGTGCTGTAGTAGTCGAGCATCGGTTCTTCGGCGAAGCCTTCGTCGATGACGTGGCGCAGAAGGGCTGCGAGGGGCTGCCAATAACCATGGGTATCGAGCAGGAAAATGGGTTTGCGATGCAGGCCGATCTGCCGCCAGGTCAGCACCTCGAAGAATTCGTCGAGCGATCCCGCCCCACCGGGCAGCACGACGATCGCGTCGGAGTTCATGAACATGACCTTCTTGCGTTCATGCATGTCCTCGGTGATCACCAGTTGCGACAGGTCGCGGCGGCCGCGTTCGCGGGCCATGAGGTGGGTGGGGATCACGCCCATCGTGGGGGCCCCTGCGGATTGCGCGGCGCGCGCCACCTCGCCCATCAGGCCCACATCGCCCGCGCCATAGACCAGACGCCAGCCTTCGGCGGCCAGGGCTGCGCCGAAGGTGCGGGCCGCGGCGGCATGGGCGGGGTTCTGGCCGGGACGTGAGCCACAGAAGACACAGACGGAACGCAGCGGGGGCATCGGGCGACTTTCGGGGTGTAGGAGGTTCTGGCCTTCCGTGTTATCGGGCTTGGACAGGGAAGGGAAGAAGGGGCCGGACACAGGCCCCGGGTTCCGCAGGGAAATGGGGACGTTCGGATGAAGCCTTGGGCAGAGATGTCGGCCGGTGGCCGCTTTGGCGTGATCGGATCGGTGGCCGCGGTTGTGGCGGCGTTGTTCTGGGGGGCATGGCAGATGCGCCCTGTCCCGCCCGAGGGGATGCAGTCGACGGGATCGGCCGAGACGGAAGCGCCGGGGACGGAGCCTGCGGCAGTGGCCGGGGAGGCGGATGCGGAGGCGGATGCGGAGGCAGGGGCCGAGGCCGGGGCGGAAACCGGGACAGAGGCGGTGACGGAGACGGTGACGGAGGCGGTGACGGAGACGGCGGATGGGGTGGAGGCCGCGCCTGCCGCCACGCCCGAGGCCGATGTGGCGGCAGCTGGAACCGAGGCGGAGACTGTGGCGGGGGCCGATGTCGGGGCCGATGCGGGGGCCGATGCAGGGGGCGATGCGGGCAGCATGGCCGCGCCGGAGGCGGAGGCTGATGCCGGAGTGGCGGCGGATGTTGTCGCGGCCGAGGGTTCCGGCGCCGGGTCGGCCATGACGGAGGCCGCGCCCGAAGCGGTGGCGGCCGCGCCGGAGCCGCCGAGCTTTGATCTGGTGCGGGTGGAGAAGGACGGATCGGCCCTTGTGGCGGGGTCGGCTTTGCCGGGATCGCAGCTTTCGCTGCGCGTGACGGGGGCGGAGATTGCAGCGGTTCCCGCCGATGGGCAGGGAAATTTCGTCGCCATGTTCAACCTTGCCCCCAGCGCCGCGCCGCGCGTGCTGTCCTTGGTGATGACCCTGGACGATGGGACGGAGGTTCCGGCGGACGGGTCGGTCGTCATTGCGCCGACGGTTGCGCCGGTGGTGGTGGCGGCAAGCGAGGCTGCGCCGGAAGCGGCGGCGACGACCGTGCCCGCAGCGACGCCGGAAGTGGCCGAGGCCACCGCGCCTGCCGCGCTTTTGGTGACGGATGAGGGGGCGAAGGTGTTGCAGGGGGCGGAGGCGCTGCCTGCAGAGATGGTCGCGAATGTCACCGTCGACACCATCACCTATACGCCCGAGGGGGCGGTGCAACTGGCCGGGCGCGGCACGGCGGAGCGGGTGGTGCGGATCTATCTGGATAATGTGCAGACGGGGGGGGATGTGTCCATTTCCACCGCGGGGGATTGGGCGGTGACGCTGCCCGAGATCGCGCCGGGCATCTATACGCTGCGGGCGGATCAGATCGGGGCGGATGGCGCGGTGACGAGCCGCTTTGAAACACCGTTCAAGCGCGAGACGGCGGAAGCGCTGGCTGCGGCGTCGGGGGTGGCGTCGGGGGCGCAGGTGGCCGCGACGGAGCCTGCGGCCGAGGAGGTGGTGGCCGGGGAAGTGGCGGCCGCACCTGCCGCTGCCGAACCCGTGACCGTGACGGTGCAGCCCGGTTTCACGCTGTGGAAGATCGCCACCGAGAATTTGGGCGAAGGCATCCGTTATGTTCAGGTCTTCGAGGCGAACCGGGATCAGATCCGCGATCCGGATCTGATCTATCCGGGGCAGGTTTTCACCATTCCCGGGGCGGAATAGACCGGCACGTCTTGCGCGGATCTGCACGGCAGAACTGCACAGGGGGGCCTGCGCGGCCCCCTCTGGCGCTTTGGCGGGAAGGGGCTTAGGTAGGGGGGCCGAAAGGAAGCCACCATGTCAGAGCCCGCAAAGACCCAGACCGACAAGCCCGCTTCGGGCTGGCAGACCATCCGCAGGGTGCTGCCCTATCTCTGGCCCGAGGGCGAGGGTTAAGCCGGGTGAAGCGGCGCCGTCGTAGCGCTGGTGATGCTTGTTTGGCCAAGATCGTGTCGGTCTCGACCCCGTTCCTTACTGCCAAGCAGGCGGTGGACAATTGGCTGGTGACGCGCCGGGTGCGGCGACGATCATGGGGCTGACGGTGGGGCTGACGGTGGCCTATGGGCTGGCGTGGCTGGGGACCGGCGTTTCAGGAGTTGCGACGCCGATCTTCGTGCGGGTGGGGCAGCGGGCGCTGCGGCGGCTGGCGCTGCAGACCTTCGAGCATATCCATGCGCTGTCCTTGCGCTATCACATCACGCGCAAGGACCGGGCGCCGGATCATCGAGCGGGGGTGAAGGGCGTCGATTTCCTGCTGCGCTTCATGCTGTTTTCCATCGGGCCGCTGATCTTGGAACTGGCGATGGTGGCGGTGATCTTCGCCACGGTCTTCGGGATTTCCTACATGCTGGTCGTGGTGGGGGTGATTTCGCTCTACGTCTGGTTCACCTTCGCGGTGACCGAGTGGCGGGTGAAGATCCGGCGCGAGATGAACGAGCAGGATACCGGGATGCCAACCAAAAGGCCATCGACAGCCTGCTGAATTTCGAGACGGTGAAGTATTTCAACGCCGAGGCGCGCGAGGCCGCGCGCTATGACCGGGCGATGCAGCGCTATGAGGTGGCGGCGGTGAAGACGGGGCAGAGCCTGTCTTTCCCTGAACGGGGGCAGGCGCTGCTGATCACCACGGGCTGGTGGCGGTGATGGCAGGGATGGCGGCGCTGGGGGTGCAGCGGGGCGAGTTGACGGTGGGCGATTTCGTGATGGTCAATGCCTATATGATCCAGATCACCATGCCGCTGAACTTTCTTGGCACGGTTTACCGCGAGATCCGTCAGGCGCTGGTGGATATGGGCGAGATGTTCGGCCTGCTGGGCCAGCCTGCCGAGGTGACCGACAAGCCCAGCGCACCCGCGCTGGCGGTATGGTGGGCACGGTGGAATTGACCGGTGGAATTCGGTTATGATGCGACGCGACCCATCCTGAAGGGGATCAGCCTGACGTGCCTGCCGGCACAAGGTGGCGCTGGTGGGACCTCGGGGATCGGGGAAGTCGACCATCGGGCGGCTGATGTTCTATGATGTGAACGGCGGCGCGATCCGCATCGACGGGCAGGATCTGCGCGATGTGACGCAGGGGTCGATCCATGCGCAGATCGGGGTGGTGCCGCAGGATACGGTGCTGTTCAACGACACGCTGCGTTACAACATCGCCTATGGACGGGCCGATGCGACCGAGGACGAGATCGTGGCGGCGGCGAAGGCGGCGAAGATCCACGATTTCATCCTGTCGCTGCCGGAAGGTTTTGACACGACGGTGGGCGAGCGGGGGCTGAAGCTTTCGGGTGGGGAAAAGCAGCGCGTGGGGATCGCGCGGACGCTGCTGAAGAACCCGCCCATCCTGATTCTGGACGAGGCGACAAGCGCGCTGGATACGCAGACCGAGCGGGATATTCAGGACAGCCTGCACGAGATGGCGCAGGGCCGCACGGTGATCACCATCGCGCACCGCCTGTCGACCATCGCGGATGCCGATCAGATCGTGGTGCTGGAGGCGGGCGAGATCGTCGAGCGCGGCACGCATGAGGATCTGCTGGCGCGCGGCGGGCGATATGCCGCCATGTGGGCACGGCAATCGGCCGAGGAAGAGGACGAGACGCTGGCGGCGGAGTGAGCCGCCAGCGCGGGGCCGCCGTCAGGTGGCGCGCAGAAGGGTGATCTGCGCGGCAGTCAGGGTTGTGGTGCCCTGCACCTGTGCGGCAAGGACGCCGTCAAGCAGCACGAGCGAGCGGTTGCCCGTGGGATCGGCGGTGACGGTCACGGTTGGCGGGGTGGTGCCGGACCATTCCACCACCAACCGATCATCGGCCCCGAAATCGGTGACAGTGGTCACGCCCGCGGGCGCGCCCGCTGTTTCGATGTAGAAATCATCCGCCCCCGTGCCGCCGGTCAGCGTGTCATTGCCAGAGCCGCCGATAAGGGTGTCGTTCTCATCCCCGCCCGACAGGCTGTCATTGCCCGCACCCCCGGCCAGCCGGTCATCGCCGCCATCGCCGGTGAGGGTGTCATTGCCATCGCCGCCGAACAGGCGATCGGTGCCTGCGCCGCCGGCAAGGGAATCGTTGCCGTCGCCGCCATCGAGAAGGTCGTCATCGGCCCCGCCGAACAGGCTGTCATTGCCCACGCCGCCCGAAAGGCTGTCATCGCCGTCGAAGCCGTTCAGCAGATCAGCGCCTTCTTCGCCCAGAAGCGTGTCGTCGCCCGCGCCCCCGATCAGGGTGTCATTGCCATCGCCGCCGAGAAGCAGATCGTCACCCGCATCGCCCGAGAGGCTGTCACCGGCCAGTCCGCCCGAGAGGCTGTCATTGCCCGTGCCGCCAAAGAGGCTGTCCTTGTCGGCGCCGCCTTCGAGGCTGTCATTGCCGGAGCCGCCGTAAAGCGCATCCTCGCCCGCATCGCCGATCAGGCTGTCGTTTCCGCCGCCGCCATGCAGGCTGTCGCCGCCTGTGCCGCCTGCCAGACTGTCATCGCCAAGGCCGCCATGAAGGAAATCGGCCCCGCTGTCGCCCAGAAGGCGATCATTGCCAATGCCGCCGAAGGCGAAATCGTCGCCCCCGCCCATGGCAAGGCTGTCATTGCCGCTGCCGCCGACGGCCCAGTCATCATCGCTGCTGCCGGTGACGGTATCATTGCCCGCACCGCCGAAGAAGGCGATATCGGTGGTCCCAGCGGGGGCGGTCAGGGCATCGTCACCGCTGTTGCCGGTAATTGTATCGGAATAGTCATCTGACGAGAAAAGCGCTGCCGCGTCGGGATCGCCTGTCTCGCTCTTGCTGCCCGCGGTCGTGGGGGCGGGCAGGTAGCCCGCATCGGGATCGTCATCGGGCGTGTCGGTGGCGGTGCTGCCGCCATCATCGCCGCCAGTCAGAAGATCATATCCCACCAGCCCCGCAAGCAGGAGTGGCCACATCAGAAACTCGATACCCATTCCGGACTCCGGCTACTGGTTACATGTTACAGATTGCCATCTTCGCCGCCCGATGTGGAAAAATTTGGACAGATTGCAGGTATCGCTGCGGCGGGCGGATCGTCACCGCAGATGGGGGCAGGGCTTGGCAAGGGTTCCCGCTTGCGTGTAAGACGGGGGAAAAGGACTGGAGAGGCCCGTGAGCAACCCTGACAGCTTCATCGACGAGGTGACCGAAGAGGTCCGCCGCGACAGGCTGTTCGCTCTGTTCCGCAAATATGGCTGGATCGGCGCGCTGATCGTGCTGGGCACGGTGGGCGGCGCGGGCTGGACGGAATGGAAATCCGCGCGCGAGGCGGCCCGGGCGGAAGCCTTTGGCGATGCGGTGCTGGATGCGTTGGATCTGGGCGCGCCCGAAGAGCGGGTGGCGGCGCTGGAGGCGGTGGCGACGGACGGGTCGCAGACGGCGATCCTGAAGCTGCTTCTGGCTTCGGATCCCGTGGCCGACCGGGCGACAACGCTCGCCGCGCTGGAGGCGCTGGCGAATGATGCCAGCCAGCCGCCGAGCTATCGCGATCTGGCCGCGCTGCGGCGGGTTGTGGTGGCCGGGGCTGAGATGCCGGTATCGGAGCGGCGCGCGCTGCTGGATGGCATCGCGGCACCGGGGCGGCCCTATCGCGCGATGGCGCTGGAGCAGATGGCCTATCTTCTGGTCGAGGAAGGCAAGACGGCAGAGGCCATCGCGGCCCTGACGGCGCTGCTGTCTGATCAGGAGGCCACCTCGGGCATCCGGACGCGGGCGCAGGAAATGATCGTGGCACTGGGCGGCGAGGTGGCACCTGCCGCCGCGGCGCCGGACGCGGCGGAAGATGATGCAGGCTGACGCGCCGCTGGATGGCGTGCGGATGCAGGGCAAGATGGGGGCCGGGACGGTGAAACGCAGGTTTTGGGTGACGATCTCTGGTTTGGCCATGGTGACGGCCCTTGCCGGATGCGAACGGGAACTGATCCTGCCCGGCGAGCGCTTTCCGGTGCGCGCCGATCTGGAGGCCTCGATCCCGGTCGAGGGGCAGCCCGCCCCCGTGGCGCCGCCGATCCGGCCCGAGAACCGGGCCGAGCCGATTTCGCTGCCGTCTGCGGTGGCCAATGCCGATTGGAGCCAGCGCGGCGGCGCGGCGAACCATGCACAGCCGCATGGCGCGCTCTCGGCCAGCCCGGTGCGGGTGTGGTCGGTCAACGCAGGCAAGGGCAACAGCCGCAAGAACCGCGTGAGCGCGGCCCCCGTGGTGGCGGAAGGGCGCATCTTCACGATGGATGCGGCGGCCGTGGTACAGGCCACTTCGGCCAATGGCGGGGTGCTGTGGCAGACCGATCTGACGGCGGAGTTCGACCGGGGCGGCGGCGTGTCGGGCGGTGGTCTGGCGGCCGGGGCGGGCCGGGTCTATGCGGCCACCGCCTATGGCGAGTTGGTGGCGCTGGATGCGGCGAGCGGCGGCGTGGTCTGGCGGCAACGGCTGGACAGCGCGGTGACGGGCGCGCCGACGGTATCGGGCGGGACGGTTTATGTTTCGGGACGGGACGGATCGGGTTGGGCGATTGCCGCCGATACGGGCCGCGTGCGCTGGACCGTGCCGGGGGCCGTGGGCAGCACGGGCATGATCGGGGCGGCGGGGCCGTCGGTCGGCGATAACCTTGTGCTTTTCCCCTTTGCCAACGGGTCGATCACGGCGGCGCTGAAAGTGTCGGGCGTGCAGGTCTGGCAGGCCCCGGTGACGGGGCAGCGCGTGGGCCGGGCCTATGCGGGCGTCACCGACATCACCGGCGACGCGGTGGTGATCGGGGATGTCACCTATGTGGGCACCGCCTCGGGGCGGACGGCGGCGATGGATACCTCATCGGGTGAGCGGATCTGGACGGCGGTCGAAGGTGCGCTGAACCCGCCGCTGGTGGTGGGCGGATCGGTCTTTCTGGTGAATGACGAGAACCGCCTTGTGCGGCTGGATGCCGCGACGGGCGAGCCGATCTGGGCGATCGACATGCCCTATTTCACCAAGGAAAAGCCCAAGCGGCGCAAGGCGATCATTCCGCATTACGGGCCGGTCCTTGCGGGCGGGCGGCTGGCGGTGGTGTCTGGGGATGGGCAGCTGAGGCTGTTCAACCCCGCCGATGGCGCGCTGGTGGGTGGGGCGGAAATCCCGGGTGGCGCCTCGGCCCCGCCGGCCTTGGCGGGGGGGACGCTTTATGTTGTCAGCGGCAATGGGCAACTTCACGCTTTCCGTTGACGTGATCCCCGTGTAAGGGGTTCCCCTTCGGAATTCGGGAGCGGAAGATGAGCTTCACCCTTGCGATCGTGGGTCGCCCCAATGTGGGCAAATCCACGCTGTTCAACCGTCTGGTCGGGCGGAAACTGGCGCTGGTCGATGACCAGCCCGGCGTCACGCGCGACCTGCGCGAGGGGGATGCGCGGCTGTTTGACCTGCGGTTCACCGTGATCGACACGGCGGGGCTGGAGGAAGTCACCGACGACTCGCTTCAGGGCCGGATGCGGCGGCTTACGGAACGCGCGGTGGAGATGGCGGATGTCTGCCTGTTCCTGATCGACGGGCGGGTGGGTGTGACGCCTTCGGATGAGGTGTTCGCCGATATCCTGCGCAAGAAGAATGCCCGCGTCGTGCTGGGGGTGAACAAGGCGGAAGGTGCGGCCGGGGATTCCGGCGCGCTGGAGGCCTGGAGCCTTGGCCTGGGCGAGCCGGTGCGGCTGTCGGCGGAACATGGCGAGGGGATGGATGACCTGTATCGCATCCTGATCCCCTTCCGCGAGGAATTCGCTGAACGCGAGGCGATGAACACGCCTGAAACCGAAGTGGATATCCCCGAGGATCTGGGCGACGAGGTGGTTGATCCCGCAGCCCACCGCCCGACCGTGAAGAAGCCTTTGCAGATTGCGGTGATCGGGCGGCCGAATGCGGGGAAATCGACGCTGATCAACAAGATCATCGGGGAGGACCGTCTGCTGACAGGCCCCGAGGCCGGGATCACGCGGGATGCGATTTCCGTCCGTGCCGATTGGCAGGGCACGCCGATCCGGATCTTCGACACGGCGGGCATGCGCAAGAAGGCGCGGGTGACGGAAAAGCTGGAGAAGCTTTCCGTTGCCGACGGGCTGCGCGCGGTGCGCTTTGCCGAGGTCGTGGTGGTGCTTCTCGATGTGGAAATCCCCTTCGAGACGCAGGATCTGCGGATCGCGGATTACGCGGAAACCGAGGGGCGCGCGGTCGTCATCGCGGTGAACAAGTGGGATCTGGAAGACGAGAAGCAGGAAAAGCTGGCCGAACTGAAAGAGATGTTCGAGCGGCTGCTGCCGCAGTTGCGCGGCGCACCGTTGGTGACCGTGTCGGCAAAGACCGGGCGCGGGCTGGACCGGCTGCATGATGCGATCTGCCGCGCGCATGATGTGTGGAACAAGCGCATCACGACGGCGCGGCTGAATTCCTGGCTGGGTGCAATGACCGAGGCGCATCCGCCGCCCGCACCGGGCGGGCACCGGATCAAGCTGCGCTACATGACGCAGGTGAAGGCGCGGCCGCCGGGCTTCGTGGTGATGTGCTCGCGGCCTGACGAGATGCCGGAGAGCTACAAGCGCTATCTGGTCAACGGCTTGCGGGACCATTTCGAAATGCCGGGCGTGCCGATCCGGATCATGTTCCGCAGCCAATCGGACAAGAACCCGTTCAAGGAGCGGAAGTTCCACACGCCAAGCCGGTTGCGCAAGCATATCGAGGGTCGGAAGGACTGAACCCGACAAAGCCCCCCCACCCCCGGCCCCTCCCCCGCGAGGCGGGGGAGGGGAGGGCGCCCTTGGGCGACCGGGGGAGGGGGTGGTGCCGTTGGAATTGGGTATTTGGGCCAAGATGAAGGAGCTTGGTCCGCGCTATCCCTGCCGGGTGGAGCGCAGGACGAGGGCCATAAGGGCGATGCCGATACCGGAAAGGATGGCGACGACGGGGTTCAGTCCGGCGTTGGCCACGGTGATGCCGATCAGCGCCCAGATCACGGTCAGGCCATAGAGGGGCATGCGGGGCTTTTGCCTCTGCGTCCAGGTGGCCAGGGCAAGGGTCGCCGCGATCATGGCGACGGCGGAGACTGTATCGGACAAGAGCCCGTATCCCGCGATCACCACCCCGGTGGAGACGGCCGCCGCCGCCGAGAGCCAGCCTGCGAGGATGGCGATGGGGGCGGAAAGAAGCCAGCGGTTGGTTTCGGTATCGGCACGAAGCAGGGCCGCGATGGCGGAGGCGGCCATGATCAGGATGGTGACCGTGGCCCAGATCGGGGCGACGGGGGCGATGGAAAGCCAGGCCGAACCGAGTGCGATGGCCAGGACAAGGGGCAGGCGCGGCCTGTCCCATGCCGGGTTTTCCGAATGTTTCCAAAGGCCCAGCACCGCATGGGTGATGAGCCAGAGGTAGATAACGCTCCAGATTCCAAAGGCATAGGCGGCGGGCTGGATGGAGGGGCGGGCGATCTGCACCGGGAAAAGGGTGGGATCATAGCCCCGGAAGGGGGGTGTCAGGATGGGGGCGGCGCCGAAGGCGAGGGTGACGAGGAGGAGGAGGGCTGCGCGGGCTTTCATGCCAGCGCGCCTTCGGGGGTGATACGGGACTTGCCGCCGAGATATGGGTGGAGGGCAGCGGGCAGATCGACCGAGCCATCCTCCTGCTGGCCGTTTTCCAGCACCGCGATCAGGGTGCGGCCGACGGCGAGACCGGAGCCGTTAAGCGTATGAACGAATTCGGGTTTTCCACCTGCGGCAGGGCGGAATCGGGCGTTCATGCGGCGGGCTTGGAAATCGCCGCAGACGGAGACGGAGCTGATCTCGCGATAGCGGTTCTGGCCGGGAAGCCAGACCTCCAGATCATGCGTTTTCTGCGCGCCAAAGCCCATGTCGCCCGTGCAAAGGACGATGGTCCGGTAGGGAAGCCCCAGTTTTTCAAGGATATTTTCCGCGCAGCGCGTCATGCGGGCATGTTCGGCGAGGCTGGTTTCGGGGGTGGTGATCGAGACCATCTCCACCTTTTCGAACTGGTGCTGGCGCAGCATGCCCGTGGTGTCCTTGCCCGCCGACCCTGCCTCGGAGCGGAAGCATTGGGTATGGGCGGTCATGCGGACAGGCAGTTGATTTTCTTCCAGAATATCGCCCGCCACGGTGTTCGTCAGCGTCACTTCGGAGGTGGGAACAAGCCACCATCCATTGGTTGTCTGATAGCTGTCCTCGGCGAATTTCGGGAGTTGGTTGGTGCCATACATGGCGTCTTCCTTCACAAGGACCGGGGTCCATGTCTCAGTTAACGCATGGTCGTTCACATGGGTATCCAGCATCATCTGCGCCAGCGCCCGATGCACGCGGATCACCGCGCCGCGCAGCACGACGAAGCGCGCGCCAGAGAGTTTGGCGGCGGTCTCGAAATCCATGCCCGGCTTCACGCCCGGGATTTCGAAATGTTCGAGCGGCTTGAAATCGAAGGTGCGGGGGGTGCCCCAGCGGTGGATTTCGACATTGTCCTCCTCGTCGCGGCCTTCGGGCACATCGGACAGGGGCAGGTTCGGGATGCGCATCAGCATGTCGCGGAGCGCGGCATCCTGGGCATCGGCCTCGGCCGTCAGCTTGGCGATTTCGGCTTTCTTTTCAGCCACTAGCGCGCGGAGGCGTTCGAATTCGGCCTCATCGCCACGCGCCTTGGCGGCCCCCACTTCCTTGGAGGCGCGGTTTTGATCGGCGGTGGCGGTTTCGGCGGCGACGATCCTTGCGCGGCGGTCGGCGTCGAGGGCGAGGATCTCGGGCGAGGCGGGGGGCAGGCCACGGCGGGCGAGGGCCGCATCGAATGCGGCGGGGTTTTCGCGGATGGCGCGGATATCGTGCATGGGCCTGTCCCTTTCCTGCGGATGGCGGGTGGTATGCCTGTTTTGCGACGAAAGGGGAAGGGGGCGGCAAGCTGCTGATCTTGCGGGGAAAGGTTTTCGGAGGCGTTCAGCGGCGCAGTGCAGACGTGCAGTGCAGATGGCCGTGCATACAAGATCCGAGAGGGATCATGCGCGGCCTATGGTTAAGGGTGCGTGTGCGCACAGATGGCGACCCCGCCCCGGACCTGATCCGGGGCCTCCTGCGGGCCGGGGTGGGCGCGCGGGGTGGAGCGGGGGGGAGGTCCCGGGGCGCGGGCCCGGGACGGGGTTTGCCCTTGAACGAAAGGACCCTCGGACCTTGGTCCGGGACTTTGGGGGGATGATTGGCTTGTCAGGGCTCGGCTAGGGTTTAACATTGTTTAAATCTGTTCCGGTGCCCCTGTTGCCGGACCCCAGCCGACCGGAGCGCCCATGACCCGACCCGTCCTGCCGATCGACCCCGAGACCCTGCTGATTTCCACCGATGCCGCGCGCGAGGCGGCGCGGCCCCATGCCGAGGCCTATCGCAGCGCCCAGCCCTATCCGCATGGGGGGTTCGACAATTTCCTGCCGCCCGAGATTCTGGAGCGGGTGCTGGTGGAGTTGCGCGACCTGCCCGAGGCCGAGACGAGTTTCGACCGCGCGCAGGAGCGGCTGAAGACCAGCTATACGCCCGAGCGGCTGGGCACCTATACGAAGAACCTGTTCTATGCGCTGAATTCCAAGCCTTTCATCCTGTTTCTGGAGGAGTTGACGGGGATCAGCGGGCTGATCCCGGATCCCTATTTTTCGGGCGGGGGGATCCACCGGATCGAGACGGGGGGGCATCTGGATATCCATGCCGATTTCAACCATCACGCAAAGATGAACCTTGAGCGGCGGCTGAACGTCCTGATCTATCTGAACCATGACTGGAAGGCCGAATATGGCGGCTCGTTCGAGTTGTGGGACAAGGAGATGAAGGGGATGGTCAGTTCCTATGTGCCGAGCTTCAACCGGATGGTGTGCTTTTCGACGACCTCGGACAGCTGGCATGGCAATCCGTCGAAGGTGAATCACCCCGAGGGCCAGCCGCGCCAATCCATTGCGCTTTATTATTACACGGCCACATGGGATGCGACGCGCAAGGGCCATACCACGCTGTTCAAGCCGCGCCCCGGCACGGCGGACCAGAAGGACAAGCGCACGGCGCGGATCGAGCTGATGCAGGATCTGCTGCCGCCGATCGTCTATCGCAAGGTGGCGGGGCTGATGTATCGGCTGGGGATCTGAGGGCGGGCGCGATGTTCGGCCCCCATTGGGGGGCTGGCAAAGCGGGGGCGCGCACTTATATCGGGGCGGCGCTGGCCTTGCGGGGGATGGCTTCGGGGGCTGCCTTGCCTTCGATTGCCCCCGCCTATAGGGTGCGCGCCAAATCGCCGGGGCAGCCCGGCCCCTGACGAGACAGTGAGAGGACGCCCATGTTCGCAACCCCCGCCTATGCCCAGGCCGCCGGCGCCGGTGCCGGTTCTGCCTTTGCCTCTTTCATCCCGCTGATCCTGATCTTCGCGATCATGTATTTCCTGCTGATCCGCCCGCAGCAGAAGAAGATGAAGGAGCACAAATCCATGGTCGAGGCGCTGCGGCGCGGGGATCAGGTCGTCACGCAGGGCGGGATCGTCGGCAAGGTGACCAAGGTGCAGGAAGATGGCATGGTCGAGGTGGAAATCGCCGATGGCGTGAAGGTGAAGGTGATCAAGGGCACCATCGCGCAGGTCATGAACAAGACCGAACCGGCCGCGGCCTGAAACGAAAGCCCAAGCCATGCTGCAGACGCCGCTTTGGAAGCGCATCCTGATCTGGGCGACGGTTGCGCTCGGTCTGGTGCTGGCGGCCCCGAACCTGTTCTATTCCCGGGTCGAGGGCCATAATGATGCCGCGCAGGCGGTGGAGGCGGCGGGCTTTGCCACGGTGGAGCAGCAGGCGGCGCTGGATGCCTGGCCATCCTGGCTGCCATCGGGGATCGTGAATCTGGGGCTGGATCTGCGCGGCGGCGCGCATCTTCTGGCCGAGGTTCAGGTGGCCGATGTCTACAAGGCGCGGATGGATGCCTGGTGGCCCGAGGTGCGCGATGCGCTGCGCGGCGTGCGGGCCGAGGTGGGGGCGGTGCGCCGCCAGCCCGCGACGGATCCGGCGGAACTGCGGGTGGAGATCGAGACCGAGGCCGGCATGGCGGCGGCGGTGGCGGCGGTGAGGGCGCTGGCCTCGCCCATCGTGTCGCTGACGGGGATCGGCGAGAATGACATCACCGTGAGTGCCGAGGGCAAGACGCTGATCGTGGCGCTGTCAGAAAGCGAGCGGGCGGCGGTGGACCAGCGGACGATCCAGCAATCGCTGGAGATCATCCGCACGCGGGTGGATACGGCCGGCACGCGGGAACCCACGATCCAGCGGCAGGGCGCGGACCGGATCCTGATTCAGGTGCCGGGGATCGGATCGGCGAGCGAGCTGAAGGCGCTGATCGGGACGACGGCGAAGCTGACCTTCAACCCTGTGGTGCGGCGCGGCACGGCCGAGGATCCGGCCCCCGGGGCGGGAAATGTGAGCCTGCCCTCGATGGATGAGGAGGGGGTCTGGTACACGGTCGAGGAATTGCCCGTGGTGACGGGCGAGGATCTGACCAATGCCAAGGGCGATTTCGATCAGAACGGGCGGCCCGCGGTGGGCTTTCAGTTCGATGCGCGCGGCGCGCGGGCCTTTGGCGACTATACCGCGCAGAACATCGGCGCGCCCTTTGCCATCGTGCTGGATGGCGAGGTGATTTCCGCCCCGGTGATCCAGAGCCATATTCCGGGCGGATCGGGGATCATCACCGGGAATTTCACGGTGGAAGAGGCGAACCGGCTGGCGGTGCTGCTTTCTGCGGGGGCCTTGCCTGCGAGCATGACATTTCTGGAAGAGCGGACCATCGGGCCGGAACTGGGGCAGGACAGCATCGACGCGGGCAAGGTGGCGGCGGTGATCGGGATGGTGGCGGTGAGCCTGTTCATGATCGCCTCTTACGGGTTGTTCGGCGTGTTCGCGGTGCTGTCGCTGGCCTTCAACATGGCGAGGATCTTCGGGATCCTGTCGATCATCGGGGCCACGCTGACGCTGCCGGGGATCGCGGGGATCGTGCTGATCATCGGGATGGCGGTGGATGCAAATGTGCTGGTGTTCGAACGCATCCGGGAAGAGTTGAAGAATGCCAAATCGCCCGCGCGGGCGATCGAGATCGGCTATGAGCGGGCGCTGTCGGCGATTGTCGATGCCAACCTGACGACGCTGATCACCTCGCGTGTGCTGTTCACCATGGGGGCGGGGCCGGTGCGCGGCTTTGCCGTGACGCTGGCCATCGGGATCGTGACCTCGGTCTTCACCGCGCTTTACGTGACGCGGCAGATGGTCGAGACATGGTACGGCCTGCGCCGCCCCAAAACCGTTTACGTATAAGGGAGAGCGCAGCATGGCATGGCGTCTGCGGCTTGCGCCGGAAAAGACAAGCATCGACTTCTTCCGCTGGCAGGGGGTGACCTTTGGCGGGTCGATGCTGCTGATGGTGCTGGCCTTTGTCGCCTGGGGCGTGATGGGGCTGAATTTCGGGATCGACTTCAAGGGCGGCACCACGATCCGCACCGAGAGCGCCCAGCCGGTGGATGTGGCGGCCTATCGCGCGGCGCTGGAGACCTTGCCGCTGGGCGATGTGGCGATCACGGAAGTGTTCGATCCGAGTTTCGGGCCAGAGCAGAACGTGGCGATGATCCGCATCGCGGCGCAGGATGCGACCGAGTCGGTGACGCCCGAGCAGATTACTGCCGTGGAGACGGCGCTGCGGACGATCGACCCGGCGATGACATTCCCCAGCGTGGAGAGCGTGGGGCCGAAGGTTTCGGGCGAGTTGGTCTGGGGGTCGATCATCGCGGTGGCGCTGACATCGGTGGCGGTGCTGGCCTATATCTGGATGCGCTTCGAATGGCAGTTCGCGCTGGGGGGGGTGCTGGCGCTGCTGCATGACGTTTTCATCACCATCGGCATTTTCGCGCTGTTCCAGATCAAGTTTGATCTGACCATCGTGGCAGGCTTGCTGACGATCCTTGGCTATTCGATCAACGATACGGTGGTGGTCTTCGACCGGCTGCGGGAAAACCTGCAGAAATACAAGCAGATGCCGCTGCGCGATGTGATGAACCTTTCGGTGAACGAGACGCTGAGCCGGACGCTGATGACATCCTTGACCACGCTGATCGCGGTGGGGACGATGATGGTCTTCGGCGGCGATGTGATCCGGGGGTTCTGCTTTGCCATCTTCCTTGGTGTGATCCTTGGGACCTATTCCTCGGTCTATGTGGCCAAGAACATCGTGCTGATGATCGGGCTGGACCGCAGCGAGAAGCCGAAGAACCGCGGCACACCCGACGAGTTTGCCAATATCGACGCCTGAGGAGCCTGCATGCGCCTGACCGAGATCAGCTATGGCACCGCCCAGCCGATCGCGGGCTATGGGCCGGGCTTCTTTCGGGTGGGCGGGCATGTGCTGCAGGGGGCCTGTCTGGTGACGCCCTGGGATGCGGGGCCACTGGGGCGGGCTGGAGGACAGCGTGGCCCCGCTGAGCCTTGCCGGGCGGATCGACGTGCTGTTTCTGGGCATGGGCGCCGAGATCGCCCATCCGCCTGCGGGTTTTCGCGCGGCGCTGGAAGCGGCGGGGATCGGGGTGGAGGTGATGTCGTCGCCCGCGGCCTGCCGGACCTATAACGTGCTGTTGAGCGAGGGGCGGCGGATCGCCGCGGCGCTGCTGCCTGTCAGGGGGCCGTGATGGCGCGCGGGGGGGGCGAAAAATTTTCGGCGAAAATTTTTCTGAAAGATCTTCGGACGAAGATCTTTCGCCGCGCCGGCGCGCGGGGCCTGCGATGGAGTTGACGGTTGCGGATCTGGCGGTGGCGCGGGGGGGCTTGCGCGTGCTGGAGGGGGTCACCTTCCGGCTGGCCGCGGGGCGGGCGCTGATCCTGCGCGGGCCGAACGGGGTGGGCAAGACAACGCTGTTGCGCACCCTGGCGGGGCTGCAGCCGCCGCTGGCGGGGCGGGTGTCGCTGCCGCCCGAGGCGATTGCCTATGCCGCCCATGCCGACGGGTTGAAGGCGGTGCTGACGGTGGAGGAGAACCTGCGCTTCTGGGCCGCGATCCATGGCACGGACAGGGTGGAGCGGGCGCTGGCGGAGATGAACCTTGTGGCGCTGCGCAACCGCCCGGCGGCCAACCTTTCGGCCGGGCAGAAGCGGCGGCTGGGGCTGGCGCGGCTGTTGGTGACGGGGCGGGACTTGTGGCTGCTGGATGAGCCGACGGTGTCGCTGGATGCGGAGTCGGTCGCGCTGTTCGGGGGCGTGGTGCGGGGGCATCTGGCGGCGGGCGGGGCGGCGCTGATCGCCACGCATATCGACCTGGGGCTGGCGGAGGCGGAGGTGCTGGAGCTGGCCCCCTATCGCGCGCGGGCGCCGATGGCGGGGGGCGTGCGCGGGGATTTCGACGAGGCCTTCGGATGAGGGCGGGGCTGGATCTGCGGCACCCGGTGGCGGGCCGGGGCGGGGGCTGTCTGCCCCCCACGGCGCGTGCCGCGCCTCCCCGAGGGTATTTTTCCCAAGATGAAGCGGCGGGTCCGAAGGACGGGGAGGGGGCGCATGGGGGCGCTGCTGAGCCGGGATCTGCGGCTGGCGATGCGGGCCGGGGGCGGGTTCGGCCTTGGGCTGGCCTTCTTCCTGCTGCTCGCTGTGCTGGTGCCGCTGGGGGTGGGGCCGGAGGGCGGCACGTTGGGGCGGATCGCGCCGGGGATCCTGTGGGTGGGGGCGCTGCTGGCCTGCCTGCTGAGCCTCGACCGGATCTTCGCGCTGGATTTCGAGGATGGGTCGCTGGACCTTTTGGCCACCAGTCCGATGCCGCTGGAGGCGGTGGTGGCGGTGAAGGCGCTGGCGCATTGGATGGTGACGGGGGTGCCGCTGACCCTTGTGGCGCCGGTGCTGGGGGTGCTTTTGAACCTGCCGGTTGAGGGCTATGGCTGGCTGGTCTTGTCGCTGGCCCTTGGCACGCCCGCGCTTTCGGTGATCGGGGCCTTTGGGGCGGCGCTGGTGGTGGGGGTGAAGCGGGGGGGATTGCTGCTGTCGCTGCTGGTCTTGCCGCTTTATGTCCCGACGCTGATCTTCGGGGCGGAGGTGGTGAAGCGGGGGGCGGCGGGCTTGGGGGTTTCGGTGCCGCTGCTTCTGTTGGCGGGGATCACGCTGGCGGCGGGGGCGCTGTTGCCCTTTGCGGCGGCTGCGGCAATTCGGATCAACCTGAGATAGGCCGTCGCGTGGTAGTGAGTTGAGACGCGCGCAAAGAGGACTTAGATAGCCGGCATGTCGATCTGGGAATATGCAAATCCGAAGCGGTTCATGCAGACCTCGGCCTGGGCCTTGCCCTGGGTGGCGGTGCTGGCGCTGGCCTGTCTGGTGGTGGGGCTGATCTGGGGGTTCTTCTTCACGCCGGATGACTTCCGGCAGGGATCGACCGTGAAGATCATCTACCTGCATGTGCCGGCCGCGATGATGGCGATCAATGCCTGGGTGATGATGCTGGTGACGAGCCTGATCTGGCTGGTGCGGCGGCATCATGTGAGCGCGCTGGCCGCGAAGGCGGCGGCGCCTGTGGGGCTGGTCTTCACGGTGATCGCGCTGGTGACGGGGGCCTTCTGGGGGCAGCCGATGTGGGGGACGTGGTGGGCCTGGGACCCGCGGCTGACATCCTTCCTGATCCTCACGCTGTTCTATCTGGGCTATATCGCGCTGTGGCAGGCGGTGGAGAATCCCGATACGGCGGCGGATCTGACGGCGGTTCTGTGTCTGGTGGGATCGGTCTTTGCCCTGCTGAGCCGCTATGCGGTGCTGTTCTGGAATCAGGGGCTGCATCAGGGGGCTTCGCTGTCGCTCGACAAGGAGGAGAATGTGGCGGATGTGTTCTGGGTGCCGCTGCTGGTGTGCATCGCGGGGTTCGTGCTGCTGTTCGTGGCGCTGGTTCTGATGCGGACGCGGACCGAGATCAGGGCGCGGCGGCTGTCGGCGCTGTTGGCGCGGGAGCGGCTGGCATGATGCCGGATCTGGGGAAATACGCCTTTGCGGTGCTGTCTTCCTATGCGGCCTCGCTTCTGCTGCTGGTGGGGCTGGTGGGGTGGACGATGTGGCGCGGGGCGCGGGTGAAGGCGCAGTTGCGCGAGGTCGAGGCACGGCAGGAGCGCGAGAATGGCTAGATGGCTGATGGTGCTGCCGCCGGTCCTATTTCTGGGGCTGGCGGGGATGTTCTGGGTGGGGATGCAGCGCAGCAATCCCGATGACCTGCCGTCGGTCTTTATCGGGCGGCAGGCGCCGGGGGTGCCGGCGCAGGCGCTGCCGGGTTATGCCGCGCTGACGGAGGCGGATCTGCGGACGGGGCAGGTGACGGTGGTGAATTTCTGGGCGAGCTGGTGCCCGCCCTGCCGGGCCGAGCATCCGGTGCTGCTGGAGATGGCCGGGCGGGGCATCCGGGTGGCGGGCGTGAACATGCGCGACGATGCGGGTGCGGCGACGAAATACCTTGAGGAAGAGGGCAATCCCTTTTTCGCGGTGGGATTCGACCCCGAGGGGAAGGACCGCGTGGACTGGGGCGTGACCGCGCCGCCGGAGACGTTCATCGTACGGGGGGATGGGACGGTGGCCTTCCGCTTCATCGGGCCGCTGGTGGGGACGGATTACGAGACGCGCTTCCTGCCCGCACTGGAGGCGGCGCTGGCGGAAGAGGCGGCGTCCTGACAGAGGATGGCGGCGGGGTGGCCCGCCGGTGAACAGAAAAAGGGGGGGCAGGAAACTGCCCCCCCTTTTCTGGCCTGCGCCCAAGGGAGAGCGGAGGCCGACCTGATGCAAATACCCGGGAAATTCCGGTTACAAACCTGCAAGCACAAAGCAGAGGAGGGCGAAGAGAAAAAGCCCTTCGCCGAGGGGAAGACACGCGCCGGGGCGCGCCATGCGTCTTGCGACAGGGGGGGGTGTGAAGACGATCATCTGGCGGTTCCCGGCGTGAGAGACACTCATACGCGACGGGATCAGAATAGCCGATTCCCCAAGGAATACAGGCCGCTTTGTTGGAAACAGTGGGTTTCCATGACAAGGTGCGCAGGGCGCGGGGTTTCCCCCGGGCCTGCGCGGCATGGTTTGCGCGATGGGCGCTTTCTTGCCGGGAGAATGCGGCGGGAAAGGGGCGGAAAAGCGGAAGCCCCGCGGCATTTCCACCGCGGGGCCTGACTGTTGCAAGAGCCGTGCCGGATCAGGCGGCGGCGAGGTTGCGCAGCACGTAATGCAGCACGCCGCCGTGTTCGACGTATTCGATCTCGATCTCCGTATCGATGCGGCACTTGATCTGGATCGCTTTCGTCGTGCCATCCGCATAGGTGATGTGGCAGGGCACGGTGGAGAGCGGTTTCAGATCGCCTTCCAGACCTTCGATGGAGACGGTTTCGTCGCCCTTCAGGCCCAGCGATTTGCGGGTGTCGCCATTCGTGAATTCAAACGGGATGACGCCCATGCCGACGAGGTTGGAACGGTGGATGCGTTCGAAGGACTCGGCGATCACCGCCTTGACGCCCAGAAGGGCCGTGCCCTTGGCCGCCCAGTCGCGGCTGGAGCCTGCGCCATATTCGATGCCGCCGAAGATGACGAGCGGGGTGCCGTTCGCCTGATAGGCCATCGAGGCGTCGAAGATGGAGGTCTGCGCGCCATCCGGCCCCTTGGTGTAGCCGCCTTCGACGCCGCTTCCGTCAGGATTGGCCAGCATCTCGTTCTTGATGCGGATATTGGCGAAGGTGCCGCGCATCATCACCTCATGGTTGCCGCGGCGGGCGCCGTAGGAGTTGAATTCGCGCGGTTCCACGCCCCGTTCTGTCAGGTATTTGCCCGCCGGGGTGGTGGGTTTGAAGCTGCCTGCGGGCGAGATGTGGTCAGTGGTGATCATGTCACCGAGCAGCGCGAGGACGCGGGCGTTCTTGATGTTGCTGATGGTGCCCGGGGTGGCCGCCATGCCGCGGAAATAGGGCGGGTTCTGGATATAGGTGGAGGAGGCGGGCCAATCGTAGGTTTCGGCCTCGGTGATTTCCACGCCTTGCCATTTGGTGTCGCCCTTGAAGACGTCGGCGTATTTCTTCAGGAAGGCTTCGCGCGTCACGGTGGCGTGGACGAGGTCGGCGATTTCCTTGTTGGTGGGCCAGATGTCCTTGAGGTAGACGGGTTGGCCGTTCGACCCGGTGCCGAGCGGTTCGGTGGTCAGGTCGATGTTCATATCGCCTGCCAGCGCGTAGGCCACGACCAGCGGCGGGCTGGCGAGGTAGTTGGCGCGGACGTCGGGCGAGATGCGGCCTTCGAAGTTGCGGTTGCCGGAGAGGACGGCCGTTGCGACGAGGTCACCTTCGGCGATGGCGGCGGAGATTTCCGGCTGCAAGGGGCCGGAGTTGCCGATGCAGGTGGTGCAGCCATAGCCCACGAGGTTGAAGCCCACGGCGTCGAGGTCTTCCTGAAGACCCGCGGCGTTGAGGTATTCGGAGACGACCTGCGATCCCGGTGCCAGCGAGGTTTTCACCCACGGCTTGCGGGTGAGGCCCAAGGCGCGGGCCTTGCGGGCCACGAGCCCTGCGCCGATCAGGACGTAGGGGTTGGAGGTGTTGGTGCAGGAAGTGATCGAGGCGATCACGACCTTGCCGGAGGAGAGTTTGTAATCCTCGCCCTTCACGGCCACTTCCACGCCCAGCGGACGCTTGAAGGAGGCTTCCATCTCCTTGGCGAAGGAGGCTTTCGCATCCGTCAGCGGCAGGTAATCCTGCGGGCGCTTCGGGCCCGAGATGGCGGGGACGATTTCCGACATGTCGAGGTGGAGCGTCGAGGTGTAGACGGGGTCATAGTCGGGGCCGCGCCACATGCCGTTGGCCTTGGCATAGGCTTCGACCAGCGCGATGCGGGATTCGTCGCGGCCCGTCTGGCGCAGGTAGCGCAGGGTTTCGTCGTCGATCGGGAAGAAGCCGCAGGTGGCGCCGTATTCGGGGGCCATGTTGGCGATGGTCGCGCGATCGGCGAGCGGCAGGTGATCGAGGCCTTCGCCGTAGAATTCGACGAACTTGTTCACCACGCCATGCTTGCGGAGCATCTGCACGACCTTGAGGACGAGGTCGGTCGCGGTGGTGCCTTCGCGCATGTTGCCTGTCAGCTTGAAGCCTACGACTTCGGGGATGAGCATGGAGACGGGTTGACCGAGCATCGCGGCCTCTGCCTCGATCCCGCCGACGCCCCAGCCGAGGACGGCGAGGCCGTTGACCATGGTGGTATGCGAGTCGGTGCCGACAAGGGTGTCGGGATAGGCGACTTCATTCCCGTTCTGGTCTTTGTCCGTCCAGACGGTTTGCGCGAGGTATTCGAGGTTGACCTGATGGCAGATGCCGGTGCCCGGCGGCACGACGCGGAAGTTGTTGAAGGCCTTCTGTCCCCATTTCAGGAACACGTAGCGTTCCATGTTCCGTTCATATTCGCGGTCCACGTTGGCCTGGAAGGCGCGGGGGGTGCCGAATTCGTCGATCATCACCGAATGGTCGATCACGAGGTCGACGGGGACCAGCGGGTTGATCTTGGCGGCGGAGCCTTTCAGGCCAAGGATGCCGTCGCGCATCGCGGCGAGGTCCACGACGGCGGGAACGCCCGTGAAATCCTGCATCAGGACGCGGGCGGGGCGGTAGGCGATTTCGCGCGGGTTCTTGCCGCCGAGTTTTGCCCATTCGCCAAAGGCGCGGATGTCGTCGACGCTGACGGTCTTGCCATCCTCGAACCGCAGCATGTTTTCCAGCACGACCTTGAGCGCGGCGGGCAGGCGCGAGAAATCGCCCAGGCCCGCGGCCTGCGCCGCCGGGATGGAGTAATAGGCGACGGACGTGCCGCCTGCGGTAAGGGTCTGGCGGGTTTTTGCGCTGTCATGTCCGACGGTGACGGTCATGCTTGCCTCCTGCGAATGGCTGGCGTTCACGAATGACCCGGGAAACGGGCCTGTCCACGGTTTCCGATGCCTGAAAGAATCCTGTCGGGCAAGGGGTTCCGCGCCGTTGTATGCAATTGTATGCAGAAAATCCAGCCCCTTTGTGCAGGACGCGCGGCCAAAGGGGCGTGTCTTGCGGCACGCAGGGGCGTGAAATCCGGCGGGATGGCAATCGCAAAACCTTGATTGGCCGCGGGGCCGGGCTTTTTGTTACAGCAAGACGACGTTGGAAGATCGGGAAGGAACAGATGCGACATATCGTCAGCGGGGCCTGCGGGCTGCTTCTGTGCCTTGCCGCGCCGGTGGCGGCGCAATCCACCGATGGCCTCGTGGTGGAGCTTTACACGAGCCAGGGCTGTTCGTCCTGCCCGCCGGCGGATGAGTTCATGGCAGAGCTTGCCACGCATGACGAGGTGATCGCGCTGGCGCTGCATGTGGATTACTGGGATTACATCGGCTGGGAAGACAGCTTTGCCAAGGCCCAGTTCACCGAGCGGCAGAAAAGCTATGCCCGGGCGGCGAAGAGCCGGATGATCTATACGCCCCAGATGATCATCGGCGGGGTGGAGCGGGTCGAGGGCAATGAGCCCGAGGCGGTGGTGAAGCTGATCGGCAAGCATCTGGCGGCGGTGCCGACGGTGCGGGTGACGCTGGAGCGGATGGGCGATCAGGTGCGCATAGGGGCAGAGGCCGACCGGCCGTTGCCGGACGGGGCAGTGGTGCAGATGGTGCGCTATCGGCCCGCGGCGGAGGTGACCATCGAGCGGGGCGAGAATGCGGGCCGGGTGGTGACCTATCGCAACATCGTGACGGAATGGACGAAGCTGGCCGATTGGCCGGGGCAGGCCCCGCTGGAGATGATGGCCGATGCGCCGGGGGCGGAGCCGGTGGTGGTGATCGTGCAGGAGCCGGGGCCGGCCTCGGTTCTGGCGGCGGCGCGGTTGAAATAGGCCGGGTCAGCCTTCCGATCAGCCGCCCGCGCGGCGCGCGCGGGTTTCGCGGTGCCAGACATAGAGGCCCGCGATCACGATGATGGCCGCCCCGACGAGGGTGAGCGTATCGGGCCATTCGTCATAAAGCACGATCCCCCAGCCGGTGGCGAGGATGATGCCGACATAGCCGAAGGGGGCGATGGCCCCGGCCTCGGCCATGGAGAAGGCGCGGATCAGGCAGATCTGGGCGGCGGTGCCAAGCGCGCAGATGAGCGCGAAGCGCCACAGATCGGCGGCGGCGATGGGCTGCCAGACCATGGGCATCAGCGCCGACATGACGATGGTGCCGAGAAGGGCGCCGTAGAACATGGCTGTCCATGGGCTTTCCGTCATGCCGACCTTGCGGGTGAGGAGGGCGGCCGTGGCGTAGGAGAGGGCGCAGGCCAGGGGCAGCAGGGCGGCGGGGGTGAAGACATCGGCCCCGGGGCGGATGATGATCAGCGCGCCGATCATCGCGGCGAGGACGCCCGCGATCCGGCGCGGACCCAACCTTTCGCCAAGAAAGAGCGCGGCGCCGAGGGTGATCAGGACGGGGTTCAGATCGGCGAGCGCCGTCGCCTCGGCCAGGCCGATATGGCCGAGCGAGGCGAAGAAGAAGCCGGTCGCGCCGAGTTGGGCGAGCGAGCGCAACGCATGCAGGCCGGGATGGCGGGTGCGCAGGGCCGGGCCGAGCCGGATGTTCAGGATCAGCACGACCAGGAAAAGCTGCCCCGCGAAGCGCGCCCAGACGACCTGCGCGGTGGGATAGGTCTGCACCAGCCCCTTGGCCAGCGCATCCATCGCGGTGAACATCAGGAGCGACAGCAGCATGAGGACGATGCCCTGACGGGTGGAAGCTTCGGTCGGGTTCTGCATCGCGGATTCCTTGCTGGGGCGGACCCTAGGCGGGACAGGGAGCGGGTGCAAGGTGGCGCGCGGCGGAGGGGGCGTGCCGCCCCCTCTGCCGGCGCGGCCGCGCCGACATTCACTCCCTGCGGGTATTTTGGGCCAAGATGAAGGGGGCGGGGACGGGGGGAGGGGGAGAGCGTCCGGATCACTCCCCTTCCTGTTTCAGCGTGATCTCGCCCGAGGCTTCGAGGCCCCGGATCGCGGTGGTGATGGCGGTGAAGGCGGCATCGGCGTCGCGGGGGGTGACGCTGCCCCGGGCGGCCATATCCTCACGCAGTTGCTGCACCATGCGGGGGGAGAGCGCGGCGAAGATCTGGTCCAGCACGGGCGAGAGGGCGGCATCGGCGGCGGCGGCGGCGAAGGCGGTGGTCAGGGTGGGGGCATCGACCGCCCGCAGGATGCGCGGCAGATCGCGCGGGGCGATGCGGGCGGGGATATGGGCGAAGGTGAAGATCGCCCGGCGGACCTGTTCGGCGAAGGTGGCATCCGCCTCATCCAGCCCGGCGAGGACATCCTCGCGCGTGGTGGCGGGCGAGACGTTGAGGATGGCGCCGATCCGGTCGACCGGGCCGGTGGGAAAGGCGCGGGGCGGGCGCTGATCCAGTTGCGACAGCAGCGAGAGGCCGATCCGGCGCAGGGTTTCGGGGGCGATGGCGGCGGTGCGCGACATGGCCAGCGCGACGCGGCGCGCGCGGTCGCCCGGCATGCGCGACAAGAGATCCGCCGCGCGGGCGACGGGCAATTTCGACAGGGTGACGGCGGCGGTTTCCGCCGCCTCATCCGCGATGAGGGGGAGCAGGTCATCGGCGGGCAGGGTGGCGATGCGATCCCAGGGATCGGTGCGGGCCGTGCTGGCGGCAAGGCGGCGCAGGCGGCTGGCGGCATTGGGCGAGATATGGCCATCGACCAGCGCCAGCGCGTCATCCAGCCCGTCGGGGAAGGTGAGGCCCGCGGCATCGAGCGCGGTGAGGAAATCATCGACGACGGCGGCGAGCGTGGCGCGATCCACCAGGCCCATGCGGGCCATCTGTTCGGCAAGCCGTGTCTGGTGATGTTCGGGAAGGCCCGAGAGCGGCAGCGGCGCACCTTCGGCCAGCATCAGCCGCACGATGATCGCGGCCTTTTCCGTGGGGGTGGTGCTGCGCGGCAGAAGGCCCGCGACGGGGGTGTTGCGCGCGAATGCGACAGGGCTTTCGTCCTGCATGGTGATCCTTCCCGAATGGTCTTTCGGAAAGGGTAGTCGGGCCGGGTTAACCGGCCCTTACCGGCCCCTGATCAGGAGGTGGTCTGCGGCACGCAGGTGCCCGAGGTTGCGTCATAGACGGTGCCTTCGGCGCAGGAGGAGGCGGATTGCTGGGTCTTTTCCCAGTTGCAGCCGCCGCCGGCGAGGGCGAAGGTCGGCGCGAGGCCGAGGGTCAGGGCGATGAGGGTGGTCTTGATCTTCACGGGTCGTCCTTTCTTTCGCGTGTTGCTACGTGGCAGGGCGACCGGCCGTCGGAAAATCCGCATCCGGTACGTATCTTTGAAGGTAACATGGAATCGGCAAAGGCAAGGATGGTTTTTTCCATCCCTGCCGGAGCCGATTTTCACGCTTTCGTGAGGTCAGCCGAAGACGCGGGCGAAGATCGTGTCGACATGTTTGGTGTGATAGCCCAAGTCGAATTTCTCTTCGATCTCGGCCGGCGAGAGGGCGGCGGTGACTTCGGGGTCGGCCAGCAGTTCGGTCTTGAAGTCGGCGCCCTTCTCCCAGACCTTCATCGCGTTGCGCTGGACGAGGCGGTAGCTGTCTTCGCGGCTGACGCCGGCCTGCGTGAGCGCGAGCAGGACGCGCTGCGACATGACCAGACCTTTGAACTTGTTCATGTTGCGCAGCATGTTTTCGGGGTAGATGACCAGCTTTTCGACGACACCGGCCAGACGGTGTAGCGCGAAGTCGAGGGTGATGGTCGTGTCGGGGCCGATGGCGCGTTCGACGGAGGAATGGGAGATGTCGCGTTCATGCCAGAGCGCCACGTTTTCCAGCGCGGGGGTGACGGACATGCGCACCAGACGGGCGAGGCCGGTGAGGTTTTCGGTCAGCACGGGGTTTCTTTTGTGCGGCATGGCGGAGCTTCCCTTCTGGCCGGGGGAGAAGAATTCCTCGGCCTCCAGCACCTCGGTGCGCTGCATGTGGCGGATCTCGATCGCGATATTCTCGATGCTGGAGGCGATGACGCCTAGGGTGGCGAAGAACATGGCGTGGCGGTCGCGGGGGATGACCTGGGTGGAGATGGGTTCGGGGGTGAGGCCCATCATCTTGCAGACGTGTTCCTCGACGCGGGGGTCGATATTGGCGAAGGTGCCGACCGCGCCGGAGATGGCGCCTGTGGCGATCTCGGCCCGGGCATTGACAAGGCGGGCGCGGTTGCGGGCCATTTCGGCGTAGAAGCGCGCGAAGGTCAGGCCCATGGTGGTGGGTTCGGCATGGATGCCGTGGCTGCGGCCGATGCGGACGGTGTCCTTGTGTTCATGGGCGCGGGCCTTCAGCGCGGCAAGCACGCGGTCCATGCCCTGAAGCAGGAGGTCGGCGGCGCGGGCAAGCTGGATGTTCAGCGTGGTGTCGAGGACATCGGAGGAGGTCATCCCCTGATGGACGAAGCGGGCCTCGTCATTGCCGATGATTTCGGCGAGGTGCGTGAGGAAGGCGATGACGTCATGCTTGGTGACGGCCTCGATCTCGTCGATGCGGGCGACGTCGAAGGTGGTGTCCTTGGCCTTCCAGACGGCTTCGGCATTGGCCTTGGGGATCACGCCAAGGGCGGCTTGGGCGTCGCAGGCATGGGCCTCGATCTCGAACCAGATGCGGAAGCGGGTCTGGGGTTCCCAGATGGCGACCATGTCGGGGCGGGAATAGCGGGGGATCATGGCAGGCCTCATCTCTGGAAAAGGGACGCGCAGGCCTTACGCCGGGACGGGGGGCGAAGCAAGGCGCGGGGAGGGATCGGGGGGCACGAATTTTCTGCGAAAATTCGGAAAGGAAGGGGGACTTTGCGTCCCCCTCGGCGCGTGCCGCGCCTCACCCCCTGCAGGATATTTTCAGAACAGATGAAGGAAGAGGCTGGCCCCCTGCTTCATCTGTTTTCAAATATCCTCGGGGGTGAATTGGCGCGGCACGCGCCAAGAGGGGGCGGAAAGCCCCCTGATTTTTCGCAGAAAAATCGCAAGTCACGGCTGGCCCATCAGGGCGCGGTCAAAGGGGTAGCGGGTCAGGTTCTCGCATCCGACCTCGGTAATCAGCACCTGATCCTCAAGTTTGATCGAGAAATCGCCGCCTTCGGGGCTGACCAGCGCTTCGACGCAGATCGTCATGCCGGGCTCGAGGACGGCGTCGAAGGCCCCTTCCATCCAGCCGTCTGGGTAAGCGACATAGGGCCATTCATCGCAGAGCCCGACGCCGTGCATCTTGCAGGAATATTTCTGCTTCCAATACTGATCGTCCAGCTGGTGACCGCCGAAGGTGAGTTCGCGGATCGAGACGCCGGGTTTCAGGCGGGCCTGATGATCGCGGATATGGTCGAGCGCATGGGCATAGGCCGCGATCATCGCGTTGCTGGGCCGCGCGTCGCCCACCCACCAGGTGCGGCTGATGTCGATGCAGAAGCCGTAGGCGCCGATCAGATCGGTGTCGAAGGCCACGATTTCATTGTTCTGCACGATGCGGGGGCCGCATTCCTGAAACCAGGGATTGGTGCGGGGGCCGGAGGCGAGGAGGCGGGTTTCGATCCATTCGCCGCCGCGCCGGATGTTTTCGGCATGCAGGACCGACCAGATGTCATCCTCGCTGATGCCGCCTTTCGGCACGTTCTCGCGGGTGAAGGTCTCCATCGCGGCCACGGCGCTTTCGCAGGCATGCGCCGCGCAGCGCATGGCCAGCATGTCATCGGGGCCCTTGATGGCGCGGGTGCGTTCGGTGACTTCTTCACCCTCCATCACCTGAAACCCGATCCCTTCCAGCGCGCGCAACCCGTGGACCATGATCTTGTCCACGGCAAGACGGCGGTTGGTGCCTGCGTGTTCGCGCATCACCTCATCCACCTGGGCGGCGAAGGCGCGGGCGGCGGCTTCGCCCCGGTCGCCGGTGGAGTTGTAGAAGAAGGTGGCGCCGGAGCGGAGTTCCTTGACCAGCGGGTTGAAGGTCACGAGGAAGGGGGAGTTCTTGTATTCCCACATCACCATATGGCCATCGGCGCAGAGCAGGCAGGCGCGGAAGGGGTTGTGGGTGTTCCAGAGCTGCATGTTCGTCGTGTCGGTGGCGTAGCGGATGTTCAGCGGATCGAACATCAGGAGGCCGCCGTAATCGCGGGCGTGGAGCGCCTTGACCAGCCTGTCCCAGCGGTATTCGCGCATCCGGTCGAGGTTCGGGGGGGTGAGGCCCGCGGCCTGCCATTCGGCGAAGGCGAGTTGGGTGGGGCCGATCTCTACCCTGTCATTGTCGTTCGGGGTGCCATCGGCGAGGCGGGGGCCGCGGGTCGGGTCGATCTTGCGGCGGTCGGCGTGGTACTGGACGGTCATGCGGCATCCCCCCTTGCGGTTTTGCCGATGGTGGCGGCCGGCGGGGGCGCGCGATTGCCGGGGGGCGACGGGGCGCGTCGGATTCAGACCGGGTTGCACGGGTTTCGCGTGGCGGCTAGCAAGGGGGCATGCGTGCGCCCGTGCTTCAGGACAGTCTGCCCCATGTGCCGTGGATGGATCCGCGGACATGGCGGTTGCCCGGGATGCTGCCCTGCGGGGCCGAGGACTGGATCCGCGCGGATGAGGCCTTTGCCGGGCAGATGGCCGAGCGAGACTGGCTGATCGCCACACGGCAGCCGTTGGTGCATGCGCTGCTGCCCGAGGGGCGGGCGGCGGCGGAGGAATTGCTGGAGACGGTGCTGGAGATCCTGTCGCGGCGGCCGGGCTATGCGGTTGATCCGGCGCGGGTGACGCGGCCGGACGGGGTGGAGGTGCGGGTGGACCGGGCCTTTCCCATGGTGACGCTGGGGCGGCTGGTGCAGGAGGATCTGTGCCTGATGCAGCGGCAGGGCGCGGAATCGGTGCTGACGGGGGCGATCCTGTGCTTTCCGGCAAGCTGGACGCTGGCGCAGAAGATCGGCAAGCCGATGACGGGCATCCATCGCCCGGTGCATCATTACGACGCCGAGATCGCGCGGCGGGTGCAGCGTTTGTTCGACATGGTGCGGGTGGGGCAACCGCTGGAGCGATACAATGCGCTGGTCTATGACGATCCCACGCTGTTCCAGCCGCGGCTGGAATTCGACAAGCGCCCCTATGCGGTGGAGCGGCTTTTCCTGCGATCCGAACGGCAATGCATCCTGCGGTTGCCCGTGACGGAGGCGGTGGTGTTTTCCATCCATACCCATATCGTGCCACTGGCGCGGTTTACCGAGGCCGAGCGGGCGGCCATGGCCGAGGCGGGGCTGTAGCGCCCCGGAGCGGGCGTCAGAGGATGGACAGCGTCGGCGTCAGGCCCGCGATATGGCTGAGCGCCATCAGCGTGCAGGTGAGCGCCATGACCCGGCCCGAGGCATTGACATCGCCGCCGCGCAGGAGCGAGCAGGTCAGCATGGCCGCGCCCATGGGCAGGTAGACCATCATCAGCGTGACATCGAGGGTGGAGGCGGCAAGCCGCATCCGGACATTCTGGCCATGGGTCTCGGCTTCGGGGGGATAGAGCGCCTGCCGGATCTGGCCGAGATCGGCCGCGACGGGGTGGGGCGCGGGATGGGGGGCCAGATCGGGGGCGGCATTGGCCGCGGGCGGGGTGGTGATCGGGCCGGGGGCGAAGCGGGCCATGGTGGCGCGGGCGCGTTCGGCCTTGGCGGCCTTGATGGCCATGGCCTTTTCCACGAAGGAGACGGGGGTGTCATCCTCGGCCTCGGGGAAGGCGCGGATCGCCTCGGCCGGGGCGGAGCGGCGCGTCAGGGGGCGGGCGGCGGAGACGGAGCCGAAATCGGGAAGCCGATCGAAGAGATCATCCACCAGATCGGCGGTGACGGGGCCTGCCACCTGATGCCAGAGCGTTTCGCGCGGGGCGAAGCGGTGGCGCAGGCGATCGGCGATGAGATGGCAGAGATCCTCATAGCGCTGGCGGTCCTTGCCATCGACGCGGCTGACCGCGCCGGGGCCGACCGAGATCATCAGGCTGCTGGGCAGGCCGGGGGCGGCCTCGCCGGTATAGGACAGGGTGAAGCGGACCCCGTCGAGATCGACGAAGACGAGGTCATCGCAATCCCATGTGATGCGGCGCTGGCCCGCGCCGGAGCGGCCAAGGGCGGCATCAAGTTCGCGCACCAGAAGCGGCAGGTTGAGCGCGGGATCGCGGTCGAAGACGAACTGGGCGATGGTGCTGTCATCGAATGCCAACGGCGTGCCCTCCTGTCTTTCGCATGGCCACGCGTTAAGGTTGATGAACAATTGTGCCGTTTTTCGGGTGGGTTTGGGGTCGTTGCGGGGAAAGGTTCGCGTTTCTGCCCGATTGTTGCCTGAATTGGGGCTGTCTGGGCGGGACTCCGCCGAAAGGGGCGGGGTTGTCGCCGGATCGTGAACGCAAGGCAGCGCGGCCCGGAGCTAACCCCGGGTTGATCGCCTTGCGTCAGAGGATGGCGGAGGAGAGCGTGAGGCCCAGCGAGGCCACCACGGCGCAGCCCGCAAGGGCGCGGGGCGAGAGGCGCGGCAGCAGAAGCGGCGGGCGCGGCGGGGCGAGCCGGTCGCGCAGTGCGGCGGCGCGGGGCGCGAGCAGGGCCATGAGCGGCAGCACGACCCCCGCCAGCGCAAGCAGCAGCGCGGCGACGCGGCCCGTCGCGGGCGCGGCCTGATCGGCCGCGGGATCTTCGGCATAGAGCGCATCGCGGACCTGATGAAGATGTTCCTGCAGCGGGTCCAGCACCTCGGCCTTGGGTTCGGGCCGGGCGGCGGTGCCGGCGCGGGGCGTCAGATGGCGGACGGTGCGGCGGCGGGGATGGGCCGGGGTGGCGGCGCATTCGGTTTCGGTCACGATGAAGCGGGATTCGGCCGGGGCGGGATCTTCGGCGGTGTCGAGATCCATGTCGTGCCAGAGATTGCGCGCCTCGGGCGCAAGATCGGCCTGATGCGCGGCAAGGCAGGCGCGGGCCCGATCCCGGCCGCGTTGCAGGCGGGGGTCGATGTCGGGGCCGTGCAGGCCATCATCATCGAAGACATTGGCGAAAAGGTTGAGAACCGGCAGCGTGACGGGGGCGTGATCGGCGCCGTCGCGGGCGGGGGTGAAGCGCAGCGGGCGGCGCGGCGTGACACCGCGCGGATCGGCGCTGGTGGTGTCGGCTGCGGGGGCTGCGGGGCTGGGCAGATCGGCAGTTGCCAGATCGGCGGCGTCCGGTTCCGCAGGCTCCGGTCGGGGGGGCGCAGCAGCAGGGGCGGCGGCATCCCTGGTGACCTGATCCCCGGCCGTTGGCACGAAGCTTGCAGCATCGGGGCAAGCGGCGAAGGACTCGGCGCAGAGAGGGAGATCGGAAGACCGCGCCAGGCCCTTGGTCGGCGCGCGACGGATGGTGTGAAACTCGGGCACGAAGGAGAAGGAAGCGTCACTGTCCAGCATGGCGGCAGCTCCTTAAGTTTTTTTAAACGAACCACCCAATCGTGACGAGATTTTGTCCTTTCTGTGGAGGGCGCAGGCGGTTTTCCTGCAATTATTGGCGTATTCCATTCCTAAGGTTGTAAGGCGCGACAAAAGGTTGCCTGAAACCTGTGGCGGGAATGAGAAAGGGCCACCCGAGGGCGGCCCTTTCGGCAGGTCTGCGATGATCCCGGGGGATCAGCAGGAATAGTACATCAGGTATTCCACCGGATGCGGGGTGTGTTCGAAGGCGTAGACCTCTTCCCATTTCAGCGCGATGTAGCCTTCGAGCTGATCCTTGGTGAAGACATCGCCTGCGAGCAGGAAGTCCATGTCCTTTTCCAGTTCCTCCAGCGCTTCGCGGAGCGAACCGCAGACGGTGGGGATGGCGGCCAGTTCTTCGGGGGGCAGATCGTAGAGATCCTTGTCCGAAGCCGGGCCCGGGTCGATCTTGTTCTTGATGCCGTCAAGGCCGGCCATCAGGAGGGCCGAGAAGGCCAGATAGGGGTTGGCCGAGGGATCGGGGAAGCGGGCCTCGACACGCTTGGCCTTGGGCGATTCCGTCCACGGAATACGGACGCAACCCGAGCGGTTGCGGGCCGAGTAGGCGCGCAGCACCGGAGCCTCGAAGCCGGGGATCAGGCGCTTGTAGCTGTTGGTGGAGGGGTTGGTGATCGCGTTCAGCGCCTTGGCATGTTTCAGGATGCCGCCGATGAACCACAGCGCCTCTTGGCTGAGGTCGGCGTATTTGTCGCCTGCGAAGAGCGGCTTTCCGTCCTTCCAGATCGACATGTTCACGTGCATCCCCGAGCCGTTGTCGCCCTTGATGGGCTTGGGCATGAAGGTCACGGTCTTGCCATAGGCGGCCGCGACGTTGTGGATGACATACTTGTATTTCTGGATGTTGTCGGCCTGTTCGGTGAGGCCGCCGAAGATCATGCCCAGTTCGTGCTGGCAGGTCGCCACTTCGTGGTGGTGCTTGTCGACCTTGATGCCCATCCGTTTCATGGTGGAGAGCATCTCGCCGCGCAGATCCTGTGCTTCGTCGATCGGGTTCACCGGGAAGTAGCCGCCCTTGTAGTTGGCGCGGTGGGCAAGGTTGCCGCCTTCCATCACGGTGTCCATGTTCCAGGCCGCGGCTTCGGCGTCGATCTGGTAGGAGACCTTGTTCGGCGACACGGCATAGCGGACGTCGTCGAAGATGAAGAATTCGGCTTCCGGCCCGCAGTAGAAGGCGTCACCGATACCCGAGGATTTCAGGTAGGCTTCGGCCTTTTTCGCGGTGCCGCGCGGATCGCGGCTATAGGCCTCGCCCGTGTCGGGTTCGACGACGTTGCAATGCACGCACATCGTCTTTTCGGCATAGAACGGGTCGATATAGACCGAGGCCGCATCGGGGATGAGCTTCATGTCGGACTGGTCGATCGACTTCCAGCCGGCGATGGAGGAGCCGTCGAACATGAAGCCTTCTTCGAAGAAGTCCTCATCCACGAGGTCGGCCACAAGGGTGACGTGCTGAAGCTTGCCCTTCGGGTCGGTGAAGCGGATGTCGACATATTCGACTTCCTCGTCCTTCATCAGCTTCAGAGCATTCTTTACTGCGCTCATCATGATGCCTTTCGGTTTGGGTGTTTCGGTAGCCGTCCCGTCCTTGCGGACAGGCGGTGTTCATCAGACCGCGTCGTCGCCGGTTTCGCCGGTGCGGATGCGGATGGCCTGTTCGATGGGCGAGACGAAGATCTTGCCATCGCCGATCTTGTCGGTGCGGGCGGCGGAGACGATCGCCTCGATCGCGGTGTCGACCATGTCATCGGTGAGGACGACCTCGATCTTTACCTTGGGACGGACGTCGACGACATATTCCGCGCCACGGTAGAGTTCGGTATGGCCCTTCTGGCGGCCGAAGCCTTTGACCTCGGTCACGGAAAGGCCCTGGATGCCGGCTTCCTGAAGGGCTTCCTTCACCTCGTCCAGCTTGAACGGCTTGATGATCGCTTCGATCTTTTTCATGGGCCGACTCTCCCCCCGCGTGGCTTGTCTTTCGGGGTATGATCATGGTCGCATGGGGGCCACACTCGCAGGCGGGCCGGATGGCGGGCTTGGCCGTGGGTTTCCGGGTGGTGTGATTAAAATTTGTGCAGAATGCCGGAATGATGGGCGGTTTGCGAATGAAATGGGCGGGAAAATGACCGAATTGCTGACCGCTGCACAAATGCGCGCCATCGAGACCGCCGCCATCGAGAGCGCGGCGACCGGGCTGGAGCTGATGGAGCGGGCGGGGCGCGGGGTGGTGGAGGCGATTTTCAAGGAATGGCCGGAGTTGCGGGCGGGGTCGTTCCGGGCGGTGGTGCTGTGCGGGCCGGGCAACAATGGCGGCGACGGGTTCGTGGTGGCGCGGCTGCTCAGGGAGTGGGGGTGGGAGGTGGAGGTGTTCCTCTATGGTGACCCCGCGCGGATGCCTGCGGATGCGCGGGTGAATTATGAGCGGTGGGTGGGGATGGGGGAGGTGGGAGCGTTGCAAGATCTCTGTCACGGCGACCCGGCGCTTGCCGACTTCACGCCCCGGTTGGTCATTGATGCGCTGTTCGGAACTGGGCTGACGCGGCCACTGGATGCTGGGCTCTTGCGGGTTCAGGGGTGGCTGTCTTTATGGCGGGACTGGTTCGGGGGGCTGGTGCCTTGGGTGGCGGTCGATGTGCCGTCAGGGCTTTGCGCAGACAGCGGGCGCAATTTGGGCTGCCGATTGCCCTGCGATCTGACAGTGACGTTCCATGCGAAGAAGGCGGGGCACCTTCTGGCGGAAGGGCCGCGTTTGTGCGGTGCCGTGCGGGTGGTCGATATCGGGTTGCGGGCGGAGGATGCGGGGGCGTTGAGCGAGATCGCTTCTGTGACATGGCTTGGCAAGCGCGATGGCCACAAGTTCACGCATGGCCATGCTCTCATCCTTTCCGGCCCCTCCGGGCACGGGGGTGCTGCGCGTCTTGCCGCGCGGGGGGCGCTGCGGGTGGGGGCGGGGCTGGTGACGGTGGGCTGTCCGGGCGGGGCGCTGGTGGAGAATGCGGCGCGGCTGGATGCGGTGATGTTGCGGGTGGTGGAGGATGGGGCGGCTTTGAGGGCCGTGCTGGCGGATGCGCGGACCCGCGTGGTCTGTCTGGGGCCGGGGCTGGGGACGGGAGAGCGGGAGGCGGGGTTGGTGCGGGTGGCGTTGGGGGAGGCGACGGGAGTGGTGCGCGCAGAGCGCACACCCTACGTGGTGCTGGATGCGGATGCGCTGACGATCCTCTCGCGGGATATGGGGTTGTTCGGGGCTTTGCACGGGGCTTGTGTGCTGACGCCACATGGCGGGGAGTTCGCGCGGCTGTTTCCGGATCTAGCGGCGAGGCTGGAGGCCCCGGCGGTGGCGGGGCCTGCCTATTCCAAGGTGGATGCGACGCGGGAGGCCGCAGTACGGGCGGGGTGTGTGGTGCTGTTCAAGGGGGCGGATACGGTGATCGCCGCGCCCGATGGGCGCTGCGCGGTGAATGCGGCCGTCTATGAGCGGGCGGCGCCTTGGCTGGCGACGGCGGGGTCGGGCGATGTGCTGGCGGGGTTCATCGCGGGGCTGATGGCGCGGGGGTTTTCGGCCTTTGATGCGGCCTGCACGGGGGCCTGGCTGCATGTGGAATGCGCGCGGGAGTTCGGGCCGGGGCTGATTGCGGAGGACCTGCCGGAGATGCTGCCTGCGGTGTTTCGGCGGTTGGGCGTGTGAGCCAATTTTCTTCGAAGAAAATTGCAAATTCCTTGGAAGGAATTTGGTCCGCCGATGGCGCGGCGGAGGGCGGCATTTTCCTCTCGCATCCCCCTTGGCGCTTTGCTAGAAGGGCGCGGAATTTTCAGGGCGCGTGCGGGCCGGACCTGAGGGGACGGACGGGCGGGCTTTGGGCAATTTGCGGGTGTGGCGAAACTGGTAGACGCACCAGATTTAGGTTCTGGCGCCGTGAGGCGTGGGGGTTCAAGTCCCTCCACCCGCACCAGGGATGAGATGAGAAGGACGGAAACATGCAGGTCACCGAGACCCTGAACGAAGGTCTGAAGCGCGCCTACACCATCACGGTGTCGGCGGCCGAGCTGGACGCCAAGGTGCAGGAAAAGCTGGTCGAGGCGCAGCCCGAGATCGAGATGAAGGGCTTTCGCAAGGGCAAGGTGCCGCTGGCGATCCTGAAGAAGCAGTTCGGCCAGCGCCTGCTGGGCGATGCGATGCAGGACGCGATCGACGGCGCGATGAAGGATCATTTCGACAAGACCGGCGACCGCCCCGCGCTGCAGCCCGAGGTGAAGATGGTCGATGGCGAGACCTGGTCGGAAGGCAAGGATGTCGTCGTCGAGATGAGCTATGAGGCGCTGCCGCCGATTCCGGATGTGGATGCGGGCAAGATCAAGCTGGAGAAGCTGGTCGTGAAGGCGGCGGATGCGGATGTGGAAGAGGCGCTGAAGAACCTCGCCTCGAACGCGCAGAACTTCGAGGATCGCAAGAAGGGCGCCAAGGCCAAGGATGGCGATCAGGTCGTGATCGACTTCAAGGGTTCGGTCGATGGCGAGCTGTTCGATGGCGGCTCGGCCGAGGATTACGCGCTGGTGCTGGGTTCGAAATCCTTCATCCCGGGATTCGAGGATCAGC
The DNA here is from genome assembly GCA_041397045.1 of Paracoccaceae bacterium. GTDB lineage: Bacteria > Pseudomonadota > Alphaproteobacteria > Rhodobacterales > Rhodobacteraceae > Paragemmobacter. Next base: position 139,702 of record JAWKXK010000006.1, read on the forward strand.
TGGTCGGTGCCAAGGTCGGTGACGAGGTTTCGGTCAATGTGACCTTCCCCGAGGAATATGGCGCGAAGCATCTGGCCGGGAAGGCCGCGGTCTTTGCCTGCACGATCAAGGCGGTGAAGGAAGCCAAGCCCGCCGAGATCGACGATGAGCTGGCCAAGAAATACGGGGCCGAGGATCTGGCCGCGCTGAAGGGGCAGATCGCCGAGCGTCTGGAGGCCGAATACAAGGGCGCCTCGCGCGCGGTGCTGAAGCGGGCGCTGCTGGATCAGCTGGACGGGCTGGTGAAGTTCGACCTGCCCGCGCGTCTGGTGGAGGCGGAAGCCGCGCAGATCGCGCATCAGCTGTGGCATGAGGAGCATCCCGAGGAGCATGGGCATAACCACGGCTCCATCGAGCCGACGGACGAGCACAAGACCCTGGCCGAGCGCCGGGTGCGCCTTGGCCTGCTGCTGGCCGAGGTTGGCCGCAAGGCCGAGGTGACGGTGACCGATGCCGAGATGACGCAGGCCGTGCTGGCGCAGGCCCGCAACTATCCGGGGCAGGAGCGTGCCTATTTCGAGTTCGTGCAGAAGAACCAGCAGGTGCAGCAGCAACTGCGCGCGCCGATCTTCGAGGACAAGGTCGTGGATCACATCGTGGCCGGGGCCAAGGTGACCGAGAAGGATGTCAGCAAGGACGAGCTTCAGAAGGCCATCGAGGCGCTGGACGAGATGTGAGGCAAGGCCCCCCGGCGGTTCGGGGGGCGGTTTCACGGGATCATCGGGCCGGGGGCAGTGTCCCCGGCCTTTTTCATGGGCGGGCGGTGGCCGCCTCGCGCCAGAGGATGAAGAGCCCGGCCCCGACGATGACGGCGATCCCCAGCCAGTCGAGCGCGCCGGGCCATTGGCGCCAGAAGATCCAGCCATAGATCACGGACCAGATCAGCCCGGTATATTCGAAGGGTGTCACGACCGAGGCTTCGGCGATGCGATAGGCTTGCGTCAGAAGCGTGAGGCCCAGAGCCGCGATGACGCCGCAGGACATCATCAGCATCAGATCGAAGCCTGTGGGCATGACCCAGCCGCGCAGCAGGAAGGCGAGCGAGGGGTGCGCCTCATCGGCGAACTGGCCGGTGCCGAGCAGGGCCGAGAGCGCCAGCGCGGCGGCGAGGAAGACGGCATTGCCCCAGAAGGCGAGAGCGGCGGCGGTTTCCGTCTGGCCGAGGCGGCGGGCGGAGATCATCGAGATGGCATAGGCGAGGCCCGAGAGGACCGGCAGGAGCGCGGCCCAATCGAAGAGATCGCCGCCGGGGCGGACCATGATCAGCACGCCCGCGAAACCCGCCGCCAGCGCCAGCCAGCGCCGGGGGCCGACCTTTTCGGACAGGAAGAAGACCGACAGGATGGTGATGAAGAGCGGCGCGGAGAAGTAGAGCGCCACGGTGGTGGCCATGGGCAGGGCCGCGAGGGCGAGGTAATAGGCGGTGTAGGCCGCGAACATCACCACGCCGCGCCCGATCATCGCCCGCGTGCCGGGGGTGAAGAGGCTGCGCAGCCCGCCATCGAGATGGACCAGCAGCAGAAGGAAGGGAATCGCGGTGAGCGAGCGCAGGACCATGGCCTGATGCAGCGGATAGGCCCCGGAGAGCAGCTTCAGGATCATGTCCTGAACGGAAAACACCGCGATGCCCGCGATGAGGAGGGCGATGCCTTTCGCGGTCTGGCCGGGCAGGGGCAGGGTGGTGATGGTCATGCGATCCTCCGCCTGCCACGCTAGGGGGCGGCGGCGGGGATGGCTTGGGCTGCGGCGACATTGGATGTCGCGGTTGGGGAAGTGCCCGCTGCCCCCGGGGGGGGCGGAATGAAAAGACCGCGCGGGTTGCTGCCTGCGCGGTCTTTCCGATGCGTTCTGGCGCCTTGGATCAGGCGTCTTCGGAGGCCGCGCCACCGATATCGTCGAAGAGTTCGGCGATTTCGAAATCGGCAGCGGCTTCGGCTTCGGCGGCGAGGTCCTGGATGGACTTGCCGGAGGCCTGCAGTTCGGCCTCTTCCGCCGAGCGGGCGACGTTCAGCGTGATGCGAACGGTCACTTCCGGATGCAGCACGACCGAGACGGAGTGCAGGCCGAGATCCTTGATCGGACGATCGAGGACGACCTGCGCGCGCGACACGGTGAAGCCGGCCTCGGTGGCGGCATCGGCGGCGTCACGGGTGGTGACGGAGCCGTAAAGCGCGCCCGAGTCGGAAGCGGAGCGAATCACCACGAAGGCCTGACCGTCGAGCTTGGCGCCCACGGCTTCGGCTTCCTTCTTGGTCTCGAGGTTGTGGGCCTCGAGCTGGGCCTTCTTGGCCTCGAAGGATTTGATGTTCGCCTCATTGGCGCGGAGCGCCTTGCCCTGCGGCAGGAGGTAGTTGCGGGCATAGCCGTCCTTGACGTTGACGACTTCGCCCATCTGGCCAAGCTTGGCCACGCGCTGAAGGAGGATGACTTGCATCTGGGTCTCTCCTTATTTCACGGCGTAGGGCAGCAGGGCGAGGAAGCGGGCGCGCTTGATGGCTTGCGCCAGTTCACGCTGCTTTTTCGCCGAGACCGCGGTGATGCGCGAGGGGACGATCTTGCCACGCTCGGAGATGTAGCGCTGCAGGAGACGGACGTCCTTGTAGTCGATGGCCGGAGCATTGTCGCCCGAGAAGGGGCAAACCTTGCGGCGGCGGAAAAACGGTTTGTTCGCCATGGTTTATGGTCCTTTCCTGGGCCTGATCAACGACGGAAGCCGCCGCGGTCACCGCCGCGGTCGCCACCACGATCGGGACGGTCGCCGAAGCTGCGCTCGCGGCGTTCGCCACCGCCGAAGCCGCCTTCGGGACGGTCGCCACGATCACCACGCTCACGCTCGTCGCGCTTTTGCATCTGGACGGAGGGGCCTTCGCCATGGGCGTCGACCTTGATCGTCAGGACGCGCATGACATCGTCATGCAGGCGCATCAGGCGTTCCATTTCCTGCACGGCGGCCGAGGGGGCATCCGATTTCAGGAAGGCGTAGTGACCCTTGCGGTTCTTGTTGATCTTGTAGGCCATCGTCTTGACGCCCCAGTATTCGGATTCGACGACCTTGCCGCCGTTGTCCGAAAGGACGGTCGAGAAATGTTCGATCAGACCTTCGGCCTGCGCGTTGGACAGATCCTGACGCGCAATGAAGACATGCTCGTAAAGAGCCATGTTCACTCCAGTTCTTGTCATGGCGCATTTCATAGGGCGGGCGTTCGGCCCTTCCGCGGCCCGTCCACGAGAGGCTGCGCCGGTTCACGTGAATGCGGAAAGGATGGGGCCTTATACAGAAAGGCCGCAGGAAGGCAAGGGCGGGCGGGGCGGTGGCTAGCGCGCCGAGGCGGGCAGGCCGAAGAGGCGGTCGAAGGCGAAGGTGAAGAGCCAGGTGTAGATCAGGAAGGCGAGGATCAGCGCGGATTCATAGGCCAGCGCATGAAGGAGCGAGACCGAGAACCACCAGGCGGTGAGGGGAAGGAGAAAGAGGACGAGCCCGCCTTCGAAGAGCAGGGCATGGGCGCTGCGCCGGGCAAGGCTGCGGCCAAGGACGGGCTGGCGGGATTCCCATCGTTCGAAGGCCGCGTTGAAGGCGAGGTTCCAGAGCATGGCCACGGTGGAGGCGAGGATGGAAAAGACCAGCGAACTGCCCGCCGTGGTTTCCGCCATGGCGAGAAGGAGCGCGGTGGAAAGCAGGATGCCGCCCGCCTCGAAGGAGGCGGCATAGATCACGCGGCGCAGGCGGGGGTGGTGATGCAGGGCCATGGCGGGGATGTGCCATGGCCGCCCGGGGGCGGCAAGGGGCGTGGCGGGGGGGAGCGCGATCAGGCGCGATAGGCCAGACGCAGGCCGCCCCAGTGACGCCCGTTGACATGGATGGGGGCCGAGACGTCCTTCATCAGGGCGAAGGTGCCGCCGCCCATGTCGCGCCGGTAGGATTGCAGCAGGAAGGGGCGCGTGCTTTGGCCCGCGGCCAGACCGACGCGGTCGTTGAAGATGCGGCGGTTGCGGCAGTTGGCGGCGTTCCATGTCGGATCGCCGGGGCGCTGGGGCAGCGAGAACTTGCGGTTATGGGTGGGCAGATAGCCATTCACATCGACCGCCGCGCAGAAGACGACATCGGGCGAGAGCGACAGAAGCGGTTCCTGCACGGCGGGAAGCACCCGGTCTGTCAGGGTGGTGAAGGCGGTGATCACCTGCTGCGGGTCGGTGCCGGGGATCGGGCGATAGTCCTGATCGAAGATGTCGCGCAGCGAGATGCGGCCTGCGGCGACCTCGGCCTCGAACAGGGCGGAGACCTGCCGGGCGGCCTGCTGGACCGCCTCGATATAGGGGGTGTCGACGGTTTCCACGCCAAGGCGCGCGGTGGAGGCGACGAGGCGTTCGCTGGCATCGACCAGCCCGACAAGGCTGCTCTTGGCGGCGGAGAGGCGGCCTGCGGCCTGTGTCACGCCCGCGCCGATGGTGTGGCAGCCATCCTCGGTCGCGGCGACATGGGTGGCGACGGTTTCGGTGCAATGGGTGATCTGATCCTGCCGGTCGGCAATGGCGAGGACGGCGGTGTCGATCTCGGCCATGACGCGGGCGACATGGTCCGCCTCGCGGCGGACCTTGCCCGCGCTTTCGGCGGCGGCGCGGCCGGTTTCGGCGATGGCGGTGATTTCGCGCGTGAGGTTGGCGAGGTTGGCGTCGATGAGGCGGGTGGCATCCTGCGTGCGGCCCGAAAGCTGTTTCACCTCTTGCGCGACGACCATGAAGCGGCGCGCGGCGGCACCCGCGCGGGCGGCCTCGATCGAGGCGTTGAGCGCGAGGAGATTCGTGGTGCGGGCGATGGCGTCGATATCGCCCGCCGCGCGGGCCACCTTGCCGAGCGCCTGGGTCAGCGCCTCGATCCGTTCGCCGAAGAGGGCGACCTGATTGGCCAGCGCCGTGACATCGGAGAGGGCGGCGTCGATCCGGGTCTGGCCGGAGGCGACGGTCTGGCGGGCATCGACGGTGGCGCCAAGGGCCGAACTGGCGGCGCTGCGGATCGCGTCATTGCCGCGGGTGAGTTGTTCGGACAGGCTGCGCAAGCCGCGCAGGGTTTCGACCTGCGCGTGCATCAGGGCATCCACATCCTCCACCGCGCCCGAGACATCGGCGAGCGAGACGGAGAGGGTGCCCACCTCGGCCGCGATGTCGCGGATGACCGAGGCATCGCTGCCGGAGGCGGACAGGGCCCGAGGATCCGGGACTGGCGGCATTTCTTCGTGGGAAATGTCTTTCATGGTCACCTTGCTGGGCGGGCGGAGGGAAGGGGGTTGTGTCGGCTGGTCTGCAAGAAATAACGACTCGGGTTACCAAGGATTTACCGGCGGTTGAAAAGAATGGGGTCTTGCGACCCACCGTTGCCGAAAAGCCGCGCTGCGGTGGCGCGGCGGTGGCGCGGGGCGATTGCGTGGCCGGGGGGCTTTGGGTAAGCGGGGGGGAACGGGCCGCGATCTGGCCGTGGTAAGGGAGGGCGGGCGATGAGCCGAGCATTCGTGTTTCCGGGACAGGGGGCGCAGACCATCGGGATGGGGCGCGCGCTGGCCGAGGCCTATCCGGCGGCGAAGGCCGTCTTTGACGAGGTGGATGCGGCGCTGGGGGAAAAGCTTTCGGCGCTGATCTGGGAGGGCGATATCGCGGAACTGACGCTGACGCAGAATGCGCAGCCCGCGCTGATGGCCACGTCACTGGCGGCGCTGCGGGCGCTGGAGGCGGAGGGGATCACGGTTTCCTCGCATGCCGGTTTCGTGGCGGGGCATAGCCTTGGCGAATATTCCGCGCTTTGTGCGGCGGGGGCGCTGAGTCTGTCGGATACGGCGCGTTTGCTGCGGATCCGGGGGCGCGCGATGCAGGAGGCGGTGCCGGTGGGCGTGGGCGCGATGGCAGCACTTCTGGGCCTTGATTTCGAGGCGGCGGTGGCGGTGGCGGCGGAAGCCGCGCAGGGCGAGGTCTGTCAGGCGGCGAATGACAACGACCCCGCGCAGGTGGTGGTATCGGGCCACAAGGCGGCGGTGGAGCGGGCGGTGGAGATCGCCAAGGCCAAGGGGGCGAAGCGGGCGCTTCTGCTGCCTGTCAGCGCGCCTTTCCATTGCGCGCTGATGCAGCCCGCTGCGCGGGTGATGGCCGAGGCGCTGGCCGCCGTGGTGGTGGAGAAGCCCGTGGTGCCGGTGGTGGTGAATGTGCGGGCCGAGGCGGTGACGGAGCCCGACCGCATCCGCGATCTGCTGGTGGCGCAGGTGACGGGTTCGGTGCGCTGGCGCGAATCTGTCCTGTGGATGGAGGGTGCGGGGGTGACCGAGTTCTGGGAAATCGGGGCCGGGAAGGCCTTGTCCGGGATGATCAAGCGGATCGTTTCGGGCGAGGTGTCCTTGCGCGCCATCGGCACGCCCGAGGATGTGCTGGCGGCGAAGGGCTGAGCCCGGGGGGGTATCCCCAAGGCCTGCGGCTGGGTGAGCGGGGGCCAAGCGGCGGCGTCACGGCTTTGGCGGGGCCGTGACCGGCGGGACGCCGTGCCATGTGGCGGCGGAAGTGGGCAGGCCGCGCCGGGTGCTGGACGGGTGCTGGCCGCGCCGAACTAGGGGCGGCGGCTGCCGAGGGCGGTGACAGTGGCGGTTTCTGCCGCAGGATCTGTGGCGGGGGCGAGATGGCCCCGCACGCGCTGGCGCAGAAGGCCGGGGTCGAAGTCGGGGTCCACCTCGATCAGCGGGATGCCGGCGCGGCGCAGCGCCTCGCGCTTGACCGCGTCGCGCATGAAGGCCGTGCCCTGATGATGGCCTTCGCCCTGATATTCCACCGCAAGGGCAAGATGGCCTGCGCGGTCGATGATCGCGAAATCGAGGCGTTTGGAATTGATCGAGGCGAAGGCGGCGCTGCGATCATCGGGGGTGGCGCTGTCGGCGCGGGGGCGGATCAATTCGCCAAGGCTCGTCTGGGCCATGACGCGGTGACCGGCCCGCAGATCGCGGGCGGCGGACTCGAGCAGCGGTAGAAGGCGGGCCTCCTTGCGGTTGAGGAGGGGTGTGCTTTCGAATTCCACCCGGGCGATGGCATGCATCTGCTGGGCCGGATCGCGCAGGTCGGGGGCGGCGGGCGCTTTGCCCGCGGTGGCGGGGGGCGCTGCGGGCAGGGGGATGGGGTGGATGGTGGCGGGGCTGGGCCATCTGCTGAACTCCGTGCCATGGCGCGACCGGCGGCGGTGACGGCGGCGATGGGGCCGCGCGAGGCGGCGTAGGATCAGCGCAGCGAAAGGGATGGTCAGAAGGGCGAAAAGTGCCGCTTCGGGAAAAAGGCTGTTCGACATGGCTTTGCCTGCTGGCGGAAAGCCCCCGTTGGAAGCTTGCCGGAAGCGGCGGCACAGCGCAATGGCTGGTATGGCGGAATTGATGCTGCTAGGGAAACCGTCAGTTTCTGAGCGAAGGGAGCAGGCGATGTTCGATCTGACGGGTAAGGCGGCGCTGGTGACGGGGGCCTCGGGCGGGATCGGGGCCGATATCGCGCGGGCGCTGCATGGCGCGGGGGCGACGGTCGGGCTTTCGGGCACGCGGGTGGAGCCGCTGGAGGCGCTGGCGGCGGAACTGGGCGGGCGGGCGCATGTGCTGCCCTGCAACCTGTCCAATGCCGAGGAGGTCGAGGGGCTGGTGAAGCGCGCGGCCGAGGCGATGGGATCGGTCGACATCCTTGTGAACAATGCGGGCATCACGCGCGACGGGCTGGTGATGCGGATGTCGGATGACGATTGGGCCAGCGTGCTGGACGTGAACCTGACCGCGACCTTCCGGCTGTGCCGGGCGGCCGTGCGCGGCATGATGAAGGCGCGCTGGGGGCGGATCGTGAATATCGGGTCGGTCGTGGGGACCACGGGGAATGGCGGGCAGGTGAACTATTCCGCAGCAAAAGCGGGGTTGCTGGGCCTGTCGAAATCGCTTGCGGCAGAGGTCGCCAGCCGGGGGATCACCGTGAATGTGGTGGCGCCCGGCTTCATCGCCACGGCGATGACCGACAAGCTGAACGAAGAGCAGAAGGCGCGCATCCTGACGGCGGTGCCCGCCGGGCGGATGGGTGAGGCGGCCGAGATCGCGGCGGCGGTGCTGTATCTTTCCTCGCCGGAAGCGGCTTATGTGACCGGTGCCACCTTGCATGTGAACGGCGGGATGGACATGGTATAGCGCAGTGCCGGGCCTGTGGCATGGAAAGCGTTTGCCTTGCGGGAACGCCCTTGCTATAGGCGCGGCGAAAGGGCCGGGAGTTAACCCGGCCTTCCCGTATGGTTTGCGGGGACGGTGCCCCTTGGGGCAGGGACAAGGAACGGGATGCGATCCCGCAACGGAAAAGAGGAAGAGACATGAGCGACATCGCTGCACGCGTGAAGAAGATCGTCGTCGAGCATCTGGGCGTCGAGGAAGACAAGGTGACCGAGAACGCCTCGTTCATCGACGATCTGGGCGCGGATTCGCTCGACACCGTGGAACTGGTCATGGCCTTTGAGGAAGAGTTCGGGATCGAGATCCCGGATGACGCCACCGAGACGATCCAGACCTTCGGCGATGCGGTGAAGTTCATCTCGGAAGCCGCCTGATCCCTTTCGGATCGGCAGGGTTTGACGGGCGTCCCGAAAGGGGCGCCCGTTTTCCTTTGCGCGGCTCCCGGCGGGGATGCGTCGGGGGATGTGTCGGGGGGGCGTCCGGGGGGGGGCAAGCCCTTGCGCGCGCTGGATTCATTCTCGCCGATGGGCCTTTCGGGCCGTGCCACATCCGGTGCAGCGGCGCGGTGCAGCAGGCGGTGCAGACGCGCGGTGGGGAAAGCGGGCGTTAAGGTTAATGGTTGGTTGCGGTGGCGCGAGGGGTCGGGGCGGGCCTTTTGGGGAGGGATTGGCCCGGCTCTGACTTGTGTTGAGGGAGAGGAGGGGACGGGCGGGCTGTCAGGGATGGGTGCAGTTGAAAGGGCCTTGGCCGGGGATGGGTTGTGTCGGGAGGGAGGGGACGGGCGGGCCGTCAGGGATGGGTGCAGTTGAAAGGGCCTTGGCCCGGGATGGGTTGTGTCGGGAGGAAGGGGGACGGGCGGGCCGTCAGGGATGGGTGCAGTTGAAAGGGCCTTGGCCGGGGATGGGTTGTGTCGGGAGGGGGAGGGGACGGGCGGGCCGTCAGGGATGGGTGCAGTTGAAAGGGCCTTGGCCCGGGGATGAGTTGCGTCGGGAGGAAGGGGGGACGGGCGGGCTTTCGGGGATGTGTGCAGTTGAAAGGGCCTTGGCCGGGGATGGGTTGTGTCGGGAGGGAGGGGGACGGGCGGGCCGTCAGGGATGGGTGCAGTTGAAAGGGCCTTGGCCCGGGGATGGAGTTGCGTCGGGGTGCGGGTTGTGTGGGGAGATAAGGGGCGCGGCGGGCTGCGGGGGACGCGCGGCGGGGGGACGCGGGCGTCGGGGCGAAATGGGCGGCGGCAGGAGGTGGGGGCGGTCAGGCGCGGGGCCGGTCAGGCGCGCGGAGGAAGCGTGGCCTGCAGGCGGGCGGCGGGCAGGGCGGTTTCGGCATAGGTGAAGGTGCCCTGTTCCAGCACCTCTTGCGCGGCGCGCATCAGCCCGCCCCAGGCGGCCCGGGCGAAGGAGCCGCCCACGCTGATCCGGCGGACACCGGCGGCGGCAAGGTCGGCGGTGCTGTAGAGCGGGCCGCGCAGGCCCATGACCACATTCACCGGCCGGTCCACCGCCGCGCAAAGGCTGCGGATGGCGGCGAGATCGGGCAGGCCGGGGGCATAGAGGACATGCGCCCCCGCCTCGGCATAGGATTGCAGGCGGCGGATCGTGTCATCGAGATCGGGGCGGCCGCAGAGGAAATTCTCGGCCCGGGCGGTGAGCAGGAAGGGCAGGCTATGGGCGGCCTCGGCCGCGGCGCGGATGCGGTCGGTTGCAAGGCCCGCGTCGAGGATGGGGCTGGCGGGATCGCCGGTCGCATCTTCGATGGAGCCGCCGACAAGGCCCCGGGCGGCGGCGAGGCGGATGGTTTCGGCGCAGGTTTCCGGTGCGGTGCCGAAGCCGTCTTCCAGATCGGCGGAAACCGGCAGGTCGGTGGCGGCGGCGATCTCGGCGGCGTTGTCGAGGATTTCGTCGCGCGAAAGCTCGGCGGCGGAATCGCGCTTGCCGCGGGCGAAGGCATAGCCCGCGCTGGTGGTGGCAAGCGCCTTGAAGCCGAGGCTGGCGAGAAGCCGGGCAGAGCCGGCATCCCAGGGGTTGGGCATGACGAAGCAGGGACCGCTGTCATGCAGGGCCTTGAAGGCGGTGAAGCGACTTTGCGGATCGGTCATGGTGCGGGCCTTCTGGGCGCGGGCCTTCTGGTGGCGTCGGGGCAGGGTAGGCGGAACGAAGGGGGAACGCAAGGCGCGGGGGCGCGCGGGGTTGGGCCGGGTGCCGGGGGGGTGCGGGGGGGCGGTTGCCCCCCCGTCGGTTTGCGGTTGGCGCAGGGCGCGCGGCGCGGGGGACCGGCGGGGAGTGGCGGGTGCGGGGCGGTTGCGGGTGGGCCGTGTTGCACGGCCCCGCCCCCCCGTGTATCACCCGGCAAGACAGGCGTTCATGGAGGGGCCGAATGCGTCGGGTTGTCATCACGGGTCTGGGTCTGGTCACGCCGCTGGCTTGCGGGGTGGAAGAGACCTGGGGGCGGCTGCTGGCGGGGCAGTCGGGCGCGGGGCCGATCACGCGCTTCGACGCATCGAACGTCGTCACGCAATATGCCTGCGAGATCCCTTTCGGCGATGGCAGCGACGGGACCTTCAACCCCGATGACTGGATGGAACCCAAGGACCGGCGCAAGGTGGATGACTTCATCCTTTACGGGATGGCGGCGGCTGAGCAGGCGGTCAGGGATTCGGGTTGGATGCCCGAGGATGAGGAAGGCCGGTTGCGCACGGGCGTGATGATCGGCTCGGGGATCGGGGGGCTGACCTCGATCGCCGAAACCGCCGTGCTGATCAAGGAAAAGGGGCCCAAACGGGTTTCGCCCTTCTTCATCCCGGGTGCGCTGATCAACCTGATTTCGGGGCAGGTGTCGATCCGCTTCGGCTTCAAGGGGCCGAACCATGCCGTCGTCACGGCCTGTTCGACCGGCGCGCATGCGATTGGCGATGCGGCGCGGCTGATCCAGTGGGGGGATGCCGATGTGATGCTGGCGGGCGGGGCCGAGAGCCCGATTTCCGAGATCGGGATTGCCGGGTTCAATGCCTGCAAGGCGCTGTCCACCAAGCGGGCGGAGGATCCGGCCAAGGCCTCGCGTCCCTATGATGCGGATCGCGACGGATTCGTGATGGGCGAGGGCGCGGGTGTGGTGGTGCTTGAGGAATACGAGCATGCCAAGGCGCGGGGCGCGAAGATTTACGCGGAAGTGCTGGGCTATGGCCTGTCGGGGGATGCCTATCACATCACCGCGCCGAGCGAGGACGGCGATGGCGGCTTCCGGTCGATGTCCGCCGCGCTGAAGCGGGCGGGGATCACGCCCGATCAGGTGGATTACATCAACGCGCATGGCACCAGCACGATGGCCGATACCATCGAGTTGGGCGCGGTGGAGCGGTTGATGGGCGATGCGGCCAGCAAGGCCACGATGTCATCGACCAAATCCTCCATCGGGCATCTTCTGGGGGCGGCGGGCGCGGTGGAGGCGATCTTCTGCGTGCTGGCGATCCGCGATCAGGTGGCGCCGCCGACGATCAATCTGGACAATCCGGCGGTCCAGCCGAAGCTGGACCTTGCGCCGAACAAGGCGGTGAAGCGCAAGATCGACGTGGCGCTGTCCAATTCCTTTGGCTTTGGCGGCACGAATGCGAGCCTTGTCCTGGGCAAGGTGACCGGCTGATGTGGCGGTCCGTTGCGTCCAACGCGCTGACGCTGTTCGTTCTGGTGATGGTGGCGGCGGCGGGGCTGTTGGCCTGGGGGCGCGAGCAGTTCAGCGGGCCGGGCCCGCTGGAGCAATCCATCTGTTTCCGGGTGGAGCGGGGGGCATCGCTTTCGGCGGTGAGCCGCGCGCTGGAGGAACAGGGGGCCGTGTCGGATGCGCGGATCTTCCGGATCGGGGCGGATTATTCCGGCCGGGCGGATGCGCTGAAATTCGGGTCCTATCTGGTGGTGCCGGGCAGCAGCATGGCGCAGATCCTCGACTCGTTGACGGCGGGGGGGCAATCGACCTGCGGGCGCGAGGTGAATTTCCGGATATCGGTGGCGAGCAGCGAGGTGGTGCTGCGCGAGCTGGATCCGGCGACGAACCGCTATGTCGAGGTGGTGGCCTTTGATCCGGCGGCGGAGGCGGCACCTGCGGATTATGTGGATGTGGCCGAGGCGGATGACATCCGCTGGCGGGTGACGCTGGCCGAGGGCGTGACGAGCTGGCAGGTGGTGGATGCGCTGAAGCGGGCGGAGTTCCTGACGGGCGAGATCGCCGAGGTGCCGCCCGAAGGGACGCTGGCCCCCGACAGCTATGAGGTGGCGCGGGGCGCGGATCGGGCGGGTCTTCTGGCGGCGATGGCCGAGAAGCAGGCGGCGGCGCTGGCCGAGCTTTGGGCGAGCCGGGTGGAGGGGTTGCCCTATGACACGCCGGAAGAGGCGCTGATCATGGCCTCGATCATCGAGAAGGAGACGAGCGTGCCGGAAGAGCGGCGGCGGGTGTCTTCGGTCTTTGTGAACCGGCTGGAGCAGGGGATGCGGCTGCAGACGGATCCGACGGTGATCTATGGCGTGACGCGGGGCGAGGGTGTGCTGGGGCGCGGGCTGCGGCAGAGCGAGTTGCGCCGCGAGACGCCGTGGAACACCTATGTGATCGACGGGCTGCCGCCGACGCCCATCGCCAATCCGGGGCGGCTGTCCATCGAGGCGGCGCTGAACCCGGAGGAGAGCGATTACCTGTATTTCGTGGCCGATGGCACGGGCGGCCATGCCTTTGCCCGGACGCTGGCCGAGCATAACGAGAATGTCGCCCGCTGGCGCGCGATCGAGGCCGAACGGGGCGAGGCCGAGGCGGGCGGCGTGCAGGACTGATGAAGAAAGGGTTAAGGCTGCGTTCGGCAAGCCTTTGATCTGACACGGAAAATCATTGACTCGGCGCGCGGTCGGGTCTATAGCTTTGGGCATGATGGGATAGTTGGGCAAGCGGCACGGGGGCAACCCCGGGGCCGCTTTTCCTTTTCCGCCGTTCGGATCGGCAGAGGGCGGAGTGACATATGCAGGATGGAAGCGGACGCAGGCCGCCCCTGACCGGGGCGGAGCTGTTGGACCACGCATTGCAGGTTTTCGATGCCGCTGCAGCCGATGTGGCAGCGGCCCTTGAGGCGATGCGCGGGCAAGAGGCGGATGGATCGGCGCGGACCTTGCTGGCCGTGCGCGATCTGCAGGCGGCGCTGGCCGTTCTGATGGACGAGAGGGTAAAAGTTGACAAGCTTCGCAACCAAGTGGCCGGCGTCGTCGGAGAGCGGGCTCTCGACCTCGATGCTGCGCGGGCTGAGATCGGGCGCCGTCTGGCTCGCCTCCGCGACGCCGGAGGCGGTGACTGAATTCCTGCACGGGCTGAGCGAGGGGGCCTTTCTGGCGCTGCCCTGGCTGTTCGAGTTCTGGGCGCTGCCGCATCAGATCGCGCCGGATGGCGCGTGGCGGACATGGGTGATCATGGGCGGGCGCGGCGCGGGCAAGACGCGGGCGGGCGCGGAATGGGTGCGCGCGCAGGTGGAGGGCGCGGGGCCCGGGGATGCGGGGCGGGCGCGGCGGGTGGCGCTGGTGGGGGAAACGGTCGATCAGGTGCGCGAGGTGATGGTGTTCGGCGAAAGCGGGATCCTCGCCTGTGCGCCGCCGGATCGCCGCCCGGTCTGGGAGGGGGGGCGGAAGCGGCTGCTCTGGCCCAACGGGGCGGTGGCGCAGGTGGTGTCGGCCCATGATCCCGAAGGCCTGCGCGGGCCGCAATTCGACGCGGCCTGGGCGGATGAATATGGCTGCCCGGCGGTGGACAAGGGGACGAACCAGCCCAACCTGTTTCAGGATGCCGCCTCGTCCGAAGGGGCCTTGCCAAGGGCCTCGGCCGGGATGCGGGATGACCTGATCCAGATGCAATATTACCGGGCGGTGACGGGCTATTGGGGGCAGGCGGAGGCCAATCCGGTATCGCCTGTCTATGGCGGGGCGATGGTGGATCTGGAGAATGCCCATGCCTGGGCCTGGGATGCGCGGCCCTTTCCGGCCTTTCCGCTGCGCGAGGATGTCTGGTCGGATGGGCCGAACCATGCGCGGGGGCACTGGCTGAACGGGCGGGCGACGGCGCAGCCCGTGGAGGCGGTGCTAGCCGAGATCGCCGAGCGGGCGGGGCTGGACCTGCCGGATCTGGCGCGGGTGCAGGGGCTGGTGCGGGGCTATGCGCTGGACAGTCTTTCGACGGGGCGGGCTGCGATGCAGCCCCTGATGCTGTCTTGCGGGTTCGATGCGGCGGAGCGGGGGGGCGCGCTGGCCTTTCTGCGCCGGGGCGCGCGGCCGGTGGCCGGGTTTGCGCCCGGCGATCTGGTGGAGGGCGGGGACGAAGGCGCGCTGTCGATCCAGCGCGGCGGCGAGGGCGAGGCGGCGGGGCGGTTGCGGCTGTCCTATCTGGATGCGGAGGGGGAGTTCCGCCGTCTGGTGTCCGATGTGCTGCGGCCGGATCATGCCGGGGCGGGGGCGCTGGATCAGGATGTGCCGATGGCGCTGTTGCCGGAAGAGGCGCGGCGGATGGCGGAACGCTGGCTGTCGGAGGCGCGGGTGGCGCGCGATGTGGCGCGCTTTGCGCTGCCCTATTCGGCGATGGCGGTAGGGATCGGCGATGTGGTGACGCTGGAGGGGCAGCGCTGGCGGATCGACCGGCTGGAACAGGCCGAGGCCCTGATGGCCGAGGCGGCGCGGGTGGAGCCGGGGGTATACCTGCCCGGCCCGGACCGGGGCGAGAAGAGCCGCATTCCGGCGTTTCTGCCGGCGGTGCCGGTCTATCCGGTGTTTCTGGATCTGCCGCTGATGACGGGGCAGGAAGTGCCCCATGCGCCGCATCTGGCGGTGGCGGCGCGGCCATGGCCGGGGCGGGTGGCGCTGTGGGCGGCGGATGGGGCGGATGGGTTCGTGCTGAACGGGGTGCGGACGGAGGCCGCGGTGATCGGCGAGACGGAGAATGCGCTGCCTGCGGCGCGACCGGGCCTGTGGGACCGTGGCCCCGCGCTGCGGGTGCGCTTTGCCGGGGGGGCGCCTTCGGCGGCCCTGCGGGGGGCGGTGCTGAACGGGGCCAATCTGGCCGCGATCGGGGATGGCAGCGCGGATCGCTGGGAGCTGTTCCAATTCGCCGAGGCGGCGCTGGTGGGGCCGGATCTGTGGGAGTTGTCGCTACGGTTGCGCCGGCAATGCGGGACCGAGGCGGGGATGCCGGAATTCTGGCCCGCGGGCAGCCGGATCGTGCTGATCGACCCGGCGGTGACGCAGGTGGATCTGCCCGCATCGCTGCGCGGGCTGGAGCGGACATGGCGGATCGGGGCAGCGGATCGGGGATTCGACGATCCCGATGTGGAAGAGCGGCGTCTGGCCTTTGCCGGAATCGGGCTGCGGCCCTATGCGGTGGCGCATCTGCGGGCGCGGGCCGTGGCGGGTGGGCTGCGGGTGACATGGGTGCGGCGGAGCCGGATCGACGGGGACAGTTGGGAATCGATCGAGGTGCCGCTGGGCGAGGAGCGGGAGAGCTATCACCTGCGCGTCACGCGGGGGGGGCAGGTCTTGCGGACGGCAGAGGTCGGGATGGCCGACTGGACCTATGGCACGGCCGAGCGGCAGGCGGATGGGGCAGGCGCGGTGCGGATCGAGGTGGCGCAGCTTTCCACGCGCTTTGGGCCGGGGCCTTATCGCGGCATTGCGGTGGTCTGATGCGGCGGGTGCAGATCGGGGATCTGCTGGCGCTGGCCGCGCATCTGGAGGGCGCGACTGAGGCCGAGGGGCAGGCGGTGCTGGCCGAAGTGCATGCCGCGCATCGCTATATGGACAGGTTTCGCCGCCCGCATCCGCGCTGGGGAAATGGCAGCCTGATGTCGCGGCTGGGGCCGGTTTCGCCACGCCGGCCCGCGGCGGGAGGGGCGGTGGCGCCGTTGGCGCTGGCGCGGGCCTGCCTTGCGCTGGCGGAATGGCAGGCGCGGGCATGGTTGGCCTGTCCTCGGCCGCGCCTATATGCTATGGGTCATGTCCAAAGCGGAGGGCGCAAGATGGCCGAGACCAAAGCAAAAGTGACAACTGTCGATCCGGTCTGGACCCGCGTCTGTGACGAGGCGCGCGAGGCGATTGCGATGGAACCCCTGCTGGGCGGGCTGATCCATTCCAGCCTGCTGCATCATTCCGGCATGGAGCGCGCGCTGGCCTATCGGTTTTCGCTGAAGCTTGCGAGTGGCGAGATGAGCGAACAGATCCTGCGGGAAATCGCGGACGAGGCCTATGACAGCGACCCGGAACTGGGGGCGGCGGCGCGGGCGGATCTGATGGCGGTCTATGACCGCGATCCGGCCTGCCATCGGTTCATTCAGCCGATCCTTTTCTTCAAGGGGTATCAGGCGGTGCAGGCCTATCGCATCGGCCATTGGCTCTGGACGCAGGGGCGCAAGGATCTGGCTTATTTCGTCCAGATGCGGGTGTCGGAGGTGTTCGGCGTGGATATCCATCCGGCGGCGCGGGTGGGCAAGGGTCTGATGATCGACCATGCCCATTCCATCGTGATCGGCGAGACGGCGGTGGTGGGGGACAATGTTTCCATGCTGCATTCCGTGACGCTGGGCGGGACGGGGAAAGAGGATGGCGACCGCCATCCCAAGATCGGGAATGGCGTGCTGATCGGGGCGGGGGCGAAGGTTCTGGGCAACATCTCCATCGGGAACTGCTCGCGCATTGCCGCGGGGTCGGTGGTGCTGCAGGACATTCCGCCGATGAAGACGGTGGCGGGCGTTCCGGCCAAGATCGTGGGCGAGGCGGGCTGTTCGCAACCTGCCGTTTCGATGGACCACAAGTTGACGGGCTGCGTCGACTGCGATTGATCCCCAACGTTTAGTTGTTCCACCCTGCGAAACCCGGCGTAACCCATTTGGGTTGCTCCGGTCTTTCAGCATTGCTGCGAGCCAGCAACTTCCAAGTAATGTATTCGTCGGCGGCAGAAACTGCGTCCAGATCGTCGGGTATCAAGTGAGAGGCCTTTACGGCGTCACACATTTCGTTTTTGACCCCCAAACCTGACACTTCATGGCGACGCGCGTCGTGTTGCTCTACTTGCGTCGTCCAGTTGATCCCGTTTGCAAGGTAGGTGGACTGAACAATCCAGAGGAAATCGGATCGCTTTTCGAAGTTGGGCTTCACTCGTGACACGGGTACTCTCCAAGCAAGGGTTGATGAGCCATTACATGGCTCATCAACTTTGTTCATTCAAGCCAGCATTGCCATCGGGTTTTCCAGATTGTCCACGATGGCCTGCAGCAGGGCCGCCCCAAGCGCGCCGTCGATGACGCGGTGATCGACGGACAGCGTCATGGACATGACGGTGGCCACGCCGATGCTGCCATCTTTCATCACGACCGGCTTCTTGAGGCCCGCACCCACAGCAAGGATCGCGCCATGGGGCGGGTTGATGACGGCATCGAAATTCTCGATCCCCATCATGCCGAGGTTGGAGATGGCGAAGCTGCCGCCCTGATATTCATGCGGGGCGAGTTTCTTCGTCTTGGCGCGGGTGGCGAGATCCTTCATTTCCGCCGAAAGGGCGGAGAGGGATTTCTGATCGGCATCCTTGAGGACGGGGGTGAAGAGGCCCCCTTCCACGGCGACGGCCACGGCCACGTCGGAGGGTTTCAGCTTCAGCATCCGGTCGCCCGCCCAGACGGCATTGGCATCGGGCACCGCCTGCAGGGCAAGCGCGCAGGCCTTGATGATGAAGTCGTTGACCGAAAGCTTCACGCCGCGGGTTTCAAGCTGTTTGTTGAGTTGTTCGCGGAAGGCCATCAGCGCATCCAGACGCACCTCGCGGCGCAGGTAGAAATGCGGGATGGTCTGTTTGGCTTCGGTCAGGCGGGCCGCGATGGTGCGGCGCATGCCGTCCAGCGGAACCTCGGTGAAGGTGCGGCCCTGATACATCTTCAGCACCGTCTCGGTCGCCGGGCCGGTGGGCATCGCTGCCGGAGCCGATGCCGCCGCCGGGGCAGGGGCCGCGGCAGGAGCGGGCGCAGCCGCCACGGGCTTTGCCCCTTCGACATCCGCCTTCACGATGCGGCCATGCGGGCCGGAGCCCTGCACTTTCGTGAGGTCCAGACCCTTTTCCGCTGCGATCCGACGCGCGAGAGGCGAGGCGAAGACACGCGCGCCGCCGACCTTGGGTGCAGCAGGGGCCGGGGCCGCAGCAGCCACGACCGGGGCCGCCGCAGGCGCGGCAGCGGGAGCGGCGGCCTTGGCGGGGGCGGGTGCGGCATCTGCCGATTCACCCTCTTCCACCAGCACGGCGATGGGCGTGTTCACCTTCACCCCCGCCGTGCCTTCGGAGACGAGGATGCGGCCCACGATGCCTTCATCCACGGCCTCGAATTCCATCGTGGCCTTGTCGGTTTCGATTTCGGCGATGATCTGGCCGGATTTGACGGTGTCGCCTTCCTTGACCAGCCATTTCGCGAGTGTGCCTTCCTCCATCGTCGGAGAGAGGGCGGGCATGAGAATTTCGGTTGCCATGTTCCCCTCTCCTTAGCGGTAGCAGACGGATTTGACGGCGGCGACAACCTCGGCGGTTGTCGTCAGCGCCAGTTTTTCAAGGTTCGCCGCATAGGGCATCGGGACGTCTTTCCCGGTGCAGTTCACGACCGGCGCATCCAGATGGTCGAATGCCTTCTGCATGATGGTGGCGGCGATGTGGTTGCCGATGGAGCCGACGGGGAAGCCTTCCTCGACCGTCACGCAGCGGTTGGTCTTCATCACGCTCGCCAGCACCGTGTCATAGTCGATGGGCCGCAGGGTGCGGAGGTTGATCACCTCGGCGCTGATGCCTTCTTTCGCCAGTTCCTCGGCGGCCTGCAGCGCATAGGTCAGGCCGATGCCGAAGGAGACGATGGTCACATCTGTCCCCGCCCGCAGGATCGAGGCCTTGCCGAAGGGGATGGTGAAATCACCCTCGGCCGGCACCTCGAAGGACCGTCCGTAGAGGATTTCGTTTTCAAGGAAGATCACCGGGTTCGGATCGCGGATCGCGGTTTTCAGCAGGCCCTTCGCATCGGCCGCCGAATAGGGCATGGCCACCTTGATGCCGGGGATGGCGGCATACCATGCCGCGTAATCCTGGCTGTGCTGCGCGCCCACGCGGGCGGCGGCACCGTTCGGGCCACGGAAGACCATCGGGCTGCCCATCTGGCCGCCGGACATGTAGAGCGTCTTGGCGGCGGAGTTGATGATGTGGTCAATCGCCTGCATCGCGAAGTTGAAGGTCATGAATTCCACGATCGGCTTCAACCCGCCCCAGCTTGCGCCGACGGCGATCCCGGCGAAGCCATGTTCGGTGATGGGCGTATCCACCACGCGCTTGGCGCCGAATTCATCGAGCAGGCCTTGGGAAATCTTGTAGGCGCCTTGATATTCGCCAACCTCTTCCCCCATCAGGAAGACGTTCGGATCGGCGCGCATTTCTTCGGCCATCGCCTCGCGCAGCGCTTCGCGGACGGTCATGGTCTTGGTGGGCACGCCTTCGGGCAGGTCCGAATGGGGCCAGCCCTGCGCCGCGTTCGGGGCAGGGGCCGGGGCTGCGGCCTGTGCCGCGACGGGGGCGGCGGGGGCCGCTGCAGCCGGGGCAGCCGCCGTGGCGGCGGCGGGGGCAGGGGCGGCGTCAGCCGATTCCCCTTCTTCCACCAGCACGGCGATGGGGGTGTTTACCTTCACCGAAGCGGTGCCTTCGGCGACCAGCAGTCGGCCCACGATGCCCTCATCCACAGCCTCGAATTCCATCGTGGCCTTGTCGGTTTCGATTTCGGCGATGATCTGGCCGGATTTGACGGTATCGCCTTCCTTGACCAGCCACTTGGCCAGCGTGCCTTCCTCCATCGTCGGCGAAAGCGCGGGCATCAGAACTTGCGTTGCCATGTCTCTTTCCCCCCTTACGCGTAGATATCCGTCCAGAGTTCCTCCAGCGGAGGCTCCGGGCTTTCCTTGGCGAATTCGGCGCTTTCGTTGACCATCGCCTTGATCTCTTTGTCGATGGCCTTCAGATCGTCATCCGAGGCAAGGCCGCCTTGCAGGAGCAGGTCGCGGACATGTTCGATGGCGTCCTTTTCGCTGCGCATCTTTTCCACCTCTTCGCGGGTCCGATACTTGGCCGGGTCCGACATGGAATGGCCGCGATAGCGGTAGGTCATCATTTCAAGGATGTAGGGGCCACTGCCCGCGCGGCAGTGCGCGACGGCCTTTTCACCGGCGGCCTTGACCGCCAGCACATCCATGCCATCCACCTGCTCGCCCGGGATGCCATAGGCAAGGCCACGGCCATAAAGCGTGGTGGATTTGGTGGAGCGCTTGACGCTGGTCCCCATCGCGTACTGGTTGTTCTCGATCACGAAGATCACCGGCAGCGACCACAGCTCGGCCATGTTGTAGGTTTCATAGACCTGGCCCTGGTTCGCGGCCCCGTCGCCGAAATAGGCGAAGGTGACGTTGTCATTGCCCAGATATTTGTCGGCGAAGGCCAGCCCCGCGCCCAGCGGCACCTGCGCGCCCACGATCCCGTGGCCGCCGTAGAAATGGCGCTCTTTCGAGAACATGTGCATGCTCCCGCCCTTGCCCTTGGAATAGCCGCCGATGCGCCCCGTGAGTTCGGCCATGACGCCCTTGGCATCCATCCCGCAGGCCAGCATGTGCCCGTGGTCGCGATAGGAGGTGATGCGCTTGTCGCCTTCCTTCGTCGCGGCTTCGAGCCCCACGACCACCGCTTCCTGCCCGATATAGAGGTGGCAGAACCCGCCGATCAGGCCCATCCCGTAAAGCTGGCCTGCCTTTTCCTCGAACCGGCGGATCAGCAGCATCTCGCGGTAATATTTCAGCAACTCGTCCTTCGACACGTTCGGTCGATCGGCTGGCTTCTTCGCGGCCATCGGCGGTGTCCTCCCCTCGGCTGGCTATAAAGTAGTTCAACGTTAAACGACCTATATCGCATCGGGGTTTCTTGGGTCAAAACAAAAAATCCGGCGCAAGGCCGGGGTGGCGCATGGCTGCCATGCGGTGGGGGAAAGGCTGATTGGGTGCGCAAGACCCCGCCCCGGACGGGATCCGGGGCCTCCGCCGATGCGGTTTGGGGGAGGTCCTGGGTCAGGCCCGGGAAGGGGTCAATGAATGACGACCTCATCCGCGCGGACATAGCCCAGCACGCTGCGCGCCTGTTCATCCAGCAGATCGACATCCAGATATTCGTCGGAAAGGCGTGTGGTGCGATTCTGCATTTCGGCCAGTTCGGCGGCCAGACGATCGCGTTCGGCCATCAGAACCTCGGCCTCGGCGGCGATTTCGACCTGGCGGAAGACGCCGTAATCGCCCTGCACGGCGGCAAAGGTGAAATAGCTGCCAAGGGTGAAGGCCAGAAGGAAATAGGCCAGGGCGCCAAGCGAGGGCCGGGTGGAATTCTGTGACATCTGCGTCCGCCTCATGCCGCCCCTCTTGCCGGGGGCGCGTTTGAAGGGAGTTGACCATATTCGCCGGGCGGGACCAAGGGCCTGTGGCCTTGCCCATGGCCGGAAGGCAAGGAATGGGGCATCCGTGCCACAGGATCGCAAGGGAAAGGGCCGGCCCGGGGGCCGGCCAGCCGTTCAGCCCGCCACGGAGGCGGCCCAGATCCCTTCGATGGCCTGGCCCAGCAGGGCGTTGAATTCGGCGTCGGATTGTTGGGCGTTCAGCCCTTCGGTCAGCGCGCGGCTGAAGCTTGCGATCACGCCGCGGTTGCGCGCCAGAATGGCATTGGCGGCATCGCGCGCATGGCCGCCCGACAGGGCCACCACGCGCAGCACGCGGGGATGATCCACCAGCGGCAGATAGAAATTGTCCACGGTGGGAAGGCTGAGTTTCAGCATGACCTGCTGATCGCCCGGCAATTTGTCCAGCGCCGCGAGGATGGCATCACGCAGAAGCGATTCCGCGGCGGCCTTGTCGGGGATGGAGATCGTCACCTCGGGTTCGAGGATCGGCATCAGCCCGGCCGCGATCACCTGCTGACCGAGCGCGAATTGCTGGGCGACGGCGGCCTCGATCCCCTTGGCGTTGGCGGCATTGATGACCGAGCGTTCCTTGGTGCCATAGATCCCGGCGGCTACCGCGCGGGCCAAGAGCGCATCCAGACCGGGGATGGGCTTCATCAGCTGCACGCCATCTGCCTCGGCCTCCAGCCCCTTGTCGATCTTGAGGAAAGGGACGACGCCGCGCTTTTCCCACAGGAAGCGGGCGGTGGGCGTGCCATCGACGGTGCGATCCATGGTCTGTTCGAAGAGGATGGCCCCGATGACCTTGTCGCCGGTGAAGGCGGGCGAGGTCATGATGCGGGCGCGCATCGCATGCATCAGGTCGAACATCCCCGCCTCATCGGTCCATGCCGTTTCGGCGATGCCGTATTGGCGCAGCGCCTTGGGGGTGGAGCCACCCGATTGGTCGAGGGCGGCGATGAATCCCCGGCCCTCACGCATTTTTGCGGTCATTGCGTCGGTGGTCATGTCTGCTCTCCCCGTGGAACATGCGTCTTGCGCACATAGCCTGGGAAAAACCCGCCCGGCAATGCAGTTAGCGCCAACGCAGACGGAAATTCGGGCACCTTTTTCAGGTGCCCGAGCTTTCAGGCCATCAGCGCGGAGACGCCGGGCAGATCCTTGCCCTCCATCCATTCGAGGAAGGCCCCGCCCGCGGTGGAGATGAAGGTGAAATCGGCGGCGGCGCCTGCGGCGTTCAGCGCGGCCACCGTATCGCCGCCACCCGCGACGGAGACGAGCGATCCGTCCCGCGTCAGCCGCGCGACGGCCTGCGCCGCTGCGTTGGTGGCGGCATCGAAGGGCGTGATCTCGAACGCGCCGAGGGGGCCGTTCCAGATGAGCGTCTTGGCGGAGGAGAAAACCTTTACCAGCGCGGCCACCGTGGCAGGCCCGGCATCGAGGATCATCGCATCTGCCGGGCATTGCGCCACGGGCAGGGTTTCATGCGCGGCCCCGGCCTTGAATTCGCGCGCCACCACCACATCGACGGGCAGATGGATGGTGCAGCCCGCCGCCTTGGCCTTGGCCATGATGGCGCGCGCGGTGTCGGCCATGTCGCGTTCGGCCAGCGATTTGCCGACCTCTACCCCTTGGGCCACGAGGAAGGTATTCGCCATCCCCCCGCCGATCACCAGATGATCCACCTTGGTGACGAGGTTGCCGAGGAGATCAAGCTTGGTGGAGACCTTCGCCCCGCCCACCACGGCCACGACGGGGCGCACCGGATTGCCCAGCGCCGCCTCGAGCGCGCGCAGTTCCGCCTCCATCAGGCGGCCCGCCGCCGCGGGCAGCAGGGCCGCGATCCCGGCGGTGGAGGCATGCGCGCGATGCGCGGCCGAGAAGGCGTCGTTCACATAGACATCCCCCAGCGCCGCCATGCCCTGTGCGAGGCCGGGATCGTTCTTTTCCTCGCCCGCGTGGAAGCGGGTGTTTTCCAGAAGGACGACATCGCCCGCCGTGGCCGCGGCAATCGCCGCGACGGCGGGATCGCCGAGGCAATCGGCACCAAAGATCACCTTGCGGCCCAGCGCCGATTCGAGCGTGGGCAGGACGTGGCGCAGGCTCATCTCTGGCACGACCTTGCCCTTGGGGCGGTCGAAATGCGCCAGAAGCACCACCTTGCCGCCGCGCGCGATGATATCCTCGACCGTGGGGACGATCTTTTCGATCCGCGTGGCATCGGTCACCCGGCCCGCCTCCATCGGCACGTTGATATCCACCCGCACCAGCACGGTCTTGCCTGCCAGCGCCACATCGTCGAGCGTCTTCCAGCCCATCATCGCCTCCTTCACGGAATGGTGCCCCCTCTTTCCGCCGCTTCCCGGCCCCCGTCAACCATGACGCAGCCTTTCGCCCTTTCCATGACAGGGCCGCGCCATTAGGTTCGCGCCAAAGAAACCGAAGGAATCCCCGCATGGCCGATATCAAGGACCCCGAAAACACCATCATCCTGACGCTGAAGGATGGCGAGGTGGTCATCGAACTGCTGACCGACATCGCCCCGAAACATGCCGAGCGGATGAAGCAGCTTGCCCGCGACAAGGCCTATGACAACGTGGCCTTCCACCGCGTGATCGAGGGCTTCATGGCCCAGACGGGCGATGTGGAAAACGGCAATATGGAGAACAACTTCAACCTGCGCCGCGCGGGCACGGGCGGATCGCAGTATGACGATCTGCCGGCCGAGTTCAGCCGCATCCCGCATGATCGCGGCACGCTGGGCGCGGCGCGGTCGGCCAATCCGAATTCGGCCAACAGCCAGTTCTTCATCAACTTTACCGACAACCATTTCCTGAACGGGCAATACACCGTCTATGGCCGCGTGATCAAAGGGATGGAGCATGTCGACAAGATCACCCGGGGCGAGCCGCCGGCCAGCCCTGACCGCATGATCACCGTTCGGGTGGCCGCCGATGTCGCGTGATCGGTTCATCGCGGCGGGGATCTTCGCCCTTGGTCTGGCCGCGCTGGGTGGCTTTGCGCTGAGCCAGTCGGCCACGGCGCAGGATGTGACCGATGGGCCGGGACCGAATCTGGTGATCGAGGTGGCGGGCGGCACCACGGGGACAGTCGTCATCGACATGGCGCAGGACCTGGCCCCGAACCATGTGGCGCAGATCACCGCGCTGGCGCGGGACGGGGCCTATGACGGGGTGGTGTTCCACCGCGTGATCGCGGGCTTCATGGCCCAGACGGGCGATGTGGAATTCGGCAAGACCGGGGGCGATCTGTCGATGGCCGGGATGGGCGGATCCGCGTTGCCGGATCTGGCGGCGGAATTCTCGGACGCGAAGTTCGAGAGGGGCGTCGTCGGCATGGCGCGATCCATGGATCCGAACAGCGCCAACAGCCAGTTCTTCATCATGTTCGACCGGGCCGAGCATCTGGACGGGCAATATACAGTCGTCGGGCGCGTGATTTCCGGGATGGAGGTCGTGGATGCGATCCGCAAGGGCGACGAGAACGCGGGCGGCGCGGTAGATGTGCCCGATGTGATGGCAAAGGTCACCGTGCAGGAGTGATCCTGCGTCAGAACGAATTTTCTGCGAAAATTCTGTGCCGGCCGCGATAGCGGCCGGCTTTGCAATATACTCAGCCGAGGGTCACCAGCGCGTGGCGCTTTTTCCCGGCGGTGAGTTTCAGCGGTTCGGCAAGGTCGCCCGCGCCCAGCCGTAGGCCGACATCGGTGACGATCTCGTCATTCACCCGCGCCCCGCCTTCGGTGATCAGCCGTTTGGCATCCTTGCCCGAAGCGGCAAGCCCCGCGCGCACGAAGAGCTGCACGATGCCCACGCCATCGGCGACATCTTCGGGGGCAAGCTGGATGGCGGGAAGATCCTCGCCGATCCCGCCCTTTTCGAATACCTCGCGCGCGGTTGCCTCGGCGGCGGCGGCGGCCTCTTCGCCATGCAGGAGCGTGGTCACGGCATTGGCGAGGATGATCTTGGCGGCGTTGATCTCGGCCCCGGCCAGCGCGCCGAGACGATCGCATTCTGCGACCGGAAGTTCGGTATAGAGCTTGAGGAAGCGCCCGACATCGGCATCGGTCGTGTTCCGCCAGAACTGCCAGAATTCATAAGGTGACAGCATCGCCCCATCCAGCCAGACCGCGCCCGAGGCCGACTTGCCCATCTTGCGCCCGTCGCTGGTGGTGAGCAGCGGCGAGGTCAGCCCGAAGATCTCGCGGTCGAGGACACGGCGGGTCAGGTCGATCCCGTTGATGATGTTGCCCCATTGATCCGAGCCGCCCATCTGCAGAAGGCAGCCGTAGCGGCGGTTCAGTTCGAGGAAGTCATAGGCCTGCAGGATCATGTAGTTGAATTCGAGGAAGCTGAGCGATTGTTCGCGATCCAGCCGGGACTTGACCGATTCAAAGGACAGCATCCGGTTCACGCTGAAATGCCGCCCGATATCGCGCAGGAAATCGAGGTAGTTCAGGCTATCGAGCCATTCGGCATTGTTGAGCATGACGGCATCGGTCGCGCCCGTGCCATAGGCGAGGTAGCGGCCAAAGACCCGCTGCATGCCTGCGATATTGGCGTCGATCTGGGCGGGCGTCAGAAGCGGGCGTTCCTCGGCCCGGAAGGAGGGATCGCCCACCTTGGTGGTGCCCCCGCCCATCAGGGTGATCGGCTTGTGGCCGGTCTTCTGCAGCCAGCGCAGCATCATGATGTTCAGAAGATGCCCGACATGCAGACTGGCCGCCGTGGCATCATAGCCGATATAGGCGGGGACAATGCCCTTTACCAATGCCTCGTCCAGCGCCTGATAATCGGTGCAGTCGGCCAGATAGCCGCGCTCGATCATCACGCGCATGAAATCCGATTTCGGATGGTAGGTCATGGGTCACCCGTGCTTTATGATGCCGGTGGGGTATAGCCGGGGCAGGGGGCAAGGGGAAGATGCTGAAAGGCGGTGCGGTCTGGGCCCTTGGATGCATGTCGGGCACGTCGCTGGACGGGGTGGATGCGGCGATGCTGCTGACGGATGGGGAGCGGATCCTCGACTTCGGGCCGACGGCCTTTCGCCCCTATGACGCAAGCGAACAGGCGGTGCTGCGGGCGGCCCTTGGCCGCTGGCCGGGCGAGGCGGGGGTAGAGGAGGCCGCCGCCGTGGTGGAAACCGCCCATGCCGAGTTGCTGTCGCGCTTTTCGGGGGCCGAGATCATCGGCTTTCACGGCCAGACGCTGGCGCATGATCCGCGCGGGCGGGGCACGCATCAGGCGGGGGATGGTGCGCTGCTGGCGCGGATGCTGGGTTGCCCGGTGGTGTGGGATTTCCGTTCATCCGATGTGGCGCTTGGCGGGCAGGGCGCGCCGCTTGCACCATTTTTTCACTTTGCCTGCGCCCGCCATGCCGGGGCGTCGCAGCCTTTGGCCTTTCTGAACCTTGGCGGGGTGGGCAATGTGACATGGATCGACCCGCGCCAGCCCGCGCCGGAAAGCCCCGGCGCGCTCTTGGCCTTTGATACCGGCCCGGCCAATGCGCCGATCAACGATCTTTTGCAGGCGCGCGAGGGGTTGGCGCAGGATCCGGGCGGGCGCTTTGCGCTGGCGGGCAAGGTGGATGAGGCGCGGCTGGAGGCCTTTCTCGCCCATGCATGGTTCCACCGGATGCCGCCCAAATCGCTGGATCGGAATGCCTTTCACGCGGTTCTCGACATCGGGAACCTGTCCACCGAGGATGCGGCGGCCACGCTGACCGCCGCCGCCGCCGCTGCCGTTGCACGCGGGGCGGAGCATTTCCCGATCCCAGTGACACGGGTGCTTGTCTGTGGCGGGGGGCGGCACAATGCGGCGCTGATGGCAGAGCTTTCAGCACGGATGAAGGTGGAGGTCGCCCCGGTCGAAAGCATCGGGCTGGATGGCGACATGCTGGAGGCGCAGGCCTTTGCCTTTCTGGCCGTGCGGGTGGCGCGGGGGATGGCGACATCGGGGCCTGCGACCACGGGCGTGGCCGCGCTGGTGGGCGGGGGGCGGGTCAGCCGACCGGACTGATCCCCGCTAGCGCTGGCGGAACATGGAGGCGGTATAGATCACCAGCGCCGCCCAGATCATCGGGAAGGCCACCGCGCGGGCTGTGCCGAAGGGTTCGCCGAACAGGAAGACGGCGGTCAGGAAGATCATCGTGGGCGCAAGGTATTGCAGGATGCCGATGGTGGACAGGCGCAGGAGTTTTGCGCCATTGGCATAAAGCATCAAGGGAACCGCCGTCACCACCCCGGCGGAGAGCAGAAGCAGCGTGATCAGGCCATCCGTCAGGAAGACCATCTCGCCCCGGGCGGCGATCCAGGCCATCCAGCCCAGTGCGAAGGGGGTCAGGATCATCACCTCGAGCATGAAGCCCTGATTGGGGCCAAGCGGCAGGCGCTTTTTCAGATAGGCGTAAAAGCCCCAGGAAACAGTCAGCCCCAGCGCCACCACGGGCACGCGGCCCGCTTCATAAGTCAGCACCAGCACGGCCAGCGCGGCCAGCCCGATGGCGGCCCATTGCGCGCGGCTGAGCCGTTCCTTCAGCAGGACCGCGCCGAGAAAGACCGAAAACAGCGGGTTGATGTAATATCCCAAAGCCGCCTCGAGCGCCTGACCGGACTGGATCGACCAGACATAGATCGCCCAGTTGACCGAGATCAGCGCCGCCGTCAGCGCCGCCATGCCGATCATCCGGGGGGAGCGCAGCGCGGCGCGCAGGTCTGCGGTGCGCCCCAGCCAGATCAGGATCGCCCCGGCCACCGGGACCGACCAGATCACGCGATGGGCCAGCACCTCAAGCACGGGAACATCGGAGAGGGCCTTCATGTAGACGGGCAGAAACCCCCAGAGCATGTAGGCCGCGAGGGCAAAGCCGAAGCCGCGCGCGCTGTCCCTGTTCTCTGCCTTTTCCATGGCCCCGGTTACCCCATGGCCCGGACGGGTGCCAATGCTATCTTGTGCCCGTCACAATCGACCAACGGCGCGAGGGATCCTCAGCGGGGAATGTCGAACCCCGGCGGGGCGAGGGTGAAGCCATCGAAACGGAAGCCCGGGCTGACGGTGCAGCCCACCAGCGACCAGTCGCCCGTGCTGCGCGCGGCCTGCCAGTGATCCTTTGGCACGATCCCCTGCGGGTGCTGGCCTGCCAGCACGTCAGGGCCGAGGAGCAGATCCGTGACCGGCCCCGCATCGCCGGGGGCAATCGACAGGATCAGCGGGGCACCGGCGTGGAAATGCCAGATCTCCACCGCGTCGACCTTGTGCCAATGGCTTGGCTTGCCGGCTTCCAGCAGGAAGTAGATCGCGGTGCCGACAGGGCGGCCCGGCCCATCGGCGACCCATGTCTGGCGATACCAGCCCCCCTCGGGATGGGGGGCCAGATCCAGCGCGGCAATCACGGCCTGCGCCGTGGTCATGCCTGACGCATCCGGCGCAAGAGGCCGATGGCCATTGCCACAAGCCCGACACCGATCAACCCGCCGCCGATCATGCCGGTGATCCGGCCGATTTCGGCCGCGGCCTCGGGGGATTGCGCGGGCGGAAGGAAAGCGGGCAGGGCGAAGGCCGCCCCGCCGAAGACCACTAGCGTCAGCCCCATCAGAAAGGGGCCGCGCGAGAAAAGCCCCTTGCGTGCCATCCTCAGCCCTTCAGGATGGAGGTGCCGGCATATTCGGCGGTTTCGCCCAGCATTTCCTCGATCCGGATCAACTGGTTGTATTTCGCCAGACGGTCCGAGCGCGACAGCGAGCCGGTCTTGATCTGCCCGCAATTGGTGGCCACGGCCAGATCGGCGATGGTGGCATCCTCGGTCTCGCCCGATCGGTGGCTCATCACATTGGTGTAGCGCGCGCGATGGGCCATTTCGACGGCCTGCAGGGTTTCCGTCAGGGTGCCGATCTGGTTGACCTTCACCAGCATGGAATTGGCGCAGCCCCGGGCGATGCCTTCGGCAAGACGCTTGGGGTTGGTCACGAAGAGATCGTCGCCCACCAGTTGCACCTTGCCGCCCAGCGTATCGGTCAGCAGTTTCCAGCCTTCCCAGTCATCCTCGGAACAGCCGTCCTCGATGCTGATGATGGGGTAATCGGCCACGAGACCGGCAAGGAAATCCACATTCTCGGCGATGGAAAGGGATTTGCCTTCGCCCTTCATCTCATACCGGCCACCCCGGAAATACTCGGTCGAGGCGCAGTCGAGGGCGAGGTAGATATCCTCGCCCGGGCGATAGCCTGCCTTTCGATGGATTTCAGAATGAAATCAAGGGCGTCACGGGCAGAGTTCAGGTTGGGTGCAAAGCCGCCCTCATCGCCGATGCCAGTGTTGTGACCGGCAGTCTGAAGTTCCTTCTTCAGCGTGTGAAACACCTCGGATCCCATGCGGATCGCGTCGCGGATATTGTCCGCGCCCACCGGCATGATCATGAATTCCTGAATGTCGATCGGATTGTCGGCATGTTCGCCGCCATTGATGATGTTCATCATCGGCACCGGCAGAACCCGGGCCGAAGTGCCGCCCACATAACGGAACAGCGGCTGGCCCGATGCCTCGGCCGCGGCCTTGGCCACGGCAAGCGACACGCCAAGGATCGCGTTCGCGCCAAGGCGGCCCTTGTTCGGCGTGCCGTCCATCTCGATCATGGTGCGGTCGATGCCGACCTGTTCCATCGCGTCGAAACCGACGATCTCTTCGGCGATCTCGCCGTTCACGGCGGCCACGGCCTCAAGCACGCCCTTGCCCTTGTAGCGGTCCTTGTCGCCATCGCGGCGTTCCACCGCTTCATGCGCGCCGGTCGATGCGCCTGAGGGCACGGCCGCCCGGCCCATCACGCCGCTTTCAAGGGTGACGTCCACCTCGACGGTGGGGTTGCCGCGGCTGTCGAGGATTTCGCGGGCATGGATGTCGATGATCGTGGTCATGGCGGGTCTGCCTCCGTATCGGACGGGTGGGTGCTCTCGCCCGTTCGTTTAGCGGCTGTGGCCCTGCAAGGAAAGGGCGCGTTTGCGGGCGCGTTCGCGGGCCAGCGCATAGAGGCCCGAGCCGATGATCATCGACGCGCCGATCAGCATCGGCATGTCCGGCGTTTCGGCGAAAACGGCCCAACCGATGGCGATGGCAAAGACCAGCCGGGTATAGCGGAACGGAGCCACGACGGCCACTTCCCCCGTGCGCGAGGCCGAGACGACAAGCCAGTAGCCGACCGAACCGAAGACCACCGCGCCCAGCAGCGTGGCCGCCTGCAGCGCATCGGGGCGCATCACGCCGCCCTGCACCATCATGACCGCGCCCAGCAGCGTGACGGACAAAAGCCCCCAGGCCGACACCTGCGCGGAGGTGCAGTCGCGCGGGATGGCCCGGGTGGCAAGGTCGCGCAGCGCAAGGCCCGCCACGGTGACCAGAACCCACAGCGCCTCAGGGCGGAAACCGTCGAATCCCGGGCGGATCACCACCAGAACCCCGGCAAAGCCCACCGCGATGGCCGACCAGCGCCGCCAACCGACGCTTTCGCGCAGGATGACCGCCGCGCCCAGCGTCACGGCAAGGGGCAGTGCCTGCAGCACGGCAGAGACGGTGGACAGGGGCACCACGGCAAGGGCGTTGATATAGGCGAAGGTCGCCACCATCTCGCCCGCGTTGCGGGCCAGCACCGCGGGGTGGAGCGCGGCGCGGTTCAGGGTCCGGCCCCCCTCGGCCCGGGCCATCAGCATGAAGATCGGTGCGCCGAAGGCCCCGGCGGCGAAGATGACCATGCCCACAGGCAGATCGGCGGCGGCCAGTTTCAGGAACATGTCCTCGACCGCGAAGAGCGCCATGGAGGCGACCATCAGGGCGATGCCGCGCAGGTTTTGCGATGCGGGGTCCAAGGTCAGGGTTTCTTGACCGGCACGCCCAGCAGTTCCAGCCGGTGCCCGACAAGCCTGTAGCCAAGGCGCGCGGCGATCCGTTCCTGCAGCGCCTCGATCTCGGGGTCGACGAATTCGATCACGTCGCCGGAATTGACGTCGATCAGGTGGTCGTGGTGATCGCGTTCGGCATCTTCATAGCGGGCGCGGCCGTCGCCGAATTCCAGCTTGTCGAGGATGCCCGCCTCTTCGAAGAGCTTGACCGTGCGATAGACCGTGGCGATGGAAATGCGCGGATCAATGCGGGCCGCGCGCGCATAGAGTTCTTCGACATCGGGGTGGTCCTCGGCATCCCCGATGACGCGGGCCACGACCCGGCGCTGATCCGTCATGCGCAGACCCTTTGCCTCACAGCGGGCGATGATATCCGCCATCCCGTGCCTTTCCTTCTTTGCTCGCGCAGGATTTACGTGATCCGGTCGCGCGGGGCCAGTGCTAACGTCTTGCATGTCGATTCGACGCCACTGCCGGGACAGGCCGGGCGCTGCGACCGGAGGGGCAGGAAAGATGCAACGCAAGGACAGGCTTGACGCCTTTGGCGCCGGGGCGCTTTTGGCGGTGACGCTGCTGCTGGCCTTCAACCAGATCATGGTGAAGTGGATCAATGACGGGTTGCAGCCGGTTTTCTTTGCCGGGCTGCGGTCGTTGCTTGCGGTGGCCTTCGTGGCGGGCTGGTTGGTCTGGCGGGGGCGGCCGCCGCGGTTGACGCGCGGCGATCTGCTGCCCGGCCTGCTGATCGGCACCGTCTTCGCGGCCGAGTTCCTGTGCCTGTTCCTTGCGCTGGATCTGACGGCGGTCAGCCGCGCTTCTGTCATCTTCTATTCGATGCCGGTCTGGTTCGCGCTGATGGCGCATTTCCTGCTGCCCGGCGAACGGCTGGTTCCGCAGCGGGCGCTGGGGCTGGGTTTGGCCTTTCTGGGCACCGCCTGGGCGATCCTGTCGCGCGATGGCGAAAGGGCGGGCAGTCTGGCGGGGGATCTCTTGGCGCTGGGGGGCGCGCTTGGCTGGGCGGGCACGGCCATCGTCGCGCGCACCTCACGGCTGAAGGCGGCGGGGCCCGAGATGCAGCTGTTCTGGATGGTGCTGGTTTCGGGGCCGATCCTGATCCTGCTGTCGCCCGCCTTTGGCCCCCTGATCCGCGAGGTCACACCGCTACATATAGTGGGTGTCATCTTCCAATCCTCCATCGTTGTGGCGGGGGGATTCATCGGATGGCTCTGGCTGCTGTCGGTCTATCCGGCGTCGACGGTGGCGAGCTTTTCCTTTCTGACCCCGATCCTGACGATGTTCCTTGGCTGGTCGCTGCTGGGTGAGTCGGTCTCGGTGGCGCTTTTGGGGGCGGCGCTGCTGGTTGCGGTGGGAATTGCGCTGATCAACCGGAGGCCTGTCGCGGGCAGGGAATCGCAAGGGGGCGACGTGGCGCGCTGAAGGCGGTATTCACACGGATCCTGAAAACCCTGATCCAAGCCTGCGCGATTGCGCCAGAATTCGCCGATGTCCCCTTTTTGCCCGCCGCTTTTCCACCGCCCTGTCCACAGAACGGCGGCGTTCCGCCGACCTGTTGCAGGAAAACAGTCAAGCGAAAAATCGCCCGTGGGACCGCAAATTTCCCGTTGAATGCGGTCAAAGTTTACGACAGTTTGACGAAGCAGACGGCAGGGCCACAACATGTAGTGGCCGTCGACAGGCAAAGCAAAGATCAAGGCAGAAAGGGCAGCCTCGGCGCTGCTCTGATCCTTTGTCCATAGGGCAGGGGGTGGCGAAGCCTTGTCTTGCGGCAGGATGAAACATCGGACGGGGCGCAGGCCCTGCCATAACTGGAGACGGGGCAGCGATGAAGATCGAGCGCAAGTTTACCTCTGAGACGACCGGCGCCTATGGGGCCATGTCCTTTGCGACGACCACCTCGGAAATCCGCAATCCCGATGGCAAGGTCGTCTTCCGCAACGAGGCGGTGGAAGTTCCCGAAGGCTGGAGCCAGGTCGCCTCGGACGTCATCGCGCAGAAGTATTTCCGCAAGGCCGGCGTGCCGGCACGCCTGAAGCGCGTAAAGGAAAAGGGCGTGCCGGAATTCCTGTGGCGCTCGGTCCCCGATGAGGCGGCGCTGGCCGATCTGCCCGAAGCCGAACGTTTCACCGGCGAAACCTCGGCCAAGCAGGTGTTTGACCGTCTGGCGGGCGCCTGGGCCTATTGGGGCTGGAAGGGCGGCTATTTCACCACCGAATCCGACGCCCGCGCCTATTTCGACGAGATGCGCTATATGCTGGCCCGCCAGATGGCGGCACCGAACAGCCCGCAATGGTTCAACACCGGCCTGCACTGGGCCTATGGCATCGACGGCCCGTCGCAGGGGCATTTCTATGTCGATCCCTTCACCCACAAGCTGGTCAAGTCCAAGTCGAGCTATGAACACCCGCAGCCGCACGCCTGCTTCATCCAGTCGGTTTCCGACGACCTGGTGAATGAAGGCGGGATCATGGACCTGTGGGTGCGTGAGGCGCGGCTGTTCAAATACGGCTCGGGCACCGGTACCAACTTCTCCTCGCTCCGCGGTGAAGGGGAAAAGCTGTCGGGCGGCGGCAAATCCTCGGGCCTGATGGGGTTCCTCAAGATCGGCGACCGCGCGGCGGGGGCGATCAAGTCGGGCGGCACCACGCGGCGGGCGGCCAAGATGGTGATCTGCGACATGGATCACCCCGATATCGAGCAGTTCGTGAACTGGAAGGTGATCGAAGAACAGAAGGTGGCCTCGCTCGTCGCCGGGTCCAAGGCGCATGAGCAGAAGCTGAACGAAATCTTTGATGCGATCCGCCAATGGGATGGATCCTCGGAGGACGCCGTCGATCCGGCCAAGAACCCGGCGCTGAAGGGCGCGATCCGCTCTGCCAAGAAGGCGATGATCCCCGACACCTATACGAACCGCATCCTGCAATATGCGCGTCAGGGTTTCACCTCGATCGAATTCCCGACCTATGACACCGACTGGGACTCCGAAGCCTACATCACCGTTTCGGGCCAGAACTCCAACAACTCCGTCCGCGTGACGGATGCCTTCCTGAACGCCGTCAGGAATGACGAGGATTGGGCGCTGATCCGCCGCACCGATGGCAAGGTCGCGAAAACCATCAAGGCGCGCGAGCTGTGGGATCAGGTGGGCCATGCCGCATGGGCCTGTGCCGACCCCGGTATCCAGTTCCACGACACGGTCAACGCATGGCACACCTGCCCCGAAGACGGGCCGATCCGGGGGTCGAACCCCTGCTCGGAATACATGTTCCTTGACGACACGGCCTGCAACCTTGCCTCGATGAACCTGCTGACTTTCTACAAGGCGGGCCAATTCGACGCCGAAGCCTATATGCACGCCACCCGTCTGTGGACGGTGACGCTGGAAGTCTCGGTCATGATGGCGCAGTTCCCGTCGAAGGAAATCGCGCAGCTTTCCTATGATTTCCGCACGCTGGGCCTTGGCTATGCCAATATCGGCGGCCTGTTGATGAACATGGGGCTTGGCTACGACTCGAAAGAGGGGCGGGCGCTGTGTGGCGCGCTGACGGCGCTGATGACCGGGATCACCTATGCCACCTCGGCCGAGATGTCCAAGGAACTGGGTCCGTTCCCCGGCTACAGCCGCAACGCACAGCACATGCTGCGCGTGATCCGCAACCACCGCCGCGCTGCCTATGGCGAAACTGCGGGATATGAGGCGCTGAACGTGAACCCGGTCGCGCTGGATCAGGTGAACTGCCCCGACCAAAGCCTTGTCGCCCTTGCGAAATCTGCCTGGGACGAAGCGCTGTCCATGGGTGAGGCGCATGGCTATCGCAATGCCCAGACCACGGTGATCGCGCCGACGGGCACCATCGGCCTTGTGATGGATTGCGACACCACCGGGATCGAGCCGGATTTCGCACTGGTGAAGTTCAAGAAACTGGCCGGCGGCGGCTATTTCAAGATCATCAACCAGTCGGTTCCCGCCGCGCTTGAGACGCTGGGCTATTCCTCGTCGCAGATCGCCGAGATCGTGGCCTATGCCGTGGGTCACGGCAGTCTTGGCAACTGCCCGGGCATCAACCACACCGCGCTGATCGGCCACGGCTTTGGCCCGCGCGAGCTGGAAAAGGTCGATGCGGCACTGCCTTCGGCCTTTGACATCCGCTTTGTCTTCAACCAGTGGACGCTGGGCGAGGAATTCTGCAAGGGCACGCTGGGCATTCCGGCCGAAAAGCTGGCGGATCCGAGCTTTGATCTGCTGCGCCATCTGGGCTTTACCAAGGCGCAGATCGACGCCGCCAACGACCATGTCTGCGGAACCATGACGCTGGAAGGCGCGCCTTTCCTGAAGCCCGAACATTACGTGGTCTTCGATTGCGCCAATCCCTGCGGCAAGAAGGGCACGCGCTACCTGTCGGTCGACAGCCACATCCACATGATGGCGGCGGCGCAATCCTTCATCTCGGGCGCGATTTCCAAGACGATCAACATGCCGAACTCGGCCAGCATTGCCGAAACGCTGGCGGCCTATGAACTGTCGCACTCGCTGGGCATCAAGGCCAACGCGCTCTATCGCGACGGATCGAAGCTGTCGCAGCCGCTGGCCTCGGCGCTGGTCGAGGATGATGAAGAGGCCGAAGAAATTCTGGCCACGGGATCGGCGCAGGAAAAGGCCGCCGTGCTGGCCGAGAAGATCGTCGAAAAGATCGTGGTGAAGGAGATCATCCGCACCAACCGCGAAAAGCTGCCCGAGCGTCGCAAGGGCTATACCCAGAAGGCCATTGTCGGCGGTCACAAGGTCTATCTGCGGACCGGCGAATATGGCGACGGGCGTCTGGGTGAAATCTTCATCGACATGCACAAGGAAGGCGCAGGCTTCCGCGCGATGATGAACAACTTTGCCATCGCGGTCTCCGTGGGCCTGCAATACGGCGTGCCGCTGGAGGAATTCGTGGAAGCCTTCACCTTCACCCGGTTCGAACCGGCGGGCATGGTGCAGGGCAACGACTCGATCAAGAACGCGACCTCGATCCTTGATTACATCTTCCGCGAACTGGCGATCAGCTACCTTGACCGCACCGATCTTGCCCATGTGAAACCGCAAGGGGCGGCCTTCGATGACCTTGGCCGCGGCGATGACGAGGGCAAGCGCAACTTCGGCGAAGTGAGCGAGTCGGCTGCGTCGAAATCGGTGGAACTGCTGCGCTCCATCTCTTCGACCGGCTATCTGCGCAAGCGGCTGCCGCAAGAGCTTGTGGTGTTCCAGGGCGGGATGGGGGCCACGGCGCTATCCACCGGCACGGATCCCGTAGCCGCGCTGAACACGCTGATCCCGGAAACCATGGGCGGCGGGGCGACGACGGCGCTGGCCTCGGGCACGGTCAGCATGGATGCGCGCACCAAGGCCAAGATGCAGGGCTATGAAGGCGACCCCTGCGGCGAATGCGGCAACTACACGCTGGTGCGCAACGGGACCTGCATGAAGTGCAACACCTGCGGCGGGACGAGCGGCTGCAGCTGATCCCAGCAACTGGCACGTGATGGAAAGGGCCCGCGATACGCGGGCCTTTTCTCATTCAGGGTAAGAAGATAGGCGCGCGTGCCGGGTCAGGCACACTTGATCAGGCGCAGCACGATCAGCGGGATCACCGTGCGAATGGTGGGCTGCAGCAGGGCTGAAAGCACCCTGCCGCCAAGCCCGCACCCGCACCTGGATCGCCAGATGGCAGAAATTTTCCCTAGTGACCGTTCTTTTTGACGGGAGGCGACCGGGGCGCAGGCGGCCCGACCGACTGGCAAGGTCACGCGTCTTGCCGTCAGGCGGCATGTTTCGGCACGGGGCAGTTAAGCTTGCCAGACCCTCCCGTACATGCAACGGTTTGCATCCCAAAAAGACCAGATGGAGAATGTTGGGCAAGAGTGAGCCCTGAACGATACCTGTTTGCGCCGTTCGAGGGCGTGTCTGGTGCCGTTGAACATCCTCCGAAACGTAATGAGTAAATGCACAGGGAGAAACCTATGGCACAGTTCACGGTCGATACGGTCGACGATATCGTCGACGCCGGAGACGGGAAGACATCGCTGCGCGAGGCACTTGCCGCCGCCGCGCTTACTTCGGAAGCGGATGCGATCACGTTTGATGCAGCTCTCCTTGGCCAACAGATCAACCTTGCATCCCGGCTGACCATTGCGACCGGATCTGAGGTTGTGATCAATGGCGATATCGACGGCGATGGATTGGGTGACATCACCCTCAGCGGCCGGAACGCGGTCAGCCATATGTGGGTGCAAAGCGGGGCGTCTGCGACGCTGACCGGGTTGATCCTTGCGGACGGGCGCGGCACTGGTGCCGCCGGCCAGAGGGGGGCGAACGGTGCAAGCGGGTGGTCTCCGGCTCGTGAGGGCAACGACGGCGGCACGGGCGGCAATGCAACCGCGTCGATCTTGAACCAGGGAAATCTGGAACTGGATCGGGTGACCTTTTCCGGCAATGTGGCCGTTGGTGGACAAGGTGGCGAAGGCGGCGTTGGCGGTGGCGGGCGTAGCGGTGCATTCGGCACGGCGGTAATTGACGGCTCCGCTGGTGGCGTGGGCGGCAATGGCGGTGTCGGTGGTAATGCGGCGATCATCACCAATTCGGGGACTCTGACGCTTGGAACCGTGGTCCTTGATCCCGAGGCTGCAAACGCTGTTACCGGGGGGACAGGTGGAACCGGCGGTCGCGGCGGGACTGGCGGCAGCGGCGTCAGGGGTTTTGATGGTGAAAGCCAGCGATGGGAACTGGGCATATTGAG
Organism: Paracoccaceae bacterium; assembly: GCA_041397045.1. Taxonomy (GTDB): domain Bacteria; phylum Pseudomonadota; class Alphaproteobacteria; order Rhodobacterales; family Rhodobacteraceae; genus Paragemmobacter. The sequence goes on from JAWKXK010000006.1 coordinate 178,153, forward strand.
TGGTTATGTTGCCGGGACAGTCACCGATGGGGGAGATGGCGGTGACGGTGCGGATGGCGGCGCAGGCGGGGCGAACGGGAGCGGCGGCGACGCAGCCTTGATCGTCAACAGTGGAACCCTGATCACACGGGGTGACATCATCGGCACTTCGACCACCTTGACAGAAGGAGCGGTGGGAACGGTCGGTCGCGGTGGGGCGGCAGGAACGGGAGGCGCCGGAGGATCCGGTGGCAACGGAATTGAGCTTCCCGATGGCCAGGATGGCGCGCCCGGATCCAATGGCATGGCCGGTGCCTCTGGCGCGATGACCGGCGAAGCGGGAGACAGTTATCTTCTGTTGAACAATGGAGCGGGGACAGGCAGCCTGACCATCACGCCCACATCCTATGAGATCGTTGCATTGACGGCAGAAACCGCCGAAGGCACTGGCGGGACGACGACCCTTTCCTTTCAGATCAACCGTCTGGGCGATGTCGATGGCACGGGCTCCATCACTGTCACTTTTGCCGGGTCCGGTGCGGCGCCGGTTGATGCGGCCGATTTCCAGGGCGGTGCCCTGCCCGCGGATGTGACGGTGCATTTTGCCAGTGGCGAGCGGTCAAGGGGCGTCACGATCGAAATTGCTGCCGATGCAGAGGTTGAGTTTGACGAGACCCTGACGGCTTCCATAGTCGGCGCGGTCGGAGGATCGGTCGGGCTGAACGACAGTGCCGATGCGACCATCCTCAACGATGATATCGGACTGGTCATCACGGCGGATTCTGTGAGCATCGTCGAGGGCAATAACGGCGTGAAGGCCTACGCCTTTACCGTCAGCCGGGTCGGAGATCCTTTGGCGACCCGGGCCATCGACTTTGCCTATGCAGTACGGAGCGCCGGGGCCACGGGCGCGAATGAAGCTGATTTCGGCGGCGCATTCCCGTCCGGTCAGGCGACCTTGCTGGCCGGAGAGCAGACCCGCAAGCTGTTCCTGCCGATCTACGGCGACATGACCGCAGAACCGGATGAAGTGTTTTCAGTCACCCTGATCGCGGCCAGTGGCGGTGTTTCGGTAGTTGGGGCGACAGCAACGGGCACCATACTCAGCGACGACGTCCCGGTGATTTTCCTTGGCACGGCTGGTGACGACAGTCTGATAGGCACTGCCGTGCAGGACCGCCTGACAGGGGACGCCGGAAACGACACGCTCGTGGGTAACGCGGGCGCCGATTTGCTATCCGGCGGCCGGGGCAGAGACGCGCTTTCGGGTGGAGAAGGCAATGATACCCTTCGGGGCGGCACAGAGGGCGACAGGCTTGATGGAGGGTCTGGCGAAGACTGGCTCGACTATCGTGACTCGGCGGCTGGGGTCACCATCAACCTAAGGGCGGGTACGGCCTCGGGAGGCGACGCAGAAGGCGATAGCCTATCCGAAGTGGAACATGTCTTCGGTTCCGCATTTGCCGATACCCTCATCGGGGATGCGGGGCGGAATGTCCTGGTCGGCAATGCCGGCCGGGACAATCTGTCCGGTCAGGCAGGCTCGGATAAGCTGGATGGCGGCGCGGGCGCCGACACGCTGGCTGGAGGGGGCGGTTTTGACTGGGCCATTTATGGCAAGTCCACTGCAGGAGTGATGATCGATCTTGGTTCGGGGGCCACTGTCGGCGGCTATGCCCAGGGCGACATTCTGACCGGGATCGAAGCTGTGCTTGGCTCACGCTTTGAGGATGTCCTGACCGGTGATACGCGGGATAACCACCTGAATGGCGGGCAGGGTGACGACAGCCTGTCCGGGCAGGACGGGCATGACAGGCTGATCGGCGGGGCCGGAGCAGATACGATGGACGGTGGTGCCGGTATCGACAGCCTCGACTATACCGGTTCGCGGGCGGCGGTCTTCGTGAACCTTCGAACCGGGTCGGCCTCTGGAGGCGATGCCGAGGGAGACAGCTTCAGCCGGGTCGAAAACATCTACGGCTCCCACCACGGGGACAGCCTGACGGGTGATGCGACAGACAATGTGCTGATCGGCCGCGACGGGGATGACACGCTCACAGGTGGGGACGGGCACGACCGGATCCGGGGCGGAAGCGGCGCGGATGTGCTGAGGGGCGGCACCGGCCTTGACTGGCTGGACTATCGCGGTTCAGACGCCGGCGTCATCGTCGACCTGCTGAATGCCTCGGCGTCGGGCGGCGATGCTGCGGGTGACACGTTCAGCGGGTTCGAGAACCTCGAAGGATCGGCGCATCGGGACATCCTGACCGGTGATGGTGCGGCCAACGTGATTTGCGGGGGTGGGGGCAATGATGACATCGACGGCGGGGCCGGCATGGATACGCTGATCGGCGGCGCAGGATCTGATGTCCTGCGCGGAGGCGCCGGGGCGGACGTGTTTGTTTTTGGGCGTTCAACCGGTGGCGGAATTTCCCTTGACCAGATCATTGATTTCTCGGGCACGGGCGGCGACGGGGATCGTATCGACCTGTCCTCGGTCGCCACGGTCTTTCTGGGCAGTGAAGCCTTCGATGGCACCGCCGGGGCGTTCCGTGTTGCGGTGGCGGGCAGCACGACGATCGAGGTCGACAGCGATGGCGATCTGAACCCCGACCTGCTGATCATGCTTGGCGTGGGACCGGCGCTTGGCGAAAGCGATTTCATCCTCTGACTGAAGAGCGTCCGCCAACGGCGCTTGGCGGGCGCTTGTCATATCATGCTGGCAAAGGGAGGGTTTTCGATTGACAGCGGGAGTGGACCTCGCTCGGTCAGAGATTTCGGTCGCGATACGGCCTACGGTCCTCGACAGTTGTGTTGGCATGACCCCGGAGCCTATGCCAGATGTTCTGGGGACCTGCGAAAATGCACACGCATCACGTCCGGAACGGATATCCCAGCTATAGCAATAAGATCAGATGTTCTGCTTGAGGCATCCTGCGGGGCACCAAGAGCGCCGCGATGTCGATCATGCCTTGGACGGATTGAAGACCGCGCATCGCGAATGGCTGGCTGGGGCGCTAGGATTCGATGACCTATGGAGACCGCCAAGGGGTCTCCGCGGGGGCGGTTGGCGGTTGGGGCAACGGGTGGGGCGGTGTGGCGGGGGTTGCGGGAAAGAAGCTTAAATCGCAGAAGCGCTAAAGTCCGCGTCCAGCAAACTCATCGGTCGGGACGAAGAAAAGGAAGATCGTTGCCGCAAGGTTTGGCCGCGCCGCCGGTATGTTCGCCGCGATCGAGGCCGGTCGGCGGGGCCGGAAGGTGCTGGTCATCGACGCGCAGGCGGCGGGCGAGAAGATCCGCATCTCGGGCGGGGGCGGTGCAACTTTACCAATATCCACACGGCGGCGGACCGTTTTCTCGGGCGAAATCCGCGCTTTGCGCTGTCGGCGCTGCGGCGCTTTACGGCGCAGGATTTCATGGCCCGGGTCGATGCGGCCGGATTGCCGGCATGAAAAGACGCTGGGGCAGTTGTTTTGCGATGGGTCGGCCACGCAGATCGTGGGGATGTTGCTGCGCGACATGGCGCAGGCGGGGGTGGTGCTGTGGCTGGAAACCAGCCTTGGCCCGGTGCGGCGGGTGGGGGAGGGATTCGAGATCGAGACCAGCCGCGGCCCGGTGCGGGCGGATGCGGTGATCGTGGCCACGGGGGGGAAGTCCATTCCCAAGATGGGGGCCACGGGATATGGCTACAAGGTCTCGGAATCCTTCAATATTCCGGTGACTGAGACGCGGCCCGCGCTGGTGCCGCTGACCTTTGCCCAGCAGGAACTGGACTGGATGACGCCGCTGGCCGGTGTCTCCTTGCCGGGGCGGGTGAGCTTTGGGCGGGTGGGATTCGACGAGGCGGTGCTGTTCACGCATCGCGGATTGTCGGGGCCTGCGGTGCTGCAGATATCAAGCTATTGGCGTGAGGGCGAGGCGATCACGCTGGATCTTGTGCCGGGGCGGGATGTGGCGGGGTTCCTGCTGGCCGAGAAGCAGGCCGCGGGGCGGGCGGCGCTGCGCACGGCGCTGGCAAAGATCCTGCCCGAGAAGCTGGCGCGGCTGCTGGAGCAGCGGGCGGGGGCCATGGACCCCTGGCCGAGATGTCGCGCCAGCGGCTTGAGGAGATTGCGGCAGGCATCGGGGGATGGCAACTTCGTCCTGTCGGATCAGAGGGTTACCGGACGGCAGAGGTAACCTTGGGCGGTGTCGATACCGGTGCGATTGATGGCCGCACGATGCAGGCCAAGGCGGTGCCGGGCCTTTATTTCGTGGGCGAGGTGGTGGATATCACCGGCTGGCTGGGCGGTTACAATTTCAATGGGCCTGGTCATCCGGCTGGGCGGCGGGGCAGGTGGCCTGACGGGAAATCCCGCCAAAGCGCGTGCAACGGCCGGTGCAGACGGCTGGTGCAGCAGGGCGTATGCACAACCGTGCCGCAGGGGGAGGACGCTGGTAAGGCGGGGTTAACCCCGCCCTACGCGGCGGGACCCCAGATGCGGATCGGTCGGTTTTGGCCAGACGGTCGAACTGTATCAGGCTGTCCACCAGCGTGGGCATGGCGGGCGAGCGGGATCATGTTCGGCCCGTCGGAGGGGGCGGTGTCCGGGGCCTCATGCGTTTCGATGAAGACACCCGCGATGCCGATGGCGACGGCGCAGCGCGCCATCACCGGGGCGAATTCGCGCTGCCCGCCCGTCGATCCGCCTTGCCCGCCCGGTTGCTGCACGGAATGGGTGGCGTCCATGATCACGGGCCAGCCGGTCCGGGCCATGCGGGGCAGGCCGCGCATGTCGGCCACCAGCGCGTTATAGCCAAAGCTGGTGCCGCGTTCCGTCAGAAGGATGCGGTCATTCCCGGTTGAGGCGACCTTTTCGGCCACGTTGTCCATATCCCAGGGCGCGAGGAACTGGCCCTTCTTGATGTTCACCACCGCCCCGGTTTCCCCGGCGGCCAGCAGAAGATCGGTCTGGCGGCAGAGGAAGGCCGGGATCTGGATCACATCCACCACCTGCGCGGCAAGCCGGGCCTGTTCGGGATCGTGGATATCGGTGAGGACGGGCATGCCCATGCCGCGCACGGCCTCCAGCACCTTCAGCCCGGCCTCGATGCCCATGCCGCGCCGGCCCTTGAGCGAGGTGCGGTTGGCCTTGTCATAGCTGGCCTTGAATACATATTGCGCCCCGGCCGCGGCGCAGGCCTCGGCCATGGTGCCCGCGATCATCTGGGCGTGATCGAGGCTTTCCAGCTGGCAGGGCCCGGCGATCACCAGAAGCGGGCTGTCATTGCTGACGGACAGCCCGCCGATTTGAACTTTCTTCATCTTGTCCTCAGGCCGTGACCTGTTCGCGCAGGATTGCGGCAGTCATCGACAGCACGAGGTATATACCGGCAAAGATCAGCATCGCCACCACCGTGTTCTCGAATGCGCGGGGATAGGTCGCCTCGTCGGGGGCGACGGGGGCCACGGAAAGCGAGATGTAGCGCGCCTGACGGTTCGCCTCGATCCGCGAGGTTTCCATCGCCTGCAGCGATTGCGCCAGCATCATCTGCCGGGTTTCGGCATCGGCCTCGGCCACCGCCAATTCGGACTGCACCCGCGCCAGCGACTGGCCGGAACTGTCTTCCTCCACCAGCTTGGCGCGCAGGATGGCAATTTCCTTTTCCAGCGTGGCGATGCGCCGCTTCAGCGGCTCTACCCGGGCGGGGTTGGGCGTGGCGTTCGATTCCATCTGTGCCAGCGACAGCTTGTCGGCGGTCAACTGCCCCTCAAGCTGGCCGATCTGGCCGGTGATCAGGTTGACTTCCACTTCGGAGGACAGAACCTTGTAGGTTTCCTGCAGCGTCACCGCGCGCTGGCGCGCGTCCAGAAGGGCGGCCTCGGCCTCGGCATAGCTTTCGCGCGCGCCTTTCATGGCGTCTTCGCGCAGGCGCTGCGTCAATTGATCGACCTGTTCTTCGGCATAGCCGATCAGCGCCCGCGAGAACTGGACAGACACCTGTGGATCGGGGGCGATCACCTCCATCCGGATGATGCCCTCGGTCGGGTCATAGGAGACGCGGACATTGCGTTGATAGATCTTGTAGGCGGCTTCGTTCGTGGCGGCGGGATCGAGCCGCTGGATCGGGTCGATCGTCGGTTGCGAAAAGACATCCCGAAAGCCGATGTCGCGGTCGAGCCGCAGCATGGCATCGCGCGATTGCAGATAGCCCTGCACGGTGATCGAATCCTGCATATTGGCCATGGGCGTGTTCGACAGGCCGCCAAGCGAGCTGCTGGCGGCCTGTTGGGGCATGGCCTGCTGGATCACGAATTCCGTCTTGGTCGCGTAAAGCGGTGTCGCGATCTTGTAGTAGTAGAAGCCCGCGAGAAGGGTGGGCAGCATCACGAAGAAGACCAGCCGCGCCATCATCAGCATGGACCGGCGACGGCGGCGGCGGGCCAGATCGCGCTGCATCTGCAGGATTTCGGCGGCGGGGTTCACCTCTTCGCCCGGGGCGGGCATCTTGACCGGCTTGATCGTCTGGGGCAGGCGCGCGCCGGCGGGCACGGGCATGGTGGTGCCCGGCCCGGGCTGGGCGGCGGCGGCGTCATCCTCGGCCACGATCTCGACCACGGGGTTGGGGCGGAAGGGATCCAGCCCAGACTGACGGAGCAGGCGGACGGCATCGAAATCGGATGTGGCGGGCAGGCCGTATTTCTGGGCCATGCGGCGGGCCAGCCGCAATTGCCGCCCGGTCAGCCCTTCGCGGCGGATGGAATCGATATCTGTGGCCTGATCCTTGGCGACGGGGGAGCCTGCGTCTTCGCCGGAGGGTGCCGGAGCGGACCCCTGTCCGGAGACTTGTCCGGCGGTGGGGAAGGGCTGGGATCCGAAGCCATCCTCGGTCTGGGCGAAGAGGGCCTCATCCCCGGCGCGGGGCGGCGGAAGGGGCGAGCCGCCCGGGGCGGCGGCTTGCGGCATTCCGCCCGGGGCGGGAGATTGCGGCGCGCTGCGCTGCGCCGGGCGCGAGGGCACGGGCTGGGGCGCGGCCGGTTCGGGCATCGGTTCGGGACGGCGGGTGTTGTACCGCTTAACCTTGAGTTTCATAGTTATACAGCCGTTTCGCTTCTTCGAGGGTGTCGAACATGTGCAGCCGCCCGTTTTTCAGGACCGCGGCGGAACGACAGAATTTTTCGAGCGTGGAGGATTGATGCGAGACGACCACCACCGTGGCATCGCGCAGGCGCTGGCGCAGGATGGTGCCCGCCTTGCGGTTGAATTCGGCATCGGTGGTGCCGGGCATGCCTTCGTCGATCAGGTAGATGTCGAATTCGAGGGCCAGAAGCAGCGCGAATGAGAACCGCCCCCGCATCCCCGAGGAATAGGTGCCGACCGGCATGTCGAAATATTCGCCGATCCCGCAGAGCCAGCGGCAGAAGCTTTCCACGTAATCGGGATCCAGCCCGTAGAGGCGGGCGATGTAGCGCGAATTCTCGGTCGCGCTGTGGCGGTTGACGACGCCGCCCATGAAGCCCAGCGGAAAGGAGATCCGCGAGGTGCGCTTGATGGAGCCCTCATCCGGCTGTTCGAGCCCGGCCATCATGTTGATGATCGTGGTCTTGCCGGTGCCGTTGGGGGCGAGGATACCCAGCGAATTGCCCAATTCCACGCGGAACGTGGCCTGATCGAGGATCACCTTGCGCGTCTTGCCCGTCCAGAAGGACTTTGAGACGTTCTCGAACTCGATCATACCTGCCCTTTCCGCAAGGCGACCAATGAATGCCGCCCGGTAACACGCACTTCCGGTTTATCGCCCGGTTTCCGCCGCAACCGCAAGCTTGGCGCCTGTCTGATGCGGCACTTCTGCCTTGTGGCGTGGGTAGCCCCGCATTTGGGCGACATTATGTCGGAATTCACCGATGTCTGACAATGGCGCAAGAAAGCCTCTCACTGTTTCCTTGCAGATACGTGAAGTTCGCCGCCGGTTTTAGCGGGCCAGCAGGCGCGCAAGCAGGATCGCGCCGGGCCAGGCGAGAAGCGAGAGCGCAAGGCCAAGGCGCGCGGCCTCGGCCATGGCGCCGCCTGGCAGGGCGCTGTCGATGGCCAGAACCGGGGCGGTGAAGCCGATGCCCGAGATCACCGCCACCAGAACCAGATCGCGGATGCGGATCCCGGCGGGCATCGGCACGCGGAAAAGCCTCGCCGCCGTCAGCGCGCCCAGCACCAGCCCCGCGGGCTTGCCCAGCCAGAGCGCGGCCAGCACCGTCAGCGTGGTGGGGGCGAAGGCCCCAAGGTCCACGCCGCCCTGCACCAGCCCGAAGAGGAACAGCACCACCGAGAGCGGCTTGACCAGCAGATGCGCCATCCGGTTGAGGGGATCGTGCAGGAATTCCTCGGCCTCGGCGAAAAGGCCGAAGGCGCGGTCGGCATGGGGGATGGCGGGGATGATGGGCAAAAGGCCAAGCGCCCCTGGCAGGCCCGCGGCCACCACCCCGAACCAGCACAGCGCCCCGGCCAGCAGATAGGGCCAGATCGCCATGCCGCGCCGCCGTTCCCGTTCGCTGGCCGAAGGGGCCACGGCCTGCCCGAACAGCCGGTTCGCGCCGATGGCCGCAGCCAGCGGCAGCAGCAGCCAGAGCAGTTGCAGATCGGCGGGCGGAAAGGCCAGCCCCAGAACCAGCAGCCCGAGGATGTTCGTGGCGATGCTGATCAGCAAAAGGAGATGCAGCGCCGGATGCCCCGCGCCAAAGACCATGCGCCCCGCGACATAGCCCAGCACGATTTCGGATCCGATGGGCAGGGGCCAGCCCGCCCCGTAGGGAACCCATTCCTGCGTCATGAACAGCGCGGAATGGCCAAGCCAGACCAGCACCGCCCCAAACGCCGCGCCCAGCACGGCCCCCGTGGGCAAGAGGGCGCGCCGCCCCGACAGCGCCCCACGGCGCAGGATCAATGCCTCCCACAGTTCCTTGCCCACGAAGAACATGAAGAAGGCCATGAGCAGGTCGGAGACCACGGTGATCGGCGTGATGACAAGGGTTTCGCCGGCGATCCAGGCGGGTTTCTGCAGATCGAACAGGCGATATTCGATCGCGTCGTAATAGCTGCCGGGGGACAGGTTCACCCATGCCGTAGCCAGACCGGCACCCCCCAGAAGGGCCCAGGCGAAACGGCGCACGAAGGGAGAGACGCGATACATCGGCACATGGCCCGTGGCATGACTGTCTGCAGGCGGCCTAAGCGGGCCACCCGCGCCATGCAAGGGAAATCGCGACGGGCCGGCGGCAGGTGTTGCCCGCGCGCCATGAACCGCCCATGCTGCGCCCCTGTCCAGCCTGAAATGCCCGGAAAGCCGTGCCATGACTTGCACCTCTGATCCTGCGTCGCTGCCCGCGCCCCTGCCGGATCCGGCATCGGATCTGGTCGGGGCGATCCGGGCTTGCAGGATCTGTGCCGACCGCTTCGCCGCCACGGCCACGCGCCACGATCCCCGGCCCGTCGTCTGGTTCGCGCCCGGCGCGCGGCTCTTGGTCGCGGGGCAGGCGCCGGGGACGCGGGTGCATGCCTCGGGCCGGCCCTTCACCGATGCGTCGGGCGACCGGCTGCGCGACTGGACGGGGTTGAGCGGGGAGGAGTTCTATGACCGCGCCCGGGTGGCCATCGTGCCAATGGCCTTTTGCTTTCCCGGGCTGGATGGCAAGGGCAGCGATCTGCCGCCGCCCGCCATCTGTGCGCGGCAGTGGCGGGGCAGGGTGATGGCGGGCCTGCCGGGCATCCGGCTGACGCTTGCCATCGGCGGGGCCGCGCAGCGCTGGCATCTTGGCCCCGGCGCGGTGACGCCACGGGTGGCGGATTGGCGCAGACATGCCGCCGCGGGCATCTGGCCCTTGCCCCATCCGTCATGGCGCAATACCGGGTGGTTGCGGCGCAACCCATGGTTCGAGGCGGAGCTTCTGCCCGAATTGCGCCGCGCGATCCGCAGCGTGATGGAGACAGACCGATGACCCCGCTCGATGCCGCCCATGCCGCAATGGAGCGCGACGGCGCCGATGATGCCGACAGGCTGCGCTTTTTCGAATGCCTTGCCGATGGCGAATTCTTTCTGCTGCTGGAGGAAGAGCCGCAGGGCACGGATCTGAAGCCGCGCCTCTTTCCGCTGGAAGGCGGGCCTGTCGTCCTGATCTTTGATCTGGAAGAGCGGATGGCCGAGTTTTCGGGCGGGATCGCGCCCTATGCGGCCTTGCCGGGGCGGGTGATCGCCCGGCAACTGGCGGGGCAGGGGATCGGGCTGGGGGTGAATCTGGGAAGTGCGCCCTCGCAGATGATCCTGCCGCCCGAGGCGATGGATTGGCTGGCGGGGATGCTGGAAGACGGCCCCGAAGAGATCGAGGCGGTGCCCGAGCGGTTTCATCCGCCGGTGGCCCTGATCGGGCCTGTGGCGGAGCGGCTGGAACGCAAGCTGGGCATGGCGGCGGGGCTGGCCTCGGCGGCGCTGCTGGCGGGGGTGACCTATCGGGATGGCCGGGGCGGGCATATGCTGGTGTTTCTGGACCCCACGGCAGGGGCGGAGGCGGCGCTGGCCCGCGCCGCGCAAGAGGCGGTGGCCTTTTCCGGGGTGGAGCTGGGCGCGCTGGATGTGGCCTTTCTGGCGGCCGCCGATCCGGCGGTGGCGCGGATCGCCGCCGTGGCCCGGCGGATCCCGCTGCCCGCCCGCGCGGCGCGCAAGGCCCCGGCCGCGCCCGCCGCCCCGGGGATGGACCCGGACCGCCCGCCCCGGCTGCGCTAGGGCGGATTTCGGGGGAAGATGGTGCGAAAACTTGGGGTAATATGATACCTTTATTGCAAGCCATTGAAAACGTGCAGTTAAATTAGATATCCGCCCCTTGACCGCAGCGCGGCAAGGCGCGATAAGCCGCCATCCGAGATTCCGGGGGTTCGCCCTCGCTTCAACTTCACAGGGTTCGAGATGAAAACCTTCACGGCTACGCCGGCGGACATCGAGAAGAAGTGGATCCTGATCGATGCCGAAGGCATCGTTCTGGGCCGCCTCGCCACGATCGTCGCCAACATCCTGCGCGGCAAGAACAAGCCGACCTTCACCCCCCATATGGACATGGGTGACAATGTCATCGTGATCAACGCCGACAAGATCCAGATGACCGGCAAGAAGCGCGACGACAAGGTCTATTACTGGCACACCGGCCATCCGGGCGGGATCAAGCAGCGGACCGCGCGTCAGGTGCTGGAAGGCAACCACCCCGAGCGTGTGGTGATCAAGGCCGTCGAGCGGATGATCACCCGCAACCGTCTGGGCCGCCAGCAGATGACCAACCTGCGCGTCTACGCGGGTGCCGCCCATCCGCATGAAGCCCAGCAGCCCACCGTTCTGGACCTGCGCGTCCTGAACCCGAAGAACACGCGGAGCGCCTGATCATGGCCGACATCAAATCCCTCGACGATCTGAAATCGGCCGTCGCCGGTTCGGCCGCCCCCGCCGCCGCGGAAGCGGCCGCCCCCAAGACCCCCGTGCGCGACTCGCTCGGTCGGTCCTATGCGACCGGCAAGCGGAAGGACGCGGTCGCCCGCGTCTGGGTGAAGCCCGGCTCCGGCAAGGTCATGGTCAATGGCAAGGAAATGGCGGTCTACTTCGCCCGTCCGGTGCTGCAGATGATCCTGAAGCAGCCCTTCCAGATCGCCAATGTCGAAGGCCAGTTCGACGTCTACGCGACGGTGGCAGGTGGCGGTCTTTCGGGGCAGGCCGGTGCGGTGAAGCACGGCATCTCGAAGGCGCTGCAGCTTTATGAACCCTCGCTGCGCCCGGCGCTGAAGGCGGCAGGCTTCCTGACCCGCGACTCGCGCGTGGTGGAACGGAAGAAATACGGCAAGGCCAAGGCCCGCCGGTCCTTCCAGTTCTCCAAGCGCTGATCGCCGCGACATGCTTTCGAAAGGCCCGCCCCCTGGCGGGCCTTTTGCTTTGGGGCGGCGGGGGCGTATCTGTGCCTTTTTGCACAAGGCATTTGCATTGCCCCCGTTTTCCCGGTTCCATCCAGCCCGATCACCGCTGCGTGAGGGGTTTTTCCGTGCCGCACGCCCGGTTGGGGCCTTTCGGGGCCGTTCGGGCGGGCAGAAGGGGCCGGAAAGGGCGTGCGGAAAAAGTTTCACCTCACAGCGGCCACATCTGCGTGAGGGAGTGCGATTTTCTTGTGATTTTTCAAATGGAAGGGTGGGGCCCATATCTGTCTCACCAGGCCACGGACGGCCTGACCCGAAACCGGGTTCAACCGACAAACGACTTGATAAAGGAATGCATCATGAAAAAGATCCTTGCTGTCACCGCCCTCATCGCCGCTTCGTCCACCGCCTCTTTCGCCATGAACATGGATGGCGAACTGTCCACGGCGGCCAAGATGGAAGCCCGCCAGCTGGTTCCGAATGCGGATCTGGACAACCTGACCCCGGCGCAGGCGCGCGCCATCGCGAACGCTGTCTACAGCGATGAAAGCGGCGCGGCTGCGCTGATCCGTTCGATCCTTGCCAACGGCTGATCGGGCGGACCCAGAGGGTTGCCATGACGGGAAACGGCGGGCCTTGGCCCGCCGTTTCGCATTGGAGCGGAGGCAAAAAAGAAGGGCCAGGAAAACCCGGCCCAGTCAGGGGATCAAACCTTTGGGCGCCTGTGGGCGCTCAGTCCTGCCAGAAGGCGCGGCGCAACTCCTCGGCCCGGCTGTCGGGCGTCATGCCGATATCGCGCAGAAGATGATCATCCAGCCGCGCCAGCGCATGGCGCCCGCGCAGGCGCGTCTCCCATGCGGCAAGGGTCAGCCCGACGGTCACCAGCAGGCGCGACATCGGCGGCAGGCTGGCGGGGATCGCGGTGGGCATCGGGCGGGCGGACATCGTCTTGTTCCTTTTGTGTTGATACAAATGCGGTGTTTCGATATGGTGATTGATACAATGACGGATCGCCAAGGGCCAGAGGAACATTGTGATCAGCACAATATGGAAGCCAGACCTGTCGGCCTATCCCGGCCCCAAGTACCTTGCCCTGTCGCGTGCGCTGCGTGAGGCGATCCGATCCGGCGAATTGCCGCAATCGGCCCAGCTTCCCACGGTGCGCGATCTGGCCTGGGCGCTGGGGGTGACGCCCGGCACCGTGTCGCGCGCCTATGCGCTGGCCACGCAAGAGGGGCTGCTGGCGGCCACGGTGGGGCGCGGCACCTTTGTCGCCGCGCGCGCACCGCGCCTTGGCCCGACGCAGCCGCTGCTGCTGGAGCGGGAACCCGATCAATTGCATGGCCGGATCGACCTGCGCGCGCCGCGCCTGCCGGATGTGGGGCAGGCGGCGGCCTTTGTCGCGGCCTTGCAGGAAATCATGCCCAAGATCGGCGAGGACTGGATCGACTATCCCACCCAGCGCGGCGAGGTGCCGCTGCGCGCGGCGCTGTGCGATTGGCTGGCCGACCGCGATCTGGGGCCGGTCACGGCGGATGACATCGCGCTGACGGCGGGGGGGCAGAATGCCATCTCGCTGATCCTGCTGTGCTGCCTGCGCGGCGATCGCCCCGTGGTGCTGACCGAGGAACTGGCCTATCCCGGATTTCGCCATGCCGCCCGCCTTGCCCGGGCCGAGGTGATCGGGGTTGAAACCGATGATCAGGGAATGATCCCCGAGGCGCTTGAGGCGGCCTGCCGCCGCCATGGCGCGCAGGTGCTCTGTCTGACGACCGAGGCGCAGAACCCCACCACCGCCCGGATGACGCCGGATCGCCGCGCCCGCATCGCGGCGATTGCCCGGCATTTCGATCTGCAGGTGATCGAGGATGACTGCTATACGCTGTGGGAAAGCGAATGGCCCGCCCTGCGCGCGCTGGCGCCGGAACGGGTGTGGCATGTGGGCAGCCTGTCGAAGACCATCTCGGCTGCGCTGCGCTTTGGCTATGTCGTCTGCCCTTCGGGGATGGGCGAAACGGGCCGCCTGACGGCGCAACATGCGTTTTTCGCGCTGCCGAAACCCGTAAGCGAATTGTGCCTGCATCTGTTCCAGAGCGGGGCCGCCGACGAGATCCGCCGCCGCGTGGGCGAGGATCTGGCCGGGCGGCTGCGGATCATGGTCAACCATCTGGGGCGGTTCGATCTGTGCTGGCAGCCCGGGCTGCGCTTTGCCTTTCTGAACCTGCCGCAGGGGTGGCGGGCCTCGACCTTTACCCGCATGGCCGAGGCGGAGGGCGTGCTGCTGCGCTCGGCCGATGAATATGCGCTGATCCATGGGCGCGCGCCGCAGGCGGTGCGCATCGCGCTTGCGGGCCATGTTTCGGAAGAGCGCTTTACCCAGTCGATGGAGCGGCTGGCGGCGCTTTTGTCGCGCCCGCCCTATGATCCGCCCGCGGTTTGATCCGGCCCGGACCCGCCCGCCAATTGTGGCGCAATCATGGCAATTCGGGGGCGGATTGTCACAATTGGCCGCGTAGAAAGGGGCATCTGTGGCGGCGAAGGCGCGGATTCGGGAAATTGTATCGCAATCGTTAACGATTGATTGACGCATCGGTGTCGGGCCCGTTTTCCTGATCGGGCACGAGCAGCAAACATATGGACCCGAAAATGGGACAGCAGGCATTCTTTCACGCGCCGCATGGTGGCCGATTTTCTTGGCATTCGCAAGGCCCGCAACGGCGCGATGGAGATCGTCTATGATGACGGTGTGACGCGCCGCATGGTCTGGCGCGTCGAGGGGCAGGCCCCCGAGGGCAAGCTTTCCGATGCGCTGCGCGTGGCGGTGGGCAGCCTGCGGGTGCTTCCCGCGCTCTATGACGAGTTGAAGAAGCGCGCCATCTCGATCGAGCGGGTCGCGGGCTGATCCGCCTTTCGCGCCGGACCGGGGTGATGAAACTTCGGGCGGCTGCGGAAGATTTCGGCGGCCCCACCCCCGGCGGGCGCGTCTCTCCCTTGCGTCGGGGATCGGATTGCGTCTAGTTTTGATCAAAGATCAATAAACGTGCCAACAGGGGGCATGATGGCGACCAGTACCGGAAAGGGCGGGGAGACCCGCTCCGAGGCGACGAGCGGCTTGCTGCTTGTCAGCCCGACCTTGATCTATGCCGTCCTGCTGCTGGCGGCGCCACTGGCGACAGTTCTGTTCTATTCGCTTTCGCTGCGCGAGGGCGGCTTCGGGCTGGAGAATTACGCCACCGCCTGGTCGGACCGGATCAACCAGCTGTTGATCATGCGGTCGCTGACCGTGTCCTTCTCGGTCACGCTGGCGACCGTGGTTCTGGCCTATCCTGTGGCCTATTTCGTGAGCTTCTATGTCAAGCCCGAGCGGAAATCGCTCTGGCTGTTCCTGATCACGATTCCCTTCTGGACCAGCTACCTGATCCGGGTGTTCCTGTGGAAGGTGATCCTTGGCTATAACGGGGTGATCAATTCCGGGCTGATTTCCATCGGCGTGATCGACGAGCCGCTGCAGGCCATCAACTATAACGTGCCCGCGCTGGTGATGACGCTGGCCCATGCCTATGCGCCCTTCGCCATCCTGCCCATCTTCGTGGCGCTGGAAAAGATCGACCGGTCCTTCCTGGAAGCGGGCCGCGATCTTGGGGAAAGCCAGATCATGACCTTCATCCGCGTGACGCTGCCCCTGTCGATGCCCGGGGTGATCGCGGCAGTGCTGATCGTCTTCATCCCCACGGTGGGCGATTATGTGACGCCCGATCTGATCGGCGGAGGCAAGCTGCCGATGATCGCGAACCGGATCGAGGGGACGCTGCTGAAACAGAACAACCGCGAGCTTGGCTCTGCCATTGCGGTGACGGCGATGCTGGTCGTGGCCATCGTCAGCGTGGTCTTCCTTCTGCTCAACCGACGCTTCCTCAAAGGTGCGAAATGAAGTCGCCGCTCTTTCGCAGCTATACCATCGCCTATCTGGTCTTTCTCTATGCGCCGATCGTCCTTTTGCCGATCTTTGCCTTCAACGACAGCAAGGTGATCGCCTTCCCGCTGCAGGGCTTCACCACGAACTGGTTCAAGGAGATGTGGGCCGATGTGACGCTGTGGAATGCCGTGCGCAATTCCATGACGATCTCGATCTCGGTCGCCGTGATTTCTACCACGCTGGGGCTGTTCGCGGCGCGCGCCAGCACAAGGTTCAAGTTCCCCGCCAAGGCCGGGATCATGGGGCTGATCATGCTGCCCCTCGTGCTGCCCGAAATGATCGTGGCGATGTCGATGCTGGTGGTGCTGCTGGCGGTGGGGATCGAATTGTCGATCTTCACCATCATCCTGGGCCATGTCCTGATCTGCACGCCCTTTGCGGTGGCGATCCTGTCCTCGGCCTTTCAATCGCTGGACAATTCGCTGGAAGAGGCGGCCTATGACCTGGGCGAGACGCCGCTTTCCACCTTCTGGCTGATCATCCTGCCGCTGGTGATGCCGGGGATCATCTCATCCCTGCTGATCTGCTTCACCATCAGCCTGGACGAATTCATCATCGCCTACTTCCTTGGCGGCAATGAAACCGTGCTGTCGGTCTATATCTATGGACAGTTCCGCTTTCCGGCCAAGGTGCCCGCCCTCATGGCGCTGGGGACGATCCTTGTCCTCTTGTCGATCACCCTTCTTGCAATCGCTGAATATTTCCGCCGTCGCGGCATCGCCCGGTCGGGCGGCAAGGATACCGGAGGCTTCCTGTGACCACCAATGACACGATGATCGAGTTCCGGGACGTCCATAAATATTACGGCGATTACCACGCCTTGCGCGGCATCACCGCAACGATCCGCCCGGGCGAGTTCTTTTCGCTGCTCGGGCCCTCGGGCTGTGGCAAGACCACGCTTCTGCGCACCATCGCGGGGTTCGAGGGGATTTCCTCAGGCGCCGTCCTGATCGACGGGCGCGACATGGCCGGGGTTCCGGCCAACAAGCGGCCCACCAACATGGTGTTCCAGTCCTACGCGATCTTTCCGCATCTGTCGGTGGCCGAGAATGTGGGCTTTGGCCTGCGCCGCGACACACGGTCGAAGGAAGAGAAGGCCAAGGCAGTGGCCGAAGCCCTGGAGATGGTCGGGCTGAAAGGCTATGGCAGCCGCGCCGCGCATGCCCTGTCGGGCGGGCAGCGGCAGCGCGTTGCGCTGGCGCGCGCGCTGATCCTGAAGCCCAAGGTGCTGCTGCTGGATGAACCGCTCAGCGCGCTGGACAAGAAGATGCGCGAACAGATGCAGGTGGAACTGATCCGCCTGCAGCGGCAGGTGGGCATCACCTTCATCCTCGTCACCCATGATCAGGAAGAGGCGCTGGTGATGAGCGACCGGATCGCCGTGATGTTCGAAGGCGAGATCGCGCAACTGGCGGACCCCGAAACGCTCTATCGCCGCCCGAACAGCCGCAAGGTGGCCGATTTCATCGGGACGATGAACTTCCTGCCCGCGAAGGTGCTGGAAGAGGGGGCGGCGTCGGTGGAGGTGGATGCCGCGGGCTTTGGCCGCATCCATATCGAGGCGAGCCAGGTGATGGGCGGGGCCACATCCGAAGGGGCGACCGTCGGCTTCCGCCCGGAAACGCTGACCATCCTTTACGAGGGCAGCGCGGCCACGGATCGCGAAAGCATGGCCACCATCGAAGAGGTCGTCTATTTCGGCGACATGACCTATTACGACGTCAAGATCGACGGAACGGAAATGCCGGTGCGCATCTCGATGCGCAACGTCTTTGGCCGCCCGGTGCTGGATCGCGGCGCGCGCGCCCGCGTGGGTTGGTCGCCGGGGGCGCTGGTCCTGTTCCGGTAGCGCGGGGGCCATGCCCCCGGCGAAAAATCTTCGTACGAAGATTTTTCGGTTTCGAAGATTTTTCGTACGAAAAATCTTCGCTCCCGGTGTCAGCAATCCGGCGGGAGAAGGCCCAGACCGCGCAGGTAGATCCCGATTCCGGCTTCCAGCAGGTCTTCGGGCGGGAAGGGCGATTTCGCCCCCGGCGCGCCGCGCATGTAGAGTTCCACCACACCGTGCGACATGGCCCAGACATGGGCCGAAAACATGGTGGGTGGGGGCCGTCGGTCGGCGGGCATCTGTTCCGAAAGCTTCTCGGCGGCCTTTTCCAGCACGGCCCGCGCCTTGCTGGCCACAAGCGCCAGGTCGGGATGGGCGTTGAAGCTGAGGCCGCTTTCGAACATCGCCATGTAATGCCCGGGATATTTGCGGGCGAAGGCCAGATAGGCGCGGCCCGTCGCCTCGAATGCGGCAAGGGCCGAGGGCTGGCCGTCGGCATAGGCGAATTCCATCAGGGCGGCGAAGATGTCATAGCCCTGTCGCGCCACCTCGGCGATCAGGTCGTCGCGGCCCGCGAAATGGCGGTAGACGGCGGCGGGGGTGACATCCGCGCGCTTTGCCGCCTCGGACAGGGTGAAACCGGTCGGGCCGCGTTCGGCGATCAGGACGAGCGCCGCCTCGACCAGCGCCTGCCGCAGGTTGCCGTGGTGATAGCCGTGCTTCATCTTATCCTTTCGGGCGCAGGTCCGGCCCGCCGCAGATCGCGGGATCCGGCTGGCCGATCAGGGCATCGTCCTTGCCTTTGAAATCGACAGCGCGCAGTACGGTCTGGATGGCCGCGATGCGGGCGCGTTTCTTGTCGTCCGACAGGATCACCGTCCAGGGCGCGACGTCGAAATGGCTGCGCTCCATCGTTTCGTCAATGGCGGCGCAGTACTCATCCCATTTGCCCAGACCTTCGATGTCGATGGGCGAAAGCTTCCATTGCTTGAGCGGATCCTGTTCGCGCGCAAGGAAGCGGCGGAGCTGTTCCGCGCGGCCCACTTCAAGCCAGAGCTTCACCAGAACGAAACCTTCATCCACCAGCATATGTTCAAATTCCGGCAGCTGGCGGAAAAAGGTCTCGCGCTGCGCCGGGGTGCAGAAGCCGAAGACATGTTCCACCATGGCGCGGTTATACCAGCTGCGATCGAACATCACCATTTCGCCCGCGGCGGGCAGCCAGTCGACATAGCGCTGAAAATACCAGCTTGCGGCCTCGCGGTCCGATGGTTTGGAGAGGGCCACCACGCTGCAGACCCGCGGGTTCAGGTTTTCGCGCATCACGTCGATGGTGCCACCCTTGCCCGCCGCGTCGCGGCCCTCGAAGAGGACGATGACGCGCTTGCCGGTCGCCTTGATATCGGCCTGCATCCGCACCAGCTGGCGCTGAAGGCCCTCCATCGCGGCCTCATAGTCCTTGCGCTTCAGTTCGGCGTCATAGGGGTAGCCGGGGGTGAGGATGTCGTCCTTTCCGGCCTTCTCGATCGCCTTGCGGATCGCCTTGGGGGCGCCCTTTTCGAAATAGCGGGTGATCGCGGCATCGAAGGGAAGGTCGGTCATGGCATCCTCGCGCTGGCTTGCCGCGCCAGTATGGCGATGGGCGCGGTCAGCGCAATCCGGCGCGGCGTGCGGCGCGGTGAATGGCGTCGATCACCGCATCGGGATGGCTGTGATGGGGCATGTGGGCCGCGTCCGGGATCAGGGTCAGCGCGGCGTCGGGCAGGCGGTCGGCGAGCGGGATGGCATGGATGCGCGCGGGAACGATGGTATCGGCCCCGCCATGCAGGATCTCGACCGGCAGGGCAAGCTCTGGATAGGCTTCGGCCATGCGGGTGACATGGGGCTTCAGCCCCGTCACCTGCGCCGCGTTGATGCGCAGCGTGTCGCGCCGCATGGTCAGCCCCGCGCCCACGTAATCGGCATAGCCGGCGGGCGGCGGGGCGGGGGCGAAGATGCCCTCGATCACGGCCTCGGCCCGTTCGGGCGGGGCAAAGGCGGTGATGGCGGGGATCACCGTCGCGGCACCAATGCGGCTGCCGGTGATGGCGTAAAAGGGGCCAAGCCCCCCGGGCCAGGGCATCGTCGCCCCGGAGACGATGACCAGCGCCGCCGTGTCAGGCGTATCCGTCAGGCCCCAGGCCATGGCCACGGCACCGCCATAGCTGTGGCCCAGCACGATGGGGCGGCGCACCTGCAGTTGATCGGCGGCGGCCTGCAGCAGGCGGGCCTGCATCAGCGGGCTGATGCCATCCGGCCCCATGTCATCGGACCAGCCCAGACCCGGGCGATCAAAGGCGATGACGCGGTAATCCTGCGCCAGACGGTCGACCAGCGCGAAGGTGAAATCGCGCGTGTTCCCGCTGGCCCCGTGGATCAGCACGAGGTCCGGCCCCCGGCCCTGCACATGGGCATGGATGCGCCGACCCTCCACCATCAGGATGCGGCCGGTGGGCGGATAGGCCGCCTCGGCCGCCGCCTCGCGCGCGGAGGCGCGGCGGTCGGTCACAAGGGCGCAGCCGCCGATGGCGGTTGCGGCAAGCAGAAGGCTAAGTGCCAATCTGGGCGATCTCATAGGGCGTGGACTGGTAAATCTCGTTTATCCAGTTGCCATATAGAAGATGGGCATGGCTTCTCCAGCGATTGAGGGGGGGCATCGCGGGATCGTCATCGGGATAGTAGTTCATCGGCACATTGATCGGCGTGCCATTGGCCACGTCGCGATCATATTCCTGCTTCAGCGTATCGCTGTCATATTCGAAATGGTTGAAGATATAGAGCGCGCGATGGCCTGCATCCTCGACAAGGCAGGGGCCCACCTCATCGGACCCCAGAAGCGTGCGCAGGCCGGGCTTGCCGTCGATTTCGGCCTGACGCATTTCCGTCCAGCGGCTGACGGGGATGACGAAATCATCCGAGAACCCCCGCAGGAAGGGCGAGGTCGGCGCAAGGTTGCGGTGGCGATAGCAGCCGAAGGCCTTCTTCGGCAGCATGTGCTTTTCGACGCCATGGAAATGGTTGATCATCGCCATGCCGCCCCAGCAGACGCCGAAGGTGGATTGCACATGGGTCTGTGTCCAGTCGAAGACTTCGCAGAGTTCGTCCCAATAGGTGACGTCTTCGAAGGGCAGATGTTCGATGGGGGCGCCGGTGATGATCAGGCCGTCGAACTTTTCCTCCTTCACCTCCTGAAACGGGCGGTAGAAGGTTTCCATATGTTCGGCGGCCGTGTTCCGCGTCTGGTGTTCCGTCATGCGGATCAGCTGCAGGTCGATCTGCAGGGGCGTGGCCCCGATCAGGCGGGCGAACTGGTTTTCCGTCTGGATCTTCTTGGGCATGAGGTTGAGGAGGCCGATCCGCAGCGGGCGGATGTCCTGTCGCGCCGCGCGTTCGGGCGACATGACCATGACGCCCTCGTTCCGAAGAACGTCATAGGCGGGCAGGGTCTCGGGCAGGGTGATGGGCATCCGTATCCTCGGGCAGGCGGGGCGACAGCGCAGGGAGGTAATCGGATTTCGGCCGAACTTCAAGCAGGCCGGGCGTGCGGGGCGCGGGGGCGGGTTGACGTGGCGGAGACGCTCGCCCAAGGTCTTTCGGGCTGGGTCGGGCTGGGTCGGGCTGGGTCGGGCTGGGTCGGGCTGGGTGGCCGGGCGGATGCGCCGGGTTGCCCGCATTTTCAAGGACAAGATTGCCATGCACCGCCACCTGATCCCCGCTTTCCTTTTGCCCTTGGCGATTGCAAGCGCTTCCGCCGCGCAAGAGTCGGATCCGATGGCACTGCAGCGCTGCGTCTGGGCCTGCCTTGCCAATTCGCCGGGGGCGGCCAGCGCCGAATACAATGCCTGCGTCGCCGAATTCTGCAGCGAAGAGGAGTTTGGCGGGGCCAACGCGGGGGCAGGCGGCAAGGCCACGCCCGCCGACACCGGGCTTGCGCAATCGCCACGCCCGGCGACGCGGCCCACGGATCCCGGGCAGGCCGCGCCAGAGACGGCCTCGGCGGCCCCGGCGATGCCGCTGGCGGCGGCGGTTCCGGGCGCGGGCTGGACGCATGGGCCGGGCAGCGACGGAACGGGCATGTTCGCGGGCATCATGGATGCCGACCGGGGCAGCCGGCTGGATTGGCTGTGCGCCAAGGGCTATCCCTCGGTGCTGGCGCTGTCGCCCTACGCGGGAACCGGCGAGGTGGTCTTTGTCGTGGATGGACGCCCGCGCCCGGTGACGCTGACCGTCAAGGGTGTGGTGGGCTTCACGCCCATCACCCTCAGCGATCCGCTTTTCCTGCATCTCGCCTCGGGGCAGACGGTTGATGTGCAGGGGGCGGATGGCGCGCTGCTGGGCCAGTTCGCCATGGCGGGGGCACCCCTGGCCATCGGGCAGGCCGAAGGGCGCTGCCGCTAGCTAGCGCCGGTCGATCGCGCGGGCGACCAGATCGGCGAAACCGGCGGGATCGCGCACCTCGGCCACTTCCTCGGCAGTGACGGTGACGCCCCAGTTCGCCATGGCGGCATAGCGCGGCTGGCGATGATCAAGGATGCGCGCATAGCCAAAGCGCAGGAAGGCATCGGGATCGACGGCGCTTTCGGGTTTCTTCTCTTGTGCCAGATATTCGTCCAATAGCCCGGCCAGAAAATCGGGCTGATAATAGATCGGCTTCGGCGCGCGGTCGAAGCGGCGGACAAGTTCGGCGCGATGCGCCTCGGATCCCCTGATCCAGACCAGAAGCAGGTTGTCCGACAGGGCGCGCATCACCGGATCGGCGCGGTTGTCGGCATCGACAACCTCGCAGATCGAGCCGCCGCTATCGCAGACGAAGTTGGAATAGCCATAGATGTCGCGCGCCCGTTCGATGAAGCGCGGCGTGTCCAGAAGGGCGGCGATCTCGGCCTCGCGGTGCTGGGCCTGACGTTTGCAATATTCGGCGAAAGGCACGCCGCCGCGCGCGGGATCGCCCGGCTTGCCCAGATAGGTGGACAGGGGGGCAAGGTTGTTGAAGGTGATGTTGGACTGGATATAGACGCTGTCCGTCATCAGCAGATCGCGCAGGAGCGGAACCTTCATCGCCTCGCGCTTGAAATTGTCGGCGATATATTCACCCATGTAGCGCGTGCCGATGCGGTAATCGACGGAATAATGGAACCAGCCGCCGCCCTGATCGCGCGGCGCGTCGCGCAGGAGGTTGGAAAGATGCGTCTTGCCCAGCCCCGACATGCCGAAGAGCAGCACCCGCTTTTCCGATGCCGCGCGAAATTCGGCGCCGCTTGCATAGATCATCACCCGCCCCCCATTGGCATTTCTGCCTGATATCGCCCGGCGCGGCAGATTTCACGCGGAAAATGAAAGGGCCCCGCTTCGGTGCGGGGCCCTTTGATCCACGATCCGGACGGATCAGAAGGAATAGCCGAGCCGCAGGCCCACGCCCACCGCCTTGCCGCCGGTCCATGTGATCGCGCCAAGGTTGGTGTCGCCCAGTTCGGCATAGGTCACGCCGCCGGTCACCTTGAAGCTGTCCTGCGTATAGGTGCCGCCCAGGGTAATGCTCTTCTGGCCGGTATAGGGGGCAAGCGCCGTGGTGGTGGGGCGCACGCCGGCGGCCTCATATCCGATGGACACCGCGCCCGACCAGTTTTCGTTGAACTTCCGCCCCACGCCCAAAGCATAGGTCGTCGTGTTCCCGGTAAAGCTGGCATAGGTCAGCGTCGGGGTGGTCAGGTTGAACCCGTCCCAGCGCACATGGCGCACCGAGCCGAACAGAAGCGTGTCTTCGGCGATGCCGGTCTGGAATTCGAGATTGATGTTCTCGGGCGTGGTGACGGTGAAGGCTGTCGCCGCGATCACCGGGCCTGCGGTGATTTCCGTGCCCGTCAGTTCGTTGTCGATTTCCGAGGTATAGGTCACCGCAACGCGCAGCGCGATATCGGGGATCTCATAGGCCGCGCCGACGACGAAGCCGAAGTCGTAATCGCTCGATGCGGTCAGCTGCTGGGTGGTCTGGATCGAACCCGACAGTTTCTGCGCGCGGACACCGCCATGCACGCTGAAGCCGTTGTTCATCTGATAGCGGCCGACAAAGGTCAGCGCTTCGCTTTCCACCGTGGCGAAGGCCCCGCCGAAGGGCAGGCCAGCCGGATAGCGGACGGCGGCGCCATAGGGTTCGTCATAGATCAGCGTCAGGCTGAGGGCATCGGTGAACTGCCGCTTGTAGACGAAGCCGGCCTGAATGTAGTCCTGCAGCGGGTTGCCCCGGTGCTGGTGTTCGTTTCCGGGCTGATGGAGCCGTAGGACAACTGAAGATAATTGCCCGTGGCACCCGTCGCCTCGAAGATAGGCGACATGAACTGACCCGACCGATCAATGCCACCTGCCTGTGCCGACAGCGTTCCCAGCACAAGTGCCGTGGTCGCCCCGAATATTGTTCTTTTCACTGCCATTCCCCTTGATCCTCCCGCGCACGTCCCCACGGGCGCCTACTGCTGTAAAGGTAAGTCCGGGCGGAATTTGGGTCAATTCATGACGCCACGTCACGGAATCGTGACTGTCCCGACTGTTGCAGGCTTGCGCGTTTCGGCCCGGATATTGGCCCAGTTCCCCAGAAAGATGATCGCCGCGCCAAGGATCACGAAGGGATCCAGCGCCTCGGCGTAAAGCAGGACGCCGACCAGCGCGATGACCGGCAGGCGGGCGAAATCAATCGGGATCACATAGCTGGCCGGGGCGAGCGACAGCGCGGTGGTGATGCACAGATGCGCCAGCAGCCCGCAAAAGCCGATCACGGCAAGCCAGGGCAGGGTGGCGGCCGTCGGCGGCTGGATCGCGCCGTCATGGCCGGCCATCACCAGCCCGAACACCCCCTGCATCAGCGTCAGCCAGAACAGGATCGACACGATGCTTTCGCCCCGGGTCAGCTTTTTCGTCATCAGGTTGGTCGCGGCAAAGCAGATGGCGCTGGCCGCCGCGGCCAGAACGCCCGGTTCCAGCGCGGTGAAATCGGGCCGGGCCACCAGCAGGATCCCGACAAAGCCCATCACCGCGGCTAGGATGCGCGGCCGCGTCAGCCGTTCGCCCAGAACCAGCGGCGAAAGCAGGATCACCCAGATGGGCGAGGTGAATTCCAGCGCGAAGACCTGCGCCAGCGGGATCATCGTCAGCGCCCAGAACCACAGGTTCTGCCCGGTGAAGTGAAACAGGTTGCGCACCAGATGCTGACCCATGCGGTCGCGCCGCACCTCGCGCAGGCGGCCCAGCGCGCCGCCCACCGCCAGAACCAGCGCGAAACCCAGCACCGAACGCCACAGCATGATCTCGAACGTGTCATGCACCCCGGCGATCTGCCGCGCGGCGATGGCCATGGCGGTGAAGGAAAAGACCGATCCGGTCATCCAGATGGCGGCGGCAAGGGGGCGGTGGGTCTGCGTCATGCGCGCACAGTCCTGCGGGTGGGGGGGAATGTCCAGTGCCCGGCGCGGATCAATACCCCGCCGTC
This sequence comes from Paracoccaceae bacterium, assembly GCA_041397045.1. GTDB lineage: Bacteria > Pseudomonadota > Alphaproteobacteria > Rhodobacterales > Rhodobacteraceae > Paragemmobacter. The sequence continues at coordinate 203,373 of JAWKXK010000006.1, forward strand.
AGGCCGAAATCGACCATGACCGCCGCCCCGGTGACGCCCGCGCTGGCGGGCGACAGAAGAAAGGCCACCTGCGCCGCGATCTCTTCTGCCGTCAGAAAGCGCGCCTCGGGGCCTTGCGGGTAATGGGCGCGCAGGCGCGACAGGTAACCTTCGGGATCGCCCGCGCCAAAGCGGGCGGCCTGATGGGCAAGCATCGGGCTGTCGATATCGGAGGGGCAGAGCGCGTTGACGCGGATGCCGCGCGGGGCAAGTTCCCGCGCCATCGCCCGCACCATGAGGACGACCCCGCCCTTGGAGGCGCAGTAGATCGCCGCACCCGCATTGCCGACGACCCCGGCATCCGACGCGATGGCCACCACAGCGCCCCTGCTTTCCGCCAGCGCCGGGATGGCGCGCGAGATCAGGAAGAAGGTGCCCTTCAGGTTGACGTCGATGCAGGTGGCCCAGTCGCCCTCGGTCGCGTCTTCGGAGGGGCCTTCGACCCAGACACCCGCCGCCGCCACCACCGCGTCGATCCGGCCAAGCCGGGTGAGGGTGGTCTGGATGACCGTTTCGCAGGCGGTGACGTCGCGCAGGTCGGCGTGAAGGCGCAGCGCGGCGGGGATGCCCGTCAGGCTTTCGACGCGCAGGTCGGTGGCGGCAATGGTTGCGCCAAGGCCTTGGAGGAGGCGGGCGGTCGCCCCGCCCACGCCGCCGCCCGCCCCGGTGACGAGGATGACCTTTCCGGCAAAAAGCCCGGGTGCGAAAACGGTTTCCATCGCCTAACCGTTCGGCAGCACGATGGCGCGGATCTCGCCCGGGCGGGCGGGGGCGATGATGGACGCAGCAGCCTCTTGCAGCGGCAGGGTGCGCGAGATCAGCGGATCCACCTGCACCCGGCCTGCGGCGATCATGGCGGCGGCGCGCTCTTGCGTGAAGGGGTTGATGAAGGACGACAGGAACTGCACTTCGCGGAACAGAAGGTCGAAGGGTTCGATCTGCACCTTCTGGCCTGCGGGCAGGACGCCGAGGATCACCACGCGGCCACCATCGCGGGTAAGCCTTGGCGCGGATTCGACGGTTTCCGTCACGCCCGCGCATTCCACCACCAGATCGGCCCCCTTGGGCCAGATCGCCCGCGCCGCCGCCTCGCTGCCCGCGGTTTCCGCGGCACCCAGCCTGCGGCCAAGCGCCTGTTTGGTGGCGGAGCGGGTGACCAGCATCACCTCGGCCCCGGCAAGGGCGCAGAGTTGCAGCGCAAGCATCCCGATGACGCCACCGCCAATGATCATCACGCGCTCACCCGCCTTGGGCGCGCCGATGTCGATGCCATGAATGGTGCAGGCCAAGGGTTCGCAGAAGGCCCCATGCAGCGGGTTCAGGTCGGCGGGCAGGACATGGGCCTTGTGCGCGGGGAAGGCGCAGAATTCCGCGAAACCGCCGTCGCGGCCAAGACCGGTGGCCACGTTCTTCAGGCAAAGGTTCACCCGCCCGCGCAGGCAGTTTTCACAACTGCCGCACCATGTGTTCGGATCGCAGGTGACGCGCGCGCCTTCGGGGATCGTCACGCCCGCGCCCACGCCCACCACGATGCCCGCGAATTCATGGCCCAGCGTCAGGGGCGGCTTGGAGGGGAATTCGCCATGCAGCAGATGGCGGTCGGTGCCGCAGATGCCGCAGGCCTCGACCCGGATCAGCACCTCGCCGGGGGCGGGTGTGGGGACGGGCACCTCCATCGTGCGGACATCGCCGATGTCGATCAGTCGGGTTGCCTTCATGTCGCGTTCCTCCCGCCGCCATAGGGGCAGGGGGCTTGGGCCGCGTCAATCCCGCAGTTCTTCCACCCGGAAGTCGCGCAGGATGCCCCGGGTTGCAGCGAACCATGCGCTGTCGCGGGTGCGGGCCTGATGGGCATCAAAGGCGGCGCGGTCGCGGAAGCTTTCGCTGACGTCGAAGACCATGGGATCGTCGGTGTCGTCGATGGCGAAGGAGAGGCAGCCGGCTTCGGCCCGCGTCGCCGCCTCATGCGCCGCGCGATGCAGCAGGACCGCTGCGCGTTCCTCCTCACTCATGCAGACAAGGCGACCGGAGAGGCGGATCATTCGAGTTCGATCGTGCCGGGCGGTTTCGATGTGCAGTCATAGAAGACGCGGTTCACGCCCTGCACTTCGTTGATGATCCGCGTCGCGGTTTCGCCGAGGAAGTCATGGGTGAAGGGGTAGTAATCCGCCGTCATCCCATCGACCGAGGTCACCGCGCGCAGCGCGAGCGCATAGTCATAGGTGCGCCCGTCGCCCATCACGCCCACGGTGCGCATGGGAAGGATCGCGGCGAAGGCCTGCCAAATCTCGTCGTAAAGCCCGTGCTTGCGGATCTGGTCGATATAGACCGCATCGGCGCGGCGCAGGATATCCAGCTTTTCGCGCGTGATCTCGCCGGGGCAGCGGATGGCAAGGCCGGGGCCGGGGAATGGGTGGCGGCCGATGAAGGCATCGGGCAGGCCCAACTCGCGGCCAAGCGCGCGGACTTCGTCCTTGAAGAGTTCGCGGAGCGGTTCGACCAGCTTCATCCCCATCTTTTCCGGCAGGCCGCCCACATTGTGGTGCGACTTGATCGTGACGGAGGGGCCACCGGAGAAGGAGACGGATTCGATCACGTCGGGGTAGAGTGTCCCTTGGGCGAGGAAGGTCGCGCCGCCGACGGATTTGGCGTGTTTCTCGAAGACCTCGATGAAGAGACGCCCGATGGTCTTGCGTTTGACTTCCGGGTCCGAGACGCCTTCGAGCGCGCCGAGGAAGAGGTCGGACTCGTCGGCGTGGATCAGCGGCATGTTGTAATGGTCGCGGAACATGGTGACGACCTGTTCCGCCTCGCCCAGCCGCAACAGGCCGTGGTCCACGAAGACGCAGGTGAGTTGGTCGCCGATCGCCTCGTGGATCAGCACCGCGGCGACGGAGGAGTCCACGCCGCCGGAGAGGCCGCAGATGACCTTCTGGTCGCCCACCTGTTCGCGGATCTTGCGGATCGCCTCTTCGCGATAGGCGCCCATCGTCCAGTCGCCCTTGAAACCTGCGAGGCGAACGAAATTCTCGTAAAGCTTCGCGCCCTTGGGGGTGTGATGCACCTCAGGGTGGAACTGCACGGCATAGAAGCGGCGGGCGGGATCGGCGGTGATGGCGAAGGGGGCGTTGGGGGAGGTGCCGTAGACCTGGAAGCCGGGTGCGATTTCCGACACATGGTCGCCATGGCTCATCCAGACCTGTTCGCGGCCTTCCGCGAACCAGCCATCAAGGATCGGCAGTTTGGCGTCCGTCGGCGTGACATAGGCCCGGCCGAATTCGGCGGTGCCGTGGCCGCGTTCCACCTTCCCGCCAAGGCAATGCATCATCACCTGCTGCCCGTAGCAGATGCCGAGGATCGGCACGCCCATGTCGAAGACGCCCGCAGGTGGCATCGGCGCGCCTTCGGAAAAGACCGAGGCCGGGCCGCCGGAGAAGATCACGGCCTTGGGGGCGAAGGCCCGCAGGAAGGCGTCGTCCACCTTGTTGAAGGGATGGATCTCGCAATAGACGTTCAGCTCGCGCAGACGGCGCGCGATCAGCTGCGTCACCTGACTGCCGAAGTCGATGATGAGAAGGCGGTCATGGGCGGAGTGGGGCGTGGCTTGGGTCATGCGCCCGCGTAGCCTTTGCGGCCCGATTTCGCAAGAGGGCGCGAAAGGCCCGGGCGGCCGCGCGGGGCATCCGGCCCCCGGGGGCTTGCCCCCGGACCCCCAGGGTATTTCAGCCAAGATGAAGGACATGTCGTTCCTGCCCTGCGGTCATGTCGTTTTTGCGCGTCAAGCGCCGCATTCGTCCGGCGAGGGGGCGGGGTTTGGGCGCATAAGGGCGGAAAATGCACGCCCCGATGCGGGCGGCGGGAGCCTATGGAGAGAACGATGAGCGACACCGATCTTGCAGTGGCCGGGGCAGGGCGCAGGGCGCGGGGCGGCGGCGGGTCGGCGCGGCGGGCGGAGCGGACGGCGGTCAGCCTGGAAACCGCGAAGTTCATCCAGCGCAACATCCCGAATTTCGAGATCCTGAATGAAGAGGCTCTCGAGATCATCGAATGGAATGCCGAGACGGTTCTGGAAGAGATCGGCGTCAACTTCGTGGAAAACCCCGAGGCGCTGAAGCGCTGGAAGGATGCGGGCGCCGATGTGCAGGGCGAACGCGTCCGCATTCCGCGCGGTCTGGCGCGCAAGCTCTGCGCCACGGCGCCGCGCGAATTCACCCAGCATGCCCGCAACCCGGAACGCAACGTGCAGGTGGGGGGGCGCAACCTTGTTCTTGCCCCGGTCTATGGCCCGCCCTTCGTGCGCGACATGGAAGGTGGCCGCCGCTATGCGACGATCAACGATTTCCAGAACTTCGTGAAGCTGGGCTACATGTCGAAATGGCTGCACCATTCCGGCGGCACGGTCTGCGAACCGACCGACGTCGCGGTGAACAAGCGTCACCTCGACATGCTGCATGCCCATATGACCCTGTCGGACAAGCCCTATATGGGATCGGTCACCGAACCCAGCCGCGCCGCGGATTCGGTCGAGATGTCGAAGATCCTCTTCGGGTCGGATTTCGTCGATCAGAACACGGTGATGACCTCGCTCATCAACATCAACAGCCCGCTGACATTCGATGGCATCATGATGGGCGCGCTGGAAGTTTATGCGAAGGCCAATCAGGCGGCGATCATCTCGCCCTTCATCGTGGGGGGCGCGATGGCGCCGGTTACGGTGGCGGGGACGCTGACGCAGGTGCTGGCCGAGGTGCTGGCGGGCGTGGCCTACAGCCAGTTGATCCGCGCCGGTGCGCCGGTGATCTTTGGCGCTTTCGTGACCTCGATCGACATGAACTCGGGTGCGCCGACCTTCGGCACGCCCGAGGCCGCGCATATCACCTATGGCGCGGGGCAACTCGCCCGCCGCCTTGGGCTGCCCTATCGTTCGGGCGGGTCCTTCTGCGGATCGAAGCTGCCCGATGCGCAGGCCGCCTATGAAACCGCCAACAGCCTGAACATGGCGCTGCTGGCGGGCGTGAACTTCATGCTGCATGCCTGCGGCTGGCTGGAAGGGGGCCTTGTGTCCTCTTACGAGAAGTTCGTGATGGATGCCGACCAGCTTGGCACGCTGCACCATCTGGCGCAGGGCGTGTTCATGGATCAGAACGGGCAGGGGATGGATGCCATCCGCGAGGTGGGCCCCGGTGGCCACTACCTCGGCTGCGCTCATACGCAGGCCAATTTCAAATCGGCCTTCTGGCGGTCGGACCTGCTGGATTACAAACCCTTCGAGACTTGGGCCGAAGAGGGCAGCCGCGACACGATGCAGCTTGCCAATGAGCGGGTGAAGAAGCAGCTGAACGATTATCAGCAACCCGCGCTGGACGAAGGCATCCGCGAGGCGCTGGATGACTATGTGGCCAGGAAAAAGGCCTCCATGCCCGACGCCTTTATCTGAACCAGGCTTTCGGTATCACAACCCGGCCTCAGGCCCGCGTCACGGCGCGGGCCTTTCGCATGGAACCAGCAGCGCGCGTTCCGACAGAAGCGCGATGAGCAGATCGACATGCCGCAGGCTGGACCAGAGCGGCGATCCCGCCTGACGCGCGGCCTCGGCCGCTGCTTCCAGATCGGCCAGTTCCCGCGCCGCCGTCGCGGGCAGCGGCACCCGGCCCAGAAGCCGCGCCAGATCTCTGTCGCGGCGATACTGCGCAAGGCCGTGCCGCGCCGCCGTCAAGAGAAGGCGCGGCCTTGTGGCGCCCTCCGGCGCGCGGGGCGCCGCGGGGGAGGGATCAGCTTCGGCTTTGGTCAAGGGTCGCATGGCACACTCCGCAACGGCATGGCCCGACCCTAGGCCCGTTGCCCCGGCTGTTGCGGCTGTCAGCCTTTCAGCGCGCGCAGGTGTACAGTTTTCTTGACAGTTTGGGGCCGAAGATCGGTTTTGCGCCCATTCGTTAACGGTCCGCTAACCAAAACAAGCTTCGGTTGCGTTTACGGATCGTTTACACCCTAAGGGCGTGAAGAAGGCGAAACATGCACAACCAGACCACCCCCTTCACCTGCCTGAACCTTCCGCCATGGCTGCCGGATTCGGTGCGCCATTATCTCGATCACACGGCCACCGGGCTGCCCCTGCGGGAAGTCGCCCGCCGCGATGGCGTGGCGGCATCGACCGTGCTGAGGCAGGTCCGCAGCTGCGAGACGCGGCGGGATGACCCGCTGGTCGATGCAGCGCTGGACACGCTGCAGCGCGTCGCGGTTCAGGCCGAAATGGGGCGCCCCCCAACCGATGAGGATCCAATGACCATCCATTCCAGAACTGCCAGCCTGCCGCAGGATGCGGCAACCCTTGCCGCCGAGGCGCGCCGCGTGCTGCGACGGCTGGCCGAACCCGGCGCCGTACTGGCCGTGTCGGCCGAACTGGAGCGCGCCGTCGTCCTGCGCAGCCAGCCGGGCCAGGGCCAGACGCGGCTTTGCGTCGTGGATCGCAGCGTGGCGCAGGCCTTCGCCCTGAAGGACTGGATCGCCACCGATCGCCCCGGCCGCATCGCCAGCTATCACATCACCGCCGCCGGGCGCGCCGCCCTGCGCCGCCTGCTGGCCGAGGATGACCTGCGCGCGGGCGGCGTGCGCGAGGCGCAGTTCATCTATGCCAGCCAGCATCGCGACATGGACGAACGCAGCGTCGAGACGCCCGAAGGCCGCCGCCGCATCCGCTATAACGCCGCCGAAAGCCCGGTCACCGCGCTGGGGCGCAAGCTGGACCGGGATGGCAAGCCCTATCTGGAACAGGATCTGGTCCGCACCGCCGAACGCCTGCGCGAGGATTTCGAGCTTGCCCAGATGGGGCCGCGCATCACCCAGAACTGGGATCGCTTCCTGACGGGGGCCGATCAGGGGGTGCTTGCCCCCGAGAGCGGCCCGGGCGATGGCCCGCGCGCCGCGCGCGACCGTGTGGCCGATGCGCTGCGCGATCTTGGCCCGGGGCTGGGCGATGTGGCGCTGCGCGTCTGCTGCTTTCTGGAGGGGATCGAAACCACCGAAAGGCGCATGGGCTGGGCCGCGCGGTCGGGCAAGATCGTGCTGCGCATCGCGCTGCAGCGGCTGGCGCGCCATTACAAGGAGCGGATGGTGCGCCCCATGATCGGCTAGCCCGCCCGCGCGGCATTCCGCCCGTCGCCCCGGTGGCGGGCGGATCCGCCAGCCTTGCATCCCGTGCAAACCCCTGCGGCAGCGGCTGGCGTTGCCTCATCCGGCGCAAGCGCTTATGTATCGGGGCATCCCGAGGGAGGATCACCCGTTGCGCGACCTGAAACTGCCCGACCAGCGCCATCCCGAAAAGGCGCATCGCCCGGACAATGAACAGCCCAAGAAACCGTCCTGGATCCGCGTCAAGGCGCCCACATCGGAAGGCTACAAGGCCACGCGCGACATCCTGAAGGAAAAGAAGCTGGTCACCGTCTGCGAAGAGGCGGGCTGTCCCAATGTGGGCGAATGCTGGTCGCAGGGCCACGCCACCATGATGATCATGGGCGAGATCTGCACCCGCGGCTGCACCTTCTGCAACGTGGCGACCGGCAAGCCGCAGGCGCTCGATGCGTTCGAGCCGGGCCGGGTGGCCCATGCGGTGGAACAGCTTGGCCTGAAGCATGTGGTGATCACCAGCGTGGACCGCGACGATCTGGAAGATGGCGGGGCCGAACATTTCGCCCAGACCATCCGCGCCATCCGCCACCGCGCCCCCGACACCACGATCGAGATCCTGACGCCGGATTTCCTGAAATGCCCGCCCAGCGCGCTGGAAACGGTGGTTGAGGCGCGGCCTGACGTGTTCAACCACAATCTGGAAACCGTGCCCGGCCTTTACCCCGAAGTGCGCCCCGGCGCGCGCTATTTCCATTCGCTGCGGCTTTTGCAGAAGGTCAAGGAACTCGATCCCGGGATGTTCACCAAATCGGGCATCATGGTGGGCTTGGGCGAGGAACGGCAGGCCGTCCTTCAGGTGATGGATGACATGCGCGCGGCGGATGTCGATTTCCTGACCATCGGGCAATATCTGCAGCCCACACCGAAACATCACCGCGTCGCCCGCTTCATCACGCCCGATGAATTCAAGGCCTATGAAACCGCCGCCTATGGCAAGGGGTTCCATATGGTATCGGCCACGCCGCTGACGCGGTCATCCTATCATGCGGGCGATGATTTCGACCGCCTGCGCAGCGCGCGCAACGCAAGGCTTGGCCGCGCCTGATCCTGCCCGCGCCATCGCCCGGGGCGCGAGCCGCCTGCCTTCATGGGATGGGCGATCCGAGCCCGACCTATGCATCCCGCCGAAACCGGGCGGGGCCCCGGTGCGTGTCGCGAGCTGGGCGGAGCTCACGCGCCGCTTGCGGTGGATGTCGATGGGGCCTGATGCCGGGCAAGCCGAAAAATTCGTTTTAAAGGAACGGCTTGCGCGGCGATCTTCGTTCAGAACTTGAACCCGACAGAGGCGTCCAGCGTCATGCTTGTCCGGTTGCCATCCGCCGCGCCGAACTGCGCGAAGGCCCCGTTGGAAAAGCCGTATTCCGCCTCCACCCCGATCATGTTGCCCGTCACCGTGCCATCCTCGCTGCGCAGATGCCCGCGCAGGGTGAGGGAGGGCGTCACCGCATAGCCCAGATAGGCCGTCGCCGCTTCGGTATTGCCGATGATGCGCTGGCTGGTCAGATAAAGCCCCATGTCGAACTGGCCCGCCTCATGGTTCGCGCCTACTGTCACGCCCAGATTTCCATCCTCGCCCTCGACCGCGCCTTCGATCTGGGTGCCGCCGCGCAGGGCATATTCGCCCGCCACCTGCCAATGCGCCCCGCTCTGATGGGTGATCCCGTGGATCGACGCGCCATAGCGCAGCGATCCCGTCTCGGCCATCAGCCGCGCGCCATAGATCTGCTCGCCCAGCGATTTCGCAACCCCCGTCGCGACCGAGGCCATGCGCCGATCATAGCCAAGCTGCAATTCCCGGATGCCCGCGAAATCGGGCAGGTCGATGATCCGGTCCACCACCGGCTGCGGCGCGCCCAGCGCCACCTCGCCCGGACCAAAGCCGAAGGTCAGCGCAAGGTAGGGCACCGTGAAATCGCCGCCCGTTTCCAGATCCTGGTCGATATCCGCGCCCAGTTCAAATCCCACCGGCCCGTCCAGCCGCAGGAACAACTCGCCCCCCGCCATCGTGCCCGAGGCCCCGTTGCGCCGCGTATGTTCAAACTCCAGATCGCCCGAAAAACTCAGCGCTTCCATCCCCTGCGACAGGGCCGGAACCGGCGATGCGAGAAGAAGCAGCGCCAAGGCGCCGCCGGAATGCCTGTTCATAGGATACACCATGCTGCTCTGTTTTTTTGCAGCACTACCACGTATGGGGATTCCCTGCAATCACAAGCAGATGGCCCCGATCCCCCCACAGTGGGTGGATCATTCCACCGCAGGCACCTTCTTCAGATAGGCCGCCACTGCCTGCCTGTCGCTGTCGGGCAGGCGGGCCATGTTTTCCACCACATGCGCCATATGCCCCCCCACGCTGTCATATTCGGGGGTGAAGCCGCTGGTCAGATAGGTGACGATCTCGCCCGTCGACCATGTCAGCTTGGCGGGCGTGATGTTGGGGATATTCCCTTCGCCCGAAGGATTCGGCGCCCCGGCCAGCCAGCGCGCGCTGTCCATCCCGCCCAGCGCATTGCGCGGTGTGTGGCATTCGCCGCAATGGGCCAGCGCCTCCACAATCTCGCGCCCGCGCGTCTCTTCCGGCGTCAGATCGCCCTGCAGCACCCAATCGGTGTTCAGGAACAGAAGCTTCCACCCCCCGATGCTGCGGCGGATGCTGAAGGGAAAGCCGATCTCATGCGGCAGGCTCGCCACATCCGAAGGCGGCAATCCCTGCATATAGGCATGGATATCGGCCACGTCCTGCGGCTGCATCTTCGCGTATGAGGCATAGGGCAGGGCAGGGTAGTAATGCGCCCCCTCGGGCGAGACGCCGCGCATCAGCGCATTGCCCAGATCCGCCACCGACCAGCCCGCGATCCCCGCCGCCGAGGGCGAGATGTTCGGCGCGACGAAAGTGCCGAAATCCGATGGAAAGCGCTGTCCGCCGGACAGGACCAGCTCCGCCTCCCCCTCGGCCCCCGGCGCCATATGGCACGAGGCGCAGCCCGCCGCGACAAAGACCGTCTCGCCGCGTGCCGGATCGCCGGTCAGCCCCTCGAATGTGGCGACGGGCAAGGGGGCGGGGGCGGTCAGCCACCATCCGGCGGCAGCCCCGCCAAGGGCAACAAGGGCAAGGGCGGGCAGAATGCGCATGAAAAACCTCGGGTCCGGTGGTCAATCCGCGCAGCCTATCGCCCCACCGCCCCTGCGGCCAGTGACGAAGTCGCGACCGGGGAAATTCAGCGCGCCTCAGGGCCGGATCTTCTGCGGCACCAGCGCATCAGGCCAGCCGAACATCCATTCATAGCCAAAGATCAGCAGGCACAGCGCGATCACCCCGAAGACCAGCTTCACCCGGCCGGGCGAGGGCGGGTTGCGCGCCCATCGTGCCATCCGCACCAGCCACATCGGATTCATCGCCTCACCCCGTAAACCGCACCTTGCCGATATAGGGAAGGTTGCGGTTGCGCTGCGCGAAATCAATCCCGTAGCCCACGACGAATTCATCGGGGATCTCGAATCCCGTCCATGTCGCCTTGATGTCCACCTCGCGCCGCGAGGGTTTGTCGAGCAGCGCGCAAACCTCCAGCCGCTTGGGTTCACGGCTCAGCAGCAGGTTCTTGACGTGATGCAGGGTAAAGCCGGTATCGACGATGTCTTCCACCACCAGCACGTCGCGCCCCGCGATCTCGCCCCGCAGGTCCTTCAGGATGCGCACCTCGCGCGAGGAATGCATCGCATCGCCATAGGAAGAGGCCTCAAGGAAATCCACCTCCACCGGCAGGTCGATCTCGCGCACGAGATCGGCGATAAAGACGAAGGATCCCCGCAAAAGCCCCACCACCACCAGCTTGTCGGTGCCCGCGTAATGCGCCGTGATCTCGGCCGCCAGCGCCTCTACCCGCGCGGCGATGGCCTTCGCGCTGATCATCTGGTCTATGACATATGGCCGCTCTGGCATGATCCACCCCTTGATTTCCCGCCCCGGTCTACCCAATACACGGTGCCAAGTCACGAAAAGTCAGGCGTCGCCATGCCCACCCATCATGAAATCAAGCGCCTGCCCTACACGGCCCGGCAGATGTATGATCTGGTGGCCGATGTCGGCTCCTATCCGAAGTTCCTGCCGTGGAATTCCGCCGCCCGCATCCGCTCGCGCCGCCCCATCCCGGGCGGCGAGGTGATGGAGGCCGATCTGGTGATCTCCTTCAAGGTCTTCCGCGAACGCTTCGGCAGCCGCGTCACCCTCTGGCCCGAGGCGCAGAAGATCGACACCGAATATCTCGACGGGCCGTTCAAGCACATGAAATCCACCTGGTCCTTCCGCGATGTCGACGGCGGCTGCGAGGTGGAATTCTTCGTCGATTTCGAATTCCGCAACGCCATCCTGCAAGGCATCATCGGGGTCGTCTTCAACGATGCGATGCAGCGCGTGGTGCGCGCCTTCGAACGCCGCGCGGCGGAATTGCACGGCCCGAGGGTCTGAAGCGACGGAACGGGCAGGGACAGGCGTATCAGCGTCATTCATCTTCCTTATCACGGGGAATTGACATGCTCCGCCTGCTCTTTCTTCTGCTGATCCTTGCCCTTCCCGCCAGCGCCGAAACCATCCGCCTCGGCGACCGCAGCTATCGCATCGACCTGCCGCCCCGCCCGCAAGGAGCGCCTCTGATCCTTGCGCTGCACGGGGGCGGGGGTAGCGCCGATCAGTTCGCGCGCGCCTCCGGGCTTGCCCGCCCGGCCAACCGGATGGGCTATGCCGTGATCTTCCCCGAAGGCACCGGCCGCGCGGCCACCTGGAATGGCGGCTATTGCTGCGGCCGGGCCGCGCGCGCCGGGGTGGATGACATGGCCTTCCTCGATGCCGTCATCGCGGATGCCACCCGCCGCTTCGGGCTTGATCCCGACCGCGTCTATCTCACCGGCATGTCGAACGGCGCGATCATGGCCGAAACCTATGCCGCGAAGCGCGCCACGCGCATCCGCGCCGTGGCGGGGGTGGCGGGCACCTTGGACACGCGCCGCAACCGCGTCACCGCGCCGGTGCCGCTGCTGCATATCCACGGCACCGCCGATCCGATGGTTCCCTATGCGGGCGGGCAGGGCGATACCAGCCTCACCCGCACCGATTTCGCCTCCGTCGCCTCGGTCGAGGCAGCCTTCCTCGCCCCCTTCCCGATGCTCTCGCGCAGCGAACGGGTGATCGACCCCGCCGCCGATGGCATGCGCGTGATCGAACGCAACTATAGCGATGGCCGGGGCAGGGTGCAGCTCCGCATCCTGACGGTCGAAGGCGGCGGCCACGCCTGGCCTGGCAGCCGCCGCGCCGCGCGCCAGGGGGGAACACAGGATATCGACGCCACGGCCGAGGTGCTGCGCTTTTTCGCGGATCACCCCTGAACCCCGGTCTTCATCTTGGGAAAAATACCCTGGGGTCCGGGGCAAGGCCCCGGGTTTCTCCCACCCCGCGCCACGTTCAGGACAGCGCGCCCGCCATCAGGGCCAGCGCATGCTCCACCGTCGCCCGGCGCACCTCGGCCCGGCCGATGGCGCCGAAATCCACGGTTTCCACCCGGGTCTCCCGGCCCGCCTGCGCCAGCCCGAAACAGACCCGCCCCTCGGGCTTGAACTCCGATCCGCCCGGCCCCGCGATCCCGGTCACGGCCACGGCCAGCGTGGCGCTGGAATGCTCCAGCGCGCCCTCGGCCATTTCGCGGGCCACCTCTTCCGATACCGCGCCATGCGCCTGCAGCGTGTCATGCCGCACGCCCAGCATCTGCATCTTGGCCTCGTTCGAATAGGTGACGAAGCCCCGGTCGAACACATCCGACGATCCCGGCACATCCGTCAGCGCGGCCGAGATCATCCCCCCGGTGCAGCTTTCCGCCGTGGCGATGCTCGCCCCCCAATAGCGCGCCGCCTGCAGCACCTCCGCCGCCTTCGCCATGGCCTTACCCCATCAGAAATCCATGCGCGACACCCGCCGCGATCACCACGCCAAGGCCCGCGAAGAGGCCCGCGATGATGTCATCCCACATCACCCCCGCCCAGTCGCCGCGCCGATCCGCCCGGCCGATGGGGCCGGGTTTCCAGATGTCGAACAGCCGGAACAGCACAAAGGCCGCAAGCCAGCCCGGATAGGGCATCCAGCCCTGAAAATCCCGCATCCAGAAGGCGAAGGATGGAAAGAGCAGCGCGATCCACTGCCCCGCCACTTCGTCGATCACCACTTCCGACGGATCCTCGCCCGGGCCGCAAACCGCCCGGCAGGCGGCAAAGCCTGCGCCCACCGCCGCGAGGGTGGCCAGCGCAAGGCCCGGAAAGCCCGCGAAACGGTCGATCCCCACCCCAAGGGCCGGCGCCGCCGCCGATCCCCATGTCCCCGGGGCCGGGCGCAACAGGCCCACCCCGAAAAAGGTTGCAACGGCCCGCATCATGACCGCACCAGACAGGCCGTCGCCAATGCGGCGATGCCTTCCTCGCGGCCCGTGAAGCCCAGCCGTTCCGATGTGGTGGCCTTCACGCTCACCCGTCCGGCCTCGACCCCCATGATCGCGGCCAGCGCCGCCTGCATCGCCGCCGCATGCGGGCCGATCTTCGGGCGTTCACAGACCAGCGTCACGTCGCAATTGCCCAGTTCATAGCCCTGCGCGCGCATCAACTCTGTCGCGTGGCGCAGGAAGATATGGCTGGCCGCGCCTTTCCATTGCGGATCGCTGGGCGGAAAATGCCGCCCGATATCGCCCATCGCCAGCGCGCCATAGATCGCGTCGGTCAGGGCGTGCATCCCCACATCGGCATCCGAATGGCCCAGAAGCGCGCGGTCATGCGCCACCTTCACCCCGCAGAGCCAGACGTGATCGCCTTGCGTGAAGGCATGCACGTCATAGCCATTGCCCAGCCGCACATCCATGCCGCCCCCTTTCAAGATCGCCTCCGCCCGGGCGAAATCGCCCGGATAGGTCACCTTCAGATTGGCCTCATCCCCTTCGACGATGGCCACGTCAAGCCCGGCCGCCCGGGCCACTTCCACATCATCCGCCGCCCCGCCCGGATGGGCGCGATGCGCGGCAAGGATAGCCTCAAGCCGAAAGCCCTGCGGTGTCTGCGCCCGCCACAGCCCCGCCCGGTCCTGCGTTCCGCGCACAAGGCCATCGTCCCCCCGCCACAGCGCATCCGTCACCGGCAGGGCAGGGGCCGCGCCCGGCGATGTCTCCAGCGCCGCCAGCACACGCGCGATGACCGCCCCCGGCACAAGGGGGCGCGCGCCGTCATGGATCAGCACATGGCGCACATCGCTGCCCGCCAGCGCCTCCAGCGCGTTGCGGACCGAGGCCGCCCGCGTGGCCCCGCCCTCGACCAGCAGCGCCTCGCCCGCGATGGCGCGCGCCTCGGCGCGGTCATCGGGATGGATCACCACCACCAGCCGATCCACCCGCCCCCGAAAGGCCGCGATCGTATGGGCCAGAACCGGCTGCCCCGCCAGCATCTGCCATTGCTTCGGCCTGTCGCCGCCGGCGCGGCTGCCGCGCCCTGCGGCGACGATGACGGCTGCCGTGGTCATGGTTGGGGCGACTCCCTTGCTCTTTGGTTCTTCCTAGGCCACACCGCCGCGCCTGACAATCTGGCGCAGCCATGGGCAGGTATGCCTAAAATTTGTGCAACGCCGGTTTTTCAGACATAAACGCCATGGCTTCGCTTGGCATCCGGCCCGAGCGCGCCCTAACACCGATCCATCTGCACAAGGAACAGGCAATTGGCCCTCTGCCTCGGACCCCAGACGATCCATCCGCCGGTGCTTCTCGCGCCGCTGGCCGGGATCACCGATCTTCCCTATCGCCGCCTTGTGGCGCGGTTCGGCGCGGGCCTTGTCGTGTCCGAGATGGTGGCCAGCCAAGAGGTGGTGCAGGCCCAGCCCGAGGCGCGGGCGCGGGCCGAGCTGGGCCTTGGCGATCAGGCGACCTCGGTGCAACTGGCCGGGCGCGATCCCTATTGGATGGCCGAAGCCGCCCGTCTGATGGAGGCGAATGGCGCCCGCATCATCGACATCAACATGGGCTGCCCGTCAAAGCGGGTGACGACGGGGCTTTGCGGATCGGCCCTGCTGCGCGATCTCGACCTTGCGCTGGGGCTGATCGAGGCGGTGGTGAACGCCGTTTCCGTGCCTGTTACGCTGAAAACCCGGCTGGGCTGGGACGACGCGCTTCTGAACGCGCCGGACCTCGCCGCCTGGGCCGAAGGGGCGGGGTGCGGATGATCACCATCCATGGCCGCACCCGCTGCCAGTTCTACAAGGGCCGGGCTGATTGGGCCGCCATCGCCCGGGTGAAAGAGGCGGTGTCGATCCCCGTCATCGCCAATGGCGACATCACCGATGCCGCGACTGCCCGGCAGGCGCTGGATCTGTCCGGGGCCGATGGCGTGATGGTCGGGCGCGGCGCGCAGGGCGCGCCCTGGCGGCTGGCGCAGATCGCGCATGATCTTTACGGCAGCCCCGCGCCCGAAGTGCCGCAGGGCGCGGCCTTTGGCGACATGGTCGCCACCCATTACGAAGAGATGCTTTCCTTCTACGGCCCCGCGCTTGGCCTGCGCTGCGCGCGCAAGCATCTGGGCTGGTATCTCGATACGGCGGGCGCGGGGGCCGGGGCGCGCAACGCGATCCTGACCGCCGATGATCCCGCGCTTGTGCTGCGGCTCATCCGGTCGGTCTTTGCCGATATCGGGCAGGTCGCCGCATGACGCCCTATCGCACGCCATACCCGGTTCCGGGTGTCGTCTGGGCCTCGCTGCCGCTGCCCGCGCTGCTGATCGGCCCCGACAACCGTATCGCCGAGGTGAACCCGGCGGGCGAAATCTTCCTGAACGCCTCATCCCGCAGCCTGATGGGCCAGCCCGCCTTTGACCGCCTCGCCATCGACGCCCCGATGGATGAGGCGCTGGCGCGCGCCCGGCTGAACCAGTCGCCGCTGTTCATCAACGATGTGGACGTGACCACCGGCGAACGCGCGCCGGTGCAATGCAACATCCAGGTCGCCCCGATGCATGACAATGCCGAGGTGATCCTTCTGATCATCTCGCCGCGCGACATCGCGGATCGTCTTGGGCGCGCGATGCAGGTGAAATCGGCCGCCAAATCCGCCATCGGCATGGCCGAGATGCTGGCGCATGAAATCAAGAACCCGCTGGCGGGCATTTCGGGGGCCGCGCAACTGATCGGGATGAACCTGCCGCCCGAGGATCGCGAATTGGCCGATCTGATCGTGGAAGAGACGCGGCGCATCGTGAAACTGCTGGAACAGGTGGAACAGTTCGGCAATCTGCGCCCGCCAGAGCGGCGGCCCGTCAACATCCATGACGCGCTCGACCGCGCGCGCAAGTCGGCCATGGTGGGCTTTGCCGCTCATATGCAGATCGTCGAGGATTTTGATCCCTCGCTTCCGCCCACCTATGCCGATCCCGATCAGTTGATGCAGGTCTTCCTGAACCTGATCAAGAACGCGGCCGAGGCCTGCCAGAGGGCGGGCGAGGGGACGACGATCCGCCTGCACACCTTCTATGACCTGTCGCTGCGCCTGCGCGGCAAGGATGGCCGCCCTGCAGCACTTCCCCTGCAGATCGAGATCATCGACGACGGCCCCGGCATCCCGCCCGAGATTGCCGCCGACATTTTCGAACCCTTCGTTTCCGGCCGCGAGAACGGCACGGGGCTGGGGCTCGCCCTCGTATCCAAGATCATTTCCGACCATGAAGGATGGATCAGCGTGGATTCGGTGCCCGGGCGCACCGCGTTTCGCGTCTCCCTTCCCATGGTGCCGAAGGACAAGAAGGAGAAAGCCTGATGGATGGCACCGTCCTCGTTGCCGATGACGACCGCACGATCCGCACCGTCCTGACACAGGCGCTGACGCGGGCCGGGTGCAAGGTCCATGCGACCAGCAGCCTTATGACGCTGATGCGCTGGGTGGAAGAGGGCAAGGGCGATCTGGTGATCTCTGATGTCATCATGCCCGATGGCAACGGTCTGGACGCGCTGCCGCGCATATCGAAGATGCGCCCGGGCCTGCCGGTGATCGTCATTTCCGCCCAGAACACCATCATGACCGCCATTCAGGCCGCCGAGGCCGAGGCGTTCGATTATCTTCCCAAACCCTTCGACCTGCCCGATCTGATGAAGCGGTCCGCCCGCGCACTGGAACAAAAGCGCCGCACCCCCGCGCGCCCGGCCCAAAGCCGCGAGGCGGGCGATGATCTGCCGCTGGTCGGGCGCACCGCCGCCATGCAGGCGCTCTATCGCCTTGTGGCCCGGGTGATGAACACCGATCTGGCCGTGCTGATCACGGGGGAATCTGGCACCGGCAAAAGCCTGATCGCCAAGGCCATCCACGATTTTTCCGACCGCCGGTCGCAGCCCTTTGTCGTGGCCCAGTCCGCCGATCTGGCGGGCATCGACGGCCCCTCGGCCCTTATGACCCGCGCGCGCGGCGGCAGCCTCGTCTTTGACGAGGTCGCCGATTACGATGACGACATTCAGGCCCGCATCGTGCGCATGCTGGATCTGGCGGGCGACAATGCCCCGCGCATCATGGCCACCTCGCAGACCGATCTTTCCGCCCGGATGGAGGCGGGCCAGTTCCGGCAGGACCTGTTCTATCGCCTGTCGGGCGTCACCCTGCATGTGCCCGCGCTGCGCGAACGGGTGGATGACATCCCGCTTCTGGCGGAACATTTCCTTGCCCGGGGGGAGCGCGAGTCCGGCGCGCTGCGCCGGTTGTCGGGCGATGCCCGCGATCTGGTTCGCGCCTATTCGTGGCCCGGCAATGTGCGGCAGCTGGAAAACACCCTGCGGCGCCTGATGGTCACCTCGTCGGAAACCGAAATCACGCGGGCAGAGGTAGAGGCCGTTCTTGGCAGCCAGCCCGCGATGGAACCGCTCAAGGGCGGGGGCGAGGGAGAGAAGCTTTCCGCCTCGGTCGCGCGGCACCTGAAACGCTACTTCGATCTGCATGGCGGCCAACTGCCCCCGGCAGGCGTCTATCAGCGCATATTGCGTGAGGTGGAGATGCCCCTGATCGAGATCGCGCTGGATGCCACCGCCGGAAATCAGGCGAAATGTGCCGATCTGCTGGGCATCAACCGCAATACTTTGCGCAAGAAGATCACAGACCTCGATATCCGCGTGACTCGTCGCCGCAAACTGATGTAAAACCGCAACATCAAGCGTGTTCCCCATGCCGCAAGCCGGGATGGGCCACAACATATGGGCGACGGGGGGAATCGGACCCTCGGGATGAAGGGGTCGGTCGGCGTGCAGCGCAGCGTTGGCAGCAACACCTGGGCGCGGCTCAGCCGTCTGCGCCGTCAAAGACAGGTGCAGAACGCCATGACCTTCGGTCTGGTGTTTCTCGGCCCGCTGCTGGCCGTGGCCACCTTCCTTGCGCTTGGCCCGTTGAACCAGGGGGGCAATTCGCCCGCGCTGCGGCTGATCCTGCTGGCCGACCTTGTCTATATCCTTGTGGTGGCCACCCTCGTTCTGGCCCGCGTCGCGCGCATGGTGGCCGACCGGCGCAGCAAATCGGCAGGTTCGCGCCTGCATATGCGCCTGACCTTCGTCTTTGCCGTCGTGGCGCTGATCCCCACCATCCTTGTGGCCGTCTTTGCCGTGGTGACGGTGAATTTCGGCCTTGAAGGCTGGTTCTCGGATCGTGTCCGCTCTGTCGTCGGCTCCTCGCTTTCCGCGGCCGAGGCCTATGAGCAGGAACATCGGCAAGACCTGATCGCCGATGCCGAAGCGCTGGCGCGCGAGTTGAACCTGTTCAAGCAGTCGATGTTCTTTCTGGAAGACAGCCAGATGCGCCCGATCCTGACGCAGGCGCAGGCCACCATCCAGCGCGGGCTGAAAGAGGCCTATCTGATCAACGGCGCGGGCGAATTGATGACGCGCGGCGAACGCAGCTATCTATTCGATTTCGAACAGCCCGGGGCCGAGGAAATCCAGCGCGCCCGCGCGGGCGAAACCGTCCTGATCCAGGATTGGGACAACAACGAATTCCGCGCCCTTGTCCATCTTGACGCCTTCGCCGACCGTTACCTCTATATCTCGCGCACGGTCGATGGCTCCATCCTGTCGCTCTTGGATGGCACCCGCGAAACCGTGGCGCTTTATCATCAGCTTGAATCCGAACGCGGGCGGCTTCTGTTCGAATTCGGGCTGCTCTACCTCGGCTTTGCGATGATCCTGATCCTTGCCGCGGTCTGGCTGGGCCTGTGGTTCGCCGAACGCCTGTCGCGGCCTGTCGGGCGTCTGGCCGAAGCCGCCGAACGCGTGGGCGAGGGCGATCTTGACGTTCAGGTGCGCGAGGAAGAGGGCGATGACGAAATCGCCTCGCTGGGCCGTTCCTTCAACCGCATGACGCGCCAGTTGAAGGGCCAGCGTGATGCGCTGGTGGACAGCCACAGCCAGACCGAACGCCGCCGCCGCCTGTTCGATTCCGTCCTGTCCAATGTTACCGCGGGTGTCATCGGCCTTGGCTCGGATGGCCGGATCGACTTTGCCAATCGCGCCGCGGAACGCCTGCTGGATCTGGGGGCAGGGGGGCCCGCCGACCTTCCGCTTTCGGTGGTGGTGCCGGAATTCGGCCCGCTTTTCGAACGCCTCATCGACAGCGGCCTTTCCGCCGCGCAGGAAGAGGTGCGCCTGACCCGCCGGGGAAAACTGGAAAGCCTGCTCGTCCGCCTGTCCGAACGGCGCAACGAGGATGGCGGGCTGGAAGGCTATGTCGTGGCCTTCGACGATGTGACCGATCTTGTCAGCGCCCAGCGCATGGCCGCCTGGGGCGATGTCGCCCGCCGCATCGCGCATGAGATCAAGAACCCGCTCACGCCCATCGCGCTTTCGGCCGAACGCATCAAGCGCAAGTTCCGCCCGCAGGTCACCGAACCCGATGACCTTGATCAATATACCGATGTCATCGTCCGCCAGACCAATGACCTGCGGCGCATCGTCGACGAATTCTCCAAATTCGCCCGCATGCCCGAACCCGACCGGCGCGAAAATGACCTGACCGCGCTTTTGCGCGCTGCCGTCCTTCTGCAGGAAAGCGGCCAGCCGGGGGTGACCTTCCGCCGCGATCTGCCCGATGCGGCGCTGGTGCTGGATCTGGATGCCACCATGATCAGCCAGGCGCTGACCAACCTGATCAAGAACGCGGGCGAGGCCATTGAATCGCTTCAGGAAAAGGGCGCGCCCCCCGATCTGCGCCCGGAAATCCGCGTCACGCTTTGCGAAGAACAGGACAGCGCCGTGATCCGCATCGCCGACAATGGCATCGGCCTGCCGCCCGACCGCGCGCGCCTGTTCGAACCCTACGTCACCACCCGCGAAAAGGGCACCGGCCTTGGCCTGCCCATCGTCAAGAAGATCATCGAGGAACATGGCGGCACGCTCGCCCTTCTCGATGCACCTGTTTTCGAAGGCAACAGCCACCGGGGCGCCATGGCGGAAATCCGTCTCCCGCGCAGCCCCCGCAGCCGTAGCCGCAAACCCGCGGCCCTCGCCGCACAAGGGGGATAATGTAATGAGCAGCATTCTGATCGTAGATGACGAAAAGGATATCCGCGAATTGATCGCCGATATCCTCAAGGATGAAGGTTACCTCGTCCGTCTGGCCGGGAATTCCGATGATTGCATGGCAGAAATCAACAGCGAACCGCCCGCGCTGATGATCCTTGATATCTGGCTGAAGGACAGCCGGATGGATGGCATCGACATCCTGAAAACCGTCAAGCGCGACAATCCCGATGTGCCGGTCGTCATCATCTCGGGGCATGGCAATATCGAAATCGCCGTCGCCGCGATCAAGCAGGGCGCCTATGACTTCATCGAGAAACCCTTCAACATCGACCAGTTGATGGTGGTGGTCAGCCGCGCGATGGAAACCTCGCGCCTGCGGCGTGAAAATTCGGAACTGCGGCGCAAGGATGTCACCTCCACAGACATGCTGGGATCAAGCCCCGCCTTCAAGGCTTTGAAATCGCAGCTGGAAAAGGTCACCAAATCGAATGGCCGGGTGATGCTGACAGGGCCTGCCGGATCGGGCAAGGAAATGGCCGCCCGCTTCATCCATGCCAATTCCAACCGCGCGGGGGCGCCCTTCGTCTCGGTCTCGTCGGCCACGATCGAACCCGAACGCATGGAAGAGGTGCTGTTCGGCCGCGAAACCGCCGAACGTGGGGTGGAAAAGGGCCTTCTGGAACAGGCCCATGGCGGCGTCGTCTATTTCGACGAAGTGGCCGACATGCCCATCGGCACGCAGTCGAAAATCCTGCGCGTGCTGGTCGAACAGCAGTTCACGCGCGCCGGGGGCACCGACAAGGTGCGCGTCGATCTGCGCGTCATCTCCTCCACCACGCGCGACCTGCGCACCGAGATCGGCGCGGGTCGCTTCCGGCAGGAACTTTACGACCGCCTCAATGTCGTGCCGATCCCCGTGCCCAGCCTTGAAGACCGGCGCGAGGATATCCCCGAACTGACCCGCCATTTCATCGACATGTTCCACCGCACACAGGGCCTGCCCCAGCGCCCGCTGTCGACCGAGGCCGAGGCGATGCTGCAAACCATGCCCTGGCCCGGCAATGTGCGCCAGTTGCGCAATGTGATCGAACGGGTGCTGATCCTTGGCGATGGATCGGGCCCCATCGACGCGCGCGAACTGCCGGGGCAAGAGGCCCCCGAAGGCGAAAGCGGCCGCCTTGTTCTGGGCGGCGCCATGGCGACCTTGCCCCTGCGCGAGGCGCGCGAGGTGTTCGAACGCGAATACCTGCTCACCCAGATCAACCGCTTCGGCGGCAATATCAGCCGCACCGCCAGCTTTGTGGGCATGGAACGCTCGGCCCTGCACCGCAAGCTGAAATCGCTGGGCGTCGTCACCACCTCGAAAAGCGGCGGCCGCCTTGCCCGGCTGGATGAGGAGATGGACGAGGACGAGGGCGAAGAGGTCTGATCGCTCTGGTCGCCTGCCCGCCATTGACCGCCGCGCGCCCATCTGCCACTCAAGGGGCGCGATGAACCGGAGGCAGTCATGAAGGTGATCATCTGCGGCGCGGGGCAGGTGGGGTGGCAGATCGCCCGCCAGCTCTCGGGCGAAAAGAACGACGTCACCCTCGTCGATTACAACGCCGATCTGGTGCGCCGCGCCACGGATACGCTGGATGTGCAGGGCGTGGTGGGCTTTGCCTCCTACCCGGACGTGCTGGAAAAGGCCGGTGCGCGCGATGCCGACATGATCATCGCCGCCACCCATTCCGATGAGGTGAACATGGTCACCTGCGAGGTGGCCCATGCGATCTTTTCCGTCCCGCGCAAGATCGCCCGCCTGCGGGCGCAGTCCTACCTTGATGCGATCTATTCCGATCTCTACCGCCGCGATCACCTGCCCATCGACGTGGTGATCAGCCCCGAACGTGAGGTGGCCGAGGCCGCGCTGCAGCGCCTTGCCGCACCCGCCACCTTCGACACCGAAAGCTTCATGCTGGGTCGGGCGCAGCTTCTGGGGATCCAGCTGGATGAGGATTGCCCCGTCCTGAACACCCCGCTTCGCCAGTTGAATGATCTTTTTTCCACCCTGCGCGCCATCGTCGTGGGCGTGCGCCGCGAAGGCCGCCTTTTTGCCCCCGAACCCGGCGACCAGCTGTTCGCCGAGGATCAGATCTATGTCTTTACCCATTCCGAAGACGTGAACCGCACGCTGGAAATCTTCGGCAAGCAGACCAAGAAACAGGAACGTGTCGTCATCATCGGCGGCGGCAATGTGGGCCTTGGCGTGGCCCGCGCGCTCGAATCGCGCACGGATCGCATCCGGGCCAAGATCATCGAAAAGAACCGCGCCCGCGCCGAACGCGCGGCTGACAGCCTTGAACGGACCATCGTCCTGAATGGCGACGGCATGGATATGGACATCCTGCTCGAGGCTTCCATCGACCGCGCCGATGCGGTGCTTGCGGTGACGGATGACGACAAGACCAACCTTCTGGTCGCCGTGCGCGCGAAACAGGCCGGTTGCCCCATGTCCATCGCGCTGGTAAACGATCCCACGCTCGCCCCCCTGATGGGGCCGCTGGACATCGACGCCTATATCAACCCGCGCGCCACCACCGTTTCCTCCATCCTGCGCCACATCCGCCACGGCAAGGTGCGCGCCATCTACTCCCTCGGCGATGCCGAGGCCGAGATGATCGAGGCGCAGGTCCTGTCCACCTCGCCGCTGGCGGGCCGCCTGATCCGCGACATCGAATTTCCCGAAGGCGTGCTGGTGGGCGCGCTGATGAAGGGCGAAAAGGTGGTGAAACCCACCGGCGACACCCGGATCGAGGCGGGCGATGTCATCGCGCTGTTCACCATGGCCAAGGACGTGCGCGAGGTGGAACGCCTCCTGCAGGTCTCGATCGACTTCTTCTGATGCTGCGGCGCCTGTCGGAACTGCCGCTTCTTGTCCTGCTGATGGGGATCACATCGCTGTCGATGTGGCTGCCCGCCGCCCATGCGGCGATCCTGCGCGACCATGATACCGGGCGGGCCTTCTTCTATTCCGGGGTAATCCTGCTGATCCTGACCGCGATGATCGGCATCGCCACCGTCAATCACCGCGCCCGCAACCCGGCGCGGGCCAATCTCGTGGCGCTGGTCGGGGCCTATGCGGTGCTGCCGCTGCTGATGGCGCTGCCGGTGATCCAGGCGCTGCCCGATACCAGCTGGAGCAATGCCTGGCTTGAAATGGTGTCCTCCTTCACCACCACCGGGGCGAGCCTTTATGAGCCTGATCGCCTGCCGCCCTCGATCCATCTCTGGCGGGCGCAGGCGGGCTGGATGGGGGGGCTGTTCATTCTGGTGGCCGCCGTCGCCATCCTTGCCCCCATGACGCTGGGCGGGATCGAGGTGATGTCGGGCCGGGTTCCCGGGCGCGGGGCCGAAGGGCTCAGCCAGATCACCGCCACCGCCGATCCGGCCCGCCGCGTGGCCCGGCAGGCCGCAGTCGTGCTGCCCATCTATGCGGGGCTGACCGTGCTTCTCTGGGTGGCGCTTCTGATGGCGGGGCAGCCCAACTTTCCCGCCCTGATCCACGCGATGTCCAGCGTCTCCACCTCGGGCATTTCCGCCACGGGCGGCCTGCCGATCGAAGGGCACACCTTCCTTGCGGAACTCGCGATCTTCCTTGCGCTTTTTGGTGGGATCACGCGGCGTCTCTGGCCCGGTTCCTTTGCCTATGAACCCGGCAGCCGCCTTTCAGGCGACCCGGAACTGCGCATGGCGCTGGCGCTTCTGGCCGTCATTCCCACCCTCCTGTTCCTGCGCCACTGGATCGCGGCAACCGATGGCATCACCCCGAGCGAGGGCGACGGGATCGCGGGGCTGCGCGCGCTCTGGGGGGCGCTTTTCACCACGCTTTCTTTCCTCACCACCACCGGCTTCACCTCGGCCGACTGGTCCGCCGCGCGCCACTGGTCGGGGCTGGAAACGCCCGGCCTCGTGCTGGCGGGGCTAGCCATCTTTGGCGGCGGCATCGCCACCACGGCGGGCGGGGTGAAACTCCTCCGCGTCTACGCGCTGTTCCGCCATGGCGAACGCGAACTTGAACGGCTGATCCACCCCAATTCCGTTGGCGGCGCGGGCAGCAGCGCGCGCCGCCTGCGCCGCGAAGGGGCCTATCTCGCCTGGATCTTCTTCATGCTCTTTGCGCTGTCGATCGCCGTTCTCGTGGCGGCGCTCGCCCTTGCCGGGATCGAATTCGAACCCGCCCTCATCCTGACCCTCGGCGCGCTTACGACAACCGGCCCGCTCACCAGCATCGCCGCCGTAGATCCCATCCCGCTGGCCCTTCTGCCCGCCGCGGCCAAGGCCATTCTGGGCCTTGCCATGATCGTGGGGCGGCTGGAGCTTCTGGCCATTCTCGTGCTGCTTGCCCCCGACAACTGGCGCCGCTGACGCCTCTCTGTAACAGTCATCTAAAACTCTGTTTTTGGACTGGAAACTGTCCGCAAGCCGTTACATACTTTGTTCGTCGGACGGTAAGCCTGGGCTGAGGGAACGGGTGTCCGGCATTCGCGCGACAAGACCAATAACAAAGGCAAAGACAAAAT
Source organism: Paracoccaceae bacterium (assembly GCA_041397045.1). Lineage (GTDB taxonomy): Bacteria > Pseudomonadota > Alphaproteobacteria > Rhodobacterales > Rhodobacteraceae > Paragemmobacter. The sequence goes on from JAWKXK010000006.1 coordinate 228,705, forward strand.
GGCCGGCGACAAACAGAATTTGCAGGACGCTTTTCTCAATCACGTCCGGAAGGCGAAGGTTCCGGTAACGATTTTCCTGATCAACGGGGTAAAGCTTCAGGGCGTCATCACCTGGTTTGACAATTTCTGCGTGCTTCTGCGCCGCGATGGTCAGTCGCAGCTTGTCTACAAGCATGCGATCTCCACCATCATGCCGGGCGCGCCGATCAACCTGTATGAAGGCGAAGACTGATTTCGGATCTGCCCGAAGACGATGAGGACGATCTCCCGCTTCTCAAGGGGCGGGAGAGCCGCGATCATTCGACCCATGCCCGCGCCACGCGGGCCCTTGTCCTGCATCCCGATATCCGCGCCGACAAATCCCGCCGCCTGCCCGAACATGGCCTGGCCGAGGCGGTCAGCCTTGCCCATGCGCTGCCCGAACTGGATGTGATCGGGGGCGAGGTGGTGCGCCTTCCCCGGGTCCATCCCGGCATGCTGTTCGGCTCGGGCAAGGTGGCCGATCTCAAGGCTCGCATCTCGGCCGATGACATCGCGCTTGTGCTTGTCGATGGCCCCGTCACCCCCGTTCAGCAGCGCAACCTCGAAAAGGAATGGGGGGTCAAACTCCTCGACCGGACGGGCCTCATTCTGGAAATCTTCGCCGACCGCGCCCGCACCCGCGAAGGCGTGCTGCAGGTGGAACTCGCGGCCCTCAGCTATCAACGCACCCGCCTTGTCCGGGCATGGACCCACCTCGAACGCCAGCGCGGCGGCTTCGGCTTTGTCGGCGGCCCCGGCGAGACGCAGATCGAGGCCGACCGCCGCGCCATCGACGATCAGGTGATCCGCCTGAAACGGCAGTTGGACAAGGTGGTGAAAACCCGCGAACTGCACCGCGCCGCCCGGCGCAAGGTGCCTTTCCCCATCGTGGCGCTGGTGGGCTATACCAACGCGGGCAAAAGCACGCTCTTCAACCGCGCCACCGGGGCGGATGTGCTGGCCAAGGACATGCTTTTCGCCACGCTCGATCCCACCATGCGCGGCATCACCCTGCCATCGGGGCGCAAGATCATCCTGTCCGATACCGTGGGCTTCATCTCGGACCTGCCCACCCAACTCGTCGCCGCCTTCCGTGCCACGCTGGAAGAGGTGCTTGAGGCCGACCTGATCCTTCATGTCCGCGACATCGCGCATCCCGAAACCGGCGAACAGGCCGCCGACGTGGCCGACATCCTGCAATCCCTTGGCGTCGGCCCCGCCACGCCGATGTATGAGGTCTGGAACAAGCTCGACCTCGTCGCCCCGGCCGAGCGCGAGGCGCTGACCCAACAGGCCGAAACCCGCGACCGCGTCTTCCCCGTCTCGGCCCTCACGGGCGAGGGGGTGCCGCGCCTGCTGGATGCCATCTCGGCGGCATTCGACGAGGAAAAGACCGAACGCATCCTCGCCGTCCCTTTCAGCGATGGCCGCCGCCGCGCCTGGCTTCATGCCGAGGGGGTGGTCCTGTCGGAAACCCCCACCGATACGGGCTTTGCCGTCACCGTGTGCTGGACCGCGCGGCAGGAAAAACGCTACCGCGATCTTTTGTAGTTTCTGTGTTTTCGGAGCAATAGAAAATGGTGCAAGGTTTAGCTCGTCGGGTTCCCAAAGCAGAAGATGTTCTCGAATTAACCCCCGAGGAGTTGGCAGGTGTTTTGTTGCGAGTGTTCATAGAAGATGATTGTGCGGTTCATCTGCACAATTTTATAGTTGGCTTAGATCAGCAAGAACAATTCTATCCCAGACAGTTCAAGCGACAACTTAAGGAAGCAATTGGTGAAGCTTGGGCTTGGTTGCGATCAGAAGGCCTTGTTGCCTCCACTGGTGATGCGTGGGAGTTCGTGACCCGACGCGGAAGGCAAATGGCCACGAGAGAAGATTTTGCAGTATTTCTTGTTGCTTCCCGACTACCGAAGGAAGCATTACACATATCACTTAGAGAAGACGCTTGGAGAAGTTATATCCGCGGAAATTTTGCGACAGCAGTATTTGAAGCGTTTAAGACTGTAGAGGTGGCCGTAAGGGACGCTGCAAGCTTTTCCGCTAAAGAGGTTGGGGTGGACTTAATGAGAAAAGCTTTTCACACCGAGAACGGGCCACTTACGGATAAATCAGTGGTCCCTGCCGAGCGGGAGGCGTTGTCGTCACTCTTTGCCGGAGCAATTGGTTCCTACAAGAATCCAGTCAGTCATCGAACCGTTGAAATAAGAGACGCAAGCGAGGCTGGAGAAATGCTGATGCTCGCAAGTCATTTGCTTCGGATTGTCGATTCAAGAAGGGAATTCGTAAATAGTGAGTTACTTCGGAATTCTTGATCCCATGATCTCCGGCATCCGCCCCTCAACCCAGCGCGCCAGGCCCCGCACCAGCGCCGCCGCCTCCTCGCCGATCTCGGTCAGGGAATAGTCCACATGCGGCGGCACCACGTCATGCGCCACGCGGCGCACCATCCCATGCGCCTCCAACCCCTGCAGGGTCTGGGCCAGCATCCGCTCGCTCACATCCCCCAACTCACGCCGCACCTGCGAAAAGCGCAGCGTCCGCCCGGCCAGCGCCACAAGGATCAGCGCACCCCAGCGGCTGGTCAGCATCCCCAGCACCTGCCGCGATGGGCAAAGCGGATGCAGCACATTCGGCGCGGCCCCCGGAGGCGGGGCAGGGTAATCCTTCATCGCACAGACCCCTGTGAGGAAAAGCGGTATACTAACAAAATTGTAGGTACTTCCTTTTCGTAAGTAAAGCCGTCATCTGAAGGCAACCCGCAACGAAAGGAGCCTTCCCATGACCATCGCCATCACCGGGGCCACCGGCCAACTCGGCCGCCTCGCCCTTGCCGCGCTGCAGGCGCGCGGCCATGCCCCCATCGCCCTTGTCCGCGATCCGGCCAAGGCCGCCGACCTGAACGCCGACACCCGCGCCTTTGACTACAAGGCGACCGACACCCTCGTCCCTGCCCTTGCCGGGGTGCAGACGCTTGTCCTCATCTCCTCCTCCGACACCGATGATCGCGTGGGCCAGCACCGCAACGTCATCACGGCGGCCAAGGCGGCGGGGGTGGGGCGCATCCTCTATACCTCGATCCTGCGCGCCGATACCTCGCCCCTGCTGCTCGCCGCCGATCACAAGGCAACGGAAGAGGTGATCCGCGCCTCCGGCCTTGCCTTCACCTTCCTGCGCAATGGCTGGTACACGGAAAACCACACGGGCAGCCTTGGCGGGGCCATCGCCGCAGGCGCGCTGATCGGCTCGGCGGGGGAAGGGCGCTTCTCCACCGCCGCCCGCGCGGATTATGCCGAAGCCATCGCCGTTGCCGCAGGCGCGGGGCATGACGGGGCGGTCTACGAACTGGCGGGCGACACGGCGCACAGCTATGCCGACCTTGCCGCCGAAGTCTCGCGCCTGACGGGCAAGACGATCCCCTATAACGACCTGCCGCCCGCGGTCTATGCGGGCATACTGCGGGAGCTTCGGCCTGCGAAGGCTTTGCCCATGTCCTTGCCGATGCCGATCTGCAGGCAGGCCGAGCGCACTTCACGATGACAGCCGCACCCTTTCGCGCCTCATCGGCAGGCCCCGACGCCGTGGCAGGACACCGTCGCCAAGGCGCTGGCTTAAGAGCGAAAGGGGGCAGGGGGTCAGGCCGCCCGCTTGGGCACCACCCCCTGCGCCACCACGCCCTGATCCATCAGCTTCCCGATCTGCCCCGACCCAAGGCCCAGCACATCGCCAAGGATTTCCTCGGTATGTTCGCCAAGCACCGGGGCAGGGGCAGGCCCCATCCGTTCCAAGATCCGAAAAGGTGACCCAGGCGATCCCGGAACGAGCGGATGGCCACGCCCGGCTGATGGATCACCCGCATCATCGGATTGTCCTCCGACAGGTCCGGGTCCTCCTGCACAGCCTCGGCAAAGCTGCGGAAGACCGACCATGTCAGCCCCGCCCCGTCGAACATGGGCGCCACCTCCTCCAACCGCCGCGCCGCGAACCAAGGGGTGAACAGCGCCGTGATCTCCTTCCGCGCGGCCCAGCGATCCCCCTCGCGCGACAGATCCAGCGCCATGCGCTGCCCAAGATTGGCCACCTCCTGCGCAAGGCCCAGCACCTTGACCAACCCCCGCCACTGCCGATCCGTCAACCCGATCACCATCACCCGCCGCCCGCAGGCCAGCAGAAAATCCTGCCCATAGGCACCATAAAGCGAATTCCCCGCCTTCGGGCGATCCACGCCGTTGGCGACTACCTCGCCCACGATCCCCAGATTGGCCAGCATCGCCGCCGCCACATCCTTCAAGGCCAGTTCCGCAACCTGCCCGCGCCCCGTGCGCAGGCGGTGCCGTTCGGCGGCCAGCAGGGCGTTCACCACCATCCCCCCCGCGATGCAATCCCATGCGGGCAGCACATGCGCCACTGGATCGGTGGATCCCTCCGCCCCCGTCGCCATGGGAAAGCCAAGCGACGGATTCACCGTGTAATCCACCGCAGGCTCCCCCCGCCGCGTGCCCAGAAGGCTGACCATGATCAGATCCTCGCGCCGCGCCTTCAGCGCCGGGTAATCCATCCAGCCGCGCACCCGCAGATTGGTCAGGAACATCCCCGCATCCGGCCCGGGCGCGCAGATCAGATCGGTCACGATCTCCTGCCCCTCGGGCCGGGCCATATCCACCGCCAGCGACCGCTTGCCCTTGTTCAGCCCCGCCCAGAACAGGCTCGTCCCCTCCCGCGTCACAGGCCAGCGATGCGCGTCCAAGCCCCCCTGAGGGCGATCAAAGCGGATCACATCCGCCCCCATCTGCGCCAAGGTCATCCCCGCCAGCGGCACCGCCACAAAGGCCGATCCTTCCACCACCCGCATCCCCGCCAGCACGCCCGCCATCGCTTATCCCTCCCACTCGGCCTGCATGCAGACCAGCCCATCCCCGTTCACCGTCGCCAGTTTCGCACCCACCCCCTGCAGGGACAGGCTGTCGAAATGGAACAGCGGCCTCACCCCGCGAAAGCGGTATCCCCCGGGCATCGCGCCGCCCCGCCGCGCCCGCGCGGCCTCCATCAGCAGCATCGCCTGCATCGGCCCATGCACCACGAGGCCCGGGTATTTCTCCACCCCCGTCGCATAGGGCAGGTCGAAATGGATGCGATGGGCGTTGAAAGTCAGCGCCGAGAAACGGAACAGCCGCACCTCATCCATCGCCACATCCTGCCGCCAATCCGGGGCGGGGGCCTCTAGCGGTGGCGGCGGGGTAAAGCGGTCGGGCATGGCGATAAAGACGATGTCCTGCTCTTCCTCGATCGCCAGACCCGCCGCGCCATGCACATCATGGCGCACCGTGACAAAGACCATCCGCCCCGTCGTCCCGGTCTTTTCCGCCACCTTCACGATCTCGGATCGCCGGAACAGCACCTCGCCGATCCTGAGGGGCGCCAGAAAGCGCAGCCGCCCCCCCGCCCACATCCGCCGTTCCAGCGGCACCGGCGGCAGAAAGCCGCCCCGCGCGGGATGCCCATCAGGGCCAAGCTCCGCCATCCGCGTCTCGGGCGTCCAGCCCATCCAGTGCCAAAGCGGCGGCAGCACCGCCCCCGGCGCGAAATCCCCGCCGATATCCAGCGTCGCCGCCATCTGCCGCGCCTGCCGATCGCTGATCCGATCCTCGGCCTCTTCGACCCGGCCCACCCAGGCGCCGAATGTGTCGGACATCTTTTTTCCCTGATCCCTGCCGTCACGCAATTTTATTGCTCAATGATGTTGCTGCACGGGCAAAGGTCAAGCGACGGACCGTCGCAGGCCGCATCATTTCCGACGGCGCGCGGGCAGGTCGGGGCAGGGCGATCAAGTCAGGATCAGGCAGGGCAGGGTGGGCGGGTCAGTTCCCCGCCGGGGTCAACTCCGTCACCCCCACCGCCGCCGCCCGTGCCAGTTCCGGATCCAGCGACATGGGCACATATTCGCCCCGCCGCCACATCTCGCCCAGATCATCGTAGAACCGGCTGAGAGGATGGCCCGATTGCCCGGTCGAGGTGATGAAGACCGACGAATCCGGATCGGCGAAATCATAGACCCCGCGATAGCCCGCACCATGCACGTTCAGGAACGGGTTCGGCCCGTCGCCCTTGGTCTTGCCCCGCATCAGCGTATGGTCATCGCCGCTGGTCGATTGCCGGATATTCACGAAATAGCGCAGCACCGGCAGCGATCCCAGCACCGGGTGATCATGCGTCGCCTGATGCGCATCGCCCCAGCGCCAGCTTTCCGGATTGGGTCCATAGGTTTCCGACAGCGTCAAAAGCGCCTCGTCCAGCGCGATCCGCGCCAGATCGGAACAGCTTTCCACCACCGCCGATTGCACCACATCGCACCAGATGCCGGCCCCGTCCACATTGCGATAGACCCGCTCGATCAGAAGCGGCTCGATATGGGTAAAGCTGTCGGCCAAGGGCCCCAGATCATCGCGGATCAGCCGATCCTGCAAGGCGCGCAGCCATGCCTGATAGATCAGCGGTTCGGGCAGATGCTCGCTCATTTCGCCGTTCCATGCGGCCAATATCTCCAGCGCGCGCTGGCGCAGCCGTTCGGGCGTGCCTTCCGGCGCGGCCTCGCCGGTGAACCACAGATCCGCCCCGATCAGCGGCAGAAGCGACCGCGCGGTGAAACTGACGGTATCCAGCTGCGCCTCGATAAAGCTTTCGCGCGTATGCACCTCGCGCGCCTTCATCAGCGTCAGCCAGCGCTGGATGCGCTGCGTATCGCCCCAATCATATGACACATGCAGCGGGAAGGGCCGGTCGACCGTCTTGTTGTTGGTATTGCCCAAAAGCCCCGAACGCGGGTTCATCTCGCGCGGATTGTCCTCATAGGGCGGGATCCCCTGCCAGCGGTTCGCGGCGATCCAGCCCGGCACCGGCATCCGGCCCTTGCTCTGATGGCCCGGATCGCGTGCGGGCATCGCCCCCATAAGCTGCATCGCCACGCCCCGCGTATCGGCCAGCGTCACGTTCTGCGCGGGGGCAATCACCTTGCGCCCGATCTCCATCGCCTCGGTCACGGAACCCGCCGCCATCATCCCGATCACCGCCGACATCGAGGTGTCGGCCCCCGTCAGCGCCGTCCAGGACAGCGCCGCCACATGCCCCGGCGGGGTGATGGAGCCGATATCGTAATGCGTGCCGGGCAGCACCGGGCCATTGTCCGTCCAGCGGAGCGTGATGGTCACAGGTGTCGCATCCTTGACCGTGATGATCGACTTGCGGGTGACGAAATCCTTCCACCCCTCCGGCGTGCGGTATTGTTCGGTATTTTCCGGGTTCACCTCTTCGATGAACAGGTCCTGATCATCCAGATAGCTGGAGGTCAGCCCCCAGCCCAGCCGTTCCGACCGCCCCACCAGAACCGCCGGAATCCCCGGCACCGTGCCCCCGATCACCCCGCCCGAGGCGAGCTCCAGCCGCGCCAGATACCACACCGTCGGCGCGGTAAAGCCCAGATGCGGATCATTGGCCAGAAGCGACCCGCCCGCCGCCGACCGTGCGGGTGCGGCCGCCCAGGCATTCGATGCCCCGGCCAGTTCACGCGTCGGGAAGGGCGACAGATCGCCCAACGCCGCGCTGCGCAGCGGCGCAAGGCCCGGCGCGACGCCGGGCACGAGGCTTGCGTAATCGGGCAGGGCGGTGATGCCGCTGCCCGGCGCATCGGGCAGGATGTCGCGCAGCCGCGCCTCGGGCAGCACCAGCGACAGCCGCGCACGCAGCACCTCATTCTCCAACTGCCCCGAAAGCTGCAGCGCCAAGAGCTTCAGGATCGCGATGGAATCCGCCGGTTGCCAGGCTGCGATCTCGTTCGTGAAGAAAAAGAACTCCGGCGCGCCGCGCCCCCGCGCGCCTTCGTTGATCTGCGAGATCCAGGCATTCACCCCGCGCGCATAGGCCTCCAGCGCCTCGGTTGTGGCCGCGTCCTGAACGGCAACCGACTCCAGCGCCAGCCCGTAGAGATCATAGCGGCGCATCAATTCGTCGATCTTCAGCGTCCGGTTCCCGAACATCTCGGACAGCCGCCCCTGCGCCGTGCGGCGCAGCATCGTCATCTGCCACAGCCTGTCCTGCGCATGGGCAAAGCCAAGGGCGAAATAGACATCCGCATCCCTGCGGCCAAAGATATGGGGCACGTTGTCATTGTTGCGCACGATCTCCACCGGGGCGGAAATCCCGGCGATGGAGAAGGATTCGGAATAATCCGGCAGCGAGCGGGACAGGAAATAGTAAAGGATCACACCCGCCAGCAGGCAGAGCACGATCATCCCGGTGAACAGGCGCAGCATCCAGCGAAAGACAAGGAACATCGGGGGCCCGTTCTTGACGTCGGTTGACGGAAGGTCCTCTAGTCCAAAGCGGATCGAAGGGCAATGCAACGGGCGGTGAGGCGCGGGAAACGCGCCATGTCCCCGCCCCTCGAAAGGGCAGCGGGGGGGCAACCGCCCCCCCGCACCCCCCTGTCGCACATGCCTGTCACGCGATCCCCGCCGTCAGGGCCCGCCGTCAGGGAATGATGCGGGTGTATTTCACGCCCGCCAGCGTCGCCCCCGCGATCAGCCCCTGCTGGCCGAAGACCAGCGCGATCACGGGGTCGATCTCGGTGGTTTCCTTGCCGATGCTGGCCCCCTGTTCGGGCGTGGCATATTTCAGGTCCGCGCTTGCCGCCCAGCCCGTCGAGGCGCGGAAATCCCCCAGCGCCGCCTCGGTCATGAAGAACAGCGCATGCGCATATTGCTGCGCCCCGATCTGCAGCCCATAGCTCGCCTTGGTGGAGGAGTAGTAATCCACCGTCACATCGCGAATCCGCAGCGCGCCGCGCCCATAGGCCCCGCCAAGGAAGAACCCGGCCTCGGTGATCAGTGGCATGTAGAGCACGCCGGAGGCCCGGCTCGCCAGATCCTGCGTCCCGGGATAGCGCGAGAACAGGAAGTTCCGCGTCGCATCCACCCGCGCGTCGATCTGCTGCGCGCCATTGCCGCCCACGCCATTGCCGCAGGCCGCCGTCAGCATCAGCGACGCCCCGGCCCCGCCCAAAAGCGCCCGTCTCGAAATCCGTTCCATGAAATCCGCCCTCTCTTGCCTGTGGCGGGGTTCTGCCGACCCCGCTCGTGCCCGTTCGTATTTGAAAGATAACGCCTTTCCCGCCGCCTGTCATGCCCCGCCGGGCCAGAAGGCAAAGCCCCGCCGATCAGCGCCCCCCGATCAGCGCCACCCGATCAGCCCCAACTCCACCCCGCGCGCAGCTTGCGCGCCGCGGCCGGGGCGAAATAGGTGAGGATCCCGTCGCAGCCCGCCCGCTTGAACCCCATCAGGCTTTCCATCATCGCCTTCTCTCCGTCGATCCAGCCGCGTTCCGCCGCGCCCGTGATCATCGCGTATTCGCCGGACACCTGATAGGCATAGGTCGGCGCGCCGAAGGCCTCCTTCACGCGGCGGCAGATGTCGAGATAGGGCATCCCGGGCTTTACCATCACCATATCCGCGCCCTCGCGCAGGTCGCGCTCCACCAGACGCAGGGCCTCGTCGCTGTTGGCGGGGTTCATCTGATAGGTCTTCTTGTCCCCCTTCAGCGCGCCCGACGCCCCCACCGCATCGCGGAACGGGCCATAAAAGGCGCTGGCATATTTCGCCGCATAGGACAGGATCGCCACATCCTTGTGCCCCGCCCCCTCAAGCGCGGCCCGCATCGCGCCGATGCGCCCATCCATCATGTCCGACGGGCCAAGGATATCGGCCCCGCAGTCCGCCTGCACCAGCGCCATCCGCACCAGACATTCGATCGTCTCGTCGTTCAGGATCACCCCGTCGCGCACCAGCCCGTCATGGCCATTGGCGTTGTAGGGATCCAGCGCCACATCTGTCATCACGGCAATCTCCGGCACCGCCGCCTTGATCGCCCGGATCGCGCGGTTGGCCAGATTGTCGGGGTTCCACGCCTCTTCGCAGGCTTCGGTCTTGAGTGCCGGGTCGGTATAGGGAAAGAGGCAGACCGCCGGGATGCCCAGCCCCGCCGCCTCTTCCGCCGCCTTCACCACCAGATCGACCGAAAGCCGCTCCACCCCCGGCATGGAGGCGATGGGTTCGCGCAGCCCCACGCCATCGCGCACGAAAACCGGCCAGATAAGATCGCCTACTGAGAGCAGTGTCTCCTGCGAGAGTGCCCGCAGGGCGGGGGTCCGCCGCAGGCGGCGGAAGCGGGCGGCAGGCGTAGGGGCGGAAATCGGGCGCATCAGGTCAGGCTCCGGCATCGGGATCATCCATCGGGGCTTGCGCCCACGCCCCTTGCCTGCCAGAGAAAGGGGCGCGCAACAAGCCGTCACGGAACGGCGGGCCGAAAGGCCGATGCGCCACGGGGTCGTGGACGGGGACGGGCGGTTGGACTGGTACAGACGATCTTCGAAGTGATCGACCTGCGATCCTTCTCGAACCTCTGGTTCTGGCTTGCCCTCGCCGTGATGTGGTCCACCGTCAGCCACTATGTCATCGGCGTGCCCCATGACATGATCCGCCGCGCCGAACGCGACGGCGGCGATCCCCTCCGCGATGTCGAGGCGATGGCCCATATCTACACCCGCCGCCTGCTCTTCGTGATGCGCAGCGGCGGGATTTTCATCATCGCCTTCCTGTCCTTTCTGGTGACGGGGCTGCTTGTCCTTGCCATCCATTACCGGATCGAATTCGCGCAGGCCGTTCTCTGCCTGCTGCTGCCGATGCTGGCGGTGGGAACGCTCACGCTCAACACCTGCCTTGCCATCGAAAAGGCCGATCTGCACGGCCCCGATCTTCTGCGCCGCCTGCGCCGCCACCGCGTCACCGTGCAGACCATCGGCATGTTCGCCCTGTTCTTCACCGGCATGTTCGGGATGTATCAGAACCTCACCCTCGGCGTTTTCGGCTGATCCGCAAAAGCCGTTGACGCCGCCGCAGCGCCGGTTAAGTCACGCCCATCATGACGACAGCATCCCGCATCCTCCTCGGCGGCGCGCCCGAAGGCTTCGACGCCCGCCTCCTCACCCGCGAGCTGGAGAAGGGCGCGCCCGTCATCCACATCGCCCGCGATGACAAGCGGGCCGAGGCGATGGCGGCAGCGCTTGCCGTCATCGCCCCCGGCGCGACCGTGCTGGATCTGCCCGCATGGGATTGCCTGCCCTATGATCGCGTCTCGCCCAACCCCAACCTTTCCGCCCGCCGCATGGCCACGCTGGCCGCGCTGGCCGACGGGATCAAAGGCCCCTTCGTCCTCTTGACCACGCTCAACGCCGCCACCCAGCGCCTTCCCGCGCGCGAGGTGATCCGGGGTGCCTCCTTCTCCGCCCGCGTGGGCGACCGGGTGGATGAGGCGCGGCTGAAGGGCTTCCTCACCCGCATGGGCTTTTCCCCTTGCTCGACCGTCGCCGAACCCGGCGATTTCGCCATCCGGGGCGGCATCGTCGATCTCTGGCCGCCGGGCAGCCGCACGCCGATCCGGCTGGATTTCTTCGGCGATGTGCTGGATGGCGCGCGCCGCTTCGATCCCGAAACCCAGCGCACGACCGAAAAACTCACCGCGATCGACCTCGCGCCCATGTCCGAGGTGATCCTGGATGAGGCCGCGATCACCCGCTTCCGCCAGAATTACCGCGTGGAATTCGGGGCAGGGGGATCGGACGATCCCCTTTACGAAGCCGTCAGCGCAGGCCGCAAGCATCAGGGGATGGAACACTGGCTCCCCTTCTTCCACGACCGGCTGGAGACGCTTTTCGACTATCTCCCCGATGCCACCGTCATGCTGGACGACCAGATCACCCCCGCCCGATTGGCACGGTGGGAGGGCATAGAAGACCAGTATGACGCCCGGCGCGAGGCGATGCAGGCCAAGGGCAGGCTCGATAGCGTCTACAAACCCTGCGCCCCCGGCCTCCTCTACCTCGACGATGCCGCATGGGAGGGGGCCACCGCCCCCCATCGCCTGATCCAGCTTTCCCCCAACCCGCAATCCCCCGGCCCCGGCGTGCTGGATGCGGGCGGGCGTCTGGGTCGCAACTTCGCGCCCGAGCGGCAGCAGGAAAGCATAAGCCTTTTCGGGGCCTTGGCCGCCCATCTTAAGGAACAGCTTCAGGATCGCCACGTCATCATCGCCTCATGGTCCGATGGCGCGCGCGAACGGCTCGAAGGGCTGCTCACCGATCAGGGCGTCACCGGTGCGAAGCGCATCAAGGACATGCGCGAAGTGCCTGATGGAAAAGGCGGATTGTTCCTGTTGGTCTGGGCGCTGGAGGCCGGTTTCACCGCCCCCGGCCTTGCCGTCATCTCCGAACAGGATGTGCTGGGCGACCGCCTCGTCGCCAAACCCAAACGCAAGCGCAAGGCCGAAAACTTCCTGCGCGAGGTGGACAGCCTCACCCCCGGCGATCTGGTGGTGCATGTGGAACACGGGGTCGGGCGCTATCTCGGCATCGAAACCATCACGGCGCTAGGCGCACCGCATGCCTGCGTGGCACTGGAATATGCCGAAGGCGCGAAACTCTACCTGCCGGTCGAAAACATCGAACTCCTCTCCCGCTACGGCCATGAAGAGGGGCTACTCGACCGTCTCGGCGGCGGTGCATGGCAGGCCAAGAAGGCGAAGCTCAAGGAACGCATCCGCGAAATCGCCGACCGCCTCATGCGGATCGCCGCCGAACGCGCGCTGCGCCACGCGCCCATCCTCGAAGCGCCGCATTCCCTGTGGGAGGCCTTCGCCGCCCGCTTCCCCTGGCAGGAAACCGACGACCAGCTTTCCGCCATCGCCGATGTGGTGGCCGATCTCGAATCCGGCCGCCCGATGGACCGCCTCATCGTGGGCGACGTGGGCTTCGGCAAAACCGAAGTCGCCATGCGCGCGGCCTTCGTTGCCGCCCTTGCGGGGATGCAGGTCGCCGTCGTCTGCCCCACCACGTTGCTCGCCCGCCAGCACTACCGCAGCTTCGCCGAACGCTTCCGGGGCTTCCCGATCACCGTCAAACCGCTCTCCCGCTTCGTCAGCGCCAAGTATGCCAAGGCCACCCGCCAGGGCCTTGCCGATGGCACCGTCGACATCTGCGTCGGCACCCATGCGCTTCTGGCCAAGGACATCCGCTTCAAATCCCTGGGCCTTCTGATCATAGACGAGGAACAGCATTTCGGCGTTGCCCACAAGGAACGGCTGAAGGAGATGCGGTCCGAAATCCACGTCCTGACGCTCACCGCCACGCCTATCCCGCGCACCCTGCAACTTTCGCTGACCGGCGTCCGCGATCTGTCGATCATCGCCACCCCCCCGGTCGACCGTCTGGCGATCCGCACCTACGTCTCGGAATTCGACCCCGTCACCCTGCGCGAGGCGCTCTTGCGCGAACGCTATCGCGGCGGGCAATCCTTCATCGTCGTCCCCCGCATCGCCGACCTGCCGGAGATCGAGGATTTCCTGAAAACGCACGTCCCCGAAGTCACCTATGTCATCGCCCACGGCCAGCTCGCCGCAGGCGATCTCGACGAAAAGATGAACGAATTCTACGACGGGAAATATGATGTCCTGCTCTCCACCACCATCGTGGAATCGGGCCTCGACATCCCCACCGCCAACACGATGATCATCCACCGCGCCGATATGTTCGGCCTCAGCCAACTCTACCAGATCCGTGGCCGCGTGGGCCGCGCCAAGACCCGCGCCTATTGCTTCCTCACAACGCGCCCCCGCGCGCCGCTCACGCCACAGGCCATGAAACGCCTCCGCCTTCTGGGCAGCCTCGACAGCCTCGGCGCGGGCTTCAACCTCGCCTCCCACGATCTCGACCTGCGCGGGGCGGGCAACCTGCTGGGCGAGGAACAATCGGGCCATATCAAGGAAGTCGGCTACGAGCTTTACCAGCAGATGCTGGAGGAGACGATCGCCAAGCTGAAATCCGGCGAACTCGCAGGCCCTGCCGCGCTCGATGATCAATGGGCCCCGCAGATCAACCTCGGCGTCCCCGTCCTGATCCCCGAAGATTACATCCCCGACCTCGACATCCGTCTGGGCCTCTACCGCCGCCTGACGTCGCTCACGACCAAGGTGGAACTCGAAGGTTTCGCCGCCGAACTGATCGACCGCTTCGGTCCGCTCCCGCGCGAGGTGAACACCCTGATGCTGGTCATGCGGATCAAGTCGATGTGCAAACGCGCGGGCATCAGCCGCCTCGATGCTGGGCCGAAGGGGGCCACGGTGCAGTTCCACAACGACAAATTCGCCAATCCGGCGGGATTGGTGGATTTCATCAAGGCCGATCCCGCGGTGCGGGTGCAGGGCAACAAGATCGTCCTCATGCGCGACTGGAAGTCCGAGGGCGACCGCATCAAGGGCGCCTTCGCCATCGCCCGCGATCTGGCGGAAAAGGTCGTGAAAGCCAAGTAGGGTGCGTGCTTTGCACGCACCATCCCGGGAAGGTGCGCGCGAAGCGCACACCCTACCGGGGGATCAGCCGCATCAACCCCCATCCCGCCGCCGCAAAGACCGCCACACCCGCCATCAGCGGATAGGCCGTCCCGTCGAACATCAACCCGACCGGCGCCGCCAGCAGAACCGAGGCCACCGTCGCGATCGCCCCCATGACGCTCGCCGCCATCCCCGCGACATGGCCCACGGGTTCCAGCCCCAGCGCATTCAGGTTCCCGATGGTCAGCCCCGTCATGAAGAAGACCCCGGTCGTCCACACCAGATGGGCCGGAAAGGCCAGCGCGGGCGGCCAGATGCCCCCCGCCTTGGCCAGCAGCATCACGGCCGAGAACACCACCTGCGCAGCCAGCGTCGTGGTGATCATCCGCCGCATCCCCAGCCGCACCACAAGCCGCGCATTGATGAAACTGGCGCTTCCCGCCACCACCGCGATCAGCGCGAACCAGAGGGGAAAGCGTTCCCCCTCGCCATAGACCTGATCAAGGATCGGCTGCGTCGCCGACAGCGTGGCGAACAGGCAGGCAAAGACCAGCGTCTGCACCGCGATGGAAACGACCACCACCCGATGCGACAGCACCTCGACAAAGGCCGCCTTCAGCGCGGCCGCCTGCAGCGGCCGCCTTGCCCCGCGCGGCACCGTCTCGGGCTGGCGCAGGAAGAACCACAGCATCGACAGCGCCGAAAAGACCACGAAGGCCAGGAATATCCCCCGCCACCCGGCCAGCCAGATGATCCCCTGCCCGATGAAGGGCGCAATCGCCGGCACCAGCGTGAAGATCATCATGGCGAAACTCACCACCCGCGCCATCTCGCGCCCCTTGTAAAGGTCGCGCACCAGCGCCAGCGATACCACCCGTGGCCCCGCCGATCCCAACCCCTGCAACAGCCGCGCGATCAGCACGCCCTCCAGCGTGGGCGCGACATAGGCCACCAGCGCCGCCACACAATAAAGCGCCGCCCCCGCGAGGATCACCGGCCGCCGCCCGAAGGCATCCGACAAGGGCCCCGCGAACAGCGTGCCGATCCCCATGCCCAGCACGAAGCTCGTCAGGATCAACTGCGCCGCATTGGGCGCATCGGGCGAAAGCTCCGCCGCGATCTCGGGCAGCGCGGGCAGCATCGCGTCAATGGAAAAGGCGATGGTGGCGAAAAGCACCGCGATCAGGGCGATGAACTCGATCTGCCCCATGCGGGGCGCGGCGGCGGGGGTGGGGGTGGTCTCGGACATGGGGCAGCGCTACCATGCCCCCGCAACCGCCACCAGCATCCGCCCTGCACAGCCCCCTG
This sequence comes from Paracoccaceae bacterium, assembly GCA_041397045.1. Lineage (GTDB taxonomy): Bacteria > Pseudomonadota > Alphaproteobacteria > Rhodobacterales > Rhodobacteraceae > Paragemmobacter. Next base: position 244,465 of record JAWKXK010000006.1, read on the forward strand.
TGCGAAACGGGAAAGTCCGAGCGGGCCACGAATTTTCTGCGAAAATTCAGCCCGCCCCTGCGGCAGGGCGCCAAGGGCCGGATTTTTCGCAGAAAAATCGTAGGCCCGTCCCCATCACCGGGGCTGCTTCTCCGCCAGTTCGTCGATCACCTGCTGCCACATCTCCACCGGCTGCGCCCCGGCGACCACATAGTGTTGCGCGATCAGGAAGGTCGGCACCGCCGTCACCCCCTTCTCCCTCGCATCCCGGTCGCGGGCGGCGATGTCATCGGCATCGGCATCGCTGGCCAGAAGCCGCGCCACTGCCGCAGCGTCCATCCCCACCTCGCCCGCCAGTCGCGCCAGCGTGGCGGCGTCCCCGATATCCTCGCCCTCGCGCCAATGCGCCCGGAACAGCCGCGCCACCATCGGCGTTTGCCGCCCCTCGATCCCCGCCCAATGGATCAGCCGATGCGCATCCAGCGTGTTGGGCAGCCGCGTCACCTTGTCCATGGCGATCTCGGCCCCGGCGGCCTTGGCCTGTTCGGCCACCTGCAGCATGGCCTGTATCGCCTTCTCTTTGCTGCCAAAGCGTGCCGCAAGATAATCCACATGCCCGACGCCGCCCTTCGGCATCCCGGGGTTCAGCTGGAAGGGATGCCACTGGATGGCAAAGCCATGCTCCGGGCGGCTTTCCAGCGCGCGGTCCAGATTGGTCTTGCCGATCAGGCACCAGGGGCAGACGGGATCGGAAAAGATGTCGAGACGGATCATGCATCGCCCTCCTCGGGCAGGTCCGGGCGCGGCAGCAGGCCCGCCAGCGCGCGCCGGTTCAGCTTGTTGTTGGCGGAACGGGGCAGGGCGTCAAGCCTGTGAAAGAGCCGGGGTTGCTTCCACCGCGCCAGATGCGCCGCGGCATGGGCCGCCAAATGCGCCTCCTTGATCATCGCGGGCCCCACATAGAAACAGCCGATCACGCGCACGCCCGGCTTCACCTCCACCTCCGCCACCGCGCAATCTTCCACCCCCGGGCAGGCGGCCATCGCCGCCTCCACCTCCTGCGGGGCCACCCGGAACCCGCCCGCATTCATCAGATCATCCTCGCGGCCATGCGAAAAGATCGCCCCCTCGGGCGACATGCGGGCCAGATCCCCCGTCACGAACCAGTCGCCCCGGATCCGCGCCCCGGTCGCCGCCGCATCACCCAGATAGCCCAGCATCAGCCCCGGATCGCCCCGATGCACCGCCAGCACGCCCATCTCGCCCCGCGGCACGGGCTGGCCATCCGGCCCCAGCACCGCCACCCGCCGCCCGGCCTGCACCCATCCCGCCGATCCCGGCAGTTGTGGCCGCGCGGGGCTGCCCGAGACATAGGTCGAAACCTCCGACATCCCCAGCGCCTCATGCAGCGCGCGCCCCGTCGCCGCCTCCCAGGCCGCGCGCAGATCGGCGGGCATCGCCTCGCCCGCGCTCAGCCCGTGGCGCAGCTTGGGCAGGGCGGGCAGGCCCGCCCGCAGCATCTGGCGATACACCCCCGGCGCGGCGGCAAAGACCGTCACATCGAAGCGCTTCATCAGCAGGGGCAGCGCCGCCACCTCCACCCCCGGCGCGGGCACCATCGCCACCGCGCCCAGCGTCCAGGGGTCCATCAGCCCCGTGCCCAGCGTATAGGTCCAGTTGAAGGCCCCCGCATGCAGCACCCGGTCCTCCTCGCCGATGCCCTCCCAGCCCTGATGCATCATCCCCCGCGCCCAGATCGCCCGATGCGCGTGGCCCACCGCCTGCGCCCGCCCCGACGTGCCGGAGGTGAACACCGCATAGGCCAGCCGGTCCGGATCGCCCATCTCCCAGTCGCAGGGGGCCAGCCGCTCCCAGCCCAGCACCTCATCCGCGCCCGCCACCGGACAGGGCAGCGGATCGGGCAACGCCACCCCCTTGGCCGCCACGATCAGCGCGGGCCCCACCACCGCCGCCATGCGCGTGATCTCGGCCGTGGTCAGCGCCGCCGAAGTGGGCACCGGCACCAGCCCCGCCGCGATGGCCCCCAGAAACAGGATCGGAAAGGCCACCTCATTGCCCAGCCGCATCAGCACCCGGTCCCCCGGCTGCAGCCCGCGCGCGCGCAGGCCCGCCCCGCAGCCCCGCACCGCCGCCGCCAGCCGGGCATAGCTCCACCGCTCCGCCCCCCGCGGGCTGAGGATCTGCAGCGCCATCCGGTCGGGATGGCGCTCGACCGATCCCTCCAGCACATGACGGGCCAGATTGAACGGCGCGGGGCAGGGGGGCCAGGGGCCAAGGTCGATTTCCGAAAGCATGCCGCCTTTCTATCCCGCCACAGCGCCGTTGCAAGGCAGCCCGCCCTCGCGTAATGGCGATCCATGGCTGGATCAGATCCGAAAACGCTCATCCGCATCGCCCGCGAAAACGGGATCGAGCCCCCTGTCGCGCCACTGAACCTTGGCGAACGCGTCCGCGACCTGCGCAAGGCCCGCGGCTGGACGCTGGAACAGGCGGCCACGCAGGCCGGGCTTGCCCGCTCCACCCTGTCCAAGATCGAAAACGGCCAGATGTCGCCCACCTATGAGGCGCTCAAGAAACTGGCCGAGGGGCTGGCGATCTCGGTGCCGCAGCTTTTCACCCCGCCCTCCAAGGCGCAGATCTCGGGCCGCATGGCGGTCACGAAACAGGGCGAAGGGCAGGGGCATGCGACCGCCACCTATGAACACGAACTCCTCGCCGGGCACCTCACGCGCAAGCAGATGCTGCCCTACCGCGCCCGCATCCGCGCCCGCGACGTGGGCGAATTCGACGGCTGGGTCCGCCATGACGGCGAGGAATTCCTCTTTGTCCTGACCGGCGTGGTCCGGCTCTATACCGAATTCTACGAACCCGTCGATCTGCGCCGCGGCGACAGCGCCTATTACGATGCCTCGATGGGCCACAACGTCATCAGCCTGTCGGATGAGGACGCGACGATCCTCTGGGTGACCTCGCTCGTCTGAAAGCGTTTCCTGACGCAGGAAACGCGCCGAAATCTGACGCAGATTTCGTCCGCCCTCGGGCGGATCGCACCCGCGCCAGGGGCCCGCAGGGCCCCCGGAATTTGCGTCAAATTCCGCAGCGATTTCTGCGTCAGAAATCGCCTCCCGCGGCCTGCCCTCAGAACATGTTCCCCACCGCCCGCGCCCCGGACGAGATGTCCTGCCCCGCGCCCTCGATCGTCGCGCAGGCCCCCAGCGCGGCCAGCACGGCCAGCAGAACCACAACCTTCTTCATCGCTCGCTCCTCATCAGTCTTCATACCACCAGACTTCCGGCTGAAAGCCCGGCCAGTCGCCATAAAGCGGCAGGCGCCCGGGGAATTTCAACTCCTTCCGATGCGCCAGCCGCGACACGTCCGAATACCAGATCGGCACCACATACCGCCCCGATGTCAGCACCCGGTCCAGCGCGTGCACCGCGGCAATGAACTCATCCGGGCCCTTGGCGGCAAGCATGGTGGCGATCATCGCCTCGGCGGCGGGCGAATTCATGCCCATCCAGTTGCGCGTGCCCGGCTCCGTCACCCCCGCCGCGCCCCAGTACAGCATCTGCTCATTCCCCGGCGACAGCGACAGCGACCTGATGTAATGGGTCATGTCGAAATCGTAATTCGTCGTCCGTTCCTTGTATTGCGCCGAATCCACCGTCACGACCCGCGCCGCGATCCCCAGTCGCTTCAACCCTTCCACATAGATCGTGGCGGCATTGATGATGTCGTCGGCCCCGTTGGTGATCAGGATCTCAAAGGCGAAGGGCGTGCCCTCCGCGTTCTTCAGAACGCCCTCCTCGACCGTCCACCCCGCCTCTTCCAGCAGGCCCGTCGCCCGCCGGATCGCGGCGCGGTTCGCCTCCGTCCCGTCCCCCACCGGCAGGGCATAGCCTTCCAGCGCGCCGGGCAGAAGCTCTGCCCTGAACGGCTCCAGCAGTTCGGCCACCCGCCCCTCGGCCGGCGCGCCCGGCACCATCCCAAGCGGAGAGTTCGAGAAATAGGATTGGATCCGCGGCGGGATCCCGGCATTCAGCGTCCGGTTCACCAGTTCGAAATTGAAAGCCGTGATCAACGCCTCGCGCACCCGCCAATCGGCGAATATCGGGCGGCGCGTGTTGAAGACGAACCCCTCGATCCCCGAAGGCCGGCTGTGCGGGATCACCGATTTCACCACATCCCCCGCCGCCACGGCAGGGAAATCGTATTGCTGGTCCCATTTCACCGGGTTCGTCTCGCGCCAACTTGTGATCTCGCCCGCCTTGAAGGCCTCGAACACCACCCCGCCATCGCCGAAATAGTCATAGCGGATCTCGTCCAGATTGTGCTGGCCACGGTTGAAGGGCAGGTCCGCCCCCCACCAGTCGGGATTCTTGCGATAGGTGATGAACCGCCCCGGCTCGAACTCCGCCACCACATAGGGCCCCGATCCGATGGGCGCCTCCAGCGTGGAGCGGGTGAAATCCTTCCCCTCCCATTGCGCCTTCTTCAGGATGGGCCGCAGGCCAAGGATCAGGGGAAGCTCGCGGTCCTCGGTGTTGAAGGTGAACCTCACGCTGCGCGGCCCGGTCTGTTCCACCCCACCGATCTTGGCCCAGGCCCCCGCATAGCGCGGCTGTCCCTGCGTGCCCAGCGTCTCGAAGGACCAGATCACATCCTCCACCGTCACCGGACTGCCGTCCGAGAATCGCGCCCCCTCGCGCAGGGTGAATTCCACGTAGCTGCGCGCCTCGTCCGTCACCACCGATTCGGCCAGCAGGCCATAAAGCGTGAAGGGCTCGTCATAGGACCGGCCCAGCAAGGTCTCCACCGTATGGGCCGAAAGACCGGCGGGCGCGATGCCGTTCACGATGAACGGGTTGAGTGAATCGAACCCCCCGCTTTCGCCGAAAACGATTCGTCCGCCCTTCGGGGCATCGGGGTTCGCATAGGGCAGGGACACAAAATCCGGGGGAAGGGCGGGCCGCCCATACATAGCTATGCCATGTGTCTCCGCCCCCGCCAGACCCGGCACCGCCCCCAGGATCAGCGCCGCCAATGCCCCGCGCAGACCCCCAAGAATTCCTGAACACATCGCCCTAACTCTCCCCGGGTGGACATTTTTCTGGTTCCCGACCCTAAGCCTGCTTCCGATCCTTTTCAAACTTTTAGCTTGGATACCGGCAACAGGGCGCGTATATAGAACCTACTGCTCGATAGGTTTCTTGCCTGTATGAAACCTGCCTCAATAACTAGACGCCGGCCTCGCGCCGGCGTTTTTTTTGTGCATCACACCCCCGCGACTGCCGTGCAACAGGGGTGGAATTCGCCCCCGCAGCATGCATAGCTTTGCAGATGCAGCAAAAGGGGGCCAGCATGGACCTGAAGGGCAAGACCGCGATCATCACCGGATCGAATTCCGGCATCGGGCTCGGCGTGGCCGAGGAGTTGGCCAAGGCGGGCGCCGACATCGTCATCAACAGCTTCACCGACCGGCCAGAGGATCACGCCCTGGCCGCGCGCATCGCCGCCGATCACGGCGTCACCGCCCGCTACATCGCCGCCGACATGTCCGATGCCACGGCCTGCCGCGCGCTGGTCGAAAAGGCCGGGAGCTGCGACATCCTCGTGAACAATGCAGGCATCCAGCATGTCGCCCCGGTCGAGGAGTTCCCGGTCGAAAAGTGGAACCAGATCCTTGCGATCAACCTCTCCTCCGCCTTCCACACCACCGCCGCCGCCCTGCCGGGGATGCGGGCAAAGGGATGGGGGCGCATCGTCAACATCGCCTCCGCCCATGGCCTGACGGCCAGCCCCTTCAAATCCGCCTATATCGCGGCCAAGCATGGCGTCGTCGGCCTGTCCAAGACCGTGGCACTCGAAACCGCGGGGCAGGGGATCACCTGCAACGCCATCTGCCCCGGCTATGTCCTGACCCCGCTGGTCGAGGCGCAGATCCCCGATCAGATGAAGGTCCACAACATGGATCGCGAGACGGTCATCCGCGAGGTGATGCTCCTGCGCCAACCCTCGCGCCAATTCGCCACCACCGAACAGATCGGCGGCACCGTCGTCTATCTCTGCTCGCCCTTCGCCGATCAGGTGACCGGCACCACGATCAGCGTGGATGGCGGCTGGACGGCGCTGTGACCAAAAATCTTCAAAAGATTTTTGGCAAATTTCTTCAGAAGAAATTTGCGCCCTTGCTACGCAGGGCGGCATGACGCGCCTCTCGCTTGCCCTGCAAGGGGGCGGCGCCCATGGCGCCTTCACCTGGGGCGTGCTGGATCGCCTGCTGGAAGAAGACGCAATCGAAATCGCCGCCATCTCCGGCACCTCGGCAGGGGCGCTGAACGGGGCCGCGCTCAAGGCCGGGATGCGCAGCGGCGGGCGCGACGGGGCAAGGGCCAGCCTCGCCGCGCTCTGGGCGCAGGTGGCCAATGTCGGCGACTTCCGCATGAGCCGCTGGATGCAGCCCTTCTGGACCGCCTCCCGCGCCCTGTCCGATGCGGTGGAAACCGCCTTTCCCGTGTCGCCCCAAGGCATCGCCGCGCAGCTCTGGTCGCCCTATGGCTGGGGCCCGTTCTGGGAAAACCCGCTGGAACCCGTCGTCCGGCGGCTCGATTTCAGCCATGTCTGCCATGCCGAAGGCCCGCGCCTTTTCGTCGGGGCCACCAATCTGCGCACCGGCCGCATCCGGATCTTTCAGGGCGACGAGATCACGCCCGAGGCGCTTCTGGCCTCGGCCTGCCTGCCATCGGTCTTTCAGGCCGTCACCATCGGCGAGGATGCCTATTGGGATGGCGGCTATTCCGGCAACCCGGCGCTTTTCCCGCTTTACGAACCCGGTCTGCCCGATGACATCGCCATCGTCTCGATCAATCCCTGGCTTCGGGACGAGGTGCCGAAAACCCCGCTCGATATCCAGAACCGCGTGAACGAGATCAGCTTTCACGCCGCCCTTCTGGGCGAATTGCGCGCGGTGAATTTCGTCAAGCGCCTGATCGCCGAAGGCCGCATGGAACGGGGCCGGATGAAGGACGTGCTTCTGCACCTGATCGCCGATGACGCGGTGATGACGGCACTTTCCGCCTCGACCAAGCTGTCGCCCGATCCCGCCCTGATCACCACCCTCTGCGCCGCGGGCCGCGCCGCCTGCGACGCGTTCCTGCAGCGCCACCGCGCCGATCTGGGCCAGCGCGCCAGCCTCGATCTGGCGGCCCTCTTCGGCTAGCTCACTTGGAAACCAGCGGTTCCTTCTGCGCCGGATAGACGAGGCCCCCCGAAACCACCAGTTTCGCCGCCTCATCCGGCTTCATGTCCAGATAGATCACATCCTCGCGCGGCACATAGATCAGCACCCCCGATGTCAGCGGCGTCAGCGCCACGAAAACGGCGATCATGTCGCCGGGCAGCTTGGTCGCGATCTCGCCCTTGGGGGATGACGCGACAAGCCCCACCGCCCAGGCCCCCGGGCGCGGAAACTCAACCAGACAGGTCCGGTCAAAGGTCTTTTCCTTCTGCGCGAAGACCGTCTCGGTGATCTGCTTCAACCCGCCATAAACGGATCGCACCACAGGCACCCGGTCCACCAGCAATTCCGCCTGACTCATGAAGGCCCGGCCCAGAAAGCCCCGCGCCAGCCAGCCGATCAGCACGGTAAAGACCAAGAACACCGCCACGCCCACGCCGCGCAGCGGAAAGGATACATCCGGCCCAAAGATGCGGTGGACGATCTCCTCGGGCTGATAGGCCGCCGGGATCAGGGGCAGGATCCAGCCATCCAGCCACCCCACGACCGACCAGATCAGCCACAGCGTCAGCCCCGTCGGCAGCACGACGACAAGCCCGGTCAGGAAGCTCGCCCGCAAGGCGCCCAGAACGGTCCGCTTCGGCGGTTGGATGTCGGTCATGCTGATCTGTCCCCTCTCCCCGCCAATCTAGAAACGCGCGCAGTCCCTTACAAGCGGCGGCTCATCCCTGCCGCGCCATCGCCCCGGCAATCGCCGCGCCAAGCCGCGCATTGTTCAGAACCAGCGCGATATTGGCCGCAAGCGACCGCCCCGCAGTCAGTTCGAAAATCCGCTGCAGCAGGAAGGGCGTCACCGCCTTGGCGGCAATGCCCCGCGCCGCCGCCTCGGCCAGCGCCTGCTCGACCACCGGCATGATCTCGTCCCGCGCGATCTCGGCCTCGGCGGGGATGGGATTGGCCACCAACTGCCCCCCCGGCAGCCCCAGCGCCGCCCGCATCCGCGCCGCCGCCGCGATCTGATCGGCGCTGTCCATCCGCAAGGGCGCCTTCAACCCGCTGTCGCGCGACCAGAAGGCAGGGAAAGCGTCCTGCCCATAGGCGATCACCGGCACCCCCGCCGTTTCCAGCCATTCCAGCGTCTTGGGCAGGTCCAGAATGGCCTTGGCCCCGGCGGCCACCACCGTCACCGCCGTCTGCGCCAGTTCCGGCAGATCGGCGCTGATGTCGAAAGAGGTCTCCGCCCCGCGATGCACGCCGCCGATCCCGCCCGTGGCAAAGACCGAAATCCCCGCCAGCCGCGCGCAGATCATCGTGGCCGCCACCGTCGTGGCCCCCGTGCCACCCGTGGCCAGACAGGCCGCCAGATCGGCGCGGGACAGCTTGGCCACGCCCTTGGCCTGACCCAGCGCCTCAAGCTCCGCCGCCGTCAGCCCCACATGGATGCGCCCCGCCATCACGGCCATCGTCGCGGGCACCGCGCCATGGGCGCGCACCTCCGCCTCCACCAGTCGCGCCGTCTCCACATTCTGCGGCCAAGGCATCCCATGGGTGATGATCGTCGATTCCAGCGCCACCACCGGCGCCCCCTCGCGCAGCGCCGCCGCCACTTCGGGCGCGAAAGTCAGGCCGTCCATCTCATTCTCCATTATGCAGATCGCGCGCGATGGGCGGGCCGCAGCGGTAATCGCTGAACCGCACCCGAAAGCGCGCCCGTTCCGGCGAACAGGCCATGATCCCCACCTTCGCGGGCATCCCCCCCGGCAGATATCCCAGCCGCGCGAGCCACCAGCCGCCCCCGGGCCGCGCCACATCCACCCGCACGGCATCGCCATGGCGGCTCAGCCGCAGCCGCAGCTTTGCGGCATCAAAGGGCAGGGGCATCGTGGCCCAGTCCGACCGCAGGTTCGTCACCACCGTCGAAAAGACCGGCTGGCCGTCATTCACCTCAACCCCGCACTTGATCCAGTGCTGGTCCGACAGCAGCATCATCAGCCCCGCCTGATCGTAAAGCGCCCGGTATTTCCCGGCGATGGTCACCTCGGCGGTGAAATCGCCCTGCACCGATTCCCACAGGAAATGCCCGCTATGGCGGACAAAGCCATAGAACGTCTCGCGCCAGAAATCCGTGCGCTCGCCCGTCACCACCTCGAGGCCGCCTGCATCCTCGACAGCCTCGGCGGGCGGGTTCAGCCATGTCATGCGGGAAAAGCGGCTCATGCCGGGGCCTCACCGCTGACATAGACCGCCGCCGCCCGGATCGCCGCGGCCAGCGCCGCCGCCCGCTCCGCGCCGCGCCGTTCCGCCACGATATGGGCGGCCATGAACGTATCCCCGGCCCCCGTCACCCGCGTCACCATCACCTGCGGCGGGTGATCCACGATCACCCCCGCCCCCTGCCGGCCTTCCGCGCAGGCCCGCCCGCCATCGGTGACCAGAACCCGCGCCGCCCCCCGCGCCAGCAACCCCTCCGCCGCCGCGCCCGCGCTGTCATAGGCCTCATGCCCGATCAACCGCGCTTCTTCGAGGTTCACATAAAGCGTCGCCCCGCCATGCCCCATCAGGGGCAGCAACCGCTCCGCCTTCCCCGGGCTGGCCGGGGCCACCCGCAGATCCGCCGCCGAGAAAAGAGGCGATCCCGCGATCTCGGCCAGCAGATGCACCGTCAGATTGCCATCCAGCGCGATCATCCCCGCCCAAGGCGCGGCTTCCGTCCCCAAGGCCCCGTCCGCCAGCGGCCGGAGAATCTTGTCCCCCGCCGCCTCCAGCGAATGCGCATCCGCAATCGCCGCGATCAGGCCATTGGCCCCCTCGATGGCCATGTATTGATCCGTGGGCAGATCGTCCGACCGATAGGCAAAGCCCGTCTCCACCCCCAGCCGCCCGCAGGCCGCGACCAGCTCCTCCCCCGCCGCGTCCCGCCCGATGGCCGTCAGCACCGCAGGGCGCAGCCCGAACCGCGCCAGCGTCATGGCGATGTTCATCGCCACCCCCCCGGGCAGCCGCGTGATCCGCCCCGGCACGTCCGATCCCTGCCGCATCACCACGGGCGACCGCCCGATGATGTCCCACAGGACCGAACCGATACACAGGATGTCAGGGCGCGCGCTCATGCCCCCATCTAGAGGCGAAGGGCAGGGGCTTTCAACCCGTCCCGTCCCGTGGCACGGTCAGACCATGCCCACCCTGCGCCCCGCCACCAAGGATGACGCCGCCACCATCGTGGCGCTGATGGACATGGCCAGCCACGGCATGGCCCGTGCGCTCTGGGCCTCGCTCACCCCGCCCGGCGAAGATCCGGAAACATTCGCGCTGAACCGCGCGCAGCGCGACACGGGCGGGTTCAGCTATCGTAACACGCGCATCCTCATGGCCGAAGGTTGCCCCGCCGGGATGATCATGTGCTGGACCCTTCCCCCCGAACCGCTGCCGATCCATGATCTTCCCGCCACTGCCCGCCCGCTGGTGGAACTGGAAAACCTCGCCCCGCGCCGCGCTCTCTACATCAACGCACTGGCCGTCTTTCCCGCCTTCCGCCGCCGCGGCCTCGCCCGCCTGATGCTGGCTGAGGCGGGGCAGGGCCCGCAGGCCCTCATCGCCGCCGCCCCGCGAAACCCCGTGCCGGGCCCGCCCCGGGACCTCCCGGCCTGCCTGGAGGAGGCCCCGGATCAGGTCCGGGGCGGGGTCACCCCACCAGAAGTGGCGCTCGCCCTCTACCACGCCGCAGGCTTCACCGAAACGGCCCGCCGCCCCGCGCAGGGCGATGCCCATTGGCAGCCCGATTTCCCCGACTGGCTCCTCCTCACCCGCACCGCGTGACGCAAATTCCTTCAGAAGGAATTTGCCAAAAATCTTCAGAAGATTTTTGGTCCCGCCCTCCACCCGCCCGCAAAATCCCCAACCCCACTTGCGCATCCCGGCAAAACCCCCTAAAGGCACGCGCACTTCACAGGCGCGGCTTGGGCCATGCGGGGAGAAATCCCGTATCGTCCGCCGGTTGCCCCGCAAGGGGTGAAGCAGCCGCGCCAAGGGCTAAACCGGAAAGGAATAGGACATGGCTCTTCCCGAGTTCTCCATGCGTCAGCTGCTTGAAGCCGGCGTTCACTACGGCCACCAGACCGCACGCTGGAACCCCAAGATGGGCGAATACATCTACGGGGATCGCAACGGCATCCACATCATCGACCTGACCCAGACCGTTCCCATGCTGGAACAGGCGCTGAAGGTGGTGCGCGACACCGTCGCCAAGAACGGCCGCATCCTCTTTGTCGGCACCAAGCGTCAGGCCCAGAAGCCGATCGCCGAAGCCGCGGAAAAATGCGCCCAGTTCTACATGAACCACCGCTGGCTCGGCGGCACGCTGACCAACTGGAAGACCGTCTCCCAGTCGATCAACCGCCTCAAGCAGATCGACGAGCTGATGGCCCATGGCGCCGAAGGCCTGACCAAGAAAGAGCGCCTGAACATGGAGCGCGAGCAGGCCAAGCTTCAGGCCTCGCTGGGCGGCATCCGTGAAATGGGCGGCACCCCGGACCTGATCTTCATCATCGACGTGGGCAAGGAAGACCTCGCCATCCTCGAGGCGCAGAAGCTCGGCATCCCGGTCGTGGCCGTGGTCGACACCAACTGCTCGCCCAAGGGCGTGGATTACGTGATCCCCGGCAATGACGACGCCGCCCGCGCCATCGCGCTTTACTGCGACCTCGTCGCCCGCGCCGCGCTTGACGGCATGTCCGCCCAACTCGGCGCCGCCGGCATCGACCTCGGCGCGCTGGAAACCGCGCCGGAAGAAGAAGCCGTCGCCGCAGCCTGATCGCTGCCTGTCACAGGGCGTTTACCCGGCAGGGATACCTGCCGGGTCACACATGAATTTCAGGAGTCTGACATGACGATCACCGCAAGCATGGTGAAGGAACTGCGCGATTCGACCGGCGCAGGGATGATGGATGCCAAGAAGGCGCTGACCGAAACCAATGGCGACATGGAAGCCGCCGTCGACTGGCTGCGCACCAAGGGCCTTGCCAAGGCCGCCAAGAAGGCCGACCGCGTCGCCGCCGAAGGGCTCGTGGGCGTCGCCGTTTCGGGTGGCAAGGGCGTTGCGGTCGAGGTGAACTCGGAAACCGATTTCGTCGGCAAGAACGCCGATTTCCAGAACCTCGTGCGCGGCATCACCACCGCCGCCCTCGGCGTGGCCGATGTCGATGCGCTCAAGGCCGCCAATCTGAACGGCAAGTCGGTCGAAGCCTCGCTCACCGATGCCATCGCCACCATCGGCGAAAACATGACGCTGCGCCGCATGGCCGCCGTGGAAGGTGACACCGTCGCCGCCTATATCCACACCGCCGCCGCCGATGGCCTTGGCCGCATCGGCGTTCTGGTCGCGCTCAAGGGCGCCGACAACGGCATCGGCAAGCAGATCGCCATGCACATCGCCGCAACCTCCCCCATGTCGCTCTCCGAGGCCGACATGGATGCCGAAGTCGTGGCCCGCGAACTGGCCGTGCAAACCGCCAAGGCCATGGAAGAGAACGCCTCCTCCGCCAAGCCCAAGCCGGAAGCCGTGATCCAGAACAACATCATCCCGGGCCGGATGAAGAAGTTCTTCGAGGAATCGACGCTGCTGAACCAGAAGTTCGTCATCAACCCCGATATCACCGTGGCCCAGGCCGCCAAGGATGCCGGGGTCGAGGTCGTGGCCTTCGTGCGCATGGCCGTCGGCGAAGGCATCGAGAAAGAGAAAGAGGATTTCGCCGCCGAAGTCGCCAAGGCGCTTCAGGGCTGATCCTGCCTGCTTTCCATCGAATGGCCCGTCCCGCAGGGGGCGGGCCTTTTCCTTTGGCCCGAACGCGCAGGGCAGGGCAGGGGTGCCGGGCGAGGGCGCAGGGCAGGGGCGCAGGGCAGGGGGGCAAGACCGGGGTCGGCCAATGAAAAACGGTGCGGCCTCGCGACCGCACCGAACTTTCATGCCATGGCTTGGGGATAAGCCAGCGGGCACAAGAACCGTGTCGCCCGGGTCGGGGAAATTCCACCCTTGCAACAGAACGACCCGCCCTTGGGGATAAGCGCGGGCTTTGCCCGCAGGATGGCGAAATCGCGCCATGGCCCCTGTCGGACGCCTTCATCACACCCCTTAACGCTGCGTAAGGAAAGTCAGGGATTCCCTACCTCGCGGCGGTGGATCGGGGCAGGGGATGCCGCTCGCCCCCGTCCTTGTGAAAGATCATGTTCAAAAGCGCGGCCTTCGCCACCGCCTGCGCCGTCGTCTCCACCTCCAGCGCCTCGCGCGCCAGACGCAGATGCTTTTCCACCATGGCGGGCGAAACGCCCATCAGCACCGCCACATCCTGCGTCGTCTTGCCATCCGCCACCCATTCCAGCGCCTCGCGCTGCCGCTGGGTCAGCGGCCGCCGCCCGTTCGCCCCGGGCATGTTCACGATCTTCAGATGCATCATGTTGGCCAGGGCCAGAATCTCCTGCCGGTTGGCCTCCCAGATTGCGTCCACCGCGGCATGATCCAGCCCCGGATCCGCGATCATCCCCAGCGCGCCCTTCGACCGGGTCGAGGTTTCGGGAAAGCTCACCGTCAGCCCCGCCGTGATCCCCATCCGCGCGTTCTGCTCCACCGCCGCCGCCTCATCCGCGCTCAACTCCCCCTTGCGGAAGGCCGCGTCGATCCAGCCCCAGGTGCAGGCCCCGCTGTTCTGCTGCGCCCAGCGAAAGGCCGGGGTGCGGGCAAACAGTCCGCTGGCAAAGTAATGGCGCACATAATCCGCATCCGCCGTGGTCAGGAAAACCGCATCCTCCGGATTGTCGATCCCGCGCTCGCCCAGAAACCGGGTAAAGCCGTAATTCACCCGGCCAAAGCCAAGCCCCGCGAAATGGCCTGTCGCCAGATCCCACACGCTGCGGACCGTCGTCGCCTCGGCAATCCGCGACAGCAGCGAAAGCACGTCGCTCACGGTTGTCTTCCCCATTCCCCGTATCCAGACCGCCCGCCAAGCGCCGCCCGCGGCGCATTCCCCTGGCCTCTCTTGTCCGGGACACCATTCCTGTCTAACCAACCAGGCCAGGCCCTGTCGAGGAAAACAGGCCGACTCGCGCTAGGAGAAGAAGATGAAGGCCGATGTCGTGGTGATTGGCGGGGCAGTCATGGGGGCCGCCGTGGCCTTCTGGCTGAAAAAGATGCAACCCGCGATCGAGGTTCTGGTCGTGGAACGCGACCCGACCTTCGCCCAGGCCTCCACCGCGCTGGCGGCGGCGGGCATCCGCCAGCAGTTCTCGAACCCCGTCAATGTGGAAATCTCGCGCTTCGGAATTGGCTTCATCAAGGATTTCCGCAACAGCCTTGGCCATGACGTGGGCATCCCCGATCTGTCCCTGCGCGAAAACGGCTATCTCTTCCTCACCCGCACGGATGAGGGTCTCGCCACGCTGACCGATCTCGCCGCGCTTCAGCGCGCCCATGGCGCGGCCACCATGATCCTGACGCCCGCCGAAACCGCCGCGCGCTTTCCCTGGCTCAATACCGAAGATCTGACCGGGGCCTCCTTCGGCCCGCGCGACGAAGGCTTCTTCGACAATATGGGTCTTCTGAACGGCTTTCGCGCCGCCGCCCGCGCCATGGGCGCGCGCTTTGTCACCGATACCGTCACCGGCCTTTCGGTGCAGGGCGGGCGCATCACGGGCGTCACGCTGGGGCAGGGGGGGCATGTCGCCTGCGCCGCCGCCGTCAATGCCGCAGGCCCCCGCGCGGCGCAGATCCTGCGCATGGCGGGGCTCGACATCGCCATCGAACCGCGCAAGCGCACCGTCTTTGTCATTGACGCGCCAAATGCCCGCATCCCGCAATCGCCCCTGATGATCGACCGCGATTACTGGATCCGCCCCGAACATCAGCAATGGATCACCGCCACCGTGCCCAGCGATGACGGCCCCTGCGACGCGCAGGATTTCGAACCCGACCTGCACCTGTGGGAAGAGGTGATCTGGCCCGCCCTCTGGCACCGCGCCCCGGGCTTCGATGCCGTCAAGGTGATCCGCCACTGGGTCGGCCATTACGCCTATAACACGCTCGATCAGAACGCCGTCCTCGGGCCGCATCCGGCGCTGCCCAATCTCTACCTGATCAACGGCTTTTCCGGCCATGGCCTGCAACAGGCCCCCGCCGTGGGGCGCGGCATCGCCGAACATCTGCTGACGGGCGGCTGGCAAAGCCTCGATCTCTCCGACCTCTCGGTCGAACGGATGCTGGAAGGCCGCCCCTTCGCCGAAAAGGCCGTTGTGTAGGGCGGGGTTCACCCCGCCACACGCCTTTCCCACTTGTTAACGCCGGCTCACCGCGCCGTGCGCCGCGTGCATACCGCCTGCTGCACCGCCCGTCTGCACCGGGCGCTGCACGCGGTCAGACCGCCGCTTCCGCCGCCTTGCGGATGGCCGCGATATTGGCGCCATAGGGGGCCGGATTGGCCACCGAACCACCCTTGAACACCGCCGATCCCGCCACCAGCACATCCGCGCCCGCCGCCACGACCAGCGGCGCCGTCTCCACCGTCACGCCGCCGTCGATCTCGATATGCACCGGCCGGTCGCCGATCATGGCGCGCAAGGAACGCACCTTATCCACTTGGGAATGAATGAATTTCTGCCCACCAAAGCCGGGATTGACCGTCATCACGCAGATCAGGTCCACCATGTCGATCAGATGCGCCACTGCGTCGATTCCGGTGCCGGGATTCAGTGCAAGACCGGCTTTTTTCCCAGTATTACGAATGGCTTGCAGCGTGCGGTGAATGTGCGGCCCGGCCTCCAGATGCGCGGTGATCACATCCGCGCCCGCCGCCGCATAGGCCTCGATATAGGGATCGACCGGCGCGATCATCAGATGCACATCCATCACGCCCTTGATATGCGGACGAATGGCCGCGCACATCGCCGGCCCGAAAGTCAGGTTCGGCACGAAATGCCCATCCATCACATCCACATGCACCCAATCCGCGCCCTGATCCTCGATCGCGCGACACTCCGCACCGAAATTGGCAAAGTCAGCCGACAGGATCGAGGGCGCGATCTTGATCTTCCGCGAAAACTCCATGGGCTGGCTCCATTCCGGCGCAAAAGGGGATGTGCGGGGCTTCTACTGCAACCCATGGACAAAGGCCAGTCCGCCCGCGCCATATCTGGTATATGACATAATATTGATTATCCGATATACAGAACCAGCGAAACCCCGCCGACCTATACCAATTATCATCTTGCGATTTATGCAGACATGTCGCCTGATACCCCCTCTTCCCTGTCAGCCAGCAAGTAGCCCATCGTCGCATGAACGATCTTTCCCCGCTTCCCGTGCCGCCCCCCGGCGTGACGCTGAAACAGATCGCGGCGCATCTGGGGCTTTCGGTCACCACCGTGGCGCGTTGCCTGCGCAATGACACTCACCGCATCAGCCCCGCCACCGTGGCCCGCGTCCGCCAGGCCGCTCGGGATCTGGGCTATGTGCGCAACCTCGATGGCCTGCGTCTGCGCACCGGGCGCACCATGACGCTGCTCGCCGTCCTTGGCACGGCCGAGGATGACGAAGTTGGCGATCCCGGCTCTGACGGGCTGCTCAACGGCATGCAGCGGCGTCTGGCCGGCAGCGACTATGTCCTTGCCAGCAAACCGATTCTTCTGAACGACCGCAGCCCCGAACGGCTTGCGGCCATCCTGCGCAACCGCCCCTGCGATGGCGTGGTGATTGATCACATCGAACCCGGCGATCCCCGGGTCGCCCTGCTGACCCGGATGCAGGTGCCCTTCCTCACCTTCGGTCGTCCCGCCGCCGATGCCCCCCATCCCTGGTTCGAGATCGACAATATCCACGCCGCCCATCAAGGCACCGCCGCGCTCATCGCGCGCGGCCACCGCCGCATCGCCCTGATCGAGGCCGCGCAGGATCTGAACTTCGCGCGCGAACGCGTCGAAGGCTATCGCCGCGCGCTGGCCGAGGCGGGCCTTGATTACGATCCGGCCCTTGTCCGCCACATGCCCACCGCCGCCGGTGTGATCCGCCAGCATGTCCGCGATCTGGCCGCCAGCCAGAACCCCGATGCCTATCTCTGCTCGAACGAGATCTTCCTGATCGCCACCCTCGCCGCTTGCCGTGACGCGGCCCGCCGCCCGCTGGAGCGGACAGGCTTTGCCTTCCGCGGCGCCACCAATCTGGGGGCCTATCTCGGCCTGCCCCTCATCGCCTCGCATTACCCGCGCCGCGCGGTCGGCTTTCAGCTGGCTGACCTCTTGCTGCGCCGCCTGCAAGGTGCGCCGCTCGCCTCGCTGCAGCGCCTCGTGCGCTGCGACCTGCGGCAATACTGACCGCGGCTTCGTCTCTCAATCAGGGAAAACTGGCGCACCCAGCACGATTCGAACGTGCGACCTTTGCCTTCGGAGGGCAACACTCTATCCAGCTGAGCTATGGGTGCGCTGTAGCGTCCGATTACCGAAAAGCCGGGGGGGATGCAACCGCCTATCCGCCCCCTGCCCGCCTCAACCGTTGAAAAGTTCGTTGGCCAGTTCCAGCGCCGATATCAGCGCATCCACCTCGGCCTTGGTGTTGTAAAGGCCAAAGGACGCGCGGCAGGTCGCGCCCACGCCCATATGCTCCATCAAGGGCATCGCGCAATGCGTGCCCGCCCGCACCGCCACGCCCCGCTTGTCCAGGATGGTGGAAATATCATGCGCATGGGCCGCGCCCGCCATGGTGAAGGAAAAGATCGCCCCCTTGGTGTCGGAATTTCCCTGCACATTCAGCCAGTTCAACCCCGCCAGCCGCGCCCGGGCATAATCGCGCAGGTCCCGCTCATGGGCGGCGATATTCGCCATGCCGAGGCCCATCATGTACTCCAGCGCCACGCCCAGCCCGATCTGCGCCACGATGGAGGGCGTCCCCGCCTCGAACTTCATCGGCGGATCGTTATAGCTGACGGCCTCGCGCGAAACTTCGCGGATCATGTCGCCGCCGCCAAGGAAGGGCCGCATCTCCGCCATCCGCTCGCGCTTGATGAAGATCGCGCCGGAACCGCTCGGCCCGTAAAGCTTGTGCCCCGTGATCGCATAGAAATCACAGCCGATGGCCCCCACATCCACCGGCATATGCACCGCGGCCTGGCTTCCGTCCACCAGCACCGGCACGCCCTTTTCGCGCGCGCCCGCACAGATCGCCGCCACATCCACCACCGTGCCCAGCACGTTCGACATATGCGTGACCGCCACCAGTTTCGTGCGCGGCCCGATGGCATCAATCACCGCTTGCGGATCCAGATCGCCCTTCGCGTCACACTCCACCCATTTCAGCACCACCCCCTGCCGTTCCCGCAGGAAGTGCCAGGGCACGATATTGGCGTGATGCTCCATGATCGACAGCACGATCTCATCCCCCGCCTGCAGCCGCGGCGCGGCCCAGGCGTAAGAGACAAGGTTGATCCCCTCCGTCGTGCCGGAATTGAAGACGATCTCTTCGGGATCGGCGTTCAAAAACCGCCCGACGATGCCGCGCACCGCCTCATACTTCTCGGTCGCAAGATTGGAAAGGTAATGCAAGCCACGGTGAACATTGGCATATTCCATAGAATAGGCCTGCGTGACCGCCTCGATCACTGCCCGCGGCTTCTGCGCCGATGCGCCATTGTCCAGATAGACCAGCGGCTTGCCGTTCACCTGCCGCGACAGGATCGGGAAATCCGCGCGGATCTTTTCGACATCAAGCATCAGAATCCGATCCCCAGCAGAACGAGCAGCAGGCTCATCGCCATGACGATCCCGACAAAGGCCAGGATCACCCCCAGAAACACCATCCCCAAAGACCGGAACCCGTGCATCTCGGCCACGAAATTCACCAGCAGCCACAGGAACAGCAGCACCGCCCCCACCTCGACAATCGGCGCCGCCACAGGCAGGGCAACCATCAGCACCAGTTGCAGCAGCACCATCAGCAACTGGATCAGCTGCAGCCAGGCCACAAGGATGACCGCATCCGCAAGCTCCCCCTTGCCGCCGAACCGCCGCCCCAGCGCATGCGCCACCAGCGCCGTCACCACCATGCCGAACCCCACCATCCCGGCCCAGAAGAACGGGCCGATGGGCCGCAGCACGCTGCCATCCGGCCCCACCGGCGGGGGCAGCAGCATCGCCATCGCCTGCATCAGCAGCGCCGACAGCACCGCCATAAGCGCGATCGCCGCCCACCGCGCCTGCAGCGGCAGCGGAATACGCATCACCACTCGCGCCGCCTCGCGCGGGCGCTGCAGCGTCAGCTTCACCAGCGCGGCCAGTTGCGAAAGGGTCAGGTCCATGATTTCTGCGCCTCGATCAGCATGTTGATCCACAGATACAGGAAACCGGCGAAAACCAGTATCCCCACGATCCCGGCCCCTGCCCCGGGCCCCACAAAGCCCGCCACCAGCCCCTGCAACAGCATCACCGGCGTCGCGCAGAACAGCGCCCAGAACAGCGCCAGCCGCGCCCCGAAGGCCGTGCCCTTGCCGCCCATGGCCCGGGCCACCAGATGGCTGATCCCGGCCAGCGCGTAAAAGAAGAGGGGCGCGATAAAGACCAGCGCCATCAGCCGCGATCCCATCAGCGCCTGCAGGCTCGGCACCTGATCCAGCGGCGTTCCCGCCATCTCGGCCGCGATCCGCGACAGATGCGCCTCGCGCGCAAGGCCGGGCCATTGCGCCACGAAGATCATCCCGCAGGCCCCCATCAGCGTGGCCAGCGCCCGGTCCTCGCGCGGCCCGTCCGCCAGCTTGCGCGCGATCACCGCGCGCGGCCGCCGCCAGGATGCCAGCATGTCAGGAACGACCGGCATGCCTCAATGCTCGTGCCGATGCAGCCAGCCTTCCAGCCGCGCCCGGATATCCTCGGCGATCGCCTCATCCTCGATCTCGGAAATCGCCTCGGCCAGAAAGGCCAGCACCAAGAGGCTCTGCGCCACCCGCTCCGGCACCCCGCGCGAGCGCAGATAGAACAGCGCCACCTCGTCAATGGCCCCGCTGGTCGATCCATGGCTGCATTTCACGTCATCGGCATAGATCTCCAGTTCCGGCTTGGCCAGAAACTGGCTGTCCTCGTCCAGAAGCAGCGATTGGGAAATCTGATAGCCATCCGTCTTCTGCGCGCCGGGCTTCACCAGGATCTTGCCCTGAAACACCCCCACCGCGCCGTTCTTCAGCACCTTCTTGAACACCTGCCGGCTCTCGCAGCGCTCCGCCGCATGGGTGACAAAGACCGTGTCGTCGTGGTGGAACGCGCCATCCCCCACCGCCGCGCCCGCGACATGGGCCACCGCCTCATCGCCCGCCAGTTCGATCACCGCCTCATTGCGCGTCAACACGCCATTCGCCGTCAGGGTAAAGGACTTGAACAGCGCCCCCGCCCCCAGCCGCGCAAAGACATGCGTCACCGCCCGGCGCTCATGGTCGCGCCCTTGGGCGCGCACATGGTGGAACCGGCCGCCTTCGGCCACCTCCACCTCCAGCACCTTGGAAAACCGCGCCGCCGCCGGGCCGTTTTCCAGAATGGTGATCTCGGCCCCCGACTCCACCTTCACGCAATGGTGCAGGATCGCATCGGAACCTTCTGAATCATGGATATAAATCAGGGAAATCGGCTTCGCCGCCTTGGCCGTTGCCCGGATCAGCAGCCCATCCGTCGCAAAGGCCGAATTCAGCGCCGCAAGCGGGCGCTGCACCGGCACCTGTCCCCGCGCCTCCAGCACGCCATAAACCTCGCGCGCCCAATGGATATCCGCCGCCCCGGCCTTGGCCAGACGCTCGATCTCCACCCCCGCCAGCGAAAGATCGTCCGAGGCGTCGGCATCGAACTCGCCGTCGCGGAACACGATCTTCACCCGGTCGATCCCATCGAAGACCGGGCTTTCATCGCTCGCGTCAAAGACCTTCGCCGCCGGGGCCTCTACCGCCGTCAGGCTGGCAGGATCGGTATAGCGCCAGTATTCATCCCGCTTTGTGGGCAGCCCCATCGCCGTCAGCCGCGCCAGCGCCTCGCCCCGCGCCGCGCCCAGCCATCCCTCGCGCGCGAAGGACAGCCCCGCGATGCGCGCCGCCAACGCGTCCTGCTTCGCCTGCGGCAGCGCCATCACTGCACCTCCGCCAGAATGTCGGCATAGCCGTTATGCTCCACCTCCAGCGCCAGTTCCGGCCCGCCCGTCTTGATGATCCGGCCATTCGCCATGATATGCACCACGTCCGGTTTGATATGGTCCAGCAGACGCTGGTAATGGGTGATCACAAGGAAGGCCCGCCCCTCGTCGCGCAGCGCGTTCACGCCATCCGACACCAGCTTCATCGCATCCACGTCCAACCCTGAATCGGTCTCGTCCAGGATGCACATCTTGGGTTCCAGCATGGCCATCTGCAGGATCTCGTTCCGCTTCTTCTCGCCGCCGGAAAAGCCCACATTGACCGGCCGCTTCAGCATGTCCGCGTCGATCTTCAGCTTCTTCGCCTTCTCGCGCACGACCTTCAGGAAATCGCCCGCCGACATCTCTTCCTCGCCGCGCGCCTTGCGCTGCGCGTTCACGGCGGTCCGCAGGAACGTCATGTTCCCCACGCCCGGGATCTCCACCGGATACTGGAATGCCAGAAACAGCCCCGCCGCCGCGCGCTCTTCGGGTTCCATCTCCAGCAGCTCCTCGCCCTCCAGCGTGGCGCTGCCTTCCGTCACCTCGTATCCGTCGCGGCCCGACAGCACATAGGACAGGGTCGATTTCCCCGATCCGTTCGGCCCCATGATCGCATGCACTTCCCCTGCCCCGATGGTCAGGTCCACACCCTTGAGGATCTGCTTGTCCTCTTCCTCAAGCTTCACATGCAGGTTCTTGATCTGAAGCATCCGCCCCACCTTCAATGCCAAAGGGGGGCCACCGCCCAGCGGTGCCCCCGGTTTTCATCCAGCCGTCCAGACGGCCCGTTTCCGATCACGGGCCCCCGGCCCGCAGCTACAGCATCACGCCCGACATCGCCGCCATGATCCCCGCCGTCGATCCCGCGATCATCAGCAGAAACCCGGTCCTGACCCAGGCCCCCGTCTTTTTCTTCTTGCGAACAAAGGTTCCGGGTGGCAGCGCCAGCTGCTCTTCCATCCCCACGAACAGGGTGCGGTTCGTGTTGATCCCGCCCGCCTGTATCCGCCCCAGCCGTTCGGCGAATTCCCGTTTCGGATCGAAATCGATCCCGCGATTGTAACTCATGGCAACCATCCATACTCGCACTCACTGCAAGCAGGCATGCCCCCCGACGATGACGCGAGTGCGGAAAATTCATGGCAATCGTCGCCCTGTCCATCTCAGCCCAGCCGCACCGCCGTCCCGCTGGCCGACACCATCAGCATCTGCCCGATGACCTCGTAATCCAGATCGACACCCACCACGGCATTCGCACCCCGCGTCCGCGCCTGTTCCTGCATCTCGCTCAGCGCGGTTTCCCGCGCATCGGCAAGCTTGGCCTCATAGGCGCCCGACCGGCCCCCGATGATATCGGTGATCCCGGCGAACAGGTCGCGCACGATATTCGCGCCCATGATCGCCTCGCCCGTGACGATCCCGAGGTATTCCGCAATCTGATAACCCTCGACCGAAGGCGTCGTCGTCACGATCATCGCTCACTCTCCCGACAAATTTCTTCGAAGAAATTTGCAAAAATCTTCGAAGATTTTTTGTTACCCCACCGACCCTTCCAGCGAAATCGCCACAAGGCTCTGCGCCTCCATGGCGAATTCCATCGGCAGCGCCTGCAGCACTTCCTTGCAGAAGCCGTTGACGACCAGCGCCACCGCCTCCTCCTCGTCCATGCCCCGCGACCGGCAATAGAACAGCTGATCCTCATCCACCTTGGAGGTGGTCGCCTCATGCTCCACGCGGGATGAGTTGTTCTTCACCTCGATGTAGGGCACCGTATGCGCCCCGCACTTGTCGCCGATCAGCAGGCTGTCGCACTGGGTATAGTTGCGGCTGTTCGTGGCCTTCGGGTGCATCGACACCAACCCGCGATAGGTGTTCTGCGCGCGGCCCGCGCTGATCCCCTTGGAAACGATCCGGCTCTTCGTGTTCTTCCCAAGATGCACCATCTTGGTCCCCGTATCCGCCTGCTGCGCATTGTTCGCGATGGCGATGGAATAGAACTCGCCCTGGCTGTCATCGCCCCGCAGGATGCAGGACGGATATTTCCACGTGATCGCCGATCCGGTTTCAACTTGGGTCCACATCACCTTGGACCGTTGCCCCCGGCAATCCGCCCGCTTGGTCACGAAATTATAGATCCCGCCCCGGCCTTCTTCATCGCCCGGATACCAGTTCTGCACGGTGGAATACTTCACCTCCGCATCGTCCAGCACCACGATCTCCACCACCGCCGCATGCAGCTGGTGCGTATCCCGCTTCGGCGCCGTGCAGCCCTCAAGGTAGCTCACATAGGCCCCCTTGTCGGCGATGATCAGCGTGCGCTCAAACTGCCCCGTATTCTCGGCATTGATCCGGAAATAGGTGCTCAACTCCATCGGGCAGCGCACGCCCTCGGGGATATAGACAAAGGACCCGTCCGAAAACACAGCGCTGTTCAGCGTCGCAAAGAAGTTGTCCGATTGCGGCACGACAGACCCCAGATACTTCTTCACCAGCTCCGGATGCTCCCGCACCGCCTCGCTGATCGAACAGAAGATCACCCCCGCCTTCGCCAGTTCCGCCTTGAAGGTCGTCCCCACGGAAACGGAATCAAAGACGGCATCCACCGCCACCTTCCGCTCCCCCTCCGGCGCTTCCACGCCCGCCAGCAAAGCCTGCTCCTTCAGCGGAATCCCCAGCTTGGCATAGGTCGCCAACAGCTTCGGGTCCACTTCGTCCAGCGACTTAGGCTTCACCGCCATGCTCTTCGGCTTGGCATAGTAATACTGGTCCTGATAGTCGATCTCGGGGTAATTCAGCATCGCCCAGCGGGGCTCTTCCATCTTCACCCAGCGCCGATAGGCCGCCAGCCGCCAGTCCAGCATCCAGTCCGGCTCGCCGTTCTTTTCCGAAATCAGCCGGACGATATCCTCCGACAGGCCCTTGGGCGCATATTCCGTCTCGATCTCGGTTTCCCAGCCGTATTTGTACTTGCCGGCCATGGCCTGCACGGTCTCGATCGTCTCGCGATCCACCCCGTCGCGGATCTCGGCTTCCTTCACGGCGGCTTCGGTCATCGGTCTCTCTCCACGGCTGGGGCCTCGACCCCGGTCTTTTCTGTCACGCGGCCCGGTTCCGGGCCTTCGCATATTGCGCCAGCCAGTGATCGGCAAAGCGCAACACCTCATCCTTCGTCACGCCCGGCCCCAGCGACACGCGGATCGCCTGGCTCGCCTGCCCGTCGTCGAACCCCATCGCCCGCAGCACGCGGCTCGCCCGCACCTTGCCGCTGGAACAGGCCGATCCGGCCGAAATCGCAAATCCCGCAAGGTCCATCGCCATGACCTGCGTCTCGCCCTTCCAGCCCGGCGCGATCAGGCACAACGTATTGGGAAGCCGGACCCCGTCTTTCCCGACTGAAATAGTATCCTTCGCGGCAGAGGACAATGCGGAATCTAGAATATTTCTAAACTCCTCCACCTCCTGCCAGACGCCCGCCTCCAGATCGCGCTGCGCCGCTTCCGCCGCCGCCCCCATCCCGGCAATGCCGATGATGTTCTCCGTCCCCGCGCGCCGCCCCATCTCCTGCCCGCCACCCGTCAGCGCAGGCGCAATCTCGAAACCGTCCCGCACGATCAGCGCGCCCACCCCCTTCGGCCCGCCGAACTTGTGCGCCGACACCACCGCCATCTCCGCCCCGCTCCAGGCAAAGGAAAACGGCACCTTCCCCACCGCCTGCACGATATCCAGCATCAGCGCTTCGCCCGCCTCCCGCGCAGGCGGCTCGGCACTCACCCCCGTCTCGTTATTGGCATAGCCCCATCCCAGCGCCCGCCCCCCCTCGCCCGCGCGCCGCTGCGCCCAAAGACAGTCATGCGCCGTCGGGTCCACCTCGACCGTTCCCACCGGCAACCGCCCCAGCACCGCCGCCGCCTCCGTCGCACCGCTCGTGAACACCACCTCCGCGGGCTTGCACCCGACCGCCGCCGCCACCTGCGCCCGCGCGCGCTCCACCAGCGCCCGCGCCGCCCGCCCTTCGGCATGAACCGAGGACGGGTTCCCCACCACATCCATCGCCGCGATCATCGCCGCCCGCGCCTCAGCCCGCAAAGGGGCCGTCGCGTTCCAGTCCAGATAGACCCGCGCCTTCATGTTTCACCTTGGCCCAAATACCCAAACCCGGGCTCCACCCCGCGCCGCGCCTGCCCGCCGGGCCCCCAGATTTTTCGCAGAAAAATCGTCCCCTCACGCATCCTCGTCCACCACGCGAAACAGCGCCGGCACGGCGGGGCATGGCGTCATCTGGTTGCGGATCACATCCGAAAGCCGCGTCTGGTGCAAAAACACATAGACATGCGCGCTCAACCCCTCCCACAACCGGTTGGTCAGGCTCTGCGCCCGCGTCCCCGACACGCCCCCCGAAGCCCCCGCCCCGGTATGCAGCGCGTCCACCGTCTCCTCCACTGCCTCCAGCACATCAGACACCCGGATCGCATCGGGGCTCTTCGCCAGCCGATAGCCGCCCCCCGGCCCCCGCACCGCCTCCACCAACCCGCCCCGGCGCAGCTTCACGAACAGCTGCTCCAGATAGGGCAGGCTGATATCCTGCCGCTTCGCCACCTCGGCCAGCGACACCAGCTCCCCGCCCCCCTTGGCCTCCGTCAGCGCCAGATCGGCCAGCGCCACCATCGCATAGCGCCCCTTCGTCGACAGTTTCATGGGCCAGCACCTTCCAAAAACATTGACGCCGGGAACGCGGCCCATTACCTCAGGCCGACCCCGGACCGCAGCCCCCTGGCGCGGTTTGGAATAGTTCTAAATTGTCCGAGCGAAGTCGTCAACAATTCGCTCCAGGAAAGACAGGCGCGACACGCATGCCCGAAGTGATTTTCGCAGGCCCCGAGGGCCGTCTCGAAGGCCGCTACCATCCGCAAAAGGACCGTGACGCCCCCATCGCCATCGTGCTGCATCCGCACCCGCAATATGGCGGCACGATGAACAACAAGGTGGTCTACAACCTCCATTACGCCTTCTACAATCTGGGCTTCACCGTCCTGCGCTTCAACTTCCGGGGCGTCGGCCGGTCGCAGGGCGAATACGATCAGGGCATCGGCGAACTGTCCGACGCGGCCTCGGCGCTGGATTACCTCCAGTCGATGAACCAGAACGCGAAACATTGCTGGGTCGCGGGCTTCTCCTTCGGCGCATGGATCGGGATGCAGCTTCTGATGCGTCGCCCGGAAATCACCGGCTTCATCTCGGTCGCCCCGCCCGCCAACCTCTACGATTTCTCCTTCCTCGCCCCCTGCCCCTCCTCTGGCCTCATCATCAACGGCACCGCCGACCGTGTGGCCCCGCCCAAGGACACCAAGCAACTGGTGAACAAGCTGCACGAACAGAAGGGCATCACCATCACCCATACCGAGGTCGAGGGCGCCGATCACTTCTTCAAGGATGAAGAGGCGCATATGAAGCCGATGATCGACACCGTCTCCGATTACGTCCGCCGCCGCCTGACGGAAGGGTCGCGCTGATGGGCATCCTGCAGGACCTGACCGAAAAGCTCGCCAAGGATGTTGTCGATGCGATGGACGAGGTCGGCGATGACCGCCTGCATGAAAAGGTGGGCAAGGTGCTGCTCGATGCCTCTCCCACCACGCAAGAGGCCTATATGACCGCCGTCCGCGTCATCCTGGCCGAACGCAAGGGGCGCAAGTTCCTTGAACAGACGATCCGGGCGAAACGCGAAGGCACCGCCGCCCCCGCCGCCCCCCGTGGCGGCGACAGCGGGCATTGATGTCGCCGGAAGACCGCCTCGCCGCCCAGTTCGCTTTCCTCAACGAAGCGGACCGCCTGAAATCCGTCCTCCGCGCCACCACGCTTTGCGATGGCTCGCGCCCCGAAAATTCGGGCGAACACAGCTGGCACCTCGCCCTTTACGCCCTCACGCTGGCCGATCAGGCCGAACCCGGCGTCGATATCACCCGCGTCATCAAGATGCTTCTTCTGCATGATCTGGTGGAAATCGACGTGGGCGACGTGCCGATCCATTCGCAGAACGGCACCGCCCATGCCTCGGCCGATACCGTGCAGGCCGAACAACGCGCCGCAGACCGTATCTTCGGCCTTCTTCCCCCCGATCTCGCCCGCGACTTCCGCGCCATCTGGGATGAGTTCGAGGCCGCCGAAACCCCCGACGCCCGCTTCGCCAAAAGCCTTGATCGCGTGCAGCCCGTCATGGCCAACCTGCAATCCGGCGGCGGCACATGGGTCACCTATGACGTGACGCTGGAACAGCTTGAGGCCCGCGTTGGCAGCAAGATCGCCCGCGGCGCGCCGCGGCTCTGGCCCTGGGTCCGCGCGCAGGCGCTGCGCTACTTCTCCTGATCCGGCGGCCAGTCGCCCGGCAGCATCGCCGGATCCAGCCTCGGCCCAAAGGGCCGCAACGGCACCGGCCGATAGCCATGCAACCGCCAGCGTTCGCGCGCCGGATGCGAAATCGCCTGCAGCGACGGCGGCGGCGCCCGATCCGCCGCGTTGCGCGCCAATAGCCCGGCCCCCAGCCCGCCCTTGGGCAGATGTGCATCCAGCGGCGCGTCCAGTTGCACCGCCGCCGCCGCCGCGGCCTTCATCGCGGCGGAAAACGCCATCCCCGCCGCCTCGGCCCCCTCCACCACCCACAAGAGCGCCGCATTCGA
The DNA here is from genome assembly GCA_041397045.1 of Paracoccaceae bacterium. GTDB lineage: Bacteria > Pseudomonadota > Alphaproteobacteria > Rhodobacterales > Rhodobacteraceae > Paragemmobacter. The sequence goes on from JAWKXK010000006.1 coordinate 272,552, forward strand.
CAGCCCCCGCACCGGCCCGCCCCCGCCCACGCCCGCATGCGTGCCCGGAAACCATTCCTGCCGATAGGGCTGCCCGCCCGCCCCGCCCGCGTTCAACTCCGTCAGGTTCTCCCACAGCGTCGGCGGAAAGGTCTTGCGCCGCTCGTCGATGGCCACCGCATGCCGCGCGGCCTTCACCATGCTCGACAGGCGCAGGTCGTGGAACTTGTATTTCCCGTTGGTCAGCGCGGCCAACCCGGCAAACTGATCCGGCACCCCCAGCGCCCCCACCGTATCCCAGACGCCCAGATAATCCACCGCCAGCATCTCCACCGGGCCGGGGCGCACCATCCTGTCAGTCTCGCTCGTGGCCAGACGCGGCGAAAACCGCGCGCGAAAGCGCAACGGCTCCGGCGCGTCCGGATGCGATCCCGGCGCGCGGCGGCGATAGCGCTCCATCGCCTCGTCGATGCGCGCCTCCGTCACCTCTTCGGGCAGGCCGCAACTGCGCAGCAAACCCGCCAGCGACCGCGCCATATAGGCCCCGCGCGAATAGCCGAACAGGAACAGCCGGTCCCCCGGCGCGTAATTCCGCGCCACCTCGCGATAGGCTGCCTTCAGCTTGCCATCAAGGCCCCAGCCAAAGGCCCCGCCCGTCACCCGGTCCAGCGCCCGCTCCACCAGCCCCGCCTCCTGCCGTGGCGCGCCCACCCCGGGCAGATAGATCGCCCGCTGCTCCACGCCCCCCGCCGTCACCGGCGGCACGTTCTTCGACAGGATCGCCACATTCGTGGGCTCCGCCGCATCCAGATGGTTCCACGTGCCGTCACAAAAGATCGCCAGATTCTTCGCCATGCGCCGCCCCACCCCTTACGCCACCACCGCCTCCGAAGATCAACCCAGGATTGCAATCCGTCAAGCCCGCGACATTTCGGTATGCCGTTGCATACAAACCTTTCCTTTCCCGCCGGAATGGTCTATGGACTGCCCAGCGAATCCATAGTCGAAAGGGCGACCGATGACCAAGATCAAGGTGGCAAACCCCGTTGTCGAACTCGACGGCGACGAGATGACCCGGATCATCTGGGACTTCATCAAGAAGAAACTGATCCTGCCCTATCTCGATGTGGATCTGAAATATTACGATCTCGGGATCGAGGAACGCGATCGCACCAATGACCAGATCACGATCGACAGCGCCAACGCGATCAAGCAATACGGCGTGGGCGTGAAATGCGCCACCATCACCCCCGATGAACAGCGGGTGGAGGAATTCGGTCTCAAGCAGATGTGGAAATCCCCCAACGGGACGATCCGCAACATCCTTGGCGGCGTGATCTTCCGCGAACCGATCATCTGCAAGAACGTCCCCCGCCTTGTGCCCGGCTGGACCCAGCCCATCGTCGTGGGCCGCCACGCCTTTGGCGACCAGTATCGCGCCACCGACTTCCGCTTCCCCGGCAAGGGCAAGCTGACGCTGAAATTCGTCGGCGACGATGGCGAAGTGATCGAAAAGGAAGTGTTCCAGGCCCCCGGCTCCGGCGTCGTCATGGGCATGTACAACCTGGACGAGTCGATCATCGACTTCGCCCGCTCCTCCTTCAACTATGGCCTCCTCAAGGGCTGGCCGGTTTACCTCTCGACCAAGAACACGATCCTCAAGGCCTATGACGGCCGCTTCAAGGATCTCTTCGCCAAGGTCTATGCCGAGGAATTCGAAGACAAGTTCAAGGCCGCAGGCATCCATTACGAACACCGCCTGATCGACGACATGGTCGCCTCCGCCCTCAAATGGTCGGGCGGCTATATCTGGGCCTGCAAGAACTATGATGGCGACGTGCAGTCCGACACCGTGGCGCAGGGCTTCGGCTCGCTGGGCCTCATGACCTCGGTCCTGATGACGCCCGATGGCAAGGTGGTCGAGGCCGAGGCCGCCCACGGCACCGTCACCCGCCACTTCCGCGAACACCAGAAGGGCAAGCAGACCTCGACCAACTCTATCGCGTCGATCTACGCTTGGACGGGCGGCCTCAAGCACCGCGCGAAACTCGATGGCAATGACGCCCTGATGAAATTCGCCACCACGCTGGAACAGGTCACCGTGCAGACGGTCGAAGATGGCTGGATGACCAAGGACCTCGCCCTGCTCGTCGGTCCCGATCAGAAATGGCTCACCACCATGGGCTATCTGGAAAAGGTCGACGAATACCTGAACAAGGCTCTGGCAGGCTGACCCCCCTCACCCTGACCCTCTCCCCAAGGGGGGGAGAGGGAATGGCACCCCGGTCCAACCCGGCCAAGGGTGGCAAACCGGGAGCCCCTCCCTCTCCCCCGGGGGGAGAGGGTCGGGGAGAGGGGCCGCCCCACCACGCCCGATGATTTTCGGCAAGGGGCCGGATCGCCAGATCCGGCCCCTTCCCGTTCACCGGGGCGGCAGCACGATCCCGCAGGGCGCCGGGGAACCCCTTGGCGGCAAACCGATATCCCGCCGCAGATGATCCGACAGCCGCTCTGTCGGGTCCTCTTCGACCGGCACCGCCTTCCTCCGCAGCAACGTCAGCGCCGCCGCCGCCAGCACGCGCCACGCGCCATGCTCGGTGATTGCCAACTGGATGGCATGGGGCATCGCCTGCCCCGCTTTCAGCGTCTTTTCCATGTCAATTCCCGGCGGCTGCAGCGCAGCGCGACCGGCTCCTGTTCAGGGGTTGGAATGGGCAGGACGGGGCCGCGAAAAGCCGGGGATTCGCCGCGCTTGCAACAGCCAGTCTTCCTGCGATGTCAGAGGGGTCTGTCCCGCGCCTCAGGCAGCGGTGCCAGATGGTGAAAAGGCGTCAGCCGCGAAGGTATCGCGAAAGGCCGCCCAGTCCCGTCATCCCGCCACGCCATGACGATCCAGCAATGTTCACCATCACGCCCTCCATCTTTGCGTTGCGAGGGGGCCCGGATACCCCACCCTGCCAGCCCTCGTAAATCCCCGCCCGCCCCGTTGCCGGGGCCGTGATGCAACCGGGCCACAAGGCGATAAAGAAGGTCAGCACTATTGACCGTAAATAGGTCATGCGCTATGACCCATCCACCCGCGCAGAGGTGCCCGATGACCGATCCCCGCCGCCACAACCTGATCGAAGATGTCCAGGGCATCGCCTTCGGTATCGTGATGGCCGCGCTCGGGATCCATATCCTTACCCATATGGGTTTTGCCACGGGTCAGACGACGGGCCTCGCCGTCCTTGTCGCCTACACGGCCAACCTTCCCTTCTCGCTCGTCTATTTCGCGATCAACCTGCCCTTCCTTGCCCTCGGCTGGTGGTATCTCGGCCGCCGCTTCGCGATCCGCACGCTGATCTCCACCGCCGCGCTGTCCGCCCTCACTGATATCCTGCCGCGCTGGATGGTGCTTGGCCCGATGGAACCCGCCTTCGCCGCACTCCTCTTCGGCGTCCTCTTCGGCATCGCCGCGCTGGCCGTCGTCCGCCATGGCGGCAGCTTCGGCGGCTTCGCCATCCCCGCCCTGATCCTGCAGGACCGGTTCAAGATCCCGGCAGGCTATGTCCAGCTTGGCGTCGATCTGGTGATCTTCGCCGCCGCCGCGCTGATCCTCGATCCGGCCACGCTCCTCTGGTCCTTCCTCGGGGCGGCCACCTATTCGCTCTTCCTCGCCGTCAATCACCGCCGCGACCGCTATATCGCCGCCTGACCCACTGGCGCAGGCCCGCCCCTGCGGATAAGCCCCCGCCATGACCGATCCGAAAACCCATTCCGCCATCGAAGATGCCCAAGGCATCGCCTTCGGGGCCACCATGGCCGCCTTCGGCATCACGATCCTCGCGCAACTGGGCATGATCACGGGGCAGACGGCGGGCCTTGCGGTGCTGATCTCCTACGCCACCGGCATCGCCTTCGGCCCGGTCTTCTTCGCCATCAACATCCCCTTCTACTGGTTCGGCTATCGCCGCATGGGGCTGGCCTTCACGATCAAGACCTTCGCCGCCGTGGCCGCCCTCTCCGTGCTATCGGCCCTTATCCCCCAATGGGTGCAATTCGCCACCCTCACCCCCGCCTTCGGTGCCATCCTCTTTGGCTTCGTCTCAGGCGCGGCGCTGCTGGCGATCTTCCGCCACGGCGCCTCGCTCGGCGGCATCGGCATCCTCGCCCTCTACCTGCAGGACCGCACGGGTTTCCGCGCGGGCCATACCCAACTCCTCTTCGATGCCGCCCTCTTCGCCGCAGCCCTCTCCTTCCTGCCCTGGCCAACCGTCGGCTGGTCCTTCCTCGGCGCGGCCACCGTCAATCTCGTCATCGCCATCAATCACCGCCGCGACCGCTATATCGCCACCTGATCCACATCCCCTAGCCAAGCAGGCGCAAACCCTGTATGGCCCCTCGCAACCGCAGAAAAAGCATTGAAAGAGATCTCCCCGATGGAGCTTCGCAACATCGCCATCATCGCGCATGTCGACCATGGCAAAACCACCCTCGTCGACGAGCTGCTGAAACAGTCCGGCTCCTTCCGCGACAATCAGGCCGTCTCCGAACGCGCCATGGACAGCAACGACATCGAACGTGAACGCGGGATCACCATCCTTGCCAAATGCACCTCGGTGGAACATGGCGAAACCCGCATCAACATCGTCGATACCCCCGGCCACGCCGATTTCGGCGGCGAGGTGGAGCGTATCCTGAACATGGTCGATGGCGTGGTCCTGCTGGTCGACGCCGCCGAAGGCCCGATGCCCCAGACGAAATTCGTCACCTCCAAGGCCCTCGCCCTTGGCCTGCGGCCCATCGTGGTGCTGAACAAGGTCGACAAGCCCGATGCCGAACCCGACCGCGCCTTGAACGAGGTCTTCGATCTTTTCGCCAACCTCGGCGCGAATGACGAACAGCTCGACTTCCCTATTCCTACGCCTCTTACCGCGCCGGCTGGGCTGATGAAAGCCTTCGATGGCCCGCGCAAGGACCTGATCAGCAGCTCTTCGATCTGATCGTCCGCCACGTGCCTGCGCCGAAACAGATCGAACGCCAGTCCGAACCTCTTCCGCATGCTGGCTACCACTTTTCCGCTGATCCTCTTCATCGCTACCGCATCCTGACGGGCCGCGTCGAATCCGGCTTGCTTCAAGGTGGGCGAAACGCTCAGCGGCCCTGTCGCGCACCGGCGACCGGATCGAACAGTTCCGCGTGACCAAGGTCCTCGCCTTCCGCGGCCTGAACCAGACCGCGATCGACGAGGCGGTGGCAGGCGACATCGTCACCCTTGCCGGCATGACCAAGGCCACCGTGGCCGACACGCTCTGCGCGCTGGAGATTGACACCGCCCTTCCCGCCCAACCCATTGATCCGCCGACGATCACCGTCACCTTCGGCATCAATGACAGCCCGCTCGCGGGCCGCGACGGATCAAAGGTCCAGTCCCGCGTGATCCGCGACCGCCTGATGAAGGAATCCGAGGTGAACGTCGCCATCAAGGTGGCCGATACCCCCGGCGGCGAGGCCTTCGAAGTGTCGGGCCGGGGCGAGCTTCAGATGGGCGTGCTGATCGAAAACATGCGCCGCGAAGGGTTCGAGCTTTCGATCTCCCGCCCCCGCGTGATCTTCAAGGAAGAAGACGGCGTCCGGATGGAGCCGGTGGAAGAAGTCATCGTCGATGTCGATGACGAATATTCCGGCGCCGTGATCGACAAGCTGACCGGCGAACGCAAGGGCGACCTTGTGGAAATGAAACCCGCAGGCGCAGGGAAAACCCGCATCATCGCCCATGTCCCCTCTCGCGGGCTGATCGGCTATCACGGCCAGTTCCTGACCGACACGCGCGGCACGGGCGTGCTGAACCGCATCTTCCACGGCTGGGTGCCGCACAAGGGCCCGATCCAGGGCCGCCGTCAGGGCGTCTTGATCTCGATGGAAAACGGCGTCTCCGTTGCCTATGCGCTCTGGAACCTCGAAGAGCGCGGGCGCATGTTCATCGGCCCGCAGGAAAACGTCTACGAAGGCATGATTATCGGCGAACACTCGCGCGACAATGATCTTGAGGTGAACCCGCTCAAGGGGAAAAAGCTGACCAACGTCCGCGCCTCCGGCACGGATGAGGCGGTCCGCCTGACGCCCCATGTCAAGTTCAGCCTTGAAGAGGCTATCGCCTATATCGACGATGACGAACTGGTGGAAGTCACGCCCAAGATCATCCGCCTGCGCAAGCGCATCCTCGATCCGCATGAACGCAAGCGTCAGGCCCGCGCCTCCTAAGCGTCGGCCTGCAATTCACCCCGGGTCGCGCGGAAATGTCCGCGCGCCCATTTCATGAACCCCGCCACGCGCGGATCGGCGGCCTTGGCGGCATCCGCCACCGCCCAGATCTCGCAGGGCGGGGGCTTCGGCCCATCCAGCGGCAACAGTTGCGGATCATTGCCCGCCAGATCCAGCGGCAAAAGCGCAATGCCCAACCCGGCCGCGCAGGCCTCGGCCATGGTGGGGATATTGGGCGACAGCAGGCTTACATTGCCGCCCTGCCGCGCCAGCCAGCGATAACATTCCATATCCGCCAGCACCTTCGACGCCCGGATCACCCCCTGCCCGTCCAGCGTCTCAAGCCGCCCACGGATGCGATGCGCCGCCACATATTGCGGCGCGGCAAACAGCCCCATCTGGAAATGGCCCAGCATCTGGCCCGTGCTGCGCTCCGGCGCATTGGCCATGGGGGCCACCATCACGTCGAAACTGGCCTCATCCAGCGCATGAACCTCGTCATGCACGCTCAATTCCGCCGCCGTGTCCGACCGCGCCTGCCACACCGGCAGCGCGGGCGACAGGAACAGCCGCGCCAGCATCGCGCAACTCACCACCTGCAAGGGCGGCCCCGCCTCGTTCAGCCGCGACCGGATCCGCTCATAGATCGCGGCCATCTCGCGCGCGGCGGCCACCAGTTCCACGCCCCGCGCATTGGGCGTCATCCGCCCCATCTCGTCGCGCAAGAATATCGGCTGCCCATTCGCCTCGATCGCGGCCAGCCGCCGCGACATCGTCGACTGGCTGATCTGCGCGATCCGCGCCGCCCCCGACAGGCTGCCCGCATCGCTGATCAGCAGGATATCCCTCAGGTCATTCCAATCCGGAAAAGGCGCCGCCATGCCACGTAACTCCCTTGGCAGAAAATCATCTTGCACTCGGGAATCGCCACACTCGCTACCATGCCCCTGAATTGGGCAAGATCAGGAAACAACCATTAACGACACCATCGGTGGCGTCAACAGACCATCCGCAACGTGGGGTTATCAGGCCGCCTGGCTCAGCGCCAGCGGATCGAACCGGCGCAAAACCACCTCCGCGCCGTCAAAGATGCAGAAGGATCCGGCGGGAACCTCGGTCCAATCCGCCTCATCGCTTTCCAGCGGCTCGGACACCACCGCCCGCCCCTGCCGCTGCACCGACCAGCGATGATACAGCGTCGGCGCATGGTCATCGGTGGCATAGCGCACCGCATAAAGCCGCGCGCCATCCGAAAGCGCCGCCGTCAGCCGTAGATGCGGCCCCGTCCCCTTGGCCCGCGACAGCGCGATCACCCGCGCCGCTGCCCGCTCCAGCGCGCCCTGCGGATCATCATCCAGCCCCTCGGCCAGCGCGATCAGGAACAGCGCCTCGCTATCCGTCGCGCCTTTCCTGTGGGCATAAAGATCCTCGCGGATCATCATATCCGCATCGCGCCGGAACGCCTCATAGCCGCCGATCTGGCCGTTATGCATGAAACTCCACCGCCCCACGGTAAAGGGATGGCAGTTGTTCCGGCTCGTCGCCGTCCCGGTCGAGGCGCGGACATGCGCCAGAAACAGCCCCGATTTCACCTGCGCCGTCAGGCTGCGCAGGTTCGGATCAGACCAGGCCGGCATCACGTCGCGATAAAGCCCCGGCTCCGGCCTGTCGCCATACCAGGCCAGGCCGAACCCATCGGCATTGATCGTGCTATGGCATTGCGTGGCGCAATGGCTCTGGTGGATCAGGGAATGTCCGGGGCGGCTCACGATCTCTTCCAGGAAGATCGGCGCCCCCACATAGGCGGCCCAGCGGCACATCAGATGCACCCCCGGCAATCTTGGCAATCACACATGCTCTTCCTCGGATTCTTTTCCGTGACACTACCATGAAAACGGCCCCCGAAGGGGCCGATTTATCCACAGGGGCAAGAATCTGCCGCGAAATTCACTCGACTTCCTCGACCACCATCAGATCGCGCACACTCGCCCCCTTCGCATGGGCCAGCGCCGCCTGATAGGCGGGCGAGTTGTAGCATTCCACCGCCTTCTCAAGGCTCGGGAAGCGCGCCACCACGTTTCGGGCGCGGTCATTGCCCTCAAGCTGCACATAGCGCCCGCCCCGGGCAAGGAACACGCCGCCATGCGCCGCGATGGCGGGGCCTGCCTCCTTGGCATAGCGGCCATAGGCCTCGGGGTCGGTCACATGGACATGGGCAATCCAAAGCGCAGTCGCCATCTCAACCCCCAATCGCGGCTTCCGCCGCTGCAATCGCCGCATCCGCCTGCGCGATATCCGCGCCGCCCGCCTGCGCCATGTCTGGCCGGCCACCGCCGCCCTTGCCGCCCATCGCCTCGGCCGCGGCCTTCACCAGCGTCACGGCAGACAGCCGCCCCGTCAGATCCGCCGTCACCCCCGCAGCCACCGCAGGCTTCGCCCCGGTATCCGCGATCAGAAGCACCGCCCCCGATCCCAACCGCGCTTTCATCTCGTCGATCAGCGCGGGCAGATCCTTGCCCGACACCCCCGTCAGAACCTGCGCCAGGAACTTCACGCCCGCCACATCCTTGGCCTCGGGTCCGCCCTTGGCCCCGCCGCCCATCGCCAAGTCGCGCCGCAACTGCGCCACCTCGTTCTGCAGCGCGCGGCGTTCCTCGGCCAGCGCCTTCACCCGCTCCACCACCTCACCGACCGGCGCCTTCAACACGCTCGCCACATCCGCCAGCCGCGCATCCTGCGCCCGCAGATGCTCCAGCGCCGCAGCCCCCGTCAGCGCCTCGATCCGCCGCACCCCGGCGGATGACGCGGAATCCCCCAGCAACACGAAAGCCCCGATATCCCCGGTCCGCGCCACATGCGTGCCACCGCAAAGCTCAAGGCTATAGGTCTTGCCCTCGGTCCCCTTGCCCGACCCTTCCAGCACGCCCATCGACACGACGCGCACTTCCTCGCCGTATTTCTCGCCAAACAGCGCCTGCGCCCCCAGTGCGCGCGCATCATCAGGCGTCATGATCCGCGTCTCGACAGGGCTGTTCTGGCGGATGAAGGCATTCACCTCCGCCTCCACCTGCGCCAGTTCGGCCGCCGACAGGCCCGCCGAATGGCTGAAATCGAACCGCAGCCGATCCGGCGCGTTCAGGCTGCCTTTCTGCGCCACATGCTCCCCCAGCGCGCGCCGCAGCGCCTCGTGCAGAAGATGGGTCGCCGAATGGTTGGCGCGGATCGCGCCGCGCCGGCGATGCTCCACCTCCAGCTTGGCGGGCTGGCCCTTGATCACCGTGCCCTCCTCGATCCGGGCGATATGGATGAACACCCCGGCGGCCTTCTTCGTATCGGTCACCTGCGCCACGCCTGTCGCCGTGCGGATCCAGCCCGCATCGCCGACCTGCCCGCCCGATTCCCCATAGAAGGGCGTCTGGTTCACCACAATCTGCACCGTGCTGCCCGCCTCGGCCGATCCGATCCCCGCCCCCTCGCGCACCAGCGCGGTGATCACGCCCTCGGCGGTTTCGGTGTCATAGCCAAGGAATTCCGTCACCCCATCCGCTTCGGCCAGCTCGAACCAGATCTTGGCATCCTTCGCCTCGCCCGTCCCGGCCCAGGCCGCCCGCGCCTTGGTGCGCTGCTCGGCCATCGCCGCATCGAACCCCTGCACATCCACCGCGCGGCCCTTCTCGCGCAGCGCGTCCTGCGTCAGGTCCAGCGGGAAGCCGTAAGTATCATAAAGCTTGAACGCCGCGCCCCCGGGCAATTCCGCCCCCTCGGGCAGCCGCCCCAGTTCCTCGTCCAGCAGTTTCAGACCCCGGTCCAGCGTCTGCTTGAACTTGGTCTCCTCCAGCCGCAGCGTTTCTTCGATCAACGCCTGCGCCCGGCCCAGTTCCGGATAGGCCCCGCCCATCTGCCGCACCAGCGCGGGCACCAGCTTGAACATCACCGGGTCCTGCGCGCCCAGCATATGCGCATGCCGCATCGCGCGCCGCATGATCCGGCGCAGCACATAACCCCGCCCCTCGTTCGACGGCATGACGCCATCCGCGATCAGGAACGAAACCGACCGCAGGTGATCCGCGATCACCCGATGGCTCGTCTTGCCCGGCCCGTCGGGATCCTGGCTCGTCGCATGGGCGCTCGCCTCGATCAGCGATCGCATCAGATCGGTGTCGTAATTGTCATGCTTGCCCTGCAGCAGCGCCCCGATCCGCTCCAGCCCCATGCCGGTGTCGATCGACTGCATGTCCAGCGGGCGCATCGTGCCATCCGCGAACTGCTCGTTCTGCATGAAGACGTTGTTCCAGATCTCGATGAACCGGTCACCATCCTCATCCGCGCTGCCGGGCGGGCCGCCCCAGATATGGTCGCCATGGTCATAGAAGATCTCGGTGCAAGGCCCGCAGGGCCCGTCGGCCCCATGCGCCAGAAATTGTCATCCGTGGGAATGCGGATGATCCGGTGATCCTCCAGCCCCGCCACCTTCTTCCAGATCCCCGCCGCCTCGTCATCGGTATGATAGACCGTCACGCACAGCTTCTTGGGGTCGATCCCGAAATCGCGGGTCAGCAGCTCCCACGAAAAAGCAATCGCCTCGGCCTTGAAGTAATCGCCAAAGCTGAAATTCCCCAGCATCTCGAAAAACGTATGATGCCGCGCGGTATAGCCCACATTATCAAGGTCATTGTGCTTGCCGCCCGCCCGCACGCATTTCTGCGCCGTCGTCGCCCGCTTGTAATCCCGCGTCTCCACCCCGGTGAAGCAGTTCTTGAACTGCACCATCCCCGAATTGGCGAACATCAGCGTCGGGTCATTGCGCGGCACCAGCGGCGAGGACTCGACGACGCGATGCCCGTTGCGCGCAAAGAAATCAAGGAAGGTAGAGCGGATATCGTTCAGCGACGCCATGCTGCAAGGGCCCTTTCGGAAAGGCGGAAAACCGGTTCGGAACCCCAATTAGCCCTGCAACCGCCCCCTGTCCACCGCCCCCGTCACCGGCCCGGGCCGATGGCATGAAAAAAGGCCGGAACCCCCCGGTTCCGGCCCCTGTCTCTGCCCGCCAAAGCGCCCCTAAAGGCGCCCCCGCAGGCCCGGTCGTCACATGTCCAGCACATCCGCCTCATCCGCACCGCCCGGCGCGGTGAAGTCCAGCCCGTTGGCCGCGCGGATCTTGTCCTCGATATCGGCGGCAAGGGCGGGGTTCTGGCGCAGGAACTGCTTGGCATTCTCGCGCCCCTGCCCGATCCGCTCATCGCCATAGGAATACCAGGCGCCCGATTTCTCCACCACGCCGGCCTTCACGCCGATGTCGATCAACTCGCCCAGCTTCGAGATGCCCTCGCCATACATGATGTCGAATTCCACCTCGCGGAAGGGGGGCGAAACCTTGTTCTTCACCACCTTCACGCGGGTCGAATTGCCCACCACCTCATCCTTGTCCTTGATCGAGCCGATCCGGCGGATGTCCAGCCGCACGCTGGCATAGAATTTCAGCGCATTGCCGCCCGTCGTCGTCTCCGGGCTGCCGAACATCACGCCGATCTTCATCCGGATCTGGTTGATGAAGATCACCATGCAATTGCTGCGCCCGATGCTGGCGGTCAGCTTGCGCATCGCCTGGCTCATCAGCCGGGCCTGGCTGCCCATCTGCATGTCGCCCATATCGCCCTCGATCTCGGCCTTCGGCGTCAGCGCCGCCACCGAATCGACAACGATCAGGCTCACCGCGCCGGAACGCACCAGCGTATCCACGATCTCCAGCGCCTGCTCGCCCGTGTCGGGCTGGCTGATCAGCAACTCGTCCAGATTGACGCCCAGCTTCTTGGCATATTGCGGGTCCAGCGCATGTTCGGCATCGACAAAGGCGCAGACCCCGCCTTTCTTCTGCTCCTCCGCCACCACATGCAGCGTCAGCGTCGTCTTGCCCGAGGATTCCGGCCCGAAGATCTCGATGATCCGCCCCTTGGGCAGCCCGCCGATCCCCAGCGCGATATCAAGGCCCAGCGATCCCGTCGACGTGGCCTCGATCTCCATCACCGGGCTGTCCTTGCCCAGTTTCATGATCGAGCCCTTGCCGAACTGCCGTTCGATCTGTGCCAGCGCGCTTTCCAGCGCCTTTGCCTTGTCCATTTCGCGCTTCCCGTTCAAATCGAGGAGGTTCGCCACCGCCATGTCCGTCTCCTTATTTCACAGCCGCGACCGGGCGGCAATTCCTGCGCTTGTTCCCCAAGTGTTCTCATCCTTATGCGGACAAAAGGGGAACATTTCAACCAAATTCGAACATCCCCATCCTGCAGCCCAAAGGTTAAGGGCAGGTTTACGCCGCTCGCCCTGTGCGGATGCCCCCCTCGCCTATTGCGGCGGCCTTGTGTAAAAGGCCGAAAGGGGCGCGAACGGGCCGCGCCCGGCTCTGCAGGACGTGACATGCTGGTATTCTGGGAACAACGACTGGCCATTCTGGCCACGCCAAAGACAGGCTCCACCGCGATCGAGGCCGCGCTCGAATCGATGGCCACCATGTCGATCCAGCGGCCCCCCGTCCTCAAGCACACCCCTGTCCAGCGCTTCCACCGCTTCATCGGCCCCTATCTCGAGGTGACCTCGGGCCAGCCCTTCACCGTGGTCGCGCTGATGCGCGAACCGCGGGATTGGCTTGGGTCCTGGTTCCGCTATCGCCAGCGCGACGATGTCGTCGATCCCGCGAAATCCACCCAAGGGATGACCTTCGACGCCTTCGTGAACGCCTGGTGCGATGATCCCCAGCCGGAATTCGCCGCCGTCGGATCGCAGGCGCGCTTTCTGCAGCCCAAGGCGGAGAAGGGACTCGATCACCTCTTCCGCTATGAAGAGATCGAAACCTTCGTCCATTTCCTCGAAGACCGGCTGGATTGCGAGATCATCCTTCCCCGCCTGAACGTCTCGCCCGCCGCGCCGATGGACCTCGCCCCCGCGACCGAGGCCCGCCTGCGCAAGGCTGCCGCCCGCGACTTCGCGCTTTACGAAACTCTCCGCCCCATTGCCCCCTGACGGCGGGCGCAGGGCCCGGCCGCGCAGCGCCCGCCGCCCCGCGGGCCCATCAAGCCCGCCCCCGCGCCCATACCCGCCTGAGGGCCCATCAAGCCCGCCCTGCGCCCGTACCCGCCAGAGGCCACTGCCGGCACGATCCCCTTTCCCGTCCGATCCCCTTCCCGCCTGATGCGCAGGCCCGCCCGATGTTCAGGCCGCCAGTTGCGCCTGCACCGTCTCGGTCAGTTCCGTCAGCGAAAAGGGCTTCGGCAGGAAGACGGAATTCGGGATGCGCGCCTGATCGTCCGACAGCGCTTCCTCGGCATAGCCCGAAATGAACACCGTCCGCACCCCCGGGCGCCGCAGCAGCGCCTGCCGCACCCAGCCCGGCCCGTCCAGCCCGGGCATCACCACATCCGTCACAAAGACATCCACATGCAGCGCCTCATCCTCCAGCAGCGCCAGCGCCGCCTCGGCATTGGCGGCCTCCAGCACCGACAGCCCCCGCAGGCGCAGCGCGCGGGCGGCAAATGTCCGCACCGGCACCTCATCCTCCACCAGCAGCACCACCGCATCGCTGCGCCGTCCCCGCGCCCGCGCGGGCGGCGTCGCCACCGGCGCGGCGGGCAGGTCGGTGCAATGGGGGAACCACAATTCGAACTCCGTCCCCTCACCGGGGGTGGAAGACACGAAAATGAACCCGCCCGACTGCTTCACGATGCCATAGGCCGTCGAAAGGCCCAGCCCCGTGCCCTCACCGATCCGCTTTGTCGTGTAGAATGGCTCGAATATCTTTCCCATATGCTCCGGCCCGATCCCGCAGCCCGTATCGCGCACCGCGATCACCACATGCTCGCCGCGCGGCAGGATGGCGCGGTCGCGGATCACCTCGCCCTCCAGCCGTTCCAGCCGGGTCTCGATCTGCACCACCCCGCCCTCGGGCATGGCGTCGCGCGCGTTTACCACCAGATTGACCATCACCTGTTCCAACTGCCGCCGATCCGCCCGGATCGCCACCGGCGCGCGGGCATGCAGCAGGTCCAGCCCCACCTTCTCGCCCAGAAGACGGTTGAGCAGATGCGTCAGATCCGCCAGCGTCTCGGCCAGTTCCAGCCGCTCGGGCTTCAGCGTCTGCTTGCGCGAAAAGGCCAGAAGCTGCGCCACCAGCGCCGCCGCGCGATTGGCGTTCTGGCGGATCTGCAGCAGGTCGCCATGATCGGCATCCTCGGCCGACCGGCCCAGCAGAAGCAAGTCGCAATGGCCCGAAATGGCGGTCAGCAGATTGTTGAAATCATGCGCGATCCCGCCGGCAAGCTGGCCTATCGCCTGCATCTTCTGGCCTTGGGCGAACTGCGCCTCCATCCGCTTGATCGTGGTGGTGTCCTGCAGGATGGCCAGCGCCCCGCCGCCCCCGTCGGGCCGCAGCGTCACCTGCAGGAAGCGCTCCGCCTCTTCGGCGCGGTTGCGCCCGCGCAAACCCGCCATCTCGGCCCCGCCGGGCAGCCGCCCCTGCGCCACATCCACGATCCAGTCACGGATCGGCCGGCCCAGATCCACAAAGATCGCCGCCGGTTCCGGCAGATCCCCCGGTGCCAGATCCAACAGCGCCCGCGCCGTCGCATTGGCCCGGATCAGCCCACCCGCGCCATCGAACTGCAAGAGCGGCACGGCAAGGCTTTCGAACAGATCGCCCCCCGCGCGCCCCGCCGCCGCCGCCTCAGGCACCGCCCCCTCGGCCTGCCGCCGCAGCCGGGCCAGATCCTGCAGGCTGACCAGCGCCGCCACCGCCAGCCCCAGAAGAAGCCCCGCGATCATGATCCCCGAGGGCAGACGCAGCAAAAGCCCCGCGATCGCCACCCCGATGCCCACCGCCAGCGCCAGCCGCAGCCAGACCCCGCCGCTTCCCGGCATCAGGAAACGGCTGGCCATGATCCCTTCCGAAGGCGGCGCTCTGTCTTTCATGCCGCCCAGTATGGCCCTGAAATCGTTAACAGATCGCTAACGGCCTCCCCCCCGCCGCAGCACCGCGCCATAAAAGCCGTCGCCCCCCTCCAGCGGGGTAAAGCGCCGCTCCGCCTCCAGCCGCCATCCCGGATGGCGGGCCAGAAAGGCCGCCACCTGCGCGCCGTTCTCCGCCTCCAGAAGCGAACAGGTCGCATAGCCCAGCACGCCCCCGGCCCCACCATCCCCGCCGCCCGGTCCATGATCCCGGCCTGCATCCCCTGCAGCTCCGCCAGCCGCCCGGGCGTCAGCGCCCATTTCCCCTCGGGGTCGCGCCGCCAACTGCCCGATCCCGAACAGGGCACATCCGCCAGCACGAGGTCATAGGGCCCCGCCCCCTCGGGCCGGTCCTCGCGCCGCACCGTCACCCCCGCCCGGGCCGCCCGCGCGGGCAGATCCGCCATGCGCCGCGGCTCGGCATCATGCGCGACAAGCCGCAACCGCGCCCGCCCCGCCATGGCCAGCGTCTTGCCCCCGCCCCCGGCGCAGAGATCCAGCACCGCCATCCCATCTTCCAGCGGCAGCATCTCCACCACGGCCTGGCTGGCGGCATCCTGCAATTCCACCCGCCCTTCGCGATAGGCCGCCGTCGCCTGCACCTGCCGCGCCCCCGCCACCACTTCCAGCGCCGATTCCGCCAGCGGATGCGCCACCGTCTCCACCCCCGCCGCCGCAAGCTCCGCCTGCGCCTCCGACCGCGTCACCCGCGCCAGATTCACCCGCAGAAAGACCGGCGCGCGCCGCTGCATTGCCTGCATCACCGGCGCGAAATCCGCCCCCAAGGAGGCCCGCAACAAAGGCTCCAGCCAATCCGGGCAATCCAGCGCCGCCGCGCCCTCGGGCTCGGCCCCCGCCTCCTCCGGCCCGGGCGGCGCGGGGGCATGGCCCGCGCCGTCGAACAGCGCCTCCTGCCCCGTCGCCCGCGCCCAGCCCAGCACAAGGCCCCGCCCCGAAAGCCCTCCCCCCCGCGCCGCGAACGACGCCCGGCAGCGCAGCGCCGCAAAGACGATGTCGCGCACCGCCGCCCGATCCCCCGATCCCGCATATCGGCTCGCCCGGCCCCAGTGCAGCAGCGCAGGCTCCGCCGCCTGCCCGGCAAGCACCCGCTCCAGCACCGCGATCGCCGCCGCCGCCCGCGCGCCGGGCGTCATGCCTTGCGCTCCTGCAGGATGTTGCCGCCATCCACCACGATCACCGCCCCGTTCACATAGGATGCCGCCTCCGACGCCAGAAAGGCCACCACCGCCGCCACCTCATCGGGCGTTCCCGCCCGCCCCGGCGGCGTCGCCCGCGCCGCCAGCACCTCTTCCGGGGTCGAGGCTTCGGTCGCCACCCAGCCCGGCGCCACGGCATTCACCGTCACCCCCCGCGCCGCCACCTCCAGCGCCAGCGCATGGGTCAGCCCCACCATCCCCGCCTTGGCCGCCGAATAGGCGGCCTCCCCGGGGTTTGAAACATAGGGGCCCGTGACGCTGGCCATCATCACCACCCGCCCCCGGCCCCGCGCCACCATCCCGGGCAGAAAGGCCCGCGTCACCAGCACCGCCGTGGTGAGCGAGGCATCCATCGCCCGCCGCCACTGATCCGGGTCCAGATCCAGGAACGACACCTGCGCCGCAGGCGCGCCCACCGATCCCATCCCCGCATTGTTCACCAGCACATCGACCGGCCCCACCGCATCGCACAGCCGCGCCACCTGTTCGGGTTCCGTCAGATCCGCGACATGGGCGGTCACGTCAAAGCCCTCGGCGATCAGTTCCGCCGCCCGCTCATGGATGCGCCCGGTCGTGGCGCAGATCGCCACCCGGTCACCCTGCCGCGCCAGCGCCCGCGCCGTGGCAAGGCCGATCCCCCCCGGCGCGCCCGCCCCCGTCACCAAAACCCGCCGCCGTTCCGCCATCGCCGCCCCCAATCTTCTCGGGCCCATCTTTCGGGGCGGACCATAGGAAAAGGCGGCCGCCTTGACCAGCGCCCGCCCCCGTTATCCCCGCCAACAGGCCGGAAAACCGGCCGGGGTCGTCGCGGCGTCCCGCCCCCGCTACTCCGCCTGATCAGCGGGCTTGGCGTTCAGCAATCCGTATTTCTCTTCGCCCAGCCGGTCGAACAGGCCCAGCTGCGTTTCGAGGAAATCAATATGCCCCTCTTCATCCGCGATAAGTTCGTCAAACAGCGCGCGCGTCACGAAATCGCCCACGCTGTCGCAATGCCGCCGCGCCTCGATATACAGGCTCCGCGCCTCATGCTCGGCGGCCAGATCCGCCTCCAGCGTCTCGCGCAGCGTCTGGCCGATCCGCAGCGGATCCAGCTTCTGCAGGTTCGGATGGCCTTCCAGAAAGATGATCCGCGCGATCAGCTTGTCGGCATGGTGCATCTCCTCGATGCTCTCCGCCCGCGATTTCGCGGCCAGATGGCCAAAGCCCCAATCCTCCTGCAGCCGGAAATGCAGCCAGTACTGGCTGACCGCCGTCAATTCCGACCGCAGAGCCGCGTTGAGAAATTCAATAACCTTGGGATCGCCCTTCATGGTGCCGTCCTTGCCTGAGGATTGGTATCGCCTGCCTGGACACCGCGCGGATCGCAGGCGGTGTCGTGGGTACCTCAAGGCTGGCACACATTCGCATCGTGTCAAGAAAGAGCGGCATGCATCCGCCACAATCGGCGCGATGCCCCAGCGCGTGATAGATCTTGCCGGGCGTGATGATCGTCGCGGGATCGGCCCGCCGCATCCAGTCCACGGCGGATCTGATGTCGTGATCGGATATTCCGGTGCAATGACAGACGATCACGCGCGCCTCATTTCGTCAGGATCAGCTTGCCCAGCCGGGTGATGCGCAGGACATAGACCTCGCCCTGATGGATCAGGCGCGCAAGGCTCCCGCCGCCGGTCAGCGACAGCACATCATGCACGGGGATCTCGGTCTGGGTCTCGGGCTTGTCGGTCATCACGCAGGGCTTGGCAGGGATCGGGGTCAGGATGCCGGACAGCCCGGCGCTTATTACCCTAGTGTTTTGCTTGGAAATGTAAAGCTGATTGTTTTCGTCGGATAACCCGCCGCCCCCCCTTTTTCTTCCCCGCCCCCCGGGCCAGCATGGGCAAGGCGCAAGGCGGGCCGATTCGCGGATTTTCGCGGCCGGCGGCGGAATGAAATCCGCCCGGCCGCGTTGTCCTGCCGGATCACCCCGTCAGAACCGCCCGCCGCACCGTCCGGCGCATAGCAGGAGCCCCGATGTCCGACCTGTTCCGACAAGACCTTGTGGCCCTCGTCCCGCGCCTGCGCCGCTTCGCCTATGGCCTGACAGGCAACCGTCAGGACGGCGATGATCTGGTGCAGGCCGCCTGCGAAAAGGCGCTGCGCAACGCCGCCCAGTTCCAGCCCGGCACAAGGATGGACAGCTGGATGTATCGCATCATCCAGACCCTCTGGATCGACGACCGCCGCCGCCATATGCGCCACGGCCCCGCCATCGACCCCGCCGATGTCGAACTCAGCGACGAAGGCAAGGCCGCCAACCTGCCGGAAGACCGCATGATGCTGGCCCGCACCCGCGCCGCCATGGCGGCCCTCCCCGAACCGCAGCGCGCCGTTCTCGCCCTCGTCGCCATCGAAGGGCTCAGCTACCGCGAGGCCGCCGAAACCCTCGACATCCCCGTCGGCACCGTGATGAGCCGCCTCTCCCGCGCCCGTGAGGCGCTCCTGCCCAAGCTTGGCCTCTCGCAAGGACCCCGCCAATGACCGCTCCCACCGCCATGACCCGTGACCGCCTCGCCGCCTTCGTCGATGGCGCGCTTTCCCCCGAAGAGGCCGCCGCCGTGGTGATGCATCTGGCCGATCACCCCGCCGATCAGGCCTATGTCGACGATCTCTTCGCCGCCAATGCCGCGCTGGCCCGCGCCTTCGCCGCGCCGCTGTCCGAACCCGTGCCCCCCGCGATCCGGGCCGTTCTGGCCGAACCCGCCCACGAACCCGCCCCCGAACCCACACCCGAAGCCACACCCGGCGCGGCGATCCTGCCCTTCCCGTCCGCCCACGCGCGACGGCTCCCCGCCCTTGCGGGCGGCCTCGGCCTTGCCGCCGGGCTGGCGCTTGCGCTCTACCTCGTGCAGCCCGCGCCCCCCGCCGCCCTCGCCGTGGGGCCGCTCACTGCGGACAGCCCCCTCGGCACCGCGCTGGAAAGCCTGCCCTCCGGCGTGCCGCTCGCCGCCGCATCCGGGCGGGAAACCGTGATCCTCTCCACCCTGCCCACCGCCACCGGCCCCTGCCGTGAGGTGGAATCCCTCGACCGCGCCGCCCGCCGCATCGACCTCGCACTCGCCTGCCGCGATCCGCAGGGCCTCTGGCAGATCGAGGTGGTCCTTGCCGAAACCCTGCCCGTCGAGGCCAGCCCTGCCTCGCCCGAGGACGGCTTCATCGCCGCCGAAGGCGCCTCGGTGCTGGATCTCTCCGCCCATCTCGATCAGCGCGGCGCGGGCCTTGCCCTTTCGCCCGAAGCAGAAGCCGCCCTCATCGCGCGCGGCTGGGCCGAATGACCCCGCCAGCCATCACGGCTGCGTGATCCCGCGCCCGGGGCGGGAATAGCCCCCCGCCCCGCGCGTTGTCTCTGTACGAAACGGCCAGATGGCCCGTCAGCAAGGAGACAGACATGAAGACGATCACCACGACCGCCGCCGCCATCCTCGCTCTCGCCCCGCTGGGCGCGCAGGCCGCGGGCATCGCCCTGCCCGCCCCCGCCGCGATCACCGCCCCGGCCAAGGCCGATGCCCAGCCCGTCCTCTTCGACCTCGCGCAGGTCGAAGGCGATCTCCTGCGCCTTCTGAACGGCAATGGCGGCGACAGCAGCAATCGCGGCGACCGCAGCAGCCGCCACGGCAATGGCGGTGACAGCAATGGCGGGAATTCCAGCAGCGGAAACTCCAACAGGGGCGACTCCAACGGCGGCAACAGCGGCAACGGCGGCGACAGCTGATCCCGCCAACCCTGCCCGATCAGGCCGGCCCCCCCGTGGGGCCGGCCTTTTTCATGCCCGCCGATGGGAACCCGCAGGACACGGCCCGATCAGCGGTCCAGCCGGGGCAACGGGCACAGTCGAAGGCCCGGCAAGGCCCCTCTCGCCCCGCCAATACCCTTTGTACGGTGACGCCTGAAGGTCCGGCGCTACGGCGCCATCAGTGCCTTCACGCTGCCGATGAAGGTCGCGTCATCCTCGTTCTTGCGGCGCTCCAGCAGCGCCTCGGCATCCGGCCCGGCGCGAAAGCGCAGTCGGTTGCCCGGGTCATTCGCCGCCGCCCAGATCACCTCAGCCACAAGTTCCGGCGGCGATGGGTTCGCGGCCAGCTTTCCAAACAGCCGCCCCATCGCCGCGGCCGTCGGGCCATAATCCGCAACGCCCTCATCCATGGCAAAGTCGAAAGACCGCCCGCCGAAATCCGTCCGGATCATCCCCGGTTCCACGATGCGCATCTTGATGCCGAAGGGTTCCAGCTCATAATGCAGGGCCTCGGACAGGCCTTCGACGGCGAATTTCGTGCCGTGATAAAGCGTACCAAGCGGAAAGGTGATCTGCCCCCCGATCGAAGAGATGTTGACGATGGTCCCCGCCCGGTTCGCGCGCATCTGCGGCAGAACGGCCTTGGTCACCTCCAGCAGGCCGATCACATTTGTCTCGAACTGCCGCCGGATGCGATCGGTCGAAAAGGCCTCAAGCGGGCCATAGGCCCCGTAGCCCGCATTGTTCAGCAGAACGTCGATCCGCCCGAAGCGCGCAATCCCCTCGGCCACCGCACCGGCGATGGAATCCGCGTCGGTCACGTCAAGGCGGGTCACCAGCAGCCGGTCCAGCCCGGCCAGATCCCGGCCCGCCGCAGGATCGCGCATCGTGGCAATCACGTTCCAGCCCTCGGCCTGAAACCGTAACGCACTGGCCTTGCCAATGCCCGAAGAGGCGCCAGTGATCAGGATGGTCTTCATGTCTCTCTCCTCAGGCATTCAGGTCCAGCATCCCGGCAATGCCGAAATTGGTCATGACAGTGCGGGTCACCTCATGCAGGACATCGTTGTAGCGTTCGATTTGCGGGCCAACCCCGGTCTGATCGACGACCGTGCGGAAGGGCTTCTTGCCAAAGGGCATCTCCAGCAGCGCGACGACCGCCTCGGCGATCCGCTCCGGGCGCTGCCCGGGCGTCGCCTCCAGCATCTGCGCAAGGCCGGCCGCCGCCATCGCGGGCACCTGCGCAAACGCGCCATACTGGATTTCCCGCTCCGCATCCTTGGGGGCGACCATCCCGTCGAAAAAGGCCGTCGGCATCGCCCCCGGCTCGATGATGCAGGATTCGATTCCAAAACCCGAAAGCTCGGTCCGATAGCATTCCACAATCGCCTCCAGCGCCCATTTCGAGGCCGAATAGGTGCCGTAAAACGGCGTGGCGATGCGTCCGATCAGGCTTGACGTGTAAAGAACCGTGCCGCGTCCCTGCGCCCGAAGATGGGGCAAGGCGGCCCGCATCACCCGCTGCACCCCCATCACGTTGACGTCGAAGACGCGCGTCATGTCCTCGGGCGACATCAACTCCTGAATGCCATAGGAACCGATGCCCGCATTGTTGAAGACCACATCCAGCCCCCCCAAACCGGCGATGGCCTCTGCGACACCGGCCTGCGTGCCGGCATCATCCGTCACATCCATCTCGACGATCCGGGCTCCGGCCGCCTCCAGCGCGGCGACAGCCGCCGCATTGCGGCCCGTGCGGCTGCGCAGGCTGCCTGCAACCTCATGCCCCCGCGCCAGCAAGGCCTCCGCCGTCGGCCTTCCGAAACCGCCCGCGATGCCCGTGATCAGGATCTTTGCCATGGATGTCATCCTTTCCGATTGATCCTGCCAGCATAATCCGCCACGCCCTGTCATTCTTTCCTGATGCACCGCATTTCTTGCCTGATCCTCCAGAAGCGCCGATTTCTGATTAAATCCCCCGCCAACCCGTGCTAGCAGCGCTGCAGGAGGAATGGCCATGATCCCCAACGCCCTGCTGGGCCATGTCACCGCGATCATGGATCGTGACGGCCCGGCAAAGCCCGCGCTTGCCCATGCGCCAAGCGGCATGCATTTCCTGCGCGTCCCCGCGCCGACCGGGCAGGATGCAACCGTCTACCGCCCGCTTCTGTGCCTTGTCCTGCAAGGGGCCAAGCACGTCGGCACCAGCCGCAAGTCGCTCCGCGTCGGACAAGGCCAGTCGCTGATCGTCAGCCATGCCTTGCCCGTCCTGTCCCGCATCACCGAGGCCGCGCCCGACAGGCCCTATGTGGCGCTTGTCTTCCCCATCGACCTCGATCTCCTGCGCGGCCTTGCCCCTGCCATTCCGGCCCGCGCCACACAAGCCCCGCACGACCCGTTCTCGATCTCGCTCTGCCCGTCCACCCCCGACATGGAAGACGCCCTGCTGCGCTATCTCCACTACTGCGAAAGCCCCGAAACGCGCCAGCTGCTCGCGCCGATCACCGCGCGCGAAATCCATGCGCGGCTCCTGCTCGGCCCCCATGCAGAGGTTCTGCAAAGGCTGCTCTGGCATGAAACAACCGCCAGCCGCATCTTCGAGGCCACGCGCAGGGTCCAATCCGATCTCGCAAGGCCGCTTGTCGTTGGCGAACTGGCGCAGCAGGTCGGGATGAGCGGTTCGGCCTTCTTCGAACATTTCAAGGCCGTCACGGGCACCTCGCCCCTGCAATACCAGAAGGACCTGCGCCTGTTGCGCGCGCGCGACGCCCTGCGCAGCACCAATGCCAAGGTGTCGGATATCGCCTTTGCGGTGGGCTATGAAAGCTCGGCCCAGTTCTCAAGGGAATACGCGCGCAAGTTCGGCATCCCCCCACGGCAGGACAGGGCGGATCCAGCCGCGCAATGACCATCCGCGCCGCAAAGTCCATCCGCGTCTGACCGGGCCAAGGGCAGGGCTTCGCCGCGCCTGCCTCCGGCGATTGCGATGCCTGGCCTCGCTGCCTTCCCGTCGCGGCCGGAAAGATGCGATGATGGCGCGGACAAGGCTCAGTTGGTGATATCCGCCTTTATCATGCTGAAATCCCCACGTTTCAGCGCCTCTCTGTCGATAAGAAAGACCAGCGCGTTGAAGCCGCCCCAAACCCAACCGTTCAGGGTGCTGCTTGGCAGTTCCAGAAGCACCTCGTTAGAAGACTCCCGACCGTGCGGCGTATGGATGAAGCCGCGCGGCGCGTGTGACATGCCCCCGCTTCCATGCGCCGCGCGGAATTCGCAGATCCGTTCGATCCGATCCCGATAATGGGCCGGCAGGCTGTCCGGCCCTTGCACAAAACGGTCAAACAGATACCTGTCCAACCCGGCCAGATAGGACCGCCCCCATCCGGATCGTTCGGGATCACTCAATAACATGGGAACGGGTTTGATGTCGGTGATCTTGTTGCCGTTGGAACGAACCAGTTCAAAGCTGTGCAATTGAAGCTGCGCAGTCTCCCTGAAGAAAACGGCAAGCGTCTCCGTATCAAAGGGCTGCAGCCTTGCCTCGCGAACGACGGCGTCCAATGCCTCCCGCGTCTTGTGGGCATCGCCCTGGATGGACAGCACCTTATGGCGCGCGACGTCTTCAAGGTCATGATCAAGAAGAATGGCGCAGTGCTTGACCCGCATGTCAATTGCGCCCGCCATGCATTTCATCAGGATGTCTAGGCTTGCCGCATCGAAGGGTTGATGCTGCGCCAAGGCCCAGTCCAGCTTTTCGGTGTCGCCGCCAAATGGCGGCGGGAAGTTTTTCGATTGCCCGGGGATCCAGCCCACCGGCTCTGGCATTCGGCCAGCGTGCTCTGTCGCCATGACCGGGAATCTGTTGAAATAGGGATAGCTCTCAGATGTGCCATGGTCGCGGCTCCCCATGAATTCCGGAAATGGAACATCGGCCGAGCGGGGGGCCAGATCACCCTTCACGAACAGCACTTTCGCGGCGCAGCGCTTGGGATGATTGAAGAAGACCAAACTCCCCTCGCAGGGGCCCAGACCAGACCAGATGCGCGTCGGCAGCTTCGCAAGGTCGATCTGTGCAAGGAAACATAGCGCAACACCGTCGATCTCGGGCCATGCGACATTCGGGGGAAGCATGGGTTCCCCTCCAAACCAACCGGCTTCGCTTGGCCCCGACCGGACAATGGGCTTAAGGATGACCGAGGGCCGGTATCGCCCTTGGCCGCTTCAGCGATGTCCAGGGCTTTCGCTTCAGTCTCGATGATCGACCGAAGCAGCGCCGTCCCCTCTTTTTCGGTGACGGCGGCAGACCGATTTGCACTTTGATTCTCACGGAACCGCTTGGCAATTCTTCCCAATAAGCTCTCGCGCATCCTACACCCTCGCAACGTTCCAACGGAAAGCCCTTGCCATCCAATTCCGGCGGGATGGTGACAATATCGGGGGAAAAACGGACAGCCGGTTGTTCAGGAACTCCCGGCGCCAAGGCTGCAAGGCAGGTTTTCCAACGCGACCTCGCACCCCGCGTCCCGGGCGCGAACCGGCCGTCTTGCGGCCTTTTCCCCGAAGGTCCGGCCCGGGGCCGACTGACGTGCATGACGTCGCAACAGGCAATGAAGGGGCGGCCGGGCGGCCATCCGGATGGCCATGTCCCGTCCGGCAGAAGGCGTCATGTCACCCGCGGGGCCTCTGCCTCACCCGTCACTCCGTCGCCGCGCCCGCCCCGCACAGGGCCGTCGTATCCAGAAGCCCCGCCCCGAAGATGGGATCGCGCCCCTCGGCCCCCAGATCCCGCGCCGTATCGCTCAGCGCCGCCGCCACCCCGCGCGGCCCCAGCCCGGGGTCGCGCGACAGCATCACCGCCGCCGCCGCCGTGACAAAGGGCACCGCATAGGATGTGCCGGTCTTCCCCCGCGCCCCCCGGATCGAGGTCGCGGCCAAAAGCCCCACGCCCGGCGCGGCCAGATCGACATGATCGCCCCGCTGCGCCGCGCGGTAGATGCGCCCGCGCCCATCCACCGCCGTCACCGCCAGCACCCCGGGATGCGCGGCAGGCCAGGCCGGCGCCGCCTCCGGCCCGCCATTGCCCGCCGCCGCCACGATCAGCGGCCCCGTCTTTCCTGTCTCGCCCGCCATCGCCTCCGCCGCGTCCCCCGGCCCCGTCAGCGCATCCAGCGCCACCGTCAGCACCCGGTTCTCCGGCCCCGCCAGCGACAGGTTCATCACCCCCACCCCGCGCCCGGCCAGCAGTTCCAGCCCCCGCAGCAGCGAAGGCACATCCGCCCGCTCGTCGCCCCTGATGTCGGAAAACACATCCACGGCAATGATTTCGGCCTCCGGGATCAGCCCGGGCACCCGGCTTCCCTCGGCCCCCACCAGAAGCGAGGCCACCGCCGTGCCATGCACCGCCTGCGAAGCATCCGCCCCCTCGGGCGTCAGGCGGATCACCTCCATCCGCGCCCCGGCGAGGATCTCATGCGCGGCGTTCACCCCGGTGTCGATCACGCCCACCGGCACCGTCACGCGGCAGGTCTCCCCCCGCTCGGCCGGCCATCCGATCAGCGTGAAGGCCCCGCAATTCTCATGCGCGCAGGCTGCCGCCGCGGCCGCCGCCGGGATTGTCTCTGGTATCGTCTCTGCGGCCCAGCCTGCGGTGGCCGCCTGCGCCGCGCCCTGTTCGGGGCGGTAGAAATGGTTGAAATCCGCGTCCTCGCCCCCCGGCAGGCCACGCACCCGCGCCCGCGCCGCCTCCAGCCCCAGCGCGGGCGGCACCCGCAGACGCGCCAGCCGCAGATCCGCCAGCGACAGCGCCACCTCCTCGATCAGCGAAAACCCCTCGGCCTGCAACTGCACCAGCGCCTCGGGCGCCAGATCCGTCACCACGATCTCGTCCGGCGCGGCCACCGGCGGCGGTGGCGGCGGCGCGGCCACCACGGCCCGCCGCACCCGCCGCGCGCGGTCCCGCTCACCGGCCCCGCCGCGCGTGGCCCCCGGCCCGTCATCGGACCCGCCGCCATTCCCGTCATCCGATCCGCCGCCGCCGCCCTCCTGCGCCTGCGCCATGCCCCCCGGCCAATCGCCCGGCTGCGGCCCCAGCGTCACCAGCGGCAGGCAGATCGACCCCAGAAGAAGCGCGCGGAGAAATGTCTTTGGCATGTCGGGGGCCTCGCTCAGACAGGGGCAGGATCATCGGATGACAACGCCCGCGGGCAAGGATCCATTCCCTGCCCCCGCGCAAAAATCCGCATCCCCCCGATACAGCCTGCCCGCCTGCCCCGCCAGCCGTCCCTTCACCCCGCGCAGGTTTCAGCCAAGCGCATAGCCCGATCCCCGCACCGTGCGGATCGGGTCCTCATGCCCATGCACGCACAGCGCCTTGCGCAGCCGCCCCACATGCACATCCACCGTCCGCGTATCGACATAGATGTCCCGCCCCCAGACCCGGTCCAGCAACTGCTCGCGCGACCAGACGCGCCCGGGCTTTTCCATGAAGGCCGTCAGCAGCCGAAACTCCGTCGGCCCCAGCTTCAGCACCTTCTCGCCGCGATAGACGCGATGCGTCTCGGTATCCAGCCGGATCTCCTCATGCTCCAGCACCACCCCCATGGTCGATGGCCGCACCCGCCGGATCTGCGCCCGCGCCCGCGCCATCAACTCCACCATCGAATAGGGCTTGATCACATAATCATCCGCCCCGGTCTCCAGCCCGCGCACCCGGTCCACCTCATCGGCGCGCGCCGACAGCATGATCACCGGAATCCCCCGCGTCTCGGGCCGCATCTTCAGCCGCCGGCAAACCTCGATCCCGGAAACCTTCGGCATCATCCAGTCAAGGATGATCATGTCGGGATGATCCTCCTCCACCAGCAGCAGCGCATCCTCGCCATTGTCGGCCTGGATCACGTCGAACCCCTCGGCCTCAAGGTTATAGGCCAGCACCTCGCGCTGCGCGAACTCGTCTTCCACCAGCAAGACCTTGGGTTGCTGCACCATCGCGCGCTCCACCTTCATCGCCCGCCCACCGCATCCGGGCCCAGCACATCCGAAACGGGCAGCATCTCGGCCTTGGGCCGCTCCTCTCCGGGCATCTCGCCCGTCGCCAGATAGATCACCTGCTCGGCGATCGAGGTGGCATGATCCCCCACCCGCTCGATGTTCTTGGCGATGAAATGCAGATGCATCGCCGCGCCGATGTTGCGCGGGTCCTCCATCATGTGGGTCAGCAATTCGCGAAACAGCGAATTGTACATCTGGTCCACCTCGCGGTCGCGCGCGCGGATATCCTCGGCCACCGCAACCTCATGGCCGATATAGGCATCCAGCGCCTCCTTCAGCCGCAGCACCACCGTCCGCGCCATCCGCTGGATCGAAGAGGACGTGCCCCCAAGCGGGCTCATGTTGGCCAGAACCCGCGACCGCTTCGCAAGGTTCTTGGCATAATCGCCCGATCGTTCCAGCGCCGCCGCGATGCGCATCACCGACAGCACCACCCGCAGATCCCCCGCCGTGGGCGCGCGCAGCGCCAGAAGGCGCGCGCATTCGGCATTGATCGTCTCTTCCAGCGCGTCGATGGCCCGGTCGCCCTCCTGCACCCGCACCGCCAGTGCCTCGTCCCGCGTCTCCAAGGCCTCGGCCGCATCCAGAAGCGCCTGCTCCACCAGCCCGCCCATCCGCAGAACATGCGCCTGCACCGCCTCCAGATCTCGGTCAAAGGCCGAAAGGATATGGGGTTCCTTCATCTTGCGTCCTCCCTCAGCCGATCCGGCCGGTGATATAGGCTTCGGTCCTCGGGTCGGTCGGGTTGGTAAAGATCTGCCCCGTCTCGCCATATTCAACGAGGCTGCCCAGATGGAAGAAGGCGGTCTTCTGGCTCACCCGCGCGGCCTGCTGCATCGAATGGGTCACGATCACCACGCTGAACTGCGCGCGAAGCTCGTCGATCAACTCCTCCACCTGCGCGGTGGCAATGGGATCCAGCGCCGAACAGGGCTCATCCATCAGCAGCACCTCCGGGCTGGTGGCGATGGCCCGCGCGATGCACAGCCGCTGTTGCTGCCCGCCCGAAAGCCCGGTCCCCGGCGCCTCCAGCCTGTCCTTCACCTCGGTCCAGAGCGCGGCCTTCCGCAGGCTCGTCTCCACGATGGCGTCAAGCTCCGCCTTGCCGCGCGCAAGGCCATGGATGCGCGGCCCATAGGCCACATTGTCATAGATCGACTTCGGAAAGGGGTTGGGCTTCTGGAACACCATCCCCACCTTGGCGCGCAATTGCACCGGGTCGATGCGCGGATCATGGATATCCTGCCCGTCCAGCGTGATCCGCCCCTCCACCCGCGCGCTCGCCACCGTGTCGTTCATCCGGTTCAGACAGCGCAGGAAGGTCGATTTCCCGCATCCCGACGGCCCGATGAAGGCCGTCACCGTCCGATCAAGGATGGTCACATCCACATCCTTCAGCGCGTGCTTCTCGCCGTAATGCACCTGCACCCCGCGCGCCTCGATCTTGCCCTGGACCTGTTCCACGTCCCTCTCCACCAGTCGCATGTCGTTCATCTGTCCAGCCCCTTACCAGCGGCGCTCAAAGCGGCGTCGCAGCAGGATCGCCGCGACATTCATGATCACGAGAAACACCAGAAGCACGATGATCGCCCCCGAGGACCGCTCGATGAAGGCCGGGTCCGACCGCGACGCCCAGGAATAAACCTGCACCGGCAGCGCGGTGGCGGGGTCCAGCACGCCCCCCTCCAGCGGCCCCGCCGGAAAGTTGGTGACAAAGGCCACCATCCCGATCAGCAAAAGCGGCGCGGTCTCTCCCAGCGCCGAAGCAAGGCCAAGGATCGTGCCGGTCATGATCCCCGGCATGGCGAGCGGCAGCACATGGTGAAACACCACCTGCATCTTCGACGCCCCGATCCCCATCGCCGCATCCCGGATCGAGGGCGGCACCGCCCGGATCGCCGCCCGAGTGGCGATGATGATCGTGGGCAGCGTCATCAGCGAAATCACCAGCGCGCCCACAAGGCTCGATGATTGCGGCAGGCCCATGAAGTTGATGAAAATGGCCAGCCCAAGGATCCCGAACACGATCGACGGCACGGCGGCGAGGTTCGAGATATTCACCTCGATCAGATCCGTCAGCCGGTTCTTCGGCGCGAATTCCTCCAGATAGATCGAGGCGGCCACCCCCACCGGCACGGTAAAGATCGCCACCAGCACCATCATGTAAAGCGACCCGATGATCGCCACGCCCAGCCCCGCCGCCTCGGGCCGCAGGTCCGATGCATCCGGCCCCGTCAGGAATCCCCAGTTGAACCGCAGGGACAGCATCCCCGCCGCCATCAGCCGATCCGCCAGATCCAGCTGCGCAGGCGTCACATTGCTGTCGCGCGCCGCGCTCTCGCGCGTCACCCGGCCCTTCAGATAACCGTCGATCCGCCCCGTCGCATAGGCCGTCACCTCGATCGTCTGGCCCACCAGCCCCGGATCGGCCAGCACCCGGTCACGCAACCGCGCCGGCGCATCGTCCGAGATCATGGCGGCAAGATCCTTGTCCGGGATCCCCTCCCGGTCGATCCCCCGCGCCTCCAGCGCCGCGATGAACCCCTGCCCCAGCAGGCGCTTGTAGCCGATGGTCGTCACCTTCGCCATCGCCGCCGCATCCCGCGTCCCCGCCTGGTCGACGATTGCCTCGTCCACCAGCACCGGAAAGCTGATCGTCGCCTGCCGAAAGGCCGGCGCGCCGTCCATCACGATGGTGGCCAGCATGAAGAACAGCGTCGCAAGGCTGATCGCGATGGCCGCGATCCCATAGGCCTTCATCCGCCATTCCCGCGCCCGCCGCGCCCGCGTCCGCGCCGATCCCGCCAGCAGCGACTGCCCCCGCGCCGCCCCGGGCGCCCCCGCCGTCACATCGCTCATTCATATTGCTCCCGGTATTTCCGCACGATCCACAGCGCGAAGATGTTCAGACACAGCGTGATCACGAAAAGCGAGATCCCCAGCGCAAAGGCCACCAGCGTCTCGGGCGAGTTGAACTCGGTATCCCCCGTCAGCTGGCTCACGATCTTCACGGTGATCGTCGTCATCGCCTCGAACGGGTTCAGGTTCAGCTGCGCCGCCGCCCCCGCCCCCATCGTCACGATCATCGTCTCGCCGATGGCGCGGCTCGCCGCCATCAGCACCGCCCCCACGATCCCCGGCAGCGCGGCGGGCAGCACCACGCTCGACACCGTCTCGGCCTTCGTGGCCCCCAGCCCCAGCGATCCATCGCGCAGGCTCTGCGGCACCGCATTGATGATGTCGTCGACCAGGGACGAGATGAAGGGCACGTTCAGGATCCCGATCACGATCCCCGCCGTCATCACCGAAGATCCCGAATTGCCAAACCCCATCGGCATGGCGATCCAGTCCCGGATCAGCGGCCCCACCGTCACCAGCGCGAACAGCCCGAACACCACCGTCGGGATCCCGGCGATCACCTCGATCAGCGGCTTCACCACCGCCCGCACCCGCGCATCGGCGAATTCCGCCAGATAGATCGCGGCGAACATCCCCACCGGAACCGCCACCAGCATGGAAATCACACTGATATACAGCGTCCCCCACAACAGCGGCAGCAAGCCAAGCTGCGAATTGCCCGAAAAGTTGGGCGACCATGTCAGCCCGAAGAAGAAATCCGCCACCGGATAGAAACCAAAGAACCGGATACTTTCCGAAAGCATCGACAGCACGATCCCCACCGTCGTCAGGATCGCGATGGTCGAGGCCAGCATCAGCAGCGCCAGCATCACCCGCTCCACGCGGTTGCGCGCCCTGAACTCCGGCCCCGTCACGCGGATCGCATAGGCCAGCCCCGCCAGCGCCAGCCCCATCGCCAGAACGCCCCGGATCACCGCGCCCCATTGCGCCATCGCCCGATAGCCCTGCGCCGCGGCCAGCGTCTCGGGCGCCACCTCCGCCCCCAGCGCCACCCCCGTCGCGGCCAGCCGGTCGCGCAGCGACCCCGCCGCCACATCCAGCCCCGCCACCTCATCCGCCGTCATCGCGCCACTGGCAATCGCCGCATCCAGCCCCGCCGCGATCCGCCGCACATCGGCCATGATCAGGGTCTGCGCCGCCTCATCCGCGATCATCTCCACCGGAAAAACCCGCCCAGCCCGCGCTTCGATCACCAAAGGCTACCCGATCTGCCAGATCATGGCAAGCAGCAGCGCCGGCACCGCCACCATGATCGCGCCGTGCCAGCCGTAGCCCGGCGGGAATGCAGCCGCCGCGCATCGCCCCCCACCACCGCCAGCGCGCGCGCCCGGCCCAACAGGAACCCCGCCACCGCCAGCACCGCCAAAGGGCAAAGCGTCAGAAGAACCGACATCGCAGCCCATCGCTCCTGCAAGAAGGGGGCAGCACAACCCGCGCCACCCCGCATCAGGATCAGTTCAGCGGTGCCATGACCGTTTCGTTGGCCACGGCTGCGTCGCCGCAAGCTCGGGGTCCGACACAAGGCCATAGGCCGCCAGCGGGCCATCCGGGCCGGCCATGTCATCCGACACGAAGAATTCGATATATTCCTTCAGGCCGGGGATGACGCCGATATGCTGCTTCTTGACGTAGAAGAACAGCGGCCGCGACACCGGATATTCGCCCGTCGCGATGGATTCGACCGAAGGCATCACGCCGCCCATCGTCGCCACGCGCAGCTTGTCGGTGTTGTTCTGATAGAAGCTCAGCCCGAACACCCCGATCGCCGACGGGTTGGCATCCAGACGCGCCAGCGTCTCGGTATAGTCGCCGTCGATATCCACCGACAGGCCATCGGTGCCGCAGCGTCATGCACAGTTCCTCGGCCTTGTCCTCATCCCCGCCATTGGCGGCGGCAAAGGCGGCAAAGGCCCCCGTTTCCTCGCAGCCCGCCACGATCACCTTGGTGTCGAACACTTCGCGCGTGCCATGCTTGGTGCCGGGGATACAGGCCAGAATGTCCTGCGCCGGCAGGCCGGCATTCCACCTCGGCGGTCTTGTTCGGGTTGTCGACCAGCGCGCCATCCTTCGACCTGCGCCGCCAGCGCATTGTAGCGATCCGCCGGGGTAAAGGCGAATTCCGGGCCATCCACCTTCGAGGCGAAGACGATCCCGTCATAGCCGATGCGCACTTCCATGATGTCGGTCACGCCATTTGCGGCGCAAAGCTCGATATCCGACTGGCTGATCCGGCTGGAAGAGTTGGCGATGTCGATGGTGTTCTCGCCCACGCCTTCGCACATCTTCTTGCGGCCCGCCCGACCCGCCGCCTTCCACCACCGGGGTAGGGAAATCAAAGTTCTCGCCAAAGGCTTCGGCCACGATGGTGGCATAGGGCAGCACGGTCGACGACCCGGCGATCTGCACGTTGTCGCGCGCAAGGGCGAGGCCCGTCGTTCCGGCCAGAACGGCAACCGAGGAAAGAGGTGAGTTTCAGAAAGGTCATCTGCATCTCCATCAGGGACCACGGCCCCCCCGGATGGGAACCGCTCTGCCCCCGTCCTAGCCCCCGCCGGATGACGGCTCTGCAAGGTTGCGTGACAGTTCTGTAACGATCCATAACGCAGCCCTTCCCCGCGACAACCTCAGCCGCCCCGCAAAGCCCCGCCTCGCACCCCTGAACCACATGGCACCACCCGTCCGAAGGCACTTCATCCCCTGAATGGGGCGCACCCCCCTTCCCCCTTCCCCCTTCCCCCCTTCCCTCTTCACCCTTCCGCCGCGCCCTGCAGCGCCCCGGCGCGCGCTGCCCTTGCCGCGCGGCATCGCCCGTCCAGATACGACGTTCCCTCTGCACTGCGCCGCTGCACCGGCTGTGGCACGGGCCCCGGGGGGCACTTCGCACCCCGCCCGCCCCGGCCCCGCCGGATGCCCCGGCGTATGCACATCCGTCTGCACGGCGCGCTGCATCACGCATACGTGCAACCCTTTGTTCTGAAATGAAAACCCCGGCGCAGCCATTCAGCTGCGCCGGGGGTTTGATCCCTCTCGCAAAGGCAGGCCGCCAGCGCCCCGGATCAGCCGATCCGGTAATTCCGAGCTTTCCCGCGTGATCTGCACGTCATGAACGCTGGCTTTCCTTGAGCCCCGCCCCGGTGATGCGCACGAACTGGCATTTCGTCCGCATATGTTACCGTCACATTGCCGGTATAGCCCATCGCGGCCCGCAGCCCCCACCATCTGGTGGATCACCGCCGCCACCAGACCCCTTATATGGAACCTGCCCTCGATTCCCTCGGGCACCAGCGTCACTGGCGGCATCCTTCTGGAAATGGCGATCACCGATCCCCGCGCCATCGCGCCAAGGCTGCCCATCCCCGCGATAGGCCTTGAAGGACCGGCCTGCCACAGGATCACCTCGCCCAGGCTCTCATCCGTCCCGGCGCGTGGCGCTGCCCTGCGGCGCAGGAACGCCCCCGCCGCGATGGCCTTGGCAAAATCGCCGGAATACTTGATCCCGCCATCCGCGATCGCAACGCCCCGCCGCCCGGGCCGGATCCATGATCGCCGTCAATTGCGGCACGCCCACCACCACGATTCGCGTCGTACGAATCGACCGGGGCCGATCCCCACCTTCCACAGCATCCGCCCCGCCCCGATCAGCGCGCGCGTCACTCGCCCGTGGCCCATTCCCTGCCACAACCTGCACCGTGTTCGACAACATCTTGATCCGCTCCACCGCGCGGGCCACCCTTCAGGCCCGCTGCGCCGTGTCGATCACCACCATGTCGACGCGCATCAATCAGGGCCTGGCTCCGCTCGAACCCTGCATCCCCCACGGTCGAGGCCGCCGCCACCCGCACCCGCCCCAGTTCATCCTTGCAGGCCTGCGGGTTCAGCACCGCCTTTTCGGTATCCTTCAGCGTCAGCAACCCCGTCAGCTTGCCCTGCCCATCCGTCACCAGAAGCTTCTCGATCCGCCGCGATTTCATCAACGAAATCGCCTGATCGCGGTCCACCGGCTCGCGCAAAAGGGCAAGGTTTTCCGATGTCATCATCACCGAAACCGGCGTCTTGTCGTCGCTGGCAAAGCGCATGTCGCGGTTCGTCACGATCCCCAGCACCCGCCCGGCCCCGTCAACCACCGGAAATCCCGTGATATTATACCGCTCCATCAAGGCCTTGGCATCCGCCAGCGTCTGATCCGGCGTCAGCGTGATGGGCGAATAGACCACCCCGCTCTCGAACCGCTTGACCCGCCGCACCTCGCGCGCCTGCGCCTCGATATCCAGATTGCGGTGGATCACCCCGATCCCCCCCGCCTGCGCCATGGCAATCGCCATCCGGCCTTCCGTCACGGTGTCCATCGCGCTCGACAAAAGCGGGATATTCATCCGGATCGACTTGGTGACGAAGGTCGACGTATCCGCATCGCTCGGCAGCACGCTGGACGCGGCCGGAACAAGCAGGACATCATCAAAGGTAAGGGCCTCGCGAATCTCCATCACCGTCTCCGTGGAAAGCTTCGTTTGGCGGTTCCCCTTTTCACGCAAGGCCGGGCGATGCAAGGGCTAATCCCGCCACGGCACCCTTGCACCCGCCGCCGCCCCGTGCATCCTGCCGCCAAAGCCAACGGAGCCTGCCCCATGCGCGTCGCCATCGTCGAGAATACCCGCGTCACCCATCACGGACAGGTGGGCGTCGCCCTGCATGAACAGGCCGCCCGGATTGACCTTTACAAACCCTGGTCCGACAGCCGCCTTCCCGAAGCGGACGCATTCGACGCGCTCGTCGTCTTCGGCGGCGAACAATCCGCCCGCGACGACCATACCCATCCCTACCTGCCCGATCTCGCCCGCCTGATGCGGGCGGCAGGCCAACAGGGCAAGGCAGTGCTGGGAATCTGCCTTGGCTCGCAACTGCTTGCGCGGGGATTGGGTGCCGAAAACCACCTCGGCACAGCACCGGAATTCGGCTGGTGCGACGTCACCCTTACCGAGGCGGGCCGCGCCGATCCGGTGCTGTCGCATCTGCCGGCCACCTTCCCCATCTTCCAGTGGCATTCCGACACCTTCACCCTGCCAGACGGGGCCACCCGGCTTGCAGGCTCGCCCGTGGCGCAGAACCAGTGCTTCCGCCTGAACCGCGCCACCTATGCGATGCAGTTCCATTTCGAAGCCTCGCGCCCCGTCGTAGCCGACTGGAACCGCAGCTTCCCCGAAGCGGTGGAGCGCAACATTCCCGGCTGGCTGTCAACCCATCACCCGGAACAGGCACCCCGCAGGGCGCGGTGGCCGATGCCCATGGCCTTGCCATCGCGCGGGCTTGGGTTGCCCTCATCGAAAGCGGAAACTGATACAGTTTCCGCGCCGATCTCTGCACACAGATCGAACCCTGCGCGCCGGCGGCCAAGCGGAATTTGCGTCAAATTCCGCCGCGAATTCTGCAACAGAATTCGCCCGCTTCACACCTCCGCCGCATTCGTCACGGCGGCCAGCTTGCCGCTTCCCCAAAGCGTGATCACCCGATAGGCAATCGCCGGGATCACCCCCAGCGCCACCACCAGAACGACCATCCCCGCCAGATCCCAGCCATGGGCGAACAGCGCCCCGGCAAAGGCCGACAGCGGAAAGGTAAAGGCGGCCCACATCGCGCTGAACCCCGATTGCGTGATCCAGCGCGCCGCAAGGACCAGCGCCGCGCAGATCGCCACCGCCACCAAAAGCGCAACCTGCGGCAGCACCGGCACCCCCGCCATCGCGCCGACCGTGGCGACAAAGCTCGCCGGGGCCAGATGAATCGCCAGAAGCGGGCGCAGCGGCGCGGGCGGCACCCGGCGGATCAGTTGCAGAAGGCTCGCCCCCCAGATCAGCACCGCCACCGCCGCCATGGCCCAGACCAGCCCCACGGCAAGCGCCGTCCAGCCCAGCCCCGGCGCGGCAAGCCCCGCCACGATGAAACCGACAAAGGTCAGATGCCAGCCCGGGTTCACATCCCGCGCCTCGCGCGGCAGGCGCAGCAAGGTCACCACCGTCAGCACCATGACCACCGCATGCAGCCCCAGCGCCGCCCCCAGCAGCCCCTTGCCCAATCCCACCGAAAAGGGGGCCACCGCCGCCGCCACCGCCATCGCCCCGATGCTGGCCGCCGCCAACCCCGTCCGCCCCGGCAGAACCTTCAGATCATCAAGGATGACCGAGGGTCGCCGTGCCAGCTTCGCCAGATAGGCAAAGGCCGCATAGGCCCAGATCACCGCCACCGCCCCCAGCAGCAGATCGGCCAGCGCCACCGGCAGCCCAACCGCCACCAGCCCGCGCCGCAGCGCAAGGCCCAGGCCCAGCAGCCCGAGGATCGCCGGAAAGACGGCCGGCGGCACCCGGTCGAACCGCCCCGCCCTGCGCGGCGGAAATTCCGGTGGCGGATAGATCTTCGGTCGCGGATGCGCGCGCTCGGCCATGCGGGTCCCCTTCTCCCTGTTGCATGCAATCTATCGAATGCAAAAGGCGCAGGCAAAGCCCGCGCCCCGTGCCAGATCACCGCAGCCAAATCCGCGCCGGCCGTAGGGCGGGGTTCACCCCGCCCCGCTCCCCGGCTCAACACAGGAACGGAAACCAATCCTCCCGCAGCCGCTCCCCGGCCTGCATCCCATGCCCCGGAAAGGGCGGCGAGGTCGGCCCCGGACGCTCCACATAGCGCGCGTCATCCCCCACAAGCCGCAGCGAAAAGGCCCGCCGCCGCGCCGTCGTGGTATTGCCCCGCGTGCCATGCAGCGTGCGGTAATGAAAGGCCACGGCATCACCCGGCTCCATCTCCCATTCGCGGATCGCCATCCCTTCCGCCTCGGGATCCGGCACCGGCATGTAATCATGCTGGCCCGGATAGAAATCCGTCTCGGCCATCCAGCGCGTCGGCAGCACATCCTTTTCCCACAGATGGCTTCCCGCGACACAGCGCAAGGATGCCTCCTTCACCGGATCCAGCGGCACCCAGAAGGAAACCGTCTGCCGCCCCTCGACAAAATAATAGGGCCCGTCCGTATGCCAAGGCGTCGGCTTGTTCGTGCCGGGTTCCTTCACCAGCACATGGTCGTGGAACAGTTGCACCCGCTGCGATCCCATCAGCGCCGCCGCGACCTGCCCTGCCTGCGATCCCCGGATCGCCTGCTCGAATTCCGGAATGCGCGACCAGTTGCAGTAATCGTCAAAGAACCGCCCCTTCTCGCCCGGCTTCAGCGTCGCCATCAGTTGCGGGCTGGGATCGGCCATATTGCGTTCCACGCCCGTGCGCAGCACCTCGACCCAGTCGGCGAAAAGCCCCTTCACCAGCACCACCCCATCCCGGGCGTAATCCGCCACCATCCCCTCGGTCACCACAGCGCTTTCCCTCCCGTCGCATTCGGCCAGCTTCGCGTCGACAAATGGCATGACCGGGCGATAGTCTCCAATAATATCTTGCGATAGGGGTCATCAGTCATGCTTGCCATCACCATCCGCCAGCTTGAATACGCCACCGCCACCGCCCGCTGTGGCGGCGTCACGGCGGCGGCGTCCATGCTGAACGTCTCACAGCCCGCGCTCTCCGTCGCTCTCGCCCAGCTTGAGGCGACGCTGGGCCAGCCGCTGTTCATCCGCACCCCCGGCGGGCGCATCACCCCCACCTCCTTCGGCCGCATCTGGCTGGCCGAGGCGCAGGGCCAGCTTGATGCCCTCACCCGCCTGATGGCAGGCGATACCCCCGCCGCCCCCGTCCGCCTTGCCTGTTTCGAAGATCTCGCCCCCACGCTTCTGGCGCCCCTCATCACCAAACTCGCCGCCCTCGCACCGGAAATCACGCTCGCGATCGACGTGCTGCCGTTTGAAGCCATGGCCGAAGGCCTGCGCAATGGCCGGATCGACCTTGCCATCACATGGGACCTCGGCCTTGATGCCAGCTGCGAAAAAACCGTCCTGCGGCAGGTCCAGCCACATGCGATCTGCGCCATGTCCCACCCGCTCGCGGCCCTTGCCAAACGCGGCGCGCCCCTGTCGGCCCTTGCGGATGAACCGCTGATCCTTGCCGATCAGGGCCTCTCGCTTGGCCATATGCGCGCGCTCTTCTCGGCCCGGGGCCTGCCCTTCACCGTGGCCCATCGCACCGCTTCGCTTGATCTGATGCGTTCCTATGCGGCCAACGGCCTTGGCGTCGGGATCAGCTATACCCGGCCCTGGGGGCGGCGGTCCGGCTGCGGGGCCAAACTGGCCACCGTGACGCTGATGGATGCCGGGAGCGAGCCGATCATCCTCGCCCGCCTTGCCGCCAACGCCCTGACCCCGCAGGCGCAGCGCATCGCCGCCCTGATTCCGGGCCAGTTCTCGGCCACCGAACCCGATCAATCCGATGGAGAAGCCTGACCCAATGTCCGCCAATACCTACGACACCGGCCGCCTGAACCTGCCCTTCGTTGGCATCTCCACTTTCGGCAAACGCCCCTACGTCGCCGATTGGTCCGCGATCGAGGCCGACATCGCCATCCTTGGCGCGCCCTTCGATTTCGGCACCCAGTTCCGCGCAGGCGCCCGCTTCGGCCCAAGGGCGGTGCGCGAAGCCTCCACCCTCTTCTCCTTCGGCCATGCCGGGGCCTATGACCACGAAGACGACGTCACTTATATGGGTCCCGATGTCCGCATGGTGGATATCGGCGATGCCGACATCGTCCATACCGATACCGAAACCAGTCATGCCAATATCGAAAAAGGCGTCCGCGCCATCCTCAAGGCGGGTGCCCTGCCCGTCACCATCGGGGGCGACCATTCCATCAACATCCCCTGCATTCGCGCCTTCGATGATCAGGGGCCGATCCATATCCTCCAGATCGACGCCCATCTCGATTTCGTCGACATCCGCCACGGCGTCCGCCATGGCCACGGCAACCCGATGCGCCGCGCGGCGGAAAAGGACTATGTCACCGGCATCACCGCGCTTGGCATCCGCAACGTGTCGTCCACCACCAAGGAAGGCTATGACGCCGCCCGCAGCATGGGCGACGATATCCTGTCGGTCCGTCAGGTCCGCAAACTCGGCCCCGACGCCACCGCCGCCCGCATCCCCGCAGGCGCGCGCGTCTATGTCACCATCGACATTGACGGCTTCTGCCCCTCCATCGCGCCGGGCACCGGCACGCCCAGCCATGGCGGCTTCCTCTATTACGAAGTCCTCGAAATCCTCCAGCAGGTCGCGGGCAGCCACGACATCGTCGGCATCGACCTTGTCGAGGTTGCCCCTGACTACGACCGTGACGGCACCACCGCCATTCTCGCCGCGCAGGTCCTCTTGAACTTCCTCGGCTTCATCTTCCACGCCCGCAAGAGCCGCGCCTGAATTTGAAAGGGGCAGAGAACCCCCTGCCCCTTCATCTGTTTCCAAATATCCCGGGGGTGCGGGGGCAGGCCCCCGCTCCGACGCATCCCCAAAGACAACGCTCAGAAAACCGGGTACCCTGCACCCATGCGCACCGCCTGTATCGTCCTGGGTTCCCTTCTGTTCCTCTGCCTGCTCCCGGTGCTGGCAGCCTTCGCCGCCTTGGCCCTCACCGGCCCCATGGGCTGCGAAACCGACGGCTCCGCTTTCACCAACTGCACCCTTTTCGGCAGCGACTGGTCCGACGCGCTCACCGCCGCCACGATGCTGCACTGGCTCGGCATCGTCACCCTCCCCTTCGCCGCCCTCTTTGCCCTCGCTTTGCTCCTCTTGGCCCTCGTCCACCTGATCCGCACCCTGCGGCGGTGATTGTGAACCCTCACCCCCGCGCCG
>JAWKXK010000007.1:0-303045 GCA_041397045.1 Paracoccaceae bacterium
TGTTCCGGGTTTCCGAAATCCCGCGGAATATACATGTGATTATAGACCGAGAACCCTGTGGCGCCCCATCTGACGGTGGCGTCGAAATAGGGGGATTTGCGGATCTGGGTGCCAAAGCCGAAACTCTGCGCCTTTGCCATCATGTTCAACATCGCCATCTTTCTCGCCCTTGACTGAGGGGGCCGGTCAGGCCCCGCCTTGGTGTCTTGCGGGCAATCTAGGCAGGATCTCGAAAACGGGCGGACCAAAGATGGCCCGGCCATGGACCGAACGGACCAAAGTTCGAAGCATGTCAGACCGTTTGGACCTAAGGGGCCGGAGCGCGCCGTGAGGGTTGACCGCTGGCCAGCAGGGCAAGGTCCGGGCGGCCGGACTTGATCTGGCGCGTGGCGATGTAGGTCATGTAGCGGTCGATCGCGAGATCGGCGTCAAGCATCGCCTCCATCAGGGTCTGAAAGGCCGGTAGGCTGGTGGTGACCACGGTCATCACGTAATCCATCCCTCCCCCGGTCGAGATGCAATCCGTCACCTCTGGCCTGGCCAGGACATAGGCCTCGAACCTGTCGAAATCGGCTTTGCGATGGCTCTTGAGGGAAACCGTCACCACGACCTTGGCCATCGCCACGATCTGCATCAGCGCGAGGTCGGCATGATAACCCCGGATCAGCCCTGATTTCCTGAGCCGGTTCAGCCGCGCCCAGCAGGGCGTGGGGGAAAGCCCGACGATCTGCGCAAGTTGCGACTTGCTGAGTTGCCCATGGTCCTGAAGGGCGCAAAGGATCCGGATATCGGCTGGGTCAAGCGCGATGGGCGTCATCTGGGAACCGGCGGCAAGGTTGGGGGCTGCAGGGGTCTGCAAGCCCTGGGATCGCTTTGGTGCAGGCTACGCCGCTCCATCCGCGAAGGCCAGCCTCCGCGGGGCGCCATCCGCCCGGGATCAGGGGCATGGGCCCGCCCCAGTTGCCGCTCAGGGCCGTTCAAAGGCCCTGCCATCCGCATGGATCGCGACCCCGCCGACAAGTGTCAGAAGGACCTGCGTTTCGGCGATGTCGCGGGGGGCGCAGGCAAAGATATCCCGATCCAGCACGATGAGATCGGCGCATTTCCCGATCCCGAGCGTTCCGGTATCCGCATCCCGCCACGCGGCCCGCGCCGCCTGCACCGTATAGCCCGCCACGCATTCCTCGATGGTGAGCCGCTGCTCGGGCAGGAAGGGGGGGTGATCCTCGCCGGCTTCGGGGGGCATGCGGGTCATCGCGGTTTCGATGATCTCGAACGGGTTGAGCGTGCTGACCCCCCAGTCGGAGGACAGCGCCAGCGCAGCACCCGCGTCGATCAGGCTGCGGAAGGCATACATCCAGCGCCCCCGCTCTTGGCCGATCATCGGCAGGGCCACGTCGGTGACAGAAGGTTCGTGTCGCGCCCAGAGGGGTTGCACATTGCCCATGACCCCAAGTGCTGCAAAGCGGGAAATGTCGGCCGGATCTATGCATTGGATATGCGCGATCTGGTGGAGCGAGGGCCAGTCCCCATTGGCGATCCGCGCCGCCTGCATGCCGTCCAGCGCGGCCCGCGTGGCCAGATCGCCGATGGCATGGACATGGATCTGGAAGCGGTCCGCATCGGCGGCGATGAACAACTCGCGGATCTGGGCGGGATCGAACATCA
The DNA here is from genome assembly GCA_041397045.1 of Paracoccaceae bacterium. Taxonomy (GTDB): domain Bacteria; phylum Pseudomonadota; class Alphaproteobacteria; order Rhodobacterales; family Rhodobacteraceae; genus Paragemmobacter. The sequence continues at coordinate 1,669 of JAWKXK010000007.1, forward strand.
GGGGGGCATTGCCGCCCGTGGCATCGCTGTAGTCGGCGATCATCGCGCCGGTGCGGTTTTCCAGCACGCCGTCGAAGAAGAACTTGGTCGAATGCACCTTGAAACGGCCCGTGCCATCGGCCCGGAAGGCGCGGCAGCGTTCCAGCATGGTGGCGGCCGTGTCATTCGGTGTCACCAGCGCGGTCGCCGCGACATGCAAGGTCAGTTCGCCCGCCTCGGCAAGGGCGCGATAGACGCGGACATGGCGTTCCTCGACCATCGCGTCCAGCACGCCGGTGAACCCGTTGCGGTTCGCCAGCGCCTGCGCCCAGCGGACACCATCGGAGAAATCCCCGTCGCTTGGCCGGGGCATCCGCGCCTCGGCCCATTTGACGGCCTGTTCATAAAGCAGGCCGGTGGGCGTGCCGCCCGCATCCGTGACGAAATGGCCATTCAGCGGATCGGGCGTGCCGCGCTCAAGCCCGATGGCCGCACAGGCCCGGCTGTTCAGGCAGGCGTTATGACCATCCGAGGCCACGATCAGGCAGGGGCGATCGGGAACCGCCCGGTCCAGCAGGTGGCGATCCAGATTGTGTTCGCCGAAGATCCCCGAATACCAGCCCACGCCGTTGACCCAAGGTCGGTCGGACGTGGCGGCAAAGGCCGACAGAAGCGCGATCAGATCATCCGTCGTGCGGGCCTCGCCCAGATCGGCGTTCTGGCTGTAATCCTGTCCGCTGTCCTGCAGGTGGATATGGGTGTCCTGAAACCCCGGCAGAACGAGGCGCCCCCCGGCATCCACCCGCCGCGTCACGGGCCCCGCAAGGGCGCGGATCGTGTCGTCATCGCCAAGCGCCACGATCCTGCCCGCCCGGATGGCAAGGGCGCGGACGCGCGGATGAAAGGGGTCCAGCGTGCGGATGTCGCCATTGAGCAGGATCAGATCGGGATAGGGCATGGTCCACTTCTCCGCTGGCGCAGGCATGGGGCAGACTGTTCCATGCCCGGGCGCGGACTGGCAAGCGAAAGTGCTTTGCAGAAAGATGAATCGGTGCAAGACTTTCCACGGTGGCAAGCGGGGGGCATTCCATGAACAGGCTGAAATTCCTTGATAAAATGTCGCAAGGGGGCATCAGCCGCCGGGATATGCTGAAGGCATCGGCGGCATTCGGCGTGGGGTCCGTGCTGTTGCCACGGCCGGTTCTGGCGCAGGGCAATTCGCTCGTCTGTCTGACATGGGGCGGATATGACGTGGAGGATTACATCCCCGGCTTCAAGGAAAAGCACGGCAGCATCCCGTCATTCTCGGTCTTCGGGGGTGAGGAAGAGGCGCTGGCCAAGGTGCGTGCCGGATTTGCGGCCGATGTCATGCATCCCTGCAACTATTCGGTGCAGCGTTTCGTGAATGCGGGCCTTGCGAAAGAGATCGACACCTCTCGGCTGAGTAACTGGAAGGATGTCTTCCCCGCGTTGCAGACGGCGGAAGGCGTAATGATCGACGGAAAGGTGGTGATGGTTCCGGCCGATTGGGGGAATTCCTCCATCGCCTATCGCCCCGATCTGATCGACCCGGCCTTCGTGGCGGATCCGTCATGGGGCATTTTCTTCGACGATGCCTATGCGGGCAAGGTGTCGATGCTGGACAATGAACTGTTGATCCAGATCGGCGCGATGGTGGGCGGCATGACCTATGACGAGGTCTATGCCATGTCGGGCGAGCCGCTGGCCGAGGCGGCGCGGACATGGGGCGCGAAGGGGGTGAATGTCAGCCGCTTCCTCTGGACGGACGCATCCGAGGTGCAGCAGGCCATGGCCTCGGGCGAGATTGTCGCCGCCTATGCCTGGAACGATCTGGTGAAGAACCTCAAGGCCGAAGGGATACCTGTCGAATATGCGATCCCGAAAGAGGGCCTGTTCACCTGGTTCTGCGGCTTGACCCTGCTGAATTCCGGCGCGGCCGATGAACAGTTGGCCTATGATTTTGTCGATGCCTGGCTCAGCCCCGAAACCGGCAAGCTGCTGATCGAGGGATCGGGTTATGGCCATGCCAACATGAAAAGCTTCGAATTGGCCGACCCGGCCGAGGTGGCCGCGATGGGCCTGACCGATCCGGTGGCGGTGATGCGCGATGCCATCCTGTTCCGCAATCCGCCCGATGAGGTGCAGAACGAGCTCAACCGTGTGTGGACGGACACCAAGGCGCTGAAGCAGTAGCGGGGCGCTGCGGCATGGCCTCACGGTCACCCGGAACCGGATGGCGCCTGCTGGCGCCCGCGCTTATCGTGATGGTGGTCACCTTGGCTTTGCCGCTGGCCGCGCTGATCCTGCTGTCCTTCTGGAGCCAGAACGGATTCGAGATAGACCGCAGCTTCACGCTGTCCAACTACTGGCGGATCGTGGAACCCTCAAGCCAGCCGACCTATTGGTTCGGCATTCCCTTTCCCTTCGCCTATCCGGTGCCCGCGATCCTGATCGTCAAGTCGCTGCTCATGGCGCTGGTGGCGACTGCGGCGGTGATCCTGCTGGCTTGGCCCATGGCCTATTTTCTGGCCTTCCGCGTGACGCGCGGAAAGGTCGTCTGGCTGGTGCTGCTGACCATCCCCTTCTGGACGAGCTATCTGCTGAGGGTGTTTTCCTGGAAGATCACGCTGGGCTTCAACGGGGCGATCAATTCGGGGCTGATGGCGCTGGGCGTGATCGACGCGCCGCTGGAATTCCTGCTCTACAATCCCGTCGCCGTCACGATTACGCTGGCCCATAGCTGGATCGCCTTCGCCGTGCTGCCCATTTACGTGAGCATGGAAAAGATCGACCGCTCCCTGCTCGAGGCCGCGGCGGATCTGGGCGACAGCCGCTGGCAGAGGCTGCGCCGCGTGACCTTGCCCCTGTCCATGCCGGGCACCATCGCGGCGACGCTTCTGGTCTTTATTCCGACGGTGGGCGATTATGTGACCCCGGCGCTGGTCGGTGGGCCGGGGGGAACGATGATCGGCAGCCTGATCCAGCAGCTTTTCACCCGGCAGGACAATGCGCCCATGGGGGCGGCGGTATCCATCGTGATGATGCTGGTCATCGCCGCGCTGGCGGGGCTGTTTCTCTGGGCGGTCGGCTATGCGCGGATGCGCCGGAGGATGGCGCCATGACGCGGCGGATCGACGGGCTTTTCTGGTATGCGGTCCTGTTCGTTCTGTTCCTCTACGGGCCGATGATGCTGATGCCGCTGTTTTCGGTGAACGATTCCAATTTCGCCACCTTCCCGCTGCAGGGGTTCACCACACGCCATTACGCGGCGATGGCGGCCAACGATTCAATGATGGCGGCGTTGCGGAACAGCCTGGTTCTTGGCCTTGGGGTGGCGGTGGTGGCCAATGTGCTGGCCCTGCCTGCGGCGCTGGCCCTGACGCGCTATCGCGTTCCGGGCAGCGGGCCGATCCTTGCCTTCATGATGCTGCCGCTTGTCGTGCCCTCCATCGTGCTGGGGGTGGCGCTTCTGGTGATCGCGATCCGGGTCTTTTCCATTCCGCTCTCGCTCTGGACGGTGGCGGCGGGGCATCTGGTGATCTGCATTCCCTTCGCGGTGACAGTGCTGATGTCGCGGCTGGAGGGGTTCGATCCAAGCCTGGAAGAGGCATCAGGCGATCTTGGCGCTTCGGGGATTTCCACCTTCCTGCGCGTCACTCTGCCCCTTGCCATGCCGGGCGTGATCTCTTCGCTTCTCTTGTGCTTCATCATCTCATTCGATGAATTCGTCATCTCCTTCTTCCTGACCGGCACGCAGAACACGCTTCCCGTCTTCCTGTTCAGCCAGTTGCGCTTTCCCAACCGCCTGCCCGGAACGCTTGCCCTCGGGTCGTTGATCCTTGTCGGATCGGCGATCCTTGTCATTCTGGCCGAGGTGATCCGCCGTCGTGGCGTCAAACCCGAAGGAGGTGCGCTGTGACGCAGGACCCCATGATCGCGATCGGGCAGGTGACGAAGCGCTTTGGATCCGTGACCGCGCTTGAGGAAGTGTCCTTCGACATCGGCAAGGGCGAGTTCTTCTCGCTGCTTGGCCCTTCGGGATGCGGCAAGACAACCCTCTTGCGCATTCTGGCCGGGATCGAAAGCCCGACCACTGGCACGCTGCGGATTGATGGAGAGGATATGGTGGGCATTCCGCCCAATCGGCGGCCGACCAACATGGTCTTTCAATCCTACGCCATCTTCCCCCATCTGAACGTGGCCGAAAATGTGGGCTATGGCCTGCGCTACAAGGGCATCAAACGGGCCGAGGCGCAGGGTCTGATCGCATCGTCGCTGGACATGGTGCAACTGTCCGGCTTCGGCGACCGGCAGGCCAATCAGCTTTCGGGTGGGCAACGGCAGCGCGTGGCGCTGGCGCGCGCGCTGATCCTGAAACCCAAGGTGCTGCTGCTGGACGAGCCGCTTTCGGCGCTGGACAAGCGGTTGCGCGAAGAGATGCAGTTCGAATTGCGCGAATTGCAGCGCCGGGTGGGGATCACCTTCGTCTTCGTCACGCATGATCAGGAAGAAGCGCTCACCCTGTCGGACAGGATCGCCGTGATGTCGGGGGGGCGGGTGCTGCAGATCGACACGCCCGAGACGCTCTATGATCGGCCTGCCTCGCGCAGGGTGGCAAAGTTCTTCGGGGGGATGAACCTGTTTCCGGGCCGCCTGTTGCGCGTGGAAGGGGGCATCGGCGTGCTGGATGCGGGGACCATCGGCCCGCTGTCGGGCGCGGTCGATGGTCCCGGCATGGGCGATGGCCCCGCCACCCTTGCGATCCGTCCTGAACGGATCCGGATGGCGGCGGAAGTCGGGTCCCCGGGGCTGGCCGCGCAGATCACCGCGATCTCGTTTCTTGGCGATCGGCGGCAATATGTGGCGCGGATCGAGCCCGGGGGGCAAAGCGTGACCATCGTCACGCCGGTCACCGGGGATCCCGCCGCCGCGCCGTCACAAGGGGACCGCGTGTCGCTGTCCTGGGCGGCGTCGGATGCGCGTATCCTTTCGGACTGATGGCCGGGCCTCTGCCCAGCCCTGAGACCTTATCCTAGGGGGCAAAGCGCGCGCGGAAGCGCGCGATCTCGCGCGGGTGGGGGGGGCGGCCGGTCTAGATCTCGACATAGTTCGGAATGCGGGCAAGCCGTGTTTCCAGCGTTTCATCGGCCTGCATGGAGATATAGCCGATCTGGACAAGATAGATGGTGCGCGCGCGCACATCGGCATCCTGCAGATCGTGACCCCAGCGTTCCAGCATGGCCGACAAGGCGGCAAGGCGGCGACTGTCGGCCTCTGTCAGGCGGGCGCGGATCGCCGGGTCGCGCAAGGCCCAGCCGCGCATCGCGAATTCGAACCCGGCATCGAAGGTGTCCGTCCGCAGGAAGCAGGCGATGACGTTCAGCATCGCCTCGGTTTCCGTTTCGGCATAGTCGGTTGTGGCCGCGACAAGGGGGGTGGTTGTCCGGGCCTCCCACATGTCGGCCAATGCTGACAGAAGGGCATCCCGATCCTTGAAGAACCAGTAGAAACTGGTGCGCGACAGCTTCAGCCGCTCGGCCAGCGGCATGATCTTCACCGCTTCCACGCCTTCGGCGACAAGCGCCGCATAGGCGGCGTCCAGCCAGCCCTCACGCGATCCGCGCCATCCGGTTTCTGTCTTTTCCGCCTGATCCATCCTGCCGACCGTAGGGGGAAGCAAGCCCTGGATCAAGGAAATGTTCGTAACTGACGACTTACTTGACACAAGTGAACATTCTGCGGCACTGTCCGTCAAACGACAGGAGGCCCCGATGTCCAACGATCCGCTGCTGCAACCCTACAAGCTCAAGCATCTGACGCTGCGCAACCGCATCATGATCACCAGCCACGAACCGGCCTATCCTGAGGACGGGATGCCCAAGGGGCGCTATCGGGCCTATCATGTGGAACGCGCCAAGGCGGGTGTCGCGCTGACGATGACGGCGGGGTCTGCCTCTGTCGCCCGCGACAGCCCGCCTGTGTTCAACAACATCCTCGCCTGGAAAGACGAGGTGGTTGGCTGGATGAAGCAGATGGTCGACGAATGCCACGATCACGGCGCGGCGGTGATGGTCCAGCTTACCCATCTTGGTCGCCGGACCCGCTGGGACAAGGGCGATTGGCTGCCCGTCGTGGCCCCCAGCCATGAACGCGAAGCCAGTCACCGCGCCTTTCCCAAGCGGATCGAGGATTGGGACATGACGCGCATCGTCGGCGATTTCGCCGACGCGGCCGAGCGGATGAAGACCGCCGGCGTCGACGGGATCGAGCTTGAGGCCTATGGCCACCTTCTCGAACAGTTCTGGTCGCCGCTGACGAATGATCTTGATGCCCCCTATGGCGGCAGTCTGGATAACCGGCTGCGATTCACCTTCGACGTGCTGCGCGCGATCCGCGAACGCTGCGGGACGGATTTCATCGTCGGCCTGCGCTATACCGGGGATCAGGACATGGCCGGGGGCATGACCCGGGCCGAAGGGATGGAAGTCAGCCAGAAGCTGAAAGAAAGCGGGCTGGTCGATTTTCTGAACGTGGTGAAAGGCCATATCGACACCGATCCCGCGCTGACCGACCTGATCCCGATTCAGGGCATGAAAAGCGCGCCGCATCTGGATTTCGCGGGCGAGATCCGCGCCGCGACCGGCTTTCCCACCTTCCATGCCGCGCGCATCCCCGATGTGGCGACGGCCCGTCATGCCATCGCAAGCGGCAAGCTCGATATGGTCGGCATGACGCGGGCGCATATGGCCGACCCGCATATCGTGCGCAAGATCATGGAAAAGCGCGAGGATGACATCCGCCCCTGCGTGGGCGCGAACTACTGCCTTGACCGCATCTATCAGGGTGGACTGGCCTTCTGCCTGCACAACCCGGCCACCGGCCGCGAAGAGACGATGCCCCATCTGATCCCGCCTGCGGCAGGGAAAAAGCGCATCACCATCGTCGGGGCCGGGCCCGCCGGGGTAGAGGCCGCGCGTGTCGCCGCCGAACGGGGGCATGAGGTGACGGTCTTCGAGGCCGCAGATCAGCCCGGCGGCCAGATCCGCCTGACCGCGCAGGACGAACGCCGCCGCGAGATGATCTCGATCATCGCGTGGCGTATGGCCCAGGCCGAGAAAAAGGGCGTGACCTTCCGCTTCAACACCTTCGCCGATGCCGACACCGTGCTTGCGACGAACCCCGACGAGGTGATCATCGCAACTGGCGGTCTGCCGCATGTCGAGGTGCTGCAGGCGGGCAACGACCTTGTCCATTCGGCATGGGATATCCTGTCGGGCGACGTGAAGCCGGGATCGAACGTCCTGATCTTCGACGATGCGGGCGATCACGCGGCCCTGCAGGCGGCGGACATGATCAGCGCGACTGGCGCGGCGGTCGAGATCGTGACACCCGACCGCAGCTTCGCGCCCGAGGTCATGGCGATGAACCTTGTGCCCTACATGCGCAACCTGCAGAAGCGGAACACCACCTTCACCGTCACATGGCGGCTGATGTCCGTGGCGCGCGAGGGCAATCAACTCCGCGCCCTGCTGGGCAGCGATTATGGCGATTTCACCCGCGAAAGGCTGGTGGATCAGGTGATCGTAAACCACGGCACGCGCCCGCTGGACGAGCTTTACTTCGCGCTCAAGCCGCAGTCGCAGAACCTTGGCGAAGTGGATTACGAAGCCCTGTCCACCGGCGGGGTTCAGGATGTGGTCCGCAATCCCGAAGGGTGCTTCCGCGTCTTTCGGATCGGCGATGCGGTGGCCGCGCGCAATACCCATGCGGCGATCCATGATGCATTGCGGCTGGTGAAGGATCTGTAGATCCGGGCGGACCCTGCCGCCATCAGGTGGCGGGGTCTTCTACAGGGGCGGGGCGCGCGGCGCGTCGCGCAAAGCTATGGGCACCGCAGTTAATGGGCGGGTGGCGCTGCGGATTGGCCGATGACAGGCAGGACGGCAGCGGCGCGATCACCGCATCGAAATCGGCATCCATGAAAAAGGGGATCGCATACCGTTCGCTCCCCGCGATGTTGATGACGCGGTGAAGATTGGCAAGGTAGAGATCAGTCGTCAGCCGCTGCATCAGATCGCCGATATTGATCACAAGGGTGCCACGGATCGGCGGAACCTCGATCCAGTGCCCGTCTCGGTTCATCACCTGCAATCCGCCCACGTCATCCTGGGCGCGGATGGCCAGATTGCCATGGTCCCTCTGCGCCCCGATATCTATGACATCGCCTTCCGCCCGGGCATTGCGCGGTGGTTCATGCAGCAGGCGCAGGATGCTGATGGGATCCTGCACCATCGGCCCGAAGAATCCCTCGGGAAGATCAAGGCTCAGCGCGATGCCGCCCAGCACCTGTCGGGCGAGGGTGACCATCCTGTCGTGATAGGCCAGCGTCAGCCTGCGAAAGCGCAAAAAGCCCAATGGCCACTGGTTCGGGCCGAAGAAAGGCCCTTCAAGTGCCGCGCGTTCGGGACCGATATCAAAGCTTTCCAGCAGGTCGTGGGTCCGTGCGGGATCGGCGGCCCTTTCGAAAGGCCCGGCATAGCCGCGCAGCGCAACCCCGGACTGGCCCATATGCAGCGCCATCTTGTCCGACATGGGCAGGTCAAAGAAGCGGCGCGCGACATCGAATAGGTCATCAATCAGCGCCTCGGGGATGCCGTGGTTCCTGACATGCAGGAAGCCCGCATTGGACAGCGCCCAGCGGATCTGCCGCGCCACAGCCATCCTGTCCGATCCGTCCAGCAGCGGTGCCAGATCAACGACGGGGATGCGGTCAAAGCTTTCGCGCCGGTCCCGCAGCCTGTCATCCAGCCGGGCGATCAGGTCATTGTTCATCGTGATGCGCTCCCTCGGGCTTGGCGTGGCGGCATGTGACGGGGCCGCGCCCGGGCCGGGGGGGCGGGCGTTGGCAGGGTCTGTCGGAAAAAGGGGGGGCGGGGGTCAGTCGGCCCGGGCGATCAGTACCACATGTCGGCCATCTGGGCCTTGCGGCGGGCCATGAAATCCTGCAGCGCCTCGTCAATGCCTTCGTCCAGCGGGGGGGCCTCATAGTCGCGCAGGATCTTCTTCCAGCGGGTATTGGCGCGCTGGGCATAGTCGATGCCGCCCTGTTCGTCCCATGTCTCCCAGGGCTGGTTGTCATCCAGCGCGCTGTCCCAATAGGCGGTTTCGTAGTGCCGCAGGGTATGCTGGGTGGAAAACAGGTGCTGACCGGGGCCAAGTTCGGCCAGCGCGTCAAAGGCGAGGGTGTCCTCGTTCACCGCCATCCCATCAAGATAGGCATGAAGCGCGCCGCACATGTCGGTGTCCATCACCAGCTTTTCGTAGGACATGGACAGCAAACCATCGAGGAAGCCCGCCGAATGCAGGACATAGTTCGCGCCGCCCTGCACGGCGGACATCATCGACATCATGCTTTGCTGCATCGCCTGCCCATCGGGCAGTTTCGACGTGGAGAAATTCCCCGCGCAGCGCAGCGGCAGGTTCAGGCGGCGGGCCAATTGGCCCATGGCGAGCGAGCCGATGGCCGGTTCGGGCGTGCCGAAGGTGGGTGAGCCCGACCGCAGCGACATCGACGAAAAGAACGAGGCAAGGATCGCGGGCGCTCCGGGCCGGACCAACTGTGTCAGCGCGCAGGATGCCATGGATTCCGCCAGACCCTGCGCCACCATCCCGGCGATGGTCAGCGGGGCCACCGCGCCGCCCAGCAGGAAGGGCAGGTGGATGGACCCCTGGTTCGCGGCGGCATAGGTGCGGATCCCCGCCGCCGTGACCCCGTCGATCACCAAGGGCGAAGTGGTGTTGAAATTGCCCATCACCACGCAATTGGCATCGGTGAAGGCCTCCCCGAACAGGATGCGCGCCATCTCCACGCTGTCGGCCGCCCGCTCCGGCGCCGTGATGGAGCCGAGGAACCCCCGGTCCGAATAGCGGATATGGGAATAGACCATGTCCAGATGCCGCTTGTTCACCGGCACGTCGGTCGGTTCGCAGACCGTGCCGCCCGAATGGTGCAACCACGGCGAGGATTGCGACAGCTTGATGAAGTTGCGGAAATCCTCGATCGTGCCGTAACGGCGGCCCCGGTCCAGATCCATCACGAAGGGCGATCCGTAAGAGGGCGCGAAGACCACGTTCTTCCCGCCGATCCGCACGCTGTTGGCGGGGTTGCGGGCGTGCTGGGTGAATTCGGCGGGGGCGGTTCGCAGCACCTCGCGCAGCATTCCGGGTTCGAAGCGGATGCGCCAAATGCCTTCGGTCTGCTCGGTCACGTCCGCGCCAGCCTGCTTGTAAAGCCGCATCGCTTCGGCGTCTTCGCGCAGTTCGATGCCGATTTCGGCAAGGATACGGTCGGCGGTCGCCTCGATCGCGGTCAGGCTTTCGTCGGACAGGATGTCATAGGTGGGGATGCCGCGCACGATATAGGGGCGGTGGGTGCCCTGCTCGACCCCGACCCGCGCGTCGCGTCGCTGTGATCGGCCGCCCCGCTGACGCCGCGCCTCTTGCTGTTCCCCGTCCGCCATGACCGGCCCTTTCGATAACCTGTCGGCAGGTTACGGGCGTGGCGATCTTCTGTGACGCTGGAAAGTTCTGATAGACTTGATAAACTCTGTTTATGGAAACCCTGCGCAGCCTCATCCCCTCGATCAACAGCCTTGTCGTGTTCGAGGCGGCGGGCCGATTGTCCAGCTTCACCGCCGCCGCGCGCGAACTTGGCATGACGCAGGCCGCCGTCAGCTATGCCATCGCCCGGTTGGAGGAGCATCTGGGAACCGCGCTTTTCCTGCGTGAATACCGCCGCGTGCGGCTGAGCGAGGCAGGCGAACAGTTCCATGCCGATGTCTCGATCGGGCTGTCGCATATCCGCCGCTCGGCACGGGATCTGCGGGCGGTGGCAACGGGCAGCCATGTCACCCTTTCCTGTTCCACGGCCTTTGCCGCGTTCTGGATGGTGCCGCGGATGGCCCGTTTCCGGCAGGAATTGCCGGGGATCGACCTGCGCATCCAGACCTCGGATCGCGATCTGGATCTGCTGGGTGAAGGGATCCCGCTGGCTGTGCGCGGGGGCGATCCGGCCGATTGGCCGCTCTACCATGCCGAAGCGCTGGCCCCGGAAGAGATCTTCCCCGTCTGCGGGGCAAGCTACCTGACGCAGGTGGCGCGGCCCTTGCGGGCCGAGGATCTGCTGTCCTGCCAGTTGATCCATCTGGAAGAACCGTTCCGCACCGCCGCGACCTGGGCCGACTGGTTCGCCTCGGCTGGGATTGCCGGGCGTCTCGGCCCTAAGGGATTGAAGATCAACGATTACGTTCTGGTCGTGCAATCGGTGATCGAAGGGCGGGGGTGGCGCTGGGCTGGCGTCATCTGGTCGAAAGGCTGGTCGAGAAGGGCGTGCTGGTGCGGCTTACTGATCATGCGCTTGCGACGGGACAGAATTTTCACGTCATCTGGCCGCGCGACGGTGCGCTTGCGCCCCCCGCCATGGCCGTGCGCGACTGGTTGCTTGCCCAGTCGCGCCCCGCCCCCGGCGGATCCTAGACCGCCAGCTTGACGGTGCCCTGCGGGCGCGAACAGCAGGCAAGGATCAGACCGGCCTCGATCTCGTCATCCGAGATGCCGCCGTTATGAACCATGACCACCTCGCCCGCCGTCTTCTGCACCTTGCAGGTGCCGCAAAGGCCGAAGTTGCAGCTTGACGGGATGTTCAGCCCCGCGCGCCGCGCCACGGCAAGAACCGTTTCGCTGCCGTCACAGGGCACCGACTTGCCCGCCCCTTCGAAGACGATTTCCGCAGCCCCCGCCGGGGCCACGGTTTCGACAGGCACTTCCTCAAGCGCGGGGGCGGCAAAGCTTTCTTCGTGATAGCGCGCCATGTCATAGCCGAGCGAGGCCAGCATCTCGCGCACCGACCGCATGAAAGGTTCGGGGCCGCAGCAGAACACCTCGCGGTCGAGATAGTCGGGCGCCATCAGGCCCAGCATGATCTGGCTCAGCCGCCCCCTGAACCCGGACCAGACTTCGAACGGATCCACCTCTTCGACGGTAAAGCGCAGTTGCAGCCCCGGCACGCGGGCGGCGAACTGCTCCAGCCGGCGCTTGAAGATGATGTCGGCTGGCTTGCGCGCGGCATGGACGAAGGCGATGTCGGGCATTTCGCCCGAATCCCATGCCCACATCGTCATCGACATCATCGGCGTGATGCCGGAACCAGCTGAAATGAAAAGGTATTTCTGCGCCGGGTGCCGGTGGAATGTGAACTGCCCTGCCGGCCCATGGGCCTTGATCCGCATGCCGGGTTTCAGATTGTCCAGCATCCAGCGCGTCCCGATCGACCCCGGCTGCGCCTTGACGGTGATCGAGATCGACAGAGGGCGGGAGGGTGAGGACGAGATCGTATAGGTCCGCGCGAGAGGCCCGCCCGGAACCGGCAGGTCCAGCGTCAGGAACTGACCCGGCTGATAGTCGAACCACGCGCCCGAGGGTGCGCGGAAGGCGATGGTCACGGTATCCGCCGTTTCCGGGATGACCATGGCGACTTCCAATTCCTCGCGATCATCCCAAGGGGCGGCGGTCCAGTTCTGGCGCTGCTTGCCCATGCGCGTTACTCCGCCGCCATTGCCTGCCCCTCGGGGGCGAGGCTGCGGATCATGCTGCGCACATACCAGTCGACGAACTGGATCACGCCGCTTTCCTGTTTCACGGAATAGGGCCCCGGCTCATAGGCGGGCGAGTTGATGCCCATCTGGTTTTCCTCGACCACGCGGCGGTCCTCGTCATTCGTGGCCTCCCAGACCTCGGTCAGGCGCGTCAGGTCATAGTCGCGCCCCTCGACCGCGTCCTTGTGGACGAGCCATGTCGTGGTGACCTCCGTCTCGGTCGCGCTGATCGGCAGGACACGGAAGTTCAGCACATGATCCGACAGGAAGTGGTTCCAGGTGTTGGGGTAGTGGAAGAACAGCAGCGATCCGGCATTGGCAAAGGGCATCCCGGGGATCAGCGGTGCTGCGGCCTTGCCGTCCATCGTGTAGCTGACCGCGTCGCCCACGAAGGGGATGCGCACCAGCCGCCACTGTTCATCGCCCCCGATGACATAGCGCGACGGCAGCCCCGCCTCTTCGCAGCGGTTCACATGGGCGGCTCCGGCGGGCGAGGACAGGCTGTCATCCGCCCCCACCAGATCGGGATTGTCGTCGAAGGTGCGGCAGAGCGACGGATGCGATCCCGCGCAATGATAGCATTCGCGGTTGTTCTCCAGCACCAGCTTCCAGTTGCCGTTTTCGATGATGCGCGACTGATAGGCGACCTTCAGATCGGCCATGCGATGCGGCGCGGCATAGCGGTCGGCGGCGGCCTGCACTTCCGCAAAATCGGGGGCGGTGTCGGCGAGGCAGATGAAGACCATGCCCGCCGCCTGCGTGCAGTGGACAGGTTTCAACCCATGCTTCGATGCGTCGAAGTTCGGCCCCATGTCCCGCGCCCACAGAAGGCGGCCATCGGTTTCATAGGTCCACTGATGATAGGGACAAACCAGCTTGACAGTGTTGCCCGATGCCTTGGGGCAAAGCCGCTGCCCCCGATGGCGGCAGACATTGTGAAAGGCGCGGATCGCCCCATCCGCCCCGCGCACGATCACGACGGGGTATTTGCCCAGCTGCAGCGTGACATAGGCCCCCGGCTTCGCCAGCTCCGCGACCGAGGCGGCAAAGATCCATTCCCGGTGCCAGATCCTGTCCAGATCGGCCTCGAACAGGGCGGGGTCTGTGTAGAAGGGCCGCGCCAGCGACATGCCGGAACGCTGGGCGGAAAGAAGCGGAAGAAGGTCGCTGTGATTGGTCATCTGAATGGGTCTCCCATGGGCTGCCCGCGCCGCGCCTGGCGGTGGTTACGGCGTGAAGCTGCCCAAGAGCGCGACGCCCTTCAACGGCATAAATGCTCGACAAAATCATAAGTCATGCTAATGTTTTTTCACCCCTGCATCAAAAAGCGACAGTCCATGGCCCCGTTGCGCCGCAGCCTTCCGACACTCAACCTTCTCTCCACTTTCGAAAGTGCGGCGCGGCAGGGAAGTTTCACGCTTGCAGCAGCCGAACTCGGCGTCACGCAGGCCGCCGTAAGCCAGCAAATAAAGGCGCTGGAACAGGAATTGAACAAGACGCTGTTCCTGCGGGCGCATCGCCGCGTCATCCTCACCCCGGCCGGTGCGGCGCTGGCCTCGACCGTGGGGGTGGCCTTCGCGCGCATGGCCGAGATGATCGAAACCCTGCGTCAGCCCGAGGTGCCCGATACAGTGGCCATCGGCGTGACGCTGGCTTTCAATCAGTTCTGGCTTATGCCAAGACTGCCCGATTTCCGGGCACGTTTTCCGCATGTCCGCCTCAGATTGGTCGCAGATGACATGCCGATGGATCTGCGGCAGGCGCGGCTTGACGTGGCGATCCGCTATGGCCAGCCACCCTTCGAGGATGCCGTCAGCCATGCCGACCGCGCCGAATGCGCCTTTCCGGTTGCCAGCCCCGCCCTGCTCGCGCGTCTTGGGATCGAACCCGCGCGCGCCGATATCCTGCACATGCCGCTGATCGCCTCGGATATCGTGAACCCGGCCTGGATGCCCTGGCGGCAATGGGCGCGGGCGCTTCGGCTTGGCCCCGCGCTGGGGCGGGCCTCGGATATGAGCAGGCTGCGCTTCAACCACTATTCCGACACGGTGCAGGCCGCGCTGAACGGCGAAGGTGTCACAATGGGCTGGGAGGTGTTGCTGGAGGATACGCTGCGCGAGGGGCGTTTGGTGCGGCTTGGCACCGAAAGCGTCGTGCCCGAGGAAAGATACCACCTTGTCACGCCCATCGGCCGCCAGATCAACCCGGCCGCGCGCATCTTCCTTGACTGGATGATCGAACGTCTTGTCCCGCAGCCGGCCTGAGGTCCGGCCAAGCCCATCCGAAAAACGACGCCTCGCTGGGTCATGTCGCTTTTCGGGCGGATTGCTTCGCGCGGCTTGCTGTGGCGGGGGCGCAAGCGCCCTCTGATCCGGCCATCAGACAGCGGAGATCACGGGCATGAATGACGGGCAGGGCAGGGCGGCACGGGCAGGCGGGCGCGGGGCAAGGCGCGCCATGCGCGCGGCCCCGGATTTCGAGATGCTGCCCGCGCTGAAACGCGGCCTTCCCGAATGCGAACCGATGACGCCTGAACAGGTGGCCATGATCGACGACGCCTCGATGTCGATCCTGGAAGAGGTGGGTGTGATATTCCGCGATGACATCGCCCTTGCCGATTGGCGGCGCACAGGGGCCCGCGTGGTGGGCGACCGTGTCTATCTGGACCGCGAGATGGTGCGGGAACTGATTTCCACCATCCCCTCGGGCTGGACGTACCGCGCCCGCAATCCCGACCGCAGCCTTCCCTTCGGCGGCAAGCATTCGATCTTTGTCCCGATGACGGGCGCGCCCTTCCTGCGCGATCTCGATGACGTGCGCCGCTGGCCCACCATCGCCGATTTGAACATGTTCCACAAACTGTCGCACATGTCGCCCGCGCTGCATTCCAGCGCGCATCACATCGTGGAACCGATGGACATGAAGGTTAGCCACCGCCACCTGCACATCACCTATTCCTCGATGAAATATTCCGACAAGACCTTCATGGGCATGACCACGAGCGGCAAGAATGCCGAAGATGTCATGGCCATGTGCGAGATCCTTTTCGGGCGCGAGGTGATGGAAGAAACGCCCGTAACCACCGGAAATTGCAACGGCAATTCGCCACTGGTCTGGGACGAGACGATGCTTTCCGCGATGCGCGCCTTCATCCGGCGCAATCAGCCCGTGCTATGCTCTCCCTTCGTTCTTGGCGGGGCGAATACCCCCGCCTCCGTCGCTCCCGCCGTGGCGCAACTGTATGCCGAGGCGCTGTCGGCGCTGGCCTACACACAGGTGATCCGCAAGGGCGCGCCCGCGATCTATGGGCATTACCTCTCCACCGTCAGCATGAAATCCGGCGCGCCGATGGCGGGGACGCCGGAGATTTCCCTGATGAATTTCATGATCGGGCAGATGGCGCGCTTCTACAACGTGCCTTGGCGGACCAGTAACCTTCTGGGCGGGGCAAAGACCTTTGACGCGCAGGCAGGCTATGAATCGGCCATGACGATGAATGCCGTCCTGCATGCGGGGGCGAATTACATCTGGCACTCGGCGGGCTGGAACGAGGCGGGAATGCACTGTTCCGTCGCCAAGTTCGTGGTGGATGCCGAGATGTGCGCGATGGGCTATCGCATGGCCGAAGGCCCCCGCTGGGATGATTTCGCGGCAGGTCTGGCAGCGGTGCGCGATATCGGCCCGGGTGGGCATTACCTTGGCCATCCCCATACGCTGGAGAATTTCGAACGCGCCTTCTTCATGCCCAAACTCTTCGACAACAATTCGATCGAACAGTGGCAGGCGGAAGGGTCGGTCGAGATCACCGCCCGCGCGCTGGCGCATGCCAAGGCCCTGCTGCGCGACTATGAGGAACCGAAGCTTGACGAAGGCGTGGACGAGGCGCTGCGCGATTTCATCGCCCGGCGCGAGCGTGAGATCCCGGCCGAAGACGCGCTGAACACCGAATACTGACCGGTCTCCCCACTGGCCGCCCTGCGGGGCGGCCGCTCTTTTCCCCTTTTGGCAACGGCTTTTCCATGAAGATCACCGAAATCCACATCCATGCCCATGATCTGCCGGTGCAGAACGGCCCCTATCGCATGTCGATGACCGAAGTCTGGACCCTGCCCACGACACTGGTGAAACTGGTGTCGGATACGGGCCATGTCGGCTGGGGCGAAACCTGCCCGGTGGGCGCGACCTATGCCGAGATGCATGTCGGCGGCGCGCGGGCGGCGCTGGCCGCGATGGGTGAGGGGCTGATCGGCTGCGAAGTTGCCCCCCTGCCGCTGCACCGGCGTATGGACAGCCTGCTGAACGGCCACGCCTATGCCAAGGCCGCCATCGACATCGCCGCGCATGATCTGATGGGCCGCGCGCTGGGCGTGCCGGTTGCCACGCTTCTTGGCGGGGCGCTGACGGATCGCATCCCCTCTTATTATTCCACCATCGTGGACAGCCCCGACGAAACCGCGCGCGTGGCGGCGGAAAAGGCGGATGAAGGCTATCCGCGCCTGCAGATCAAGGTGGGCGGCCGCCCGGTCGAGATCGACATCGAGGCCGTCCGCAAGGTGTGGGAGCGCATCCGGGGCAGGGGCATCCGCATGGCGGTCGACGGCAACCGAAGCCTCACCACGCGGGATGCGCTGACGCTGTCGCGCGAATGCCCCGACATCCCCTTCGTCATGGAACAGCCCTGCAACACGGTCGAGGATCTGCAGAAGATCCGCCCGATGGTGCGCCATGCGATCTATATGGATGAGAACAGCGTGAACCTGAACACCGTCATCTCGGCGGTGGGAACCGGGCTGGTGGATGGGTTCGGGATGAAGGTCACGCGGATCGGTGGCTTGCAGCCGATGCGCGCCTTCCGCGACATCTGCGCCGCGCGCAACCTGCCCCATACCTGCGATGACAGTTGGGGCGGCGACATCATCGCCGCCGCCTGCGCCCATGTCGGCGCGACGGTCACCCCCGCCTGATGGAAGGGGCCTGGCTAGCCAGCCCTATATCAAGGGCCATTACGACACACGGAATGGCGTCGCCATCGTCGGCGGACACATCGAACTGCCGAAGGGGCCGGGTCTGGGGTTGTTCCCGACGAAGGGCTGTTCGGTGCCCCTGTGGCCTCCTTCGGATAAGAGGATCAGATGACGGAATTTGCAGGCAAGACCGCGCTGGTGACGGGCGCTGCGGGTGGAATCGGGGCGGCGGTGGTCCGTGCGCTTCGGGCGAAGGGATGCCGCGTGGCCGTGGCCGACCGCGACACCGCCAGGATCGAGGCCGAGGCCCATCTGGATGGCGACCTGCGGGATCGCGCCTATGCCGACGGTTTGGCTGAGGCGGCCAAGGCTGCGCTGGGGCGGCTGGACATCGTGGTGAACAATGCCGGCGTGATCACGCGCGGCAGCGTCACGGAAACCGCCGATGCCGACTGGGATCTGTCCGTCGGCGTCAATGTCGAGGCCCCCTTCCGCATCAGCCGCGCGGCCATTCCGATCATGGCGGGGCAGGGTGGCGGGGCCATCGTGAATGTCGCCTCTTGCTGGGGGCTGCGCCCCGGCCCGGGCCATGCCGTCTATTGCATGACGAAGGCGGCCATCGCCTCGCTCACGCAATGCATGGGCATGGATCACGCGCATCAGGGCGTGCGGATCAATGCCGTGGCCCCGAACGAAGTGAACACCCCGATGCTGCGGACCGGCTTCGCACGGCGCGGCTTTGATCCCGATTCGGCAGTGGCGGAACTGGGCCGGACCGTGCCCCTTGGGCGCATCGCGGAACCCGAGGATATCGCCGATGTGATCCTCTTCCTCGCCTCTGACGCCGCGCGCTACATGGTGGGCGCGGTGGTCGAGGTGAATGGCGGGAAGCCCGTCAAATGACCCGCTTCAAGGACAAGGTCGCACTGGTCACCGGCGGGCGAAGCGGCATCGGGCAGGCCATCGCGCGGCGGCTGGCGGAGGAGGGCGCGCGCGTCTTCACCGCACAGCGCGGCGCGGATGGCGCTTTCGACGCGATCCCCGCCGATTTCACCGATCCCGCCAGCCCCGCGCAGGTGGTGGAGGCCGTCATCGCCCGCGCGGGGCAACTCGATCTGCTGGTGAACAATGCGGGCGTCATGCAAGAGGCGCTGGCCGAGGACATGTCGCTGGCCGATTGGCAGCGGACCATCACCGTCAACCTGACCGCGCCCTTCCTGCTGATCCGTGCGGCGCTGCCGCATCTGCGGGCGGTGCGCGGCTCCATCGTCAATATCGGCTCCATCGAGGGGCTGGGATCGAACCCGAAACACGCGGCCTATTGCGCGTCAAAGGCCGGGCTGCATGGGCTGACGCGGGCAATCGCCGTGGATCACGGGGCCGAGGGGATCCGCTGCAATGCCGTGGCCCCGGGCTGGATCGACACCGATCTGAATGTCGATTTCATCGAAGCGTTGCCCGATCCGGCGGCCTTCCGCCGCGACATCGGCCGCATCCATCCGGTTGGCCGGACGGGCCGGCCTGAAGAGGTGGCCGCGCTGGTGGCATGGCTTGGCTCCGAGGAGGCGGGCTTTGTCACCGGGCAGGTCTGGACGGTCGATGGCGGGCGCATGGCGCGGCTGAGCCTGCCCTGAGGGCGCGCAGCGTCAGCGCGCGCCCCAGGTATCGGACAGCCTATAACCTTCCGGCCATGGATCCGTCGGGTCCAGCATGTGCTGGTGGATGCCCGTGATCCAGCCCCGCCCACTGATCTCGGGGCGGATGGCGGAACAGTCACCCACCGTCGTGGTGCCAAGAATCCGCCCCGAGAAGGTGGATCCGATCAGCGATACCTGCGTCAGCCGGTCCTGCAACCCCATCAACCCCTTGGCATGCAAAAGCGCCATGCGCGCCGAAAGCGCGGTTCCAGTGGGCGAGCGGTCGATCTTGCCCGGCTGGATTGCCACGGCTGAACCCATGCGCAACCCCTCGGGCGTGCGCTCCAGCGGGCCCGCGAACTGGCAGAATGAGAAATGCCGCCAGTCCGGATTGGTGGGGTGATGGAACCCCAAAGCCTCGGTCCCCGCCTTCGCGATCCGCGCGCCCAGCACGGCCAGATCATGCGCCTCGTCCGGCGTCAGCGAAAAGCCAAGCGATTGTGCATCCACCATCACGAAACTGTCGCCGCCAAAGGCGGTATCCACGGTCAGGGTGCCGATGCCTTCTACCTCCAGCTTCGCGCCGATCATCTGGGCGAAAGAGGGGAGGTTCTCGACGAAGATCCGCCGCGCCTTGCCGCCTGCGCATTCGGCACGCACCTTCACCAGCCCGCCGGGGGCCTCCAGTACGAATTCGGTTACGGGTTCCAGCATGGGCAGGATCCCCGCATCCAGCAGCACCGTCGCGACGCAGATGGAGTTGGAGCCGGACATCGGCGGCGTGTCTTCGGGTTCCATGATGATGAAGGCCGCGCTCGCGTCGGGATGCTTTGGCGGCACCAGCAGGTTCACATGGCGAAAGACCCCGCCGCGCGGTTCATTCAGCACGAAGTTCCGCAATGTGCCGTCGCGGGCGATGAAGCGGGACTGTTCCCACAATGTGGCCCCGGGCGGCGGGGTGACGCCCCCAACGATGACATCTCCCACCTCTCCCTCGGCATGGGCGGATATGACGTGAATGATCCTGCCGGTCTGCATGGCCCTACTCCCGTCCCGCGCGCCATTCCTTCCAGCGCAGATAGGCATTCGCCCCGATGGTCGCCAAAGGCTCCGGCGGCAGACGGGCCGGTTCCGCCTCGGCCAGGAAATGCGCCGTCAGCGCGCTTTGCCGGCCGCTGGCCAGTTCCGCCGCGGCCATCCCCGTCAGCGTGCTGCGCGCGGTGCCAAGACCGTTGCAGACGGCGGCGGCGTAAAGGCCCGTGTCAAGCTCACGCATGATCGAAACTGCGTTCTTCGTCAGGCACAGATGCCCGGCCCAGGTGTAGTCCATCGCAAGCCCCCGCAACTGCGGGAAGCGGTCCTCGAATTTCCGGCGGTGAACGGCGGCGGCGCGCGTCAGGCTGGCTCTGGTCGGCTCCATCCCCGG
Organism: Paracoccaceae bacterium; assembly: GCA_041397045.1. GTDB lineage: Bacteria > Pseudomonadota > Alphaproteobacteria > Rhodobacterales > Rhodobacteraceae > Paragemmobacter. The sequence goes on from JAWKXK010000007.1 coordinate 22,349, forward strand.
CGCGAAGGTCGCGCAGGTGCGGGTGATGATCCGATGGCCGCCCTGTCCGCTGTCGATCCGGCGCATGGTCGTTCCCATTGGATCCGCGGGCGTCACGCCCCAGCGCGGATGCCCCCCCAGCGCCCTCTGTGCCGCTGCATCCAGTTCCACCGTCATCGAGGCATAGAGAAAGACATGCATCAAACGGTGGCGTGCAAGGCCAAAGCTTTCCAGATGCCCGTTATTGGCAAGGATCACACGCCCCGCAGTGACCCGGCCTGTCGGTGTGGTGACCTGCCAGCTCGCACCCTGACGGATGATCCCGGTGACAGGTGTCTTTTCACAAACCACCACCCCCGCGCGACGCAGCCCTTCGCCAAGGCCGCGGATATAGCCCGCCGGTTGCAGCATCACCGTTCCCGGCGTGTAAAGACCCGAAACATAGTGACGGCTTCCCGTCACCTCGGCCATGGCTTCTGCGTCCAGATGCTGGCTGGGTTCGCCCAGCCCCGCCAGATGCCGCGCATAGGACCGGTTCAGCGCATCCGCCGCCTCGCTGGCCGCGCCGTTGATCTTGCCCGTGGGGTCAAAGTAGTTCCGGTCGATCCCGAATTCCTCGACAGCCGTCCGGGCAAAGTCAATGGCCTGCCGATTCAGTGCGATCATCGCGCGGTCATCGCCATGGCCCGCGTAATCGTCTGAGGTGAGTTCATGCGGCAGGTCGATCATGAAACCGGAATTCCGCCCCGATGCCCCCTCGGCCAGACGCCCCGCTTCCAGCACGGCGATCCGCGCGCCGGGGTTCAGCGCACGCAGCGCCTGTGCGGCCGAAAGGCCAGCGAAGCCGCCGCCGATGATGGCGAAATCGGCCGTAATGTCGCCCTGAAGCGGGATTGGCGCAGGCTGTCCGGGCAGGATGGCCGACCATGCGGCCGTGCCCTTCTGCACAGGGGTCCGTCGGGCCTGAAGGCGCGTCATTCCGGGGCCCCTGTCCCATCCGTCAGGCCAAGCCGGGGAAGGAACCCGTCAAGACCCCGCATCAGATCACCTTTCGCCGGTGCCATCGCGGCCCGAAGTGTCGCGTTCAGCCCGCCCTCGGTCGACAATTTGCGCAGCGCCTCGGCCAGTTCGCCCCCCTGCGCCCGGGCGGGCAGATAGCAGCGGATCATGGCGGCGACATAGGCCTCGGCCCCGGCAGCATCGCCTGTATAGGTGGCAAGCCAGTCCTTCGCGGTGATCAGTTGATCAAGCAAAGGCGAGCAAATGGCCGAGACGCCAAGATGGGCCTGCAGCGCGGCCTCGTCCCGCAGGGGCAGGACAGGGTTCCTCGCGCCGTAGAGCGCCTCCAGCACGGTCGAGGGCGGATAGACGGGCAGGGGGCAGCCGCCCTCGGCGATGGGGGGAAGGGGAATGGTGATCGCGATGTCGCGCGCCGGGGCGCAAAGCTGGCGCAGTCGCGCCAGCGGCGCATCCACCATGACCGAGATCACGCTTTGATCCTCGCGGAAGGGCAGGCCGGGCAGAACCTCTTCCGCAACCCGCGCCATCAGGCAGAGGAAGACGATCTCCGATCCCGACACCACCTCCTCGTTCGGCGCGATGCGCACATCGGGCAGGTCCCGGGCCAGCGCCGCCGCCATCGCCGCATTGCGCGGAGAGATCAGGAAGCTGTGCCCCTGTCCCTGCAGCGCCCTGAGCATGGCCGCCGCGATCTCCCCGGTGCCGACAAAGCCGATCCGTGCCATCAGGCCACCGCCGTATCGCTATCATCGGCCAGATCCACCCAGATGGTCTTCAACTGGGTATACTGGTCATGGGCATGGATCCCGTTGTCGCGGCCGCCAAAGCCCGATGCCTTGAAACCGCCGAAGGGGGTGGAAATGTCACCCTCGCCAAAACTGTTCACCGTCACAGTTCCGGCGCGGATGGCGCGGGCGCCACGGATCGCGCGTTTGACATTGGCGGTGAAGATCGACGCGGCGAGGCCGTATTCGGTGTCGTTGGCCAAAGCGATGGCTTCGTCAAAGCTGTCCACCGTCAGAACCGTCAGGACGGGGCCGAAAATTTCCTCGCGCACCTGCTTCGCCTCGCGGTCAGAGATGTCGAGGATGGTTGGTTCGACGAAGCCACCTTCGGCCTTGCCGCCCGTGATGACCTTCGGGCCCTTGGCCAGATAGGCGGCCACCTTGTCGAAATGCGCCCGGCTGACCAGCGCCCCCACGCGGTTCACGGGATCAAGCGGGTCACCCATCGGCCATTCGCGCAGATGCGCCTTGATGCGATCCAGAAGCGCGTCCTTCACGCCCCTCTGCACGATCAGCCGTGACGCGGCCGAACAATTCTCGCCCATGTTCCAGAAGGCGCCATTGACGATATGGGCGGCCACGCGATCGAGGTTCTCGGCATCGTCCAGCACCACCGCCGGATTCTTGCCGCCCATTTCCAGCGTGACTTCCTTCATGTTGGACTCCGCCGCATAGCGCAGGAAGCGGCGGCCCGTTGCGGTGGACCCGGTAAAGGACACCGCGTCGATATCCATGTGCCGCCCGATGGGTTCGCCCACCTCGGCCCCGCCGCCCGGCAATACGTTGAACACGCCTGCCGGAATCCCCGCCTCCATCGCCAGTTCCGCCACGCGGAGGGTGGTCAGGCTGGTTTCCAGCGCGGGCTTGACGATGACCGAACAGCCCGCCGCCAGCGCGGGGCCGATCTTCCAGGCCAGCATCAAAAGCGGAAAGTTCCACGGCAGCACAAGGCCCACCACGCCCACGGGTTCGCGCAGGATCATGGCGATGTGATTGTCCGATGCCGGGGCCGTCTGGTCATAGATCTTGTCGATAAGCTCGGCATGCCATGTCAGACAGTGGATGGTTTCCGGCAGATCCACCGTTTCGCAGTCATAGATGGTTTTGCCGCTATCAAGGCTCTCCATCACCGCCAATTCGCGGGCATGACGCCTGATCAGTTTCGCCAGCCGGATCAGCACCTCCTTCCGCTCGCGCGGATGCAGGCGCGACCAGCGGCCATCCTCGAAGGCGTCGCGGGCCTTGCCCACGGCCAGATCAACATCCCCCGCGTCGCAGGCGGCGATCTGCGCCAGCACCTCGCCCGTGGCGGGATTCACGCTTTCAAATGTCTTGCCCGACAGGGCGGGGCGGAAATGGCCGTCGATGAAGGCCTGCGTGGGAAAGGTGAGGCCCCGGGCGATGGCCTTGTATTCCTCGGTTGTCAGAAGGGTCATCGCTCTCACTCCGCCTCGATCTCGGCCACGGTGCGCTGCAGCACGCGCACCACCTGTTCCAGTTGCCGCTTGTCATCCTTGTTCAGCCCTTTCAGGGGCGGGCGCGGCGGGCCGGCATATTGGCCCATCATCTCGGCCCCGTGCTTGATGCACTGGATGAACTTGCCGCCCTGTTCCAGCACCCGCATCAGCGGCATCATGGCCGACATGATGCGCCGGCCCTTGGCGAAATCGCCCTCCACCGCGCAGGCACGCCACAGCGCCTGATGTTCCTTCGGCAGGAAGTTCGACCCGCCGCAGACCCAGCTTCGCGCACCCCAGGCAAAGAATTCCAGCGCCTGATCATCCATCCCGCAGGACATCTGCACATGCGGATATTCGCGCGCCAGCAGATGCACGCGGTTGATGTCGCCGCTGCTTTCCTTGATGGCGCAGAAATTCCGGCTGCGTCCGACGCGGTCGAGGAATTCCTCGCCCATGTTGATGCCCATGCGGCCGGGATAGTTGTAAAGCATGATGGGCAGATCCGCCGCGCGGTCGATCGCCAGCGCGTTCAGGGCGTTTTCCTGTTCCGTCGGCACCGAATAGGGCGGCGAGCCGACAAGGATGCTGTCCGCCCCGATCCTGGCGGCATGTTCGGCCATCGTGATGGAATCCTCCAGCCGGATCGCCACGGTGCCCACCATCAGATGCACCCGCCCCCGTGTCAGCTCTCGGGCAAGCGTGGCCATCTCAAGCCGCTCTTCCATCGACTGGGCGTAGTATTCGCCTGTCGATCCGCCATTGATCAGGCCATGCACGCCCGCCGCGATCAGCCAGTCGATCTGGGCCGCAAAGGCATCACGGTCGATGGAACCGTCCTCCCGGTGGGGGGTGATGACGGGCGTGTAGATGCCTTCGAACCTCATGGCGTTCCTTGTTCCTATCTGGCCCCGGGCGCACGGCCGAGGGGGATCTGCATGCTTTCCGGCGCGACGTAGCTTTCGATCTGCGCGCGCGACAATTCCCAATGCGCCACCGCAAGCGCGGCAGCGGCATCGGCATCGCCCGCCTCGATTAGGGCGATGAATTCATCGTGCTGATCGGCCGCGATGGACTGGGTCTCGGCCAGTTGCGCGCGGCGGGGATTGTAGAAGGTCATCCCGATGCGGGTATGGTCGATCAGCAACCGCCGCAGGCTGGGCATCAGGAATTCGTTATCCGCCATCTCGCCGATAACGGAATGGAAGCGTTCGTTCTCCAGCGCGCGGTCGGCGGCATTGCCCGTCCGGATCGCCGCACGAAAGGCCCATTGCACCTGCTTCAGCCTGTCGATCTGGGCCGGGGTCGCATGTTCGGCGGCCAGCCGCGTGACACCCGCATAGATCATCGGGGCCGCGACGAAGAAGTTCCTCAGGGTCTTGTGCGTCATCGGCGCGACCTGGGCGCCGCGATTCTCGATCAGCAGGACATAGCCTTCCCCGGCCAGTTGCCGCAGCACCTCGCGCAGTGGGGGGCGAGAGATGCCATAGGCTTCGGCAAGCTCCGTCTCGTCCAGATAGACGCCCGGCTCAAGGTGCTGCGTCAGGATCTTGCGGCGCAAGTCCTCGGCACAGATCGTTTTCCTGCTGCGGCTCTCGGCTTCCAAGACGGCTCTCCTGTCCCTGACACATTCGGCTTTCGCTCTGTGAATCAGGTAGCGTGTCTTCTGTGTAGGCGAAGAAAATACATATTGTCTACTAAGAAGTTTTATGTTTGTAGTCTGTCAACAAGGGAGAATCCGTATGACCGACCGAGAGGACGTCATCCGTTGCGAAGGGATCTGGAAGATCTTCGGCGACAAGTCGCGTCAGGCGATGGAGGCCGTGCGCAAGGATGGTCTTTCGAAGAAGGACATCCGTGAAAACTTCGATTGCGTGGTGGGCGTGCAGGATGCCAGCTTCTGCGTCGGCCGGGGCGAGATCTTCTGCATCATGGGCCTGTCCGGTTCAGGCAAATCGACGCTGATCCGCCATATCAACCGCCTGATCGAACCGACCGCAGGCGCGGTCTTCATCGAAGGCCAGAACGTCAACGCCATGAACCCCGAGGCGCTGCGCCGCCTCCGGGCGGAAAAGATCGGCATGGTGTTTCAGTCCATGGCGCTCATGCCGCACCGGACAGTACGCGACAACGTGGCCTTCTCGCTCGAGGTGCGCGGTGTGGACGAGGCCGAGCGGGCAAGGGTCGCCGCCCGCGCCATCGAGATGGTCGATCTTGCCGGTTGGGACAGGAAATATCCCGACGAACTCTCGGGCGGCATGCAGCAGCGCGTGGGGCTTGCGCGCGCATTGGCCGCGGATCCGACGATCCTTCTGATGGACGAACCCTTTTCCGCCCTCGATCCGCTGATCCGGCGACAGTTGCAGGGCACCTTCATGGATCTGTCGGCGGAACTGCACAAGACGACCGTCTTCATCACCCATGATCTGGACGAGGCGATCCGCATCGGCGACCGCATCGCGATCATGAAGGACGGCGTCCTTGTCCAGATCGGCACGCCCGAGGAAATCGTGACCCGGCCCGCGGATGACTATGTCGCCGATTTCGTGGCGGGCATCTCCAAGCTCGACCTCGTCACCGCTGCCCGCATCATGCAGCCGCTGGCCGCCTATGAACAGGCGAACGGCCCGCAGGACACCGCCGCCTGGCCGGTGGGGCGGCCGGGTTGCAACCTGAACGAACTGGTCGACCTCGCCGTCGGCACCGATCACCCGATCCTGATCGTGGCCGATGGCGCGCCCGTCGGCGTGGTGACCAAGCGCGCGCTTCTGCGCGGCATCCAGGGACGTGACGAGGAAAGGGCAGCCTGATGGCCGACACCGCATTCGATTGGCTCAATCCCTTTGCCTCGGTCGATCTGGGCATCGCCTCCTGGGCGGATGGCATCAAACACTGGGCGATTTCCAATCGCGAACTGATCCAGCCCATCAAACGCTTCTTCGAAACGGTCATCCTCGGCATCGAAGGCGCGCTGCAATCCGTTCCTCCGCTTCTGATGCTGGCCATCCTCGTCCTGATCGCCTGGCAGGCCGCCGGGCGGCGCAGCGCGATCGTCGTCGGGGTCTGTCTCTTCATCCTCGGCCTTCTCGCGCCCGAGGCATGGGGCCTTGCGATGACGACGCTGGCCATCGTGATCGCCTCGGTGATCCTGTGCGTGGCCATCGGCCTTCCGCTGGGGGTGCTGGCGGGAAAGAATGACCGCTTCGAAGCCGCGATCCGGCCCGTGCTCGACACGATGCAGACGATCCCGGCCTTCGTCTACCTCGTTCCGGTGGTGATGATGATCGGCATCGGCAATGTCTCGGGCGTGATCGTGACGATCATCTTCGCCCTGCCGCCGCTGGTGCGGCTGACCTCGCTCGGCATCCGGGGGGTGAACCCTTCGGTGGTCGAGGCGGCGCGCGCCTTCGGGGCCTCGCCGGGCCAGATCCTGCGCAAGGTCGAACTGCCGCTGGCCACGCCCACAATCCTTGCCGGGCTGAACCAGACCATCATGCTCAGCCTGTCCATGGTGGTGATCGCCTCGATGATCTCGGTAAAGGGCCTCGGAAACGAGGTGCTGCGTGCGATGGGGCGGCTTGATGCGGGCAAGGCCATCGTCGGCGGGCTTGGCATCGTGATGCTGGCCATCGTGCTGGACCGGATCACACAGGGGCTCGGCCGATCGGGCCGGGACCGGGGGCATCTACTCTGGTGGCAGACCGGCCCTGTCGGGCTGATCACCGCGCTGTTCAAGAAGTCGACCTGAAACCGACCTGAAACCGACCTGAAACCGACCTGAAATCCACCTGATAACCAACTGGGAGCTGACAATGAAACTCTTCATGACCACGGCAATGACCCTTGCCCTCGCCCTGCCGGCCTTCGCACAGGACAAGCCCGGCGAAGGCGTCACCGTGCGCCCGATCATGCCCACGCAGATCGAGGAACACATGCAGCACCTGATCCTGTTCAAGGCGCTTGAGGATCTGGGCTATACCATCGCCGAACCGAACGAGGCCGAATACCAGACCATGCACCTCGCCGTGGGCGCGGGGGATGCGGATTTCATGGCCGTCAGCTGGGACGTGCTGCACGACGCCTTTTTCCAGGAAGCCGGCGGCGAGGCGGTGATGACCAAGGTCGGCACCTATATCGACGGTGCGATCCAGGGCTACATGGTGGACAAGGCCAGCTATGATGCGGGCGTGACCGACCTCTCGATGCTGAAGGATCCGGCCACCGCCGCGCGCTTCGATGCCGATGGCGATGGCAAGGCCGATCTGGCCGGCTGCATCCCGGGCTGGGGCTGTGAACGCGTGATCGAAACCCATCTCGATGCGCTGGGCCTGCGCGACACCGTCACCCACAACCAGGGCGCCTATCCGGCGATGATCGGCGACGCGATGGCGCGCAAGGACAATGGCGGGTCGATCCTGTACTACACCTGGGTTCCCTACTGGGTGGCGGGCGAACTGGTCCCCGGCACCGATGCGGAATGGCTGTCGGTTCCCGCCGGCACCCCGCTGCCCGATGGCGCGACCGCAAACACCGAATTCAACGGCAAGAATCTGGGCTTTGCGGTGGACTCGATCCGTGTCGTGGCGCGCAACGACTTCCTCGAGGCCAACCCCGCGGCCCGCGCACTGTTCGAAGCGGCCAAGGTCGATATCAACGACGTCTCGGCCGAGGCGCTGCGCATCTCCAAGGGCGAGGACAAGCCCGAAGACCTGCAGCGCCATGCCGAGGAATGGATCGCCGCGCATCAGGCCGATTATGACGCCTGGCTGGCCGCTGCCAGCGCCGCCGCGCAATAAGAGAACCGGAAAGGGGGGCATTGCTGGCCCCCCTTTCTTCCCTCAGGGCCAGCCGCAATGACCAGCACGTCGCATTTCGTCTTCCTGCTTGCCGACAACTTCTCGCATCTGGCCTTTTCCTGCGCGCTTGAACCCCTGCGGATCGCCAATCTTGTCTCGGGGCAGGATCTTTACCGCTGGACGCTGGCCAGCCCCGACGGAATCTCGGCCACCTGTTCGAACGGCTCGGTCACGCTGGTCCATCGCGGGCTGGGGCCACTTTCGCACGTGGACCGCCTCTTCGTGATTTCGGGCATCCATGTGCAACAGGCCACGACGCCCGCGATCCTGAACTTCCTGCGCCGCGAACGTGCCGCAGGCACGCCGCTGGGCGCGATCTGTTCGGGGGCCTATGTGCTGGCCCGGGCGGGCTTTCTCGACGGGATCGAAACCGCCGTCCACTGGGAGTATCACGATCTTTTCGCCGAGGAATTCCCGGCGGTGAAACTTGTTCGCAATGTCTTTGTCGCCGATCGCAAATGCATCACCGCCTCTGGCGGAACAGCGGCGGCCGATCTGATGCTGCACCTGATCGCGCGCCGCCACGGTGCCGATCTCTCCACCGCCGTGGCCGATCAGATGGTCTACAACGCCGTGCGCGAAGGCACCGCCGCGCAGCGTGTGTCGATCCAGTCGCGCCACGGCATGCGCAACGAACACCTCTCACGCGCCATCGCCATCGTCGAGGCGCGCATGGAAGACCCGCTCGCCCCCTGCGAACTGGCCGATCTTCTGGGCATCTCCACCCGCCAGCTGGAGCGGCTTTTCGGGCGCTATCTGAACACCTCGCCCAAGCGCTACATCACCGAGATGCGCCTGCACCGCGCGCGCAATCTGATCGTGCAGAGCGAACAGTCGATCACCGGCATTGCCATGGCCTGCGGCTTCAATTCGACCTCGCATTTCTCCAAGGTCTATCGCAGCCATTTCGGCATCTCCCCGCTCGCGCAGCGCACGACACTGGCCTGACGGGCGCGCATCGGCGGGCTGTCGCTCCCCGGGCGACCTGCCATCATCAGACCTTTGTCTGATCATTTTCCTACCAAATGCAGGATTCCCCCGGACCGTCGGCCTTTGTCGCCACGGCGATCCTCGCCTGAAAATCAGCCGATAAGGGACGGGTCTGCCCTGTTCCATCGATTCTGTTCAACACAGGGACAACTGCCATGGTCACGCTCAATTTGAACGATCTCGCCCATATCCTCGACCAGATCCGCATCGCCGAGGAGCATAATCGCCTGATCGAAGGCGGCATGGATGCCCGCGAAGCGCTGGCCTCTCTGATCGCCAGCCCCCTGGTTCCCGATGGTCTGCGCACGGTGACCGGCGAATTGAACAATTATCAGATCGGCTATACCCAAAGCGGGGCTTCGGACAATCTGATGGATCGCCTGCTTGATCCGGTCTGGATCGCGGCGCAGGCCAACCCGCGCAGCGGTGCCCCCACCAGCTATGCCCAGGCCTCTGGCTCCGTTTATGACGCAAGGCCGCGGACCATCTCGAACCTCGTGGCCGATCAGACCCTTGGCAATATCGCGGCGATATCGGCCGCGCTGGCCATTGCCGGGGTGACCGGGTCCGAAAACATCGCCCTGTCGCAGCAGATCCACGCCGCCTACCGTGCGGCGCAGGACGGGCTTGGCGATCTGGCGGGTCTGCCCCCGCGGGCCGAACTCGAAGCCGCCCTCGCCACCCAGCAGGCCGAACTCGCCGCCGCCAATGCCGCGGTGGTGACGGCAAGCACGGCGCTTGGCGATGCAACCGCCGCCGTCACGGCGGCCGAGGCGGCCCTTGCCGCCGCCGAGGCGGCGCTGGCCGCCCTTTCCCAGGACGTGGTCGCGGCAGAGGCAGATCTGGCCGCGGCGACTGCGGCGCTTTCGCTGGCCCAACAGGCCGATGCGGATGCGGCCGCGGCGGCGGCCAGCGCAGCAGCAGCGCTGGCCGTCGCAGAGGGGGATCTCGCCGCAGCCGAGGCCACCCTCGCCGATGCCCAACTCGCCCTGACAGAGGCGCAGGATGCCGCCGACCTGACCGAGGCCGCCCGCCTTCAGGCGCAGGCCGATTTCGACGCCGCCTTCGCCGCCGAACGCGCGGCCAATGTCGCGCTGCTGATCGAACTCGCCGATGGCGATTCTTCGGACAATCAGGCAGCCCTCGATGCCTATAACGCGGCCTTTGCCGCGCTGACCGCCGCGCAGGCGACGCTGGATGCCGCAAATGCCGCCGATCTCGCCGCGGATGCGGCGCTGGCCGATGCCGATGCCGCCTTTGCCGCCGCCCAGACCGCGCGCGATGCCGCGGCCGCCCTTGTCGCCCCGGCCCAGGCCGCCAGCGACAGCGCCGCCGCCACCGCCGCTACCGCCGCCGCCGATCTGGCCGCTGCGGAATCCGATCTGGCCGATGCGCAGGCCGCGCTGGATGCCGCCAATGCCGCCGTCGCAGGCGATCTGGGGGCCGCCACGCAGGCCGTGACCGATGCCGAAGCCGCCCTGGCCGAGGCCGAAGGCCTGCGCGACATTGCACAGACCACGCTCGACACGGCCGAGGCCGCGGTGCAGGCCGAAATCGCAGATGTCACCGCCGCGCAAGAGGCGCTCGCCCCCTACGATCAGGCCGCGCTCGCTGATGCCGAGGTGCAGGCCCTGCTCACCGCCAACGGGATCGAGATGGACGGCGTGAACGTCGCCCTCGGCAATGTCTCGGCCGATCTGGGCGATACCGCGCCCTATAACAGCTTCTTCACCATCTTCGGCCAGTTCTTCGACCATGGCCTCGACCTGACGCAGAAGGGGGGCAACGGCACGGTCTATATTCCCCTGCAGCCGGATGATCCGCTGTACGAGCCGGGCAGCCCCACCAATTTCATGGTGCTGACCCGCGCGACGAACCAGCCGGGGCCGGATGGCGTGCTGGGCACCGCCGATGACGTCCGTGAAAATGCCAACGAAACAACACCTTGGATCGACCTGAACCAGGTCTATACCTCGAACCCGTCGCATCAGGTCTTCCTGCGGGAATACGTGCTGCATGAGGGCCGCCCCATCGCCACGGGCCGCATGCTGGAAAGCGCGACGGGCGGACCGCCCACCTGGGCCGACATCAAGGCGCAGGCCCGCTCCATGCTGGGGATCGAACTGTCCGATCTGAACGTGCATTCCGTGCCTGCCGTGCTGACCGATCTCTACGGCCGCTTCGTCCCCGATGCGGCGACCGGCATGCCGCAATTCGTACTTGCGGGCGGGGGGGCAGTCTCTGGCAGCATCGCCGCGCCGGTGGATGCGCTGACGCTGGCTTCGGCGGGGCGAGCCTTCCTCAACGACATCGCCCATGACGCAACGCCCGGCGCGGTCGACCTCGACCCGACGGATGGGGTGACCACGCTTGTCTTCAAGACCGCCGACACCGACACCGACACCGCCAATCCTCAGCCGACGAACATGTTCGGCGTGGCCTCGACCTATGATAACGAACTGCTCGACCGGCACTTCATCGTGGGGGATGGGCGCGGCAATGAAAACATCGCGCTGACGGCGGTTCACACCATCTTCCACGGCGAACACAACCGCCAGATCGAGGCGGTTCAGGACATGCTGCTCGCCTCGGGCGATCTGGCCATGCTGAACGAATATCTGCTGGTGCCTGTCACCGCCATGCCTACCTCCGGCGCGGATCTCGTCTGGAATGGCGAACGGCTGTTCCAGACCGGCCGCTTTACCACCGAGATGGTCTATCAGCATCTGGTGTTCGAGGAATTCGTCCGCGCCATCGCCCCGCAGATTGATCCTTTCGTCTTCTCGAACTCGGTCGAAATCCCCGTCGGCATCAGCCAGGAATTCGCGCAGGTCGTCTATCGCTTCGGCCATTCCATGCTGAACGAGACGGTCGACATGCTCGGCATGCTGGATGCCACCGGCGCGCTGGGCGAAACCGGCGTTACGGGGCTGACCACGGTCGAGCTTTTCGATGCCTTCCTCAACCCGGTGATGTTCGATGCACAAGGGGGCGATGCCCATGCGGCGGCAGGCGCCATCCTGCGCGGCATGACACGCCAACACGGCAACGAGATCGACGAATTCCTGACTGATGCGCTGCGCAACAACCTTGTGGGTCTGCCGCTCGACCTTGCTGCGCTGAACATGGCGCGGGCGCGGGATGTGGGCATTCCCTCCTTGAACGAGGCACGCCGCCAGTTCTTCGAGCAGACGCAGAACACCTATCTGCGCCCTTATGAGAGCTGGTCGGATTTCGCCGCCGCGATCAAGAACCCGCTTTCGGTGGTGAACTTCATCGCCGCCTACGGCACCCATGACAGCATCACCTCCGCCACCACGATCGAGGCAAAGCGCGATGCGGCCATGCTGCTTGTGCTTGGCGGGGCCGATGCACCGGCTGACCGGCTGGCCTTCCTGAACGCGACCGGCACCTGGGCCGGCGGCTCGCTGGGCGGCCTGAACAGCGTCGATTTCTGGATCGGCGGTCTGGCCGAGGCGAAGATGTCCTTCGGTGGCATGCTCGGCTCAACCTTCACCTTCGTCTTCGAAGCGCAGATGGAGATGCTGCAAAACGGCGACCGGTTCTACTATCTCAGCCGGACGCAGGGGATGAACCTGCTCAGCCAGTTGGAAAGCGACAGCTTCGCCGATCTGATCCAGCGCAACACCGATGGCGAACATCTGGGTCTCTCGATCAACGGCGCGGCCTTCCAGACCGCCGATTGGGTTCTGGAAATCGACCAGTCCCGCCAGTGGAACCCGGATATCGGCAGCGCCGACCCGACGCGCGAGGCGGACGTGCTGACCTCCATGCTGGGCACGACCAGCCTTGTGGAACGCGGGGCGAACTACATCCGCTATCTGGGCGGTGAACATGTCGTGCTGGGGGGCACCTCCGGGGATGACACGATCATCGGCGGCGATGGCGATGACGGTCTCTGGGGCTATGGCGGCCATGACGTGATCGAAGGCGGCTTCGGCGTCGATCACATCCATGGCGGTGCAGGCAACGACATCATCACGGATCGCGGCACCGATATCGGCGATGCCGATGTGATCAAGGGCGAGGATGGCGATGACGTCATCAATGGCGGCATGGGCCTTGACCTGATCTTCGGCGGCGCAGGGCGCGACGTGATCTCCGGCGGCGACGAGGCGAAGGATATCTTCGGCGGGCAGGGCGACGATTTCATCCGTGCCCCGACCGGCGGTGGCGGCATTGTCTTCGGCAACGAAGGCAATGACTGGATGGAAGGTCAGGGCAACATGAACACCCTGACCGGCGACAATTCGGAACTGTTCTTCAACAGCCGCATCATCGGCCATGACGTGATGTTCGCGGGCGAGAACGACACCGATTTCGACGCGGAATCCGGCGATGACATCATGTTCCAGGGCATCGGCATCAACCGCAACAATGGCATGGCGGGCTTTGACTGGGTGGCCTACAAAGGCAACGCCTATGATGTAGATGCCGACATGAACCTCGGCATCTTCCAGAACCAGCAGGCAAACATCCTGCGCGACCGCTTTGATCTGGTCGAGGGTCTGTCGGGCTGGACCGGGGATGACAGGCTGACCGGCCGCGAAGTGGTGACCGGCGCCTATGATGCCCAGGGCAACGCGGCGCAGGTCTCGCCCACCTCGCCGATCCAGTCCTATTCCAACGCATTGCTGGAACAGAACATCGACCTGATCGACGGCCTGCGCGATCTCGTTTCGCATCTGGGCACCTTCGACATCGTCCAGCCCAATACCGGCGAAAGGCTGACGGCGCGGATGGATACCTCGACCGGGGCCGCTATCCTTTTGGGCGGCGCGGGCAGCGATACCATCCGCGGCATGTCGGGCGATGACATCATCGACGGCGACAGATGGCTGAACGCGCGCATCGAGGTGCGCGTCCCGGGCCAGCCTGTCGGCACCGCCGATGGACTGACGCATCAGATCGTCGATGTCGCAACCGGCGCGGTGATGTTCGGGGGCATGACACTGGAACGCGCGCTCTTTGCCCGCGTGATCAGCCCCAGCGAACTGGAAGTCGTGCGCGAAATCCTTGATGGCGGACAGGCGGGTGACGTCGACACCGCCCGCTACTGGGACCTGCGCGAGAACTACACCATCACCAGCAATGCCGATGGTTCCATCACCGTCACCCACAACACCGCCAGTCTGGAACTGATCGACCCGGTCACCGGCGTCGATCGGGCGCTCGACCCGCTGACGGGCCGCAGGCTGGAGCTTGAAGGCTCTGACCGGCTGCGCAACATCGAAGTGCTGAGCTTCGCCGATCAGGATATCCTGCTCGTCAACCAGCCAGCCACCGGCGCGCCGGTGATCAGCGACACCACCCCGACCGAGGGGCAGGCGCTCAGCGTCGATCTGTCGGCCATCGCCGATCCCAACGGTCTGGGCGCAGGCGGGCTCTCGGTCCAGTGGCAACGCTCGCCCGATGGCGGGGCGACCTGGGTGAATATCGGCGGCGCGACGGGGACGAGCTTCACACCCGCCCAGGCCCAGGTGGGCCAGGCGCTGCGCGTGCAGGTGCAGTTCACCGATGGTCTCGGCACGCTGGAAACCGTCGTCTCTGCCCCGACCACCGTCGTGGGTGACGTTCTGAATGGCACCGGCGGGGGCAATACCCTGACCGGCACCGCAGGCGAAGACATCATCAACGGTCAGGGCGGCGCGGACACGATCAACGCGCTGGCCGGCAATGATGCGATCACCGGCGGCACCGGCAACGATTTGATCAATGCAGGCGACGGGGATGACACCATCACCTGGGGTGTGACCGATCCGATCACCTTCTTTGGCTTTACCATCGTGGCGGCGCAGCCCGACGGGCGTGACGTGATCAATGGTGGCGACAATGGCGCGGGTGGCGACACGTTCATCATCAACGGCAACAATCAGGCCGAAACCTACCGCATCTATGCACGGGCGGACTTCCTTGCCGTCAATCCAGGGGCCCCGCTGGCCGCCGCGACCGAAATCGTGGTCACGCGCAACGGCACCAGCAATGCCAGTGTGATCGCCGAGCTGGCGGGGATCGAAGAGATCATCGTCAATACCGGCCCCGGCGCGGATACCGTCACGCCTATCGGCAGCTTTGCCGGAACCAGCCTGCGCATCAACACGATCCGCGTGAACGGTTCTGAAGGCGATGACACGGTGGATATCTCGGCGCTTGACTCGGCACACCGGATCGTCTTCCGGACCGGCGGCGGCAACGACATGGTTGTGGGCACCCTGCGCCCACAGGACGTGATCGAAGTGCCCGCAGGCAACGACCCGGCTGCCTACGCCACCACCGATAACGGCAACGGCACGGTCACCATGTCCAATGGCAGCCATTCCGTGACCTTCACCGGATCGGCATCTGCTGTGCCCACTCTGGTGGAATCCAGCACCGTCGAAGACCATGGCGTCGGCTCCACGGATGGCGGCAACGAGACGCCCGCTCCGACACTGACGGCAAATGATGCGGCGGGCCTCCTTGACCTCGTCCGCGGCATCAGCCCGGACGGCAACGATGACGGGGCCAATGCGCTGGGCGTGCGGACGCTGACGGGGGTGGGCAACAACCCGGCCAACCCGACGCAGGGCGCGCATGGCGAGGCCTTCATCCGCGTCACCGAAAACCGTTCGGGCGCCTATGACGCGGCCACGGGCAACAATGCGATCAACCCGATCTTCGACGGGCTGGATACGCGGACGATTTCGGACATCCTTGGTGCGCAGGCACCAGGGACGGCACCGAGCGCGAATGCCAATGCCTTCTTCACCGCCTTTGCCCAGTATTTCGACCACGGGCTGAGCTTCATTCCGAAGGGCGGCAATGGCACCATCCAGATCGGGGCACCGGGCGCGGGGGCACGGGCGGAAAATCCGGCCGACCTGACGCGGGCCAGCGTGATGGGCTTTGACGCGGATGGCGCGGCCCAGCATCGCAACCTGACCTCGCCCTTCGTGGACCAGAACCAGGTCTACGGGTCCACCAACCTGATCGGCCAGCTTCTGCGCGAAAGCGACGGGGCGGGCGGTCTGGGGGCGCGGGTGCTGATGGGGGCGGAGGACCCCTCTGCCGCAGGCCATGACCTGCTGCCCACGCTGCGCGACGTGCTGATGCACCATATCGAGGCCGGGACGGTGTTCCGGGCGGCGCATCTGGCGGGCGGGGCGCAGACGCTGGTGGAGTTCTATCCCGATCTGCTGGATGCCGACGGGGCCATCAATGCGGCGGTCCTGCCGGGGCTGGTGTCGAACTTCATGGGCGAGGGACAACCCCTGCTTCTGGACACCAACCCCTTCATCAACCTGCTGGATCACGTGGTGGCGGGCGACGGGCGCGTGAACGAGAACATCACGCTGACCTCGATGCACACGATCTTTGCCCGCAACCACAACTTCCATGTCGAACAGCTTGCGGCCAGCTATCAGGCTAGCGGCACGGTCCTGACACTGGAGGAGCTGTTCCAGGCGGCCAAGATCGTGAACGAGGCCGAGTATCAGCGCGTCGTCTTCACCGAATTCGCCGAGACGCTGCTGGGTGGCGTGGGCATCCGGGGCGCGGGGGATCACGGGTTTACCGAATGGAACCCGGAAACCGATGCCGCGATCAGCCAAGAATTCGCATCGGCCGTCTATCGTTTCGGCCATACGATGGTGGCGCAGACGGTTTCGGTGACGAACCCGGACGGGACGGTGTCGCAGGTGTCGCTGTTCGATGCCTTCCTGAACCCGACCAATGCCGAAGGGGCCTTTACCCAGAGCCTCGCGACACTGGCGCAGTATGGCTATGTGCCGCAGCCGGGCTATGCCCAGCTTGGCGCGGGGGCGGTGCTTTCGGGCATCGCCGGGCAGGCGGCGGAGCAGGTCGACACGATGGTGGTCGACGGCATCCGCAATGACCTTGTCCGCGTCAGCGCCGACCTCTTCGCCTTCAACGTGGCGCGGGGCCGGGATGTGGGCATCGGCACGCTGAACCAGGTCAAGGCATCGCTTCTTGCCTCGACCAACCCCTATATCCGCGAGGCGCTGAGCTTCGTCGATCCGGTCCTGCTGCAACCCTATTCAAGCTGGGAGGATTTCGGGGCACGGAACGGGCTGTCGGCGGCGATGCTGGACCAGTTCCGCGCGGCCTATCCCGATCTGGTTCTGGCAGATCAGGCAGCGGCGGATGCCTTCGCTGCGCTGAACCCGGATATCGGCCTGATCGCCAATGCCGATGGCAGCTTCACCGTGCAGGGGATCGACCGTGTCGATCTCTGGGTCGGCGGGCTGGCCGAGGCCAAGGTGAATGGCGGGCTGGTGGGGTCCACCTTCTGGGTGGTGATCCACGAACAGCTTGACCGTCTGCAGGAAGGCGACCGCTTCTACTATGTCGACCGGCTGGAGAACTTCGACCTCTATGCCAACTTCGTGGAAGGCCAGAGCTTTGCCGATATCGTGATGCGCAACACCGGGCTGGTTGGCCTTGACGAGCGTATCTTCGAAGTATCGGACGAGGATGGGGTAGCCGGGGTTGACCAGGGCGACGACGACACGGATGCCGATGACGATGGTATCGGTGCCGGCGGCGATGACGGCGCGGCCACGGACAACGACGAAGACGGGGCCACGGATGACGGCGATGCCGGCGCCGGCACGGATGACGCGGATACGGGCGGCGACGACACTGGCACTGACACTGACACTGGCACTGACTCCGGCACTGACACCGGCTCGGACGAGGAGGATGACGAAGAGGCCGGAAACGGGCCGGGCAATGGCGCCGGTACGGGCGGCGGCGCCGGGGTGCCGCAGACTCCCCCGGTCGTCGAAGGTGCAGTCCTCATGCCGGGCACGGGCAGCGGCATGGTGTCGGGCGGGGCAGGGGCGGATGTCCTTGTCGGCGGGGCCGAGGCCGATGCCCTCATGGGCAAGGCCGGGGATGACATCCTCATGGGCCATGGCGGCGACGATGTCCTGACCGGCGGCGCAGGGGATGACCTGCTCTCCGGCGGGCAGGGAACCGATGTCCTGATGGGCGAAGACGGCGATGACCGCTTCACCTTCGCAGCCGATGACGGTGCCGACATGATCTTCGGCGGCGCAGGCATCGACACGATCGACCTCTCCGCCATCCTCGGCGGCGCGGCGATCGACCTGGGTGCCGCCACGGCCATCGGCACGGTGCGCATCAGTGGCGTGACCGACAGTCTGGTGGGCATCGAGAACGTCATCGGCAGCCAAGGCGCGGATGTCATCAAGGCGTCGCTCTCGGTGAACGTCCTGACGGGCGGCGACGGCGAGGATGTCTTCGTCTTCACCTCGGCCGGGGCGGCGGATGGCGACGTCATCACCGACTTCCAGCCGGGCGACCGGATCGACCTTGCGGGGATCGACGCGCGGGTTGGCCTGAACGGCAACCAGAGCTTCACGCTCGCCGAACAGGGGGCGGCCGGTCCGGGCAGCCTGGTGATCCGCGAAGTGGCCACGGCCGATGGCGTGGACACGATCATCGAGGGCCACACCAATGACGATGACGAGGCCGATTTCAGCCTCACCCTGCGCGGGGCGCACAACCTCGACGCATCGTCCTTCGGTCTCTGACACCACCTTGCGGCCCGGCCGGCTTCCCCGGCCGGGCCGCATCGCGAAGGGTCGGGCAGGCTTCGGACCTTTGTCCAACGAAATGCCGGACCCTTTCCCGTAACGGGCCGGGCCGGGCGGTTCTAGCCTTGGCCCGGAAGCCCCCGGAAACCGTCGCGAAAACCGTCGCGCAGACCAACCGGGACCGCACCGCAAAAGGCCGGGAAACCGGCACAGGATCAAGGCAGGCAGCAACGGCCATGGCGCAACCGAATTCCCCCTCCGATCCCCTTGCCCTCAAGAAGGCGCGCGATCTTCTGAACGCCGATCTTCGCCGCTTCGGCTGGGCGCTTTTCGCCATCTCCGGCCTGATCAGCGTGCTGGCGCTGACCGGCTCCTTCTACATGCTGCAGGTCTATGATCGCGCGCTCACCTCCGGCTCGGTGCAGACGCTGATCTTCCTCTCCATCCTCGCGCTCGCGCTTTATCTGGTGCAGGGCGGCTTCGACACGATCCGCACCCAGCTTCTGGTGCGCATCGGCGCGCGGCTGGACCGCCGCCTTGCGCCCTTGTCGCATCGCGTCGCCATCGACATGCCGCGCTTCGGTTTTTCCCCGACCGAGGCGCAAGAGCGCAGCCGCGGTGTCGACACGCTGCGCAACTTCCTCGGCTCGCAGGCACCGGGGGCACTGTTCGATCTGCCCTTCGTGCCGGTCTTCCTGATCTTCGTCTATCTGTTGCACCCGGTTCTGGGCGCGGTCACGCTGGGCGGGTTGGTGACCCTCGCGCTGCTGACCGTCATTGCCGAGGTGAAGTCGCGCGATCTGGCGAAGTCGGCGCAACGGGCGCTGGTGCTGCGCAACACCATCTCGGAGTCCAACACCCGAAATTCCGAAGTCCTGATCGCCATGGGGGCGACGGGGCGCGCGGTGGAACGCTTTGCCGAGGCCAACCATGACCATCTGGCCCTGAATACCCGCGCCTCCGACATCACCGGCACCATGGCCGCCATGTCGCGCGTGCTGCGGATGCTGCTGCAATCGGGGCTGCTGGGGCTGGGGGCCTATTTCACCATCAAGGGCGAATTGTCCGCAGGCGCGATCATCGCCGTCTCCGTCGCCTCGGGCCGCGCCATGGCACCGGTCGACCAGATCATCGGCAACTGGAAGGGCATCGTCGGCGCCCGTCAGGCCTGGGGACAACTCCGCGACACGCTGGTCGCGCTGTCGGCCGAACGCATGCCGCTGATGCTGCCCAGCCCCAACCGCACGCTGCGGGTGGAAAATGTCACCATCGCCTCGCCCGCCAATGGCCGCGTGCTTCTGTCTGATGTCAGCTTCGAACTGAAAGCCGGGCAGGCGCTGGCCGTGCTGGGCCCTTCGGGCGGGGGGAAATCCACGCTCGTCCGCGCATTGGCCGGTGTCTGGCCCGTGCTGCGCGGGGCGATCCGCTTTGACGATGTGGAACTGACCCAGTGGGATCCGGCCCGCGCGGGCGAAATCATCGGCTATCTGCCGCAGGAAGTGGGCCTCTTCAACGGCACCGTGCGCGACAATATCAGCCGCTTTGACAATGACCGCACCAGCGACGCCATCTTCAAGGCGGCCTCGGCGGCCAATGTCCACAAGATGATCTCGCAACTGCCCGACGGCTATGACACCGAGGTGGGCGCGCTGGGCACCGCCCTTTCGGCGGGGCAGCGCCAGCGCATCGGTCTGGCGCGCGCGCTCTATCGCGATCCCTTCGTCGTGCTGCTGGATGAACCCAATGCCGCGCTGGATGCGGCGGGCGAACGGGCGCTGAATGAAACCATCCGCGGCATTCGCGAACGTGGCGGCATCGCCATCATCGTGGCGCATCGGCCCAGCGTGCTGGCGGCGGTCGACATGGTTGCCGCGATCCATGCGGGCAAACTCGTGGCCTTCGGCACCAAGGAAGAGGTTCTGGCCAACCGCGACGGGCAGGTCGTCGCCCCCGCCACCGTCTCGGGCAGCGATGACATCGTGCTGGACGCAGCCGCCCGGTCCCCCGGGCGCGATCCATCGCGCGGCGAGGCGGGCCGCAAGCAGATGAAGCGGGGATAGGACCATGCAGATCCAGACCCGAAATCGCAAATCCGCAACCGACCGTCAGCCAAAGGGGCGCGCGCTCTTTGCCCTCGCTGACCGGCGCGAAGCCCCCTTCGCCGCGATCTTCGCAGGTCTGGTAATCGGCATGGCGGCCTGGGTGAAATCGGCTTTCGGCGGCGCACCTGTCGCCGGGGCCGAAGATGCCGGCACGCCCGCCATGCCGGCCGCCGCAGATGCAAAGGCCGACCCCGCCGCCCCCCTGCCCCCGGGCCAGCCTGTGGCACCCTTGCCCGCGGATGTCGACATGGCCGCACCGCGCGACCTTCACCCGGCAGAGGCGGTGGAGGATCTGGGTCGCGTCGGTCGCGGCCCCGGTATGCTTGATCTGTCGCGCTTCTTCCCGCGCGAAGACCCCGCGCTGGATCTGCCTGCCCTTTTCGGCGGCGATCCGGGCGCAGGCCCGCCCGGGCTGGCCAGCCCCGGCCCCCAGCCGACCGGCGCCGCGCCCCACGGGGCGGGGGCGGCGCTGGCATCGGCGGCGGGGCCGGGCAGCGCGGGGCCGGGCAGCGCAGGGTCTGGCAGCGTGGGCGGCACCCCCGCCACGGATCCCGCGCTGTCGCCCGATCCCGGCCCCATCGCGTTTGAGGACCTGTTCGCCCGTCTGGCCCAGGTCGTGTCGCCCTTCGGCCCCGAAACCCTGCGCGATATCGGCACGCTCGCCATCGGCGACTGGATCAGCCAGCACGAACTGCGCCGCCTGCGCGGTGAAGACGCCGCCGATCCCGCCCTCATCGCCTTCCGCCTGCGCGAGGATCGCAGCCACGACCTGCTGTCGAACCCCGACTCGCGCGAGGCATTCCTGCAGTCGCACTTCCCTGCTGCCGATCCCGATGCCCCACCGACGACCGCAATGGCCGACGCCGACGCTGACGAGGCGTCCTCCACTTCCCTCGTGCCGGACAGCCCGGCGGGCCTCTTGTGACGGGCCGCATGACAGCCGGTCCGGCGGGATGTCCCGCCCGACCCAGACAGAACGGGTGACACCATGATGATGACTGCCGCACAAAGCCCCAACCGCCCCGGCGATGAACCCGGTCTCTTCTCCCTGCGCGGCCGGCTGATCGCCGCCGCCGCCCTGTCGGCCCTGCTCTTTGGTGGCATCGGCCTCTGGGCAGCCACGGCGCGGCTCGATTCCGTCGTCATCGGTTCAGGCTCTGTCCTCGTGCGCTCCGATCTGCAATCGGTCCAGCATCTCGATGGCGGCACGCTGGCCGCGATCCATGTCACCCGGGGCCAGCAGGTCGCGGCGGGCCAGCCGGTCCTGACCCTCGACACCTTCGAGATCGAAAGCCGCATCGCCATGCTGTCCTCGCAACTGCGCGAGGCCGAGGCCCGCGCCGCCCGTCTGGCCGCCGAACGCAGCGGCACAGAGATGGTGCTCTCCTCGCGCTATGCCGCCGACGACCCGGACTGGCTGCGCATCGTTCAGGGCGAGAACCGCCTGATGCAAGAGACCCGCCGCAACCGCGAGGCCCAGCTTGCCGCCTTGGCGCTGCAGGCTGATCAGCTTCGCTTTGACAGCGACGCGCTGGTGGCGCGCCGCACCTCCCTGACCGAGGAACTGGCCCTGGTCGAGGCCGCCCATGCCCGCTTTGAAAAGCTGCTGAAAGGCGGCGCCGTTGAACAGACCCGGCTGGATGAGATCCTGCGCGACCTGACCCGCATGCAGGGCGAGATGGGCCAGATCGCCGCCAATCTGGCGCGCAATGAAATCCGTCAGTCGGAAATCGCGCTGGAACGCGAACGTCTCGTCACCATGGCCCGGGCCGATGCACATCGCGATCTGCGAAGCCTTGAGCCGCAGATCGTCGACCTGGATCTGCAACTGCGCGCCGCGCGCGAAAGGCTGGCCCGCGCCGTGCTGCGCGCACCGGTCGCCGGCACGGTGAACGAGGTGAAGGTCGCCACGCTGGGCGAGGTGATCCCCCCCGGCAAGACGCTGGTCTCCATCGTGCCGGGTGCCGATGATATGGTCATCGAATTCCGCATCACTCCCACCGATATCGACGCGGTCGCCCCCGGTCAGGCGGCGCGTCTGCGCTTTCCGGCCTTCAACCAGCGCCTGACGCCGGAAATCGACGCCGTCGTCGAAACCGTCTCGGCCGCCGCCGTGATCGACCCGGCCACTGGCCAGCCGCATTTCATCGCCCGCGCCCGCCCCACCGGCGACATGGCCGCGCTTGGCATCCGGGGCCTCGTGCCCGGCATGCCGGTCGAGGTTTTCGTGCCCACCGCCGAACGGCTTGCGATCTCCTATATCGTGCAGCCCGTGGTCGATCAGATGCAACGCGCCATGCGCGAGGAATAGCCGCCGCCGTGCCGCGCCGTGATCAACGGCTTTGCGGATTGGGCGGGAACATGTTCATACTCATCGGATAAAGGCCATGACACGCGACAGCTTGCCCGATGCCAACAGACCGGAAGCACGAGGAACGAATGACAGGACGATCGGCGCTTCTGGCCTTCGGGAGCGGGTTTTTCCGCGCCGTCCGGCCCCTTCGATGCCCGACGCTTATCTCGTCGAAAACAGCATGACGCGGCTGTCCTCCTTTCTGCGTTCCATCGGTCTGACAGGGCAGTTCCTGCTGCTTGCCGCGATCCTCTTTTCCGGGCTGGCTGTCCTGACGGGCAAACTGCAGAACCAGATCATTGCCGGGCGCATGGTCGAAGGCTCGCTCGAAATCGAACAGGCGCTGGCGCGCGGTGTGCTGATCGCCGCGCTGGGCAACGAACCCGTGCGCGGCGCCCTTCCGACCGAAACCATGCGCCGCGTCCACGAGGCCGTCACCGGCCAGATCGACCCGAACTACATCGACAGGGTCAAGCTCTGGGATCTCCACGGCGCGCTGGTCTACAACTCGCGTGGTGCGGTACAGCACAATGGCCCGCCCGAACCGGCCGTGCTGCGCGCCCTGCATGGTGAGACGGTCATCGTCGAGGCCGACGGCACCACCCCCGAAAACCTCTGGGACGGCGCGCTCGGCACCGTCGTCTACGAAGTCTATATCCCGCTGGTGAACCGCGACGGCCAGGTGATCGCCGTGGGCGAGATCTATTGTAGCGTCGAACTCCTGCTCGCCCGCATCTCGCGGATGCTCGAGGATACCGATGCCATCCGCCTCGGCTCGCTCATTCTGGGCATCATCGGTCTGGCCGTCCTCGTGGCCTATGCCCAACGCCGCATCACCGCGCAAGAGACCGCGCTGGCCGAAAGCCTGCGCAAGGCCGATGCGCTGGCGCTGGCCAATCAGCGCCTGTTTCAAGAATCCGAAGACTTGCGCCGCCGGGCCGGCCAGATTTCCGAAGCGGTGTTGAACCGCATCGGCTCTGATCTGCATGACGGCCCGATCCAGCTTCTCAGCATCGCCGCCCTCTACCGCAGCCAGCTTGCCCATTCCGAAGCCGACAGCGCCATCGCGGCCAAGGCCAGCGACCTTCTCGATCAGGCCATCGCGGAATTGCGCGTCATCTCCACCGGGCTGGTCCTGCCCGCGCTGGAAGGGCTGGACGTGGCCCAGACCGTGCGCCGCGCGGTCGAGAATTTCCGCACAGAGTTCGATTCCGACGTCCGCGTCGATATCGGCCCCATCCGCGCCCGCCCCGACGATGAGATGCGCACCGCCATCTACCGTGTGGTCTGCGAGGCGCTGCACAATGCACAGTCCCATGCCGCGGGGCAGGGGCTCTCGGTCACGGCCGAGGAAGGCAATGGCATCCTGCGCATCGCCGTGGCCGACAAGGGGCCGGGCCTGCGCGGGGAAGAGGCGGCCGAAAGCGATCACGTCGCGCTTGGCCTTGCCGGCATGCGCAACCGCGCCCGCAGCATCGGGGCCGATCTGCACCTGACCAGCCGTCCGGGCCGGGGAACCGAGGTTGCCCTTCTGATCGACCTCGACCAGCTTGAGGAAGGCCCCACCCCTGATGCCACCGGCCCTGCCACCGACAGGGCGCAGGCCGCCGCTTTGCCGGATGGCGGCGCGCTATCGTCTTTGCGCGGAAAGGGTTAGGGCAGGGGCACCAGTAGGGGCACCAGTCTGGGGCAGGCCACGCTTTCCCTCTGGCGGCTTGGCGCGCCGACCATGCAAAAAGGGGCGGAACCTTCGTCCCGCCCCTTTTTCCCTTTCGCGCCCGGCTGGCCGGGCCGGCCGTCACTGGCGCATCGAATGCCCGCTCAGCCGCTGCGCCTCGAGGATCACCTCGACACGGTTGCGCGCGTTGTATTTTTGCATGATCTGGGTCATGTAATGCTTAACCGTCTTGTCCGACAGGTTGAGCTTCGTCGCGATTTCCTTGTTGGATGCGCCGCTCATCAATTCGCGCACGACCTGATCTTCCCGCGCATTCAGCGCGACCGAGGCCCGCTCTGCCTTGCGCTGCTGGGCTTGTCGCATCTCGCGCACCATCTTTGTCGCCATGGCGGATGACACATATTCCTTGCCTGCCGCCACCTCTTCCAGCGCATAGAAAAGATCCCCGCCGGAACTGCCCTTCAGCACATAGCCCGTCGCCCCGGCGGCCAGAAGCTGCATGCAGCATTCCACATTGCCATTGGCGGTAAAGGCGAGGATGCGCACGGATGGCCGGTCGATCCGGATCTGTCGGATGGTTTCCACCATGTCGCCGGGCAGGTTCAGATCCGCGACCAGAACGTCGCACTCATGGGTCCGCACCAGATGCAGCGCGGCATCGGCAGTGGCCCCGGTGGCAACGATCTCGTATTTCCCTTGCGATGTAAGGATGTCCACCAGACCGGCAAGAACGATCGGATGATCATCAATCAGGATGAGCTTGGTCATTGGTCTCCCACTGGCAGCATGTGACCGGCCGGACCGGTCACCCCCCTTCGTCCCCCACCTGTAAATCTATCTTAATTGCCGTCCCCGTCTAAACGAAAGTTTGGGAAAAGCCGGAATTCGGCCATCAAAAGGCCCCAATTCACCCGATCTGCAGGGACAAGCCATGGCTTTTCCCCTCAACTGTTTCACCTTCGGCAACCAGAGGGCGTGCCTCTTGCGCGAACTGCTCGCAATTGTGGCGCAAGGGATTTGCGTTCTTTGGCGGAACACAATTATGGATGGCGGGAAAATCCAAGAAACAACCTGAAGTTACCAAATCCGCAAGAATGATTCGCGCCCCCGATCCGCCCTGCAACCCGGCCATGGGTCTGATGCGCACCCTCTCGGCGGGTCCTTGCCTGCCGCCGCAGGCCGGGGCTGTTACCACAATGTCATGTGTCTCCACTAGGCTTGGCCCCATCATCCAGACGAATGGACAGGCGCGATGGACCAGACAGCTCCCGGCTTCACCTATTCCCACCCCGGCCAATCCACCTTTCGTCGCGGGCTCATCCGCACCGTCGAATGCCTCAGCGGGCAGCCGATGCTGCGAAACCTCTATCTCGACTGGGCCGCCGCACCTCCGCCGGGTGAAACGGTCTTTGACGCCGCGCTGCGCCTGCTGCGGATCGGGGCCGCGCCTTTCTGGCACGCCCCAATGGGCGCGATCCCTGCCACCGGGGGCCTTCTCATCGTTGCCAATCACCCCTTCGGCATCGTCGATGGCCTGCTGCTGGGCCAATTGGGCCTGCGCCTGCGCGGCAACGTGCAGATCCTGACGAACAGCGTCCTCTGCCAACCGCCCGAAATCGGCCCCCATCTTCTGCCCATTGACTTCTCGGGCAGCGCCGAGGCCCGCCGCGCCTCGGCCCGCAGCCGCAGGCTGGCCGCCGAACTTCTGGCGGCGGGCAAGGTGGTTGCGGTCTTTCCCGCGGGCGGCATCGCCACCGCCAATGCCCCACTGCGCGGCGCGGCCCATGATGCGCCATGGCACGGCTTCGTCGGTCGTCTGGCAACGGTGCCGGGCGTCACCACGCTGCCGGTATACTTCGAAGGCCGCAACTCGCGCCTTTTCCAGATCGCAAGCCACCTGTCCTATCCGCTGCGCCTTGCGATGATCTTTCACGAAACCCGCCGCCTGATGGGTGCGCGGATCGGCATGCATCTTGGCGCGCCGCTTGGCTCCGCCGATCTGGCCCGCCTGCCGAAGGAAGACATCGCCCCGCATCTGCGCCAGCAGGTGATGCGCCTAGGCGGCCACCGGGACGAAGTGTTCCGCTGGCCCGCCCATGTGAAGTGTTAGCCGCCTCAGGCCACGCGCCGCCCCGCAACCCATGTCGCTCGCAGCATCCCCGCCGTGCCAAAGCGGCGCACGCGGATCAGGTCCGCCCGCTTGCCGGGCGCGATCTCGCCCCGGTCCTCCAGCCGCGCCGCAGCCGCCGGGGCCCGCGTCACCGTGGCCAGACCGCGCGGCAGGTCCCCCCAGAGATCGCCCAGCATCAGCGCCCCCGACAGCAGCGAGGACGGCACGTAATCCGATGACAGGATGTCCAGCAGATCCGCCTCTGCCAAGGCCTGCGCCGCCACATTGCCCGAATGCGATCCGCCCCGCACCAGATTGGGCGCCCCCATCATCACCGCGATGCCGTGGTCGCGGCAGGCGCGCGCGGCCTCGGGCGTGGTCGGAAACTCGGCCAGACGCGCGCCATGCAGGGCAGACCGCGCCACCTGATCCCCGGTCGTGTCGTCATGGCTGGCCAGCACCGCGCCCAGACGGCGCGCCCCGCTGACGGTGGCCGCCTCATGCACCGCCCCAAAACGCGCCGACAGGTCCTTCTGACCGGCCACGTGATCGGCGAACTCCGCCTCTGAAAACCCGTGCTTGCCGCAGACATAGTTGCGCAACTGTGTCAGGTCGCGGAACTGGCGCTGTCCCGGCGTGTGATCCATCAGGCTGACGATCCCCACCCCGTCCCCGGGGCCGAACTTCTCCAACTCCTCGACCAGCGTCTCGGAACAGACCTCGGCCCGCAGATGCAGCGCATGGCTGATCCGCAGTGCCCCGGCCCGGCGCAGCGCCGCGATCTCGTCGGCTAGCGCGCGGGCATATTCACCATAGTTCGACTTCGCCCGCGACGTCACCGATCCGACGCGCAGCGCATCGAAGACGGTCGTGATCCCGACAGAGGCCAGTTCCGCATCATGGGCGATGATGGCCGCCGCGTGCGGCCAGTTCACCTTTGGGCGCGGTTCGATATGGCGCTCCAGATTGTCCGTGTGCAACTCGATCAGGCCGGGCAGCAGCAGATCACCTTCAAGATCCTCGGCGCCCGCCGCCGCCGTGGGGCCCGCTTCGATCGCGGCGATATGCCCATCGCGGATCAGCAGGCTGCCGTGAAGGATACGGTCAGCCAGCAGGATGCGGGCATTGGACAGCAGGGTTTCGGTCATGTCAGGATTCCGCAAGGATCAGGAAGGAAAGGGATTGCCCCGCTTTCGTCACATGCATGTGACAGAGCGGCGCTAGGGCAGGGTGCATGCAGCAATATGAACGTTACGCCATCTATTATGCGCCCCGCGACGGGGATTTTGCCCGCGCCATGGCGGGCTGGCTGGGATGGGATCCGCGGGCCGGTCAGGCCGCGCCCCCCCCGCCCGATCTGCCGCACCTTCCCGCGCTTCTGGCCGATCTGACCCGCACCCCCCGGCGCTATGGCTTTCACGGCACGCTCAAGGCCCCGTTCCGCCTTGCCCCGGGCCTGACGCGGGCCGATATCGAAGCCGCCATCACCCACCTTGCCGCCAGATGCGCGCCGCCGGTCCTGCCGGGCCTTGCCCTGCGCTGCATCGACGGCTTCCTCGCCCTCTGCCCCGAGGGCGACGATACCACCCTCAACGATCTCGCGGCCGAAGTCGTCACCCGCCTCGATCCCCTGCGCGCGCCCCTGACCGACAGGGAAATCGCCCGCCGCCACCCCGAAACCCTCAGCCCGCGCCAGCGCGATCTGCTTGCAACCTGGGGCTACCCGCATGTGATGGAGGACTTCCGCTTCCACCTTACCCTGACAGACCGGCTCTCCCCGGAAATGGCCGCGGGCGTGGCGGCGGCGCTCGGGCCATGGCTCGCGCCGCTGCTGCCGCGTCCCTTCGTGATCGAGGACCTCTGTCTCTTCGCCGAGGATGGCGCACAGCGCTTTCATCTTCTGTCCCGTCACGCGCTGACAGGCTGAAGCGCGGCAAGAAACCGGTCGATCCCGGCCTCCAGCGCCCCGCCATTCACCACATCGGTCACGGCCAGCGCGGCCGGCACCTCGATTGCCGCCCGGCCGATGCGGGCCTCGATATCGGCAGCGCTTTCCCGAGCCCGCGCCATCAACCGCTCGCGCAGCACCTCGGACGGGGCCGAGACGCGGATGACCCGCAGATCGGGAAACCGCAGCACCGCCGCCTCCAGCGCCGCGCGCGATCCGTTGAACAGCACATCCCGCCCCGCGCACCTTTCGGCGATTTGCGCGGCCGGCAGGCCATAGCACAGCCCATGCGCGCGCCAGTCCAGCGCGAATTCCCCCAGCCGCTTGCGGCGAACGAAATCTTCCTCCGTCACGCCCTCGAAATCCTCGCCGCCCTGCGCGGTCGGGCGGGTGATGACGCGACGCACGATCATCAGATCGGGCCGCGCCCGGCGGGCGGCCTCGATCAGCGTATCCTTGCCCGCCCCCGAAGGCCCGACCACGGCAAAGATCCGTCCCGCCCTCATGCCACGGCCCGCGGCGAAAAGGCTGTCACATCCACCAGCCGATCGCAGACCAGTGCCCGCGCGCCCTCGTCATGGAAAATCCCCAGGATCGCCGCGCCCCGCGCCTTGGCCTCGGCGATCATCTCCAGAACGACCGCCCGGTTCGCGGCATCAAGGCTTGCCGTCGGTTCGTCCAGCAGCAGCGCCGGATAGGGATGGGCAAAGCCGCGCGCGATGTTCACCCGTTGTTGCTCGCCGCCCGAAAAGGTCGTCGGCGACAACGACCACAGCCGCGTCGGCAGGTTCAACCGCTCCAGCAGCCCCGCGGCCACCGCCCGGGCCTCCTCGGCGGGGTGGCCCAGCACGCGCAGCGGTTCGGCCACCACATCCAGCGTCGGCACCCGCGGCACCACACGCAGGAACTGGCTCACATAGCCCAGCGTCGCCCGGCGCAGCGCGATGATTTCGCGCGGCGCGGCGCGCACGACATCCACATCGCCCACCTCGATCCGGCCGCCATCGGCCAGATAGTTGCCCCAGATCAGGCGCATCAGCGTGGATTTCCCCGCGCCCGATGCCCCAATCAGCCCCACGCATTCCCCCGCCGCCACCTCCAGCGCCGCCCCCGCCATCACGGGGATGCGCGCGCTGGCCTGATTGTGCAGGGTGAAGGTCTTGGAAAGGTCAGAGATCCGGATCATGTCACACCTGCAGCACGGAAGAGACGAGAAGCTGCGTATAGCCATGCTGCGGATCGTCCAGCACCTGATCCGTCAGCCCCTGCTCCACCACGCGGCCCGATTTCATCACCATCAGCCGGTCCGCCAGCAGCCGCACCACCGCAAGGTCATGGGTCACGATGATCGCCGACAGCCCCATCTCGCGCACCAGCCCGCGCAGCAGATCCAGAAGCCGCGCCTGCACGCTGACATCAAGCCCCCCGGTCGGCTCATCCATGAAGACAAGCCGCGGCCCGGTGACAAGGTTCCGCGCGATCTGCAAGCGCTGCTGCATGCCGCCTGAAAAGGCGCTCGGCCGGTCGTCGATCCGTTCGGCGGCGATCTCCACCCGCTCCAGCCAGTCCGTCGCCCGGGCGCGGATGTCGCCATAATGGCGCGCGCCCACGGCCATCAGCCGCTCGCCGACATTGCCGCCCGCGCTCACCCCCATGCGCAACCCGTCGCGCGGATTCTGATGCACGAAGGCCCAGTCGCTGCGCGCCAGCCGCCGCCGCTCGGGCTCGGCCATCGACAGCACGTCGCGCGGGCCTTCAGCGGTGGCAAGGATCACCTCGCCCGCATCCGGGGCCAGATGCCCCGCCAGACAGGACAGCAGCGTCGACTTGCCCGATCCGCTCTCGCCCACGATCCCCATCACCTCGCCCGGCCAGAGATCGAAGGACACATCCGCGCAGCCGATCCGCGCGCCATAGCGCCGGGTCAGCCCCCGCACGGACAAAAGCGGTCCCTCGGGCTTCATCTTGGCGGAAATACCCAATTCCACGGCCCCCATCAAACAGCCCCCTCTGTCAGGGGCGCAGCCAGCCGCCCCCGATGCCCCGCTGCGCGTCGCCCACCGCAATGATCCGTGTCGGAACAGACGAACATCCGCCCGCCCCGGTCATCCGTGATCACCTCGTCCAGATAGCTGTCCGCCGCCCCGCACAGGTCGCAGTCATGCGGTGCCTTGCCCGCGTGGAAGGGGTGATCGTCGAAATCGAGGCTCACCACCTGCGTAAAGGGCGGCAGGGCATAGATGCGCTGCTCGCGCCCCGCACCGAAAAGCTGGATCGCTGCACAGTCCGACAGCCGCGGATTGTCGAATTTCGGAATGGGCGAGGGATCCATCACATAGCGCCCCTCCACCCGCACGGGATAGGCATAGGAGGTGGCGATGGTGCCGTGCCGCGCGATGTCTTCATAAAGCTTCACATGCATCAGGCCGTATTCCTCCAGACTGTGCATCTTGCGTGTCTCCGTCTCGCGCGGCTCCAGAAAGCGCAGGGGCTCCGGGATCGGCACCTGATAGACAAGGATCTGCCCCTCGCGCAGCGGATGTTCCGGAATGCGGTGGCGGGTCTGGATCACCGTCGCCGCGGCGGTCGAGGATGTCGTGGCGACGCCCGCCGTGCGTTCGAAGAACCGGCGGATCGAAACGGCATTGGTCGTGTCATCCGCCCCCTGGTCGATCACCTTCAACCGGTCCTCGGGCAAAAGACAGGCCGCCGTCACCTGCACCCCGCCCGTGCCCCAGCCATAGGGCATGGGCATCTCGCGCGCCGCGAAGGGCACCTGATAGCCGGGCACGGCGATCCCCTTCAGGATGGCGCGGCGGATCATGCGTTTGGTCTGCTCGTCCAGATAGGCGAAGTTGTAGGCCAGGTCGGTCATGCGGTGATCTCCCGTTCAAGGCGGCGCAGGGTGGCGGCAAGGTCCCCCAGAACATCGGCGGGCCGCAAATGCAGGCAGCGATACCCCAGAAACGCCAGCCCCGATGCTGGCGCCCGATCCGCCGCGCGATCATGCGTCTCGTCGAGCAGGTCGATCACGAAACGATGCGCCGGGATTAGGAAATCCACGATCCATGGTCCGACCGGGGCTTGCCTGCGCACCGACAGCCCAAGGAAGCGATGGCCCCGCAGGGCCTGCCAAAGGGCCTGCTCTGCAGGCGTCATCGAAGCGCGCAGCGCGCGCGCGTGCAGTCGCTGGCTGTCATTGCGATAGGCCGGCATGTGGAACACCCCCTCCCCGACCCTCCCCCGGTACGGGGGAGGGAGTTTGCGCCTCCAGCTTCCTCCCGTCACGGTTAATGCCAGATGAACCACCCCAGAGGTAAAACTCGGCCACACTCTCCCTCCCCCGGCAGGGGGGAGGGTCGGGGAGGGGGTGGCGCCGGATGCCGGGCAGGCGGCGGTGCGTCTCATTCCGCCGCCTCCGGCTGCGCCATGGCCTCGGCCCGCAGCTTGCGCAACAGTTCAAGCTCGCTCTGGAAATCCACGTAGTGGGGCAGCTTGATATGTTCCAGAAACCCCGTCGCCTGCACATTGTCCGCATGCATCAGGACGAATTCCTCGTCCTGTGCCGGGGCGCCGGTGAAATCCTCGCCCAACTCCTTCCAGCGCAGTGCCCGGTCCACCAGGCTCATGGCGATGGCCTTCCGCTCGGTCTGCCCGAAAGTCAGCCCATAGCCCCGGGTAAACCGGGGCGGCGCGCTGCGCGATCCCAGAAACTGGTTGACGGTCTCGCATTCCGTCACCTCCACCTCGCCGATGGCGACGACAATGCCCAGTTCCGGGATCTCCATCGCGACATCCACCATGCCGATGCGCAACTCCCCCACAAAGGCATGGGTCCGGCCATAACCCCGCTGCGTCGAATAGGCGAGCGACAGCAGAAACCCTTCGTCTCCGCGCGCCAGCGCCTGCAACCGCAGCGCCCGTGTGGCGGGCAGTTCCATCGGCATCCGCGTCAGATCGGGTGGCGTCGCCTCGTCGTGGGGGGCACTTTCGATCAGATCGTCCCGCTCCAGCAGGGCCGCCACATGCGGCACCGGGCCCGCCGCCGCCATGGCGCGCGGGGCCTCTGCCGGCTGGCCATCCGCGGGGCCATCGGCAGCAAGGCGGAAATCCAGCAGCCGGTGGGTATAGTCGAAGGTCGGGCCCAGCATCTGTCCGCCCGGCACATCCTTGAATGTGGCGCTGATCCGGCGCTGAAGCCGCATCCCGTCGGTGCCGATGGGCCGTGACTGGCCAAGCCGGGGCAGGGTGGTCCGATAGGCGCGGATCAGGAAGATCGCCTCGATCAGATCGCCCCGCGCCTGCTTGATCGCCAGCGCCGCCAGATCCGAGTCGTAAAGACTGCCCTCCGCCATCACCCGCGTCACCGCCAGATGCATCTGTTCGCGGATCTGCGCGACCGTCAGTTCCGCCACCGCCGGATCACCGCGCCGCGCTTCGGCCAGCAGGGAATGGGCATTGTCGATGGCCCGCTCGCCACCCTTCACCGCGACATACATCAGGCATCCTCCACGCGGGTTGATCGGGGCAGGCCGGCGATCCGGTCGCCGCAGGTCAGAAAGGCATCGAAACCGAGCGGAAACAGCGCCCGATTGGCACGAAAGGCCGCGACCTCGGGCAGCGAAAGCAGCGCTTCGCCCCGGATTCCCGGTCCGCGCAGGCGCGCGCCCTCGGCGGCCAGCCGGGGGCAGTCGATCACCAGAGTGGCCGCCCTGTCGGGATACTCGGGCGTTCCGATGGCAAACCGCGTGACCGGTTGCAGATCCTCCCAGCGGCCAAAGGCGAAGGCCGCCTCCTCCGCCGCCACCAGCGGCGAGCCGCAATGAAAGGTCAGCCAGTCGCGCAGCGCCGGGCAATCATGCCCGCCCGCCAGATGCACCGGCGTCGTCCCGTCCAGCAGCACCAGCGCCAGCACCCCTGCCGCGCCCGACAGGGGCGCCGGGGGCGCCGCCCCCTCCAGCCGAAGGATCTGCCCCGGCCGCGCCAGCACCTCAAGGAGGCCCCGAAAGCCGCGCGCGGCCTCCTCTGCGGGGCGGACAAAACCACCGGCAAGCGCTTCGGGTGTCATCTGTCCTCTCCCCTGACCATGGTGAAGAATTCCACCTTCGTCGCCGCCGCCTTCTCGGCCGCGTTCCGGCGTCGCGCGGCCTCGTCCCGCGCCAGCGGATCAAGGCACTGCACCCGCAGGGCATCCGCCGCCCCCGTCTGCATCAGCGCGTCGATCAGCGCCGCTCGCAGGGCATGGTCGCGGTCGCGCCCCTGCACATAGGCATGCCCCACCGCACCCGAGGGGATGCGCAGCGAACAGCGCGTCACCGTCATTTCGCCCAGATTGAAAGGCGCGCCAGTCCCGCCGATCCGCCCCTGCACCATCACCGATCCGATCTCGGGCGCGCGCAGCAGATCATGCGCGGGCAGGGGCGCGGGAAACAGCGCCGCCAGCCGCGCCGGTCGCGCCCGCGCCAGCAGCGCCATCCAGCCCTGCCGGGCCAGCACCGCCGCTTCGGGGGTCATGTCGGGGATCTTGTCGGATCGTGGTTCTGACATCGGGGCTTGCCGCCATTTATAGACAACTATACAAATTCCTATAGCGCAGGCCGCATGTCGCCGGTGCGAAGCTTTGGTGAAACTTCCATGACAGCGGCAGGGAGGGGGGCGGATGGGCAGACCCGCGATCTGGCACGAAATTGCCGAAACGCTGGCGCAGGAAATCGCCCGTGGCCATGCCCGCCCCGGCGACCGCCTGCCGACCGAGGCCGATCTTGCCGCGCGCTTCGGGGTGAACCGCCACACTGTCCGCCATGCGCTGGCCGATCTGGCGGCGCGCGGCCTTGTCCATGCCCGGCGCGGGGCAGGGGTCTTCGTCACCGCCCGGCCGGTTGATTACCCACTCGGCCGCCGCGTCCGCTTTCATCAGGCGGTCGAGGCGCAGGGCCAGGTGCCCTCGCGCCAGCTCACCCGGATCGAGACCCGCCCCGCCGACCGGGCCGAGGCCGAGGCACTCTCCCTTGGCCCCGGCGATCCGGTTCATGTTGTCGAGGGCGTCTCCAGCGCCGATGGCCAGCCGCTCGCCGCCTTCCGCTCGGTCTTTCCCGGCTGGCTTGACGCCCTGCCCGAGTCCCTGCGGCAGGGCGGTTCCGTCACCGCGGCGCTGGCCGCCTGCGGTGTGGCCGACTATACCCGCGCCGTGACCCGCCTCACGGCCAAATCCGCCCGGGCGGTGCTGGCGCTGCGCCTCCAACTGCCCGAAGGCGCGCCCATCCTGCGGGCCGTGGCGATCAATGTCGATGCCACGGGGCGGCCCGTGGAATACGGCACCACTTGGTTCGCCGGGGATCGCGTCTCGCTCACCATCGGCGAGGATGCATCGTCATAGCCATGTTGCATGGCCCGGTTATCCACAGGCAAACCGCAGCCTCCGGATGTTCGCCATGCCGCCTTTCCTGCCCCCGCTCTGCCTGACCGGCGCCGAGGTTCTGACCGGCGAAACGCTTGCCCCCCGCCCCGTTGGTGTCGCGGCGGGCCAGATCGTGGCGGGGCAGGGCCTGCCCATGGTCGATCTCTCGGGCTTTCTCCTCCTGCCCGGCATCATCGACCTGCATGGCGACGGCTTTGAACGCCAGCTTTTCCCTCGCCCCGGCGCGCCCTTCCCGCCGACCGCCGCCCTCGACGCGGTCGACCGCGAGGCCGCCGCCCATGGCATCACCACTGCCTATCTCGCCCAGGGCTGGAGCTGGGAAGGCGGCCTGCGCGGCCCCGATCAGGCCGAAACCCTGATGCAGGCGGTGCTGGATCATCGCGCCCGGGCCTTGACGGATCTGCGCGTGCAACTGCGCGCCGAAACGCATCTCGTGGCCGAAGCGCCGCGCCTGATCGCCGCCGTCGAACGCTTTCGCGTCGATTACGTCGTCTTCAACGATCATCTGGAGGAAGGCTTCCGGATGCGCCGGGCCAACCCCGATGGCTTTGCCCATTGGGCGCGCAAGGCGGGGCTCGATACCACGGCGCTCTCCGCAAGGATGGAGGCGGCGCGGCTTGCCGCCCGGCAAGTGCCGCGCGCGCTCTGCCTGATGGCCGATGCCTTTGACAGGCTAGGTGTCACCTATGGCAGCCATGACGATCCCGATGCCGAAACCCGCGAGGTCTATCGCATGATCGGTGCGCGCGTGGCCGAATTCCCCACCACCCGCCGCGCCGCCGCCGCCGCCCGCGCGGCGGGCGATCCGGTGCTTCTGGGCGCGCCCAATGTGGTGCGCGGCGGCTCGCAGGCGGGCAATGTCGCGGCGGCCGACCTGATCCGCGCCGGGGCCTGCGACGGGCTTCTGTCCGATTACCACATGCCCGCGCTGCCGCTGGCCCCTTGGCGGTTGGCCGATGACGGGATCCTGCCCTTTGCCCGGGCCTGGGGGCTGGTGTCCTCGGGTCCGGCGCGGGTGTTGCGCATGGCGGATCGTGGCGTGATCGTTGAAGGTCTGCGCGCCGATCTGGCCATCGTCGATCCCCTCCGGCGCGAAGTCGTGGCCACCATCGCGGGCGGGCGGCTGTCGCATCTGTCGGGCCGGGCGGCCGAACGCTTCCTGCGCCTGCCGCACCCGGCCCGGCTTGCCGCCGAATAGATCAGACCGCGCTTTCGTGACGCTCGAGGAACTCTTCCGCCCTCAGCTTGCGGAAATCGGTCAGAACCGCGCGCAGGCGCGCATGGTCCCACTCCCACCATGCCAGCGCCAGCAGGCGGTCGATCACCCCGGATGCAAAGCGCGCCCGCAACGGCTGCGCCGGCACCCCCGCGACGATCATGAAGGGCGCGACATCCCGCGTCACCACCGCCCCCGCCGCCACGATGGCCCCGATGCCCACCGTCACCTCGGGCTTGATGATCGCGCCATGCCCGATCCAGCAATCCGCACCCAACTCCGTGCGCCGCGCCGCGCGGGCGGCGAAGAAGTCGGGGTCATCCGATGCATCCTCCCAGTAATAGCTGGAACGATACAGGAAATGGTGCTGCGCGGCATGGCTGAAGGGATGGTCGGTCGGCCCGATCCGCGTCATCGCCGCGATGTTGGAAAAGCGGCCGACGGTCGTATTCGCGATATCGGCGAAGCGGTCGCAATAGGCGTAATCCCCAAAGCTGGAATTCAACACGCGCGCGCCTGCGCCGATCTCCACCCATGCGCCGAAGGTTGCGTTCACCACGGTTGCGCCGGGATGCAGCAGGGGTTCGGTCGCGGAAAGCTTCGGCATCACGCCCCCTTGATCAGCTTGCGGCGCAACCAGCCCGAAAGGCTGTCCATCGCCATTACCATCAGCACGATCAGCACCATGTAATAACAGACCTCCTCCCAGTCCTTCTGGGTCTGGATCGCCTGCGTCAGCATCAAGCCGATCCCGCCACCGACAATCGCCCCCACCACCGTGGCACTGCGGGTGTTCGACTCCAGCGCATAAAGAACCTGCGACAGCAGCACCGGCAGGATCTGCGGCAGCATTCCGAACCGCGCCCGCTGCACCCCGTTTGCCCCGGTCGACCGGATCCCCTCGACCTGCTTCTCGTCGATGTTTTCCACCGCCTCCGAGAATGTCTTGCCGAAACTGCCCACATCCGTGATCAGGATCGCCAGCGCCCCCGTCATCGGCCCCGGCCCCCAGGCGCGCGACAGGATGATCGTCCAGATCAGCCCGTCCACCCCGCGCACGAAATCGAAGACGCGCCGCAGGGCAAAGCGGACAGGGCCCAGCGGATTGACACCGCGCGCCGCCAGAAAGGCCAGCGGCAGCGACAGCACCGCCGCCCCGAAGGTGCCAAGGATCGCCATCAGCATGGTCTCGAAGATCGCCCAGGCCACATCGCCATGCCGCCACATCGGGTTGAACCAGAAGTCACCCGCCATGGCCGCGATATTGGCGCGCGCCGGATCGACCCGCTCGCCCCACAGCGCCAGTCGCGCCAGTTCCAGCGGTCCCTTGCCGTGAAAGGGGCTGTCCAGCGTGAAGAAGAACAGCTCCCACCCCGCGAAATAGCGGAAGGTCTCCACCTTCGCGCGGGTATAGGCAAAGCGCCCCTGCGCCGTCGTCACCGATACCCGCCTGTCCGAGGCGTTGATCCAGTCGGGCAGGGGCAGCGGCGCGGTCAGCCGCAGCCCGTCGCCATCGGGGGCGATGTCGATGGTCCCGTAACCCGGCACCACATAGCGCGCGCCCGCCGCGTCATAGGTCACCACATGACCCGCGCCCAGATCCACGGTCGTCACCGCGCCCTGCACGCGCACCCAGTCGGGATGGGTTCCATCCGGATAACGCCCCTTCGCCTCACCCTCCACGGCGGTCACCGTCTCGCCGCTGCGGTTGTCGCGGGTCACATGCACCTTGTAGGACATGAAATCCGACAGAAGGATCGCGGCATTGTCCAGCCGCGCGCGCTGGGCCAGACCCGGAATGTCGAAGGCCAGCGCGACATAACCCAGATAGACCAGAACCAGCGCCGGGATCGCCAGCGCGATCCTGCGGCGGCGACGCAGCCCATGGATCAGCGTCTCGGCCCCTGCCGGGGCATAGGGCATGGTTGTCATGGTCACAATCCCTTCACAAGACGCTGCCGCCAGTGATCCGACAGTCGGTCGATCACCACGATGGTCAAAAACAGCAGCAGGAAGATCGCCACGACCTGATCATAGCGCCCGCCGCCCCATTGCATCGCGATCTTCAGCTCATAGCCGATGCCCCCGGCCCCCACGAACCCCAGGATGGCCGAGGCGCGCAGGTTGATCTCCAGCCGCAGCAGCGCATAAGACAGCCAGTTCGGCGCCACCTGCGGGATCACCCCGAACCACATCCGCTGCACCCATGTCGCCCCGACCGAGGCCAACCCCTCGACCGGCCGCAGATCGGCATTCTCCGCCACTTCCGAAAACAGCTTCCCCAGCACGCCCAGCGTGTGGATCGTGATGGCAATCATGGCCGGCACCGGCCCGCCGCCCAGAATATAGATCAAGACCAGCGCGATCACGATCTCCGGCACGGCGCGCAGCGCATCGGTCACCCGGCGCAGCGGCCCGATCAGCCGCGGCCAGCGTGCCAGCCCCCGCGTGATCAGCAGTGACAGGATCCCCGCCCCGATCACCCCCAGCAAGGTGGACACGGCGGCGATGTTGATCGTCTCGACCAACGAGCCGAAATTGGCCCACATCAACCCCGGCAGATTGGCGCGCTTTTCCCAGGCCTCCGACAGAACCTCGGCCGGGAAATCGTCCAACCGGTGCAGCCCTTCCAGGAAATCCCCCGCATTGCGCTCCTGTGCGACAAGAAATCCCGAGGCCATGATGGCTACAAAGAAAATGAACAGAAGCCCGCCATAAAGCCGCTTCCTGCGCGCAGCGGCCAGATAGGCGGCGGCGGGCGCTGTGGCGTCGGGGCGCTTGCCCGGTTCGGGTCCGAAGGCGATGTCGACCATGGTTCCCCCAAAAGGAAAGGCCGGACCCCGGCAAAGGGTCCGGCCCGAAATGCTGGCAGATCAGTTCGACGCGTCCTGCAGTTTGCGCGCCTCGATGATGCCCAGATAATCCTCATGCCGCACCGGCACGAAATCCAGCGCCTCGCCGGCCGCCACGTTATAGGCGCAGTCCTTGTCGGTTTCGTGCAGGTCGGCGACAATCTGGGTGACCTTGTCCTTCACCGCCTCCGGCAGCGCCTTGCGCAGCACGACCGGGCCTTCCGGGATCAGCGCCGATTGCCAGATCTGCACCAGATCGTTCATGTCCACCAGCCCCGCATCCGAAGCCTTGCGGAACGCGCCCGAGTTGAAACCATCCTCCCAGTTGCCCAGCCCGTCGGCCCAGCTCACCCCTGCGTCGAAATCGCCATTGGCGACACCCACGATGGATTGTTCATGCCCGCCCGAGAATTTCACCTCGGCGAAATACTGGTTCAGATCGCCCAGCATCCCCTGCAGTTCCGCCGCCGGAACCAGATAGCCCGAGGTGGAGTTCGGATCGGCAAAGGCAAAGGTCTTGCCCTTCGCCTCTTCCATCGAGGTGATGCCGCTGTCCGCCCGGGCAAACCCAAAGGCATAATAGCCGGTGGTGCCGTCCACATTTTGCTTGGTCAGCCGCACCTCGACAGCTTCGGGATCTGTCAGATAGGTCTTGGCATAGGCCGAAGCCCCCAGCCAGCCAAAGTCCAGCGTCCCGCCCAGCAGGCCCTGGATCACGCCATCGTAATCGGCCGGGGTGAACAGCTTCACCGGCACGCCAAGCGCCTCTTCCACCTTCACACGAAAGCATTCATGGCCGGTCATGCGGTCCTGCGCATTCTCGCCGCCGAGAATGCCGATGTTGAATTCCTTGATGTCCTGCGCGCCGGCAGCACCCGAAAGGGCAGAGGTGGCCACAAGAAGGGCAAGCAGCTTCTTCATCTTCGTCTCCATCTTGGAAAAGGCCCCGCCTTCCGGGGCCGGGGAAAGGTCGGTCAGGCAAGCAGTTCGCGGGCATAGGCATCGTCGCCCTTGCGTCTCCCAGCACCTGATCGAGGTCGAGGTCGCATGTTCGGAAAAGGACGCATCCGCCCCGTAAATGTCGCGCGCCACGCCCGTGGTCAGCTGGTCCGGCGTGCCGTCAAAGACGATGCGCCCGTCGCGCATCCCGATCACCCGGTCGCAATAGCGCCGCGCGGTATCCAGCGTGTGCAGGTTGGCGATCACCAGACGGTTGTCCTCGTCATGGATCCGCCGCAGCGTATCCATCACCACCTGCGCGTTCATCGGATCAAGGCTCGCGATGGGCTCGTCGGCCAGGATCACCTTCGGATCCTGCATCAGCGCCCGCGCAATGGCCACGCGCTGCTGCTGCCCGCCCGAAAGCGACTCGGCCCGCTTGGCGGCCTGTTCCGCGATGCCCAGCCGGTCAAGGATCGCCAGCGCCTTCAGCACGTCGTCATCCGGCCAGAAGCCAAAGATCGAAGGCAGGGTCGCCCGATGCGCCAGCCGCCCGTGCAGGACGTTCGAGACGACATCCATCCGCGGCACCAGATTGAACTGCTGAAAGATCATCGCGCATTGGCTCTGCCAGGCCTGTATCTCCGCCCCGCGCAGGGCAAGGATATCCCGCCCCTCAAAGCGGATCTCGCCCGCGCTGGCATCGGTCAGCCGGTTCATCATGCGCAGGAAGGTGGATTTTCCCGCGCCCGATCGCCCGATCACGCCGACAAAGCCCGTCCGCTCCACCGAAAAGCTGATTCTGTCCACCGCGGCCTTGGTGCCGAACAGACGCGAGACATTCCTGACATCGAGCAGCATCCGAACCCCCTTCGGAATTGACTGCCCCCTCCCTAGGCAGGGTTCGTGACAGCGCTGCTGCAGTTTGATGAAGCTTTTCCAAAACCCCGCACCGCCCCCGCGCCAGCGATGCGTCGGACCGTCGGCTCTGGCCGCCGGATCAGGCCGCCGCGTCCGGCAGAAGCGGGAAGTCGAGGTCGATCTGCACCCGCCCGTTCCCGGCCCGGCGCGCCATGCGCACGCCCATGCTGCGCACCAGCGCCTCGGCGATGGAAAGGCCAAGACCCAGCCCCGCCGATCCCGCCCCCCGCGCAAAGCGCCCCTCGGGCAGGTCCGTCACGGCGGCGGGATTGCCGATCCCCAGCCGCCCGTCGCCCCGCAACCGCAGATCGACAGGCCCGGTTCCGTGCTGCTGCGCGTTCCCGATCAGGTTGCGCAACAGGATCGCCACCGCATCGGCATCCGCCGCCACCATCAGCCGTTCCAGATCCCCGTCATCCAGCCGGATCGGATGCCCCCCGCCCGCCTGCAGATCCGCCACCACCAGCCCCAGCACCCGCCGCAGATCGCAGGGCCCCCGGCCAAGTCCCAGCCCCGCCTCCAGCCGCGCCAGTTGCAGCAGGCGCTCCACCCGTCGGCTCAGCCCGTCCACGGCCTCCACCGCCGCCACCGCATCGGGATCAGAGGACATCTCCAACCGCCCGCGCAGCGCGGCCAGCGGCGTGCGCAATTCATGCGCGGCATTGGCGATGAAATCCTTCTCCGACTGGCGCAGCGCCTCGATCCGGCCCAGATAGTGATCAAAGGCCACCGCCAGTGGCCGCAATCCCCGCGGTAACCCTTCGGCCCCCACCGGCGACAGGTCATCCGTGCTGCGCCCCGACACCGCCCCCGCCAGACGCGCCACCGGTGCCGTCGCCTCGGCCACGATCCGCCGCAGGCTCCAGACCAGCAGCGCGATCAGGGGCAGCGCCAGCACAAGAAAGGCCGACGCCGCCTCAAGCATTTCCTCGCGCCGCAGGTGGGTGGCATGGGCCGCCTCGATCACCACCCCCTCGGCGCTGCGCCGCAAGACGCGCCAGCCGGGCAGATCGTGAAACCCGTCCGTCTCCAGCGCGGGCCAAGGCGCCGGGGCAGGGGGGCGATCGGCCGACAGGATGCGCAGCACGCGCTCGCTGTCGCTGGTCTGCACGCCCAGCGTGCGCGGGATG
Source organism: Paracoccaceae bacterium (assembly GCA_041397045.1). Classification (GTDB taxonomy): domain Bacteria; phylum Pseudomonadota; class Alphaproteobacteria; order Rhodobacterales; family Rhodobacteraceae; genus Paragemmobacter. Next base: position 64,684 of record JAWKXK010000007.1, read on the forward strand.
TTTCCCGCCTGCGCGGTGTCCAGATACAGCACCGTCGTCTCGACCAGCGCCTGCAACTCGCCATCGAACATCTCGGTCATCTCGTGGTCCAGCACCACCGCCGAGAGCAGGATCGTGGCCAGCCACGCCCCCGCCACCAGCGCCAGCACCCGCCGCGTCAGCCGCCGCCGCAGCGACCATGCCTGCGCGGGGGCCGCTTCCGGTGCAGCCGCGCGTGCAGATGGCGGCGCAGCCGAGGGGGCGGGCCGGCCGGTCATGGCAGCACATATCCCATGCCGCGCCGCGTCTCGATCACGCCCGCGCCAAGCTTGCCCCGCAGACGCGAGACATAGACCTCGACCGCGTTCCCCTCGGTGATGGCGTCGAAACTGCCCAGCACCTCTTCCAGCGCGGCCTTGCTCAGCACCCGGCCCCGCGCGCCCAGCAGCGCATCGAACAGCGCCCATTCGCGCGATGTCAGGCGGATCTCCGCCCCGTCGCGCCACAGCCGCGCGGCGGCCCGGTCCACCTCCAGCCCCGCCAGCCCGATCCGCGTTTCCGGCAGACCCTGCCCGCGCCGGGCATGGGCGCGGATGCGGGCCGACAATTCGCGCAGATCAAAGGGCTTCACCACATAATCATCCGCCCCCGCATCCAGCCCGGCGATCCGGTCGCTGATCTGGTCGCGCGCGGTGGCGATCAGCACCGGCGTCCGGTCCCCGGCACGGCGCAGCGCCTTCAGCACCTCGATCCCCGGCCGGTCGGGCAGGCCCAGATCAAGGATCACGCATGCATAATCCGCCACCGCCAGCGCCGCCTCGGCGGTTTCGGCATCGGGCGCATGGTCCACGGCATGCCCCTCGTCCCGCAGGAACCGCAGGACGGTCTGCGCAAGATCTTCGGTATCTTCCACCAGCAAAAGCCGCATGCCCCGTTCTAGCGCAGCCCGCCCCGCCGCGCGAGGGGGCATTGCGTAAGCTTGCTGCAAGCTTCGGCTGCGAAAGGGCGCGCAAGATGACCCAACCGCAAGGCAGCAAGGCCCCATGACCGACCACCCCAGCGACAACCGCGCCCCCCTCCCGGGCGTTTCCCATGCCTCTCGCCTGAACAGCCTGCTGTCGGGATTGATGGCCCGCCCGCTGCCCCGCCCCGTCATCGGCCATACCGCGCTGAACCTGATCGTCTCAGTCTATATCCTTGCGCTGCTGAATGCGGGCTTCTGGCGGCACATGGGCGAAATCTTCGGCGACAGCCCGCTGCAATACGCGCTCTTCACCCTTTCGATCCTCGCGCTCACCATGCTCACGCTGGAATTCTTCGGCCCTGGACGCCTGCAGCGCCCCGTCGCGGCCCTGCTGATCGTGATCTCGGCCAGCGCGAACCATTTCGAACAGACCATGGGCATCGTCATCGACCGCGAGATGGTGCGCAACATCTTTGAAACCACCGTCACCGAATCGCGCCACCTCGTCACGCCGGGCGCGCTGCGCGCCATCGTCCTGACCGGGGTCCTGCCCGCGGCACTGGTCTTCTGGCCGCGCGTCACGCGGGTGGGCCGCTGGCATCACCTGTGGCGCTGGCCGCTTGGCGTGACCCTCTGCCTTGCCGTTCTGGTGGGCGGATTGTTTTCCGATTTCAAGACCTTCTCCGCCGTTCTTCGCGAAAGGAAGGAACTTCTAGCCGCCTATCAGCCGGGCGCGACCATCGGCGCGGTTGCCCGCTATGGCAAGCAGCAATGGAAATCCGGCCGGGTCGAACTCCGCCCCATCGCCACCGATGCCCGCCCCGGCCCCCTGCTTGCCGCGGCGCAAAAACCTGTCCTGCTTGTCCTCTTTGCCGGTGAAACCGCTCGGGCGCAGAATTTCGGGCTGAACGGCTATGAGCGGCAGACAACGCCGGGCCTTGCCGAACGCGAGGTGATCAACTTCCCCGATGTCTCCTCCTGCGGCACTTCCACCGCCGTCTCGCTGCCCTGCATGTTCTCGCCGCTGGCGCAGGCCGACTATTCCCGCGACGGCTTCCTGTCGCAGGAAAACCTGCTTGATGTGCTGGCCCGCGCGGGCTTTGCCACCCGTTGGGTCGACAACAACACAGGCGACCAGCAGATCGCCGTCCGCACCGGATGGGACAGGGTGGATGCCACCCTCGACCCCGCCGCCTGCGCCGTGGAATGCACCGATGAAATCTTCCTGCCCCTCATCGAACGCACGCTGTCGGACATCACGCAGAACACCGTCCTCGTCCTGCACATGATCGGCAATCACGGCCCCGCCTATTATCTGCGCTATCCCCGCGAAAGGGCGCAGTTCACCCCCGATTGCCAAAGCGTCGAATTCGCCGATTGCACCGTTCCCGAAATCGTCAACGCCTATGACAACGGCATGCTGGAAACCGATTACGTCCTGTCACGCACGATCGACATGCTGGCCAGCAGCGACAAGGCCCTGACCGCGATGCTCTACCTCTCCGATCATGGGGAATCGCTGGGTGAGGGCGGGCTTTACCTGCATGCCGCGCCGCTGTTCATGGCACCTGAAACCCAGACCCGCGTGCCGATGGTGCTGTGGCTGGGCGAGGGGTTCCGCGATGCGCTGGCGCTCGACATGGATTGCCTGCGCACCCGCGCGCAGGAACCGGCCAGCCAGGACAACCTCTTCCACTCCGTTCTCGGGCTTCTGGATATCTCCACCACCGCCCGCGACCCCGCCCTCGACCGCGTCGGAACCTGTCGCATGGCGCAGACAGGCTAGGACGCGGGTCAGGCCGGGCCGGGGGACGGGAAACCCTCCGGCCCGTGCCTGATCCCTTCGGCGTTCCGGCCTAGCCTGCCCGCCCCCCTGTGCTGCGCTCCAGCTTGCGATGCAGGGTCGCCCGGCTCAGCCCCAGCGCCCGTGCCGCCGCCGAGACATTCCCCCCCGACCGGGCCAGCGCCCGCGTCAGAACCGCACGTTCCGCCGCATCGAACCCGTCTTGCGCCTCAAGGCCCAGCACATCCGCCACAGGGCGCGGCCGCGCCGCCAGATCGCCCGTCAGGTTCAACTGCACCCGCGCCGCCCGCGTGGCCCCGATCACCAGATCATCCGCATCCACCGCCAGCAGCGCCCCGCTCGCCCGGTCCGTTCCCGGCAGCAGCACCAGCCGCGCGCGCGGGAACTCTGCGGCGAAGAGATCCACCTCCAGCCGCCGCGCGGCCTCGGTCACGGTTGCGCCGATCAGCCCGCTGATCGCCTCGGGCAGGTCCATCCGCGCGGTCGATATGTCGATCACCGCCACCATCTGCCCCCCCGGCCCATGCACCGGGGCCGAGGAACAGCTCAGCCCGATATTGCGCGCCAGAAAATGCTGATCGCGGTGGATCGTCACCGCCCGCCCTTCGGCCAGACAGGTGCCGATGCCATTCGTGCCGGCCTGCGCCTCGGACCACAGCGTTCCCGTCCACAGCCCCGCCGCCTCGAAGGCCCCGTCATCCCCCGCATGGCCGCGCCGCTCCAGCGCGATCCCCTCGGCATCGGCCAGCACGATGCAGGCACCCAGGCCGCTCACCGTCAGGAAAAGCCGGTCCAGATGCGGCGCCGCCAGCGGCAGAAGCGCGCCCAGCCTGTCGCGCGCCAGCGCCAGTTCCCCCGCCGCAAGCCGCCCCTCGGCCCTGCGCGATGCAGGGTCCAGCCGGTGCAGCCTGGCCGACCGCGCCCAAGAGGCCGCCACCGGCGACCGCGCCGCCAGCCCGCCCCGAAGGGCGCTTTCGATCCGCTCGATATGCCGGCTGGCCGAAATCTGCATGGCCTCTCTCCCCATACGGGCTGTGAACGGACCCGCGTTCAGACGATTCTTCCACCACCCGGCCAAAGCCCGCCTTGATCCCGGACAAACGCCCTGTCTGGCAGACAGGATATATCTGTAAGAACATATCGCTCGCGGTTCCCCCCGCAAGGCGACTTTGGTCGCGTGTCGCGCGCGTCCTGCGGCGGGGTTGCCCCGGCCGCCAAACTCCGGCAACGATGCAGCGATACTTTTTGCCTTTCAAAAGGGTAGGGCCAGATGATCCATCCGGTGCTGTTGTGCGGGGGTTCGGGAACCCGGCTCTGGCCGCTGTCGCGTAAAAGCTTTCCCAAGCAGTTCACCCGCCTGATCGGCGAGGAAAGCCTGTTCCAGGCCTCTGCCCGCCGCCTTGCGGGCGAGGGCTTCGCCGCGCCGCTTGTGATCACCGGCTCCGATTACCGCTTCATCGTGACCGAACAGCTGCAGGCCGCGGGCGTCGATCCCGGCACCGTGCTGATCGAACCCGAAGGCCGCAACACCGCCCCTGCGGTGCTGGCCGCCGCGCTGCATCTCGCCCGGACCGACCCCTCGGCGCTGATGCTGGTCGCCCCCTCCGATCACGTCGTCCCCGATGCCGCGGCCTTCCGCACCGCCGTCCGCGCGGGCGAAGCCGCGGCCCGCGCCGGGCGCATCGTCACCTTCGGCATCCGCCCCACCCGGGCCGAAACCGGCTATGGCTGGCTGGAACTGACCGGCCCCGCCGCCGATGGCGTGCCGGTCGATCTGGCCCGCTTCGTCGAAAAGCCCAAGCGCGACGCGGCCGAGGCGATGCTCGCCTCCGGCAATTTCCTGTGGAACGCGGGCATCTTCCTTTTCACCGCCGGCACCATGATCGACGCCTTCGCCACTCATGCGCCCGGCCTTCTGCCCCCGGTCCGTGCGGCCATGGAGGCCGCGCGCCCCGATCTGGGCTTCCTGCGCCTTGACGAAGCCGCCTGGAAAGGGGCCGAGGCGATCTCGATCGACTATGCGGTGATGGAACGCGCGGGCAATCTGGTGGCCGTGCCCTTCGGCGCGGGCTGGTCCGATCTGGGCGGCTGGGATGCCGTGGCCACGGAAATGGCCGCTGACGCGCGCGGCAATGCGCTGGGCGGCAATGCTGTGGCGATCGACTGCGACAACACCCTTCTGCGGGCCGAGGATGGCGATGTCGAACTCGTGGGGATCGGGCTGAAGGACATCATCGCCATCGCCACCGGCGACGCGGTTCTGGTGGCCGACCGCTCCCGCGCGCAGGATGTGAAACGCGCGGTCGAGGTGCTGCAGGCCAAGGGCGCCAAACAGGCCGAGGCCTTCCCCCGCGATCACCGCCCCTGGGGCTGGTTCGAAACCCTGGCCCTGTCGGACCGCTTTCAGGTCAAGCGCATCGTCGTCAAACCCGGCGCGGCGCTGTCGCTGCAATCGCACATGCACCGGTCCGAACACTGGATCGTCGTCAATGGCACCGCCCGCGTCACCGTGGATGACAGCGTGCATCTGGTGACGGAAAACCAGTCCGTCTACATCCCGCTTGGCGCGAAGCACCGGATGGAAAACCCCGGCAAGGTGCCCATGGTCCTGATCGAGGTGCAGACCGGCGCCTATCTGGGCGAGGATGACATCATCCGCTACGAGGATATCTATTCCCGCGGTCAGGGGGCCAAGGGCTGACCAGTCATGGGGTGTGCGCGCCACCGCGCACAGCTCACGTCAGACCTCACCCCGCGCGATTTCCCTGCACGAGGTCCCGGGTCAGGCCCGGGACGGGGTCACCGGCCCGCCCAGAGTTCCTCATAGACGGCCCGGATCCCTTCCGCCTCCCGCTCCACCCCGAACAGCCGCACGGCACGGTCGCGCGCCGCCGCCGCCCATGCGGCATGGCGCGGGCCGTCCGACAGCAGCGCCACCGCGGCCTCCGCCGCCCCTTCCCAATCCTCCAGCGCCACCACCGCGCCAGCCTGATCGTTGCCCCCCGCGCGCCCCGCGAATTCCCGAAAATGCCCTGTCCGCGTGGCGATGATCGGCACGCCGCAGGCCATCGCCTCGATCGGGGTCACGCCATAGCCCTCGTATCTTGGCAGCGCCATCAGAAGCCCCGCCCCCTGCATCAGCGCGGGCATCCGCTCGGCCGCCACCTCGCCGGGAAAAAGGATCCGGCCCCCAAGCCCCGCCGCCGCCACCTCGGCCTTCAGCCCCTCAAGAAACGCCTCATCCCCGCCCTTGGCCATTCCCACCGCCACGGCCACGGCGCCGGGCAGGGCCGGCAGCGCCCGGATCATCGCCCGCACGAAAAGATCCGTCCCCTTTTCGGGCCGGATCCGCCCCACGGTCAGGATGCCGTAGTCCCCCGGAAACCCCGTCGCCCGCCAGGCCGCCGCCCTGTCCGCCACCGGCGCAAAGCGGGCGGTATCCACCCCATGCGGCACCACCGCCCGGCAGCCCGGCACGAACCCCGCCGCGGCCTCGGTCGTCGCGATCACCGCATCCATCCGGGAAATCAGCCAGCGCGGCCATGCCGAATGCCGCCGCTGCGCCGCGCTGGTGAACACGATCCGCACCGGCAGTCGCAGCACATCCCGCGCGAAAAGCGCAAGCTGCATCTCGGGGTTGCGCCGCACATGCCAGATCGAAAAGGCCCGCCCCGCCGGCACCACCTGCGCCAGTCTCAGCGCCTGCCGCCGCGTCACCGGCGCGGGGCAGCCGGGCAGGGGATGGCCCACCAGCACCGCCTGCATCTGCCGCGCCTGACAGGCCAGCACCGCCGCCGCGGTGGCCGAAACCCCGGTGAACCGGGGGTTCAGGTTGGTGACATAAAGCTCTGCGCCGCCCGCCATGCGCCCATCCCGCTGCCTTGCGCCCCATAGACCCCGCGCCGCCCCGCCTGTCAACGCTCCCGCCTCCCAGCTGCCGCCCGTCCCGGGCCAAGCTTGTGGCCCCCCCCGCGCGCGTCTATATCCGGGGCGCAGGGTCGCGGGCTGCCCCGACCCAGGCAGGAGAATGATGTCCGGTCCCGAACCCAGATCCACCCGCGCCGGCCATTGGCTGGCTGATCGCCTCATCCGCGGGGCGATCTGGCTGCTGCTGCGCCTGCCCTTCGACACCCGCCGCGCCCTCGCCGCCGCGTTGATGACGCGCATCGTCGCCCCCCTTGGCGGCTATCGCGCGCGCATCCGCGAAAACCTTGCCCTCGTCTGCCCCGATCTGCCCGAAACCGAACTCCGCCGGATGGAGATGGAGGTGCCGCGCAGCATGGGCCGCACGCTGGCCGAACTCTATTCCGCGTCGGATTTCGTGGCCCGCGTGGCGCAGGAACCGCTGCAGGGCGCGGGCGTCCCCGCGCTGGAAGAGGCGCATCGCACGGGCCGCCCCGTCCTTCTCGTCACCGGGCATCTGGGCAATTACGATGCCATCCGCGGCGGCCTGATCGCCCGCGGCTACCGCGTGGGCGGCCTCTACCGCCCGATGGACAATGCCTTCTTCAACGAACATTACGTCGCCGCCATCTCGCGCATCGGCACGCCGCTCTTTCCCCGCGGCCGCAAGGGCCTGGCCGAGATGCTGCGCTTCCTCAAGGGGGGCGGCATGCTGGGCGTGGTGCTGGATCAGTCGATGGGGGATGGCGCGATGCTCTCCTTCTTTGGCAAGCCCGCGCTGACCGCGCTTTCGCCCGTGGAAATGGCGCTGCGCCATGATGCGCTGGTGATCCCGACCTATGGCCTGCGCCGCGCCGATGGCGGCTTCGATCTGCTGATCGAGGCCCCGATCCCGCCCGGCGATCCCGAAACCATGACACAGGCCCTGAACAACAGCCTCGAGGCGCAGGTCCGCGCCCATATGGACCAATGGCTCTGGACTCATCGCCGCTGGAAGATGGTCAACAAGACCTGGTAGCCGCCCCGATTTCGGGCAGAAGCCCAAGGATCATCGACACCGTCTCGGACACCCCGTCCGCCTCTGCCGCCAGAACGGCCCGCGCGGCATCGGTCAGGGCCGCCCGCGCCGCGGGATCGCCCTCCAGCGCCGCCACCGCGCGCGCCAGCGTCGCCGCGTCAGCCACCACCCGCGCCGCCCCGGCCCCGTCCAGCCGGGCGTAAAGATCGGCGAAATTGCCCACATGCGGCCCATGCAGGATGGCCGAGCCATGCAGCGCGGGCTCATAGGCATTATGCCCGCCGATCCCTGCCACCAGTGACCCGCCGATGAAGGAAACGGGGCACAGATCGAACCACAATCCCATCTCGCCCAGCGTATCGGCCAGATAGACCTGGCCCGCCGGGGCCTCCCCCCGGCTGCGGCGGCTTTGCGTCAGCCCGGCCGCCGTCACCAGCCCCGCCACCTCGTCGCCCCGCACCGGATGGCGGGGGGCGAGGATCAGTATGGCCTCGGGCAGCCGCGCAGACAGCGCGCGATGCGCCTCCAGCACCGCCGCTTCCTCGCCGGGATGGGTCGAGCCCGCAAGCCAGACCTGCCGCCCCGCCAGCGCCGCCCGCAGCCGCGCCAGCTCCGCCGCATCCACCGGCAGCCGCGCCGCCCCGCGCTTCAGCGTGCCCGTCACCCGCACCCGCGCCGGATCGGCCCCCAGCGCCACCAGCCGCGCGGCCATGGCCGCATCCGTGGCCACCAGTGCGTTGAACCGGCCCAGAATCGCCCCCGCCAGCCCCCGCATCCGCGCCCAGCGCCCGGCCGACCGGTCCGAAATCCGCGCATTCGCCAGAATCAGCGGAATGCCCCGGCTATGGGTGGCATGGATCAGCCTTGGCCAGAACTCGCTTTCCACCATCACCGCCACATCCGGCCGCCAATGCGACAGGAACCGCGCCACCGGCCCGGGCAGATCGACCGGCAGATACTGCAGGATCACCCGCTCCGGCACGCGCCCCCGCATCAGATCCATCGCTGTCACCGTGGTGCAGGTCAAAAGCACATGCAGATCGGCCCGCGCCGTCAAGGCCTGCAGCAGGGGCAGCACCGACAGGCTTTCCCCCACGCTGACGGCATGAACCCAGATCACCGGCCCCTCCGGGCGGGGCAGGGGGATCCGCCCCAGCTTCTCGCGCCAGCGGCCCGCCTCTTCCTTGCCCCGCAGGCGCCGCAGCCACAGCATCGGCACCCAGATCGGCCCAAGCACCCAGCCCAGCGCCAGCACGCCCGACAGCACCGCCGAAGACGGCGGTGCATCAGGCCGGAAACAGGGCGCGCATCGGTCATGCCGGAGCCTTACACCGCCCCGCGCGCCCTGTCACTTCACCCTGACGCGCGGGCCTATTTCGTCAGGATCAGCTTGCCCGCGCGGGTAATGCGCAGCGCATAGACCTGCCCATCCAGCAGAATGCGGGCCTGCACGCCGCCCCGCGTCAGGACGCGGGCATCATGCATCGGGGCCGCGTCCTGCGGCAGGCTCACCACCGGGCGGGACGGCGCGTCCTGCAGGCGCACGGGATCGGGGCGCATCGGTTCGGGGCGCATGTTCATCGGCCCGCCTCCATCCGGTCAAACAGGGCCTCCAGCCCCGATGCGGCACTGCCGGGCATCCAGCCCGTCAGCGCCTGACGCAGCAGATCGGCCATGTCGGGGTGCGGTGCGAGGGCGGGCTCTGCAGCCCGGGGGCGCTGCGAAGGGCGTGGGAATCGGATCATCTCGCCAACTTTCTCTGGGACAAGGGGGGCAGGGGGGCCGGGCTTACCGCAGGGGCTGGCTGGGAGATGCAAGTAACCTATCAAAACAGTCGGAAATGTAAACCTGATTCTTTTGCTAGGCTTTTATCCGCGCGGCACACCCTTTTCCCGCCCCCTGCCGCCTGCTAACCAGATCCCACCCGAACCGGAGCTTCCCATGCCTGCCGACAGCCTCACCTGCTTCAAGGCCTATGATGTGCGTGGCCGCCTTGGCCATGATCTCGACGAAGACATCGCCGCCCGCATCGGCCGCGCCTTCGCCGAGGTTCTGGGCACCACCCGCGTTGTGCTGGGACGCGACATCCGCGCCTCCTCGCAAGCGCTGGCCGAAGCGGTGGCGCGCGGCCTGATGGCCGCCGGGGCAGAGGTGCTTGACCTCGGGCTCTGCGGCACCGAAGAGGTCTATTTCGCCACCGGGCATCTGGGCGCGGATGGCGGCATCTGCGTTACCGCCTCGCATAATCCGATGGATTACAACGGCATGAAGATGGTCCGCGCGGGATCCGCCCCGCTCGATGCGGCCACCGGCCTTGCCGCCATCCGCGCGCTGGCGGAGTCGCAGGATTTCGCCCCCGACCGGCCGGGTGGCCGCCTGACCGATGCCTCGGCCACCCGCGCGGCCTATGTCGAACGCGTGCTCTCCTTCGTCGACACCGCCGCGCTGCGCCCGCTCCACATCCTTGTCAATGCGGGCAATGGCGCGGCAGGCCCCACTTTCGATGCCATCGCCGATGCCCTCGCCCGGCGCGGCGCGCCGCTGCGGTTCACCCGCCTGCACCACACCCCAGATGGCAGCTTCCCGAACGGCATCCCGAACCCGCTCCTGCCGGAAAACCAGCCGGTCACCGCCCAGGCCGTGATCGCCGCCGGGGCCGATCTCGGCGTTGCCTTCGATGGCGATTTCGACCGCTGCTTCTTCTTCGATCACGAAGGCGGCTTCGTGCCGGGCGAATATGTGGTGGGCCTTCTGGCCGAGGTCTTCTGCGCCAAGGAACCCGGCGCCGCCATCGTCCACGATCCGCGCGTGATCCTCGCCACCCGCGCCGCCGTCGCCCGGGCAGGGGGCCGCGCCATCATGGCCCGCACGGGACATGCCTTCCTGAAACAGGCGCTCCGCGACCATGACGCCGTCTATGGCGGCGAAATGTCGGCGCATCACTATTTCCGCGATTTCTTCGCCTGCGACAGCGGCATGATCCCCTGGCTCCTCGTGGCCGAAGTGATGGGCCGCACCGGACAGTCGCTGGCCGGCCTGCTGGCCGACCGCCGCGCTGCCTTCCCCTCCTCGGGCGAGATCAACTTCCGCGTCCCCGATGTGAAGGCTGCCATCGCGCTGGTCGAATCCCGCTACGCCCCCCGCGCCGAAAGCCGCGACGATACCGATGGTCTCTCGCTCGATTTCGGCACATGGCGGATGAACCTGCGCGGCTCCAACACCGAACCGCTTCTGCGGCTGAACGTCGAATCCCGCGCCCGCCCCGATCTGGTGGATAAGGCGGTGGCTGAGATCACGGCGCTTCTCGCCTGACCGCGCACCTCGCCGCACCGTCGCATTTGGGTATTTGGGCCAAGATGAAGACCATGGCCTTTTCCCCTTCATCTTGGCCGAAATACCCGCAGGGGGTGAATGGCCGCGCCAGCGGACAGAGGGGGCGGCACGCCCAATGACGCGGAGCGGGACGCGCGCCCCGCGCGGCACGCGACCCAAGAGGCTTGCGCGCTCCCCGATAGGGGGGCGCGCTCCGCTGGACCACCGTCCTTCGCGGCGCGGCGTTAACCTTAATGCAGGGTGAAGGCCGTGGCGATCACGGTCACTGGCTGCCGTCTGGACCGCTACATCACCGCGCCGATCTGCCAGGGCACGAATTCCGCCCCGCCGAAACCCAGTTCCTCCGACAGGGTCTTCCGCCCCGAGGCAACCGCGATGATCCGCTCGAGGATCTCTTCCCCCTTGGTCTCGATGCTGATGCCTTCGGTCAGGATGTCGCCGCAGTTGATATCCATGTCCTCGGTCATCCTTGCATACATCTCGCTGTTGGTGGCCAGCTTGATGCAAGGGGAAGGCTTGTATCCCGACACCGACCCCCGCCCCGTGGTGAAGACGATCAGCGTCGCCCCCGAAGCGATCTGCCCGGTCACGGAACAGGGGTCATATCCGGGGCTGTCCATATAGACAAATCCATTTTTATCAATGGGTTCTGCGAATTTGTAGACTCCCGCCAAGGGTGCCGTGCCCCCCTTCGCCACCGCGCCGAGCGATTTCTCAAGGATCGTCGTCAACCCGCCCTTCTTGTTGCCGGGGCTGGGGTTGTTGTCCATCTCGCCGTCATTCTTCGCGGTATACTCCTCCCACCAGCGGATGCGTTCGAGCAACCGCTCCCCCACCTCTGGCCGCACCGCGCGTCGGGTCAGAAGATGCTCCGCCCCATAGATTTCAGGCGTCTCAGACAGGATCGTCGTCCCCCCCATCCGCACCAGCAGATCGCTCGCATGGCCCAAGGCCGGGTTCGCCGTGATCCCGGAATAGCCATCCGACCCCCCGCATTGCAGCCCCACGATCAGCTTGGACACAGGCGCAGGCCGCCGTTCCACGCGCGACGCCACTTCCGCCATTTCCCGCAGGATTTCCAGCGACTTGACAATCGTCGCCCGCGTCCCGCCCGTGCCCTGAATGGTCATGTAGCGGAAATTCCCGTCCGGCCGCAGCCGCCCCTGACCCACCAGATCGGGCACCTGCATCACCTCGCATCCCAGCCCCACCAGCAGGATGCCGCCGAAATTCGCGTTCCGCGCATAGCCCTTCAGCGTCCGCATCAGCGTCTGGTATCCCTCATTCACCCCGGACATGCCGCAGCCCGTCTGATGGACGATCGGCACGATGCCATCGACATTCGGCATCGCATTCAGCACCGGGTCCTTCTCCGCCGCCTCGGCGATGAAGCGCGCGACCGACCCCGAACAGTTCACGCTCGTCAGGATGCCGATGTAATTCCGCGTGCCCACCTGCCCGTCGGCGCGGTGATAGCCCATGAAATCCCGGGGCGGCAGCGGGGGCAGGGGGCGGCACTCCGCCCCGATGGCATAGTCATCCCCATGCGGCGCCATCCCCAGATTATGCGTATGCACATGCGCCCCGGCCGGGATATCCTCCACCGCCTGCCCGATGATCTGCCCATAGCGCAGTACATTCTCGCCCCGCGCGATCCCGCGCGCCGCGATCTTGTGCCCGCGCGGCACCGGCCCCGGCAAGGTCACCCCCTCCACCGCCGCACCCTTGCCCAGATCGGCCAGCGCAATCACCACATTATCCGCCCCGTGCAACCGGATCACGCCGTCCGCTACCGCCATCGCTCCCCCTTCAGCCCTTCCTTGACAGAGGGCCGCACATGCCTAACATGTTAGCATGTTACAGCCGCCCGCGCCCGCTCCACAAGTGCCAACCGAAGCGCGCCTTCTGCCGCTTGACCGGTTCACCGGGTCGCTCGGCCAGCGCGTCTATCAAACCCTGCGTGAGGCGATCCTCTCGCTCGCCTATCGCCCCGGCGAAATCCTCCGCAAGCCCGAGATCTGCGAAGCCCTCGGCGTCTCGCGCAGCCCCGTCGCCGATGCCGTGGCCCGCCTCGCGGCCGAGGGGCTCGTCGATGTGATCCCGCAGGCCGGCACCTTCGTCGCCCGCTTCTCGATGGAGGAGATCCGCGAAGGCGCCTTCCTGCGCGAGGCGATCGAGGTCGCCGCCATCGAACGCGTGGCCCGGACGATCACCGAAGAGCAACTCACCCAGCTGCGCCGCAACCTGACCGTGCAGGCCGCGCTCATCGCCGATGGCGACATACCGGGCTTCTACCAGACCGACGCGGCGATGCATGAACTGCTCCTCTCCTTCACCGGCTTTCGCAGGCTGGCGCAGGTCAGCGAAACCGCATGGCTCCATGTGAACCGCGCGCGCCAACTGATCCTGCCTGTCCCCGGGCGGGTCGAGGCGACGCTGGAGGAACACCGCACCATCCTCGCCGCGCTCGAGGCGCGCGACGCAGAGGCCGCCCGCGCCGCCATCCGCGCCCATCTGCGCCAACTCATCACCTATCTCGAACCGCTGGAACGCGACCGGCCCGATCTCTTCGATCCGGCCTGAAAGGCACCCATGACCCTTCCCAACCGCCCGCGTTACGCGACGCGCCTGAATGCCTTCAAACAGAAGGGCGACACCGTCGCCGAGATGATCGAAAGGGCAGGGCAGGTGGGCGGATTGAGCGCCGCAGACCTGAACTTTCCGGACCATTTCGATCATCATTCCCCAAGGGAACTGACCAGAATCTTGCAAGATTCGAACATGGCCCTCAACGGCCTCGCCATGCGCTACTACACCGATCCGGGCTTCAGGCTGGGTGCCTTCACCCATCCCGATCCAACCGTCCGCCGCGCCGCCATCGACATCACCAAGCGCGGGCTGGACGCTCTGGCGGAAATGGGCGGCACGGTGATGACGGTCTGGCTGGGGCAGGACGGCTTCGATTACAGCTTCCAGGGTGACTACAACCGCATGTGGGACGACACCCTCTCGGCCCTCGCCGAAATCTGCGACCACGCCCCCGCGCTCGACATCTCCATCGAATACAAACCGAACGAACCGCGCTCCTGGTCCCTCCTGCCCGACATGGCGACCACGCTGCACGCCATCCGCGATCTGAACCGCCCCAACCTCGGCGTCACGCTCGATTTCTGCCACATGCTCTTCGCGGGCGAGATGCCGGCCAGATCCGCCACCCTCGCCGCCCGCCACTGCCGCATCATGGGCGTCCATCTGAACGATGGATACGCCAAACGCGACGACGGGCTGATCGCAGGCACCGTACACCCGATCCAGACCGTCGAACTCTTCTGGACGCTGGACCGCATCGGCTATGACGGGGTGATCTATTTCGACACCTTCCCCGATCACGGCGGCATGGATCCCGTGCAGGAATCCCGCGCCAATCTCGCCCTCACCGAACGCCTGCGCACCGTTGCCGCCAGCCTCAAGGACGATCCCGCCCTCACCGCCGCCATGGCGAAACAGGACGCCGCCACCGCCACCCGTCTCATCGCCCGCAGCCTCTACGGCGCCTGACCTCCGCGCCTCCCGACCCACCCCTTCAGCTTGGTCCAAATACCCTCGGGGGGTGCGGGGGGCGAAGCGCCCCCGCCTCTGAGCCGAAGCGCGGCACGCGCGCAGGCGAGGCAAAAGGCTTGCGCCGCGCCCTTCGCGCGGCGCTCCGCTTCACAATCCGTAAAACCCCGCCGCCGTCCCGCCAAAGACCAGCGCCCGGTCCACCTCGGACAGGCCCGAAGTCAACTCCAGCGCCGCCGCCCGCCAATCCGCATATTCCCCGCGCAACCGGCAGACCGGCCAGTCCGATCCCCACATCACCCGCTCCGCGCCAAAGGCGGAAAACACATGGTCCACGTAAGGTTTCAAATCCTCCACCGTCCAATCCGCATCGGCTTCCGTGATCAGCGCGGAAAACTTCACCACGGCCGCAGTCTCATCCGCGATCCGGCTCATGCCATCGGCCCAGAAGCGGAAATGCGCCTCCGATTTCTCGCGGATCTGCGGTTTCATGCAATGGTCTACCACGACGGGCATCGTCGGATAGCGCTTCAGGATCGTCAGGAAATTGCCCAGATGGCGGGGAAACCCCAGCGCGTCGAAGCGCAGCCCCAGATCGCAGATCGCGCGGAACCCCCATTGCACATCCTCGCGCAGCATCCAGTTGTCATCCGGCAGGTCCTGAATCATGGGCCGGACGCCCTTGAACTTCGGATGCCCCGCCAGCCGCGTCATCTCCGCCAGATCGGACGGTTTCTCGAAATCCACCCATCCCACCACGCCCAGCACCCAAGGCGTCGCATCCGCGATGCCCAGCATGTATTCCGTCTCGGCCACGGTCGGCGCGGCCTGCACCAGAACCGTCCCCTGCACCCCCGCCGCCTGCATCTGCGGCCACAGCTCGGCCGGGAAATAGGGGCGCGACAGCACCGGGTCATCCTTCGGCATCCAGCCGTAATCGCCCCGTCCCGGCTGCCAGAAATGCTGATGCGCGTCGATCTGCATGGCGTCCCCCCGTCCCCCCTTCACACCGGCGCGTCGGGGTGGATCAACCCCTCGGCCTTCATCGCCTCCCACAGCGCCGCCGGAATCTCTGCCGCCGCCGCCTGCAGGTTGCTCTCCATCTCGAACAAGGTCTGCCCGCCGGGGATCACCGATACGACCGCCGGATGCCGCGTACAGAACTGGAAGGCCGCATCGACCAGCCGCACCCCATGCGCCGCGCACAGCGCCTGCAACCGCCCCGCCTTCTCCATCGCCCAATCCGGCGCGTCGCTGTAGCGGTATTGCGCCCCTGGTCGCGGCCCCGTGGCAAGGATGCCGGAATTGTAGGGACCGCCAATCACCACCCCCACACCCCGCGCGGCGGCAGGGTCCATGAAACCCATCAGCGACTCCGTCCGCAAAAGCGAATATTCCCCCGCCAGCAGGAAGATGTCGAAATCCCCCCGATCCAGTAGCCAGCGGCAGGGCTCCCATTCATTCACTCCCGCCCCGAAGGCCCGGATCACCCCCTCGTCGCGCAGCGTCACCAGCGCGCGATAGCCCCCCGCCATGAACTCTGCCAACCGCGCATCCAGCGCCGCCTGACTGCCGTGGTTGAAGATATCCAGATCATGCGCATAGAGGATGTCGATGCGGTCGATGCCCAACCTCTCCAACGAAAACTCCACCGACCGGAACACCGCGTCATAGCCGTAATCATAGACTTCGTTCCGCGACGGCACGTCGAACCATTTCCCGAACCCGTCCCGCCTGTCCGGCGTCGTCGCCTTGAACAGCCGCCCGATCTTGGACGAGATCACATATTCATCCCTCGGCTTCCCCCGCAGGAACCGGTTCAACCGCGTCTCCGACAGGCCCAGCCCATAAAGCGGTGCCGTGTCGAAATATCGGATGCCGCCCGCCCAGGCCGCCTCAAGCACCGCATGGGCGTCATCGTCCGAAATCGCGCGGAAGAGGTTCCCGATGGGCGCCGACCCGAAGCCCAGCGTGGTAAAGTCCAGCCCCCCGTTCCCCAGCCTGTCCCAATGCCGCTTTTCCTGCATCGCCGCCTCCGTTTTCAACTGACATGCTAGTATGTTCCCCCTTCCGGTCCAATCCCTTTCCGTCTAGCCTTCCCCCATCTCGGGAGGATGAGAATGTCACGGTTCGAAGAGGTCTTCGGTGCGGGCAGGAAGCCCGTCATCGCCATGGTCCATCTGGGCGCGCTGCCCGGCACGCCCCTGCATGACGCGGCGGGCGGGGTCGATGCGATCCTCGACGCGGCCGCCGCCGACCTCGCCGCGCTGCAGGCGGCAGGCGTGGATGCGGTGATGTTCGGGAACGAGAATGACCGCCCCTATGAGTTGAAGGTCGACACCGCCTCCACCGCCACCATGGCCTATGTCATCGGCCGCCTGCGCGACCGCATCACCGTTCCCTTCGGCGTCAACGTGCTATGGGACCCGATGGCCTCCGTCGCGCTGGCCGCCGCCACCGGCGCGGCCTTCCTGCGCGAGATCTTCACCGGAACCTATGCCTCCGACATGGGCATCTGGGCCCCCGATGCAGGGGCCGCGCAACGCTATCAGCACCGCCTCGGCAACACGGATTGCGCGCTTCTCTACAACGTCTCGGCGGAGTTCGCGGGCAGCCTCGACCCCCGCTCACTCCCCGACCGCGCGCGCTCTGCCGTGTTCTCCTCGATCCCCGATGCGGTGCTGGTGTCCGGCGCGATCACGGGCGAGGCGGCCGAGATGCGCGATCTGGAATCGGTCAAACGCGTCCTGCCGAAGACGCCGGTGCTTGCCAATACCGGCGTGAAACACGCCACCATCGCCGATGTCCTGCGCGTGGCGGATGGCTGCATCGTCGGATCAGCGTTGAAACAGGGCGGCGACACATGGGCCGCGGTCGATGCCGAGCGCGCGAAGGATTTCATGGACAAGGCCCGCGCGGCGAGGGGGTATTGATGGCTGCCAAGCGGAGCGCTGCCGCGCAAGTCTTTCCTGTCGCCTCCGCGCCTGCGCGCTTCGGCTCCGCGTTCAGGGGGCGCACGCGCCCCCTCTTGGCCGTTCCGGCCAATTCACCCCCTGTGGGTATTTTTGCCAAGGCGAAGGGGGCAGAGGAAGCATGATGCTGCGTGACCTGATCCGCGACTACATGCTGATCCCCGGTCTTGCGGGGCATGAGGATCGTATCCGCGCCCGCATCGCCGCCGATCTGGACGCGCTGGGGATTGCGCATCGGACGGATCGGCTGGGGAACCTGTCGGCAACATTGGAGGGCGACCCCGCCGCGCCTTCGGTGCTGGTCTTCACCCATATGGACCAGCTTGGGTTCATCGTCCGCAAGATCGAGGTATCAGGTCTGATCCGGCTGGAACGTCTTGGCGGCGTGCCGGAACGCGCGCTGGCGGCGCAGGCGGTGGTGATCTGCGCGCGGGGCGGGGATATCCCCGCGCTGATCGCCAACAAGAGCCACCATGCCACCACGCCCGAGGAGAAGTATCGCGTCGTCCCCTATGCCGAACTGTACGTGGATGCAGGCTTTGCCTCAAGGGACGAAGCCCATGCCGCAGGCATCCGCATCGGTGATCCCGTCGTCTACCGCCCCAATGTCATCGACCTTGCCAATGGCCGCATGGCGGGCACCAGCGCCGATGACCGCGCAGGCTGTGCCGCTCTGGTCGACCTTGCCGCGCGGCTGAAAGCCCGCAAGGACGGCCCCACCGTCCACCTCGTCTGGTCGGTGCAGGAGGAATACAACCTCCGCGGCGTGTTGCCCGCCGCCGCCGCGGCCAAGCCCGATATCGCCTTCCAGATCGACCTGCTGCTCGCCTGCGATACGCCCGACATGACCGCGCGGGGCGAGGTGACGCTGGGTGGCGGTCCAGGCATCAGCCTTTATTCCTTCCACGGGCGCGGCACGCTGAACGGCGTGATCCCGCATCCCGCCCTTGTCGCGCTGATGGAGGAGGCGGCCGAGGCCGAGGGGCTGCCCCTGCAACGCTCCGCCCATACCGGCGCGCTGACGGACCTGTCCTATATCCAGTTCATGGGCGAGGAGGGGGTGGCCTGCCTCGATGTGGGTTTCCCCATGCGCTATACCCATTCCGCGCTGGAAGTGGTGGACCCTGCCGATGTGGCGCGGATGGTTGCGCTGCTGGAGGCGGCTTTGGCCCGCATCACTCCCGGTTTTAACCTGATCCGCTGATCCCATGACCCACACGCTCGGCATCGACATAGGCACTTTCGAATCCAAGGGCGTCCTCGTGGACGGCTCGGGGCGCATCGTCGCCACCGCCACGCGGCCCCACAAGATGCTGGTCCCGCGCCCCGGCTGGGCCGAACACCGCGCGGAAGAGGATTGGTGGGGCGATTTCGTCCACATCACCCGCGCCCTGCTGGCGGAGTCGGGGGTGGAGGCGGCAGACATCGCCTGCGTCGCGGCCAGCGCCATCGGCCCCTGCATGCTGCCGGTCGATGCGGCGGGCGCGCCGTTGATGAACGGCGTCCTCTACGGCGTCGACACGCGCGCGGCGGTGGAAATCGACCATCTGACCGCCACCATCGGCGCGGGCCGCATCATGGAAACCTGCGGCAATGCGCTGACCTCGCAATCGGTTGGGCCAAAGATCCTGTGGCTGAAGAACAACCGGCCAGACCTCTATGCGCAGACGGCCAAGGTGCTGACCTCCACCTCCTACATCACGTGGAAGCTGACGGGCGACTACGTGATCGACCATTACACGGCGGCCAATTTCTCGCCGCTTTATGACGTGAACGCCTTGGGATGGACGGATGCGCTGGCCCCCGACATCCTGCCGCTGGACAAACTCCCCCGCCTGATGTGGTCCACCGATATCGCGGGCCATGTCACCGCCGCAGCCGCCGCCGAAACCGGCCTGCGGGAAGGCACGCCCGTCACCTGCGGCACCATCGACGCGGCGGCGGAGGCGGTTTCCGTCGGCGTCCAGCGCCCCGGCGAGATGATGATGATGTATGGCTCGACCATCTTCATCATCCAGGTGACCTCCGACCCCGTCCGTGATCCGCGCCTGTGGTATGCGCCATGGCTCTGGCCGGGGATGCATGCCTCCATGGCAGGCCTCGCCACCTCCGGCACGCTGACGCATTGGTTTCGCGACCAGTTCGCGCGGGATACCAGTTTCGGCGAACTGGCGAAGGAGGCGGAGGCCAGTCCCAAGGGCGCCAAGGGCCTGATCTGCCTGCCCTATTTCAGTGGCGAACGCACGCCCATCCATGACCCACTCGCCAAGGGCGCCTTCTTCGGCCTCGACCTGACCCATACGCGCGGCGACATGTTCCGCGCCGTGCTGGAAGGCATCGCCAGCGGGACGGCACATGTGCTGGACACCTATCGCGAGCTTGGTGCCTTCCCCGACCGCATCCTCGCCGTGGGCGGCGGGACGAAGAACGCGGTCTGGATGCAAGCCACCTCGGATATCGGCGGGGCAGGGCAGATCGTCTGCGAAAAGACGGTGGGGGCCAGCTATGGCAACGCTTTCCTTGCCGCCACCGCCGTGGGCAAGGCCATGCCCGAAGAGATCGTGGAATGGAACCCGGTGGCCCGCACCGTGCGCCCCGAGGCCGTTCCGGCCTATGCGCGGCAATACCCGCTGTTCAAACGCCTCTACACCCAGACCCGCGACATCGCGCATGCCCTGGGGGCGGCCTGATGCGCTATGACCGCATGCGCCCCCATCAGGTGCAGGCGGCCATCGCGGCCGGAACGCCCGTCGTCCTGCCGCTAGGCGTGATGGAACATCACGGCGGCCACCTGCCCGCCGGGGTGGACATGCTGGCCGTGACCGAAATCCTTGATCGGCTGGGGGATGAGATCGTCATCCTTCCCCCTTCGCCTATGGCGCGGCCTCTCATGCCGTGGCGGGGCCGGAACATGGCACGACGCTGCATGTGGACGCATCCGCCCTCGTGCCGCTCTTCGAGGCGCTCTGCACCTCGCTCCTCCGCGCAGGGTTCCGCAATGTTCATGCGGTGATCCACCACCAGTCGGAAAACATCGCGCAGGGCATGCCCACCGACCTCGCTTTCCGCCTTGCCGCCCGCAACGCGATCTTCCGGTATCTGGAGACTGAGCGCGGCGCAGGCTGGTGGGGCAGGCGGGACATGGCGGATTACTATGCGCAACACGGGCAGGGGACGGACCCGTTCAACTGGATCCGCCTGCACCCTCTGTTCCCCAAGAACGACACCTTCCCCTTTGATCACGCGGGCGAAGGGGAGACGGCCCTGATGCTGGCCCTTGCCCCCGACACCGTGGCGATGGAACGCGCAGGGGAGGGCGATCCATGGTGGACCGAAACCGCCCCCCGCGCCACGGCGGCAAGGGGAGAAGAAGGGGTGGAACTGGCCCTGTCCCATCTGCGCAAGGTGCTCGGCCTCTGAGACAGCGCCCGCCTAAAGCTCGGCCAAGTCCACCACGCCCTTTTTCAGGATGAAGCACCCGTAGGGCCCGCTGTCACTCGTCCGGATGATCGCGAAGGACCGCTTCGCCGCCTCGTAAAAGGCGAACCGCTCCAGCGCCTGAACCTGCACGGCGCGCCCCTCGGCGGCATCCACGACAGCTTGCATCCGCGCAAAGATCGGCACCACGCCGTTGGGGTCGCCCACCACCTGCATCCGGCTGACGGGCGCGGCTACGAATGTATCCAGCGGCATCAGCGACAGGATCGCCCGTGCCGCCGTGGGAATGTCGCAGCCCGCCATGTCCACCAGCCGCCCATAGGTCGTCTCCGCCGCGATGGTGGCGGACGGATGGTTCACGTCGCAGATCACCAGATCATCGCCATGGCCCATCAGCATAAGCACATGAACGATTTCCGCCGACAGGCGCGGATCAATCCCCTTCAGCATCGCCACCCCCGCAAGGCCAACGATTTTTCTGCGAAAATTCAGGCCTTGCAGGACTGATTTTTCGCAGAAAAATCGTGGCCCGCAGGCCGTCACTTCACCGCCCCCGCGGCCATCCCCTTGATGATGTATTTCTCCAGCACCACCCCGATCACGATCAGCGGCAGGATCGCCGCAAAGGACAGCGCCGCCATCGACCACCACGAAATCCCCTGGCTTCCCGTCTGGCTCGCGACCATCACCGGCAGCGTATTGGCATAGGTCGATGTCAGCAGCGCGGCAAAGAAATACTCGTTCCACGTCAGCACGAGGCTCAGGATGAACGCCGCCACCATCCCCGGCAAGGCAATCGGCAGGATGATCGTGGCAAACGCCCCCCAGATCGACAGCCCGTCCACCAGCGCCGCCTCTTCCAGCTCCGTCGGGATCGACCCGAACTGATCGCGCATGATCCAGATCACGATGGGCAGCACCGACAGTGTGTAGAGCAGGATCAACCCCACCCGCGTGTCCAACAGCGCCAGTTCCCGATAGAGAACGAGGAAGGGCAGCGCCAAGACCACCGGCGGCAGGATCAGCTGCGACAAAAAGAAAAAGCTGATATCGGAATTCTTCATGAAGCCGAAGCGATAGCTGAACCGCGACAGCCCATAGGCGGCAAGGCTGCCCAACGCCACCGCCAGCGCCGAGGAGGTGACCGAGATCACCGCCGAATTCACGAAGCGCTTCATGAACTCCGCCCGCACCGTGCTTTCATTGCCGCTCGTGTCCGGCGACAGGCCCAGCGACCGCCAGCCCAGCCATGCCGGCTGATAATCCACCCAGGGGATCATGTTCCCCTTCATCACATTGGGCGCCATCTTGAAGCTGGTGGTGATCGTCCAATAGATCGGAAACAGGCAGATCACCGTCCACAGGATCAGCACGCCATAGATGGCGATCCGGCTTGTCCACCACTTGGCCCGGTGGCGGCGGTCTGCCTCCGAATCCCGGAAGATTTGCGTCGAAACAGTCATGTCCGGGGCCTCATCCAGCGATCGGCAAGTTTCATCAGGATCGTCATCGCGATCACGATGACCACCAGATAGACAAAGGCCAGCAGCGTGCCATAGCCCACATTCGACCTTTCGCGATACTCACGGAAGATGAAGCTGGTCACCGTATCCGTCGCCCCCCCCGGCCCGCCCGACGTGACGTTGATCACCACATCCGCCAGCTTCAGCTTGAAGATGATGCGGATCAGGATCGCCGTGATCGACACGGGCAGCATCAGGGGGAAGGTCACCTCCCAGAAATTCCGCCAGCCATTCGCGCCATCGACCTTCGCCGCCTCGTTCAACTCCTTGGGGATCGCCTGAAGCCCCGCAAGGATCATGATCATCATGAAGGGGATATAGGTCCAGGCATCCATCACCATGATCGTCGCCCGCGCGATTTCGGGGGAGCCAAAGAAGGACGGGTTATCGACACCGAAGAACCGCGCCAGCCGCGCCAGCGGGCCATAGCGCGCCTCCAGCATCGACTTGCCGATCATCCATGACACGGCCACCGGCGACAGCATCAAGGGCAGAAGGAAGGCCACGCGAAAGAACTTCCGCGCCCGGATCTGCGCGTTCAGAAGCAGCGCAAGGCCGAAGGCGATGGCGTATTCCACCAGAATGGCCAGCGAATACAGCACCATGTTCCACAGCGCGTTCCAGTAGAACGGGTCGGTCCACATCTGCCGGATATTGTCCAACCCGTTGAACTGCCGCCCCGTCGGGCTCGACAGGTTCCAGTCGCTGAATGCGATGATCAGCCCGAAGAGCAGCGGAAAGATCGTCAGCGCCGCCACGAAGATCGCCGCAGGCAGCACGAAGAGCGTGCGCTTCCCATGCTCGCCATTGATCAGCACCTGCCCCCAGCAGAGCGCGACCGCCCAGGTGCAAAAGGCATAAAGCGTGGGCCGCCAGTTGCTAAAGCCGAACTCCGCCTGCCCGGTGGCCTGCAGGAACTGCAATCCCCCCACCAGCAGCGTCAACCCCGCCGTCCCCCAGATGATCGCCCGGCCAAAGCGCTTGCGCCCTTCGGGGATGTTGTCGTTCGTCACGACATGAAGAAGATCGCCTTCGCTGCTCACCTCGTCCCCCCGGCAAGGAGGCGCGGGGCTACCGCGCCTTGGATCATGCTAGCATGTTAGTCGGGGGGCGGGGCGGGTGGCAAGCGTGCCCGCGTCGTCGGGGGCGGAAAAAGAAACGGCCCGCCACGAAGGGCGGGCCTTGATCGGTAGGACGGGGGGTCCGTCACCGCTTGCGCGGCGCTGCCGACCATGTTCCCCGGCCCAACGCCCATCGACATAACATCGTAGGGCGTCCTATTCAAGGCGAAGTCAGTGTCGAGGTGTATCGTGCAGGTTGTAGATCTCATTTCTTCCGAACGGCTGCGCACGTTCGAGCGTCATACCGACACAGAGGCACGCGCCATCGCGCTGCACAATCATACCCTGCAACTCGGCGCTTCACTCATGTCCCTGATCGCGCTTCTCGAATTGGCGCTCCGCAATAGCACCAATCAAAGGCTGATCGACGATTTCGGTGATGCTGAATGGCTTCTTCCGGGCCACGGCGCGGTGCCCCTGAAGCGAAGGGAACTTGAGACCATCGCAGATGCCACAGCCTTCGCCCGCCGCGCGGCGCAGTCGAAACGCGATGAAGCGCTGCGGGCAGCGGGCCGACCTGTCCCGAGGCGACCGCCGCCTATAGGTGTCAGCCACGGTCAGGTGCTGTCCCAGACAAGCTTCGCCTTCTGGCGGCGGCTCTATTCCGACGAATACGAAGCGACACTGTGGAAGCGTTCGCTCAAAAGGGTCTTCCCGGACAAGACCCTCGCGCGCGCCGATCTGTCCAGGGCGCTGGCCTCCATCCATGAGGCGCGCAACCGCGCCGCTCATCACGAACCGATCTATGGCGAAAAGCTGGATCAGGCGATGGCGGCAATCGACTTCATCCGCACGCATCTCGGCGCAAGGACGCCAAGCGAGGAGACGGCATTCAAGCATTTCACCCGTATCCAGAGCCTGCGCGTGAAGATGGATTACGAAAGCTACCGCGAGGCATGGGCGACCTTGACCCTTCCATCACCATGAAAAGAAAACGCCCGCCACGGTCCCCCGCAGCGGGCGCTCCCCTCTCACCCCGTCAAGGGAAGATCACATCCCCAGACTTGCCTTATACAGCGCGATCTGGCTGTCCCGCCCGATCTGGTCCGTGATCTTCTCCCAGGCCGCGGCGATGGCATCCGCCGTCTCCTGCGCGCTGGCGTACTGCCCGGCAAAGCCCTTGGACAGCTCGTCCTCGGCCACCGAGTAATACTGGAAGATCCCCGGGATCCGCGGCTCGATGGCCGCGTTCGGGTGGTTGTAGCTGTCGAGGTTCGACCCGAGGTAATCCTCGATATAGGCCCGGTCATAGCCCGCGGCTTCCCATTCCTCATACTGGAAGTGCGAGTTGCGATAGGGCTGGAAGCCCGACGGATAGGCCGCCGTCCACAGCGACAGGTCCTTGCCGCCCAGATGGGCCGCGGCAGACCATGCCGCCTTGCGCTTCTTCTCGTCGCCCGACACGCGGCTGGTGACATAGATGCCCCAGCCGATATAGGCCATCAGCGGCGCTTCGTTCGCCGTCTCTTCCCAGGCCCCGGCGGCCGAGTTGTAGCGGCGGTCCGAACCGGGGTTGATGCCAAAGCCCACCACATCCCCCACGACCGAGGTATCAGAGGTGCGCGCCGACGACCCGATATCGCCCCACCACATCAGCATGGAACCGGTGCCCGCCAGGAACTGGCTGAAGCCGGTGGTGCCGGGGTCCGCGTTGATCTGGTCGGCCGGGTAGGCCCCCGCCGCGATCAGATCCATCACGTCCTGAATGGCCTGCACCCAGCCCGGGTTGTTCACGCGCGGCTTCATCGTGTCGGGGTCGAACAGCCATGCCGGATCGTCGGGATGCTTCACATAGGCAGCCGCCCGGTTGGCGATGAAATACATGCCAAAGCCGCCCCAGCCCTTCAGCGGATCCAGATAGCCATGCGCGGGCTGCCCGGTCAGCGGGTCGGTCTGCCCGATCAGCGCCTTGGACACCTCGTTCACCTGCTGCCAGGTCTTCGGCACTTCGGCCCCGCCAATGGCGCCCTCGCCGAAATAATCGGTCCGATAGGCGAAGGTGTGGCAGTCGCCGTCGATGGTGATGCGATAGGTCTTGCCATCCCATGTGCCGACCGGCGGCTGCAGGTAACCCACCAGATCATCCGCCTCGATCTGCGTCTTCACCCAATCGGGCATCTCGTCCAGCAGGCCACGGCCGGCCGTGTCGCCCTCGAAGGGCGCGCCCATCTCGATGATGTCGAAATCGACCGTGCCGGTGGCGATGGATTGCTGCAGGCGCGCGTTGTAATCGGCCTGGGCCAGGTCGATCCAGTTGATCTTGGCCCCCGTATAGGCCTCCCACGGCTTCAGGAACCCGCGGAACAGGAAGTTGTGCAGGTTCTGGTTGTTCAGGCCAAGGAAAGTCAGCTCAACGCCCGCGAATTCGCCTTCCGCCACATTGGCCTTGGTCGCGCCAAGGCACAGCTCGCCCACCTTCTGCCAATCGGCATCGGTCGGGCTGCCCATGCCCACGCCGGGGATCTTCAGGATCTCGGCCCGGATATTGCCGTCCTGCGCCATGGCCGGACGCAGGCCCATCGCGCCCGAAACCGCCGTCACCGCGCCCAGCGCCGTCGCCCCCTGCAACATGCGGCGGCGGCTCATCCGCGCCTGCATGATCTCATACGCTCCAACCTTCACGTCGATATCCTCCCTGGGTGCGGTCGGTCGCCGCCTTGGCGCCGGCCCTTGTGATTGATCCAGACCTCCGGAATGCCCAAGCCCGCTGACCGCGGTCCCCACGTCGAAGAAATAGGCCTCCCAACCCCGTGCGGCAGCACTCCCTGCGCCGAACCTTGGCGCGGGGGAGGCCCCCTGTCAAGTTTCTAACATGTTAGTATGATTAGTCCGTGGACAGGCCCCGCTTCACCCGCTACCAAAAGGGAAACCTTGGGAGGGGTGGGATGGCCGAAGTCACGATCCGCGCGCTGAAAAAGTCCTATGGCGGGCTGCAGGTCGTCCATGGTCTGGACCTCGACATCGTCGATGGCGAATTCGTCGTCCTCGTCGGCCCCTCGGGCTGCGGCAAGTCCACCCTCCTGCGCATGATCGCGGGGCTGGAGGAGGTGACCTCGGGCGATATCCGCATCGGGGATCGCCGCGTGAACAACCTGCCCCCCTCGGAACGCGACATCGCGATGGTGTTCCAGAACTACGCGCTCTACCCGCACAAGACGGTGGCCGCCAACATGGGTTTCGCGCTGAAAATGCGCGGCATGGACAAGGCCGAGATCGACCAACGCGTCAAGCGCGCCGCCGAAGTCCTCGGCCTTACCCCCTATCTCGACCGCTTTCCCCGCGCCCTCTCGGGAGGGCAGCGCCAGCGCGTCGCCATGGGCCGCGCCATCGTGCGCGACCCGCAGGTGTTCCTGTTCGATGAACCGCTGTCGAACCTCGACGCCAAGCTTCGCGTGCAGATGCGCACGGAAATCCGCGAACTCCACCAGCGCCTGAAAACCACCACCGTCTACGTCACCCATGACCAGATCGAAGCCATGACCATGGCCGACAAGATCGTCGTCATGCAGGGCGGCCGCATCGAACAGGTGGGCGCGCCGCTGGAACTCTATGACCGGCCCGCCAATACTTTCGTCGCCTCCTTCATCGGCTCGCCTTCCATGAACATGATCGAAGGCACGGTCCAGAACGGCGCGGTCAGGGCAGGGGGCGCGACCCTGCCGCTGCCTCCGGCCATGAAGGTCGCCGAAGGGCGCGAGGTGATCTACGGCATCCGCCCCGAAAACCTCGGGGAAGCCCCCGACGGGATCAAAGGCACCATCGCCGTGGTGGAACCCACGGGCTCCGAAACCCATGTCGTCGTCCGCATCGAAGGGCGCGAACTCGTCGCCGTCTTCCGCGACCGCATCACCCACCGCCCCGGCGACACGATCACGCTTGCGCCCACCGATCCCGCAGGCGTCCACCTTTTCGACAAATCCAGCCGCGCGCGATTCTGATCCGCGCCTTGACCCTGCCGCCCCCGCGCGGCAGGCTCCGGCACAAACAGGGCGGGCGAACCGCCAAGGAGGAAACCATGCTCAAGGGTATAGACAACCGCCTCAACGCCGATGTCCTGCGCGTGCTGCGCGCGATGGGCCATGGCGACGTGCTGATCGTGGCCGATACCAACTTCCCCTCCGACAGCGTGGCCCGCGCCACCGTGACGGGCGAACTCCTGCGGATGGAAAACCTCACCTCTGCGCAGGCGGTGAACGCCATCCTCTCTGTCCTGCCGCTCGACACCTTCGTCGATGATTTCGCGGGCCGGATGGAAGTCGTCGGCGCGCCGGATGAACTCCCCCCCGTCCAGCAGGAAGTCCAGGCCGAGATCGACCGCACTGAGGGCCGCCCCCGCCCGATGATCGGCATCGAACGCTTCGCCTTCTACGACATGGCCCGCCAGTCCTATGCCGTCATCCAGACGGGCGAGCGTCGCTTCTACGGCTGCTTCATGCTCCGCAAGGGCGTGATCCCGCCCGAATCCTGATCCGATAGGTTCCCCAATGTCCGACATCGTCATCCTTGGCATCTTCGTGGCCGACACCGCCTATCGCGCCGACCGCCAGCCGAAGATGGGGGAAACCATCCTCGGCACCTCCTTCGCGCTCGGGCCGGGGGGGAAGGGGTCGAACCAGTCCGTTGCGGCCGCCATGGCAGGCGGCGACGTCACCTTCATCAGCCGTCTGGGCAAGGACGCCTTCGCCGATATCGCGCGGGCGACATGGGCCAAGGCGGGCGTGGAATCCGCCATCACCGAAGATGGCGAAAGCTATACGGGCGCGGCCTATATCTTTCTTGAAAACGCCACGGGCAACAACGCGATCATCGTCGCCGCCGGGGCCGCAGGCCGCATCGACGAAAATGATGTCGAGGCGAACCGCGCCCTGATCGAAGGCGCGAAGGTCTTCATCACCCAGCTTGAACAGCCCATCCCCGCCGCCCGCCGCGCGCTGGAAATCGCGCGGGCCGCAGGGGTGAAGACCATCCTCAACCCCGCACCCGCCGCCGAACTCGACGACGGCTTCCTCGCGCTCTGCGATATCGTTACCCCGAATGAATCCGAAACCGAAAGCCTGACGGGCCTTCCCGTGACCACCATCCCCGAGGCCGAGGCCGCCGCCCGCGCGCTGCTGGCCCGTGGGGTCGGGGCCTGCCTGATCACGCTGGGCGAACGCGGCGCGCTATATGTCGACCGTGACCGCAGCTTCCACGTCCCCGTCATCAGCGCGGGCAAGGTGCTGGATACCACCGGGGCAGGGGATGCCTTCAACGGCGGCTTCGCCGTGGCCCTGACCGAAGGCCGCGACCTTGAGGATGCGGTGCGCTTCGGCTGCGCCACGGCGGGGATATCGGTGACCCGCGCAGGCACCGCCCCCGCCATGCCCGCCCGGGCTGAAATCGAAGCACTTCTCGCCGCGCAGGGGTAGCGGTTCTTGCGTGCAAAAACCGTCGCGGAATTTGCGTCAAATTCCGCCTCCCCGCCGCCCGCATTCGTTAAGGAATCGCTTGCGGCGGGGATAGTTAACGATCTCTGCACGCAGCGCGCGTCTGCACCGGCTGCTGCACCGCGCGTCTGCACCGCATGCTGCCACCCCAAATCCGCGCCAAGCCATTGATTAATCCTGCGTCCCCAAAGGCTTGCCCCCCCGTTGACACCCTGCCCACGGCACACCACTCTCCCCCCATGACCGCTCCCCAACTCCTCATCTTCGACTGCGACGGCGTGCTGATCGACAGCGAAGTCATCTCCGCCCGCCAGTTGATCGAGGAACTGAAGGGCTACGGGGTCGTGATGGACATGGCCTTTGTCAGCCGCCATTTCCTCGGCCGCTCCTACCCGGTCGTGCTGAAAGAGGTGCGCGAACGCTGGGGCGTGCAACTGCCCGAAAGGTTCGAGGCCGATTATCGCGCGCGCCTCCTTGCCGCCTTCGAACGCGATCTCGCGCCCATGCCGCAGATCCGCGAAACCCTCCGCGCCCTGGCCATCCCCTATTGCCTCGCCACCTCCTCCAGCCCCGAACGCATGCGCAAAAGCCTTGAAATCACGGGCCTTTCCGCCCTCTTCCAGGACTGCGCCTTCACCGCATCCGAAGTGGCGCGCGGCAAGCCTGCGCCCGATCTCTTCCTCCACGCCGCCTCCCGCATGGGGGCAGAAGCGTCTGCCTGCATCGTGCTGGAAGACAGCCTGAACGGCATCCGCGCGGGCCTCGCTGCGGGCATGCGCGTCTGGCGCTTCACCGGGGGCAGCCATCTGAAAGGGCTTGACCTGACCCCGCCCGAGGATGCCATTCCTGAGGCCAGCTATGACAGTTTCCCCGCCATGCGCGCCGCGCATCCGGGCCTGTTCGGGACCGAGTGACGACCATGACCCTGCACGACGCCGAACCCAGCCAAAGCGACGATGCCGCCCGCGCGGGCTGGCTCTACTACGTCGCGGGGATGACGCAGGACCAGATCGCCCGCGAACTCGGCGTCAGCCGCCAACGCGCCCAACGCCTCGTCAGCCGCGCCATGGCCGAAGGGTTGATCCATGTCCGCATCGAACACCCGATTGCGGCATGTCTTGAACTGGAACAGGCCCTTAGCGACCGTTTCGGCCTGATCCGCGCCCGTGTCGCGCCCGGCCTTGGCCCCGGCGCGGATGCCGTCCGCGCCATCGCCCCTGCCGCGGCGCAGGAACTCGAACGCTTCCTCGCCATGCCCGATCCGCTGGTCATCGCGCTGGGCACGGGCCGTGCGCTCCGCGGCATGGTCGATGCCATGACAACGATGGACGCCCCCCAGCACCGCCTTGTCTCCATGATCGGCAACATCGCCCCCGACGGCTCCGCCTCGTTCTTCGATGTCATCATGCGCATCGCCGACAAGGTTCGCGCGCCGCATTATCCCATGGCCATGCCGGTGATTTCCTCGACGGTGGAAGAGTTTGCCGCCTTCACCGCGCTTGCCCCCATCGCCCGCGTCCGCGAATTGGCGCAGCGGGCCGATGTCATCTTCGTGGGCGTGGGCCAGATGGGCGACGACGCACCCCTTCTGGCCGACGGCTTCATCACCCGCGCCGAACTTGCCGCCCTGCAGAAACGTGGCGCCGTGGGCGAGGTGGCGGGTTGGGTCTTCGATGCCGAAGGCAACTATCTGGAAAACCCGGAAAACACCCGCCACGGCGGGGTGCGCATCGTGCCGCGCCTTGCGCGCCCCGCCATCGGCGTGGCGGCCGGGCCCTCCAAGGTGCCCGCCATCCGCGCCGCCCTTCAGGCCGGTCTCCTGAACGGCATCGTCACCGACGAAGCCTCGGCCCGGGCGATTCTGCTGCAGCGCTGATACTGCACTGCGGCATGGGCCAAACGCCCCGTTAACGTCCCTTCAATCCACCTCTGCCAGCCTGCGCATCCCCGCACTGCCGGAAATTCATGCGGAAATTCTGCCCGCCAGATGCAGTTTTGCTCACGGAATGGCTTGACGCATCGGGTCAAAATGTGGGTATTTGCTCATTAAGCGATGAAATGCTCAGTCGCTTCTATGGGAGGATACCAATGAACATCTCGCTTCGCGCGCTTCTCGGCGCGACGGTTTCGTTTACCCTTGCGGGCGCCGCACTGGCCGAAACCACCATCACCGTGGCCACCGTGAACAATGGCGACATGGTCCGCATGCAGGGCCTGATGGACGACTTCAACGCCAAGCATCCCGACATCAAGGTCGAATGGGTCACGCTGGAAGAGAACGTCCTGCGCCAGAACGTCACCACCGACATCGCCACCGGCGGCGGTCAGTATGACGTCATCACCATCGGCACCTACGAGGTTCCGATCTGGGGCAAGCAGGGCTGGCTCGCCTCGCTCAACGACCTGCCCGCCGAATATGACGTGGACGACCTGCTGCCCGCCATCCGCGGCGGCCTGACGGTCGATGGCAACCTCTACGCCGCGCCCTTCTACGGCGAGTCCTCGATGGTCATGTATCGCAAGGACCTGATGGAGGCCGCAGGCCTCACCATGCCCGACGCGCCTACCTGGGCCGATATCGAAAAGGCCGCCGCCGCAATGACCAACCGCGATGCCGAAATCAACGGCGTCTGCCTGCGCGGCAAGGCGGGCTGGGGCGAAAACATGGCCTTCCTCACCGCCATGTCCAACTCCTTCGGTGCGCGCTGGTTCGATGAAAACTGGAACCCCCAGTTCGATCAGCCGGAATGGAAGGCCACGCTCGATTTCTACCTGAACCTGATGAACAACTACGGCCCCGCCGGTGCCTCGAACAACGGGTTCAACGAAAACCTGACGCTCTTCAATCAGGGCAAATGCGGCATGTGGATCGACGCCACGGTCGCGGCTTCCTTCGTGACGGGCAAGGACAGCACCGTTGCCGACAAGGTCGGCTTCGCCCTTGCCCCCGACAATGGCCTGGGCAAGCGCGGCAACTGGCTCTGGGCCTGGAGCCTTGCGATCCCCTCCTCGTCGGATGCGCCGGATGCGGCGAAAACCTTCATCAACTGGGCAACCAGCAAGGGCTATCTGGAACTGGTCGCCTCCAAGGAAGGCTGGGCCAACGTGCCTCCGGGAACCCGGACCTCGCTCTATGAGAACCCGGAATACCAGAAGGTGCCGTTTGCCAAGATGACGCTGGACAGCATCAACTCCGCCGATCCCAACGCCCCGACGGTCAAGCCGGTGCCTTACGTCGGCGTGCAGTTCGTGGCCATCCCGGAATTCCAGGGCCTTGGCACGACCGTGGGCGAAATCTTCTCGGCCGCGCTGGCCGGGCAGAAAACCGCGGATGAGGCGCTGGCCGAAGCCCAGACCACCGTCGCGGATGAGATGAAGGCCGCAGGCTACATCCAGTAACCACAGCTCGCGGGGCTGGCCTCCCACTGGCCCCGCACCCGGCCTGCCTGCGCCCCTCCTCGGTGCAGGCAGCCTTTCCCTCTCCATCGCGCCGCAAAGCGGCCCCGATCCGAAGGCGAAACCCCATGTCCACACAGTCCAGCCGTCTTGCCGCACGTGTGATGGTGGCCCCGTCGGTGGTGCTTCTCTTCATCTGGATGGCCGTGCCTTTGGCCATGACGCTTTACTACTCCTTCCGGCTCTATCGCCTGCTATCGCCGGACCGGACGGGCTGGGTGGGTTTCACCAACTATCTGTGGTTCTTCAATTCTCCCGATTTCTGGCTGGCGCTTTGGAATACGCTGGCGCTGGTGGGGGGGGTGCTTGCCATCACCGTCATCCTCGGCATTCTGATCGCGCTACTGATCGACCAGCCGGTGAAAGGGCAGGGGATGCTG
Organism: Paracoccaceae bacterium; assembly: GCA_041397045.1. GTDB lineage: Bacteria > Pseudomonadota > Alphaproteobacteria > Rhodobacterales > Rhodobacteraceae > Paragemmobacter. Next base: position 97,559 of record JAWKXK010000007.1, read on the forward strand.
CGCATCCTCGTGATCGCGCCCTTCTTCGTGATGCCGCCTGTGGCGGCCTCGATCTGGGAAAACCTCTTCATGCACCCGCAGAACGGCCTGTTTGCCGCCGTGGCGCGGGGCTTCGGGGCGCAACCCATCCTGTTTCTGGAAGAATATCCGCTGCTTTCCGTCATCGGGATCGTGGCCTGGGAATGGCTGCCCTTCGCCACGCTGATCCTGCTCACCTCGCTGCAATCGCTGTCCTCCGAACAGCTTGAAGCGGCGGAAATGGACGGCGCCTCGGCCATCAGCCGCCTGCGCCACATCATCCTGCCGCACATGACCCGCGCCATCACCGTGGTGATCCTGATCCAGACCATCTTCCTTCTGGGCATCTTCGGCGAAATCTTCACCACCACGCAGGGCGGGCCGGGATCGGCCTCCACCACTCTGCCCTACATGATCTTCAAGCAGGCCATCGCCGCCAAGGATATCGGCCGCGCCGCCGCAGGCGGGATCATCGCCGTGATCCTTGCCAATATCGTGGCCTATTTCCTGATGCGTGGCATCGGGAGGCACCTCGATGCGTAACGCCGCCACCGGAACGCCGGCCCCGGGCCTGACCCGGGGCCTCCCCCCGGCCCTCCGTGCCGACACCAACCACGAGGTCCCGGGTCAAGCCCGGGACGGGGTTGAAAGGATCTGACATGGCCCGCGCCGTTTCCCCCCGCCGCAAGACACTCACCACCATCGCCGCATGGTCGGTGGCCCTGATCATCTTCTTCCCCGTCCTCTGGATGATCCTGACCAGTTTCAAGACCGAAGCCTCCGCCGTCGCTTCGCCCCCCGAACTGCTGGGCGCGGACTGGACGGTGGCGAATTACGCCGAGGTCTGGCAACGCTCCGACTATCCGCGCTTCTTCTGGAACTCGGTCGTCATCTCGCTCGGCTCCACCCTGCTGGGCCTTGCCGTGGCGATTCCCGCCGCCTGGGCCATGGCCTTCGTGCCGGGCAAGCGGACCAAGGATCTCCTGATGTGGATGCTCTCCACCAAGATGATGCCCGCCGTGGCGGTGATGATCCCGCTCTACCTTCTGTTCCTGAAACTCGGCCTGATCGACACGCGCTTCGGCCTTGTGCTCGCGCTGATGCTGATGAACCTGCCGATCATCGTCTGGATGCTCTACACCTATTTCCGCGAGATCCCCGGCGAAATCCTCGAAGCCGCCCGTATGGATGGCGCGGGGCTGGTCAAGGAAATCCTCTATGTCCTCACGCCCATGGCGCTGCCCGGCATTGCCTCCACCCTGCTTCTGAACGTCATCCTTGCCTGGAACGAGGCGTTCTGGACGATCATCCTGACCACCACCAAGGCCGCCCCCCTGTCAGCCTTCATCGCCAGTTTCTCGGCCCCGCAGGGCCTGTTCTACGCAAAGCTCAGCGCCGCCAGCACCATGGCCATCGCGCCGATCCTGATCCTTGGCTGGTTCAGCCAGAAACAACTCGTCCGCGGCCTGACCTTCGGCGCGGTGAAGTGAGGACCCCATGGGCAAGATAACACTCCAGCACGTCAACAAATCCTTCGGCGACGTCGCGGTCATCCCCGACATCAACCTCCTGATCGAGGATGGGGAATTCGTCGTCTTCGTCGGCCCCTCGGGCTGCGGCAAATCCACCCTGCTGCGCCTGATCGCCGGGCTCGAGGATGTCACCGCGGGCCGGATCGACATCGACGGCACCGATGCCACCCATCTGCCCCCCGCCAAGCGCGGGCTGGCCATGGTGTTCCAAAGCTACGCGCTCTACCCCCACATGACGGTGCGCAAGAACATCGCCTTCCCGCTCAAGATGGCGGGTCTGTCCGAGGAGGAGCAGGAGAAGAAGGTCCAGAACGCCGCGCGCATCCTGAACCTGACCAACTCCCTCGACCGCCGCCCGGGCCAGTTGTCGGGCGGCCAGCGCCAGCGCGTCGCCATCGGGCGGGCCATCGTGCGCGAACCGGCGGCCTTCCTGTTTGACGAACCGCTCTCGAACCTCGATGCCGCCCTGCGCGTGACCATGCGGCAGGAAATCACCGAACTGCACCAGTCGCTGAAAACCACGATGATCTACGTCACCCATGATCAGGTCGAAGCCATGACCATGGCCGACAAGATCGTCGTGCTGAACGCGGGCAATATCGAACAGGTGGGTTCGCCCCTCGAACTCTATCACCGCCCCGCCAATCTCTTTGTCGCGGGCTTCATCGGCAGCCCCCGGATGAACCTGATTGAAGGGGCCGAGGCCGCGCGCCATCAGGCCGCGACCATCGGCATCCGCCCCGAACATCTGGATATCGTCGAAGGCGGGCCCTGGCAGGGCACCGTCGGCCTGACCGAACATCTCGGCTCTGACACCTTCCTCAAGGTCACGCTGGAGACGGGCGAATTGCTGACCGTCCGCGCCAATGGCGAAGTGGGCCTGCGCCATGGCGACCGCATCGCCCTTGCTCCGCAACAGGGCAAGATCCACCGCTTCGGCGCTGACGGAAAGGCACTGGCATGAGGTTGCAAGGCAAGACTGCCCTGATCACCGGCGCCGCCCGCGGCATCGGTCTGGAATTCGCCCGCGCCTATATCGCCGAAGGCGCGCGCGTGGCGCTGGCCGATATCAACGCCGATGCCGTGGCCAAGGCCGCGGCCAGCCTTGGCCCGCAGGCGATGGCCGTGCAGATGGATGTCACGCGGCAAGACAGCATTGACGCAGGCTTTGCCGCGGCCTTCGCCGGGCTTGGCCATCTCGATATCCTGATCAACAACGCCGCCCTCTTTTCCGCCGCCCCCATCGCCGAAATCACCCGCGCCGACCATGACCGCCTTTTTGCCGTCAATGTCGCGGGCACGCTCTTCTGCATGCAGGCTGCCGCCCGCCACATGATCGACCGGGGGCAGGGCGGCACGATCATCAACATGGCCAGCCAGGCCGGCCGCCGCGGCGAAAGCCTTGTCGCCGTCTACTGCGCCACCAAGGCCGCCGTCATCAGTCTCACGCAATCGGCCGGGCTGAACCTCATCGCCCATGGCATCAACGTCAATGCCATCGCGCCGGGCGTGGTGGATGGCGAACATTGGGACGGGGTCGATGCCTTCTTCGCGAAATACGAAGGCAAGACCCCGGGCCAGAAGAAACGCGAAGTGGGCGCCGCCGTTCCCTTCGGCCGCATGAGGGCACGGCAGAGGATCTGACCGGCATGGCCATCTTCCTCGCCACGCCCGAGGCGAAATACATCGTCGCCCAATGCTTCGGCGTCGATGGCGGCAACTGGATGGCCTGATCATGCGACGCCCGCCGTTCCCGCTGTAAACCTTTGCCTAATCCTGCGGCGGCACCCTCCGGCGCAGGTCATCCCGAACCACCCGAGGCCCAGAATGACCGTTCATCCCCATTCGCTTCCCGCCTATGACCGCAGCCGCCTGACCCCCGGCATCGTGCATATCGGCCTTGGCAATTTCCACCGCGCCCATATGGCCGTCTATCTGGACGATCTCTTCGCCCTTGGCGAAGGCATGGATGGAGCCATCATCGGCGCAGGCGTGCGGGCCACCGATGCGCGGATGCGCGACGCGCTAAAGGCGCAGGATTGCCTTTCGACCGTCATCGAGCTTGATCCCGCGGGCAAGACCGCACGGCGTATCGGCGCGATGATCGACTTCCTCGAAGTGCAGCCTGACAATGCCGCCCTGATCGCCGCCATGGCCCGCCCCGAGATCCGCATCGTATCCCTTACCGTGACAGAGGGCGGCTATTACGTCGATCCCGCCACCGGCCGCTTCGATCCGACCCATCCCGAGATCGTCACCGATGCCGCTTCCCCCGGCCGCCCTGCCACCGCCTTCGGCGCGATCCTCGCCGCGCTCAAGGCCCGTCGCGCGGCGGGCATCCAGCCCTTCACCGTCATGTCCTGCGACAACCTTCCCGGCAATGGCCATGTCACACGGGCCGCCGTGGCGGGCCTTGCGCGCCTCTCCGATCCCGCGCTGGCGGACTGGGTCGAGGCGCATGTCGCCTTCCCCAACGGCATGGTGGACCGCATCACCCCCGCCACCGGCCCGCGCGAACGCGCCATGGCCGCCGCCTTCGGCCTTGGCGATGATCCCGTCCCCGTCACCTGCGAACCCTTCCGCCAATGGGTGCTTGAGGATACCTTCCCCGCAGGCCGCCCGGCGCTGGAAAAGGTCGGCGTCACCTTCACCCCCCATGTCCACGCCTATGAGGCGATGAAGATCCGCATCCTCAACGGCGGCCATGCGATCATCGCCTATCCCGGCGGCCTGATGGATATCGACTATGTGCATGAAGCGATGGCCGAACCGCTGATCGCGGGCTTTCTGGAAAAGGTGGAACGCGAGGAAATCATCCCGATCGTTCCCCCCGTGCCGGACACGAATATTAACGATTACTTTACCTTGATCCGCGACCGCTTTTCCAACCCCGAGGTGGCCGATACCGAACGCCGCCTCTGCCTCGATGGGTCGAACCGGCAGCCGAAATTCATCATCCCCTCCATCGCCGACAATCTGGCGCGCGGGAAGCTGCCGCGCGGCCTGTTGCTGGAATCGGCGCTATGGTGCCGGTATTGCATGGGAATTTCGGATTCAGGCAAGGTGATCGAACCCAACGATCCCAACTGGGACAGGCTGCAGGCCAATGCCCGCGCCGCTGCCACCGATCCGGTGGCATGGCTGGGGATGGAAGATATCTACGGCGATCTGGCGCAGAACCGCGACTGCCTCGCCACCTTCGGGGCCTTCCTGTCCGATCTCGGCGCAAGGGGCACCCGCGCCGTTCTGGCCGATTTCCTGAAGGGCTGAAACCGCCCCCCGCGACCATTGGGCCGATCCGGCACTGCCTTCCCTCTTTTGCCTATGATTTGGGCAAACCGCCCGAAATCCGGGCGGACCCCGCGCATTCGGGCCGCCCTGCCGGCCCGCCCTTCCGGCTTGCGTTGAACCGCCCCCCGCCCCGGCCTTGGATGGTGCGAACCCCACCGGCCGAGTGCGATGACCGCCCATACCACCATCCCCAGCCCCCAGATGCAGCGCAGCCGCGGCGAGGCGGCGGTCCGCCTGCGCCGGGATGGCGGGCGGGTCCGTCTGGTGGACCTGCGGCAGCAGGGATCGGCCAAGGCCATCCTGCCCCGCGTCGGGGCCGTGCCGGAAGTGGTCTTCCTGAACACATCGGGCGGGCTCACCGGCGGTGACCGGCTGTCCTACACCCTGCATCTGGGCGACGGCGTGCAGGCCACCGCCACCACCCAAACCGCCGAACGCGCCTATCGCGCCGCCTCTGGCACCGCCCGGGTCGAGGTGGCGCTGACTGTCGGCGCCGGTGGCTGGCTCGACTGGCTGCCGCAGGAAACCATCCTCTTCGACGCCGCCTCCCTCGACCGATCCACCCGCATCGAACTTGCCGCCGATGCGGGCTGCCTCGCGCTCGAGGCGGTGGTGCTCGGCCGCCATGCCATGGGCGAGGTGGTCGAACGCCTCGCCTTCCGCGACCGGCGCGAGATCCGGCGCAATGGCACCCTCGTGCATCTGGAACCGCTTGTGCTGGAAACCGCCGCCCTCGCCGCCGGGCAGGCGGTTCTGGGCGGGGCGCGCTGCTTTGCCAGCCTTGTCATGCTGGCGCCCGGCCTTGGCGATGCCTTGGCCCCCCTGCGCCGCGTGCTGGATGAACCGGGCGTGCAGGCCGCGGCCTCGGCCTATGACGGCAGGCTCGTCCTGCGCGCCATGTCGGGCGATGGCTGGCCCCTGCGCCGCCAGATCGCGCGGGCGCTTTCCATCCTGCGGCGCGGCGCGGTCCTGCCGCGCGTCTGGCAATATCAGGAGAACGGTCGATGAACCTGACCCCGCGCGAAAAGGACAAGCTGCTTGTCAGCCTCGCCGCCATGGTGGCGCGCGGCAGGCTCGCCCGCGGCGTGAAACTCAACCACCCCGAGGCGGTGGCGCTCATCACCGATTTCGTCGTCGAAGGCGCGCGCGATGGCCGCTCGGTCGCCGATCTGATGGAGGCGGGCGCCCATGTCATCACCCGCGATCAATGCATGGCCGGGATCCCCGAGATGATCCACTCCGTCCAGGTCGAGGCCACCTTCCCCGACGGCACAAAACTCGTGACCGTCCATCACCCCATCCGCTGAAAGGTAACCGTCATGTCCTTCCGGTCTTCCCTGCTTCCTTCGGCATTCCTCGCAGCGACGCCCGCCATCGCCTTGGCGCATGAAGGGCATGGCGCGGGCTTTCTTGCCGGGCTTGGCCATCCTGTTGGCGGGATGGATCACCTTCTGGCGATGCTGGCGGTCGGCCTCTGGGCCGCGATGCTGGGCGGGCGGGCGCTTTGGGCGCTGCCCCTTGCCTTTGTCGGGGCCATGCTGGCCGGGGGGATCCTTGGCCTCGCGTCGCTGCCCCTGCCGGGGGTAGAGCCGATGATCCTTGCCTCGGTCGTCCTGCTGGGCGTGGCCGCGGCCCTTGCACTGCGCCTGCCTCCCGTTTGGGCGGCGGTGGCTGTGGCGGCCTTTGGCCTCTTCCACGGCCACGCCCATGGGGCCGAAGGGCCAGAGACCGGCCTTGCCCTTTACGCAGCGGGCTTCGCGCTGGCGACGATGGGGCTGCATCTTGCGGGCCTTGCCGTCGGGCTTGGCCTCGATCGCCTTGCCGCACGCGGAACGCTTCGGATCCTTGGCGTCGGCACCGCGCTGGGCGGTCTGTCGCTGGTCTTCGGCTAGGGGGGCGCGCGATGATCCCGGGTGAGATTTTCCCAACCGAGGGCGAAATCGTCTTGAACGACGGGGCCGAGGTGACGGTGCTGATGGTCGCCAATACCGGCGACCGGCCGGTGCAGGTGGGCAGCCACTACCATTTCGCCGAAACCAATCCGGGGCTGGCCTTCGACCGGGCGGCCGCCATGGGCAAACGGCTGGACATCCCGGCGGGAACGGCGGTGCGCTTTGAACCGGGCCAAAGCCGCGAGGTGCATCTGGTGCCGCTGTCCGGTGGGCGCAAGGTTTACGGATTCAACGCAAGGGTGATGGGGCCGCTGTGACTTCGCTTGACGCAAGGGCAGGGCGAATGGAACGCTGAACGCCACGGGCGGAAGCCGGACCGGCCCTGTCCGTAGCAACCAGCAGAGAGAGGATTGACCGATGTGTGATGCCTGTCTGATCGACTCCGTGAAGAAATCCATGCTGTCGCGCCGCGCCCTGTTCACCGGCGCCGCCGCAACCACCGCCGCCGTCATGGCCTCGGGCCTGACCACGGCAAAGCCCGCGCTGGCACAGGCTTCGGGCCGTGTCGTCGACCTGACCCATGCCTATGACGGCGCTTTCCCCACCTTCGACGGCAATCCCGGCATCCTCTATGAACCGGCGGTGAAATTCGCCGATTCCGGCTATCAGCTCTGGAAGCTGACGATCTACGAACATACCGGCACCCATATCGACGCGCCCCTGCATTTCACCGAAGACGGCACCTCGGTTGCCGATCTTGCGCCCGAACGGCTGGTCTGCCCGCTCTGCATCATCGACCTGAAGGCCAAGGCCGCCGAAGACCCCAACGCCATGGTCGAACCCGCCGATATCGAGGCCTGGGTCAGCGCCAATGGCGAAATTCCCGCCGGTTCCTGCGTGGCGATGAATTCCGGCTGGGCAGCAAAGGTGGGCGATCCCTCCTTCCGCAACGATCCCGAAGGCAAATTCGCCTTCCCCGGCTTCAGCAAGGCCGCGACCGACATGCTGGCGGGCCTCGACGTGGCCTGCATCGGCGTGGATACGCTCTCGCTCGATCCCGGCAATTCCGCCGATTTCGCGGTGCATTTCAGCTGGCTTCCCGGCGGGCGCTTCGGGATCGAGAACCTCGCCGGGCTTGACGGGCTGCCCGCCACCGGCGCGACCGTCTTCATCGGCGCGCCCAAGCACAAGGGCGGTACAGGCGGCCCGGCCCGCGTGATGGCGGTGGTCTGATGGCCGTGGTTCCGATCCTTTCGGACGCAGAGGCGGGGGCCGAGGCCCTCGCCGTCTTCGACGATATCCGCGCCAAACGGCAGACCGATTACGTCAACAACTTCTGGCGCGCGCTGGCCGCCGATCCCGCGCTGCTGCGCGCCACATGGGACCGGCTGCAGGCGGTGATGGGGCCCGGCACGCTCGATCCGCTGGTCAAGGAGATGGTCTATGTCGCCGTCTCGGTCGCCAATGGATGCAGCTATTGCATCCATTCCCACACGGCGGCAGCCCGGGCAAAGGGCATGACCGAGGCGCAGCATGGCGAATTGCTGGCCGTCATCGCCATGGCCTCGCAAACCAACGCCCTGGCCACGGCGCTGCAGGTGCCGGTGGATGAACGGTTCTTGGTGAAGGGAGGGTAGGGGATGATGCCATGCGACGTGATCCGGATGCAGATGGCACTGGCCTTTGGGACGCTGGAAATGCAGCAGCGCATGCTCAGCGGGGCGTGGCAGCTTGCCCTCTGGTGGATGCCGGGGGCGGCCCCTGTCCTGTCGGGCAAGGGCAGTTCCGATAACCCATCACGAAAGCGGCGGGCAAAGGGATGATGCCACCCTCCGCCCCTCTGTCACGCTCAGCCCTGATCAGGCAGGGGCGGCAGGCTGCGCAGATAGAGGATCACCGCCGCCAGATCATCGGGGGTGAAGGCCTTGAAATGCCCATAGGGCATGGGCGGCAGCATCGCGCTGCCATCGGGGCGCCGACCTTCGGTGATCATGGCCGCGATCTCGGCATCGCCATAGCCCGCCAGCCCGTCCTCATGGCTGGTCAGGTTAGACGCGACAGAGGTGCCCCATGGCCCATGAAACTCGAACCCGCCCGCGCCGGCATGGGTGCCCACCATCGGCCCTTGCGGCCCCATCGGGGTATGGCATTCCATGCAATGCGCGACAGGCCCGGCCAGATAGGCCCCATATTCCACGGTCACCTCCTGCGGCGGCGCGCTGACGGTTTCGACCGGGGGGCCATAGGCCGGTGGCAGTGGGATCCGATAGTCCGAGGCGGGCAGGGGCTCCGCGCTTTCGACGGCGGGCAGGCTGCGAAGGAACATCACCATCGAGGCAAGGTCGTCATCCGAAAGGCCGCGATACATGGTGAAGGGCATCGGCGGCCCGATCACCGTGCCGTCGGGGCGCAACCCTTCGCGGATCGCCCGCGCCAGTTCCGCGTCGGACCAACCCGCGATGCGCCCGGCGGGCGTCAGGTTGGGTGCCACGGCGCGAAAGGGTTCGATATCCTCCACCACCCGGCCGGTCAGTTCGCGGTCCATCAGCGGGCCCTCTGGCCCCATCGGGGTGTGGCAATTCCCGCATCCGCCCGGCCCGCGGACAAGGTATTCTCCGCGCTCAAGGCTGGGTTCTGCAGCGACGGCGCTTCCCATCATGAGAAATGCCGAAAGAAGGGCGGGCAGATGCCCGCGAAACTTGACGTCCCTCGTCATGGCTTTTTCCTTGATTTTGTTGGGTCCGGCATACCAGTGGCACCCCTCATCGCGGCACGGGTCACATATCCGAAAGCATGCACCCGCCCCGTGCCCTGCGTCAATCTGTCAAGGCCGAACCGCGACCCGTTCCCCCCGTTCCGTCCCCACCCCCCCGAGGAGTGATCCGATGCCCTTTGCCATCCCCCGCGCCGCCTATGCCGACATGTATGGTCCCACCCTGGGCGACAGGCTTCGTCTGGGTGATACCGACCTCATCATTCAGGTGGAGCGTGACCTGATCGCCGAACGGTCCGCGACCGGGGCCAACGCCCTGCGCTATGGCGAAGAGGTGAAATTCGGCGGCGGCAAGGTCATCCGCGATGGCATGGGGCAAAGCCAGATCACCCGCGCAGGCGGTGCAATGGACACGGTCATCACCAACGCGCTGATCGTGGACTGGACGGGCATCTACAAGGCCGATGTCGGCCTGCGCGACGGGCGCATCGCCAGGATCGGCAAGGCAGGCAATCCCGACACCCAACCCGGGGTCGACGTGATCATCGGCCCGGGAACCGAGATCATCGCGGGCGAGGGGCGCATCCTCACGGCCGGTGGGATGGATGCCCATATCCATTTCATCGCGCCCCAGCAGATCGACGATGCGCTGCATTCCGGCATCACCACCATGCTGGGCGGTGGCACCGGCCCCGCGCATGGCACCCTTGCCACCACCTGCACGCCGGGGCCTTGGCACATCATGCGGATGATGCAGGCGGCGGATGCCTTTCCCATGAACCTCGCCTTCGCCGGCAAGGGCAATGCCTCGCTGCCTCCGGCGCTTGAGGAGCAGGTGCGCGCCGGGGCCTCCTGCCTGAAGCTGCATGAGGATTGGGGAACCACCCCCGCCGCCATCGACTGCTGCCTGACAGTGGCCGATGCCATGGATGTTCAGGTGATGATCCATACCGACACGCTGAACGAAAGCGGCTTTGTCGAGAATACCCTTGCCGCGATCCGCGGGCGCACCATTCATGCCTTCCATACCGAAGGGGCAGGGGGCGGCCACGCGCCCGACATCATCAAGGTGGTGGCCAGCCAGAACATCCTGCCCTCCTCCACCAACCCCACGATGCCCTACACGGTGAACACCATCGAAGAGCATCTCGACATGCTGATGGTCTGCCACCACCTCGATCGCAAGGTGCCCGAGGATGTGGCCTTCGCCGAAAGCCGCATCCGCCGCGAAACCATCGCCGCCGAGGATATCCTGCACGATCTGGGCGCTTTCTCGGTGATCTCCTCCGACAGTCAGGCCATGGGCCGCGTGGGCGAGGTGATCACCCGCACTTGGCAGACGGCGCACAAGATGAAACAGCAGCGCGGGCGGCTTGAGGGTGAGCAGGGCGAGAACGACAATCTTCGCGTCCGCCGCTATATCGCGAAATACACCATCAACCCCGCCATCGCGCATGGCCTTTCCGCCCATATCGGCAGCGTGGAAGAAGGAAAGCGCGCCGATCTGGTGCTGTGGTCCCCGGCCTTCTTCGGGGCAAAGCCCGAAATGGTGCTGATCGGCGGCTGCATCGTGGTGGCGCAGATGGGCGATCCCAACGCCTCCATCCCCACCCCGCAGCCGGTGCATACGCGGCCCATGTTCGGTGCCTTCGGCGGCAGCCTTGTCCGTAACGCCGTGACCTTCGTCAGCAAGGCCGGGCTGGAGGCGGATGTGAAAGGCGCCTACGGGCTGGCCAAGGATGTGGTGGCGGTAGAGGGCTGCCGTGGCATCGGCAAACGCGACATGCGCCTGAACGATGCCACCCCCATGATCGAGGTCGATCCCGAAACCTATGAGGTGCGCGCCGATGGCGTCTTGCTCACCTGTCAGCCCGCGGCCGAACTTCCCTTGGCGCAGCGCTATTTCCTGTTCTGATCATGCCCGCCGACCCTTGCCTTCCAACCATGGCAGCCGCGCCCGCGCCGGGGATCGCCCGCCCGTCAGTGCATCGCCCGCTGATCGCCGGCACGCCGGATCGGCCAGCCGGGGCGCGGCGGTCCGGCCTGAACCGGCACGGTGCGAACCGTGGTCTGTACCCGTTCCCGCCAGAAGGCGGGGTTCTCGCGGATGGCGGCGGGCAACAGGCCGGGATCGAACAGCCGGTGGCGGTGTTCGGCCACCTCGACCCGGTGCCAGCGCCCGACCAGTGCCGCAGGCGCGGCGCTGATCAGGCTTTCGCGCAGACGCGCCTCGCGCGCCTTGAGACGGGCGATCTCGGCCCGGATCTCGGCCAGTTCATCGGCGGGGGACAGGTGATGCATCGGCGACTCCCTTCTTGCTTCCGCAAGGCTCGCAGGCGCAAGTTAACAAGCGATGAGGACGCATCGCCAGAAACGCCCCTGCGCCCACCGCAGCCAGGGCAATCGTCCGGAAGGACAGGATCAGATGACCGATTATCCCCTCGCCCAATCCCTTGTCCGCCACGCGGTGCTGGGCACGCGCCAGCCCGTCGATCACGTTGTCCTGGGCTATGACGAACGGTTTCTTCGGCGCAAGCGGCTGATGACCGTGTCGGAAAGGGGCCTGATGATCGACCTGCCCGAAACCACCAGCGTCGAGGCCGGAGATTGCTTCGAACTGCTTGACGGGCGGCTGATCGCGGTCGAAGCCGCGGCAGAGCCCGTCCTTGTGGTGCGGGGGGATCTGCCGCGTCTGGCCTGGCATGTCGGCAACCGTCACACCCCCTGCCAGATCGAGGAAGACCGCCTTGTGATCCGTGACGATCACGTGCTGAAGGTGATGCTGGTGCAACTTGGCGCAACCGTCACCCATGCGATGGAGCCCTTCCGCCCCGAAGGCGGGGCCTATGGCCATGGGCGCACCATGGGCCATGATCACGGGCACGGGCATGTGCCGCATGTCTTCACCCTGTCCCACGCCCATCCGCAGGGCGGCGTGCATGTGCATCACCATGCCTCGCACCGCGCCGATGACGATGAGGCGGAGCCGCCCGAGGAATGACCGCGGCGGCCCTGATGACGCTGGTGCAATGGCTGTCCCCCGCCTTTCCGACGGGGGGCTTCGCCTATTCCCACGGGATGGAGCAGGTGATCGCGGATGGCGGCATCCGCTCTGCCGCCGATCTGGAGGCATGGCTGGCCGATGTCCTGCGCTTCGGGGCGGGGCGGCAGGATGCCATCCTGCTGTCGGCGTCCCTGCAGCCTGGGGCCGATCTTGCGGCGCTGCTGACCCTCGCACGGGCGGTGCAACCCTCGGCCGAGCGGCTGCGCGAAACCCTCGATCAGGGCGAGGCCTTCTCGCACACCGTTGCTGCAATGACGGGCCGCGCGGCGCTGTCCGGCCCCCTTCCCGTGGCCTTCGGCGCGGCGGCGGCGGGGCTTGGCCTGCCCGGGGTGCAGGTGATCGCGCTTTACCTCCATGCCTTCGCCAGCAACCTCGTCTCGGCCGCCGTGCGCTTTGTTCCGCTGGGCCAGACGGAAGGGCAGGCCGCACTGGCCGCCCTGCATCCCCTGATCGCCTCGCTGGCCGAGACCGCATCTACCCTTGGCCCCGACGCGCTGGAAAGCGCGGCCCTCGGGGCGGATCTGGCGGCGATGCGCCACGAAACACTCGACGTAAGGATCTTCAGGACATGAAAGCCAACGGACCATTGCGCGTGGGCATCGGCGGCCCGGTCGGCGTGGGCAAGACAACGCTGACCGAACAACTATGCCGGGCGCTGGCGCATCGCTGTTCCATGGCGGTGATCACCAATGACATCTACACGCGCGAGGATGCGGAATACCTGATGCGGGCGCAGGTCTTGCCGGTGGAGCGCATAAGGGGCGTGGAGACGGGGGGCTGCCCTCATACCGCGATCCGCGAGGATGCCAGCATCAACCTTGCCGCCGTGGCCGATCTGCGCGGGGCTTTTCCCGACCTTGATCTGATCCTGATCGAAAGCGGCGGGGACAATCTGGCCGCGACCTACAGCCCGGAACTGGCCGATTTGACGATCTATGTGATCGACACGGCGGCGGGGCAGGACATTCCGCGCAAGCGCGGACCCGGCGTGACGCGGTCTGACCTGCTGGTGGTGAACAAGACCGACCTTGCGCCCTATGTCGGGGTCGACCCGGTGCTTCTGGAAGAGGACACGCGGCGCGCGAGGGGAAGCCGCCCTTATGTCATGGCGCGGCTGCGTCAGGGGCAGGGGGTGGCGGAGGTCGTGGCGTTTCTGGAGAGGGAAGGCGGTCTGGTGCTGACGGCCTGAAAGCCGGGCAGGTTGAGGAAAGGGCCGGGTCTTCGAGACCCGGCCTTTCGCATTTCCGACACTTTGCCGCCCGGATACGGCCTGAGTCGGCGGGTGCCGGGTTTGTGAACGCCCAAAACTTTGGCGATGGCCAGCGAACCGCGGAAGGTTTGGGCGCAAGTCGGTGGTTTTTCGTTCCGCACTGCCTGTTCCTGCGGCAGCGATTGCCGCAATGCGGCGAAGGCGTTCTTCTTTCCCTGCGGGGCCGCTGCGGCTCTGACAAAGGAAAGATGTGCGGCGGGGGCTTCGATGTGGAAGTCCGCCCCCACCGCACGGGGTGCAACCTGAGTTGCCGCTTGAAGATAGTTAACCCCTCCCGGAAAGGGAAGTGCGTCTTCGGGTGGCCTCGAGAGAGGATAATCCATGAACGGGATCAAGGGAATGATGCTGGGCGGCGCGATGGGCATGGCCCTGGCCGGTGCCGCGCTGGCGCAGGAGGAGACGATCAAGGTCGGCGTTCTGCATTCGCTGTCAGGCACGATGGCGATTTCGGAAACGACGCTGAAGGACACGATGCTGATGCTGATCGCCGAGCAGAACGCCAAGGGCGGCTTGCTGGGAAAACAGCTTGAGGCGGTCGTGGTCGACCCGGCCTCTGACTGGCCGCTCTTTGCCGAAAAGGCGCGTGAGTTGCTGACCGTGTCCAACGTGGACGTGATGTTCGGCTGCTGGACCTCGGTTTCGCGCAAGTCGGTGCTGCCGGTGATCGAGGAGTTGAACGGCCTGCTGTTCTATCCGGTGCAGTATGAGGGCGAGGAATCGTCGAAGAACGTCTTCTACACCGGCGCCGCGCCGAACCAGCAGGCGATCCCGGCGACTGATTTTCCTCGAAGAACTGGTGGTGAGGCGTTCGCGCTTCTGGGGACGACCATGTCTATCCGCGCACGACGAACCACATTTGAAAGTTATCTTATCTCGAAGGGCATTCCCAAGGAAGACATTTTCGTGAACTACACCCCCTTCGGCCATTCCGACTGGTCCAAGATCGTGGCCGATGTCGTGGCGCTGGGCGCGGATGGCAAGAAGGTCGGCGTGATCTCCACCATCAACGGCGACGCGAATATCGGCTTCTACAAGGAACTGGCGGCTGCGGGCGTTTCGGCAGATGAAATCCCGGTCGTGGCCTCTCCGTCGGCGAAGAGGAACTGTCGGGTCTGGATACGTCCAACCTCGCCGGCATCTGGCGGCGTGCTACTTCCAGTCCATGCGACACACCGAAAACGCGGCCTTCATCGAAAAATGGAAAGCCTTCGCCGGGCCTGGTACCAACACCCGATGGAGGCATGTCATCGGCTCCACGTATGGGTGCAGGCGGTCGAGAAGGCCGGGACCACCGATGTGGATGCCGTGCGCGAGGCGATGTATGGGCTTGAGGTGCCGAACCTGACCGGGGGCATCGCCAAGATGCTGCCGAACCACCACCTGACCAAGCCGGTCCTGATCGGCGAGATCCGGGCGGATGGGCAGTTCGACATCATCAGCCAGACCGAACCGGTGGCGGGTGATGCCTGGACCGATTTCCTCCCGGAATCGGCCGTGCTTGAGGCCGATTGGGCCGAACTCGACTGCGGGATGTACAACACCGAGACGAAGACCTGCGTCCAGATCAAGTCGAACTACTGATCCGGTCCTGACATGCGGGGGCCGGATTGACCGGCCCCCCTTTCCTCTGCCGCAGGGTATCATGCGACATTTCCTTCTTTCCCTTGCCACAGCGGTGATGCTGCTGGCCTTGCCGGGATTGGCAAAGGCGCAGGACTTCTCCGCTGCCGAAATCCTGAACGAAAACCGAGATCTGGTGGAAAAGCCGACACGGGCCAAGATCGCCCCTGTGATCGCGGCGCTTGCCACAAGTGGCGATCCCGTCGCCGCCACCGTTCTTGCCGCATGGGCTGAAAAGGGGCTGGGTCTGCGCAAGGTGGATGGCACCTTCTTTCTGATCGAGGCGCGCGGCGATGGCTGGATCCTGCGCGATCTGGCCGGGGCGGATGCGGGGACGGCTGCGAAATCCGACGTGGTTGAACTCCGCCCCAATGCCGGTGTGCGCGGTTTGATCGCGACGGCCCTTGTCCAATTCACCCTGTCCGATCCCGATCCCACCACACGGGCCGGGGCGCTCACCTCCATCGCGCGCGATCCCGAGGCGTCGCATCTGGAACCGCTGCGCGCGGCCATCGCGGGCGAGACGGACCCAGCCCTGAAAGCGCAGAAGGAACGGCTGGAGCGTCTTCTGACCCTGCGCTTCGATCCAGACAGCGCGGCGCGGGTCGCGGCGATCGAGGGCTTTGGGTCGGATCTGGGCCTTGATCTGCGCGGGGCGCTGAACCCGCTGCTGGCAACGTCGCGTGTGGCATTTGCCGGGGATCCCCCCGCCGGTGCGAACCTTGCGCGAGACCTCGTGCCGGGCAGGGATCTGACGGAGGAAGAGGCCTATGACCTGCTCGTTTCCGCAGGCATGGCCACAGCACGGCTGACGGTGGAAGAGGCCCGCGCCGCGTTGGTGGCCAATATCGTTGAAGGGTCCGTGGGCGGCGTCCCGGTGGCCGATCTTGGCACGCAGGCCATGCGCGACCGGGCCTATACGGCGCTGGAGGCGGCGGGAACCGTCCCGCAAGCGGCAACGGATGCCGAGGTGGAGGCGGCGATTGCCGCGCACCGCTTGCCGAGGTCTATGCGGAGCCGGATGCGGCGGTGACCACGGCGGCTAAGGCCGCGCTGGATGCGATCGGCGTGAAGGTCGGCGCGATGCAGGCGGCGGACCTTGCGCTGGATGCCATTTCGCTGGCCTCGATCTATTTCCTTGCGGCCATCGGTCTGGCCATCACCTTCGGCGTGATGCGCGTCATCAACATGGCGCATGGCGAGTTCATCATGATGGGCCTATACGGGTTATGTAGTCCAGCTCTTCAATCACGAATTACACCTGTCGATCATCGTGGCGCTGCCCTTGGCCTTTGCCGTGACCTTCGCGGCGGGCGTCGCGATGGAGCGGCTGGTGATCCGCCACCTCTACAAGCGCCCGCTGGAGGCGCTCTTGGCGACCTTCGGCATCTCCATCGCGTTGCAGCAGATCGCCAAGAACATCTTCGGCACGCAGGCGCGGCCCCTGACAGCCGGCCTGGCTGGACGAGGCGCTGACCTTCAATGACGTGGTGTCGATCAGCTATATCCGGATCGCCATCTTCGTGCTGGCGTTGGTGTTCCTCTTGTTCTTCCTCTGGCTGATGAAGAAGACGCGGCTGGGGCTGGAGGTTCGCGCGGTGACGCAGAACCCGACCATGGCGGCCAGCATGGGCATCAACCCGGACCGCATCAACATGCTGACCTTCGGTCTGGGGTCGGGCATCGCGGGCATCGCTGGCGTGGCCATCGGCCTCTTCGCGAAGGTCACGTCGGAGCTTGGGTCCGATTACATCGTGCAAAGCTTCATGACGGTGGTGGTGGGCGGCGTCGGCAATATCTGGGGCACGCTGGCCGGGGCCGCGCTGATCGGCGTGTTGCAGAAGGGGATCGAGTGGCTGAACCCCTCGAACACGCTGGCGGCGCAGACCTACATGATCCTGTTCATCATCCTCTTCATCCAGTTCCGCCCACGGGGGATCATCGCCCTCAAGGGCCGCGCGGCGGGGGATTGAGGATGACGCATGCCCCTTCATCTTGGCCCAAATACCCCACGGGGGTCCGGGGGTGTGAAACCCCCGGTCCCGCAGATGCAACCCGCGCGAGGCTGACATGACGCGCCAAACCTTCGTCGAGCGGTCCTTTCTGGCAAGGAACCCCTCCGTCCTGTGGTTCATCCTGATCCTTGCGGTCTTCACGCTGGGCGTGACGGTCCTGTCCGAGGCCTATGGGGTCGCGTTCCTCTCCACCTCCTTTGTCAAGACGCTGGGCAAGACGCTGTGCCTCTGCCTCGTCGCTCTGGCGATGGACCTGATCTGGGGCTATGCGGGCATTCTGTCGCTGGGCCACATGGCCTTCTTCGCGCTGGGTGGCTACGGCTTGGGCATGTGGCTGATGTATGCGCGGACCGAGGAGATCGTGGTCGCCGCATTGGCGCAGGGCGGGCTGCCCGCCACGCCCGAAGAGGTGCGGCAGGGCATCGCCGTGCAGATCTTCGGGGTCGTGGGGGCGTCGGAATTGCCGCCGATCTGGGCCTTTGCCCACAGTTTCTGGGCGCAGTTGGCGCTGGTGGTGCTGGTGCCGGGGGTGCTGGCGCTGGTCTTTGGCTGGCTGGCGTTCCGCAGCCGCGTGACGGGGGTGTATCTCTCGATCCTGACGCAGGCGATGACCTTGGCGCTGGCGCTTTACCTGTTCCAGAACGACTCTGGCCTGCGCGGCAACAATGGTCTGTCGGGGCTGCAGAACCTGCCGGGACTGGCGGAGGTGTCGCAGGATCGGGTGTCGGTCTGGTTCTTCTGGGCCTCGGCCTTCGCGCTGGGTCTGGGCTATGTGCTGTTGTCCTCGGTCGTTTCGGGAAAGTTCGGGTCGGTGATCCGCGCCATCCGGGATGACGAGCAGCGGGTGCGGTTCCTTGGCTATTCGGTCGAAGGCTACAAGCTCTTCGTCTTCACCCTGACGGCGGTGATCGCGGCGATTGCGGGGGCGCTGTACTACCCGCAGGCGGGGATCATCAATCCGGCGGAGCTTGCCCCCATCGCATCCATCTATCTGGCGGTCTGGGTGGCCATTGGCGGGCGCGGGCGGCTTTATGGCGCGGTGATCGGGGCGGCCTTCGTTTCACTTCTGTCGTCGTGGTTCACGGGGGCGAAGCCTTCGATTCCACTTGGGCTTCGCCGATCAACTGGGTGGATTGGTGGCTGGTGCTGCTGGGGCTGTCCTTTGTCGCCGTGACGCTGTTCGCGCCGAAGGGGATCGGGGGGTTGTTCGATCTGTGGCAGGGCGTGCGGTCGCCGGATCAGAAGGGCGCGGCGCTGGGGCCGGATGACGGGGCGCTGATGGAGAGGAGGCGAAGGAATGAGCGCGCTTCTGGAAGTGTCGGGCGTGTCGGTGACGTTTGACGGGTTCCGTGCCATCAACAACCTGTCCTTTTCCGTAGCGCAGCCGAGTTGCGGGCCATCATCGGGCCGAATGGGGCGGAGCAAGACCACCTTCATGGACATAGTCACCGGCAAGACCCGGCCCGATGCCGGCACCGTCACCTTTGGCGAAGGTCGGTCTCGCTTCTGTCCCTGTCAGAGGCGCAGATCGCCGTGCTGCTGGAGTAGGGCGCAAGGATTTCAGCGCCCGACCGTGTTCGAGGATCAGTCCGTGGCTGAAAACCTCACCATGGCGCTCAAGGCGCAGCGCGCCCGTGGCGGGTTCTGTTCTGGAAGGAACGACCCGAGGACCGCGCCAAGGTAGAGGCCCTGGCGCAAGAGGTGGGGTTGGCCGATCACCTGCCGCGCAAGGCGGGGAGTTGAGCCACGGGCAGAAGCAGTGGCTGGAGATCGGGATGCTGCTGGCGCAGGAGCCCCGCTTGCTGCTGGTGGATGAACCGGCGGCAGGCATGACGCTGGCCGAGCGGGAGCATACGACGCGGCTGCTGAGTGGAAATGGCAAAACCCGGGCGGTGGTGGTGGTGGAACATGACATGGAATTCGTGCGGCGACTGAACTGCAAGGTCACCGTCCTGCATGAGGGCGGTTCTGGCCGAAGGGTCGCTCGATCATGTCACGAAGAGATCAACAGGTTATCGAAGTCTATCTGGGGCGCGGGTGATGATCAGGGCCGAGGGGCTGACGCTGCATTATGGGGGATCGCAGATCCTTTACGGCATCGACATGGAAGCGCGGGCCGGAGAAGTGACCTGCGTGATGGGAACGAATGGCGTCGGCAAGACCTCGCTTCTCAAGGCCCTTGCCGAACCCATCCGCGATCCGGGGAAAGCTGTTTCTTGGTGGGCAAGAGGTGCCGAAACTGCCGCCGCAGGGGATGGCGCAACGGGGCTTGGCGGTGGTGCCGCAGGGGCGGATGATCTTTCCGCTTCTGACCGTCACCGAAAACATGGAGACGGCCTTCGCGCTGCTGCCAAAGGCCGAACATCGGATACCGGATGAGATCTACGAACTCTTCCCCGTGCTGAAGGACATGGGGCATCGGCGCGGCGGGGATCTTTCGGGCGGGCAGCAACAGCAACTTGCCATCGCCCGGGCCATGATCATGCGGCCCCGCGTCCTGCTTCTGGATGAACCGACCGAAGGCATCCAGCCCAACATCATCCAGCAGATCGGGCGGGTGATTTCCTACCTGCGTGGGAAGGGCGACATGGCGATCATCCTTGTCGAGCAGTATTTCGACTTTGCCTATGGGCTGGCGGACCGGTTCTATGTCCTGAAGCGGGGGGCGGTGGCGTTGCAAGGCACCAAGGCCGACCTGTCGCAAGAGGTGTTGCGCGCCACGGTTTCGGTCTGAAAATGTGAAAAAGGGCCGCCGAGGGGCGGCCCTTCCATCCGTCTGGTCAGATCCGGATCAGTTGGTCGCTTCGCCTTCGGCGGGAGCGGCCTCGCCTTCGGCCGCCGGTGCCGCCGAGAAAGAGGCCAGGAACGCGGCAACGTTCGCGGCTTCGGTCTCATTGTTCAGCTTGAAGGTCATGCCGGAACGGGCCTTGTCATCGCCCGTTTTCTCTTTCAGGAACTTGGTCGGGTCCGCAAGATAGGCCACGATGTCGGCTTCCGTCCAGGTGAACCCGCTCGCGCCAAGGGCAACGATCGAATCCTTGTACTTGAACTCGGGGTAGGAGCCCGCCGCGCGACCGACGACCCCGTAAAGGTTCGGACCGGTCTTTGCATTCTTGCCAGCCAGCACTTCGCCCGCTTCATTCGCGACGACGTGGCAAGTCTGGCACTTGTTGAACACCTTGGCGCCTGCTTCGGCGTCACCGGCTGCAAAAGCGGGGGCAGCGAGGACGGTGGAAAGGACGGCAAGGGCAGTCAGTCTGGTCTTCATGGGATCCTCCCGGTTTCTTGGGCGATAATAAACTGGTTCGGCGTTTCGTTCTGGCAAGTCTTCGTGAACGGATGGTGAGGAAATTTCAATGCGACCTTCAGGCCACCGCATGTGCCACGGCGCATCTTTGCCAGAGCGAGGCAAGCGCGGTCACCAGATGGTCGATATCGGCATCCGAATGCAACGGACCGGGGGTGATGCGCAACCGTTCCGTCCCCTTGGGCACGGTGGGATAATTGATCGGCTGCACATAAATGCCCCAGTCATCCATCAGGATGTTCGACACCATGCGGCACTTGACCGGGTCGCCGATCATCACGGGGATGATGTGGCTGTCATTGGCCATGTGCGGGATGCCCGCCTTGTCCAGCCGCGCCCGCAGCTTGGCCACGTTCTGCTTCTGCAGGCGGCGCTCCTCGTCGGACTGCTTCAGGTGCCGGATCGAGGCGGCGGCGGCTGCGGCGACGGCGGGCGGCAGCGCGGTGGTGAAGATGAAGCCGCTGGCAAAGCTGCGGACAAAGTCGCAGAGCGCGGCTGATCCCGTGATGTAGCCGCCTACGCAACCAAAGGCCTTGCCCAGCGTGCCCTCGATCAGGTCGATGCGGTGGGCGAGGCCAAGCTCCTCGGTCACGCCGCCGCCATGGGGGCCATACATGCCCACGGCATGGACCTCGTCGATATAGGACAGCGCACCATGCGCCTCGCAGACCTCGACGATTTCGCGGATGGGGGCGATGTCGCCGTCCATGGAATAGACGGATTCAAAGGCCACGATCTTGGGTCGGTCGCCCACGGCATGCAGCTTGCGGTCGAGATCGCGCCAGTCGTTGTGTTTCCACAGCACCTTGTCGGCGCGGGAGTGGCGGATGCCTTCGATCATCGAGGCGTGGTTCTTCTCATCCGACAGGATCACCGCATTGGGGATGCGCGCGCCGAGGGTGGAGAGGGCGGCCCAGTTCGACACGTAGCCGGAGGTGAAGAGGAGGGCCGCTTCCTTGCCATGCAGATCGGCGAGTTCGCGTTCCAGAAGCAGGTGGTGGTGGTTGGTGCCCGAGATGTTGCGCGTGCCGCCAGCGCCCGTGCCGCAGGTCTGCACGGCCTCGACCATCGCCTTCACCACGGTTTCGTTCTGGCCCATGCCCAGATAATCGTTCGAGCACCAGACGGTAACCTCGCGCACCGCGCCGTCCTTGTGATTTGCGGCCCGGGGAAAGGAACCGCAGCGCCGCTCCAGATCGGCGAAGACGCGATAATTGCCCTCCGCCTTCAGCGCGTCGATCTGTCCCTGAAAAATTGCGTCGAAGTCCATGTCGTCACTTCCTCACTGTCAGTGGCTTTTCGGGTCTTGCTGCGCCCGATGCATTTGCTGGTGTCAGGTCGGCGCGGTCGGATGGCATCATCCAGCGCCAGAGCTTCTGGTCGGGAAGGGGCAGGACCATGAACCAATGCTCCAGAAGCGCAAGCAGGGTCAGGGCGGAAAGCAGGGTATAGCCGATGATGTCGCCGCTCGAGGTGGCGGACCAGAGCCGTTCCAGAAAACAGGCAACGGCAAAGGACAGCACGGTGATCGAAACGGGAAAGACCGCATTCATCGGCGCATTGCGGAAATGGCTGGGAAGATGCGCAAGCGGCCTTGGCAGAAACTCGGTATGAATGCGCGGCACGCCGAAGAACAGGTTCAGCTTCGCCGAAATCCGCGCGAAGAACAGGATGGCGAAGGTCCAGACGCCAAAGCGGTTCTCGGCCCCATCGCTCATCTGCGCCAGAACGCCCAGCGTTCCCATCAGCGCCAGTTCATGCCAGGCGATGGTTCCGCAGGCGCGCAGAAAGCGCTCCCAAAGCGGGGCGAAAGGGGGGCAGGGGCGGGTGTTCGGCCCTGCGATCACGCCCGAAAGGAAGGCCAGTTCGATCCAGCCCCAGATCGCCAGTGCGGCCACGAAGGCCAGAAAGGCGCCGGTCCCGCTGGCATCGTCAAGACTGTGGCGCATCACGCCAAATCCGCCGGCCAGAAGCGGCATGCCAAGGATCACGCTCCACAGATGGGCGTCGCGCCCTTCACGATCGGCCCGCTTGACGCGCCAGATGATGATGCCTGTCGAAAACCACCACAGGAACAGGGCCGATACGGCGGCCAGCCAAGGATTGGTCATGCGCGGCCCCCCCCTTCTGAGGGGGACCGCGCCGGGCGGTGGGACGCGCCCATCCCGCCGCCGCAATCACCGCTTGCGCGGCGATATGCGTGTTTCGGGGTCAAAAGCTGGGTTCCAGCCGGACATCTGCCGGCGGGGTCATGTGTTTGACCGGGATCAGGTAGAGACCGGCGAAGGCCAGTGCCGCGCGGGCCGTGGCCGTCTTGTGCGCGATCCAGCCGCCGATGCCACCCTGTTTCTTGGCGCGGTCCATGTCGCGCATGGCGGCATCCATGCGGCGCAGGCCGGGGATCCAGCGGGGGTGGTCGATATCCAGTTCCACCGGGAAGACCTGCCGGGCGATGATGGAGGTCTTGCGGTAGACCTCTTGGTCATACCAGTCGATATCGACGCCGAGGGCGTTGTGGAAATCCACCCGCGCATGGTCGCGCACCCACATGGTCGAATAGACAGCCGTCAGGAAGAAGCGGATCCACAGCTTGTTGGTGACGGACTGTGTCAGCTTCGGATCGGTGCGCATCAGCAGGGCGAAGGCCTCGCCATGGCTGAACTCGTCGTTGCACCATTCCCTGAACCATTTGAAGATCGGGTGGAACCGGTGTTCGGGATGCGCCTCGAGGTGCCGGAAGATGGTGATGTAGCGGGCATAACCGATCTTTTCCGAGAGGTACGTGGCGTAATAGATGAACTTGGGGCGGAAGTGGTGCTTCTTGGCCTTGGTCAGGAAACCGAGGTTCACCGCCACGCCCGCCTCGCGCAGGGCATCGTTGATGAAACCCGCATGCCGTGCCTCGTCGCGGGCCATGTAGTTGAACAGCTCGCAGATATCGGCATTCGTGCCGCGGCGCTTCATTTCCTTGTACAGAACGCAACCCGAGAATTCTGCCGTGCAGGACGACACCAGAAAGTCGATGAACTCGGCCCGAAGGGCAGGATCCATGCCCTGCCAGTCTACCTCGTCCCAATCGGCGTTCTTCTTGAAATGGCCCTTGTTCGGGTCGGACTTCATCTGCGCGATCAGCTTGTCCCATTCCGCGCGGACCGGGGTCACGTCGATGCGATCCATCTCGTCGAAATCGGTCGTGTAGAAGCGCGGGTTGAGAAGCGTCGTCTCGGTCGCCATCGCGGTTGTGTCAAAGGCGTCGGACATCTCGGCGTGCAGCTCGCCATGGGTGGTGTCATGCTGCGGTTGGGTATGGGCGTTCACAGCGTCACCTCATCCGAGAAAGAGAATTCGCAAAGCTCCATGAACTCCAGATCGCCGGTCAGGCGTGTCCATTGGCGTTCAAGCCAGCTTGCGCGCGTGATCGTGGCGGTGCGGTCCTCGATGACGACCTCGCCATAGGCCGCCATGACGGGCGTGCCGTGGACAAGAACTTCGTCCCCGGGATGGACCACGGCGCCATTGTTGAAACGCACATGGGCGTGCAGGCTTTCGAAGCGGTGGCTGACTTCGACGGTGCAGGGCACCTGTTCCTTTGCTTTTGAAAAAATTCCCATTTTTCGGTTCCCTTATTGATCCAGCAGCCGTTCAAACGCGGCTTTGTTATCTCCGCCAAAAGCGTAAAGCTCGGCGCTCCAGCCCGTTGCGGGGTCTTCGGCGACAAGGCGGCCATTGGCATAGCGGACGATGTTCAGCGGGGGATTGCCCTCGATCCGATGGACCAGACGCTCGCGCGCCATGGCATTCTGGATCACCGTGATGAACCCGCCATGCGGCAGGTCGGCCAGCAGCGTGCCATCCGTGTTCCGGACGGTCACCGCCTGCGCATCAAGGCCCTCAAGGATGATGGCGCGAGAGGAGATCACCTCGGATGCCTTCGGCTGGCCTACGGTCGGGCGGCCCGAAACCACGGCGGCCGTGGTGATCGCAAGGCTGACCACCGCCAGCGCGAACATCGCGCGCAGCAGGGCAGTCGGGATCATCTCGGTTTTCTGGTTGTGAAGGGCGGGTTGGCGTTGTGTCATGACCGCCTCCTCATTCCGCAGCGACAGCGTCAGCCATCGCCGGATCGGCGCGGGTGACGACGGGCATGGCAAGGCGTGCTTCGGCGGCTTCGGCCAGCAGCCGTGCCACGCGTTCGGCATCGGGAATGCAGCGCAGGGCGGGTTCCGTCCGCTTCATCCGGCCGGGCCGCAGATGCGGCCACAGCGCCAGGAAGGCAAGCCGCGTCTCGCCCAGCGTCTCCAGCGCGATGGTCCCGGTTCCCGTGGGCTTCAGATCAAGCCGGGCGGTTCCCACCTGCGCGAAGGGGATGTTGTAGGTCACCGAAAGCGCGGCGCCGATCTTCATCAGGACACGGGCGGTGGTTACTGTGTAAACGGTGGCGCGGGCCTGTGCCCAGGCCAGGGCCCAGACAACCGCGACCGCGGCAATCGCCAGCACCAGATAGGGCAGGCCGCGCAGGGCCGCCAAGGCAAGCCCGCCATCGACAAGGCCCATGCCGGCCTTCCACAGCACGATCAGCGCCATGTATCCGGCGATCCAGCGGATCCTGAACGCCTCGCGGGCGAGGGCGGCGGTATTGGGGCGGCCCTGCCGAGGACCTCTTCCCCTTTGGGAAGCGGCGCGGGAATGCCCGGCGCCACGTCGAAGGCGAAATCATCATGGTCTGACATCGTTCAGACCCTCCGTAAGCTGAGGTAAGACGGGGCGGCCCGGGCGCAGGCCGCCCCCCTTTGCATCAGAAGCCGTGCTTGCGCTTGTCGGCGTCGTACATCCAGCCACCGGCGACATAGCCCGAGATCTTGTCTTCCTCGAGCTTGGTGACGGTGGTCAGGGACTTGGTCTGCGGGATGCCGGCGAAGCTGTCCGAAGCGATGGCGCGGACGCGCACGCGATCGGCCCAGATGCGGGCCAGCGTCATGGGAACCAGACGCTTGCCACCTTCGTTCAACTCGATCTCCAGATAGCGGACAAGCTGTTCGGGGGCGTCAACCCACATGTCGGACACGCGGCCCACGACTTCCAGATCGGCGGCCTGCACCGGCAGACCGCGCGGATCACGGCCCGCGCTGACGACAAAGCCCTTGGCCTGACCCATCGGGACGATCTTGGCATGGCCGTGACCGTCAAGTTCCGGCTCATCCCGCCGCGGCACCCAGGATGCGGGGCCGACGCCATCGGCCATCGCATTGCCGGTGGGCGCATGGGGGAAGCCTTCGGAGACGGCGGTGCGCGCCAGCGCCAGATCGCTTCGGCGATGCGCGGCCTCGTTCGCGGCAGAGGGGGCCACGACCTCGCCCTTGCCATGCGGCAGCTTGAAGGTCTTGGGCTTCGGCACCGGGAACGGCCCCTGGTTCGGGGCGGGCGAGCCGTCCTCCATCTCCAGCGGATAGCCTTCGCGCATGTTCTCGGTTTGCAGATAGAAGATCAGCAGCGCGAAGAAGGCCCAGAAGAGCCAGATCGACAGGCTTGCCAGATCGAAGTTTCCAAAGAAGTTGACACCTACCATGTTCTTGGTCCTCCGGGGTCAGGTTGGGAATTCGGCAAGGCGCAGGCGCGCGTCGCCGGAAGTGACGTCGTTCGGGTCGTGAAGCGGCCGCAGCCGGACCATGGGGCCGATGGCGGCAAGGGTTGCGAAAAGCAGCCCGATTTCGAGGTGGTAGACAAAGGAATAGCCCATGGACGGGTCCGAAAGACCCGCGCCAAGAGCGCCGGATGAGGCCAGGTGTCCCACCACATCGCGGATGGTGCCACCAAGGAAGATCGAGATGCCCTGCGCCGTCGCCTGCGCCGCGCCCCATGCGCCAAGGGCAATGCCTGCGCCGGCAAGGCCGCCCACCGGCATGGTCATGGCCACGGTCAGGGTGGCGATGGCGAAAAGCCCGCCGCCAAAGCCGATGAGACCCGCCCCCGCAAAGAAAAGCACGGTGGAATGCAGGGGGGCCGCAAAGATGACCGCCGAAAAGGCCGCGATCCCGGCAAGGATGCCGCGCGCGGCAAGGCGGAAGGGATCGGTGCCGCGCGCCAGCCAGCGGGCGGCAAGGATGAACCCCGTCAAGGCACCCAGCGCGGACATGGCCGTCAGGAACGTGGTCTGCGAGACGGAGAGGCCGAGGATCTCACCTCCATAGGGCTCCAGCAGCACGTCCTGCATGGTAAAGCCCACGGTTCCCAGAACCACCACGACCAGCAGTCGCCCGGCAGTGCCGCCTGCCATCAGATCCGCCCATGCGTCGGAAAATCTGGGACGGGGTTCTTCGCGTTCCGCCTTGGACATGGGGCGGAAACGTTCCTGTTTCCACAGCGCGATCAGATTGAGGATCAGGGTGGCGAGGCCGCAGCCCTGCACCACCTTGACCAGCGTCAGCGGGTCGAAATTCTGCAACAGCCAGCCGATGGCAAGGGCCGAGATGCCCATGCCGAGGAGGTTCGCCACGTAGAGGAGGGCCACGACGCGGGGTCGCGTGTCGTCGCTGGCCCGGTCAGAGGCCAGCGCAAGGCCCGCCGTCTGGGTCATGTGCATGCCGAGGCCGGTCATCAGGAAGGCGATGGCGGCCAGGATCTCACCCGCATAAGGCACCTCGAAGGTGCGATCGCCGGAAAGGACGAGCAGGGCGAAGGGCATGACGGCGAGGCCACCCATCTGCCAGAGCGAGCCGAACCAGAGATAGGGCACACGCTTCCATCCCAGCGCGGAGCGGTGGGTGTCGGAGCGGTGGCCGAGGAAGGCGCGGAAAGGGGCGACGAGGACGGGGATGGCGATCATCGCCGCCACGATCATGGCCGGAACCGACAGTTCCACGATCATCACGCGGTTCAGCGTGCCGAGCAGTAGGACCTGCGCCATGCCCACGGAGACCTGGAACAGTGACAGGCGCAAAAGTTGGGCCAGCGGCAGGCCTTCGGAGGCGACATCCGCGAAGGGCAGCCAGTTGGCGGTGAATTTCTGCAGGTCTTTCTTGCGGAGAATCATGTGCGATACTCCAGACATTCGGAAATGTAGAAGCCGCGGCTGACGCGTTCCACCTTGGCGAGGTCGCCGCCGGTGTGGCGGGCGATGGCACGCCAGTCCTGCGGGATCATGGTGGGCGAGCGGTCGGCGCGGGGGAAGGCCTTGCCGATGGTGAAGAAGGTCATGAGGAAAGGCGTCCGCGGGGCGACGGTGAAGGTGATGTGGCCCGAAGTGCGGTCGGCCAGTTTCCGCAGCGCCTGCGCGATGTCGGGGGTGCGGTAGTAGATCAGGCTGTCCATCGCCATGACGAAGTCGAAACGGCCATGGCTGGCGCAGGTCATGTCGCCGCTGGCGAAGGTCACGCGGGGGCGAAGGTCCTCGGTCAGGCGCTGTTCGGCAATGGCGATCAGCTGGGGCGAGATGTCCACGGCCACCACATCCGCGCCGCGTGCCGCGAGTTCCGCCGTCATGAGCCCCGTGCCGCAGCCGGCGTCCAGCACGCGGCAGCCCCGCAGGTCGGCGGGCAGGCGCGACAGCATGATCGCGCGCATCCGGTCGCGGCCTTCGCGCACGGTCTGGCGGATGCGGCTTACCGGCGCATCGGATGTCAGGCGCTCCCACACCTTGGTGGCGCTGCGGTCGAAATAGTCCTCGACGCGGGAGAGCGTGGCGGAATAGTCCTGCATTCTCAGTCAAATCCCAGAAGTTCGAAGATGTCGCGGTCGGGCAGCGGATCGGGGGTGGAGCCGGGACCGCCGACCGAGCGCCAGAGCGTTTCGGCCAGCCGCAGGTATTCGGCGCGGGCGGTGACGATGTCCTGTTCGTCATCCATCTCGAACAGCGTCTTCTTCTTCAGGCGCGAGCGACGGATGGCGTCGATGTCGGGCATGTGGGCGAGGCGGTTGAAGCCCACCTTGGCGCAGTAGCGATCGACCTCGTCCGTCTCGCGCGAGCGGTTGGCGACGCAGCCTGCCAGCTGCACCTTGTAGTTGCCGGACTTGGCCTGCACGGCGGCGATGATGCGGTTCATCGCATAGATGCTGTCGAAGTCGTTGGCCGTGACGATCACGGCGCGGTCGGCATGTTGCAGGGGGGCCGCGAAGCCGCCGCAGACCACGTCGCCGAGGACGTCGAAGATCACGACATCGGTGTCTTCCAGCAGGTGGTGCTGCTTCAACAGTTTCACCGTCTGGCCCACGACATAGCCGCCGCAGCCGGTGCCTGCGGGCGGTCCTCCCGCCTCGACGCATTTCACGCCGTTCCAGCCGGTGGCGACGTAATCCTCGGGGCGCAGTTCCTCGGCATGGAAATCGACCTCCTTCAGGATGTCGATCACGGTCGGTTGCAGGCGGCCCGTCAGGGTGAAGGTCGAGTCATGCTTCGGATCGCAGCCGATCTGCAGCACGCGCTTGCCCATGACGGAAAACGCGGCGGAGAGGTTCGACGAGGTGGTCGATTTCCCGATCCCGCCCTTTCCATAGACGGAAAAGACCTTCGCCCCTTCGATCTTCATCGAGGCGTCCTGATGCACCTGCACCGAACCTTCGCCATCCAGACCTTTCAAGAGGGGGATTTCGTCTCTCGGGCTCATGCGTCGCTTCCCTTCGAAATGGTCTTCATCTGTTCATAAATATCCCGGGGTCCGGGGCTGGCCCCCGTTCCGACGGATGGTCTGGCTGCGCGTCTGGGTCATTCCGCCGCGATCCCTTCCAGCCGATCCTCAAGCTCGTCCGCGGCGCGTTGCAGCGCGGCGAGCGTGTCGGCATCGGGTTGCCAGTAGTTGCGATCCGAGGCTTCCAGCAGGCGCTGGGCCATGCGGGAGGAGGCTTCGGGGTTGAGGGAGGCCAGACGGCGGCGCATCGCCTCGTCCAGCACGAAGGTTTCGGACAGGCGCTGATAGACCCAAGGGTCGACCTGTGCGGTGGTGGCGGACCAGCCGAAGGTGTTCGATACCTGCGCCTCGATCTGGCGGACACCTTCCGCACCGTGGCGGAGGAGGCCTTCGAAATATTTCGGGTTCAGGCTGCGCGAGCGGGTTTCGAGGGCGATCTGGTCTTTCAGCGTGCGGACGGTGCCGCCGCCGCGCGTCTGGTCGCCGATATAGACGGGGGTTTCCTGCCCGCCGCGCGCGCGTTTCACGGCGCGGGCGATGCCGCCCAGCGTGTCGAAATACTGGTCAACGGTGGTGACGCCGAGTTCGACGGATTCGAGGTTCTGATAGGCGAGGTCCACGTCCTTGAGCGTCTTTTGCAAGAGCGCCGCGTTCTGCGTGGCCTTGCCGTTGCGGCCATAGGCGAAGGATTTGCGGTTCTCGTAGGCGTCGGCGAGTTCGTCTTCCTCGCCGAAGGCGGAGGACCCGACCATGATGTTGACGTTGGACCCGTAGGCCCCTTCGGCGTTGGAGAAGACGCGGAGGGCGGCGGTTTCCATGTCAACGCCCATCTCGTCGGCATAGGCCAGCGCATGGGCGCGGATGAAGTTCTGCGACAGCGGTTCCTCGGCCACGGCGGCCTTCCATGCTGCCTCGGCCAGCATGCGGGTTTGCAGGGGCAGGAGGTCGCGGAAGATGCCCGACAGCGTCATCACCACGTCGATCCTCGGGCGGCCGAGTTCGGAGAGCGGGATGAGGTCCGCGCCGCAGAGCCGCCCGTAATGGTCGAAGCGCGGGCGCGCGCCCATGAGGGCGAGGGCTTGAGAGAGCGGCGCGCCGTCGGATTTGATGTTGTCCGATCCCCAGAGGACGAGGGCTACCGTGCGCGGCAGCGTCGGGTGGGTGTCGAGCAAGCGCTGCGCCTGTTGCGTGCCGTCCTTCAGCGCGAAGGCGGTGGGCATGCGGAACGGGTCGAAGGCGTGGATATTGCGGCCCGTCGGCAGGATGTCGGTGGACCGGATCAGGTCGCCGCCGGGGACGGGGCTGGTGAAATGGCCTCCCAAGGCGCGCAGGATTGCGGGGATTTCGGTCTGGGCCTGCAGCTTGGCGTCCAGCGCCTCGGCTTCCGGTCCGGTCGCGCCGATCAGTTCGATGTAGTCGCGGCGTTCCTGCGGCCCCATGGGACGGCCAAGGACGTGGAGTCCGTCGGGGATCAGCGCGCCTTCGGTTTCAAGGAGTTTCACCCAGAGCTGGGCGGGGTCTGTGGGATCAAGGTCGACAGCGCGGGCCTGTTCGGTGATCAGTTCCCAGATGTCGGCACGGTCGGGCGCGTCATCTGCCGCCGCGCGCCAGCGGGAGAGCGAGTCCTTGAGGTCCTGCAAACCCTTGTAGAGACCCGACTGCGCAAGGGGCGGCGTCAGGTGGGTGATCGTCACCGCGTTGGAGCGGCGCTTGGCCAGCGTCGCCTCGGACGGGTTGTTGGAGGCGTAGAGATAGACGTTGGGCATGTTGCCGATCAGGCGGTCGGGCCAGCAGGTCTCCGACACGCCCGCCTGCTTGCCCGGCAGGAATTCCAGCGCGCCATGCATGCCGAAATGCAAGAGCACATCGGCGCGGAAGTCGTCGCGCAGCCAGCGGTAGAAGGTCATCATGGCGTGGGTCGGGGCGAAACCCCTCTCGAACAGAAGGCGCATCGGGTCGCCCTCGTATCCGAAGACGGGCTGGAGGCCGACGAAGACCTTGCCGAATTGCGCGCCGAGGACCATGACGCCGCGCCCATCGGTCTGCAGGCGGCCGGGGGCGGGGCCCCAGACGCGTTCGACGTCGGACAGCCAGCGGGTCTTGGCGACCATTTCGGCGGCGGGGATGATGGTGTGGACGTTGGCGGGCTGGCCATACATGCGGGCGGTGCCGCCCATGACGGCCTCGCGCAGGTCGTCCAACGTGGCGGGGGGGGTGAGATCATAGCCCTCGGCGGCCATGGCGTGGAGCGTGTTGAACAGGCTTTCGAAGACGCCGAGATAGGCGGCTGTGCCTGCTGCGCCCGCGTTCGGGGGGAAGCCGTAGAGGATGATCCCCACGTTGCGTTCAGCGACCTGCGACCGGCGCAGGGCGGCGAGGCGGGCGGTCTTGTCGGCCAGCGCGTCGATGCGTTCGAAGCAGGGGGCCATGGCGCGGGTGGTGATCGCCTCTTCCGACGCGGCGCGGCAGTTCAGCTTGCAGCCCGCGCAGCCGTTCAGGTCGTGGCGTCCGGCGAAGACGGTGGGGTTGGTCGCGCCGTCGATCTCGGGCAGCGCGATGAGCATGGTGGTTTCCACGGGGCCGAGGCCGCCGCCGGATGCGCCCCATTGGCCCAGCGTCTGGAATTCCAGCGGGTGGGCGGCGATATAGGGGATGTCCAGCTCTTCCAGCGCGGCCACGGCGGCGGGGCTGTCGTTGTAGGCGGGGCCGCCGACGAGGGAGAAGCCCGTCAGAGAGACCATCGCATCGGTGCGGCCCTTGAAGAAGGCGTCGATCGCGGGCCGCCCGTCGAGGCCGCCCGCGAAGGCGGGAAGGACGGCGATCCCCTTGGCCTCAAAGGCCCGGATCACCGCGTCGTAATGCGCGGTGTCCGAGGCGAGGATGTAGGACCGCAGCATGAGGAGCCCCACGGTCGAGACCGCTCCCACCGGGCGGGGGAGGTCCGCCACGTTGGTGGTGATGCGCGCGGCGAGGTCGGGGTGGTAGAGCCCGACATCGGGATAGTCGACCGGGGGTTTGGCCGAAACCACTTTCCAGTCGCGGTTGGCCGAGTAGCGCGAGACGAGGAAGCGGATCATTTCCTCGATGTTGTCGTCCGACCCGCCCAGCCAGTATTGCATGGACAGGAACCAGGCCCGCAAGTCCTGCGCCTTGCCGGGCAGAAACCGCAGGATCTTCGGCAGGCGGCGCAGCATCTTCATCTGCTTTTCGCCAGAAGAGCCCGATGGGGCACCCGAGCCGCGCAACTTCTTGAGCAGTTGCATGGCCGCAGATGCGGGCTTGGACATGTCCAGATCGCCCATCTTCGTCATCTTCACGATCTGCGGATCGGCGATGACGCCGACGAAGGCATCCAGCCCGTCGCGCACCGCGCGCAGATCGTCGATGATGGCAGTGATATGTTCCTCGATGAACAGCAGGTTCGCCACGATGAAATCGGCCGCGCGGATAGCTGCCCGCGCGCTGGCCAGCGCGGCGGGGTTCTCGGCCCATTCGGCTGCGGCATGGATCGACACTTCGATCCCCGGGAAATCCTTGGCAAGTGCGGGGGCCACGCGGGCGGCCGGCCCTGCGGCATGGGCGTCCAGCGTGACGATGACAAAGCGATATACCCCGTCGCCCCGGGTCGGGACGCCCCTTTCTTCCGGCGATGCGTAACGATCATCGCGCATAATGGGCCTTTGCCTCATACAGGGTGTCGACGGTGATCTCGAACACGCCGCGGTCGGTGGCATAGCGTTCGGTGTTCCGCTTGGCCTTGCCGCGCACGAAGAAGGGGATCTTCTTCAACTCGCGCTCGGCATCGGGCAGCCAGACCACATCGCCAGAAGGCGTGATGATCGGGATATCGGGGATCATGGCGGCATAGCGATCCAGCGGCGCCGACAGGTCCTGCTCTGCCGGAACAATATAGGTCGACAACTCCTCCTCAAGCCGCGGCATGGCCTTGCCGCCGTGATGGCTGGCCCCGGCCTCATCATGGAATTCGAAATCTTCGCGGAACATCGTCAGCAGATGCTCTTCCAGCCCCATCACCAGCGGGTGGATCCAGCTGTCGAAGATCACATTCGCGCCCTCGAACCCCATCTGGGGCGAGTAGCGCGCCGGGAAATCCTGCACGTGGACGGGGGCCGAGATGACGGCGCAGGGGATGCCCAGCCGCTTGCCGATATGGCGCTCCATCTGCGTGCCCAGGATCAGTTCGGGCTGCAGGCGGGCGATTTCGGCTTCGACTTCGAGGTAATCGTCGGTGATCAGGGGTTCGACGGCATAGGCCTTTGCCGCAGCGCGCAGGGGCCTTGCGAATTCCCGGTTGAAGCAGCCCATGCCGACGACGTCGAAACCGATTTCGGTCGCCGCGATGCGGGCCGCGGCCATCACATGGGTGGCGTCGCCGAAGATGTAGACGCGCTTGCCCGTCAGGTAGGTGCTGTCGACCGAAGCCGACCACCACGGCAGGCGAAGGCCGGATTCATCCACTTTGGCAGACAGACCTGTTATCGCACTGACTTCATGCAGGAAATCGCGTGTGGCACCGACGCCGATGGGGACGATTTTGGTATAGGGCTGGCCGCATGCGCGTTCGAGGTGGCGCGCCGCCGTTTCACCCGTTTCCGGATAGAGCAACACGTTGAAATGCGCCTGCCCCATGCGGGCGATGTCGTCGGGCGTGGCCCCCATCGGGGCTGCCACGTTCACCGCGATCCCCATAAGGGCCAGAAGCCGCGTCACTTCGGTCACGTCGTCGCGATGCCGAAAGCCAAGCGCAGTCGCGCCCAGAAGGTTGCAGGTTACGGCCTCGGTGCGGGGCATCGGTTTGGCCAATGCCTTGACGATCTGGAAGAAGGTCTCGTCGGCGCCAAAGTTCTCCTTGCGCTGATAGGAGGGCAGTTCCAGCGGGATCACCGGAATGGGCAGACCCAGCGCCTCGGCCAGACCGCCGGGATCGTCCTGGATCAGTTCGGCGGTGCAGGAGGCGCCGACGATCATCGCCTGCGGTTGGAAGCGGTCATAGGCGTCGCGGGCGCTGTCCTTGAACAGGTTCGCCGTATCGCCGCCAAGGTCGCGGGCCTGGAAAGTGGTAAAGGTCACCGGCGGGCGGTGGTTCCGGCGTTCGATCATGGTGAACAGAAGGTCGGCGTAAGTGTCGCCCTGCGGGGCGTGCAGCACGTAGTGCAGCCCCTTCATCCCCGTCGCCACGCGCATCGCCCCCACATGGGGCGGGCCCTCATATGTCCAGAGCGTCAGCTTCATTCGGCGGCCTCCCTGCGCAGGATCGCCTTGCGGCGCAGCGGGCGCGAGAAGAGGCCTGCAAGATCGCCCGCCTGTTCGTAGAAATGCACCGGCGTGAAGACCAGTTCGATGGCCCATTTGGTGGCAAAGCCCTCGGCCTCAAGCGGGTTGGCAAGGCCCAGCCCGCAAACCGTCAGATCCGGGCTGGCAGCCCGCAGACGATCCAGCTGTTTTTCGACATCCTGCCCCTCGCTGATCACGGGGCCTTTCGGCAGCAGATCAAGATCGGGCCCGACCAGCCCTTCATGCAGATAGGGGGTGCCCACCTCGACAGCGGTCATGCCGCATTCACGCACCAGAAAGCGCGCCAGCGGAATTTCCAGCTGGCTGTCGGGAAAGAAGAAGACGCTCTTGCCCCGCAATTCCGCGGCTTGCGCGGCGATGGCCTTCTGCGCACGGGCGCGCGGCGCTGCGGTCACGCTTTCGAACAGGTCCCGCGGCACACCGAACTCATCCGCGATGGCGCGCAGCCATGCGGTGGAGCCTTCCTCGCCAAAGGGGAAGGGGGCCGGGATATGCCGCGCCCCGCGGCGGATCAATGCAGCATGAGTATCACCAAGAAACGGCTGGACCAGCGCAAAGACAGTGTTTTCCCCCACCTGGGGCAATTCACCGGCCCGATGGGCAGGCAGCACCCGGATCGGCCCGATGCCCATGGCCGAAAGCAGGGCAAGGCATTGATCCTCCACCACATCCGGCATGGCGCCCACGATCAGCAGATCGCGCGCGGCCGTCGGGGCAAGCGTCGGAACCATCGCCGCAAGGCAGGCATCTTCCCCCTGGGTGAAGGTCGTCTCGATCCCGGATCCGGAATAGTTGTAGACCCGCACATGCGGGGCGTGCTGCTGGTTCAGGCGCTCTGCTGCGCGGGCCAGATCCAGCTTGATCACCTCGGAAGGGCAGGATCCCACCAGGAAAAGCTGCCGGATGTCGGGGCGGCGCGCCAGAAGGCGGCCAACCTCGCGGTCCAGTTCGGCATTTGCGTCGGCCAGACCCGCCAGATCCTTTTCCTCGAGAATCGCCGTGCCGAAACGGGGCTCGGCAAAGATCATCACACCGGCCGCCGCCTGCAGCAGATGCGCGCAGGTCCGCGAGCCGACGACAAGGAAAAAGGCATCCTGCATCTTGCGATGCAGCCATATGATTCCGGTCAATCCGCAGAACACCTCGCGCTGGCCGCGTTCCTTGAGGACGGGGGTGCTGCGGCAGCCAGCGGACGGCAGGTCGAGGCTCATGCCACCACCTCCGCCATGGTGCGGTTTTCCTCGACGGTCTCAGCCTCGGCATCCAGCCGGGCGAGACGCAGTTTCCACAGGAACTGACCGGCGTTCACCACATAGGTTGCATAGGCCGCAAGGGCCAGGAACATCAGTTCCGACTGGCTGAGGTATCCGGTGTAAAGTGCCCAGATATAAGCAGAATGCAGCGCGATGACGGCAAAGCTGAAGACGTCTTCCCAGAAGAAGGCCGGGGCAAAGAGATACTGGCCGAAGACGACCTTCTCCCAGATCGCGCCGGTCACCATGATGACATAGAGAAAGCCGGTCTTGACGATGATCGAAACGGTCGCCGCAAGGTAGCCTTCCCCCGTCCAGAGAAAGCGCAGCACAAGCACGACGGAAACGGCAAAGGCCACAAACTGGGCGGGCGCCAGCAGGCCCTGAACCAGGGTCCATTTCGTGGCATCGCGCCGGGCGCGTTCTGCCTCTGTGTAAAGCCGCCTGCGCGGTGTCTTGCTCGGACTCGGGTGCATCTTCAGACGCCTCTCCTTTCGGCTCCTCGCTGGGAAAGGTTAGCGTTGGGCGTGGAAGTGTCAACTGAAACTTACACATTGCTCACGGCGGGGAAATCGACCGCAGCCCCGCGAAAACCCCAAGAAACAGCCGATAATGCAAAAAATTCTTGCGAATTTACGGGCGTCATCCAGGCAAAAGATTCTTTTCGGGCAGGGGGTGTCAATTTGCTTTGACAATCTAGAACCAAAGGCGGACAGTAATTGAAGGCCATCTGTCGGGGGGGTGCGCGTCTGATGATGCGCTGGCCGGGCGGGGCCGTGGAGCCTAGAATGGAACAGGGACTGCAACTGAAGGCGGCGCATCGGGTCGACGGCCAGATGAGCGGCGTTTCGCAATTCGCAGCGGACGTCGTCGCGCGCCTTGTCACCCGCGACGGGGGCGAGGATCTGGCAATTCGCGAGGATGTCCTTGAACGTTTCCTGCTTGCCATCCTGTCCTGCAATCTGCGCAGTCTCGAAGAGATTCGGCCCGAATTGCGCCGGTGCCGCATCAGCCCTGACACCTTCGCCGATATCTACATTCCCGAAATGGCGCGCAGGCTCGGCGCGGCCTGGGAATGTGACAGGCTCAGCTTCGCCGAAGTCACGATGGGGGTGGCGCGCATGCAGGCCATCCTGCGTGACATCGGGGCGAACTGGTCGGCCGATGCGCAGGGGCCAAGGGTGGGGCCGACATTGCTTCTGATTCTTCCCAGTGGCGAGCAGCACACCTTGGGCGCCATGGTGCTTGCCGGACGCTTGCGCCGGATCGGCATTTCCGTCTCGCTGCGCATCGCGCCAACGGCAACGGAACTGACACGGCTTCTTTCCCATCGCAGCTTTGATGGTGCGATGGTTTCCATCGCGTCCGGCGGCAGGCTTGAATCTTGCCGTGCCGTTGTAAAAGCGCTTAAAGAGTCAGGAAAGTCTGCGTTGAAGGTGGTGGTCGGCGGGGCCATCGTCGACGGCTCAGAGGAAATCGTACGGAACACGGGGGCAGATCTTGTGACGAGTGATCTTTCCCATGCGCTGCTGGCGCTGGGCATTCACATCGGGCAAGCCGCCCTCGCGGAACTGAGTTGACTCAAGTCAGGGCTGCTTCCAATGAAGGGGGCGGCGCAAGATCGGAAAGAGCGTGACGACCGACGGTAGACATTTGCTCAATGGCGGAAAGTTGCCGCTCATCGCACCCGATCTCCTGAGCGAGATCCTTGCGACAGCGTCGGATATCGCCCTGCTTGTCTCCCCCGCGCGTCGTATCATCTCGGTCCTTGTGAACCCCCATCACCGCAGCTTCGGCCAGTTGACCGATTGGGAAGGCGCGCAACTGCGCGACGTGCTGACGGATGAAAGCCTGCGCAAGCTTGATGCGCGGCTGTCGGGCATGCACGGGGCCCGCCATGGCGATACCGCGGTCGAACTGAACCACACCGACCAGTCGATCTGGGAGTTTCCCGTCCGCTACTCGCTGCATCGCATCGGATCGGACGATTCCATCCTGATGCTGGGGCGCGACCTGCGCCCGATCGCCGAAGTGCAGCAGCAACTGGTGCAGGCCCAGCTTGCGCTGGAGCGGGACTATGAAACGCAGCGGGAAATGGACACCCGCTATCGCGTGCTGATGGAGGTGATCCGCGATCCCGTGGTGATGGTTTCCATGTCATCAGGCCGGATCACGGATATCAACCCCGCCGCGGCCCAGCTTCTTGGGGGGAGCCGGTCGGATCTTATCGGTGCGGCGATGGCGCAGGAATTCGAAGGCCGCCGCCGCGGCGAGTTTCTGGAAAGCCTTGCCAATCTTGCCGTCGCCGAAAGCGCGATGCCCGTCGAACTGACCGCGCGCCGTTCGCAGAAGCGGCTTTTCCTTTCGCCAACGGTCTTTCGCGCCGCCGGAGAGCGCATCCTTCTCTGCCAGATGGACATGACAAAGGGCGGTGCTGCCACCCAGGATGAATTGGGCGACAACCTCTCGCGCCTGTATCACGAAGGCGTCGACGGGATCGTCTTCGCCGATGGCGAAGGCAATATCCGTGCGGCGAACGAGGCTTTCCTGAACCTGACCGACACCGCCAACATGGCCGCCGTTCGGGGGCGGTCGCTGACCGATTTCCTTGCGCGCGGTGCGGTCGATCTGCGCGTCCTTCTGGACAATGTAAAGCGGACCGGCCAGTTGCGGCTTTACGCAACCCGCCTCACGACCGACTTCATGGGCCAGATCGCGGTGGAAATATCTGCGACATGGCTGAATGACCGACCAAACCCCGTGCTTGTTCTGGTGGTGCGCGATGCCAGCCGCGCCGAGACCTTGCGCCGCCCGGCCTTCGGGCAGCCCGATGACGGCGTGCGCAACGTGATGGAGCTTGTGGGGTCCAGCACCCTGAAGGACATCGTGGCCGAAACCACCGACGTGATCGAAAAGATGTGCATCGAAACCGCGCTGGAACTCACGCGGAACAACCGCGTTGCGGCGGCGGAAATGCTCAGCCTGTCGCGGCAGTCGCTTTACGTGAAGCTGCGCAAATACGGCCTGCTGAACAAGGACGGCGAATAGGCGCGCCGGACTGCGCTTCGTCTGTCCCCGGCCGCGACGCGGCGTAAGGATCAAGGTATCTCTCCCTTTTGCCATTCCGGGTCTCCACTGCCCGGCAGCCTGCTGTGGGCCGCCCTCACCCCTGAAATTGTCGTCTGAAATTGACATACGTCAAGGTCTTCCAGTGAAAAACTGTCAACCTGCATTTACACAATGCAGGGGGAAAAGATGCGCATCGTTTTCATCCACCCGAACTACCATTCCGGCGGGGCAGAGATCGCGGGAAACTGGCCGCCGGCATGGGTGGCCTATCTGACCGGCCACCTGCGTCGCGCCGGCTTTGATGACATCCACTTCATCGACGCGATGACCCATCATATCGGCCATGACGAATTGCGCGCGCGGTTGACGTCGCTGAAGCCGGATGTCGTGGGCCTGACCGCCATCACGCCCGCAATCTACGAGGCCGAGGAAACCCTTCGCATCGCGCAGGAGGTGTGCCCCGATGCGTTGCGCGTGCTGGGCGGCATCCATGCCACATTCATGTTCCGGCAGGTGCTGGAAGAGGCGCCCTGGGTCGATGTGATCGTGCGGGGCGAGGGGGAGGAGATCCTTGTCAACCTGATGGAGGCGGTGCGGGATGGGCTGTGGCCCGAGGGGCGGCGGAAGATACGCGGGCTGGCCTTCAAGGACGGTGACGAGATCGTGGCGACGCAGGCGGCCAGCACTGTCAAGGATCTGGATGCCATCGACCCGGATTGGTCGATCCTCGACTGGGACAAGTACATCTACGTGCCGCTGGGGGTGAAGGTCGCGATCCCGAACATGGCGCGCGGCTGCCCCTTCACCTGTTCCTTCTGTTCGCAGTGGAAGTTCTGGCGCGATTACCGCGTGCGCGATCCGAAGAAGGTCGCGGACGAGATCGAGCGGCTGGTGACGGATCACGAGGTGGGGTTCTTCATCCTTGCCGACGAGGAACCCACCATCAACAAGAAGAAATTCGTCGAGTTCTGTCAGGAGCTGATTGACCGCGGCCTGAACAAGCGGGTGACGTGGGGGATCAATACCCGCGTGACGGATATCTACCGCGACCGCGATCTGCTGAAATTCTACCGCGAGGCAGGGCTGGTGCATGTGTCGCTTGGCACCGAGGCGGCGGCCCAGTTGAAGCTGGACCTGTTCAACAAGGAAACTACGGTCGCCGAGAACAAGGAGGCGATCCGCCTGCTGCGTGAGGCGGATATCTTCACCGAGGCGCAGTTCATCGTGGGATTGGACAACGAGACGAAAGAGACGCTGGAAGAGACGTTCCAGATGGCGTGGGACTGGCAGCCGGACCTTGCCAACTGGTCGATGTATACCCCTTGGCCCTTCACGCCGTTGTTTCAGGAAATCCGGGACCAGGTGGAGGTGTTCGACTTTTCGAAATACAATTTCGTCACGCCGATCATGAAGCCGGCCGCGCTGACGCGGGGCGAGTTGCTGGACGGAGTGATGAAAAATTACCGCCGGTTCTACATGCGCAAGGCGCTGTTCCATTATCCGTGGCGCGGGACGGGGTTCCGGCGGCGCTATCTGCTGGGCTGCCTGAAGGCCTTCCTGAAGGCGGGGGTGGGGCGGACCTTCTATGACCTTGGCAAGGCGGGCTATTGGGGGCCGCAGACCAAGGGGAAGGTGGATTTCCACTTTGACGAGACGCGGACGATTGCCGATGCGCAGATGGCCGATTGGGAGGCGTCTGCGGACCGTGCCGCCAAGGCGGCGGAGCGGCGGGCGGCGGTGAAGGCGCAGATGGCGGAGCGGGCGGAGGAGCGGCGCGCGTTCAAGATACCCGAGGTCGCAGCCTGCGGCGGCGGCAAGCAGCAGATGGACGAGGAGGCGTGAGGTGGATGGGGGATATGTCCCCGTCGCGGCGTCCGAGGCGCGGATCGGGCCGAATGCGATAACGCAACTCGTCGCGGTGCTGGACCGGGTCGAGGGGCGCGGCTTCCGCGATCAGGTGATGGCGGCGGCGGGGGTGGCGGTGCCGGACCCCGCGCTGGGCATGATCCCGCAGGCGGATGCGGCGGCGGTGCATCTGGCGCTGCGGACGGCCGTGCCGGAGCGGGCAGAGGGGTTGCTGCGTCTGGCGGGGCTGGCGACGGGCAGTTACATCCTGCGACATCGCATCCCGCGTTTCGCGCAATGGGTGATCCGGGCGCTGCCCGCGCCCTTGGCCGCGCGGGTGCTGGCGGGGGCGATTGCGCGGCATTCCTGGACCTTTGCCGGGTCGGGGACATTCCGCATTGCGGGGTGGCGTCTTCTGACATTCGAGGTGGCGGGGAACCCGCTGGTCGCGGGGCCGCGGGGGGAACATCCGATGTGCCACTGGCACGCGGCGGTGTTCGAGCGGCTGTTTGCGCGGCTGGTCTGGAAGGGGTGTGTGGTGCGCGAAGTGGCCTGCGCGGCGGCGGGGGATGGGGTCTGCCGGTTCGAGGTGGTGCCCCGTGCCTGACGCCTGCGCGGGCGACTGGCCGGAGCTTTTGGGTATTTTTGCCAAGATGAAGCCCGACTGTCAGAAAAAGTTTACACATATGGCGTCAGAACTCTTGCCCGACTCTGCAATGTGCTATGTAGTTGACGCATGACTGTCAGCATGAACATACAGCCTCGCCGCCTTCCCGAACCGCGCGCCATGCTGCGGCTGATCAAGCCGATCACATGGTTCCCGCCAATCTGGGCCTATCTCTGCGGGTCGGTTTCCGCCGGGGTTCCCTTGTCAGGCAATTGGGGGATGGTCCTTCTTGGGATGGTGCTGGCGGGGCCGATCGTCTGTGGCATGAGCCAGGCCGCCAATGACTGGTGCGACCGGCATGTGGATGCGGTGAACGAACCGGATCGTCCGATCCCGTCGGGCCGGATCCCGGGGCGATGGGGGCTGTGGATCGCACTGGCGATGACGGCACTGTCGCTGTGGGTCGGGTCGTTGCTGGGGACTTGGGGGTTCTGGGCGACGGTGGCCGGGGTTGTCGCCGCCTGGGCCTATAGCGCCGAACCTGTCCGGCTGAAGCGATCAGGCTGGTGGGGGCCGGGGCTGGTGGGGTTGTCCTATGAGGGGCTGCCGTGGTTCACGGGCGCTGCCGTCCTGCTGCAGGCCGCGCCCCGGTTCGAGATCGTGATCATCGCGTTGCTCTACGCCTTCGGCGCGCATGGGATCATGACACTGAACGATTTCAAGGCTTTGGAAGGCGACCGCCAGCACGGCGTGCGGTCGCTGCCCGTGGTTCTGGGGCCGGAGGTCGCGGCCAAGATCGCCTGCACGGTGATGGGCATGGCGCAGGCGCTGGTCATTCCGCTGCTGGTGCTCTGGGGCAAGCCGCTGCATGCGCTGGGCGTGCTGGCCGTGCTGGTGGTGCAGGTGGCGGCGATGCGCGTGCTGTTCCGCGATCCGAAGGGCAAGGCGCCTTGGTATAACGGGACGGGCGTTGTGCTGTATGTCACGGGGATGATGATTTCGGCCTTTGCCCTGCGGGGGTTGGCATGAAGCTGTCATGGGTCCAGATCGTGCGGCTGGGCCTTGTGCAGATGTGTCTTGGCGCGGTGGTGGTGCTGACCACATCGACGCTGAACCGGCTGATGGTGGTGGAGTTGGCGCTGCCCGCCGTGTTGCCGGGGCTGCTGGTGGCCCTGCATTACGGCATCCAGATCACGCGGCCCAGTTGGGGGTTCCGGTCGGATACCAAGGGGAACCGGACGGGTTTCATCATCGGGGGCATGGCGGCGCTGGCTTTGGGCGCGTTTCTGGCGGCGGTGGCGGTGGCGCTGTTTCCCTCTGGGTTTGGGGTCGGGTTGGGGCTTTCGGTTTTGGCCTATGCTCTGATCGGGGTGGGCGTCGGGGCGTCGGGGACGTCCTTGCTCGCACTTCTCGCCACCGCGACGGCGCCCGAGCGGCGGGCGGCGGCGGCGACGATCACGTGGTTGATGATGATCCTTGGCATTGCCGTGACGGCGGGGACGGTGGGGGCGCTCTTGGACCCCTATACCCCGGCGGCTCTGTTGGAGATCGTGGGCGTCGTGACGTCGGGTGCGGTGGTGCTGACGGCCTTTGCCGTCTGGGGGATCGAGCGGCGCGTCGTGGCGGAGCGTCCGGCCGAGGCTTTGCCGTTCCGCGCGGGGATGGCGGAAGTATGGGCCGAGCGGAAGGCGCGAGTCTTCACGCTGTTCATCTT
Source organism: Paracoccaceae bacterium (assembly GCA_041397045.1). Taxonomy (GTDB): domain Bacteria; phylum Pseudomonadota; class Alphaproteobacteria; order Rhodobacterales; family Rhodobacteraceae; genus Paragemmobacter. The sequence goes on from JAWKXK010000007.1 coordinate 140,706, forward strand.
CCTGTCGATGACCGCCTATTTCATGCAGGAGCTGATACTTGAGCCCTATGCGGGGCTGGTCTTCGGCTTTGCGCCGGGGGAAAGCACGCAGCTTTCGGGGGCGCAGAATGGTGGCGTCTTCGTGGGGATGCTGCTGGTGGGTATCGCGGCGACGGGGCTGCGGATCGGCAGTTTGCGGATGTGGGTGATGGCGGGGTGCATGGGGTCGGCGCTGTCGCTCTTGGCGATTGCGGGGCTGGGGCAGACGGGCGGGGCGCTGGTGCCTGCGGTCGTGGCCTTGGGCTTTTTCAACGGGATGTTCGCCGTCGCGGCCATCGGCACGATGATGGCGCTGGCGGGGCAGGGGCGCGATGCGCGGGAAGGCACGCGGATGGGTCTCTGGGGCGCTGCGCAGGCGCTGGCGGCGGGGTTCGGCGGGCTGGTGGGGGCGGCGGCGGCGGATGGGCTGCGGCTGGTGATACCGGTTCAGGATGCCTTCGGCGCGGTCTTCGCGGCCGAGGCGGGTTTGTTCGTGCTGTCCGCGCTGATTGCCGCGCGGGTGGTGGAGGGGCGGGGCGGTCGTCGCCTGCCCAATGCGCAACTGATACCGGGGGAATAAGCCATGTATGACGTCTTCGTGGTGGGTGGCGGTCCTTCGGGCGCGACTGCGGCCGAGGATCTGGCGCGGGCCGGGAAATCTGTCGCATTGCTGGATCGGGCGGGGCGGATCAAGCCTTGCGGCGGGGCCATCCCGCCGAGGGCGATCAAGGATTTCGGCATCGCGGATGAGCAGATCGTGGCCAAGATCACCACAGCGCGGATGATTTCGCCCACGGGCCGCATGGTCGATATCCCGATCGAGAACGGTTACGTCGGCATGGTGGACCGCGAGCATTTCGACGAATATCTGCGCGACAGGGCCGGAAAGGCGGGGGCGGAGCGGTTGACCGGCACCTTTCTTCGGATCGAACGCGATGCCCGGGGCAGCCATGTCGTCTGGCGTGACAAGGAGACCGGGGAAGAACGGCGCTCATCGACCCGGCTGGTGATCGGCGCGGATGGGGCAAGATCGAATGTCGCGCGGGCCGAAGTGCCGGGCGGCGACAGGATCCCCTATGTCATCGCCTATCACGAAATCATCAAGGCACCCGAACCGTCGCCGGATTACGATCCGGATCGGTGCGACGTGATCTATGACGGGCGCATCTCGCCGGATTTCTATGGTTGGGTCTTTCCCCATGGCGGACAGGCTAGCGTCGGCATGGGCACTGGGTTGGACGGGGTGGATCTGAAGAAGGCCACCGCCGATCTGCGCGCGGCCTCTGGCCTGACAGAGTGCGAGACAATCCGCAAGGAAGGCGCGCCGATCCCGCTCCGCCCCATGGATCGTTGGGACAATGGCCGCGACGTCGTGCTTGCCGGGGATGCGGCGGGGGTTGTCGCGCCTTCGTCGGGCGAGGGGATCTTCTACGCCATGGCGGGGGGACGCGTTGCGGCGACGGCGGCGCAGGCGGCTCTTGCCTCGGGCCGCGCATCGGATCTGCGCATCGCGCGCAAGCTCTTCATGCGGGAGCATGGAACCGTGTTCCGAGTCTTGCGGTCGATGCAGGATGCCTATTATCGCAGTGACGAACGGCGAGAGAGGTTCGTCAGCCTCTGCCATGACGTGGACGTGCAGAAACTGACCTTCGAGGCCTACATGAACAAGAAACTGGTGAAGGCGCGGCCCATGGCCCATGTGAAGATCGGCATCAAGAACATGGCGCATCTGATGCGGTTGGTTTCGCCGGTATGGACATGATGCGATGAACGCGACCCTTCTTCCCCCGTCCGCCACCGAAGAGATGGTCCCGGCCTGGGTCGATGGCCGCCTGCAACCGGTGGGCAAGCTTGAGGTGCATCAGCGCGGATTGCGCCACAAGGCGGTGTCGGTCTTCGTGATCGACGGGAGCCGCGTGCTGATCCAGCAACGGGCGCTGTCCAAATATCACACCCCGGGGCTCTGGGCGAATACCTGCTGCACCCATCCCCGCTGGGATGAGGATCCCGCCGCCTGCGCCGTCCGCCGCCTGCGCGAGGAACTGGGCATTTCCGGCCTTTTCCCCGCCTTTGCCGATCGCGTCGAATACCGCGCCGAGGTGGGCAATGGCCTGATCGAACATGAACTGGTCGACATCTTCATCGCCGAGGCGGCGCCGGGCCTGCCCGTGCAGCCCAACCCCGATGAGGTGGCGGCCGTGCGCTGGGTCGATCTCTATGACCTCACCGCCGAAGTGGCGCGCAACCCCGAGAAATTCACCCCCTGGCTGCGCATCTATCTGGGCGAGCACATGCATCGTATCTTTGGCAGTCTGGTTTCGGGCCGCTAGGCCCGGCCCGGATCAGCCGCGCGGCAGGGCATCCAGCCAGGGCAGAATCAGTTCGGCTACCGCCTCGGGCGCCTCTTCGTGAACCAGATGCCCGAAAGCGGGCAGTTCGGCATAGCGCGCGCCTTTCAAAAGCCGCGCCGCATCGCGCGAAACGCGGGCGGGCACGGCCATATCCCCGGTCGAGGCGATCAGCAGCGCGGGCGTGGCCGCCGGGCGGGGCTGCGCCATAAGGTCATCCACGCGCCATTGCGCCATCATGCCCAAGGTGCCGTCGACATGGGCCGCATCCCGGACCAGCGTCAGATATTGCGCCTGTCCTTCCGCATCCAGCCGCGATCCGGTGGACTCCAGCAGACGGTTCACCGTCGCGGCATGGCCCCAAAGCCGGGCCACCACATGCGGGATGAAGGGTGTCACGGCCAGAACCCGGGCCAGCAGCGGAAACAGCACGCCCGCCGCCCCTTCGAAGGCCCCCAGCGCGGCATTGATGCCGATGATGCCCTTCAGCGGCAGAAAATCCGACAGGCGCAGGGCCAGCGCCGCCCCCGCCGAATGCCCGATCACGGCCAGCGGCGACAGGTCAAGCTTGCGGCACAGCGCCACGATGTCCTCGGCCATGGGATCAATCCCGTAACGCCCGCGCGCACCGGAACAGGTGAACCCCTGTCCCGGCAGATCCGGCACGATCACCCGGTAACGCGGCGTCAGGAACGGGATCAGCTTGCGGAAACTGTGCCCCGATCCGCCCGCACCATGCAGCAGAAGCAGCGTCGGCCCTTCGCCCGCGTCGATCACGCACCAGTCATGCGGCGGGCTGGCGATGCGGCGGGCCCTGTCGCGATAGGGCCAGTCCGGGGGGATACGGTCGAACACCATCTCAGCCGTCCAGCGCCGCGCCCAGAACCGTCGACAGCCGCCGCGCATCGACGCGGGGCAGCGCGACATAGGGCGCATCCATGATCTGCGACAGCGCGAACAGCGCGGGCTGCGGGCGGTTGGCCACATCTATCACGATCACGGGCGTCCCGCTCTGGCGCAACTGGCGGGCCAGCCGCAGGCTTTCCTCTTCGGCGCGGGCCCGGTCGGCGGTGCCATCCAGCGCGATATTGCCGCGCCCATCCGTGAGAAGGGCGATGGTGGGCGTCAACCCGCGCGCCTTGGCCTGCAACGCGGTTGCCATGGCCAGTTGCAACGCCGAAGCCAGCGGCGTGCCGCCGCCCCCCGGCACCCCGGCAAGGCGGCGCTTGGTCTGCACCAGCGACCGTGTCGGAGGCAAAAGCAGCTCCGCCCGCGAACCCCGGAAAGCCAGAAGCGAGACATGATCCCGCCGCGCATAGGCCTGCGCCAGCAGCAACTCGATGGCCCCCTTCGCCTCGGCTAGCCGCGCAAAGGCCGCCGATCCGGACGCGTCCACCGCAAAGACAAGCACCCGGTCCGAGGTTTCGCGAAAGCGCCTGAGGCGGATGTCGCTGCCGCGCAGATGCAGCAGCGCACCGGGGCGCGGGCTGGCGCGGCGGCGCAGCGGTTGCCAGGGGGCCGCGGCGCGCAGCGTGGCCACGATATCGACCCGCGCCCCCTGCGACAGCGCCCCGTGCCGCGAGGGCAGGGGGCGGCCCCGGCGGTTGCCCGACTGTTCCGCGCCGCTGCCCCCGGCGGCCTTCGCCGCCCGGGCCGCCCGCCCAAGGGCGAGCTGTTCCAGCAGGTCGCGCGGCAGGGCGGAAGGGCGGCTTCGACCAGCACCTCGTCCGGCACGGTCTGACCCGATCCTCGGCCTTCGCCTCTTCGCCTGCGGCCTCGGGCGGCGGTGGCGGGGAGGCATCTTCGGGCCTGTCCTCGGCGGCATTGTCCTGCACCGTCGCGCGATGCGCGAACACCAGCATCGCCGCGGCCTTCAGATCCGCCTCGCCGATGGCCTCATGGCCCAGCCATGCCGCATGGGCCCGCGCGGCGGCGGCGGCCAGCAGGGGCGCGCGCAGCGACAGGATGCCCAGTTCCGCCGCGGCCCGGGTCAGGGCGTCCAACTGGCCCTGCGACAGTCGCAGATCCCCCAGCCGCGCCCGCGCGGCGGCAAGCCGTGCAGCCTCGGGCAGGGCCGGGCGGCACTGGCCCCAGGCCAGCCCGTCAAGATCAAGGAACAGACCCAGCCTGTCCGTCAGGCTGGCGGGCAGGGCCTCATCCGGTGCGGCCCCCTCATCCAGCGCGACAAGACAATGCCCCCGCGCATCCAGCGCCGCGGCCAGCCGCGCGGCAAGCCCCGGCGGGCAGCGTTCCGCCATCGTCAGGACCAACGCGCAGGGTTGATCGAGCAGGCCCGGCGTCATCACGGGCCGCCCGCTTTCCAGCGTCGCGGCCAGATCCAGCCCGCCGTGCAGGGCATCGTCGCCGATGGTGGGATGGATGCGCCGCTGCGGCAGCGGCAAGGCGCGCAGGGCATCGGTCACCAGATCGCGCGCCGGTCCCACAGCCGCGCGCAGCCACAGCCCGCGCAATCCGGCCGGATCGACGGCCAGACAGGCGAGCGCGGTTTCCACCCGGCCCCAGGGATCATCGGCGGCGGTCAGGGCAGAACCTCGCCCACCGCGCGGATCACGCGGGTGGTCGATCCCGCCTCGTCCAGCGGATCGCGGCGCAGGCGATGTGACAGGCACATCGGCGCGACCGCCTTCAGATGCAGACGGCTGACACTGTCATCGCCTTCAAAGGCCGCCAGCGCCCGCGCCGCGCGCAAAAGCGTCAGTTCCCCGCGCAGGCCATCCGAACCGATGGCGATGCAGAGGCTGGCGCAATCATGCAGGGCGGTGTTCGGCGTCTTGACCGTGGCAAGCGTCCCCCGCGCGGCGATGATCCGGTCGCGCAGGGCGGCATCCTGCGGCTTCCACGTTTCGATGAAGGCACCGTAATTCGTTTCATAACTGTCGCGCCGCCGGATCACCTCGACCCGCGTTTCCACGTCGCGCGGCGATGTCACCTCGACCGACAGGCCGAACCGATCCAGAAGCTGCGGGCGCAACTCGCCCTCTTCGGGGTTACCCGATCCGACAAGCACGAAGCGCGCCGGATGCCGGATCGACAGGCCCTCGCGCTCCACCACGTTCTCGCCCGATTGCGCCACGTCCAGAAGCAGATCGACGATGTGATCCTCTAGCAGGTTCACCTCGTCGATATAGAGATAACCCCTGTTGGCCCGCGCCAGCAGGCCCGGCTCGAATGCCCGCTCGCCCCGGGTCAGCGCGCGTTCGATATCCAGCGCGCCCAGCACGCGATCCTCGGTCACGCCCAGCGGCAGATCGACGACCGGCGTCGCCTTGCGGATCATCCGCCCGGTGGCACCCTGCGCCCAGTCCGGCACCTGGTCCGGGCTGGACGAGTTCACGGGGCAGCCCTCCACCGCCTCGATCTCGGGCAAGAGCGCGGCCAGCGCCCGCACCGCCGTGGATTTGCCCGTGCCGCGATCCCCAAAGACAAGGACGCCCCCGATCGTGGGGTCAATCGCCGTCAGGATCATCGCCTGCTTCATCGACTCTTGGCCGACGATGGCGGAAAAGGGGAAAGGTTGCTTCATCTGGGCACCGTAAGGGCAAGGCTTTTCAGCGAAAATTCGGGGGAGAGGGGTGTCGTCGCGGCGCGATCCTGCGCCGAGGGATCTTGGGCAGAAGGTGTTGCAGGGAATGCCTGCAAGGACCGAAGCGGATCGCCGCCGTTCCAGCAGCCCGCGCTGCCCAGCAGGCGGAATCGGGCGTAAAGCTCTTCGTCGAACCAGTTGCCGTCGCGCACGGCGCGGATCGCCCGTCCATGCGGGCCGTCGCCACGGGCAAAGGCGGCCATGCTGGTGCTGTCGGGCCAGATCGAAAAGGTTACCTGATGCAGAAGCGGCACCTCGCCGATGCCGATCTTGAAGGCGACATTCGGATCGGCCCCGATGGTGGCCGAGATGTTGGGAACGCGATCCCAGAATTTCAGCGCGCGCGAAGGTTTCACCGTGGCCCGCGTCAGGGCGGCAAGGGGGCCTTCCCCCTGTTGGCCCGGCGCATCGGGAAGAAACGGATTGACCCCGGACCAGGACCCCCGGGCCGAAAGCGGGGAAAGAAAGATTGTCCAGCTTTCCCGGGCCCTTGCGCGCCAAGCCTGCCAGACCGGATTGCCTGCGGCAGCGCTGCCCGTGGTGGCGGCCCGCGCCGTCGCCTCGTCCGGCCAGGTGGCGAGGATCGCCCAGACGCCCCAGTTGGGGCGCGGGGTGAAGCCTTCGCCGGTGCCGGAACCGCACAGCTTCCAGAACAGCGCGCGCTTCTCCTGCCGCAGGGCCAGCCGTGCCAGCCCCATCTGCCCGATCACCCAAAGGCGCGGGAAGAGCCCGTCAAAGCGGAAGAGGCTGAGGCTGGTGACAGAAATGGCGCGACCCTCCATGCCGGATGGTGTAAACTTAGTCTGACATTTTGCGCCGCCAAGGGAAAGCGAAAAGGGGCGACTTTGGGGGTTTCTTCTGTGATATTGTAAATCAAGCTAGACACTCTATCATCATGGTCATGGAACAGAGTCCTCATCCCATCCCCGCATCCGCCCTGCCAGAGGCAGATCATGCCATCGTTATCGGTGCAGGGCTTGGCGGCCTTGCCTCGGCCATGCGGCTGGGGGCGAAGGGTGGCGGGTGACGGTGATCGACCGGCTTGATCGGGTGGGCGGGCGCGGGTCCTCGATCACGCAAGGGGGCATCGGTTCGATTTGGGGCCGACCATCGTGACGGTGCCGCAAGGCTTGCGCGACCTTTGGGCGGTCTGCGGGCGGGAGTTCGACCGGGATGTCCGCCTTGTGCCGATGGAACCCTTCTATGAGATCCGCTTTCCCGACGGGTCGACCTTCACCGCCCGGCAGGACGACGCCGCGATGAAGGCCGAGGTGGCGCGGCTTTCGCCATCCGATGCAAGGGGTTACGAGAAGTTCCTGAAAGACAGCGAGGCGCGCTACTGGTTCGGCTATGAAGACCTTGGGCGGCGGCCGATGCACAAGCTCTTGGACCTTGTGAAGGTGCTGCCGAAATTCGGCATGATGCGGGCGGACCGGTCGGTCTATGCCCATGCGGCGGGACGGGTGAAGGATGAGCGGCTGCGTTTCGCGCTGTCCTTCCATCCGCTGTTCATCGGGGGTGATCCGTTCAACGTGACGTCCATGTATATCCTCGTCTCGCATCTCGAAAAGGCGTTCGGCGTGCATTACGCGATGGGCGGTGTGCAGGCGATTGCCGAGGCGATGGCGCGGGTCGTGGCGGCGCAGGGGGGCGAGGTTGTCCACGATACGGAAGTTGATGAAATCGTTACAGAAAATGGACGCGCGGCAGGCGTCAGGCTGATCTCGGGCGAGGTGATGCGGGCAGGGCTGGTGGTCAGCAATGCGGATGCGGGGCATACCTATACCCGGCTGCTGCGGAACCTGCCAAGGAAGCGCTGGACCGACCGCAAGGTGAGGGACGCGCGCTGGTCGATGGGGCTGTATGTCTGGTATTTCGGGACGAAGGGCACGCGCGACATGTGGCGCGACGTGGGGCATCACTCCATCGTCGTGGGCCCGCGCTATCGCGAGCATATCAAGGACATCTTCATCCGCGGGAAGCTTGCGGATGACATGAGCCTTTATGTGCATCGGCCAAGCGTCACCGACCCGAGTTGCGCGCCCGAGGGCGACGATACCTTCTATGCGCTGTCGCCGGTTCCCCATCTTGGTTTCGACAACGGTGTGGACTGGGCCGAGGAGGAACCGCGCTACCGCGCCAAGATGGCGAAGATGCTGGACGAGCGGCTGATCCCCGGCTTCCGCGAGCGCATCACCGAGGAGACCGTCTTTACCCCCGAAACCTTTCGCGACCGTTACCTGTCGCCGTACGGTGCTGGATTTTCCATCGAGCCGCGCATCCTGCAATCGGCCTGGTTCCGGCCGCATAACATATCCGAGGAATTGCCGGGGCTGTTTCTGGCCGGGGCGGGAACGCATCCGGGGGCGGGATTGCCGGGCGTGGTCGGCACCGCCGAGGTGCTGGGAATGCTGGTGCCGGATGCGCCGAAGCTGTTGAAACAGCGCGAGGAATTGAGGATGGCCGCCGAATGATCGACCCGCGCGACATGGATCATTGCCGCGAGGCGATCCGCACCGGATCGCTCTCCTTTCATGCGGCGTCGCGTTTGCTGCCCCCGGGCGTGCGCGATCCGGCGCTGGCGCTTTATGCCTTTTGCCGGATGTCGGACGATGCGGTGGACGAAGGCGCGGACAAGCGCGGCGCGGTGCTGGCGCTGCGTGACCGGCTGGATCTGGTCTATCGCGGCGCGCCCGCCAATGCCCCCGCCGACCGGGCCTTTGCCGCAGTGGTGGAGGGGTTCGAGATGCCCCGCGCCCTGCCCGAGGCGCTGCTGGAGGGCTTCGCCTGGGATGCCGTGGGGCGGCGCTATGGCACGCTGTCGGGGGTGATGGATTATTCGGCCCGGGTGGCGGCGGCGGTGGGCGCGATGATGTGCGTGCTGATGCGCGTGCGCGACCGGGATGCGCTGGCGCGGGCCTGCGACCTGGGTCTGGCAATGCAGTTGACCAATATCGCGCGGGACGTGGGCGAGGATGCGCGGGCGGGCCGCCTTTATCTGCCGATGGAGTGGCTGCGGGCGGAAGGCATTGATCCGGATGTCTTTCTGGCGCGGCCAAAGGCCTATCCGGGGGTCGCGCGGGCGACGCTGCGGCTGCTCGATGAGGCGGACAGGCTTTATGCCCGTGCCGATGCGGGGGTGGCCTCGCTGCCGCTGTCCTGCCGCCCGGGGATCCATGCGGCGGGGCTGATCTATGGCGCGATCGGCACCTGCGTGCGGCGTGCCCGGGGCGACAGCATCACAGCGCGGGCGCGGACGGGGCAGGGGCGCAAGCTGGCCTGTCTGGTCGCGGCCAGTGCCAAGGCGGCGGTTTCGGCGGTGAAGCCGCGGGCGGCGATGCTGCATGCGGCACCCGAGCCGGAGGTGGCCTTCCTCGTGCGCGCAGCGGCGCGCGATGCGGCGCGGCGGGGCCGAAGCGAGGCGCTTCTGTCGGTGCTGGCCCAGCTTGAGGCGCAGGATCGCGGGCTGGCCTGAGGGCGCAAGTCCTTGTGATTTGTCACGATTTTCTTGGATCTTTGCCCCGCGCGGGTTACATCGCCCTTGCCCGGTGAAGATGGAGCGGCGCGATGGAGTATTTCACCCTTTTCCTGACCTATCTTGCGGCCTGCGGGGCGGCGGCGGCGACGGGGGCGATGTTCCAGCCGGGCGAATGGTATCGCGGCCTGTCAAAGCCGCGCTGGACACCGCCGGATTGGCTGTTCCCGGTGGCGTGGATGGTGCTTTATCTGTCCATGTCGGCGGCGGCGGCGCGGGTGGCGATGATCCCCGGCACGGGGCAGGCCCTGGCGCTGTGGTCGGTGCAGATCGCGCTTAACACCTTGTGGACGCCCGTCTTTTTCGGGTTGCGGCGGATCGGGGCGGGGCTGGTGATCATCTTCCTGCTCTGGCTCGCGGTGGCGGCGACGATGGTGGCTTTCTGGCAAGTGGACCGGATCGCAGGGGCCTTGTTCCTGCCCTATCTGGCATGGGTCACGGTGGCGGGGATGCTGAACCGGTCGGTCTGGCATCGCAACGCGTCGGCCTGATAAATCAGGCGTTTGGCCGAAAACGGGGTGTCAGCACGCGGTGCAGGCGTCCGGTGCAGCAGGGCGTATGCACGCAGGGCACGGTGATGCGCGGTTGCGCGCAACGCCCCGGAGGGGCGTGATCCGAAAATCTGTGTCAGATTTTCAGACGATTTCTGCGTGCAGAAATCGCGCCGGACATTGACGCAATTTCCGGTCAGCGCCCGGTCCAACCCGCCCGCCTCGGGACGCGGACGGCGAGCATCGGCTTCAGCAGCGGCTGGCGAAAGCGGGTGAGGTCGAGCGCCTCATGCACGCCTTGGGTGACCTCTCCGCCCAGCCGGGTTTCCACCACCGAGCGCGAATAGAAGGGCGCATCCAGCATTGGCAGCACCTGACGGGGGCGCGTCCCGGGATCGGCGCGGGTTTCGCGGCGGACCAGCCATGCGGTGCGGGCGAATGGGGTGCGGGGGGGCGCTGTCACCTCGCGCGCCTCGCCCGAGGGGGTGACTTCCAGCGCGAAATCCTGCTGGGTGCCGTCGTGCCATGTGGCATCGTAAAGGCAGAGCGCGCGGTCCTGCATGGGGAAGCGGCCCCATGTCCAGAAATCGAAATCCCGCTCCAGCGCGGTGGTGCCGAAATTGGCGTCGAAATAGCCGTGGCCCTGCCAGCGGTGGCCTTGGGTCAGGTTCACGTCGATCCGCGCCGTGGGGGCGAAGGGGCGCCATTGGTGGCGGGGATGGAGGGCGAGTTCCACGCCCGTCACGGCGGAAAGGGTGAGGGTGATGCTCCCTGACGCGGGAGATGAGGGGAGAGAAGAGACCTCGTCCACGTCGATCACCAGCTCGCGGCCCGTCCAGTGCATGCGCGAGGGCCGATGGTGAGGGTGTCTTTCGACTGTTGCAGGGCGGCGGTGCCACGGTCGGTCATGGTGAAGCGGCCACCGGGGCCATAGGTGGCGACGTTGAGGCAGACGTGGTTCTGCGGGTTCCGCCGCCCGCTCCACGCATACCATGGCGAGAAGACCGATCCGATGAACCCTATGACCGAGACCGCGCGCCGCCCGTCATCCGAGACGCCGTCGAGATACCACCAGGCATAGCCGTCGGGGCCGACTTCGACGCGGAAATCCGGTCCTGCATGATCGCCTCGGCCGCGTGCTTCGCGGAGAGGGCTGCCATCGGCACGCCCGCCCCCGGATGCGCCCCGCCCCCCGCCAGATAGAGGCCCGGCAGGGCGGTCCGGGCCGGGGGACGCTGGAAGCTGGCCATCGTCCCTTCGGGTGACCTGCCATAGATCGCCCCCCTTGACGCCGGAAAGAGCCGGTCCAGCGTGGCGGGGGAGGTGAGCGCCTCTGGCCCCGGCGGCGTGAGGGTCAGGCCCATGCGGGAGAGGCGGTCGAAGGTGATCTGACGGCATGTCTGGAAATCCTCGGGGCGCAGGGCGGGCAGGCCCGCGGGGGCGTTCAGGATGATCTCGAAGCGTTCGGGGCCTGTGACCGGGCCGCGCGCGCGATCCTCGGCGCAGAGGTAGAGGGTGGGTGCGGCAGGCATCTTGCCCGCGCCGATGGGGCCGAATTCGGCCTCGGGGTCTGCGGTGAAGAAGAGGTTGTGATGGACGAGGTGGGCGGCCTTGTCGCCCTGCGCCTCTGACGCGAAGGCCCAGACGAGCGCGGAAAGGCTGCGCGGGTGGGAGGCCGCGCGGGGCAGGCTGGCCGCGGCGGCGCTGCCCATGCGGCCTTCGGTCAGGGCGGCGGGGTCGCCGTTGAAGACGACGGAAGTGCAGGGGAGCGTGCGGCCATCGCCGATCTGGACGCCGGTGACGCGGCCGTTCTGGCGCTGGATCCGGGTGGCGGGGGTGGAGAAGCGGAAGGTTACCCCCATGCGTTCGGCAAGGGCGGCTAGGGCCGTGGCGAGGTGGTGCATGCCCCCCTCCACCGCCCAGACGCCCCGCGCCTCAGCCCGCCAGATGAGCGACAGGACGGCGGGGGATCGGGCGGGCCTGCCGCCGACATAGGTGGCGTAGCGGGCGAAAAGCTGGATCAGGCGGGGGTCGCGGAACTGCGTTCGCAGCCAGCGCTGGAGGGAGAGGCCGGGGAGGAGGGCGGGCCAGAGCCTTGGCTGGCGCAGCGCGGCCCGGGCGATGGCGGGGAGGTCGGGTCTGGCCGCCTGCATCACCGGGGCGTCGAAGGCCTGATGCAGCGCCTCGGCCGTGGCGTCGAATTTCAGGAAGGCCGCCGCCTCGCGCGGGCCGGCGAAGGCGCGGATCGCCTCGGCATTCTCGGCCCGGTCGGTGGTGAGGTCGAGGGCGGGGCTGTCGGGCCACCAGTGGCGGGCGAGGATGCGCTGCGGGACGAGGGTGGCGTGGTCCTCCAGCCGTTCGCCGTTCAGGGCGAAGAGGGCGTCGAAGACATGCCGCATGGTGAGGACGGTGGGGCCGGTATCCACCGGCCCTGCGGGTGACGGAATGGCGCGGGCCTTGCCGCCGGGGGTGGCGGCAGCCTCCAGCACGCTCACCTTCAGCCCGTGTGCGGCCAGCCGGATGGCGGCGGCAAGGCCGCCCATCCCGGCGCCGATCACGATGACGCGGTCCTGTTCCATGCGGGAGAGTTTAGGCAAGCCCTTGAAGTTGTCCACCGTGAATTACAACGTAGTGTAAGATTTAGTTTACACCCGGCGGCGGCGGTGCGAGACTGCCGGGCAGGACAGCGAAAGGAACGGTCATGGGCGTGAATGGCGGCATGGACGTGCGGATCGAGGCGGCGGTGGCTGCTGCGCTTTCGCTGGGGCAGGGGCCTGTGGGCGGGGATGCGCCCTCCAAGCTGCGGGCGGCGCTGGATCATGCGGTGTTTCCGGGCGGGGCGCGGATCAGGCCCACGATCCTTTTGTCGGTGGCGCGGGCCTGTGGCGATGACCGCCCGCATCTGACGGATGCGGCGGCGGCGGCGCTGGAGCTGATCCATTGCGCGTCTTTGGTGCATGATGACCTGCCCTGTTTCGACGATGCCGATATCCGGCGCGGCAAACCCACGGTGCATCGCGCCTATGGCGAGCCGGTGGCGGTGCTGGCGGGGGATTCGCTGATCGTGCTGGCCTTCGAGGTGCTTGCGCGGGCGGCGGGGGAAAGCCCGGGCCGGGCGGTGGAGTTGATCCGCGTGCTGGCGCAGCGGACGGGGATGCCGGGCGGAATCTGCGCGGGGCAGGGCTGGGAGAGCGAGGCGGAGGTGAACGTCGCCGCCTATCACCGCGCCAAGACCGGGGCGCTGTTCATCGCCGCCACGCAGATGGGCGCCATCGCGGCGGGGCAGGAGCCGGAGCCGTGGGAAGAACTGGGCGCGAGGATCGGCGAGGCGTTTCAGGTGGCGGATGATCTGAAGGATGCCTTGCTGACCGAGGCCGAGATGGGGAAGCCTGCGGGGCAGGATGCGGCCCATGCGCGCCCCTCTGCCGTGGCGGAACTGGGGGTGCCGGGGGCGGTGTCCTATCTGAAGGATATTCTGGGCGGGGCGATTGCCTCCATCCCGTCCTGTCCCGGCGAGGCGATGCTGGCCGCCATGGTGCGCGCCTATGCCGAACGGATGACGCCCGTGGATCTGCATCCGGTGCGGGGATGAGCGACGCCGCCGCAGGGCCCATGACGCGCGCAAGCCGGGCGCGGCAGCCTTGGGCGGTGCGTCTGGGCCTGTCGCCGCGGTTTCATGCCATTTGCGCGCGGGTGCCGGGGTTGAAGCACATGGCGCGGGCCGAAGGTGCGGCGCTGTTCGATATCGTGCAGGGCTTCGTGCAATCGCAGGCGCTGCTGGCTTTGGTGGAGTTGCGGGTGCTGCATCGGTTGGCCGAGGGGCCGGCCGCGCTGGCAGCGCTGGCGGGGCCTGCGGGGGTGCCAGCCGAGCGGATGGCGATCTTGTGCAAGGCGGGCGCGGGGCTGGGCCTGATGGCCGAGCGGCGGGGGATCTGGCGGCTGACGGTGCGGGGGGCGGCTTTCCTTGCCGTGCCGGGGCTGGAGGCGATGGTGCGCCATCATCCCGTTCTCTACCGCGATCTGGCCGACCCGGTGGCGTTCTTCCGGGGCGAGACTCAGCCGGAATTGGCGGGGTTCTGGCCCTATGTCTTTGGCGCTGGCGGTGCTGCAGACCCGGAACTGGCCGCGCGCTATTCGGCGCTGATGGCGGACAGTCAGGGATTGGTGGCGGCGGATACGCTGGCCGCCGTCGATTTCCGGGGCATCCGGCATCTGATGGATGTGGGTGGCGGGACGGGGGCCTTTCTGGCCGCCGTGGGTGCCGCGCATCCGGGGCTGCAGATGACGCTCTTCGATCTGCCCGCCGTGGTGCCGGGGGCAGAGGCGCGCTTTGCCGCTGCCGGGATGGGCGGGCGGGTGCGGATCCTGCCCGGATCGTTCCGGGATGACCCGTTGCCTGCGGGGGCGGATGCCATCTCGCTGGTGCGGGTTCTGTATGACCATGCCGATTCCACGGTGGCCGGATTGCTGCGCGCGGTCTGGGCGGCGCTGCCCGATGGGGGGCGCATCCTGATCTCAGAACCCATGGCGGGCGGCGCACGGCCCGATCCGGCGACCGATGTGTATTTTTCCATCTACACCCTCGCCATGCAGACCGGGCGGACCCGGTCGGGCGCGGAAATCCAGCGGTTGCTGGAAGAAGCGGGCTTTGCCGATTGCCAGATCCGGCCCGGTTTCCGGCCTTTCGTCACCTCGGTGGTGACGGCGATGAAGCCTGTCAACGACAACGCACAAAAAAGTGTCTAATTAAATTGACACTACGCGCTGTCAGTCTATCCTTACAGTCAGTCAGGGACTCTTCACCGATCCAAAGAGTCGCGGCGCAGGGGGAAGAAACGTGAGAACGACTGCAGTCATCCTGTCCGGCCCGAGGGAGCTTTCGCTTCAGGCGCTGGACCTTGTCGCCCCGGGCGCGGGTGACCTTGTGGTCGAGATCGCGCATTCCGGCATTTCCACCGGCACCGAGAAGCTGTTCTACACCGGCACAATGCCGCCCTTTCCGGGCATGGGCTATCCGCTGGTGCCGGGCTACGAGGCGGCGGGCGTGGTGGTCGAGGCGGGGGCCGAAAGCGGCTATCGCGTGGGCGAGCATGTGTTCGTTCCGGGGGCCAACTGTTTTGCGGGCGATGTGAAGGGGCTGTTCGGGGGCGCGTCGCGCCACCTTGTGACGCCCGCGCATCGGGTCGCGCGGATCGACGGTGGCATGGGGCCGGAAGGCGCGCTCTTGGCGCTGGCCGCGACGGCGCGCCATGCGCTGGCAGGGTTCGCGACAGCGCTGCCCGATCTGATCGTGGGGCATGGCACGCTGGGCCGTCTGCTGGCGCGGCTGACGCTGGCGGCAGGTGCGCCCGCGCCGACGGTCTGGGAAACGAACCCGGCGCGGCGCGAGGGCGCGGCAGGCTATGCCTGTATCGCGCCCGAAGACGACCCGCGCCGGGATTACCGCGCGATCTATGACGCCTCCGGGGCCAAGGGCCTGCTGGACCAGCTGGTGATGCGGCTGGCCAAGGGGGGCGAGGTGGTGCTGGCGGGGTTCTATACCGAGCCCGTCTCCTTTGCCTTTCCGCCCGCCTTCATGAAGGAGGCACGCATCCGCATTGCGTCGGAATGGCAGCCGGATGATCTGGTCGCCACCCGCGCGCTGATCGGAGCGGGGCCTTGTCCCTATCTGGCCTCATCACCCACACCCGTCCGGCAACCGACGCGCCCGAGGCCTATGCGACGGCCTTCGGCGATGCGGCCTGTCTGAAAATGATCCTCGATTGGAAGGCCACGGCATGAACGACGTTCCGAACCTGAAGGATTTCGACACCCGCCTGCGCGACGAGGCGGCAGAGGAGCCGACGCTGGAGGTGCCGCAGGACCCGCCGTCGAAGAAGACGCAGATCATCGCGATCTATGGCAAGGGCGGGATTGGCAAGTCCTTCACGCTGGCCAACCTCAGCCACATGATGGCCGAGATGGGCAAGCGCGTGCTGCTGATCGGCTGCGATCCGAAGTCGGATACGACGTCGCTGCTGTTCGGCGGCAAGGCCTGCCCCACGATCATCGAAACCTCCACCCGCAAGAAACTGGCGGGCGAGGAAGTGAAGATCGGCGATGTCTGCTTCAAGCGGGGCGGGGTCTTTGCGATGGAACTGGGTGGCCCCGAAGTCGGCCGCGGCTGCGGCGGGCGGGGGATCATCCACGGCTTCGAGCTTTTGGAAAAGCTGGGGTTCCATGACTGGGACTTCGATTATGTGCTGCTGGACTTCCTCGGCGACGTGGTCTGCGGCGGCTTCGGTCTGCCGATCGCGCGGGACATGGCGCAGAAGGTGATCATCGTCGGCTCCAACGACCTGCAATCGCTTTACGTGGCGAACAACGTCTGCTCGGCGGTGGAATATTTCCGCAAACTGGGCGGGAATGTCGGCGTCGCGGGCATCGTCATCAACAAGGATGACGGGACGGGCGAGGCTGCGGCCTTTGCCGAGGCCGTGAACATTCCGGTGCTGGCGTCGATCCCGGCGGATGACGATCTGCGGCGGAAATCGGCGAATTACCAGATCGTCGGCACGCATCAGACGCAATGGGGCGCGCTGTTCGAGGAACTGGCGGGCAACGTGGCCGAGGCGCCGCCGCTGCGGCCAAAGCCCCTGACGCAGGACGGGCTGCTGGGCCTCTTCGATGCGGAAACCACGGGGGCAGGCTTTGTGCTGGAGCCTGCGACGGATGTGGACATGCGCGGCAAGCACGCCGGTCCGGTCGTCTCTCTGGAAGTGGTCTATGACGATGTTTGACCTGCAAGCCCTTGAGAAGATGGAAGAAGCGCTGCGCGCTCTGGCCCGGAAGGGGAAGAAGTGATGGCTGGTGAAATCCGCTATGACCAGACGGCAGAGACGCCCGTGACCGAGGGCGAGCGCGCCTTCGGCGGGGCGGGCGCTCCGGTTGCGGCGGATGGCATGGGGTGTCATGCCGGGGCGGCGGAGATGGAGGCCGCGGCGCGGGCAGCGGGCAATTCCGAGGTGCTGGACCGTTACGCGGCGGATTATCCGCAAGGCCCGCATGACAAGCCGCAGAGCATGTGTCCGGCATTCGGCAGCTTGCGCGTGGGCCTCAGGATGCGGCGGGTGGCGACGGTTCTGTCGGGATCGGCCTGCTGTGTCTATGGGCTGACCTTCGTGTCGCATTTCTACGGGGCGCGGCGGTCGGTGGGCTATGTGCCGTTCAACTCGGAAACGCTGGTGACGGGCAAGCTCTTCGAGGACATCCGCGACGCGGTGCATGAGCTGGCGGACCCGGAACGCTATGACGCCGTGGTGGTGACGAACCTTTGCGTGCCGACGGCCTCGGGCGTGCCGCTGAAGCTGCTCCCCAATGAAATCAACGGTGTGCGCGTGGTCGGGATCGACGTGCCGGGCTTCGGCGTGCCGACCCATGCCGAGGCGAAGGATGTGCTGGCGGGGGCAATGCTGAACTATGCCCGGCGCGAGATCGAGGCCGGCCCCGTGGCCGCGCCCGAGCGCGGGCGCTCCGACCGGCCGGCCGTGGCCCTGCTGGGCGAGATGTTCCCGGCCGATCCGATGATGATCGGCGCGATGCTGGCACCCCTCGGCCTTGCCGCGGGGCCGGTGGTGCCCTGCCGTGAATGGCGCGAGCTTTACGCCGCGCTGGATTGCGGCGTTGTGGCGGCGATCCATCCCTTCTACACGGCGGCGATCCGCGAGTTTCAGGCAGCGGGGCGCAGGATCGTGGGATCAGCCCCGGTGGGCCATGACGGCACGATGGATTGGCTTGCCGCCATCGGCGCGGCCTATGGCGTGGCCCCGGACCGGGTGGCCGATGCGCAGAACGGCTTTGGCGCGGCGATCCGCGCGGCGCTTGAGGACAACCCCATCAAGGGGCGGATCACGCTGTCGGGCTATGAAGGCTCTGAACTGCTGGTCGCGCGTCTTCTGGTCGAAAGCGGGGCGGATGTGGCCTATGTGGGCACCGCCTGCGCCCGCACCGACTGGAGCGAGCCGGATCGCGCCTGGCTGGAGGCGAAGGGCGTGGCGGTGAAATACCGCGCCTCGCTGGAAGATGATTGCGCCGCGATGGAGGCCTTCCGCCCGGATCTGGCGATCGGGACCACCCCGGTGGTGCAGAAGGCCAAGGAACTGGCCATCCCGGCGCTTTACTTCACGAACCTGATTTCGGCGCGGCCCCTGATGGGGCCTGCGGGGGCGGGGTCGCTGGCGCAGGTGGTGAATGCTGCCATGGCCAACAAGGCCCGCATGGACGGGATGAAGGACTTCTTCGAGGGCGTGGGTGCGGGCGATACGGCGGGCATCTGGGAAGGTGCGCCGAACCTGCGGCCCGATTTCCGCGCCGCGCATCAGAAGAAACTGGACAAGGCCGCCAAGGCCGCCGCGGCGGAGGCGATGATATGATCCGTCGCCACGATTTTTCTGCGAAAAATCTGAGGAACGAATTTTCTGCGAAAATTCGGGTATCCGCTCCGGGTGCTGATTTTTCGCAGAAAAATCGGGGTTGGGGGAGGCGCGCATGCTGATCCAGGACCATGATCGCGCGGGCGGCTATTGGGGGGCGGTCTATGCCTTCTGCGCCGTCAAGGGATTGCAGGTGGTGATCGACGGCCCCGTCGGCTGCGAGAACCTGCCCGTCACCTCCGTGCTGCACTACACCGACGCGCTGCCGCCGCATGAATTGCCCATCGTGGTGACGGGGCTGGGCGAGGAAGAACTGGGCCGCGACGGGACCGAGGGCGCGATGAAGCGGGCGTGGAAGACGCTTGATCCGGCGCTGCCTGCGGTGGTGGTGACGGGGTCGATTGCCGAGATGATCGGTGGCGGCGTCACGCCGATGGGCACGAACATCCAGCGTTTCCTGCCGCGCACCATCGACGAGGATCAGTGGCAGGCCGCCGATCGCGCGATGACCTGGATCTTCACCGAATTCGGCATGACCAAGGGGCGCATGCCGGTGGAGAAGAAGCGCGAGGATGGCGACAAGCCGCGCGTGAATATCCTCGGCCCGATGTATGGCGTCTTCAACATGGCGTCCGACCTGCACGAGATCCGCCGTCTGATCGAAGGGATCGGGGCAGAGGTCAACATGGTCATGCCGCTGGGGGCGCATCTGGCCGAGATGCGCAATCTGGTGAATGCCGATGTCAACGTGGTGATGTATCGCGAGTTCGGGCGCGGTCTGGCCGAGGTGCTGGGCAAGCCCTATCTGCAGGCGCCTATCGGGCTGGACAGCACGACGAAATTCCTGCGCAAGCTGGGCGAATTGCTGGGCCTGGACCCCGAACCCTTCATCGCGCAGGAAAAGCATTCCACGCTGAAACCCGTCTGGGATCTGTGGCGGTCGGTCACACAGGATTTCTTTGGCACGGCGAATTTCGCCATCGTGGCCAACGAGACCTATGCGCGCGGCATCCGCGCCTATCTGGAGACTGACCTTGGCCTTCCCTGCGCCTTCGCCGTGGCGCGGCAGGCGGGGGCCAAGACCAACAACGAAGCCGTGCGCGCGATGATCCGCCAGCACCGCCCGCTGGTCCTGATGGGGTCGATCAACGAGAAGATGTATCTGGCCGAGCTGAAGGCCGGTCACGGGCCGCAGCCGCATTTCATCGCGGCCTCCTTCCCCGGTGCCGCCATCCGCCGCCATA
The DNA here is from genome assembly GCA_041397045.1 of Paracoccaceae bacterium. Classification (GTDB taxonomy): domain Bacteria; phylum Pseudomonadota; class Alphaproteobacteria; order Rhodobacterales; family Rhodobacteraceae; genus Paragemmobacter. Next base: position 160,357 of record JAWKXK010000007.1, read on the forward strand.
CCGGCACGCCCTTCATGGGCTATGCCGGCTGCGTCTGGCTGTTGCAGGAGGTCTGCAACGGCCTCTTCGAGGCGCTGTTCCACATCCTGCCGCTGGGCTCCGAGATGGACAGCGCGGCCGCCACCCCAACGACCCTGCGGCGCGACTTCCCCTGGGATGCCGACGCGCAGGCAGAACTTGACCGGATCGTGTCCGAACATCCGGTCCTGACACGGATATCCGCCGCGCGCACCCTGCGCGACGCGGCCGAGAAGGCCGCGCTCGATCAGGGCGCAGAGCGGGTTGTCAAGGAAACGGTCGAGGCGCTTCGCGGTGCCGGGGCCGCAACACAAAAGGGAGGAACTGCATGAGCGATCATACCGCAGGCGAGAACGGGCATCACGCCCACCGCGCGCCGCGCATCGAGTTCTACGTCTATTTCGCCCTTATCTTCCTGGTCGCGATCCCCTTCGCCACCATCGCCTGGATCCTGCAGACCGGTCTGGAGCGGCGGTTGCCGGTGCATGGCCCCCTGGCCCGCGCCTGGCGCGAGGCGGGGTCGATCACGCCCAACATCTTCCGCCCCTAGGGCCGAGGACCGAATTTCCGCAGGCCCCGCCGGGGCCCGCGCGGAAGGAACTGATCCGGGTTGCGCCCGACCCGTCACCGCTTCGCCCTCCCCCAGACCATCGGGGGGTGGCGGAAACTCGGAAGGGCATTCCGCCCGACCGTGAACCTGGCCGCAGGGATTGCGGCGTCAGTCTGCCCATCCGGAGGATAGAATGGCTGATAAATCTGACCTGAGCTTCACAGGTCTTACCGACGAGCAGGCGCAGGAACTGCACTCGGTGTATATGAGCGGGCTCTGGCTCTTCGTGGCCATCGCCGTTGTCGCGCATATCGCCACGTACATCTGGCGCCCGTGGTTCTGAGGAGGATCAAAACATGTCCAAATTCTACAAGATCTGGCTCATCTTCGATCCTCGTCGCGTCTTTGTCGCGCAGGGTGTCTTCCTGTTCCTGCTGGCTGCGATGATCCACCTGGTGGTTCTGAGCAACGGCCTGAACTGGTTCCAGACCGCTGCCGCAGCCGGCGGCGCCGGGATGTAAGACGCCGAAAGGCACTGGCTGCGGGCGGAGGGCTTGGCCCTTCGCCCGCGGCGACCCGAACGGGTTTTCCGACGGCACAAGCGACCGCCGGGCGCAACAAAAGCGGAGAGGGAAGCATGGCACTGCTCAGCTTCGAACGAAAATACCGCGTGCCGGGGGGCACGCTGATCGGCGGGAACCTGTTCGACTTCTGGGTCGGACCTTTCTACGTCGGCTTCTTTGGCGTCACGACGTTCTTCTTCGCGGCGCTCGGCACGATCCTGATCTTCTACGGCACCGCCATGGAAGGCGTCTGGAACCCGTGGCTGATTTCAATTGATCCGCCGCCCGTGGAATACGGGCTGGGATTTGCACCCTGATGCAGGGGGCTTTGGCAGCTCATCACGATCTGCGCCATCGGGGCCTTCGTGTCCTGGCGCTGCGCGAGGTGGAGATCTGCCGCAAGCTGGGCATGGGTTCCATGTTCCCTTCGCCTTTGGTGTGGCGATCTTCGCCTATATGACGCTGGTGGTCTTCCGCCCGCTGCTGATGGGGGCCTGGGGCTATGCCTTCCCCTATGGCATCTGGACGCACCTCGATTGGGTGTCGAACACGGGCTATACCTATGGCAACTTCCACTACAACCCCGCCCATATGATCGCCGTGTCGTTTTCTTCACGAACGCGCTGGCGCTGGCGCTGCATGGCGCGCTGATCCTGTCCGCCGCCAACCCGAAAAGGGCAAGGAAATGCGGACGCCGGATCATGAGGACACCTATTTCCGCGACCTGATCGGCTATTCGGTGGGCACCCTTGGCATCCACCGCCTTGGCCTTCTTCTGGCGCTGAATGCCGGGTTCTGGAGCGCGGTCTGCATCATCATCTCGGGCACCATCTGGTTCGATCAATGGGTCGTCTGGTGGGATTGGTGGCTGCAGCTGCCGTGGTGGGCCGACATCGCAGGAGGCGTAAATGGCTGAGTATCAGAACATCTTCACCCAGGTGCAGGTTCAGGCCGCGCCCGAGATGGGCATGGTCGAAGGGGTGGAACTGTCCAACCGGACCAAGGGCGCGTCCTTCTCGACCCTGGCCGGCTGGTTCGGAAATGCCCAGCTCGGGCCCGTCTATCTGGGCACGATGGGGGTGATCTCGCTGATGTCCGGCGCGGTCTGGTTCATGCTGGTCGGGGCCTGGTACTGGTATCAGGCGGGCTTCAACCCGGCGGTGTTCATGCGCGACCTGTTCTGGTTCTCGCTGGAACCGCCCTCATCCGAATACGGCCTCGGCTTCGCGCCCATCGCCGAAGGGGGGCTGTGGATCATCGCATCCTTCTTCCTGCTGGTCTCGGTCCTGTCCTGGTGGGTGCGGACCTGGCTTCGGGCCGAGGCGCTGGGCATGGGCAAGCATGTCAGCTGGGCCTTCGCCAGCGCGATCTGGCTGTTTCTGGTGCTGGGCCTGTTCCGGCCGATCCTGATGGGGTCGTGGTCCGAAGCCGTGCCTTACGGCATCTTCAGCCATCTCGACTGGACCAACAACTTCTCGCTGACCTATGGCAACCTGTTCTACAACCCCTTCCACGCGCTGAGCATCGCCTTCCTCTACGGATCGGCTCTGCTCTTCGCGATGCACGGGGCGACGATCCTTGCGGTGTCGCGCTTTGGCGGCGACCGCGAGCTTGAACAGATCGCCGACCGGGGCACGGCGGCCGAACGGGCGGCGCTCTTCTGGCGCTGGACCATGGGCTTCAATGCCACGATGGAGGGGATTCACCGCTGGGCCTGGTGGTTCGCGGTGCTGGTGACGCTGACCGGCGGCATCGGGATCCTTCTGACCGGGACGGTCGTCGATAACTGGTATGTCTGGGCGCAGGACCACGGCTACGCGCCGCTGAATTGAGGAGAACGACAATGTCCGACGACTTCATGCAGCAAAAGCCCGGTTCTGCCCTTCGGTCCTGGGCCTTGTACCAGATGATGGCCGGGGCAGGGTGGGCGGCGCTCTTCACGCTCGCGGTGGCGGCGATCCTTCTGGCGGTGTGGGGCGTGGGCCTTCTGCTGCCCGAGGAAAGCAAGCAGGCCCCCGATCCGAACGCCTTCCTGATCACGGCTCCTGCGGAAACGCAGGTCGCCTGAGCCTTCGATGCGGGCGGAGATCTTCGCCTTCGCCCGCATCCCTACCATTCGGGCCATACGCCGGCCCGGATCCGGGGCGCAACCACAGCCCGGTTCCCTTCCTGTTGGCGACAGGGACCTGGTGCCGTGTGGGTCTTCCCCACACGGCACTTTTTTCACATATGGGAGGCCATCATGACCCAGACCCCGCTTTTGGACCGCATCGCCGGACCGGCTGACCTGAAGGGGATGGGCGATGGCGATCTGGCCCACCTTGCCCATGAGTTGCGGCGCGAGACGATCGAGGTGGTCAGCCGGACGGGCGGGCATCTGGGATCGTCGCTGGGGGTGGTGGAACTGACCGTCGCCATCCATGCCGTCTTTGACACACCGCGCGACAAGCTGATCTGGGATGTGGGGCATCAGTGCTATCCCCACAAGATCCTGACCGGGCGGCGCGAGCGGATGGCGACGCTGCGGCAGGGCGGGGGCGTGTCGGGCTTCACCAAACGGTCGGAGAGCGAATATGACCCGTTCGGGGCGGCGCATTCCTCGACCTCGATTTCCGCCGCGCTGGGTTTCGCCATCGGGCGCGACATGGGGATGCCGGTGGGTGATACCATTGCCGTCATCGGCGACGGGGCGATCACCGCCGGAATGGCCTATGAGGCGATGAACCATGCGGGGCACTTGGGAAAGCGGCTCTTCGTCATTCTGAACGACAATGACATGAGCATCGCGCCGCCGGTGGGGGCGTTGTCGAAATACCTCAACGAGATTGCGGCCAAGGGGCCGCTCGCGCTGTTCAAGGCGGCGGCGGAGGAATTCGAGAACCATCTGCCGGGGCCCATGCGCGACGGCGCGCGGCGGGCGCGGCAATTGGTGACGGGGATGCCGGGCGGAGGGACGCTGTTCGAGGAGTTGGGCTTTTCCTATGTCGGCCCGATCGACGGGCATGACATGGGGCAGGTGCTGGCCACCCTGCGCGCGGCGCGGGCGCGGGCGACGGGGCCGGTCCTGATCCATGCGGTGACAGTGAAGGGCAAGGGCTTTGCTCCGGCTGAGAACAGCGCCGACAAATATCACGGCGTGTCGAAATTCGACCCGCTGACGGGCGAGCAGGCGAAGGCCAAGTCGAACGCGCCCGCCTATACTTCCGTCTTCGGCAATGCGCTGACGGAAGAGGTCGCGCGCGATCCGCGGGTTGTGGCGATCACGGCCGCCATGCCTTCGGGGACGGGGCTTGATATCATGGCGCGGCGCTTTGCCGCCCGCGTCTTTGACGTGGGGATCGCCGAGCAACATGCGGTGACCATGGCGGCGGCCATGGCGGCATCGGGCCTGCGGCCCGTCTGCGCGATCTATTCCACCTTCCTGCAACGGGGGTATGACCAGATCGTGCATGACGTGGCGCTGCAGGGCCTGCCCGTGCGCTTTGCCATCGACCGGGCGGGGCTGGTGGGGCAGGACGGGGCGACCCATGCGGGGGCCTTCGACATCGGATTCCTTGCCAATCTGCCGGGTTTCACCGTCATGGCGGCGGGTGATGAGGCGGACCTCGTGCATATGGTCGCCACCGCCATCGCCCATGACGAGGGGCCGATTGCCTTTCGCTATCCCCGGGGCGAGGGGAGGGGCGTGGACCTGCCCGCGCGCGGCGTGCCGCTGGAGATCGGCAAGGGCCGCGTGATGAAGGTGGGGGCGGATGCGGCGATCCTGTCCTATGGCGCGCATCTGGCCGAGGCGCTGACGGCGGCGGAACTGCTGGAGGCCGAGGGGATTTCGGTGACCGTGGCCGATGCCCGCTTCGCCAAACCCTTGGATACAGGGCTGATCGACCTGCTGGTCGAGGATCACCCCGCGCTGATCACGCTGGAGACGGGGGCAACGGGCGGCTTCGGCGCGCTGGTGCTGCACCATCTGGCCAATTCCGGCGGGCTGGAGCGCGGCCGCGCGATCCGCACCATGACGCTGCCCGACCGCTTCATTGATCAGGGTAGCCCGGCCGAAATGTATGAATGGGCCGGGCTGACGGCACGCGACATCGCGGCGCGGGTGAAACAGGCGCTGGGGCGCGGCGCGGCGCGGTCGGGATTGCGGGTGGTGTAAGGGAAAATTCTTCTCCGAAGAATTTTAGGGACGATTTTTCTGCGAAAAATCAGGGGGTTCCCGCTGGGAACCCCCATTCCTTGGAATAGATCCATGCCTTCAGGCGTGACCCACGCGCTGGGTCTGTTCGCCCAGGCCCTCGATCCCGAGACGCATCACCTCGCCGCCCTTCAGATAGACGGGGGCGGGCTTCACGCCCATGCCCACGCCCGGCGGCGTGCCGGTGGAGATGACGTCGCCCGGATGCAGCGTCATGAACTGGCTGACGTAATGGACCAGATGGCGCACGCCATAGACCATGGTCCGGGTCGAGCCGTTCTGATAGCGGTGCCCGTCCACCTCCAGCCACATCGACAGGTTCTGCGGATCCGCCACCTCGTCGGTGGTCACGAGCCAGGGGCCGATGGGGCCGAAGGTATCGCAGCCCTTGCCCTTGTCCCATGTGCCCGCGCGTTCGATCTGGTATTCGCGTTCGGACACGTCGTTGATCACGCAGTAACCCGCGACGTGATCCATCGCCTCGGCCTCGGACACGTAGGAGGCGCGCTTGCCGATCACCACGCCCAGTTCCACCTCCCAATCCGTCTTTTTCGATCCGCGCGGGATCAGCACATCGTCATTCGGCCCGATGATGGCGGAATTGGCCTTGAGGAAGATCACCGGCTCGGGCGGGACGGGCAGGTTCGATTCCGCGGCGTGATCGGCGTAGTTCAGCCCGATGCGGTCGTTGCCGATCTGGCCCACGCAGGGGCCGATCCGGCTGTCGCCCGGCGAAGTTCGGGCAGGCGGGCCGGGGCCGACCGCGCGCAGCGTGTAGGCTGTAGGGCAGCAGGGTCGCCCCCGCGATATCGGCGCGATCCCGCAAGGCTGCGCAGGCGGCCTTCTGCATCCAACATCGCCGGCACTTCCGGCCCGGCCAGTCCACCGCGCAACAGTTTCCATCTTGTCCTCCCTGAACGTGCCGGGGCAGGGAAACCCGGACGCTGGCATTGCAACCCCGCGGATCGCGCCCGGCGGAGCGTGTCGCCGCGACGACAGGGCCGCAGCCTCTGCGCGCCGGGCGGGACTGGGCCGTTGCCCCGGCAGGGAAGTGTGGCAGACGGTTTCGACAGCTTCTGAACGGATGAAGTTCAGACGATGTGACGACTTTGCAACCCGGCGTGTGATGATGGTGGATACGCAGGTGCGCCCTTCGGACGTGACCAAGTTCCCGATCATCGAGGCCATGCTTTCTGTCCCGCGTGAGGTTTTCGTGCCTTCGGCGCGGCGCGAGGCGGCCTATATGGGCGAGAATATCGACATCGCCCCCGGCCGCGTCCTGCTGGAGCCGCGGACGCTGGCCAAGCTGCTGGATGCGCTGGATATCCAGCCGGGGGAACTGGTCCTCGATCTGGGCTGCGGTCTGGGCTATTCCACCGCGGTGATCGCCCGTCTTTGCGATGCGGTGGTGGCGGTCGAGGAGGATGCCGATCTGGCCGCCGAGGCGCAGCGCACCCTGTCGGCCGAAGGCGTGGACAATGCCGCCGTCGTGGTGGGCGCGCTGGCCGCGGGCGACGCGCGCCATGCGCCCTTTGACGTGATCACGCTGCAGGGCGGGGTCGAGGTCGTGCCGCAGGCGCTGCTGGACCAATTGAAGGAAGGCGGGCGCATCGGCGCGGTCTTCACTGGATGGCGCACTGGAGCTGGCGCGGATCGGCTTCTGAATCGACGGCGTGGTGACATGGCGGCAGGTGTTCAACGCCTCGGCCCCGGTGCTGCCGGGTTGCGGCGGCGCGGGGGCTTTGTTCTGTGACGGCTGACGATCAGCGGATCCGTGCCCCGGCGGGCGGCGGTCGGCGGCAAGGAAAAGGGGCGGTCTTCGCGCCCGAGGCGAATAGGCGGGTTGGCGATGCGTGGATTTCTTGCAGTGATTGCGACGGTGGTGGCGGAGGCTTCTCTGCCCCCGCCCTGCGAGCCGAGACGCTGGCGGATGCGCTGGCCTCTTCTATCGGAACTCCAAGCTTCTGGATCAGAACGAGTAGCTGCTTCGCGCCGCCGATGAGGACGTGGCGCAGGCCGTGGCGCGGCTGCGCCGGTGGTCAGCTTCGTGGCCAGCGCGCAGAACAGCAACACCACCCCCGATGTCGCGGGCACCGACACGTTGCAAAGCACCTTCACCACCAGCCGCGCAATGGACGCTCTTTGATTCCGGGCGCAACCGTCTGGGGTGGAGATCGCCAGGGAAACCGTGCTTGCCGCGCGAAGAGGCGCTGAAGGGGCTTGGGCGCGGGTGCTGCTTTCCGCCGTCAGCGCCTTTGTCGATGTCGCCTGCGACCGCGCGTTGCAGGCCGAGATCGGCAGCGCTGCGCGCAATCAACAATGCGTCTGATCGGGCGGAACTGCGCGCCGCGCAGGACCGCTTCGATGTGGGCGAAGGTGACGCGCACCGATGTGGCCATCGCCGAGGCGCGGCTGGCGGCGGCGCAGTCGGCCTTGCGGCAGCGCAGGGCGATTTTCAGGTGGCGCATGAACGCTATCGCGCGGTGACCAGGGCTATCCGGGCAATCTGGCTGACCTGCCGCCTACCCAAGACCGCCCGTTCGCTGGACGAGGCGGATGATCGCGCTGCGCGGACATCCCAGCATCCTGCAGGCCAGCGTCAGGTGACGGTGGCCCAGCTGGGCGTCGAGGCGACGAAGGCCGCCGATGCCCCCGAATTAACCTTGATGCCGGGATCAGCCGAAGGGCTGGATCGGGACGTGCGCCGCGACAGCCTGACGATGTCGTTCAGCCGGACGCTTTATGCCGGCGGTGCGCTGTCTTCGGGCCACCGTCAGGCGCTGGCCAACAAGGAAGCCGCCGAGGCCAATCTGCTGCAGACCACCATCACCGTGGGCGAGAATGTGGGCAATGCCTGGTCGGGCTTGCAGGTGGCGGCGGCCTCGATTCAGGCGGGCAGCCTGCAGGTGCAGGCGGCGCAGACCGCCTTTGACGGCGTGCGCGAAGAGGCGACGCTGGGCGCGCGCACCACGCTGGATGTGCTGAACGCCGAGCAGGAACTGCTCGACGCCCGCGCGACCAAGCTGCAGGCCGAGGCGCAGCGCTATGTGGGCGTCTACAACCTGCTGGCCACGATGGGGCTTTTGTCGGTCGAACACCTCAATCTCGGGGTGCCGGTCTATGATCCGGCGCTTTATTACAATGCGGTGAAGAATGCCCCGGTGACCAGCGTGCAGGGCAAGAAGCTGCAGCGTATCCTGGACAAGATCGACAACTGATCGCTTTGTCTTTCGGGACACGGGTGGGGCGCAAGCCCTTCGCGCCTGCGCGTGTTCCTTGATATCGTCGCGGTTGTGGGCGATAGATTCGCTGAGCAATGGCCTTGCCGAGGAGGTTCGACCCGAAATGTCCGAGCGGTTGAATTCCGTTGATATCGAGGATGTGCTGTCCTCCATCCGCCGCCTTGTGTCGGATGAGCAGCGCCCGGCGGCGCGGGCCGCTGCGGAGCCCGCCGTCACGCCTGCCGTCACGCCTCCCCCTGCGGCCCCCGCCGAGATGCCCGCCGAGATGCCCGCCGACATGCCCGCCGACATGCGTTCTGCCGCGGCGACCGAGATCGCCGCCGAACCTGTGGCGGCGGAACCCGCGCCGGTGGCCGCTGCCCCCGTCTCCAAACCCGCCCCCGTTGAGGAGGTGGCGCAAGGCGACAAGCTGATCCTGACCCCGGCCCTGCGCATCGCGCCCGGTGCGGAAGAAGAGGACAGCGCATCCGATGCCGCGCCGCCCGAGGCCGAACCTGCCGCCGCCGAGGAACCCGTCGCCGCCTTCCATTCGGTGCGGCACGGGTCAGGCACCGCCCGGGTTGAGGCGGTGATGGATCAGGTCGCGCGCGGGCTGGAGGAATCCGATTGGGAGGCCCCCGCAGAACCGCCCGCCGAATTCGCCTCGGACTGGACCATGGCCGATCCGGCGCCTGCGGTCTTTGAACCGGCCGCGATGGCGCAGGACAGGCCCGATGCGGGCCCCGATTACGGCTTGGCAGCCCCCGCGGCGGATGCCGGGCTTGCCCATGGACTTACCCCTGTAACGAGTGACGTGGAAACGGATGATGCCGGCGATGCGTGGCCGACCGAGGATTGGGCCGCCCCGGGCGAGCCTGATATGGTCGCCCCGGATCCGGGCGGCGAAGATCCCGGCTGGGCTGGTATCGACCCTGTCTCGATCGACCGGATGTCGGCTTCCGCGCAAGGCGAGGTGCCGGACATGACCCCCGAGGATGACGGGGACACCCCCCCGGAATGGGCGCGGATGGAGCAGGAGGCGCTGGATCAGGGCCTCTCCGATCCCCGTGATCCCCTTGCCGATGCGGCGCTGGCCGGGGCAGGGGCCGCTGCGGCCGCGGCGGCGTCAGGCGGCGCGGCCCGGGCCGAGCAACCCGCGCGCGATGCCCGCTGGGCCGATGCCGCCGAAGCGCAGATCCGGCGCGAACTGGAAGATCAGGCCGAGGCAACGGTCTTTGCCCGCTTCGACGATGACGATCACGATGACCGCGCCTTTGACGAGGAAATGCTGCGCGATCTGGTGCGCGACATTATCCGCGAGGAATTGCAGGGCGCGCTTGGCGAACGCATCACGCGCAACGTGCGCAAGCTTGTCCGTTCGGAAATCGCCCGGGCGCTGGCCGTGCGGGATTTCGAATAGGGCGCGTCGGCGCAGGTTTCCCCAAGGGAAGGTGCCGGGTGATCCAATGCAAAACGCGCCCCTGCGGGCGCGTTTTTCGTTCCGGCGGGCCGGGGATGATCAGGCGGCTTCGGCCTGGTCGGCCTCAAGCGCGTGACGGCGCTCGGATTCCTCGCGCGACAGCGCGACCGAGGTGCGCACGCCTTTTGCCACGAAATCCATCAGGCCCTTCACCACACGCTCGTTCGGGTCGATCCCGGCGCAGGACAGCACTTCGCGCCCGTCGCGCGACCGCGCCCAGCGGGCGATCTGTTCCGGTCCATTGCCGTATTTCTTGTCATCCGCAATCGCATCATCCAGCGCGGCAAGGACCACGGCAGCGAAAAGCTTGCGCGCCCGCTGGCCTTGTTCGTAATTGAAGGCGGTGCCATCAACGAAATCGAGCATCTCGTCGTCTTCCTGTTCTTGTCTTGTCTTTTCTGGCGTCCGGCGAATATGACCGATTGGTCACGATTCGGTATTGTCCTTTTAACAGGACTGCCATGCATTTGCCGCATAACTTTCCTGTATCCATACAATATATCGTCGGCTTGCCTCGGATCAGCCAGCGAGATATAGGCATCCGTCACGAATTATCAACCTTTTCGCCACAATCCGGATATCCGCCCCATGCCCAAGATCAACGGCAACGAAATCAAGCCCGGCATGGTGCTGGAACATGACGGCGGGCTTTGGGCCGCGGTGAAGGCCAACCATGTGAAACCCGGCAAGGGCGGCGCCTTCGCGCAGGTGGAGCTGAAGAACCTCCGCGACGGGCGCAAGCTGAACGAACGGTTCAGGTCGGAAGACAAGATCGAAGAGGTGCGGCTGGAAAACAAGGACCAGCAGTTCCTGTATGAAACCGACGGGCGGCTTGTCTTCATGGACAGCGAAACCTATGAACAGATCGAGCTGGATGCCGAATTGCTGGGCGACCGCCGCCCCTTCCTGCAGGATGGCATGACGGCGACGGTGCGCTATTACGGCGACGAGGCGCTGGCCGTGACCCTGCCGCAAAAGGTGAAATGCCGGATCGTGGAGACCGAGCCGGTGGTGAAGGGGCAGACGGCGGTGAACAGCTTCAAGCCCGCGATATTGGACAATGGCGTGCGGATCATGATCCCGCCCTTCATCGGCCCGGATGAAGAGATCATCGTGCATACCGAATTCATGGAATATTCCGAACGCGCCTGACGGGGGCCTTTGGGTGGTGAAGGGGCCGGTCCGCGGGGACTGGCCCTTTTCCTTTGCGCGGGCTTGGGCCATGCTGGCCGCGTTGTGAGGAGCTGCGTGAATGGTGCCCGAGATCGACATCAGCCTGACCTCCATCAGCCCCCGCATCGGGCGGCTTGCCCCGGTCGTGGCCTCGCTTCTGGCGCAGGAGCCCGCACCGGCGCGGGTGCTGATCCATCTGTCGCGGGGGGCCTATCTTCTCGATCAGGGGATCGCCGACCTGCCCGCCGATCTGGCGGCCCTGGTGGATGGTGCGCGGGTGCAGGTTGTCTGGGTGGAGAATACCGGGCCTTACCGTAAGATCCTGCCCTGGCTGGGCGCGCATCTGGGCACGGATCGCTGGGTCGTCACGGCGGATGATGACACGCTTTATCCGCAGGGCTGGCTGGCCCGCCTGATCGCTGGACGGCAGGCGACGGGGGCGGTGACGGGCTGGACGGCGCATCCCATAGTGCTGCGGCGCGGCAGGGTGGCGGGTTATGGCCGCTGGTTCGGGGCGGACCTGCCCGCAGGTCCCGCGCTGCGGGTGCTGCCCATCGGCAAGGATGGGGTGCTCTATTCGGGCCGCGATTTCCCGCCCGAGGTGATGGATATCGCCACCGCGAGAGCTATCGCACCCACGGCGGATGATCTTTGGCTGCGCTGGCATGCGGCGCGGCTCGGTCTGCCCGCGCAGGCCGTGGGGCAGGGGGAGGCGCTGGCCGAAACCTCTCGTGCCGGGCCAAGCCTGTGGCGGGCCTATAACCGGCAGGGCGGGAATGACGCGGTGGTGGCGGCGCTTGAGGATCACTTCGCCGCGCGCTACGGCTGGACGATGGCCGCCCCGTCCGCGGGCTGATCCAGTTCCACCACCGCAGCACCCGCCCGCATCGGCCCCGTGGCGCGATCAAGGCGCAGATAGGCGATGGCCCGGTCGCCTGACCGTGTGAACAGCGTTCCGGCAGGCTTGCCATCGGCGGTGATCTCGGCCCCGTAGCCGGCCTCGCCCGCGACGCGGACGCGGGCAAGCCCCTTGCGCAACTCGGTCTTGTGCTTCATCCGCGCGGTGACCTCTTGCCCGACATAGCAGCCCTTGCGGAAATCGACGCCATGCAGGCGTTCGAAGCCGGATTCGAGGATATAGCTGTCCTCCACGATCAATTCGCGCCCAGTTTCGGGGATGACATGGGCCACGCGGATCGCGTCCCAGTCGATCTGCGGTGCGGTCCCTGCCTCAACGCCATAGCGCCGCCAGCCAAGGGCCGGATGGCGCGGGTCGGGCAGGGCATCCGGCGGGCTATCCCCAAGACCCCGCTGGACATGCAGCGCGGAAGGCGTCAGCCGCACATCGGCGCGCAGGCGATACATGGTCAGGCGGCGGAGCGTGGCCTCGGCCACCACTTCGGGCAGGTCCAGAAGCAGGGCATCGCCCTGCCGGGCAATGAAGAAATCCGCCAGATACTTGCCTTGCGGCGTCAGCAGCGCCGCCCAGACGATGCCCGGCCCCTTGCCAAGGCGCAGCACATCGTTGGACACCAGCCCCTGCAGAAAGGGCAGAGCATCCGCGCCCTCCACCGCCACAACCCGCCGATCCGTCGCCGCCTCGCCCTGCATCGCGCGCCCCCTTGCCATCAGTCCTTGAATTGGAGCGCGTGGAGCCCCGCGTAAAGCCCCCCCTTGGCGATCAGCGCCTCATGCGTGCCGTCTTCCACCACGCGACCCTTGTCCATGACGATGATCCGGTCCGCCTCGCGCACGGTAGACAGGCGATGCGCGATGACCAGCGTCGTGCGGCCCTTGGAAAGGGTGGCCAGCGCCTCGGCCACCGCCGCCTCGGATTGCGCGTCAAGCGCCGAGGTCGCCTCGTCCAGCAGCAGGATGGGCGCATCGGCCAGCAGGGCGCGGGCGATGGCCACGCGCTGGCGCTGCCCGCCCGACAGGGCCGATCCGCGCGGCCCTGCGGGGGTATCAAGGCCCTGCGGCATCCCCGCCACCACATCCGCCAGATGGGCGGCCTGCACGATCCCTGACAGCCGGTCGGGCGCGATCCCCTCGCGCCCCATGACGATATTCTCGCGCAGGGATTCATCGAACAGCGCGGTGTCCTGCGACACGGAGGCGAACAGGCCGCGCTGGTCGGGGAGCGACAGGTCGCGCGCATCCTGCCCGCCGATGCGGATCACGCCCCGGTCAGGCTCGGCCAGCGCGGTCAGCAGGTGGAAGACCGTGCTTTTCCCCGCGCCCGATGGGCCGACGATGGCCGTCATCTTCCCCGCCTCGGCGGTGAAGGTCAGCCCGTTCAGGACAGGCGCGCCGGGATAGGCGAAATGCACATCCTCAAATGCGATCCCCGGCACGCCCTGCGGCAGGGCCGCGCCCGGTTCGGGCCTTGATTCCGAGGTGTCGGTATCCAGCAGGCGAAAGATCCGCTCAAGGCTTGCCGCCGCGATCTGCCAGCTTCCCGCCATCTCGCCCAGACGGCGGATCGGCTGGAAGGTCAGGGTCATGGCGGTGAAGAAGGACATGAACTCGCCCACCGTCCGCTCGCCCGCCGCCACCTCGCGCCCGCCCAGCATCAGAACGGCGAAGAAGCCCACGCCGGTCACGATGTCGATCATGGCGGGCATGGTCTGGGCCGCGACGATGGCCTTGGCATAGGCGCGGTTCAGGCGGCGCACCACCTCGACGAAGCGGCCGGATTGATAGGCTTCCTGACGGGTCAGCTTGATCGCGTTGATGCCGTGAAAGATCTCGTCCAGCCGGGTGGAGCGGGCGGCGGCGGCATCGCGCATCTGCGCCGACTTCCGCCGTAGATAGCGCTGCAGCACCACCGCCGGCACGATCAGCAACGGCGCCCCCACCAATGCGGCCAGCGTCCAGCGCCAGTCGATCCCGATGGCCACGGTGAAAAGCCCCACCAGCGCCACCACATCGCGGCCCGCCGCCACGATCACCGTTTGCCAGATGCCCTGCACGGCGGCGGTGTCGCCCTGCACCCGGTCCATCAGCGCGCCGGGGGGATGGCGTTGGAAGAAGCCGCCCGATTGCCGCAGGATATGGGCCAGCATGTCCACCTGCATGGCCGAGGCGATGCGGATGGAGATCAGTGTCATCAGCGACCGCGACACCACCGTCGTCACCGCCCGCACAAGGAACAGCGACAGGATCGCAAGGCCGACCCAGAGGATCGAGTCGCCCCCTCCCGGCGCGAAGACCCGGTCGAAGAGCGGTTCGATCATCCAGGACAGAAGGCCCAGCGTGCTGCCCTCCACCGCCATCACGAGGAAGGCCACCGCCATCAGCCAGACATGCGGGCGCAGATAGCCCGCCCAAAGCCGCGCGAAAAGCGGGCGCGAGGCATAGCGCGGATCGCCATCGGCTGTGCGGTCTATGGGTTGGGTGTCGGGTTCGGGCACGGGGCGGCGGGGCCTTTGCGGAAGGGCCCCGCCAGCGGGGCCGTTGACCCCTGTGACTAACCCGATTGCGGCAGGGCGGCAAGCACTGGACGGGGCACCGGGCTGGGAGCGGGGCCTTGGTTGACCTTCCCACGCGGCAGGCATAGCCATTGGGGCGAACCATCCGGAGAGCGTGATGACCCTGTCGAACGGCCGCCCCTATCTTGCCATTCCCGGCCCCTCGGTCATGCCCGACCGGGTGCTTGCCGCCATGCATCGCGCCGCCCCCAACATCTATGAAGGCGCGCTGACCGAGATGGTCGAAACGCTCTGGCCCGATCTGCGGCGGGTGGCGGGGACCACGCAGAACGTGGCGCTTTATATCGCCAACGGGCATGGGGTATGGGAAGCGGCGAACATGAACCTGTTCTCGCGCGGGGATCGCGCGCTGGTTCTGGCCACGGGGCGGTTCGGCCTGTCATGGGCGGACTCGGTCCGCGCCTTGGGCGTGGAGGTGGAGGTGCTGGATTTCGGCAAATCCTCGCCCGTCGATTTCGCACGGGTGGAGGCCGCGCTTCGCGCCGACACGGGGCATCGCTTCAAGGCCGTGCTCACGACGCATGTCGATACCGCCAGCACCATCCGCACCGACATTCCCGCCCTGCGCGCGGTGATGGATGCGGTGGGCCATCCCGCGTTGCTTGCCGTGGATTGCATCGCCTCGCTGGCCTGCGACGAATTCCGCATGGACGAATGGGGCGTCGATGTGATGGTCGCGGCCAGCCAGAAGGGGCTGATGGTGCCGCCGGGGATCGGCTTTGTCTGGTTTTCGGAAAAGGCGCGCGACCGCTGCCGGACATCGGACCTGCGCACCCCCTATTGGGATTGGACCCCCCGCGCCGATGCGACGGAGTTCTGGCAGTACTGGGATGGGACCGCGCCCACGCATCACCTCTTCGGCCTGCGCGAAAGCCTGACGATGCTGCTGGATGAAGAAGGGCTGGAAAACGTCTGGCACCGCCATGACGTGCTGGCCCGTGCCGTCTGGGCGGCCTTCGATTGCTGGCAGGCAGGCAACCCGGACATCGGGCTGAACGTGGCGGACCCCGCCCATCGCGGCCGGTCCGTCACGGCGGCCCGCTTCGGCGCGCCCCATGCGACGCGGCTTCGGGAATGGACGGAACACAAGGCGGGCGTCACGCTGGGCATCGGCCTTGGCATGGCACCGGCGGGCGATCCCGCCTATCACGGCTTTCTGCGGGTGGCGCATATGGGGCATGTGAATGCCCATATGACGCTGGGCGCGCTGGCGGTGATGGAGGCGGGGATGGTCTCCCTCGGCATCCCCTTCGGCGCGGGCGGGCTTGCCGCCGCCGCCGAAGTGGTGGGCAAGGCGGCGCGTTAGCCGCCGTTCTTCGAAAGCC
Organism: Paracoccaceae bacterium; assembly: GCA_041397045.1. GTDB lineage: Bacteria > Pseudomonadota > Alphaproteobacteria > Rhodobacterales > Rhodobacteraceae > Paragemmobacter. Next base: position 176,373 of record JAWKXK010000007.1, read on the forward strand.
AGTCGGTCATCCAGGCGATCTCGCCCTCCTGCGCGGCGACGATCTCTTCGGCGAGTTTGCGCACCTCCGGATCGTCACCATGTTCCAGCACGATGCGGGCCATGTCGATGGCGCCCTGATGGTGGGCGATCATGCCGCGCACGAAATCCACATCGGCATCGCCGGTGAATTCGATGGCCATGCCCTGATGCATCCGGGCGTTTGATTCCATGAAGGCCATGGTCGCGGCGGACTCATCCCCCATCATCGCATGGCCTGCATGGGCATCATGGCCCCCTCCTGCGCGGCCAGCGGCAGCGGGGACAACAGTGCAAGGACAAGCGTCAGGCTGCGGGCAAAGGTGCGGGTCATGGGGCTCCTTCCGATATATACTGCCCGGCAGGCTGCAACCTTCCCGCAGGGGGAAGGCAAGTCACGCCAACGTGACCATCACCGTCGATGAAAATGCCCGCTTTGCGCCCCGCCGCTGCCGCTTTCGCACCCAAAGGCTGCATGACTGCACAAGGATATGTCGTCAGGGGCCTTGCAGCCGCGCCGTGGCCCCTTATCCTTGGCGTGACGGAGGCATGCACATCCCATGACACGGACCCATCCGCGACCTGTTGTCGGCATCATCGGCAACATGAACATGATCAACGACGAATATCCCGTCCATGCCGGCGGCACCATGAATTCCGAGGCGGTGGCCAAGGTGGCGGGCTGCCTGCCGCTGATCATCCCTTCTGATCCGCGCTATGTCACGGTTCCCGAACTGCTGGACCTCTGCGATGGCTTCCTGCTGACAGGCGGGCGGCCCAACGTCCACCCCGCCGAATATGGCGAGGAAGAGACCCCCGCCATGGCAGTTTCGACCGCTGCCGCGACGCGATCACCCTGCCGCTGATCCGCGCCTGCGTGGAACGCGGGCAGCCCTTCCTCGGCATCTGCCGCGGGTTTCAGGAGGTGAACGTGGCGCTGGGCGGCACGCTTTACCCCGAGATCCGCGATCTGCCCGGGCGGATGAACCACCGCATGCCGCCCGATGGCACGATGGAAGAGAAATTCGCCCTGCGCCATCCGGTGCGCTTCACCCCGGGCGGGGTGTTCCACCGGCTGATGGGCGCCGAAGAGGTGATGACCAATACGCTCCACGGGCAGGGCATCGCGCGGGCGGGCCGGGGGATCGTGATCGACGGTCTGGCCCCAGATGGAACGCCCGAGGCGATCTATGTGCAGGATGCGCCGGGTTTCACCCTGTCGGTGCAATGGCACCCGGAATGGAACGCGGCGGGCGATCCGGTGTCGCGCCCCCTTTTCACCGCCTTCGGCGCGGCGGTGGCCGATTACGCCCGCGCCAGGGCCTCCGCGCCCGCTGCAGTCATGGCGCGCCGGGCCTAACGCCCTTCCGCCACCAGCCCGTCAAAGACCGCGGCCAGCGCGTCATGCGCGGCCCGGCGCTGCGCCCCCGCTGCATCCCCCGCCGCAACCCCTGCCGCATCCTCGGCCGTGGCCAGCCACAACGCCTGCGCCATCACCGCCCCGTTCAGGACATGCGCGACGGCGACCGGATCAAGGGGCCGCAGGCGGCCCCGCGCGATCAGCCCGGCCAGATCCTCCACGATGGTGGCAAAGCCCGACTCCATCAGGATTTCCATCGCCCGCGCGCCCATGACGGCGGGCGCGTCGCGAAACAGGATGCGCGCCCGGTCGGGGCGCAGCGCCAGATCGAGATAGGCATGATAGCAGGCGAGCAGCCCCCGCCAGACATCACCCTCGGCCTCATAGATGCGGTCCAGTTCCTCGCCGATTTCGGCGTCCACAGCGCGGAAGACGGCTTCGAACAGACCCGCCTTGTTCTGGAAATGATGATGCAGCGCGCCCCGCGTCACCCCGGCCTCGGCGGCCAGCGCCTCCAGCGAGACCTGCGCGAACCCCTGCGCGGCAAAGGCCCGCCGCGCCGTGGCGACAAGCCGCGCGGCGGTCTGCTCGGCCGCTTCGGCCCGGCCTTGCGGGCGGGAGGGGGCGGGCGGCGAGGTCTGCGCTTCGATTGACATACGGCCCGTATGTGAGCTAGGGATTTTCGCATACGGATCGTATGTGAAACGGAAAGGCGCGGCAAGTGCGGGGGCGGGCGTTGATCGGGGCGATCCGGCAAGAGGTGCCGGCCATCGTGGGCCTTGCCCTGCCCATCGTCATGGGTCTTGGCGCCAGCACGCTGATCGGGGTGACGGATTCGCTGATGCTCGCGCCGCTCGGGCCGGTGCCGCTGGCGGCGGTGGGCCTGACGGGGGCGGTGGCGGTGCTGTTCTATGCCGCGATCTATGGCCTTCTCTCGGCCCTGTCGGTGCGCATCGGCACGGCATGGGGCGCGGGCGCGGGGCGGGCGATCCCGGGCATCCTGCGCTCGGGCCTTGCGCTGGGCGCTCTGGTGGGGGTGGGATCGGCGCTGCTCATGGCCGCGCTCTGGCCGCTGCTGCCGCTTCTGCACCAACCCGAAGAGGTGGTCGGCGCGATGCGCGCCTACTGGTTCTGGATCTGTGCCTTCCTCATCCCCTTCTCGATCCTCACCGTCTTCAAATCCGCCTTCGAGGCGGTGGACAGGCCATGGCTTGGCACCGCCTTCGCCTTTCTGGGCGTCGCGATCAACGTGCCGCTGAACTATGGGCTGATCTGGGGCCTTGGCCCCCTGCCGCAACTGGGGCTGACGGGGGCGGGGCTGGCCTCTTTTCTGGCCGAAAGCACCGCGCTGGCGGCGGCCTATCTGTGGTGGCGGCGCGCCCCTTCCATGCGCCGTCTGCGCCTGAGGCGGCAGGTCGCGCTGGGCGAGATGGGCCTGACCTTCCGCGAGGGCGCCCCCCTCGGCGCGATGTATGTGGTGGAAACCGCCTCGGTCAGCGTGGCCACGCTGATGATCGGGGCCTTCGGAACGGTGGCGCTGGCGGGAAATCAGGTGGCCATGTCGGTGGGCGGGCTGCTTTACATGCTGCCCCTGGGCGTGGCCGGGGCGGTGGCGATCCGCGTCGCGCAGGAACGCGGGGCGGGGAATGAGGCCGCCCTTCGCCCCATCGCGCTGGCCGCCGTGGCGGTGGCCGGGGTCTGGCTGGTGGCGGCGGCGGTGACGCTTGCCCTGCAGGGCGAGGCGATCGCGCGTCTGGTGACGGACGATCCCGGGGTGGTGGCCGTGGCTGCGGCAATCTTCCTTGTCTTTGCCCCCATGCAGATCAGCGATGCGGTGCAATCGGCCATGCTGGGCGCGCTGCGCGGCCTGTCCGATACGGCCTGGCCCGCCATGGTATCGGCCATCGCCTATTGGCCCGTCGCGCTGCCCCTCGGCTATGCCCTGGCGCATTGGGGCGGCATGGGGCCATCGGGGATCTGGGCGGGCTATATCCTTGCGCTGGCGGGGGCGGGGGCGGCGCTCTGCCTGCGGTTCTGGCGCAGAACGGCCTTGTTGGCCAAGGCCGCATCGGTCTAGATGCCCAAGGCATCACAAGCGGGGGAGGGGCGGATGAAACGCTCGCGCATCAATGACATCATGGCGGCAGCGGATGAGATGATCCGCCATTACGGCTTTGTCCTGCCGCCCTTTGCCTATTGGACACCCGACGAGTTCAGGGCGCGGAAAGATCAGGCGCAGGCCATCATCGGCGCGCGCATGGGCTGGGACATCACCGATTACGGGCAGGGCGCGTTCGACGAGCTTGGCCTGTTCCTCTTCACCCTGCGCAACGGCAAACTGGCCGATCTGCAGCGCGGCGGCGGCATGTGCTATGCCGAAAAGCTGCTGATCTCGCGCAAGGATCAGCATTCGCCCTGCCACACCCATGTGATCAAGGCCGAAGACATCATCAATCGCGGCGGGGCCAAGCTCGCGGTGCGGCTGAACGGTTCGAACCCCGATGGCAGCTTTTCCGAAACGAAAGGCGGCACGGTCTATTGCGACGGCGTGCCGCGCGCCTTTACAGGCGGCGAGGTGATCCTTCTTGCGCCCGGCGAAAGCGTCACCCTTCTGCCCGGCGATTGGCATGCCTTCTGGGGCGAAGGCGGCGACGTGCTGATCGGCGAGGTGTCGACGGTGAATGACGACGTCACCGACAATGTCTTCGTGTCAAAAAAGATCGGGCGCTTCTCTGAAATCGAAGAGGATGTCGCCCCCACCCATCTTCTGGTGGCCGATTACGACCGCTGGCTGGCCTGATCCAACCCGCCATCGCAAAAGGCAGAGGGCGCGCCGTGGGAACGGCGCGCCCTTTGTCTGTTCCCTGCCACGCGGCGCTCAGCCGCTGGTGCTGCTGCCCGTGGTCGGCGTCGTCGTTGCGGGCGCGGCGGGCGTCTGCAGCGCCGGCGGCACGCCCTGCAGCAGCGGGTTGAAACTGGGCATCGCGGCCGGCACCACCACGGGGGCGGGTTCGACCTTCTTCACCGGGGCCGGCGGCGGCAGGCTCAGCCGGGTGGGATATTTGCCATCCCGCGTCAGCACGACCACCTTCTCGCCGCCCTGCAGGCGGTTATACAGGTCGATCACGTCCTGATTGATCATCCGGATGCACCCGGAAGATGCATTGCGCCCGATCGACCGCCATTCCGGCGTGCCATGGATGCGATAGCCGTAATCCACGCCATTCGTCGTCAGGTAGATCGCGCGCGCGCCCAGCGGGTTCGACGGGCCGCCCGGCTGGCCATCCTTCCACTTGGCCAGCTTCGGATCGCGGGCGATCATTTCCTTCGGCGGGGTCCAGGTGGGCCAGGGCTTCTTTTCGTTCACTATGGCCGTGCCCGACCATTCAAACCCCGACCGCCCGACCGAAATGCCATAGCGCAGCGCCTGATTCTTGCCGGTCACGTAATGCAGCACGCGCTGCGACGGGTTGATGATCATCGTCCCCGGCGCCTCATCCGTTTCGAAATAGACGGATTGGCGGCGGAACTGCTGGGGGATTTCCTCCACCGGCAGGGCGGGGATGTCGATATTGGCGTCCTTGGTGGCCAGATAGGCCCCCTCTACCTCTTTCGGGGCCCCCGGTTTGGCGGTGGGCGTGGTCGTCCCACCCTCATGCACGCAGGCAGAGAGCAGGGCGGCAATCCCGACGGTCAGAACTGTCTTGCAGAAGGCATTCAATGTGGCGCGCATAAAATCATGGGTCCGTCTGTTCGGCAGGGCGAGCAGCGCCTGCACTGTTTACAGGCGCCAACTTACCCGCAGGTGGCGCTTGCGTCAAAGAATCAAAGCGTTGTCCGGACCTGCCAAAGCTCGGGGAAAAGCTGAACCTCCAGCATCCGTCGCAGATAGGACACACCCGAAGTTCCCCCCGTGCCGCGCTTGAAGCCGATCACGCGCTCCACCGTGGTGACATGGTTGAACCGCCAGCGGCGGAAGTAATCCTCGAAATCCACCAGCTTCTCGGCCAGCTCATAGGCCTCCCAATGCCGGGCCGGATCGCGGTAGACGCCTTCCCACATCGCGCGCACCCCGTCATCCGCCTGCCAGGGCTGGCGCAGATCGCGCGTCAGCACCGCCTCGGGGACGGGCAGGCCCAGCCGGGCGGCATGGGCCAGCGCCGCGTCGTAAAGGCTGGGCCGCGCCAGTTCCACCTCCAGCAGGGCCAGAATGTCGGGGCGGTGCGCATGGGGCCGCAGCATCGCCGCATTGCGATTGCCCACCGCATATTCGATCAGCCGGTATTGCCAGCTTTGAAAGCCCGAGGATTGCCCCAGATCATCGCGAAAGCGCGAATAATCCGACGGCGTCATGGTGCGCAGCACATCCCATGCAGAGTTGAGCTGTTCAAAGATGCGCGCCACGCGGGCCAGCATCTTGAACGCCTCGCGCGCCTGATCGGCGGCGATCATCCGGCGGGCGGCGTCGATCTCGTGCAGGGCAAGCCGCATCCACAGTTCCGATGTCTGGTGCTGGATGATGAACAGCAACTCGTCATGCGCGCCGGTCAGGCAGTGCTGGGCGGAAAGGATGCGGTCGATCTGCAGGTAATCGCCATAGGACATGCGCCCGTCAAAGGACATCTGCGCACCGTCGCGGGCGGGGTCATAGGCTTTATCGGTCATGGGCTTTCTCCATCGCGTGAAAAGGGGGGATCAGGAGGAAGCGCCACCCTTTCCGTCCAGCACCGAAAGCTTGCCCATCCGCCGCCAGAGGGCGACCCAGCCACCGGGGCGGCAGACCGGCGGAAGGGACGATTTTTCTGCGAAAAATCCATGCCCGCCCGCCTTGCAGGCGGGGCGAGCAATGCCAGAATTTTCGCAGAAAATTCGTGGCATTGTCAGGTGACCTTCGCGCGCGTCTTGAACTCGGGCCGGTCCCAGCTGCCGCTGGCCATGATGCCCGCAAGGATCTCCACCGCGCGGTCGACCTCGTCAAAGCCTATATAAAGCGGCGTGAAGCCGAAGCGCAGGATATCGGGCGCGCGGAAATCGCCGATCACGCCTGCCGCGATCAGAGCCTGCATGATGGCATAGCCCTCTGCATGGCGGAAACTGACCTGGCTTCCGCGCATCGCATGGTCGCGCGGGGTGGCCAGGGTCAGCATCGGGCAGGCGGCCTCCACCCCCGCGATGAAACGGTCGGTCAGCGCCAGCGAGCGCGCCCGCAGGTCGGCCATGTCGACCCCGTCCCAGATATCCATCGCCGCCTCCAGCGCGGCCAGTTGCAGCACCGGCGGCGTGCCCACGCGCATCCGTTCGATCCCCTGACCGGGGCGATAGGCAAGGTCAAAGGCAAAGGGCGCCTCATGCCCCAGCCAGCCCGAAAGCGCCGGGCGCGCCGTTTCGGCATGGCGCGGGGCGACATAGATGAAGGCCGGGCCGCCGGGCCCGGAATTGAGGTATTTGTAGGTGCAGCCCACCGCGAAATCCGCGCCCACCCCGGCCAGATCCACCGGCAGCGCTCCCGCCGAATGCGCCAGATCCCACACCGTCAGCGCCCCCATCGCATGGGCCTTTTCGGTGATCGCCGCCATGTCATGGCGGCGGCCCGTGCGATAATCCACCTCCGTGATCATCGTCACGGCGACCGTTTCGTCGATGGCCTCCAACACCTCTTCCGGGGCCACGGTGCGCAGGCTGTAGCCATTGCCCAGCGTGCGCACCAACCCATCGGCCATGTAAAGGTCGGACGGGAAATTGCCGGTATCCGACAGGATCACCCGCCGCCCGGGGTTCATCTCAAGGGCCGAGGCCAGCGCCTGATAGACCTTGATCGACAGCGTGTCCCCCATCACCACCGTGCCGGGTTCCGCCCCGATCAGGCGGCCGATGCGATCACCGATTCGCGCGGGCTGGTCCATCCACCCGGCGCGGTTCCAGCCGGTGATCAGCATCTTGCCCCATTCCTCGGTCACGCAGCGCGCCACCCGCGCCGCCGCCGCCCGGGGCAGGGGGCCCAGCGAATTGCCGTCCAGATAGATAAGACCCTCGGGGATATCGAAGGCGTCCCGAGTGGCGGCGAAATCGGTGGTCATGCTGTTTCTCCCTGCGCTTGCCCATCCATGCCGTGAAGGCGGCCGGGTGACAAGCCGTTGCCGTGGCATCGCCCCGCCCCCCGGCCCGCGCGGCGCGGCGGCCCGCCCCTCGAAAAGGGCGGAAATGGCGCGGAAAGGGTCGAAAACGGATGCAAGGCATCTTGCCATTCCCGGTCGGTGCGGAAACAAAGGTCCGGGCCGCGACCGGGCCGGGGAGGGATACCTGACGTGCCGAAGATCATCGACCTGCCGCCACTCTGGCTGATCGGCTTTCTGGGCCTGGTCTGGCTGATCGGCCGGGTGCTGCCGCTGCCCTTGTTCGGCGGCGCGGGCGATCTGGCGGCGGCGGCGCTTTTGCTTGCGGCGCTGGTTCTTGCCGGGGGGGCGGCCATGGCCATGGCGCAGGCGCGCACCACCCTCATCCCGCATCGCCAGCCTGCCGCGCTTGTCACCCATGGCGTCTTCCGCCTGTCGCGCAATCCCATCTACCTTGCCGATACGGCGATCCTGCTGGCGGCGATCCTCTGGCTTGACGTGCCGCTGGCCCTGCCGCTGGTGCCGCTGTTCCAGATCCTGATCCGCGAAAGGTTCATCCGGGCTGAGGAGGCCCGCCTGCGGGCCGGTTTCGGGGCGGATTTCGACAGATGGTCGCGGCATGTCCGCCGCTGGCTGTGATGGGGGTGGCGCGTATGCGGGCAATTGTCGCAAAGAAAGTCGCTATTTGTTTGAAATAATCTTGCGTAGTGATATCTGCGTTTGCAGAAACAGAAAGATGCTGCACCCGCAGCGTAAATCGGGGGAGAAAGCGTGAAGATCGGGGCACCGAGGGAAATTTTCGAAGGCGAGAACCGGGTGGCGATGACGCCCGATTCCGTTCAGGCGCTGGCAAAGCTGGGCCATGGTTGCGTGATCGAGTCGGGCGCGGGGGCGAAGGCGGGCTTTTCGGATGCCGCCTATGCCGCCGCCGGGGCCGAGGTTCTGCCCGATGCCAAGGCCGTCTTTGCCGCCGCGGATGTGGTGGTCAAGGTGCGCGGGCCCGAACCCGCCGAAGCCGCGCTGCTGAAACAGGGCCAGACCCTGATCAGCTTCTTCTGGCCCGCCCAGAACGAGGCGCTGCTCAAGCAGGTGGCCGATGCCGGCGCGACGGTCGTCGCCATGGACATGGTCCCGCGCATTTCCCGCGCGCAGAAGATGGACGCGCTGTCGTCGATGGCCAATATCGCAGGCTACCGCGCGGTGATCGAGGCCGGGAACAATTTCGGCCGCTTCTTCACCGGTCAGGTCACGGCGGCGGGCAAGGTGCCCCCGGCCAAGGTCCTGATCGTGGGGGCGGGCGTGGCGGGGCTTGCCGCCATCGGCACCTCCGTCTCCTTGGGCGCGATCGTGCATGCCTTCGATGTGCGGCCCGAAGTGGCCGAACAGATCGAATCAATGGGGGCGAATTTCGTCTTCCTTGAATTCGAACAGACGCAGGATGGCGCGGCGACGGGCGGCTATGCAGCCCCGTCTTCCCCCGAATTCCGCGAAAAGCAACTGGCCAAGTTCCGCGAGCTTGCGCCCGAGATGGACATCGTCATCACCACCGCCCTGATCCCGGGCCGTCCCGCGCCAAAGCTCTGGACCGAGGACATGGTCAGGATGATGAAGCCCGGCTCCGTCATCGTGGACCTTGCCGCCGAACGCGGCGGCAACTGCGATCTGACGGTTCCCGATCAGAAGATCGTCACGGAAAACGGCGTCACCGTCGTGGGTTACACCGATTTCCCGTCGCGCATGGCGGCGCAGGCATCGACGCTTTATGCCACCAATATCCGCCACATGCTGACGGACCTCACCCCCGGCAAGGACGGCGTCATCAACCACAACATGGAAGATGACGTGATCCGCGGCGCCACCGTGGCGCATCAGGGCGCGGTCACCTATCCGCCGCCGCCGCCCAAGATCGCGGCCATCGCGGCCGCGAAACCCAAGGAAAAGCCCAAGGAACTGACGCCGGAAGAAAAGCGCGCGGCAGAGACGGCGGCCTTCAAGGCACAGACCCGCAATCAGGTTGGCATGCTGGTAGTCGGCGGCGCGCTGATCCTTGCGGCGGGGCTTTATGCCCCCGCAAGCTTCATGTCGCATTTCATCGTCTTCGTGCTGTCCGTCTATGTCGGCGTTCAGGTGATCTGGAACGTCTCGCATTCGCTGCACACGCCGCTGATGGCGGTGACGAACGCGATTTCCTCCATCATCATCCTCGGCGCGCTGATGCAGATCGGGTCGGGCAACTGGCTGGTTGTCATCCTTGCCGCGCTGTCGGTCTTCATGGCGGGGATCAACATCTTCGGTGGCTTCATGGTCACCCGGCGCATGCTCGCCATGTTCCAGAAGTCGTAAGGAGTAGCGCGCGATGGAATACGGATTCACCACCGCCGCCTATGTCGTTGCGGCTGTTCTCTTCATCCAGTCGCTGGGCGGCCTTTCGGGGCAGGAAAGCGCGAAGCGCGCCGTCTGGTATGGCATCGTCGGCATGGCCCTGGCCGTGGCGGCAACGCTCTACGGCCCCGGCGCGGGGAACTGGCTGATTTCGCTCATCATGGTCGCCGTGGGCGGCGTGATCGGCTGGTATGTGGCGCAGCGCGTGCAGATGACGGAAATGCCGCAACTCGTGGCCGCGATGCACTCGCTGGTTGGCCTCGCGGCGGTCTTCATCGGCTTCAACACCCATATCGAACTGACCAGCATCGCCGGGATGGACGAAACCGCGCGTCAGGCGCTGACAGGCTTCGCCCTGAAGATCGCCGAAAAGACCTCGGTCGAAGTGGCGATCCTGCGGGTCGAAACCTTCCTCGGCGTCTTCATCGGGGCGGTCACCTTCACCGGATCGGTCATCGCCTTCGGCAAGCTGGCCGGCAAGGTGGATGGCAAGGCCAAGAAACTGCCGGGCGGCCATGCGCTGAACGCGGGCGCGGCGATCATCTCGCTGGTGCTGCTGTTCGTCTATCTGCAATCCGGCTCCACGCTGGCGCTGCTGGTGATGACGCTCGCCGCGCTCTTCATCGGCTATCACCTGATCATGGGGATCGGCGGGGCGGACATGCCCGTCGTCGTGTCGATGCTCAACAGCTATTCCGGCTGGGCGGCGGCGGCGATCGGCTTTTCGCTGTCGAACGACCTGCTGATCGTGGTGGGCGCGCTGGTCGGCTCCTCGGGTGCGATCCTCTCCTACATCATGTGCAAGGCGATGAACCGCTCCTTCATCAGCGTGATCCTTGGCGGCTTCGGCGGCACGACGGGGCCTGCGATGGAGGTGACGGGCGAACAGATCGCCATCGACGCCGATGGCGTGGCGGCGGCGCTGAACGATGCGGATTCGGTCATCATCATCCCGGGCTACGGCATGGCGGTGGCACAGGCGCAGCAATCGGTCAGCGAACTGACGCGGAAACTCCGCGCCAAGGGCAAGAACGTCCGATTCGCCATCCACCCCGTCGCGGGCCGTCTGCCCGGCCACATGAACGTCCTGCTGGCCGAGGCGAAGGTGCCCTACGACATCGTGCTGGAAATGGACGAGATCAACGAGGATTTCCCCGAAACCGATGTGGCCATCGTGATCGGGTCGAACGACATCGTGAACCCCGCCGCGCAAGAGGACCCCAACAGCCCCATCGCCGGCATGCCGGTGCTGGAATGCTGGAAGGCGAAGCAGGTCTTCGTCTCCAAGCGCGGGCAGGGGACGGGCTATTCGGGGATCGAGAACCCGCTCTTCTACAAGGAGAATACGCGGATGTTCTACGGCGACGCGAAGAAGTCCATCGACCAGCTTCTGCCGATGATCGACTGACGAGGGGTGCGCGCAAAGCGCACCCCTACGGCCGCCCTACGGAAAGGCCCCGGTCGCAGGACCGGGGCCTTTCCATGCCCAGATATGGAAAACCCGTCCCGCGTCAGGCCCGGGACGGGGTCTTCGGCCCGCTCCCGCCCGCATCTCCGGCATCCCCCCCCCCCCCCCCCCATCCTGCGGGCTTTTCTGCAACAGCGCCCTTGCATACCCGCGTATCCCGCCATTTCACTGGAACCCTACCGCCCCGCGCCCTACCTCGCGGGAAAGACAGGCAGGATGCCCATGGCCACCATCGCAGATCACCCGCTTCGCTATGCCCTCGTGAACGAGCTTCACGCGCGCCCCTTCCCCTCGCTCGAGGTGCCCTGCCATGCCGTCTACATGGCCTTCAAGGAACCGGTCGATGCCGCCAACCGCGACCGCAGCCGCGACCGCGCCCATCTGCTGGCCCTGCTTGATCGCCACGCCTCGGCCCATCCGCAGCCCGAGGCCACCCATTTCTCCGGCCCCATCGGGCGGCACGATCTGAAATGGGAAAGCCATACCGAGTTCGTCACCTATTCCGCCTTCGGCCCCGGCCTTTCGCCCCGCCCCTTCGACCCGGCCGAGGCCGAGGTCTTCCCCGAAGACTGGCTCGCCACCGCGCCGGGCAAGCGGATCTGCTCGGTGCTGATCCGGGTCGAGGAAATGCCCGAGGATGAGGCCACGGTTCTGGACAAGCTGGAAGACTGGTTCGTTCCCGAAAGCCTCGCCCTCAGCCGCGTGGTCGATGGCGCGGCCATCGTCGCGGGGGATTTCCGGATAGATCCCGCAGGCCATATGCGCTTTGCCGTCTTCGTGCGCCCCGGCACCGGCTCGCGCCGCGTGGGCCGCATCGTGCAGCGCCTCTGCGAGGTGGAAACCTATCGCGCCATGTCGATGCTGGGGCTCATGCGCGCGCGCCAGCTGACCGCGCGGCTGAACACGCTTGATCCGCAGCTCATGGCGCTGGTCTCGGCGCTCGACACCACCGAACGCTCGCCCGAGGCGGCGCTGCACGAGCTGCTCACCATTTCCTCGGAACTGGAAAGCCTCGCCGTGCAGTTCTCCTTCCGCTTCGGCGCGACCGCGGCCTATGAGGCCATCGTCTCGCAGCGGATCGAGGTGATGCGCGAAACCCGCATTCAGGGCCGCCAGACCTTTGGCGAATTCATGATGCGCCGCTACGATCCCGCGATGCGCACCGTGAAATCGGCCGAGGCGCGGCTGCGCAGCATGGCCGAACGGGCCGAACGCGCGGCGGAACTCTTGCGCACCCGGGTCGATGTGGAACGCAGCGCGCAGAACCAGAAACTTCTGGAAAGCATGGACAAGCGCGCCGATCTGCAACTGCGCCTGCAGCGCACGGTCGAGGGACTCTCGACCGTTGCCATCAGCTACTATGCCGTCAATCTGGCGGCCTATGCGCTGGAACCGCTCGCGCACAAGGCGCATCTGTCCCACGGCGCGCTGATGGCGCTTCTGACCCCGCTTGTCCTGCTGGCGGTCTGGCTGATGGTCCGCCGCATCCGGAACCATTTCGACTGACCGGCTCCGAAAGGGCAGGGGGGGCCACAGCCCCCCCCGATGTCTCGCAGCAGAATCGCCCCCCCGGGCGCGGGCGCCTCAGCGCCCGCGGATGCGCGGGTCCAGCGCATCGCGCAAGCCGTCACCGATATAGTTCACGCTCAGCACCGTCAGCGAAATCGCCAGCCCCGGCCAGATCACCCGCTCCGGATAGGTCCGGATCTCGGCGATCCCGTCATACAAGAGCCGCCCCCAGGTCGGGAAATCCGGCGGAAAGCCGAGGCCAAGGAAGGACAGCACCGATTCCGTGATGATCGCCGCCGCAATCCCCAGCGTCGCCGCCACCAGCACGGGCGAAAGGACATTGGGCAGGATATGCCGCGTGATGATCCGCCGCGAGGGCGTGCCGATGGATCGCGCCGCCAGCACGAATTCCCGCTCCTTCAGCGCCAGCACCTCGCCCCGCACCACCCGCGCCGCCTGCATCCAGCTGGTCAGCCCGATTGCCATGACGATCAGCAGGAAGGTCCCCAGCCGCGGGCCAAGGATGCCCGCCACCGTGTCGCGGAACAGAAAGATCATCACCAAGAGCAGGGGCAGCAGCGGCAGCGCAAGGACCAGGTCCGTCAGCCGCATCAGAAGCCCGTCCAGCCGCCGGAAAAAGCCCGCGGTCACCCCCACCGTGGTGCCGATGAAGATGGCGACCAGCATCGCCACCGTCCCCACGGCCAGCGAGATGCGCCCCCCGAACATCATCCGCGCCAGCATGTCGCGCCCCAATTGGTCCGTCCCCAGCGGATGCGCGAGGCTTGGCCCCTGATTGCGCATCTTGAACATCTTCACCGTATCGCTTTCGATGAAGTTCGGGTCGATCCGCCAGACCAGCGGCCCCAGCAGGCAGAACACCGCCAGCCCCCCCAGCAGGAACAGCGCCGTCATCGCCCCCTTGTGCTTGCGGAACTGCGCCCAGACATCGGCCCAGGGGCCCCGCACCTTTTCGGTCTGCACCGCGGCATCAGTCATAGCGGATCCTCGGGTCAAGGATGCCGTACAGGATATCGGCAATCAGGTTGAACATCACGATCAGCACCGCGAAGATGAAGGTCACGGTCTGCACGGTGGGCAGGTCCGACACGTTGATCGCCCCGATCAGCGCCGCCCCGATGCCGTTGATCTTGAAGATCTGCTCGGTCACGATCGCGCCGCCAAACACGGTGGGCAGGCCCAGCGCCACCACCGTGACGACCGGGATCAGCGAATTGCGCAGCACGTGCTTCAGCACCACCTTCTGCTCGCCCATCCCCTTGGCGCGCGCGGTGCGCACGTAATCCTGCCCAAGGTTCTCCAGCACCGAAGACCGCGTATAGCGGCTGATCTCGGCCGCGTTGAACAGCGCCAGCACCGTGACGGGCAGCGCCATCTGCGCCAGCATTCTGGTAAAGCTGGCCCAGTCCACCACCTCAAGGTTGGTGTCATAGATCGTCGGGAACCAGCCAAGATTGACCGCGAAGATCAGGATCAGCAGGTTGCCGGTAAAGAATGTGGGCACCGAAAAGCCCGCCATGGCAAAGAAGGTTCCCGCCTGATCGAACCAGGAATACTGGCGGTAGGCGGAATAGATGCCAATGGGCAGCGCGATCAGCACGCCGATCAGATAGGCCGTGCCCACCACGGTCAGCGTCTGGGGCAGGCGTTCGCCGATGATCTGGAACACCGGCACCTTGGATTGCCAGCTGATGATCCGCTGCGCGCCCTGCGCGAAATCCGTGCCCAGAAGGGCGTCGATTCCATAAAGCGGCTCGATCCAGAAGAACTGCTTCAGCCACAGGAAATAGCGCACCATCACCGGCTGATCCGCGCCCATCGCCTCCAGCATCTTCTGGCGCACTTCGGGCGGCACGGTCAGCGGCACATCCGAAAGCGGGCTGCCCGGGGCCAGATCGACCAGCAGAAAGATCACAAGGCTGATCAGCAGCAGGGTCGGTATGGCGGTCAGCAACCGCCGAAGCGTGAATGTCAGCATGGGCGTCCCGAACAGGGGGTGGCTGGAAAACGTCGGGCGCGCGGCTGGCGGATGCCGCCGCGCGCGCCCCTTGTCGTTCAGATCACTTCGCTCGGGTCCAGTCCTGGACGTTCCACAGCTCGGTATCCCACGAGTTCATCACGAACCCGTCCAGCGTGTTCGACTTGGCCGAGAAACGACCCCGGTCGACCAGCGGGATGACGACATTGCTGTCCTTGGTCAGCATGTCGTTCAGCTTCATCACCAGCGCGCCCCGCGCCTCGATGCCCGAGGTGGTGGAAAGCTCCTTCACCAGCGCATCATAGGCCGGATCGCAGAAGCGGTTGATGTTCTCGCCCTGCCACTGGTTTTCCGGGCCCGGGATCTTGTCGCAGAGGTATTGCGCCATGTAGGGCTCGGCATCCGTGCCGTCGAAGTTGTTGGCGTACATTTCCACGTCCGCGTAGAACTTCTGGAAGGTGTCGGGCGACGCCGCATCCCCGCCAAAGAAGACCGACGCATCGACGGATTTCAGCTCCACCTCGACGCCGATCGCGTTCCACCAGCCCTTGACCAGCGCCTGGAAATCCTGCCGCACCGCGTTGACCGAGGTCTGGTAGAGGATCGAGAACTTCTTCCCGTCCTTGTCCAGGATGCCGTCGCCATCGGTATCGGTCCAGCCGGCTTCGGCCAGCAGGGCCTTGGCACCTTCCAGATCCTGCGTCAGGCAGCCCGTGTTGTCCGAGGCCTGATAGGCCGGGGCCGGAACCAGGTTGCAGGTCGGGCGACCCGCGCCGCCATAGCCGATATCCACCAGCGCCTGACGGTCGATCGCCATCGAAAGCGCCTTGCGCACATTCGGATCGCTGAAGATCGGATGCGCATGCTTGGTGGTGGACCGCTCGCCTTCCGGCAGGGCGGGCGAGGGGTCGGTCATGTTGATCTCGATCCGCTCCACCAGCGTGCCGAAGGCGTTGACAAAGCTGCCCTTGCCGCCGGCTTCCATCTGCTTTTGCTGATCAGGGTTGATCTGGGTGTTCCAGGCATAGTCGAACTCGCCCGTCTCCATCACGGCCGAGGCCGCCGCCAGCGCATCGCCGCCGCCCTTGACGGTGACCTTGGCAAAGGCGGGCTTTGCCGCGTCGCGGTAGTTCGGGTTGGCTTCCAGCGTCACCACGTCATTCACCTTGAAATCGGTGACGATGAAGGGGCCGGTCCCGATGGGCTTGGAGTTCTGCTCGGTGCAGGACGACGCCGCCGCCCCCATGCAGGCCTCGAACTGCGCCTTCTGCAGGATCGGCGCGGTGCCGCCCGTGAAGGGCTGATAGGGATAGGGCTTCGGCCCCTCGAACTTGACAATCACCGTCAGGTCATCGGGCGTCTCGATCGAGGCGATGCCTTCGTATTTCGCGCCCTGCGCGCAGCCGCCATCGGGGGCGGTGCAGTATTCATAGGTGAACTTCACGTCGGCGCTGGTCACCGGCGTGCCGTCCGACCAGACCAGTCCTTCCTTCAGCTTCCATGTGATCGAGGTGAGGTCGGCCGCAACGCCGCCATTCTCCACCGTCGGGATATCCTGCGCGAGACGCGGGAAAAGCTGGCCATCCTGATCGAAGCCTGCAAGCGGCTCCAGCACCAGCGACCCGGCCTCGACGTCCTTGGTCCCGGACGACAGATAGGCATTCAGCGTCGACACGGCCTGGTAATAGAAGATCTTTACCTCGCCGTCGGCGCCCCGTTCGGCATGGGCCGCCGGGGCCAGCACGAAGGCCGCCGCAGCGCCCAGAAGGGCGGTTCTGAATTTCATTTCACTTCTCCTTGTTGGTTGTGCTCGCGCACCTCGGCACCGGGGGATGCATGCCCCCCGGCATTGTTCGGGCTGACCAGATGGCAGGCGACAAAGCGCCCGGCTTCCACCTCGGCCAGTTCAGGCTCCACCTCGCGGCAGACAGGCATCACCTGCGGGCAGCGCGTGCAGAAATTGCACCCCTTGGGCGGGTTGGCGGGCGAGGGAACATCCCCTGTCAGGATGATCCTCTGCCGCGTCGCCTCCAGCGTGGGGTCGGCCTCGGGCACGGCGGACAGCAGCGCCTTGGCATAGGGGTGGAGCGGGCGCGCATAAAGCGCCTCGCGCGGCGACAGTTCGGCGATCTGGCCCAGATACATCACCGCCACCCGGTCGGCGATATGACGCACCATGGAAAGATCATGGCTGATGAACAGATAGGTCAGCCCCAGACTGTCCTGCAGATCCTCCAGCAGGTTCACCACCTGCGCCTGAATGGAAACGTCCAGCGCGGCGATGGGTTCATCGCAGACGATGAAGCGCGGGTTCAGGGCCAGCGCCCGCGCGATCCCGATCCGCTGGCGCTGCCCGCCGGAAAACTCATGCGGATAGCGGTTGGCGAAGCGGCGGTTCAGCCCCACCTGATCCATCAATTCATAGACCCGCGCGGTTTTCTTGCTCTCATCCCAATCGGTATGTTCGTCCAAGGGCTCGCCGATGATGGCGGCCACCGTCATACGCGGATTCAGCGATGCCTGCGGATCCTGAAACACCATCTGCATCATCGGCCGCTTCTTGCGCAGCGCATCGGGCGGCAGGCTGGCGATATCCTCGCCGCCAATCACCACCTGTCCCGCCGTCGGCTCATACAGCCGCAAAAGCGCGCGCCCGACGGTCGACTTGCCGCAGCCGGATTCGCCCACAAGTCCAAGGGTTTCCCCCTCGAAGATGTCAAACGAGACACCATCCACCGCCTTCACCGCGCCCACCTTGCGGCGCAGGATGCCCGCATGGATGGGGAAATGCATCTTCAATCCCCGCACGCTGACCAGCGGCTTGCCCATCGCGCCCCTGTCCCCGCCGTCAGCCATGCCCCACCTCCGGCGACCAATGGCAGGCCACGTCATGACCTTGCCCCACGGGTTTTCCATCCACCGCACGGCGCAGCGGATTCTCCGCCTCGCAGCGATCATGGGCATGGGCGCAGCGCGCCCGGAACGGGCAGGCCACCGGCGCCCCCGACAGGATCGGCGGCTGGCCCTGGATCACCTCCAGCCGCGCCGCGCGCTCCCCGGTCAGGGACGGCACCGTTTTCAACAGCGCCCGCGTATAGGGATGCTGCGGATTGGCGAACAGCTCCCGCACCGGGGCCTGTTCCACCACCTGCCCCCCATACATCACCATCACCCGGTCCGCGATCCCCGCGATCACCCCAAGGTCATGGGTGATCCAGACAATCGCCATGCCCAGCTTCTGGCGCAACTCCTTCACCAACTCGATGATCTGCGCCTGAATCGTCACATCCAGCGCCGTGGTGGGTTCATCCGCGATCAGAACGTCGGGGTCGCAGGCCAGCGCGATGGCGATCATCACCCGCTGCCGCATCCCCCCCGAAAACTGATGCGGATAGCTCTTCAGCCGCTTTTTCGCATCCGGGATGCCGACCAGCGCCAGCAACTCCGCCGCCCGCAGCTCGGCCTGCGCCTTGGACATCCCCATATGCTTGATCAGCGGCTCCATGATCTGGTTGCCCACCGAAAACACCGGGTTCAGGCTGGTCATCGGGTCCTGAAACACGAAACCCACCTTCGCGCCCCGCACCGCCTGCAATTCGCGGGGCGCAAGCTTCAACAGGTCGCGCCCGCCCAGCAGCACCTCGCCCCCCCGCACCTCGGCCGGGGGCGAAGGCAAAAGCCCGATCAGCGACATCATGGTGACGGACTTCCCCGATCCGCTTTCCCCCACCACGCCCAGCATCTCGCCGGGGCGCAGGTGAAAGCTGACGGAATTCACGGCATGGATCTCGCCGCCGCGCGTCTTGAAAACGGTCTTGAGACCCCGCACATCGAGGACAGGTTCCGCCCCATCGGGCATATGCAGACCCCCCAAGGTCACTGATTTTTGTTGTTATTCCGAAAGGGCGCTGGCGCCACCTCCGGCCGTGTTGGGGCGAGTGTTAGAGATTTTTCGCCTTGTCGCAAGCCGCTTGTGCAGGCTGACCTTGCGTCACATCGGCGGGCCTTGACCGCCCGGCGGCTTGCCGCCACCTTGGCGGCAACAAAGGGGAATGCACCGAATGCCCGCCGCCGCCACGCTGTCGCCGCGCCAGATCCTTGATCGACTGGTAAAATTTCCCACCGTCAGCCGCGACACCAACCTTCCGCTGATCGACTGGGTCGAGGACTACCTCGCCTCGCACGGCATCCCGGCGCATCGCCACTGGCACGAAGATGGCACCAAGGCCGCGCTTTTCGCCCATGTCGGCCCCTGGGAAGAGGGGGCCGTCGTCCTGTCGGGGCATACCGATGTGGTCCCGGTTGATGGGCAGGATTGGACCTCGGACCCTTGGACGGTGACGGAACGCGACGGCCGCCTCTATGGCCGTGGCACCTGCGACATGAAGGGATTCGATGCCCTCGCCCTCTGGGCGCTGGTCGAGTCGCATAGGCGCGGCGTCAAACGCCCCCTCCAGATCGCGCTGAGCTATGACGAAGAGGTGGGCTGCACCGGCGCCCCGCCCATGATCGCCGCCATGCAGGGCGTGGTTCCGAAAGGGGCCGCTGCCATCATCGGCGAACCCTCCCTGATGAAGGTCATCAACGGCCACAAGGGCGGCACGGGCTTCCATGTCCATGTGAAAGGGTTCGAGGTGCATTCCTCGCTGCTGCCCTATGGCGTGTCCGCCATCATGGAAGGCGCGCGGCTGATCCAATGGGCCAATGACCGCAATGCATGGATTCAATCCCAACCCCGCAGCGCGCAGGCGCTGCCCTTCGATCCGCCCTTCACCACGCTGCATGTCGGCATGATTTCGGGCGGCACCGCCCATAACATCACCGCCGCCGATTGCCGCTTCGCGCTGGAGATGCGCGTTGTCCCCGGCGAGGATCTGGAGGCCCACGCGCAGGCCTTCATCGCCGAGGTGGCGCGTCTGGACGCCGCGATGAAACAGGTCCGCCCCGAGGCGGGCATCCACCTTGACCGCTTCTTCGGCGTCCCCGCCCTGACCCCGGAACGCGAAGGCGAGGCCGAGGCGATCTGCCGCCGCCTGACCGGCGACAATTCCTCCGGCGTCGTCTCTTACGGCACCGAGGCCGGGCAGTTTCAGGAAGCGGGCTATTCCGCCGCCATCTGCGGCCCCGGCGACATCGCGCAGGCCCATCAGGCCGATGAATGGCTGTCGCTTGCGGAATTCGAGGCGGGCCACCGCTTCATGCAACGCCTGCTGGACGAGCTTTCCCGATGATGCGCTTTCCCATCTCCGAAACCTCGCCCATCCGCTTTCCCGGCCCGCCCCCCGCCGCCTGCGACGTGGTGGTGCTGGGGGGCGGCGTCATCGGGGTGATGACGGCATGGTTCCTTGCCGAGAAGGGCCTGAAGGTCACGCTTTGCGAAAAGGGCCGCATCGCGGGCGAACAATCCAGCCGCAACTGGGGCTGGATCCGCCAGCAGGGCCGCGACATGGGCGAGCTTCCCATCATGATGGAAAGTCTGCGCATCTGGAAATCGCTGGCGCAGGAATTCGGCGAAGGCTTGGGCTTCCGTCAGGAAGGCGTCCTCTACCTTGCCAAGACCGAGGCAGAGATCGGCCGCTTCGAGGCATGGCTGGATGAGGCGCGGGCCGTCGGCGTGGACAGCCACATGATGACCGGCGGCGCGGTCGCGGAAAAGCTGAAGGGCAGCAGCAAGGCATGGGTGGGCGGCCTGCACACCCCCTCCGACGCGCGGGGCGAGCCGTGGCAAGCCGTGCCGCTGCTGGCCGAAGGCGCACAGAAGCGCGGCGCGGTGATCGTGGAGGCCTGCGCCGTGCGCCGGCTGGATGTGCAGGCGGGCCGGGTGGCGGGGGTCTTTACCGAAAAGGGCCGCATCGCCTGTGATCAGGTCGTGGTGGCGGGCGGCGCGTGGTCCTCGCTTTTCCTGCGGGCCGAAGGGGTGGCGATCCCGCAACTGGCGGTGCTGGCCTCGGTCGCCGCGACCGAACCCATGGCGGAAATCTTCCCCGGCAATGCCTGCGACGACGATTTCGCCTTCCGCCGCCGTCAGGATGGCGGCTATTCCATCGCGCCCGGATCGGGGCATGATTTCTGGATCGGCCCCGACGCCTTTCGCAACCTTGGCACCTATCTGCCCGTGCTGAAGAAGGATTTCCGTTCGACGGGGTTCCGCCTTGCCGCACCGAAAGGCTACCCCGATGCCTGGGGCACCCCGCGCCGCTGGGGCGGCGACGAGGCATCGCCCTTCGAGGCGACCCGCGTGTTGAACCCCGCGCCCAACATGGACCGCATCGCCAAGGTGCAGGCCTTCTTCGGGGCCGCCTTCCCCGGCATGGGCCGCCCCCGCCTGCGCGCGGCCTGGGGGGGCATGATCGACACCATGCCCGATGTCGTGCCCGTGGTGGACCGGGTGGAGAAACTGCCGGGCCTGACCATCGCCACGGGGATGAGCGGGCATGGCTTCGGCATCGGCCCCGGCATGGGCCGCGTGGTGGCCGATCTTGTCGCCGGGGGCGAGGTTGGCCACGACCTGCGCCGCTTCCGCCTGTCGCGCTTCACCGACGGCTCGGCGCTAATCCCCGGCCCCTCGCTGTAACCATGTCGAGCGCGCCCCCGGAGGGGCCGCGCATTCCTTTTGTCTCGCCTCCGCGCAGTCGCGCTCCGGCTCGGCTGATGGGGGTTCCACCCCCAAACCCCCGGGGTATTTTCGCCAAGATGAAGGGGGCAGGGTCGTGCTTTACTTCCCCCATAGGGCAGGCTAGGCCGCGCGGCTTGATCCGGGGGTGTAGAGATGAGCGCGACCTTTGCAGGCATAGATTTCGGCACCTCCAACTCCACGGTCGGCCTTGCCGATGAGGGCGGCGCGCGGTTGATCGCGCTGGAAGGGGCAGAGGTCACCCTGCCTTCGGCCGTCTTCTTCCATGTCGACGGGCCTGCGCCCGATTTCGGCCGCGCCGCCATCGCCGCCTATCTGGAGGGCGAGGAAGGCCGCCTGATGCGCGGGCTGAAAAGCACGCTGGGATCGGGGCTGGTGAATGAGCGCACCGCCATCGGGGGCAGGGCGGTTTCCTTCCGCGACGTGCTGGCGCGTTTCATCGGCCATCTGCGCCTGCGGCTGGATCAGGCCGCGCCGGGGATCGACTGCGCCGTCTTCGGCAGGCCCGTCCATTTCGTCGATGACGATGCCGAAGGCGATGCGAGCGCCCAGGGCGTGCTGGAAGAGATCGCCCGCGCCTGCGGCTTTCGCGCGGTGGAGTTCCAGTTCGAACCCGTCGCCGCCGCGCTGGATTACGAACAGGGCTTGCGGGCCGAGGAGATCGTCCTTGTCTTCGATATCGGCGGCGGGACATCGGACCTGTCGATCCTGCGCCTCTCGCCGGATCGGGCGCGGGCGGCGGATCGGGCGGGTGACATCCTTGCCAATGACGGCATCCGCGTCGGCGGCACCGATTTCGACCGCCTGCTTTCGCTGGCCGAGGTGATGCCGCATCTGGGCTATCTTTCCACCAGCAAGGCGGGGCAGGGGATCCTGCCGCGCCATTATTGGCAGCAAATGGCCACCTGGCACCGCATAAACGCGCTTTATGCCCAGCGGGTGATGACCGATCTCAAGGGCCTCAGGCACGAGGCCGACCACCCCGGCCTGATCGACCGGATGATCCATGTCGTCACCCATCGCCACGGTCATGCCATCGCGATGGAGGTGGAGCGTGCCAAGATCGCCCTGTCGGGGGCCGAGGCCACGCGCCTTGCCCTGTCTGGCCTGACCGGGGGGCCGAACCCCGTGGCGCGGCGCGACCGGTTCGAGGCGGCCGTCGCCGCCCCCGTCGCCCGCATCCGCGCCCTGATCGACAGCACCATCGCCGCGGCGGGGCTAGGCCCGGATCGCATCGCCACGGTCTTCCTGACCGGCGGTTCCTCGCAATTGCCGCTGCTGCGTGCCACGGTGGCCGCGGCGCTGCCCCATGCGCGCCTTGCCACCGGCGACATGCTGGGATCGGTCGGCACCGGCCTTGCGCTGGATGCGCGCCGCCGCTTCGGCTGATCCTGCTTGCGCCCGGGCGGGGCTGCGCTACCCTTGGGTCAAAGGAGAACGCCATGCCCGTCAAGAACCGCTTCGCCGAACTGCTGCCCGAGATCACCGCCTGGCGGCGCGATTTCCACGAACATCCCGAACTTCTGTTCGATGTCCACCGCACGGCGGCCCGAGTGGCGGATCTCCTGCGCCAGTTCGGCTGCGACGAGGTGGTCGAAGGCATCGGCCGCACCGGCGTGGTGGGCGTGATCAAGGGCAAGACGGATACGACGGGCCGCGTCGTCGGCCTGCGCGCCGATATGGACGCGCTGCCGATCATCGAACAGACCGGCGTTCCCTATGCGTCGAAGACCCCCGGCAAGATGCATGCCTGCGGCCATGACGGCCATACCGCCATGCTGCTGGGCGCGGCCAAATACCTTGCCGAGACGCGCAATTTCGACGGCACCACCGTCGTCATCTTCCAGCCCGCCGAAGAAGGCGGCGGCGGCGGGCGCGAGATGGTGGCAGACGGCATGATGGATCGCTGGGGGATCCAGGAGGTCTACGGCATGCACAACATGCCCGGCATCCCCGTGGGCCATTTCGCCATCCGCAAGGGCGCGCTCATGGCCGCCGCCGACCAGTTCGAGATCACGGTGACGGGTAAGGGCGGCCATGCCGCCAAGCCGCATGATTGCGTGGATACCACCGTGGTGGCCGCCCATATCATCGTGGCCCTGCAGACCATCGCCAGCCGCAATGTCGATCCGCTGAAACAGGTCGTCGTGTCGGTCTGCACGGTGGAAACCGACAGCACCGCCCATAACGTCATCCCGCAGGTGGTGAAGATGAAGGGCACGGTCCGCACCATGGATCACAAGGTGCAGGATTTCGTGGAAACCCGGATTTCGGAGATCGTCTCCGGCACCGCCATGGCGCTGGGCGCGACCGCCACGGTCAACTACGCCCGCGGCTACCCGGTCACGATCAATGCCGAGGAGAACACCGAATACGCCGTCGAAGTCGCGCGTCAGGTCTCGGGCCATGTCGACCCCGACACCGCCCCCCTGATGGGGGCCGAGGATTTCAGCTTCATGCTGAACGAACGCCCCGGCGCCTATATCTTCGTGGGCAATGGCGATACGGCGATGGTCCACCACCCGGCCTATAACTTCGACGACAATGTCATCCCCTTCGGCGCAAGCTGGTATGCCGGGATGGTGGAAAGCCGGATGCCCGCCGCATGATCGGGGCGGGCCTCACCGCCGCCATCGGGGCGCTGCATGTCTATATCATGGTGTTGGAGATGTTCCGCTGGGAACATCCCCGCACCCGCCGCGCCTTCGGCACGAGTGAGGATTTCGCGCGGGCAACCAAGACCCTCGCCGCCAATCAGGGCCTCTACAACGGCTTCCTCGCCGCGGGCCTCTTCTGGGCCGTGGCCGAGGGCGTCACCTCATGGGGACGCCCCCTTGCCATCTTCTTCCTCGCCTGCGTCCTTATCGCGGGCCTCTACGGCGCGGCCACCGCCAGCCGCCGCATCCTTTTCATCCAAGGCCTCCCCGCAGCCCTCGCCCTGATCGCCGTCACCCTGCGGATCTAGTCATAGCTCAGCTTCGTGGCCTTGCCGCGAAAGATCACATAGGCCAGCACCGTATAGCCAAGGATCATCGGCAGCACGATCAGCGTGCCCACAAGGATGATCGTCAGGCTTTCCGTGCTGGCCGCCGCGTCCCAGATCGTCAACTGCTCGGGCACGATATAGGGATAGAAACTGTAGGCCATCCCGAAGAACCCCAGCACCATCAGCACGACCGCCCCCACAAAGGGAAACCACGCGAAACTGTCATTCGCCGTCGGCAGCCGCCGCAGCGCGATCCACAGCAGCGCCACCAGCAGCCCCGACATCAGGGGTAGGGGGGCCAGCGCCACGATCTCGGGGAAACGGAACCACTTGTCGAAGATGCGCGCGCTCACCAAAGGCGTCGCCACGGAAACCGCCCCCATCCCCAGAACCATCCCCCAGATGCCGCCCTTGGCCCAATCCACGGCCTTTTTCTGCAACACACCATCCGTCTTCAGGATCACCCATCCCGCCCCGATGAAACTATAGGCCACCGCCAGAGACCCCGCCGTCAGCGCGGCAAAGGCCACCTTGGCCCAAGTCCATTCCAGCCCCATCACATACATCCCCAGCATGAAGCCCTGCGCCAAGGCCGTCATCAACGACCCCGCCCAGAAGGCCACATCCCAAGGCCGCTTGTGCCCAAGCGGCGCCTTGGCCCGGAACTCGAAGGCCACGCCCCGCAGGATCAACCCGATCAGCATCACCGCCACCGGCAGGTAAAGCGCCGTCAGGATATCCCCATGCGCCACGGGAAAGGCCACAAGCAATATACCGATGGCCAGAACCAGCCATGTCTCATTGGCATCCCAGAACGGCCCGATCGAGGCGATCATGCGATCCCGCTCCGCCTCTTCGGCAAAGGGGAAAAGCAGGCCGACCCCAAGGTCGAACCCGTCCAGCACGACATATAGCAGGATCGACACCCCCATCAGGGCGGCAAAGATCAGGGGAAGCGCTTCCGGATCGAACATCGCATTCACTCCGCAGGCTGCATGCCGGGCGAGGCCACGGGCGCATCATAGCGCCCGCCCTTCCGCGCCAGATGGAAGATCACGCCGACATAGGCCGCCAGCAGCGCGATATAGATCGCCACATAGGCCAGCAGCGTGGACAGGACCATCCCGCTCGCGATATCGCCCACCGCCTGCTCCACCGTCAGCACCCCCTGCACCAGCCACGGCTGCCGCCCGATCTCGGTCGTGTACCAGCCCGCAAGCGTCGCGCCCCATCCGGCAAAACTCATCCCCGTCAGGCCCCAGAGGTAAGGTCGCGGCATCCCCTCGACGCCCCGCCGCCACAGCATCCACGCGCCCGCCCAGCTTGCCACCAGCATCAGCATCCCGATGCCCACCATCACCCGAAAAGACCAGCAGACGGGCGCCACCGGCGGATGCATCACCGCGCCTTCCGCCGTGACGAAATCGTTCAACCCCGGCACCACCCCCGCAGGATCATGCTTCAGGATCACGGATGCCATCGACGGAATACCCAGCTCAAAGGCATTGCTCCGCGTCTCCTCATCCGGCAGCGCGAACAGCAGAAGCGGCACATTTCCCTGCGTCTCCCAATTGCCTTCCATCGCCGCCACTTTCGCGGGCTGATGCTCCAGCGTGTTCAACCCGTGCATGTCACCCGCAAGGATCTGGATCGGGATCAGCACCGCCCCAAGGACCACGCCAAAGCGCAGCCCTGTCTCCACCTCCGCCCCGCGATGCCCCCGCAGCCAGCGCCAGGCCGACAGCCCCGCGATCAGGAAGGCCACCGTCAGCCCGCTCGCCAGCAGCATGTGTGACAGGCGGTAGGGCATCGACGGGTTGAAGATGATCGCGGCCCAGTCGGTGGCATGGACAATCCCGTCCCGCAGTTCAAAGCCCACCGGCGTATGCATCCAGGAATTCAGCACAAGGATCCAGAAGGCGCTCATCGTCGTGCCGAAGGCCACGAGGAAAGTCGCCAGCGTATGCAGCCAGCCCGGCACCCGGCTTGCCCCGAACAGCATGATCCCGAGGAACACCGCCTCAAGGAAGAAGGCCGTCAGCACCTCATAGGCCAGAAGCGGCCCCGCCACATTGCCCACCACCTCCATGAAGCCCGGCCAGTTGGTGCCGAACTGGAAGGACATGGTGATCCCCGACACCACCCCCAGCGCGAAGGACAGCGCGAAAACCTTCACCCAGAACAGGTACAGGTCCATCCACTTCCGCTCCCCCGTCCGGTTGAAGCGCAGCTTGAAGAACAAAAGCACCCATCCCAGCGCGATGGTGATCGTCGGAAACAGGATGTGGAAGGAAATATTGGCCGCGAACTGGATGCGGGAAAGCAAAAGCGTATCCATGACTCACCTTTCTGACTGTCCCTCAGATAGGGTCGCGCGCCGGGGATTCGAGGGCGCTGCGACGGGCTGCCCCATGCGACAGCCTGTCCGTTCAGGTCATGGTTAATGAATGGATGCCCCAGCGCGCGTCTGCACCGGCGTCTGCACCGCCCGCCTGCACCGGGCGCTGCACCGCACTTTGCCCCAAAAGGCAAAGGTAAACCCAGCGTTCCCAATGGGTTAGGCTGTGCAGTCTCAGCCGCCGGTATGGCTCATATGCCGCGACATCATCCCCTGCACCCCGGCGCGCGAATAGTCGAAGTCATGCCCCTTGGGCTTGCGCGCAATCGCCGCCCGGATCGCCGCCTCCAGCGCCGCGTCATCGGGATTCGCCCGCAACGGCGCGCGCAGATCGGCCATGTCCTCCTGCCCCAGACACATGTAAAGCTCGCCCGTGCAGGTCAGCCTGACCCGGTTGCAGCTTTCGCAGAAATTATGCGTCAGGGGCGTGATGAAGCCGATCTTCTGCCCCGTCTCCTCCAGCCGGACATAGCGCGCAGGCCCCCCCGTCCGCTCGGCCAGATCGCGCAGGGTGAACCGCTCCGCCAGCCGCGCCCGCAGGTCCTTCAGCGACCAGTACTGATCCAGCCGGTCCTCATTGCCCAGATCCCCCATCGGCATGACCTCGATGAAGGTCAGGTCGTGCCCTTCCGCCGCGCACCAGTCAACCAGTTGAAAAAGCTCGTCTTCATTGAACCCTTTCAACGCCACGGCATTGATCTTCACCCGCAGCCCGGCCTCTTTCGCGGCCGCGATCCCGTCCAGAACCTGCGCCAGACGGCCCCATCGCGTGATCCGCGCGAACTTCTCCGCATCGAGTGTATCGAGCGAGACATTGATCCGCCGCACCCCGCATTCCACCAGTTCGGCCGCCTGCTTGCGCAGTTGCGATCCGTTCGTGGTCACCGTCAGCTCCTTCAGCGCGCCGCTCTCCAGATGCCGCGACATGGCTCGGAAAAAGGTCATGATCCCCCTGCGTACCAAGGGCTCGCCCCCGGTGATGCGCAGCTTCTCCACTCCCAGCCGGACAAAGGCCGAACAGAGCCGGTCCAGCTCCTCCAGCGACAGAAGCTCCGCCTTGGGCAGAAAGGTCATGTTCTCCGACATGCAATAGACGCAGCGGAAATCGCAGCGATCGGTGACCGAGACGCGCAGATAGGAAATCGGGCGGGCGAAAGGGTCAATCAGGGGGGCGCGCTGTTCCATGGTGAAATCGTAAGGAATTGCCATCACCCTCGCAAGGCAGGAACCGCCGCGCCAAGGGGCGAATGCGTCAGGACATTGGTCGCAGATGAAAAGGGATCAGGCCTTCATCGGAAAACCCCGCCCCGGGCTCGACCCGGGGCCTCCCCGCCACATCGCGCGCCGCGCCTGACGAAAAACCCATAAGGCCCCGGGTCAGGCCCGGGGCGGGTCTGCCCGTTTGCGAGCTGTTAACCTTAACGCGGCCTTCATCTTGGTGAAAATACCCTGGGGTCTGGGGGCAAGGCCTTCGGGGTCCGCCATCCCGCGCTGCCTAAAGGTATTTGCCCGCTTCCTTGCGCGCAAAGGCCTTCAACCCCGCGCCCGGCCCCTCCAGAAACACCCGCGCCCGGGCGGCGTCATGCTTCGACAGATCCCGCACCCACCAGGCCACGGCTTTCTGGATGAACCAGTCCCGGTCGGCCACATAGTCCGCCGCCCATTCCAGCGCCCGCTCACGGATCACAAGGTCTTGTTCCTTCGGGAAATTCTTCTTGGCATAGGGCAGGGTCACCACCAGCGCCGCCCGCCGCGTCCACATGTTCGCTGACGAAACCCAACCCGCCACATCCTCGATCCGCGCCGGATCCGCCACCAGCCGCTTCTGCGCCGCGATGCTGGCATGGTCCGACACCGCCCATCCCTCGAACCCCGCGACCCAGCCGCAGATCATCTCCCAGGCCGCCTGATCCGGCCGCATCCGCGCCTGCATCAGCAGCTTCGCCGCCGTCACCATCGCCTCATGCACGTTGCTGGCCCAAAGCTCGCCCGCCAGCGCGACCCGCTCCTCCACGCCCAAGGCCGCCCGCCATTCGGCCACCAGCTCCTCCACCTGTGGGACGGTAACACCCAGATATCGCCGGGAAATCTTGTGATAGGCCGCCATCTCGGCGGCCTTTCCCGCATCCCCCAGCGCCTCCAGCCGCGCCAGCGCCTCGGCGATCATTCCACCGTCACCGATTTCGCAAGGTTCCTCGGCTGGTCCACATCCGTGCCCTTCGCAATCGCCGTGTGATAGGCCAGCAATTGCGCCGGAACCGCATAGAGGATCGGGGCCAGCGCGGCCGGCACTTCGGGCAGGGTCAGCGTCCGCCAGACCCCATGCCCCGCCTCCGCCACCCCCTGCGCATCGGAAATCAGCAGCACCTTGCCATGCCGCGCCATCACCTCCTGCATGTTCGACACGGTCTTGTCGAACAGCCCGTCACGCGGGGCCAGAACGATCACCGGCACCCGCGCGTCGATCAACGCGATAGGCCCGTGCTTCAATTCGCCCGATGCATAACCTTCGGCATGTATATAGCTGATTTCCTTGAGTTTCAGCGCCCCTTCCAGCGCCAGCGGAAACATCGCCCCGCGCCCCAGGAACAGCACGTCCTGCGCTTCGGCCAGTTCCTCGGCAATCGCGGCAAGCGGGGCCGACAGCGCCAGCGCATGGTTCATCAACCCCGGCAGATTGCGCAGGCCGCCCAGCAATTCGCCCGCCTGTTCCGCCGTCAGCCGCCCCCGGTCCAGCCCGGCCTTGATCGCCATCAGCGCCAGCACCGTCAACTGGCAGGTGAAGGCCTTGGTCGAGGCGACGCCCACCTCCACCCCCGCCATGATCGGCAGCGACAGGTCGCTTTCCCGCGCGATCGAGGATGTCGGCACATTCACCACCGACAGGATCTTCGCCACCTTGTCCCGCGCATGCCGCAGCGCGGCCAGCGTATCCGCCGTCTCGCCCGATTGCGACACGAAGACCGCCCAGCTTTTTTCCGACAGCACCGGGTCGCGATAGCGGAACTCGCTCGCGATATCGACCTCGGCCGGAAGGCCCGCGATCTGCTCGAACCAGTATTTCGCCACATGGCAGGCATAGGAGGCCGTCCCGCAGGCCACCATCACCACCCGGTCGACGCCGGTGAAATCAACACCTTCCGGCAACCGTAGGGCGGGGTTCACCCCGCCCCCCGTGTAATGCTTCAACGCATCCGCGATCACCACCGGCTGCTCGGCGATTTCCTTTGCCATGAAATGCTTGTAGCCCGCCTTCTCGATCCGCGCGCTCTCGATCTGGATGCGCGTCTCGGCCCGGTTGGCGCGGCGGTCGGCGGCGTCAAAGATCTCGGCCCCCGCCCGGGTGATCACCGCCCAGTCGCCCTCTTCCAGATAGGTGATCCGGTCCGTCATCGGGGCCAGCGCGATGGCATCCGAACCCACGAACATCTCGCCCGTGCCATGGCCGATGGCCAGCGGGCTGCCCTTGCGCGCGGCGATCATCAGATCGTCCTCGCCATCGAACAGGAAGCACAGCGCGAATGCCCCATGCAGCCGCTTCAGCGTTTCCCGCGCGGCCTCCACCGGGGTCATGCCGCGCGCCATGTGCATCTGCGCCAGCAGGGCGATGGTCTCCGTATCGGTCTGGCTTTCCTGCACAAAGCCCGCCGCCGCCAGTTCCTCGCGCAGCTCGCGGAAGTTCTCGATGATCCCGTTATGCACCACCGCCACCGGCCCCGCGCGGTGAGGATGGGCATTGGTAACCGTTGCCGCGCCATGTGTGGCCCAGCGGGTATGACCAATGCCCGCCTTCCCGGCGAGGGGGTCATGCACCAGAAGATCGGACAGGTTCACCAGCTTTCCCACCGCGCGGCGGCGGTCCAGTTTGCCGCCATTCACCGTGGCGATCCCGGCGCTGTCATAGCCGCGATATTCCAGCCGCTTCAGCGCCTCAACCAGCAGCGGCGCCGCTTCATGGTTGCCCAAGACCCCTACAATTCCGCACATTATTGATGCCCTTTTGCCTTGCTGGCCTTTATGGATTTTAACTTTTCGAACAATTTCGGTTTCAGCCCCGGTTTGATGACCTGCTTCGCCCGGCCCAGTGCCACCGCCTCGGGCGGCACGTCCTCGGTGATCACCGACCCCGATCCCGTCAGCGCATCGTCGCCCACTGTCACGGGGGCCACAAGCATCGTGTCCGATCCGATGAAGGCCCGCTTGCCGATCACCGTGCGGTGCTTCATCACCCCGTCATAGTTGCAGGTGACGGTGCCCGCGCCGATATTCGTATGCTCGCCCACATGGGCATCGCCCAGATAGGTCAGGTGGCCGACCTTCACGCCCTCGTCGAGTATGGCGTTCTTGATCTCGACAAAGTTTCCGACATGCACATCCTCGGCCAGTTCAGCGCCGGGGCGCAGGCGGGCAAAGGGGCCGACCGTCGCGCCACGGCTGATATGGCACCCCTCCAGATGGCAGAAGGCGCGCACCTCCGCCTCGGATTCCACCGTCACGCCGGGCCCGAAGACGACATTGGGGCCGATGACGGAATCGCGCCCGATCACGGTATCCAGCGACAGGAAGATCGTCTCGGGCGCGATCAGCGTCACGCCGTTCTCCATCGCCTCGGCCCGGGCGCGGGTCTGGAACGCGGCCTCGGCCTCGGCCAGTTGCGCGCGGGTGTTCACCCCCATCGTCTCGGCCTCGTCACACAGCACCAGCCCCGCCGACAGCCCCTCGGCCCGCGCCAGCGCCACGATATCGGTCAGGTAATACTCGCCCGACGCATTCTCGTTGCCCACCGCCGCGCAAAGCCGCATCAGCGTGGCGGCATCCGCGCAGACCACGCCGGAATTGCACAAGGTGACCGCCCGTTCCGCCTCGGTCGCGTCCTTCCATTCCACGATCCGCTCCAGCGCCTCGCCCGTGGCGATCAGCCGGCCATAGCGCCCCGGATCTGCGGCATGGAACCCCAGCACCACCACGGCATGGCGCCGCCGCGCGTCCAGCATCGCCTGCAGCGTCTCCGCCCGGATGAAGGGCGTATCGCCATACAGAACCAGCGCATCGCCCGCCACGCCCTCCAGCAGGGGCGCGGCCTGCAGCACCGCATGGGCGGTGCCCTTCTGCTCGGCCTGCACGACGGTCTGCACCTCGTCGTCAAAGGCCCGCGCGGCCTTTGCCACCGCCTCCGCCCCATGCCCGGTGACCACGACAGTCACCTCCGGTTCCAGCGCGCGGCCCGCCTGCATCGCATGATGCAAAAGCGGGGCCGCCCCCACCTTGTGCAGGACCTTGGGCAGGTCGGAATTCATCCGCGTTCCCTGTCCCGCCGCCAGAATGACCAAAGAAACCGACATGCTGCCCCTTTCCTTATCCTTGCGCCCGTTTTACCCCCAACGGGGCGGGCCGCAAGCCTTGCCCGCTTCACAGCTGTTTACGGGGTATTTCAAGCGATGCGGACTGTGGTCTTCGATTTGGACGGAACTTTGGCGGATACCTCGGCCGATCTCCTCGCCGCGGCCAATGCCTGTTTCCGCGATCTCGGCCATGGCGATCTGCTGACGGCGGCCGACAGCCTGACCGCCTTTCACGGCGGCCGCGCCATGCTGCGGCTGGGCTTTTCGCGCCTCGGCCCCTGCGACGAGGCGGCGGTGGATGCCCAGTATCCGCGCCTGCTGCGCTTTTACGCCGATGCCATCGACACCCATACCCGCCTCTATCCCGGCGCGGTGCAGGCGGTGGAGGTGCTGCGCGCGCGCGGCTTTTCCACCACCATCTGCACCAACAAACCGGCCGCTCTGGCCGAAACCCTGCTCACCCGCCTCGGCATCCGGCCGCTCTTTGACACGATGATCGGGGCCGACACGCTGCCCACGCGGAAGCCCGACCCCGCGCCCTATGCGGCCGCCGTGGAAAGGGCCGGGGGAACGGTCCCCCGGTCCATGCTGGTGGGCGACACCGATACCGACCGCCGCACCGCCCGCGCCGCTGGTGTGCCCGTCGCCCTTGTCACCTTCGGGCCCGAAGGGCGCGACATCGCACGCCTTGACCCCGACGCCCTGCTGGACCATTTCGACGATCTGCCGGACATTGCGGAAAGGCTGGTGCGCTGATGGAACGCTTCACGGGCAGCTTCACCCAGCAGGAACCGATCCCGGATGAGGGGATCGAAGCCGCCCTCGCCGTGCTGCGCCACGGGCGGCTCCACCGCTACAACACCGCCCCGGGCGAAGTCTCCGAAACCGCCCTGCTGGAAGAGGAATTCGCCGCTCTGACCGGCGCTAACTACTGCCTTGCCGTGGCCTCGGGCGGCTATGCCATGGCCTGCGCCCTGCGCGCCATCGGCGTGGGCGCGGGAGACCGCGTCCTGTCCAACGCCTTCACCCTTGCCCCGGTGCCCGGCGCCATCGCCTCCATCGGGGCGGTGCCGGTCTTTGTGGAGGTGACCGAAGACCTCACCATCGACCTTGCGCATCTGGAACGGCAGGCCGCCGCCACCGGCGCGCGCGTGCTGCTTCTGTCGCATATGCGCGGGCATGTCTGCGACATGGAGGCGCTGATGTCCCTGTGCGCCCGTCTGGGCGTGACCGTGGTCGAGGATTGCGCCCATACCATGGGCGCGACATGGCGCGGCATCCCCTCGGGCCGCCATGGCAAGGTCGCGGCCTATTCCATGCAGACCTACAAGCATGTCAATTCGGGCGAAGGCGGTTTTCTGATCACCGACGATCCGCAGGTCGCCGCCCGCGCCGTGCTCCTGTCGGGCAGCTACATGCTCTATGCCCGCCACCGCGCCGCCCCCCCGCCCGAAGCCTTTGACGGGATCCGCCTCGACACGCCCAACATCTCGGGCCGGATGGACAACCTGCGCGCGGCGATCCTGCGCCCGCAACTCCCGCTGCTCGCTGACCGGGTGGAGCGCTGGGGCAGTCTCTACCGCGCGATGGAAACGGGGCTGGCCGATACGCCGGGCCTCCGCCTGATCCCGCGCCCCGGGCAGGAACGCTATGTCGGCTCCTCGTTCCAATTCCTGCTGCCCGACTGGACTGCAGGCCGCATTCAGGCCCTGCTCGCCCGCTGCGCCGCGCGCGGGGTAGAGTTGAAATGGTTCGGCGCGCCCGATCCCGTGGCATTCACCAGCCGCTACGATCACTGGCGCTATGCCGATCCCGAACCCCTGCCGCAGACCGACCGGGTGCTGGCCGGCCTGATCGACATGCGCCTGCCGCTGACCTTCACGCCAGAGGATTGCGCGCTGATCGCGCGGATCATCCGGGCCGAGGTTCTGGCCGTGCAGCAATCCGGGGAAGAAGCCGCAACCGTGGCACCACTGGCCGACTGAAGGCACGAATTTTCTGCGAAAATTCTACAGCTCGATCCTTCTGCGAAGGATCCTTCGCCCCCCCTGAACCGTGTTCATCCTGCCGGCAGGACCAGAATTTTCGCAGAAAATTCGTCCTCTTCAGAATTTTCGCAGAAAATTCGCAGCCCCGGCATACCGAGGGGAAACCCCGCCGCCTATTCCGCGCCCCGAGCGGCCCATAGCGGTACGGTGGAAATCGACATCTTCGCCGATCCCTCCGTCACCTCGCGGGCATGGGCCACATAGATCAGCGTCTGGTTCGCCTCATCGAAGATCCGCGTGATCGACAGCGTCTTCAGCAGCAGCGACTGGCGTTCCGAGAAGATCTCCTCGCCCTCCGGCCCGCGGCTTATGTCGCCCAGCGTGATCGGGCCGGTCTGGCGGCAAGCGATCGAGGAATTCGACGGGTCCTCGAACCAGTTGCCCTGCACCAGACGGTCGATGGTGGAGCGTTCGAAATAGGCCAGATGGCAGGTCACCCCCGCCACTTCCGGATCGGCCAGCGCCTCGATCACGATGTCATTGCCGATCCAGTCCACGCCGATGCTGCCCACCTCCTCGGCCACGGCCGGGCAGGGGGCCAGAAGGGCCGCGCCGATCAGGGCGGCAAGGCCGGGCCGGGCGGGAAGGGCAGGCGTTCCGGGGCGGATGGTCATGACATGGCTCCTCTGTCTGAACGGATCAAAGACAAGCGCAAACCCGCCCCGGATGCCAGTGCCCCGCGCAGCGACCGGCAGGTTGCGGCTTGCCCGACAGAAACGCTCGGCGACTCAGGGCGGGCAGGGGCGTGGCCGAGGATGCCGTGCCGCGGCGGCGGGCATTGTGTGCTATGGCATACAATGCCCGATTTCCTGTTCCTTTCCCCCCGCTTTTCGCCCTGCCTTCGGTTGACCCCGCCCGGGGGGAAGAGTAAACGATGCGCGAGAGATCAAGCGGCCCGACAGTGGCCCGCAGCTCGCATGTCGCCAGCCGAAGGAGCGCCTCGTGGACCCAATCCTCCGAGAGTATCTTCCCATACTCATTCTTCTGGCCATCGCGGTCGGCCTTGGCCTTGTGCTGATGCTGGCGGCGGCGGTGCTGGCCGTGCGCAACCCGGACCCGGAAAAAGTGTCCGCCTATGAATGCGGCTTCAACGCCTTCGACGATGCGCGGATGAAGTTCGACGTGCGGTTCTACCTCGTGTCGATCCTCTTCATCATCTTCGATCTGGAGGTGGCCTTCCTCTTCCCCTGGGCGGTGGCCTTTGGCGACATCAGCATGACGGGCTTCTGGTCGATGATGGTCTTCCTTGCGGTGCTGACCATCGGCTTTGCCTATGAATGGAAGAAAGGAGCCCTGGAATGGGAGTGAGCACGTCCGCCAATCAGGCGGGTGGCGATCACGAGGTCGCCGTCCAGGCCCTGAACCGCGAGCTTCAGGACAAGGGGTTCCTGCTGACCTCGACCGAGGACATCATCAACTGGGCCCGCATCGGCTCGTTGCACTGGATGACCTTCGGCCTCGCCTGCTGCGCGGTCGAGATGATGCACACCTCGATGCCGCGCTATGATCTGGAACGCTTCGGCACGGCGCCCCGCGCCTCGCCGCGCCAGTCCGACCTGATGATCGTCGCAGGCACGCTGACCAACAAGATGGCCCCCGCGCTGCGCAAGGTCTATGACCAGATGCCCGAACCGCGCTACGTCATCTCGATGGGCTCCTGCGCCAATGGGGGCGGGTATTACCACTATTCCTATTCCGTCGTGCGTGGCTGCGACCGCGTGGTTCCCGTCGATATCTATGTCCCGGGCTGCCCTCCCACGGCCGAGGCGCTGCTCTACGGCATCCTGCAGCTGCAGCGGAAGATCCGCCGCACCGGCACCATCACCCGCTGAGGAAGATCAGGCATGTCCGAAGCCCTGCAAGAACTGGCGGCGCATATCACCTTCAAGCAGCCTGATGCCATCCGCGCATCCGTGGTGGCGCATGGCGAACTGACCCTTGATGTCGAGCCGGATCACCTGCTGGCGCTGGTGGAATTCCTGCGCATCGACAGCGCCTGCCGCTTCACCAGCCTGGTGGATATCACGGCGGTGGATTACCCCGAACGGGCCGAGCGGTTCGATGTCGTCTACCACTTCCTGTCGATGTATCAGAACCACCGCATCCGCCTGAAACTCGCCGTGGATGCCGATCGCATGGTGCCCTCACTCACCGAGATCCACCCCTCGGCCAACTGGTTCGAGCGCGAGGTGTTCGACATGTTCGGCATCCTCTTCTCGGGCCATCCCGACCTGCGCCGCATCCTCACCGATTACGGCTTCCGCGGCTTTCCGCTGCGCAAGGATTTCCCCACAACCGGCTATACCGAGGTCCGCTATGACGAGGCGCAAAAGCGCGTCGTCTACGAACCCGTCAAGCTGGTGCAGGAATACCGCCAGTTCGATTTCATGTCGCCCTGGGAAGGGGCAGAGTACATTCTGCCCGGCGACGAGAAGAAGGCCTGATCCGTGACCGGAACGCCAACAGTCCTGTTCTGCGTGGGTGCGACAAAGGCCGGCACGTCCTGGCTTTATCGCCATCTGCACAGGCATCCGGATTGTCATCTCCGGTCGATCAAGGAACTGCACTATTTCGACATGCTCGAATCCGGCACGCAGCGCCGCTTCCGCAAGCTGTTGCGCGAAAGGATCGCCCGCCTGCGCGCCGCCATCGCCGATGGCAACCCGCGCCCCTCGCTGGAACGCCAGTTGCGCGATGCGCTGGACTGGAAGGCCGTGATCGGGGCCGAGGGCGAGAACCTCGATGCCTATCTCGGCTATCTCTCCGAAGGGCGGGGCGCGCGCCCGCTGGTCGCGGACATAACCCCCGCCTATGCCCTGCTGCCCGAGACGCGGCTTCACCGCATGGCC
Organism: Paracoccaceae bacterium; assembly: GCA_041397045.1. Taxonomy (GTDB): domain Bacteria; phylum Pseudomonadota; class Alphaproteobacteria; order Rhodobacterales; family Rhodobacteraceae; genus Paragemmobacter. The sequence continues at coordinate 213,478 of JAWKXK010000007.1, forward strand.
GAAGTCGCCCCGCGCACGCGCTTTCTCTATCTTCTTCGCGATCCCGTCGCGCGGCTCTGGTCGCAGGCGCGGATGCTGGCCGCACGCCGGATGGGCGATATCGCGGAATTCCCGGCCCTTGCCGCCCGCATGATGGACAGCATGCTCGAGGCGATCCGCAGCGGCCTGCGCGACCGCGAGGATTACATCGGTGCGATCTCGCGCCTGCGCGCGGCGGTGGCCCCGGACCGGCTGCTGATCCAGTTCCAGGACGACATGATGACAGTGCCGGGCCTCTCGCGCCTGCAGGCCTTTCTCGGCATTTCCGATATCGCCGGGGATTTCGAAAATCGCGTGCATGAAGGCACGCCCCTTGCGCTGCCCGATGATCTGCGGGCCCGGGCGCGGGCGGTGCTTGCCCCGCAATACCAATTCGTCGCGCGCCATTTCCCGGATCTTCCGGGCAGCTGGCGGCAGAACATGACAGAGGTTCACGGATGATGGACGGCACCTTCGACGATGCCCTGACGGGCGAACAGAAGATCCGCAACTTCAACATCAACTTCGGGCCGCAGCACCCGGCGGCCCATGGTGTGCTGCGTCTTGTTCTGGAACTCGACGGCGAGATCGTGGAACGCTGCGATCCGCATATCGGCCTTCTGCATCGCGGCACCGAAAAGCTGATGGAAAGCCGGACCTACCTGCAGAACCTGCCCTATTTCGACCGGCTGGATTACGTGGCCCCGATGAATCAGGAACATGCCTGGTGTCTGGCCATCGAAAAGCTGACCGGCACCATCGTGCCGCGCAGGGCCAGCCTGATCCGCGTCCTCTTTTCCGAAATCGGCCGCGTGCTGAACCACCTCCTGAACGTCACCACGCAGGCGATGGACGTGGGCGCGCTGACGCCCCCGCTCTGGGGGTTCGAGGAACGCGAACAACTGATGGTCTTCTACGAACGGGCCTGCGGCGCGCGCCTTCACGCGGCCTATTTCCGCCCCGGCGGCGTGCATCAGGACCTGCCGCCCGCGCTGCTCGATGATATCGACGCCTGGGCCGAGAAATTCCCCAAGGTGCTGGATGACATCGACACGCTGCTGACCGAAAACCGCATCTTCAAGCAGCGCAACGCCGATATCGGCATCGTGACCGAGGATGACATCCAGAAATGGGGTTATTCAGGCGTGATGGTGCGCGGATCGGGCCTTGCCTGGGATCTGCGCCGCAGCCAGCCCTACGAATGCTATGACGAGTTCGACTTCAAGATCCCCGTCGGCAAGAACGGCGATTGCTATGATCGCTACCTCTGCCGCATGGCCGAAATGCGCGAGTCGACCTCGATCATCCGTCAGGCCATCGCGAAGCTGCGGGTGGAAAAGGGCGATGTGCTGGCCCGCGGCAAGATCACGCCCCCCAAGCGGGCCGAGATGAAAACCTCGATGGAGGCGCTCATCCACCACTTCAAGCTCTACACCGAAGGCTTCCACGTCCCCGCGGGCGAGGTTTATGCCGCGGTCGAGGCGCCGAAGGGCGAATTCGGGGTCTATCTCGTCGCCGACGGCACCAACAAACCCTATCGCGCCAAGATCCGCGCGCCGGGATATCTGCACCTGCAATCCATGGATTACATCTGCAAGGGCCATCAGCTTGCCGACGTATCCGCCATCATCGGCACGATGGATGTCGTGTTCGGGGAGATCGACCGCTAATGCTGCGCCGCCTGCATCCTGTCCAGCCTGACAGCTTCGCCTTCACGCCCGCCAATCTGGAATGGGCCAAGGGCCAGATTTCCAAATACCCCGAAGGCCGTCAGGCCTCGGCCATCATCCCGCTTCTGTGGCGTGCGCAGGAACAGGAAGGCTGGCTGACGCGCAAGGCCATCGAAACCGTCGCCGATATGCTGGGCATGGCCTATATCCGCGCTCTGGAAGTGGCGACCTTCTACTTCATGTTCCAGCTGCAACCCGTTGGCTCCGTTGCCCATATCCAGATCTGCGGCACCACATCCTGCATGATCTGCGGGGCCGAGGAACTGATCGCCGTCTGCAAGGAACTGATCGCCCCCGCGCCGCATACCCTGTCGGCGGATGGCAAGTTTTCGTGGGAAGAGGTGGAATGCATGGGCGCCTGCGCCAATGCCCCCATGGCCCAGATTGGCAAGGACTACTACGAAGACCTGACCGCCGCGAAACTGCGCGACCTGATCGCCCGCTTCTCCAAGGGCGAAGTTCCGGTCCCCGGCCCGCAGAACGGCCGCTATGCGGCCGAACCCCTGTCGGGCCTGACCTCGCTCAAGGACTTCGAATCCGGCCGTCAGCAATACAATGCCTCGGCCCAGCTTGCGGTGGATATCGGCGATACGGTGAAGCGGATCGACGGCACCGAAGTGCCGATCCTGACGCCCTGGCTTGGCAAGGTGGCAAAACCCGCCGCCGCGGCAAAGCCCAAGGCCGCCAAGGCCGCCACCCCGGAAAAGGCCGAAGCCGCGCCGAAACCCGCGGCAAAGGCGGCCGCGAAACCCGCCGCCAAGCCTGCCGCAAAGAAAGCGGCCGCTCCCGAAAAGGCCCCGGCCACCGAAAAGAAGACCCGCGCCCCGCGCGCGAAAAAGACGGAAAAGGAATGACCGGACGATAACGAAGGGTGGGGCGGACCTGACGCCCCGGGAATAGGGACAAGCGCATGAAACGTGTCGAAAATCTGAATGCTCCGTCACTGTCGGGATGGCTGATCGCCGTCGCGGCCGGGATCATCGCCTTTGTCGTGGCAAAGGTGGTCGGCCAGTTCGATTACACGACCTCCGGCTTCTTCGGGGTGGTTGTCGCCCTTGGGGCGGGGCTGGTCATCGGCATGCCCTGGGGGGCTGCGGATCGCATTCCGCGCCCCGAAGCCGCAGCGCATCCTGAACCCGCCGCCGAAAGCGCGCCCGCAGCACCCGCCGCCGTCATGCCCGAGGCCGTCGCCGCGCCCGTGGCGGTGATGTCGGCCCCGGTTTCTGCTGCACCGGCTGCTGCACCCGCTGCTGCACCGGCAGCGGCACCCATTTCCAGCCCGGCCCCTGCTGCGCCCACCGCGAAGGCGGCCCCCGCCGCCAAGCCCAAGGCGGCAAAGCCGGCCCCTGCCGCGCCCGCCATCGGTGGCACGAAGCCCAAGGCGCTCAAGGCGGCCCGCAAGGGCGCAGCCGATGATCTGAAGGTCATCGAAGGCATCGGCCCCGCGCTGGAAAAGGTCTTGAATGAAAACGGAATTTTCCACATCGACCAGATCGCCGCATGGGGCGCGGCCGAGGTGGAATGGATGGACGGCAACCTGAAAGGGTTCAAGGGCCGCGTCACCCGCGACAAATGGGTGGCTCAGGCAAAACTGATCGGCGAGGTGGGGCTGGAGGAATTCCTCCGCCGCGCCAAGACGAACGATTACTGAGGCGGGAATGACGGCCCCCTCCGAACAGGACAAGGCCCTTGCACGGCAGGCGCGCACCGTCGCCTTCGTGCTTGCGGGGACCATGGTCCTGTGGATGGGGGCAAGCTTTCTCGGGGGAAGGTTCGGCTGGGAAACCCGCTTCGCCTTCCTCTTCGACCTCGCAGCCATCGCCGCGTTCATCTGGGCGCTGGTCGTGACATACGGAATCTGGCGCAAGCGCCGGGGCAATTGAGGGGCAAGACATGCTCAAGGATCAGGACCGCATCTTCACCAACCTCTACGGGATGCATGACCGCACCCTCGCCGGGGCGAAGAAGCGCGGCCATTGGGATGGCACGGCCGCGATCATCGCGCGTGGCCGCGACACGATCATCGAACAGGTCAAGGCGTCTGGCCTGCGCGGGCGTGGCGGTGCAGGTTTTCCCACCGGGCTGAAATGGTCCTTCATGCCCAAGCAGTCGGACGGTCGCCCGTCCTATCTGGTTGTGAATGCTGACGAATCCGAACCCGGCACCTGCAAGGACCGGGAAATCATGCGGCACGATCCGCATACGCTGATCGAAGGCTGCCTGATCGCCTCCTTCGCGATGGGGGCGAATGCCTGCTACATCTACATCCGCGGCGAATACATCCGCGAGCGTGAGGCGCTGCAGGCGGCCATCGACGAATGCTATGACGCGGGGCTTCTCGGCAAGAACGCCGCCAAGTCGGGTTGGGACTTCGACCTTTATCTGCACCATGGGGCAGGGGCCTATATCTGCGGCGAGGAAACCGCGCTCTTGGAAAGCCTTGAGGGCAAGAAGGGCATGCCCCGGATGAAACCGCCGTTCCCCGCCGGTTCGGGCCTTTATGGCTGCCCGACAACGGTGAACAACGTGGAATCCATCGCCGTCGTCCCCACCATCCTGCGCCGCGGCCCCGAATGGTTCGCGGGCTTTGGCCGCCCGAACAATGCCGGCACCAAACTGTTCGGTATCTCGGGCCACGTCATGAACCCTTGCGTGGTGGAAGAGGCCATGTCGATCCCGCTCAAGGAACTCTTGGATCGTCACTGCGGCGGCGTGCGGGGCGGGTGGAAGAACCTCAAGGCCGTGATCCCCGGCGGGTCGTCCGTGCCGCTGCTCACGCAGGCGCAATGCGACGACGCGATCATGGATTTCGACTGGCTGCGCGAACAGCGCTCTGGCCTCGGCACGGCGGCGGTGATCGTGATGGACCAGTCCACCGATGTCATCAAGGCGATCTGGCGGCTGTCGAAGTTCTACAAGCACGAAAGCTGCGGCCAATGCACCCCCTGCCGCGAAGGCACCGGCTGGATGATGCGCGTGATGGATCGTCTGGTCCGTGGCGAGGCAGAGGTCGAGGAAATCGACATGCTGCTCTCCGTCACGAAACAGGTCGAAGGCCACACGATCTGCGCCCTTGGCGACGCGGCGGCATGGCCCATTCAGGGCCTGATCCGCGCCTTCCGGGATGAAATCGAGGATCGCATCAAGGCGAAAAAGACGGGCCGCCTCTCGGCGGTCGCGGCGGAATGAGACGGATGGCGGCAGCCCTGACCCTTTGCCTCGCGGCCTCCGGCTGCGTGCGCACCGCGCCCCAAGGCGCGGCGGTCGCGGCTGCGCCCCTGACGGTCACGCGTCAAGGCACCCCCTACGCCAATTACGAAGGCGCCGCCGCCCGCCAGCAGGCCGAGGCGGAATGTGCCGCCCGTGGCCAGACGCTGCGCCCGTCGATCTATGATCGCTATCAGGCGGGCGCCTGGGTCTATGTGGAGGGCTGCGCATGACCTGCTATGCGATAACCGCCCCCCGCCCGCGCCCTTGTGATGGCATATCAGGGCCGGTTTCCCCCATCTCCTTGGCAGGAACTGCCAAGGAGACTGCCATGAAAACCCTTCCCCTGATCGCCGCGCTGCTGATCGCCGCCCCCGCCGTCGCGCTGGAGCCGATCAACACCGAAAAGCACATCAATAATGTGCTGTTGCAGGGCTTCATCGGCGATGCCATCGCCGACAACTGCCCCACGATGGAACCGCGCAAACTGCGTGCGCTGGGCGAATTGAACAAGCTGCGCGTCTACGCGCTGGACAAGGGCTATACCACGTCCGAAGTCCGCGCCTTCGTGACGTCGGATACCGAAAAGGCGCGCGGAAAGGCCGAGGCGGCGGCATGGCTCAAGGCCAAGGGCGCCGAACCCGGCAAACCCGAAGCCTATTGCCGCATCGGCAAGGAAGAAATCGCGAAGGACTCGCTGATCGGCTATCTGCTGAGGTCCACCGAATGATGATGACCTGTGCAGAGCTGACAAAGGCGCATGGAACTGACCGCAGGGCGCGCGACCGCGTCCTGTGCTGGAATGGCTGCGGAGTGGGCAGATGACGAACCTGAAAAAGATCAACATCGACGGCGTCGAGGTCGAAGTGGATGGTGCCATGACCATCATCCAGGCCGCCGAGGTCGCGGGCATCGAAATCCCCCGCTTCTGCTATCACGAACGCCTGACCATCGCCGGCAACTGCCGCATGTGCCTTGTGGAAGTGGTCGGTGGCCCGCCGAAACCCGCCGCCTCTTGCGCGATGCAGGTCCGCGACCTGCGCCCCGGCCCGAATGGCGAGGCGCCGGTCGTCAAGACCAAGTCGCCCATGGTCAAGAAGGCCCGTGAGGGCGTGATGGAATTCCTGCTGATCAACCACCCGCTCGACTGCCCGATCTGCGATCAGGGCGGCGAATGCGACCTGCAGGACCAGGCGATGGCTTACGGCGTCGACTTCTCGCGCTACCGCGAACCCAAGCGCGCGTCGGATGACTTGAACCTCGGCCCGCTGGTGGCGACGAAGATGACGCGCTGCATTTCCTGCACGCGCTGCGTCCGCTTCACCACCGAAGTGGCGGGCATCACCCAGATGGGCCAGACGGGCCGCGGCGAGGATTCGGAGATCACCTCCTACCTCAACATGACGCTCGACAGTAACCTTCAGGGCAACATCATCGACCTTTGCCCCGTCGGTGCGCTGACGTCGAAACCTTACGCCTTCACCGCCCGTCCGTGGGAATTGACCAAGACGGAAACGGTAGACGTGATGGACGCGCTTGGGTCGAACATCCGCGTCGATACCAAGGGCCGCGAAGTCATGCGCATCCTGCCGCGCAACCATGACGGCGTGAACGAGGAATGGATTTCCGACAAGACCCGCTTCGTCTGGGATGGCCTGCGCCGCCAGCGTCTGGACACGCCCTATATCCGCGAAAACGGCAAGCTGCGTAAGGCTGGCTGGGGCGAGGCGCTGGCCGCCGCCGCAACTGCCATGAAGGGCAAGAAGGTTGCCGCTCTGGTGGGCGATCTGGCCCCGGTCGAAGCGATCTACAGCCTCAAGCAACTGGTCGAAGGGCTGGGCGGCCATGTCGAATGCCGCACCGATGGCGCGCGCCTGCCTGCGGGCAACCGTTCCGCCTATGTCGGCACGGCGGCGATCGAGGATATCGACGGCGCCAAATCCATATTGCTGATCGGCACCAACCCGCGGGTCGAGGCGGCGGTGCTGAACGCGCGCATCCGCAAGGCCTGGTCGAACGGGGCCAATGTCGCCCTTGTCGGCCCGGCGGTCGATCTGACCTATGCCTATCACCACGCCGGCACCGACCGCGCCGCGCTCGTGGCTCTGGTGGCCGAGGCCAAGAAGGCCGGTCCCGATGGCAAGCCGGGCGTCGTGATCGTCGGCCAAGGCGCGATCAACGAGGCCGATGGCGAGGCGGTCCTGTCGCAGGCCATGGCGCTCTGCGAGGCGACAGGAGCAAAGCTTCTGGTCCTGCACACCGCAGCGTCGCGTGTTGGCGCGATGGATGTGGGCGCGGTGACCGAGGGCGGCCTTGCCGCCGCCACCGAAGGGGCCGAGGTGATCTACAATCTCGGCGCCGATGAGGTGGAAATCGCGCCCGGCCCCTTCGTGATCTATCAGGGCAGCCATGGCGACCGCGGCGCGATGCGCGCCGACGTGATCCTGCCGGGTGCTGCCTGGACGGAAGAGAACGGCCTTTTCGTCAACACCGAAGGCCGCCCGCAACTGGCCCTGCGCGCTGGCTTTGCACCGGGCGAGGCCAAGGAAAACTGGGCCATCCTGCGCGCGCTCTCCGCCGAACTGGGCGCGACGCTGCCCTGGGACAGCATGGCCGCGCTGCGCCGCGCGCTGGTGGCCGCCCATCCGCATCTGGGACAGGTCGACGAACTGGCCTTGAACGACTGGCAACCGCTTGAGGTGAAGTCGCCCGCCAAGGCCGACTTCCGCACGGCGATCAAGGACTTCTACCTGACGAACCCCATCGCCCGCGCCTCTGCCCTGATGGGCGAGCTTTCGGCCATGGCGGCGGAACGCGCCCGCGTGGCGCTTGCGGCAGAGTGATCGGGCAATGACCATGGCACGCATCATCGCAGGCATCGCAAGGGCAGGGGTCGCGGCAGCGGCCCTGTCGGCCTGCGTGCCTGCGGCGGGCGTGTCCAGCATGGGCAGCTTCAACCCGTCCTATCAGGGGATCGAGACGATCCTTCTGGACGGGGATCTGGTGAATTTCCGCGTCGCCATGACCGGCGCGCGGGACAATGCGGATGTCGAGGCCTATGCGCGCTGCGCGGCGGCCCAATATGCGCTGATCCGCGGCGCGGGCTTTGCGCGGCATGTGCGCACGACCGTGGCGCGTTCAGGTGAAATCTGGCGGGGGGATGCGGTCTATACCATCTCTGCCGCCCTTCCGAGGGGCTTCAGAACAATCGACGCCGAAGTGATGGTGCGCGATTGCGGCTCGCTCGGGATACCGACTGTCTGAGGGAAAGGCATCATGACGGATTTCTTCGCAACAGGGATGGGAACGGCGGTTCTGGTGGCGGCGCAGACGCTGCTCCTCGTCGGTTTCGTGATGCTCTCCATGCTCTTCCTCGTCTATGGCGACCGGAAGATCTGGGCGGCGGTGCAGATGCGGCGCGGGCCGAACGTGGTGGGGCCCTGGGGCCTGCTGCAGACGGTGGCCGATGCCGCGAAATACGTCTTCAAGGAAATCGTGATCCCTGCAGGCGCGGATCGCCCCGTCTTCTTCCTTGCGCCCATGCTGTCCTTCGTGCTGGCGCTGATGGCTTGGGCGGTGATCCCCTTCGACAATGGCTGGGTGCTGGCCAATATCAACGTGGCCATCCTCTTCGTCTTCGCCATGTCCAGCCTCGAAGTCTATGGCGTGATCATGGGCGGCTGGGCGTCGAACTCCAAATACCCCTTCCTCGGCTCTCTCCGCTCTGCTGCGCAGATGATCTCCTACGAGGTGTCGCTGGGCCTGATCATCATCGGCATCATCATCTCGACCGGTTCCATGAACCTCTCGGCCATCGTTGAGGCGCAGGACGGCAACCTTGGACTTCTGAACTGGTACTGGCTGCCGCACCTGCCGATGGTGGCGCTCTTCTTCATCTCGGCGCTGGCCGAAACCAACCGCCCGCCCTTCGACCTTCCGGAAGCGGAATCCGAACTCGTGGCGGGCTTCATGGTGGAATATTCCTCCACCCCGTTCCTGCTGTTCATGGCGGGCGAATATATCGCCATCTACCTGATGTGCGCGCTGATGAGCATCCTGTTCTTCGGCGGCTGGCTCTCGCCCATCCCCGGCCTGCCAGATGGCTGGTGGTGGATGGTCGCCAAGATGGCCTTCTTCTTCTTCCTCTTCGCGATGGTGAAGGCCATCGTCCCCCGCTACCGCTATGACCAACTCATGCGGATCGGCTGGAAGGTCTTCCTGCCGCTGTCGCTCGCATGGGTCGTGATCGTGGCTTTCCTTGCGAAATTCGAAGTGCTCGGCGGCTTCTGGGCCCGCTGGACGATCGGAGGCTGAAAATGGCAAACATCGACTGGACCCGCGCCACGCGCTACTTCCTCCTGCAGGACTTCATCAAGGGTTTCGCCCTCGGCATGAAGTACTTCTTCGCCCCCAAGGCGACGGTGAACTACCCGCACGAAAAGGGCCCGCTCTCGCCCCGCTTCCGCGGCGAACACGCGCTGCGCCGCTACCCGAATGGCGAGGAACGCTGCATCGCCTGCAAGCTGTGCGAGGCCGTCTGCCCCGCGCAGGCCATCACCATCGACGCCGAACCGCGCGAAGACGGCAGCCGCCGCACCACGCGCTATGACATCGACATGACGAAATGCATCTATTGCGGCTTCTGCCAAGAGGCTTGCCCGGTGGATGCCATCGTCGAAGGCCCGAACTTCGAATTCTCCACCGAAACCCGCGAGGAACTTTTCTACACCAAGGAAAAGCTTCTCGAAAACGGCGCGCGCTGGGAGGCCGAGATTGCCCGCAATCTCGAACTCGACGCGCCCTATCGGTGACCGCAGATGACTGACGCCTTCACCAAGATGATCCAGCAGATGATGGAGCAGGGCCAGGAAATGGTCCGCGCCTTCAATCCTGCGCTGGAAAACATGTCGGTGAAGGGCTTCGATCAGCTCTTTCCGACCATGTCCAAGGACATGATGGAAATGTGGTTTGGCAAGACCTTCAACCGCGAAGGTCTGGATGCCAAGACGCGGCTTCTGGTCACCATCGCCGCGCTGACGGTTCTTGGCGCGCAGGCGGAACCGCAGCTGAAGCTGGCGGTGCGCCACGCGCTGGAAGCGGGCGCCACGGAACGCGAGATCGCCGAGGTGATCTGGCAGATGAGCATGTTCGGCGGCCTGCCCGCCATGCAGAAGGCGCTGGAAATCGCCCAGTCCGTCTTCGCGGAAGTTCAGGAGAAAGACGCATGAGCGTTGCAGATTACGCCTTCTATGCCTTCGCCATCGTCACCGTGACGGCGGGCCTTCTGGTGACGGTTAGCCGAAACCCGGTGCATTCGGTGCTGTGGCTGATCCTGGCCTTCCTGTCCTCGGCGGGGCTCTTCGTCCTTTTGGGGGCGGAATTCGTGGCCATGCTTCTGATCATCGTCTATGTCGGCGCGGTGGCGGTGCTGTTCCTCTTCGTCGTGATGATGCTGGATATCGACTTTGCCGAACTGAAGGGCGAAATGGCGAAATACATGCCGCTCGCCTTGCTGATCGGGGTGGTGATCCTGATGCAGATCTCACTTGGCGTCGGGGCCTGGATCCAGGCCGAAGGCGCGATGGGCCTGCGTCAGGCCGTGGCGCCCGATGCGGCGCAGGTGGAAAACACCAAGGCGCTGGGTCTGCTGATTTATGACAAGTATATCTACCTGTTCCAGGCCTCGGGCCTTGTGCTTCTGGTCGCGATGATCGGCGCGATCCTGCTGACGCTACGCCACCGCAAGGATGTAAAGCGGCAGAACGTGCTGGCCCAGATGTGGCGCGATCCCGCCAAGGCGATGGAATTGAAGGACGTGAAGCCGGGGCAGGGGCTGTGATCGTGGCGGGGTGAACCCCTTCAAGGCGGGGTGAACCCCGCCCTACAGCCGGGCGGTGACGCCCGGAAACCAGACAAGGCCAAAAGGCCCGAGGGAACCGAAGATGGTTGGACAGTGGACGCAAGATAAGGGAACCGCGCGCGGCTTTGCCGCCGTGCTGTGCCTTGGCGCGGCCGCCCTTCTTTCGGCCTGCGTGTCCGAGGATCAGGCCGTCGACATGGGCCTTGCCACCAGATGCGAGGCCGACGGAACCGTCGCGATCCTCGGCGATCCGGCGCGCCGCTTCGTCACGATCTCGAATGCCCAGATCTGCAAGGGCCCGAAGCGCGACAGCTATGACGAAACCGCGCTCGACATCATTGATTGCGCGACCACCACCACCCTGCGCGCGGGCGTCATCCGCCGCAGCGCCGATCAGGCCCGTCGTGGCCCGGATTACGACAATACCGCCGCCGTGGAACAGGCGCGGCTTCGCCTGAAGGTCGGCCTTGCCGATCTGGCGGCGACCGAGGCCGCGCTCCGCGCCGCAGGCGTGCCCGTCTCGCTGATTGCGGGGCAGGGCGCCGAGCAATGCACGAAACTGGCCGCCGGTGCGGCCCAAACGAACTGACGGGGCATCAAGCCCCATAGGGAACGAGAGAGATGGTTGGACTTGAACATTACCTGACGGTCGCCGCGGCGCTCTTCGTCATCGGGATCTTCGGCATCTTCCTGAACCGGAAGAATGTCATCGTGATCCTCATGTCGATCGAGTTGATGCTCCTGTCCGTGAACATCAACCTTGTCGCCTTCTCCTCCCATCTTGGCGATCTTGTCGGGCAGGTCTTCACCATGTTCGTCCTGACCGTCGCCGCCGCCGAGGCCGCCATCGGCCTTGCGATCCTCGTCGTCTTCTTCCGCAACCGCGGAACGATCGACGTGGAAGACGTCAACGTGATGAAAGGCTGATCCGAATGGCAACGATCATTCTCTTTGCGCCGCTGATCGGCGCGCTGATCTGCGGCTTCGGCTGGCGCTTCATCGGGGAAAAGACCGGGCAGGTGCTGACCACCGCGCTCGTCTTCCTCGGGGCGCTGCTCTCCTGGATCATCTTCCTTACCCATGACGGCGTGACCGAACAAGTCGTGCTGATGCGCTGGATCGAAAGCGGCAGCCTCGCCACGGAATGGGCGATCCGGCTGGACCGGCTCACCGCGATCATGCTGGTAGTGGTGAACTCGGTCTCGGCCCTCGTCCATCTCTACAGCTTCGGCTACATGGCGCATGACGACAACTGGCGCGATGACGAACCCTACCGCGCCCGCTTCTTCGCCTATCTCTCCTTCTTCACCTTCGCCATGCTGATGCTGGTGACGTCCGACAACCTCGTTCAGATGTTCTTCGGCTGGGAAGGGGTGGGGGTCGCCTCCTATCTGCTGATCGGCTTCTATTACAAGAAACCCTCGGCCAATGCCGCCGCTATCAAGGCCTTCGTCGTCAATCGCGTGGGCGATTTCGGCTTTGCGCTGGGGATCTTCGCGCTGTTCTTCCTGACGGACTCGGTCAGTTTCGACGTGATCTTCGCCAAGGTGCCGGAACTGGCGCAAACCAATCTCACCTTCCTCTGGGGGGAATGGAACGCCGCGAACCTGATCGGGGTCCTGCTCTTCATCGGGGCCATGGGGAAATCGGCGCAGCTCATCCTGCACACCTGGCTGCCCGACGCGATGGAAGGCCCGACGCCGGTTTCGGCGCTGATCCACGCGGCCACCATGGTGACGGCGGGGGTCTTCCTCGTCTGCCGCATGTCGCCGCTTTACGAATTCGCGCCCTCGGCCACGGCCTTCATCACCGTGCTGGGGGCCACCACCGCCTTCTTCGCGGCAACCGTCGGCCTTGTTCAGAACGACATCAAGCGCGTGATCGCCTATTCGACCTGCTCGCAGCTTGGCTACATGTTCGTGGCGGCAGGCGTGGGCGTCTATTCGGTCGCCATGTTCCACCTCTTCACGCATGCCTTCTTCAAGGCGATGCTCTTCCTTGGTGCGGGCTCGGTCATCCATGCCACGCATCACGAACAGGACATGCGCAACTATGGCGGCCTGCGGAAGAAGATCCCGCTCACCTTCTGGGCGATGATGATCGGTACGCTGGCCATCACCGGTGTCGGCATCCCGCTGACGCATTACGGCTTTGCCGGCTTCCTGTCGAAGGACGCCGTCATCGAATCCGCCTATGTCGGCAGCCACTACGCCTTCTGGCTGCTGGTCGTGGCGGCTGGGATGACCAGCTTCTATTCCTGGCGTCTGATGTTCCTCACCTTCTACGGGGAAAGCCGCGCCCACGGTCACGGGCATGGCCACGGCCATGATGATCACGGCCACGGCCACCACGAACCCCATGAGAGCCCGGCCGTCATGCTGATCCCGCTTGGCGTTCTCGCGCTTGGCGCGGTGTTCTCGGGCATGATCTGGTACAACAGCTTCTTCGGGGACGAAGCCAAGGTCCGGTCCTGGTTCGGCCTGCCCGTCGCGGAACATGCCGTGGCCGAGGACGACCATGCCGCCGCCGAAGGCGATACCCACGCCGCCACCACGGCGGCCGAGGGTGAGGCGCATGGCGAAGCCGCGGCCGAAGGCCATGCCTTCCCGCAGCCGACCCCCGGTCAGGGTGCCATCTTCATCGGCCCCGACAACCACGTCCTGCACGAGGCGCATCTTGTGCCGAAATGGGTCAAGGTCTCGCCCTTCATCGCGATGGTTCTGGGCTTCCTTCTGGCCTTCCAGTTCTACATCCGCCGTCCCGACCTGCCCGGCAAACTGGCCGAACAGCAGCGCCCGCTCTACCTGTTCCTCCTGAACAAGTGGTATTTCGACGAGCTTTACGACTGGATCTTCGTCCGTCCCGCCAAGTGGCTGGGGGGCTTCCTCTGGAAAAAGGGCGACGGCGCGGTGATCGACGGGTCGATCAATGGCGTTGCCATGGGGATCATCCCCTTCTTCACCCGGCTCGCCTCACGCGCGCAGTCCGGCTACCTGTTCCACTACGCTTTCGCCATGGTTCTGGGCATCGCCGCCCTGATCACCTGGATGACGCTCTCGGGGGGCGCGCACTGATATGGATAACCTCCTCTCCATCATCACCTTCATTCCGGCCGTGGCCGCGGCCATCCTTGCCCTTTTCCTCCGGGGCGACGATGCGGCGGCCCAGCGGAATGCCAAATGGCTTGCCCTTCTGGCCACCACGGCAACCTTCCTCGTCTCGCTCTTCGTGCTGCTGGGCTTTGATCCGGCCAATACGGACTTCCAGTTCGTCGAGGAATATGACTGGATCCTTGGCCTGAAATACAAGATGGGCGTGGATGGCATCTCGGTCCTCTTCGTGATGCTGACGACCTTCCTCATGCCGCTGACCATCGCCGCCTGCTGGGAGGTGGAGCATCGCGTCAAGGAATACATGATCGCCTTCCTGATGCTGGAAACGCTGATGCTGGGCGTGTTCTGCGCGCTGGATCTGGTGCTGTTCTACCTCTTCTTCGAGGCAGGGCTGATCCCGATGTTCCTGATCATTGGCATCTGGGGCGGCAAGGAACGCATCTACGCGGCCTTCAAGTTCTTCCTCTATACCTTCCTCGGATCGGTGCTGATGCTGGTCGCGATGATCGCGATGTATATGGATGCGGGCACCACCGACATCCCGTCGCTGCTGGCCCACAACTTCGGGTCGGAAGACATGCAGGTGCTGGGCATCCATGTCGTGGGCGGCATGCAGACGCTGCTCTGGCTGGCCTTCTTCGCCTCTTTCGCGGTGAAGATGCCGATGTGGCCGGTGCACACATGGCTGCCCGATGCCCACGTGCAGGCCCCCACCGCAGGGTCGGTCGTGCTGGCCGCGATCCTGATGAAGATGGGCGGCTACGGCTTCCTGCGCTTCTCGCTGCCGATGTTCCCGGTCGCATCGGATCTTCTGGCCCCGCTGGTGCTGTGGATGTCGGCCATCGCCATCGTTTATACGTCGCTCGTCGCGCTGGCGCAGTCCGACATGAAGAAACTGATCGCCTATTCTTCGGTCGCCCATATGGGCTATGTGACCATGGGCATCTTCGCGGCCAACCAGCAGGGCATCGACGGCGCGATCTTCCAGATGATCAGCCATGGCTTCATCTCGGGCGCGCTCTTCCTCTGCGTCGGCGTGATCTATGACCGGATGCACACGCGCGAGATTGATGCCTATGGCGGTCTCGTGAACCGGATGCCCGCCTATGCGCTGATCTTCATGTTCTTCACCATGGCCAATGTGGGCCTGCCGGGCACGTCCGGCTTCATCGGTGAATTCCTCACGCTGATGGGGATCTTCCAGGTCAACACCTGGGTTGCCGCCATCGCCACCACGGGCGTCATCCTCTCGGCGGCCTATGCGCTCTGGCTCTATCGCCGGGTCGTCATGGGGGAATTGCTGAAAGAGGCGCTCAAGACCATCACCGACATGACGCGCCGGGAAAAGGCGATCTTTGCCCCCCTCGTCGCCATGACCCTGCTGCTCGGCGTCTATCCTGCGCTGGTGACCGATATCATCGGGCCCAGCGTCTCGGCGCTGATCACCGACTATCAGGCCGCGCTGCCCGTCGCCGACGGCGCGCAGCTTGCCCAGAACTGAAGGGACGATTGAGATGACCCCGCAAGATTTCTCCACCGTCCTGCCCGAGGTCGTGCTGGCCGTCTATGCCATGGCCGCGCTGATGTTCGGCGTCTACACGACCAAGGACAAGGTCGCCCCCCTGATCAGCTGGGCCACGGCCGGGCTGTTCCTTGCCCTCGCGCTGTGGATCGGCCTTGGCGGCGGCGGCGAACGCGCGGCCTTTGGCGGCATGTTCATCGACGATCCCTTCGCGCGCTTTGCCAAGGTGATCATCCTCGTCTCGGCCGCCGCCGTTCTGATCATGAGCCAGGATTACATGATCCGTCGCGATCTGCTGCGCTTCGAATATCCCATCCTGCTCGCGCTTTCGGTCGTGGGCATGATGATGATGGTCTCGGCGGGCGATCTGATGGCGCTCTACCTCGGGCTCGAGCTGCAATCGCTGGCGCTTTACGTCGTCGCCGCGATCCGCCGCGACAGCGTGAAATCGACAGAGGCCGGCCTGAAATACTTCGTCCTCGGCGCGCTGTCCTCGGGCATCCTGCTTTATGGCGCTTCGCTGACCTATGGCTATGCGGGCACGACGCTCTTCTCGGGCATCCTGTCCACGCTGGACCATGGCGCCCCGCTGGGCCTGCTGTTCGGGCTCGTGTTCATGCTGGCGGGCCTTGCCTTCAAGGTCTCCGCCGCGCCCTTCCACATGTGGACGCCCGATGTCTATGAAGGCTCGCCCACTCCGGTGACCGCCTTCTTCGCCACGGCCCCCAAGGTTGCGGCCATGGCCCTGCTGGCGCGCCTGTCCTGGGATGCCTTCGGTGCGATCCCGGGCGACTGGAGCCAGGTTCTGGCGGCACTCGCCGTGATCTCCATGTTCCTCGGCGCGGTGGCCGCCATCGGCCAGCGCGATATCAAGCGTCTGATGGCCTATTCCTCCATTGCCCATATGGGCTATGCGCTGGTGGGCCTCGCCTCTGGCACGGCCGAGGGCGTGCAGGCCATGCTGATCTACATGGCGATCTACGTCACCATGAACGTCGGTACCTTCGCCTTCATCCTGTCGATGGAGAAGGACGGCCGCCCCGTCACTTCGATCGACAGCCTGAACAGCTTCGCCCGGAAAGAGCCGCTCAAGGCGCTGGCCATGCTGGTCTTGATGTTCAGCCTTGCCGGCGTGCCGCCCATGGTGGGCTTCTTCGGCAAGTTCTACGTGCTGAAGGCCGCCGTCGATGCCGGGATGACATGGCTTGCCCTTGCCGGGGCGGTGGCTTCGGTCATCGGGGCCTTCTATTACCTGCGTATCGTCTTCTTCATGTATTTCGGCAAGGAAACCGATGGCATGGAGTCCCGCATGGCCCCCGCGCAATGGGCCATGCTGGTGGCGGTGGCGGTGATCATGGTGGCAGGCATCGTGAACCTCTTCGGCATCGAACCCGCAGCCGCCATCGCGGCGGAAGCCCTTGTCCGGTAAGGCCCACTGGCCCGAGGGGGTGGCGCGCCACCTCCTCGACACGGTCGACAGCACGAATGCCCATGCCTTCCGGCTGGCCCCGCAGCACGCGGGGCCTTGCTGGATTCTGGCGGGCGAACAGACGGCGGGCCGTGGCCGCCGCGCCCGCGCCTGGGCCAGCCCGCGCGGGAATTTTCACGCCACGCTCCTGCTGCACCCCACGGAACCCGCTGCCACCGTGGCGCTCCGCTCTTTCGCCGCCGCCTTGGCACTGCGCGATGCCTTCGTGGCGCTGACCGGCCTGCCGCAGGCCTTCGCGCTCAAATGGCCCAATGACGTGCTGCTGAACGGCGGCAAGGTCGCGGGGATCCTGCTGGAAAGCAGCGGGGCAGGGCAGGGCGTTCAGCACCTCGCCATCGGGATCGGCGTCAACCTGATCGCCGCCCCCGACCCCGCGCTGATGGAGGCGGGCGCAGTCCCCCCCGTCACCCTGCTGGCCGAAACCGGCCTGCGCGTCACGCCCGAAGCCTTTCTCGACGCCCTCGCCCCCGCCTATGCGCGGTGGGAGCAGACCTTCCGCGACAAAGGCTTCGCCCCCCTGCGCGCCGCATGGCTTTCCCATGCCGCGCGCCTTGGCGAAACCATCCGCGCCCGCACCGGCACGGAAACCCGCGAAGGCACGTTCGAAACCATCGACGACACCGGCGCCCTGATCCTGCGCCAATCCCACGGCCCCGTCGCCATCCCGGCGGCGGAAGTCTTCTTCTAGGGGGAAACCCGCATGCTCCTGACCATAGACTGCGGCAATACCAACACCGTCTTCTCCATCTGGAGCGGCGATCGCTTCATCGCCACATGGCGCATCGCAACCGATCACAAGCGGACGGCGGATGAATACCATGTCTGGCTGTCGTCCCTGATGATGCTGACGAAGACCGAAGCCACGATCACCGATGCCATCATCTCTTCCACCGTGCCGCGCGTGGTGTTCAACCTGCGCGTCCTCTGCAACCGTTACTTCGACTGCCGCCCGCTGGTGGTGGGCAAACCCGAATGCCGCCTGCCCGTCGCGCCCCGCGTCGACCAAGGCACCACCGTCGGCCCCGATCGCCTCGTGAACACCGTCGGCGCGCATGACCGGCACGGCGGCGACCTGATCGTCGTGGATTTCGGCACCGCCACCACCTTCGACGTGGTCGATACCGATGGCGCCTATATCGGCGGCGTCATCGCCCCCGGCGTGAACCTCAGCCTCGAGGCACTCCACATGGCCGCCGCCGCCCTGCCGCATGTCGACATAAGCCGCCCCGCCCGCGCCATCGGCACGAATACGGTGGCCTGCATGCAATCTGGCGTATATTGGGGCTATATCGGCCTGATCGAAGGCATCGTCCGCGAAGTCCGCAAGGAACGCGACCGCCCGATGAAGGTCATTGCGACGGGGGGCCTCGCCTCCCTTTTCGCGCAGGATACCGAACTATTTGACAGCGTCGAGGATGACCTGACCATGCATGGCCTGATGCTCATCGACCGCTACAACAAGGAACTGGAAACCGCATGACTGCAAACCGGCTGATCTATCTTCCCCTTGGCGGTGCCGGGGAGATCGGCATGAACGCCTATGTCTACGGCTATGGTCCGGCGGGCAAGGAACGCCTGATCCTTGTCGATATGGGCGTCACCTTCCCCGACATGGACACGACGCCCGGGGTGGACCTGATCCTTCCCGATATGGGCTGGCTGGAAGACAACCTCGACCGGCTCGAGGCGATCTTCATCACCCATGCCCATGAAGACCATATCGGCGCACTGGGGCACCTTTGGCCCAAACTGCAAAAGCCCGTCTATGCCCGCCGCTTCACCGCCACCATCGGACGCCTGAAATTCGAGGAACAGGGCCTGCCGGTCGAAATGATCCGTACCGTCCTGCCGCGCCCCGAAACGGTGACGGCGGGGCCGTTCAAGGTGCAATTCGTGCCGGTCAGCCATTCCATCCCCGAAAGCGCCGCGCTGCTGATCGACACGCCCGCAGGCCGCATCGTGCATTCGGGCGATTTCAAGCTGGATGCCAACCCCATCGTCGGCGAGCCTTGGGATGATGCCCGCTTCACCGAAATCGCGGCGGAACGCCCGGTCAAGGCGCTGATGTGCGACTCGACCAATGTGTTCTCGCTCCATCCCGGCCGCTCCGAAAGCTCCATCCGCGAACCGATCCGCGAATTGGTGGCCGGGCGGGGCGGGCTTGTCGTGGCCACCACCTTCGCCTCGAACGTCGCCCGCCTGCGCACCCTTGCCGAGGCCGCCCGCGCGGCGGACCGCTCGGTCTGCCTGATGGGCCGCGCGATGAAGCGCATGGTCGCGGCGGCCGAACAATCCGGCGTCCTGACCGAATTCCCCCGCACCGTCAGCCCCGAAGAGGCCGCCGATATCCCGCGCGGCAACCTGATGCTGATCGTCACCGGATCGCAGGGCGAACGCCGCGCCGCCAGCGCGCAGCTCTCGCGCGGCAAATATCTGGGGATGGAGATGAAGCAGGGCGATCTCTTCCTCTTCTCCTCCAAAACCATTCCGGGCAATGAACGCGATGTCCTGCGCATCATGAACAATTTCTCGGAAATGGGCGTCGATGTCATGGATGACGGCGGCGGCAAGTATCACGTCTCGGGCCATGCCAACCGCCCCGATCTGGAACATGTCCACCGCCTGCTTCTGCCCGACATGCTGATCCCCATGCATGGCGAACATCGCCACCTGCGCGAACATGCCCGCATCGGGGCCGAGGCCGGGCTCGCCTCTGCCGTGGTCACCAATGGCATGATGGTCGATCTCTCGGGCGAGACGCCCGTCGTCGTGGGCCATGTGGAAACCGGGCGCGTCTATCTGGATGGCACCGCACAGGTCGGCGCGCTGGAAGGCGTGATCCGCGACCGGATCCGCATGGCGCTGAACGGCCATGTCATGGTGACGGTCATCCTGGATGACGAGGTCGAGGTGCTGGGCGATGCCTGGGTCGAAATCATGGGTCTTTCTTCCAAGGGCCGCTCCGGCCCGCTGGCCGAGGTGATGGAGGCCGAACTGGCCCAGTTCCTCGATGGGGCAGGGCGCAAGATCCTGCGCGACGATGACAAACTGGATGAAGCCCTGCGCCGCATCATCCGTCAGGTCGCGATGGAAGAGATCGGCAAGAAGCCCGAGGTGACGGTCGTCGTCAGCCGCCTGATGGCCGAATAGGCCCGGGCGCGGCGACAACCCGCCGGAATGGAGAACGGGCCCCGCTTTCGGGGCCCGTTTCTTTTGTCTTCCCTCTGTCTCAGCCTTCGGTGCCGTTCACGGCAAGATCCTCTTCGCCCTCGTCCTGTGCCGCCGGGCCGGCGATCTTGAAACTGCGAAGGATGAAATCGGGCACATGGTCGCCCATGCCCACCACCGGCGGGCCGGACCGATCATCCCGGTCGCGGTCACGGCCGCGCCGATCATCGCGGCGATCACGGCGGTCTTCCTCGCGACGCGGGCGGTCATCCCGGCGCGACGGGGCCGCCACCATCACCTCGGCCGCGTCAGGCGCTTCGCCTTGCACCGCCACAGGGGCGGCCTCGGGTGCCGCGGCCTCGGCGCGCTCCTCGCGCGGGGCAGGGCGGTCATCCCGCTTGCCCCGGCCCCGGCCGCGATCCCGATCCCGATCCCGATCCCGGCCACCGCTGCGGCCGCCGCGCTCTTCGCGGGGGCGGTCGCTGCCTTCGCTGGCCAGATCCAGCCCCTCGGGCATTTCGCCGCGCGGGATCTGCTGCTTGACCAGGCTTTCGATGGCCGACAGGTATTTCTCGTCCGACGGCACGGCAATCGTATAGGCCTTGCCCAGACGCCCGGCCCGGCCGGTGCGCCCGATGCGGTGGACGTAATCTTCCGGATGGCTCGGCACGTCAAAGTTGAACACATGGCTCACCGCCGGGATATCCAGCCCCCGCGCCGCCACATCCGACGCCACCAGCAGATGCAGCGTCCCGTCGCGGAACCCGTCCAGCGTCCGCATCCGCTGCGACTGATCCAGATCGCCATGGATGGGGGCCGCGTTGAACCCGTGCGATTTCAGCGACTTCGCCACCACATCCACATCCATCTTGCGGTTGCAGAAGATGATGGCATTGGTGCAGCTTTCGCCTTCCGCCCGGATCAGCGCCCGCAGAACGGCCCGCTTTTCGGTGAAAGAGCGATCCTTCCGCGTCGGCTGGAACTGGATCAGCTTCTGCTCGATCGTGGCCGAGGTGGTGGATTGCCGCGCCACCTCGATCTTGGCCGGGTTCGACAGGAAGGTATTGGTGATCCGCTCGATCTCGGGAGCCATGGTGGCGGAAAAGAACAGCGTCTGCCGCGTGAAGGGCGTCAGTTGGAAGATGCGCTCGATATCGGGGATGAACCCCATGTCCAGCATCCGGTCGGCCTCATCCACCACCATGATCTGCACGCCGGTCAGCAACAGCTTGCCGCGCTCGAAATGGTCCAGCAGGCGGCCCGGCGTCGCGATCAGCACATCGACGCCCCGGTCGATCAGCTTGTCCTGCTCGCCGAAGGACACGCCCCCGATCAGCAGCGCCTTGGTCAGCTTGGTATGCTTGGCATAGATGTCGAAATTCTCGGCCACCTGCGCGGCCAGTTCCCGCGTCGGTGCCAGAACCAGCGACCGGGGCATCCGCGCCCGCGCCCGGCCCTGCCCCAGCAGGGTGATCATCGGCAGGGTAAAGCTCGCGGTCTTGCCCGTGCCCGTCTGGGCGATCCCCAGCACGTCGCGCCCTTGCAGCGCATGCGGGATGGCCTGGGCCTGGATTGGGGTCGGGGTTTCATAGCCCGCTTCCGCGATGGCCTGAAGTACGCGCGGATCCAGCGCGAGGTCGGAAAACTTGGTCATAAGCGTCCTTGCAGATGCGGGATCGGCCCGCAAAGGTGAAGGGACGCTGCTATCCGGGCGCCCCGGCGTCATGGGTGGCCTTGCCACTTGCCGCGCGTGTAGCGGAATTGCCGCGCAGGGTCAAGGATCGCCAAGGTTGACAGCCCGCGAAAGCCCAAGATACCAAGTTTCCGGTGGTCTTTGTGACGAGTGGGTTGGTACAGGATGGACAGGGCGCAACAGGCGACTGATCCGGTGTCCGCGGGGCAGCCGGGGCAGGGCGCTCCCGAGGCCCCCGAGGCCCCCGCGGTCGTCGCGCCATCCCCACCCGATCTTCCGCCCCCCGCTGTCCCTGCGCTGCTGTACTATGCCGTCTGGCTGCCCGCCCCTGATGGCGCGGCGGTCGGCCCGCCGATCTATCTGCCCGCCCCGGGCGCAGGCGGCGCTTCACCAGCGCCCACGCCCACGCCCGTGTCCGCGTTCCAGCCCGCACCCGCTTCTGCCCCCCCACCCGCACCGGCCCCCGCCGCGTCGGCGGCAACCTCGCATAATCAGCGTCTGCTTCTTCTGGCCATCCTTGCGGGCGTCATGCTGGTTAATCTGCCCTGGATCGCCTATCTGTTCGCCGTCCATGGCTGCTGGGGCACCTTCCTTGATGCCTGCTGGCAGGCCCCGATCACAGATGCGCTTCTGGCCGACGACGCCGATCCCTTCGCCGAAACGCTGGACGATCCCTATATCTTTGCCCGCATCGTGTTTCTGATGCTGCGCGTGCAGGCGGTCCTGTCCGCCGACTGGGCCGAATACAGCCAGGCCATGCAGCTTTCCACCGGGCTCGGGTCCTTCGTGCTGACGCGGATCGTGGCCTCGAACGGCCTTGTCACGCAGGGGCGCGAAAAGGCGATCTACCTTGTCGCCCTCTGCTTCACGCTGTTCTTGCTGCTGTTCTGGGCCGAACTGCACCTTACCTCGGACACCGTTCATCCTCTGCTCGGCGATGACACGGTGCTCGACTACATCTCGCAGACCCTGCCGCCGGATTTTGCCAGCTACGGCTCCGTGCGCGATGGCCTGATGCAACTGCTGCAATTCCTCCGCCTCGCCGATGCGCTGATCCTCGGCGCCTGCCTTGCCCTGCCCTCAACCAACAGAAAGCCCGCATGATGCCCGCAGCCCTGCGCCCCTCCGTCCTGCTTCTCGCCGCCGCCCTGTTCTGGCTCGCGGGCATCGCGCGGGCTGATACGGACCTGCGCTTCGAATTCACCCATATCGACGCGGAGCTTCCCGCACCCGCGCCCAGCCTCACGGTGACCGATCTCTACTCCGAGGCCACCCTGCCGGTTGCGCCGCAAGACGCCCCCGAAGGCAGTGCCGCCCTGTCCCTGCGCCTGCCCGACAGCCAGTTCGACGGCCCCTATGCCCGCCTGCGCGTCGTCGTGGGTGGCCTGCAACTCCCCCCCGGCGACAGCAAGAGCGGCGAGGAAATCCGCTTCGCCTTCGAAATTGTCCTGCGCCGCGATCTGCTGGAAGGGCCGGTCATCCTGCGCATCCCCGTCGTCACCACCTCGCGGCGGCAGGCGATGAAACCCTACATGTCCATGCCCGACCTGGTCGAGGAACTGCCCGACCGCTTCTTTCTGGCGCAGCAATGGATGTCGCTCTACCGCGCCAGCCCCGAAGCGGTGGCCGCCGCCCCGCAGGCCTTCGCCCTGCACCGGCTGATCGCCCGCGCCGTGGTGGATTTTGCCATCGCCACTGCTGATGCGCGCCGCGGGGCGGTGCTGATCCTGCCTTCGCCCGAACTGGCGCAGACGCTGGATCTCTACTGGTCCTCCATGCCCAAGGGCCAACAGACGCATATGGCCGCCTATGCCGATGCCCGCACGATCCTCTGGCTCGACGTGCCGCTGGCCGAAGACCTGCTCCGCACCGCCCGCCGCAGCGGGATCGAGGCCCCCGCCGCCTGCGCCGCCGCGCGCGACCATCTGGCTTTCTTCGCCCGCCGCCTGCCCGAAGGCGAAGAGGCGGCCTGGGTCGACGCGCTCTTCCCCGTGCCCGGCACCCTTGCGGGTTATCTCGAAGGGCGCAGGCTCGACATCCTCTTCGCCTGCACTCGCCTCAGGATCTGATGCCTGTAAGGCGACGATGGGGGCCGCGCGCGGGGCAGGGGTCAGACCATCATTTCCTTGGTCGCCGTCAGCCGCAGATCGGGATAGTCCCGCTCCACCCGGTCGATGTCCCATCTCAGCCGCGTCAGATAGACCATGTCCCCGTCATTGTCGGTGGCGATATGGCCCTTGTTGACGTTGACGAAGCGGTCCACCTCTTCCTTCGGCCCGGCCACCCAGCGCGCGCTGGTGAATTGCGATGGCTCGAACCGCACCGGCAGGCCGTATTCCTGTTCGATCCGGCTGGCCAGCACCTCGAATTGCAGCGCCCCC
Organism: Paracoccaceae bacterium; assembly: GCA_041397045.1. Lineage (GTDB taxonomy): Bacteria > Pseudomonadota > Alphaproteobacteria > Rhodobacterales > Rhodobacteraceae > Paragemmobacter. Next base: position 237,659 of record JAWKXK010000007.1, read on the forward strand.
ACGACCCCGACGATGAAGCCCGACCCGATCATCGGTTTGAAGACCTTGGCCGCCCCTTCCTCGGCAAATTGCATCAGCGCCTTTTCCAGATGCTTGGCCTTCATCGGATCGCCCGCCCGCACGCCCTGCAGCAGTTCCGGCGCGAAAGACGGGATGCCGGTAAAGCGCAACGCCTCGCCCTCGGTCAGCGCATCCCCGATGCGCAACTGGCCATGGTTCGGAATGCCGATGATGTCGCCCGCCCAGGCCTCTTCGGCCAGTTCCCGGTCGGCGGCAAGGAACAGCACGGGGTTCGACACCGCCATGATCTTCTTCGACCGCACATGCAAAAGCTTCATCCCCCGCTCGAAATGCCCCGAGGCAAGGCGCACAAAGGCCACCCGGTCGCGGTGCTTGGGGTCCATGTTGGCCTGCACCTTGAAGACGACGCCGGTCACCGCATCCTCTTCCGGGGCCACCTTGCGGCTGGCCGTGGGCTGGGGCTGCGGTTCGGGACCGAATTTCCCGATCCCGTCCATCAACTCCTTGACGCCAAAGGAATTGATCGCCGATCCGAACCAGATCGGCGTCATCGACCCGTTCAGCAGCGCTGCGCGGTCAAAGGCGGGCAGCAATTCCCGCGCCATTTCCAACTCTTCGCGCAGCTTGGCCAGCAACTCCGCTGGCACATGCTCGGCCAGCTTCGGATCATCCAGCCCGTTGATCTGGATCGTCTCCGCCACCCGGTTCCGATCCGCCCGGTCCATCAATTCCAGCCGGTCGTTCAGGATGTCGTAACAGCCCAGAAACTCGCGCCCCTGCCCGATGGGCCAGCTTGCCGGCGCCACGTCGATCGCCAGATTCTCCTGGATTTCGTCGATGATCTCGAAGGTGTCGCGCGCCTCGCGGTCCATCTTGTTGCAGAAAGTCAGGATCGGCAGGTCGCGCAACCGGCACACCTCGAACAGCTTCTGCGTCTGGCTTTCCACGCCCTTCGCCCCGTCGATCACCATCACCGCGCAATCCACGGCGGTCAGCGTGCGATAGGTATCCTCGGAAAAATCGCTGTGGCCGGGCGTATCCACCAGATTGAACCGATATGTGCCAAAATCAAACGACATGGCACTGGCCGAGACGGAAATCCCCCGCTCCTGCTCCATCTTGATGAAGTCCGACCGCGTCCGCCGCGCCTCGCCCTTGGCGCGCACCTGCCCCGCCATCTGGATCGCGCCCCCGAACAGCAGGAACTTCTCGGTCAACGTCGTCTTGCCCGCATCGGGGTGCGCGATGATGGCGAACGTCCGGCGGCGGGCGATTTCGGGCGGAAGGGTGGGGCGATTGTCCAGCATGCCCGCGCATTAGCCCAAAGCGCGCCGCGCGTCCACTGGGCCGCAGCATGCGTCACGCAGCCGCCACCCTTGCCGCCCCGCCCCCGGACGGCTAGGCATGGATCGGAACAGGAAAACAGGGGAGATCGACATGGATCTGGGCATCCGGGGAAAACGCGCATTGGTCTGTGCCTCGTCCAAGGGGCTGGGCAGGGGCTGCGCCGAGGCGCTGGCCGAAGCGGGCGTCGATCTGGTCCTGAACGCCCGCGGGGCCGAGGCGCTGGAGGCCACCGCCGCCGCCATCCGCGCCCGCCACAACGTCAATGTCACCGCCATCGCCGCCGACATCACCACCGATGAAGGCCGCGACCGCGTGCTGCACGCCGCGGGCGCCGTGGATATCCTCGTCACCAATGCCGGCGGCCCGCCCCCGGGCATGTGGTCCGACTGGACCCGCGACGATTTCATCCGTGCGCTGGATGCCAACATGCTCACCCCCATCGCCCTGATGACGGCGCTGCTGCCCGGGATGATCGAGCGGAAATGGGGCCGCGTCGTCAACATCACCTCGCAATCGGTGAAGGCGCCGATTGCCGTGCTGGGCCTGTCGAACTCGGCCCGGGCCGGGCTGACGGGCTATGTCGCGGGCACCTCGCGGCAGGTCGCGCCCTTCGGCGTGACGATCAACAACCTGCTGCCCGGCATCCATGCCACGGATCGCGCCACCTCGCTCGATCAGGGGGTGATGAAGGCCGAAGGCATCGGCATGGACGAGGCCCGCGCCCGGCGCGAGGCCACGATCCCCGCCCGCCGCTACGGCGACCCGGCCGAGTTCGGCGCCGCCTGCGCCTTTCTCTGCTCGCAGAAGGCAGGTTTCATCGTGGGGCAGAACATCCTCCTCGACGGCGGCCAGACCCTCGCCACCCTCTGACGGGGCGAAAATTCTTCCTCCGAAGAATTTTCGGGCGGGGGCCATGCCCCCGCATCCTCCCCGGGCGTAGCCCGCGCCAGCGCGGGCCGAAAATTTTTCGGAGAAAAATTTTCACCCCCCGAAAGGCCGCAGGACAGGGTCCCCCCGCCTTGCCCTGTCCTTCCCCGGCTGATAGGCAGAATTCCGATCAATTCCCTAGGAATAGAATGCCCGATCCGTCTCCCCCGCGTCTCGACATCCGCAACCTGACCCGCGCCTTCGGCGGCAGGCCGGTGGTGGATGATGTCTCGCTCACCGTCGCAGCGGGGCAGGTCACCTGCCTGCTCGGCCCATCAGGCTGCGGCAAGTCGACGACGCTGCGCATGATCGCGGGCGTGGAGCAGCCCGATTCCGGCCTCATCCGCATCGACGGCCAGCCCGTCTGCGGCGCAGGTCCCACCCTCCCGCCCGAGGCGCGCTCGGTCGGCCTGATGTTCCAGGATTTCGCGCTCTTCCCCCACCTCACCGTCGCGCAGAACGTGGCCTTCGGCCTGACGGGCGACAAGGCCGCCCGCGCGGCCCGCGTGGGTGAACTTCTCGAACGGGTGAACCTCACGGGCTATGGCCCCAAGCACCCGCATCAGCTTTCGGGCGGCGAACAGCAGCGCGTGGCCCTTGCCCGCGCGCTCGCCCCGCGCCCCAAGGTCATGCTGATGGACGAACCCTTCTCCGGCCTCGACAACCGCCTGCGCGACGGCATCCGCGATGCCACGCTGGATCTGTTGAAAGAGGCAGGCACCGCCGTCCTCCTCGTCACCCACGAACCAGACGAGGCGATGCGCATGGCCGACGAGATCGCGCTGATGCGCAGCGGGTGCATCGTGCAGCGCGGCGCGCCCTACAACATCTACAACGCCCCCGCCGACAAGGCCGCCGCCGCCTTCTTCTCGGACATCAACGTGATCCGCGGCACCTCGCGCGGGGCGCTGACCGACACGCCCTTCGGGGCCTTCCTCACCCCCGGCCATGCCGACGGGGCCGAGGTGGAGATCGTCATCCGCCCCCAGCATCTGAAGATAGATTTCGATCGCGGCGGTCGCGGCCCCAACCCCACCGCGCAGGACGGCACGCCCGCCCGCGGCGTGATCCAGCGCGCGCGCTATCTGGGCCGGGAATCGCTGGTGGATTTCCGGATGGATCATGACGGCTCCATCCTCACCGCCAGCGTGCCGGGCGTCTTCCTGCCCAAACCGGGCACCGCGCTCTGGCTCATGATCCGGCGCGACCGCTGCTTCGTCTTCCCCGTCAGCCGCTGACGCCCCGCCGCCTGCGCCACGCCGCCGTAACGTCACCCCGCCGTCTCGATCCCCGCCTGCGGCATCAGCGTGGCCACCTTGCCCAAGAGCATCCGCGCCGCCCGGGCGCGGGGATTGGCCTCCTCCTCGGCCACATGGCGCAGCCCTTCCACCAACGCCTCCAGCTCATCCACCGTCAGCAGCGTGGGCGGCAGCATCAGGGGCGAACGCAGGATATAGCCCAAGCCCCGCTCCCCCTCGACCGGCAGCCCCGTCCGCGCCATCACCGCCATGTCGCGCCAGACCGTGCGGGTGGACACCCCCACCGCCGCCGCCAGTTCGGCGGCCGTGTGCAACCGCCCGTCGCGCATGATCTGGATCAGGTCGTAAAGCCGGTCATCGCGTTTCATCGGGTCTATCCTCGGGGGGGCCTCGGGGTGGCTACTGACAAAATACTGTCAGTTGAACCGCGGCGAAACCCCATTCCCCTTTGAAGCGGGCGAAAAGCGGGCCTAAACATCACCTTCAGAACGGGGATCGGGCCCGCCACGGGCCCCTACGGATGGAGCTGACCATGTTCAACAATATCGGCCCGATGGGCCTGATCCTGATCGCGATCGTTGTGCTTGTGCTGTTCGGGCGCGGCAAGGTCTCGTCGCTGATGGGCGAGGTGGGCAAAGGCATCACCGCCTTCAAGAAGGGCGTGAATGACGGCAAGGCCGAGATCGAGAATGAAAGCGCCGATGTCGCCCGCGATGTGACGCCCGCCGCCGACAAGGACAAGGCCTGAACCCGGGTCGCTTTCCCACAGGCCCTGACAGGACGGAGAGACAGGCATGGATTTCGGATGGGCGGAACTGCTCGTCATCGGGGTGGTGGCGCTGATCGTCATCGGCCCCAAGGACTTGCCCGAAATGTTCCGCACGCTTGGCCGCTTTACCGCCAAGGCGCGCTCCATGGCGCGCGAATTCTCGCGGGCGATGGAACAGGCGGCCAAGGAGTCCGGCGTCGATGACGTGGCCAAGGATCTGCGCAAGGTCACTTCGCCCAAGGCGATGGGTCTGGATGCGGTGAAAAGCGCTGCCGACAAGTTCGAGAAATGGGATCCGCTGAAGAACGCGGCCAAACCCACCAGCCCGCCGCCCGCCCGCGTGCCCCCGGTGACACCGGCGGTGACCCCGGCCGTCACCTCGGCTGCCGCCGTGCCAGGGACCGCGGCGGCAGCACCTGCCGCGACCGCCACCCCGGCCCCTGCGGCCACCCAAGCATCCGCCCCGCAACCCGGCCCCGCCACCAAGGCCCTTGCCGAAAAGCAGGCGCAGAAAGCCGCCATCGCGAAAGAGGCCGCCGCCAAATTGCGCGCCGTCAATGCCGGTGAAGCCGCGCCCGCCGCCGCCCCGGCGGCCCCCCCGGCCAAGGCGCCGCGCAAGGCCCCCGCACCCAAGGCCGCAACGCCCAAGGCCGCCGCACCCAAAGCCGCCGCGGCACCAGAGGCAAAGCCTGCCAAGGCCGCCCCCCGGGCCCGCAAATCCGAGGACAAGCCCGCATGACCGCCGGACAGGACGATATCGACGACAGCTCCGCCCCGCTGATCGAACACCTCGCCGAATTGCGCAACCGGATCCTCTATTCGCTTGCCGCCTTCATCGTGGCGATGGTGCTGTGCTTCACCGTCTGGAACCCGATCTTCAACTTCCTCACCCATCCGATCTGCGATGCGCTGGCCGAACGGCAGCAGGATTGCGGGCTGGTGCTGATCAAGCTGCAGGAAGGCTTCTTCGTCGCGGTCAAGATCTCGGTCCTCGGCGGTTTCGCCCTGTCCTTCCCGATCATCGCCTTCCAGCTCTGGCGCTTCGTGGCACCCGGTCTTTACCGGTCGGAAAAGCAGGCCTTCCTGCCCTTCCTTCTCGCCTCGCCGATCATGTTCTTCCTCGGCGCGGCCTTCGCCTATTACGTTGTCCTGCCGATCGCCTTCAATTTCTTCCTGAACTTCCAGCAGAATTTCGGGGGCGATGCCGCCTCAGGCGTGGTGGGCGAGAATGCGCCCGCGGGCATCGTCTTTCAGGGCTCGATGGAACAGTATCTGTCGCTGACCACCAGTTTCGTGCTGGCCTTCGGCCTTTGCTTCCAGCTTCCCGTGCTGCTCACGCTGATGGGCAAGGCGGGGCTTGTCACTTCGCGCGGGCTGGCGGGCATGCGCCGCTATGCCATCGTGCTGATCCTTGTCGTCGCGGCCCTTGTCACCCCGCCCGACGTCATGTCGCAACTCATCATGTTCGGGGCCGTCTATCCGCTTTACGAAGTGTCGATCTTCCTGATCCGCCGCATCGAAAAGCAGCGCGAGGCGCGGATGCGGGCCGATGGCACATGGGTGGATGACGACGATAGCGAAGACACGACACAGGCATGACCGAAGACCTTCTCGCCCGCATCGCCGCCGCGCTGGAGCGGATGGCACCGGCCCCGATGCCCGCCCCGGATTTCACGGCCGAGGCCTTCGCCTGGCATACCGATCCGGATCGTCTGGAACCCGTCACCCGGGTCTCGCGGGTGGATATCGGCCTGCTGGTCGGCGTGAACCGCTCGCGCGACACGCTGGTCGAAAACACCCGCCACTTCGCCCGGGGCCTGCCTGCCAACAACGCCCTCCTCTGGGGCGCGCGCGGCATGGGGAAATCCTCGCTGGTCAAGGCCGTCCATGCGGCGATCCGCGCCGAAGGGCATGATCTGAAGATCGTCGAACTCAGCCGCGAGGATCTCCCCTCGGTCGGTCGGCTGCTGCAACATCTGCGCGCCGCCCCGCATCTGCGCTTCATCCTCTTCTGCGACGATCTCTCCTTCAGCCATGACGATCAGCATTACAAATCGCTCAAGGCCGTGCTGGATGGCGGCATCGAAGGCCGGCCCGAGAATGTGCTGTTCTACGCCACCTCGAACCGCCGCCACCTCATGCCCCGCGACATGATCGAGAATGAACGCTCCAGCGCGATCAATCCTTCCGAAGCGGTCGAGGAAAAGGTCTCGCTCTCGGACCGTTTCGGTCTCTGGCTGGGCTTCCATCCCTGTTCGCAGGATGATTACCTCGACATGATCCGCGGCTATTGCGCGGCGCATGGGCTGACCGTTGCCGAAGACCGCCTCCGCGCCGAGGCGATCGAATGGCAGGCCACGCGCGGGGGGCGGTCGGGCCGGGTGGCCTGGCAGTTCTTCTGTGACCTTGCCGCCCGCGAAGGCCACCGCATCGCCTGACAGCCCTTGCACCGGGCAGGCCGGGCCCCTACCTTCCCGGCTTTACCCGCTCCGTTCAGGACAGCATGCTTACCGAAATCCTCATCGTCCTCGGCCTCATCGTTCTGAACGGTGTGCTGGCGATGTCCGAACTCGCCATCGTCTCGGCCCGCCCGGCCCGCCTCAAACCGCTTGAGGGCAAATCGCGCGGGGCCGCCACCGCCCTGCGCCTTGCCGAAGATCCGGGCCGCTTCCTGTCGACCGTGCAGATCGGCATCACCGCCGTGGGCGTCCTGTCCGGGGCCTTTTCCGGGGCCACGCTCGGCGCGCGCCTGTCGGGCTGGCTGGCGGGGCAGGGGGTCGATCCCGACCTTGCCGCCACCCTTGGTGTGGGCGGCGTCGTGATCCTTCTCACCTATCTCTCGCTCATCGTGGGCGAACTGGTGCCCAAGCAACTCGCGCTTAGGAACCCCGAGGCCGTGGCCATCCGCGTCGCCCCCGCCATGCGCCTGCTCTCCCTCATCGCCGCCCCCGTCGTCTGGTTCCTCGATCGCTCCGGCAAGGCGCTGCTCTGGCTCATCGGCGCGACCGGCGACAAGGGCGCGCGCGTGACCGAGGAAGAGGTCCACTCCCTCCTGACCGAGGCGCATCACGAAGGCATCCTCGAACCCGAGGAACGCGAGATGCTCGCCGGCGTCATGCGCCTTGCCGACCGCTCCGCCCGCGCCCTGATGACCCCCCGGCACGAGGTTCAGATGCTCGACATCTCCGCCACGCCCGCCGAAACCATCGCCGCCATCCGCCGCATCGCCCGCCCCCGCATGCCCGTTCAGAACCCCGACACGGGCGAGGTTCTGGGCATCATCCTCTTGTCCGAGGCGTTCGATGCCCTCTCGCGCAAGCAATCCCTCGACCCCACCCGCCTCCTGCGCGAAGTCCCGGTTGTCTCCGACATGGCCGATGCCATCGCGGTGATGGACATCCTGCAGACCACGGACCATCACCTCGCCCTCGTCTATGACGAATACGGCAATTTCGAAGGCATCATCACCTCGGGCGATATCCTCGAGGCGATCACCGGCACCGTCGCCATCCAGACCGACGCCGAACCCGCCCTGCTCGAACGCGCCGATGGCAGCCTGCTGGTCTCGGGCTGGATGCCCGCCGATGAATTCTGTGATCGTCTGGGCATCAGCCGCGATCTGGCCGGCGGTTATGAAACCGTGGCGGGGCTTGTCCTCAACCTCTTCGGACGCCTGCCCACATTGGGCGAGGCGAAATCCGCAGAAGGCTGGCGGTTCGAGGTGATCGACCTCGACGACCGCCGCATCGACAAGGTGCTGGTGCGGCGGATCGACTGATCCGCCGGCACCTCATTTCAGGAAGGGCATCGGGTCCGTGCTGGCCGCGCCGCGCCGCACCTCGAAATGCAGGAAGGACGGGTTGCCCGACCGCACATTCGCGATGGTCTGGCCCTTCGTCACCTTGTCGCCCTTCTTCACGGTGATCCCCGCCACCCCGGCATAGACCGTCAGCAACCCGCCCTCATGGCGGATCACGATGATCGGCGTCTGCGCCGTGTCCTGCGTGATCGCCGCCACCGTCCCGGCCGCCGCCGCCATCACCGGCGCGCCCGCCGGGGCACCGATGTCGATGCCCTCGTTCTTGGGCGGGGCATAGCCGCGGATAATGCTGCCGCTGGCGGGCATCGCGAATTGCGCCGCCGAGGCCGCGGTCCGCTGCTGCACCAGATCGGGCGAGGCGGGCTTGTCCTTCGCCGCCTGCGCGGCGGGCTTCGTCTCTTCATCCGGCAGGGGTTTCGCCGCCGAGGGCGGCTCGGGCGTGGGCGATCCGGCCCCGGGTGCCGTCACCACCTCGACCGGCTTCTCGGGCGGCGCACCCGATGGCGTCGGGATCATCAGATACTGCCCCTCGCGCACTTCCAGATCCGCCCCCAGCCCGTTCCAATCCGCCAGCGCCCGGGCTGAGACATTGTACATCCGCGCGATGGAAAAGGCCGTCTCGCCCCGTTTCACCTGATGCCGTGTCGGGGCCATGGCCCCCAGCGCGCTGTCATTGGGCCGCGCGCTTGCCGCAGGGGCCGCCGCGCCATCCACCCGGTCCAGCGCCGTGGTCGCGATGCTGGTCACGCTGACTGCCCCGCCCCCGGACGAAGGCAGGGGCGCCGCCGCCACATTGCCGCTGCCGATCACGCCGCCCGATGCGACCACCGGCCCCGCGCCGGTCGATGCCACCCGCCGGGGCAGTGCCAGCACCTCACCCTCGCGCAGGGGCGCATTGGGCTGGATCGCATTGTAACCGGCCAGTTCCGCCGGATTGATCCCGACCCGCGCCGCCACGCTTCCCACGGTATCGCCGCGCCGCGCCACCGCCACCTGATAGCCCGGATAGCTGATCAGCCCGTTCGCATCCGGCATCGGCCGCGCCGCCGTCGCCTGCCGCGCGGCATCGGTCGTGTCCAGCGTGTTCGCGCCGCCGCGGAAATCCCAGTCCAGATCGGACAACATGCCCGGTTGCCCGCCACTGCAGGCCGAAAGCGCCGCAAGGGCCGAAGTCAGGCCAAGGGCGCGCAGCGTCAGGGGTGCGAAGGTCATTCTCTGCCTCTCTGCCGTCGGTCCGGGTTGAAACCCCGAAGCCATTCCGTTCATTCCGTTCCGATCCCTTCGACCAGCGGCACAAACCGCACCGGCCGAAGTTCGTCATAGTCAAATCCGCGTTCGGTCCGCGTCACCTTGATCAGGCTCTGCACCGTATCCGACTGCCCCACGGGCAACACCATGATACCCCCGGTTTTCAGTTGCGCCAATAGGGGGCCTGGGGGGTCTTCCGCGGCCGCCGTCACGATGATGCGATCAAAGGGCGCCTGCTCGGGCAGGCCGAAACTGCCATCCGCCGCCAGCGCGGTGATATTGGTCAGATCGAGGCTGCGAAAGATCCCCTCCGCCTCGCGCACCAGCCGCCTGTGCCGATCCACGGTATAGACCCGCCGCGCAAGCTGGCTCAGGATCGCGGCCTGATAGCCCGACCCCGTGCCCACCTCCAGCACCTTGTCGCGCGGCTGCACGGCCAGGGCCTGCGTCATGATCCCCACGATGCTGGGCTGGCTGATCGTCTGGCCACAGGCGATGGGCAGGGGCATGTCCTCATAGGCGCGTTCCGCGAACAGTCCGCGCACGAAATGCCCCCGGTCGATCACCTCCATCGCCGAAAGCACCCGGCTGTCGGTCACCCCACGCGACCGCAACGCATAAAGAAACCGCATCTTCCGTTCGGCGGCGGACCCGTCCTCGTCGAAGTCCGCGCCCTCCGTCATGCCAGCCGCGCCTCAAGGTCCGCCAGCAGGTCATGCGCCGTCAGGTCCGCCCGCATCGGAGTGACCGAGACATAGCCCTCAAGGTTCACCGCCGCATCCGTGCCCGGCAGCGTCGGCGTCTGCTGCGGGCCGCCCTTGATCCACAGATAACGCCGCCCGGTGGGCGACAACTGCGCCTCGGCACTGAACGAAGTGTCGCGCCGGAACCCCTGCGCCGCCACCTTCATCCCCTTCACCCGCGCGGCGGGCAGGGGGGGGAAGTTCACGTTATAGAACACCCGGTAATCATCATTCGTCCAGATCGCGCGCTCCAGCAGCGCCTTCACCACGCCCGGCCCGTGCTGCCGCGCCGCCTCGAACGGATCGGCCAGCCCATCCATCTCGGGGCCAAAGAACTGCGACATGGCAATCGCCGGAATGCCCTGCAGCGCCGCCTCCATCGCGCCCCCGATGGTGCCGGAATAAAGCACATTCTCCGCCGAATTGTTCCCCCGGTTCACGCCTGACAGCACAAGATCGGGCCGCGCCCCCTGCAACACGTCATAGATCCCCGCCAGCACGCAATCGGCGGGGCTGCCCTCGGCGGCAAAGCGGCGCGGAGAAAGCTTCGCGATCATCATCGGATGGGTATAGCTGATGCAATGACCCACCCCCGATTGCTCGAACGCCGGGGCCACGGTCCAGACCTCGCCCGCGGGTCCCGCAATTGCCGCGGCGATTTCGGTCAGAACCTCCAACCCCGGTGCATTGATGCCGTCGTCATTCGTGATCAGGATACGCATGGCCCGCCTTCTTCTGTCCTGTCCTGATTAGAACAGGCCCGGCAGGGCGGCAAGCCGAAGAGGGCGCCGCCCGGTTCACGGGCGGCGGATCGTGTCGGCGATGTTTCAGAATGGGGCCACAGGCAGCAGGAGCGGGCGACAGGGCAGGGGCGGCGCTTACTCCGCCACTGCCGGGATCGTTTCGGTGATGAAATAGCCTTCGGGCGCGAACATCACGGCAAGGATCGCCAGATAGGCCATCAGGAACAGGGCAATCGCCCCCATCTGCCCCGCTTTCGCCGGGCGCGGGATGGGCGGGCGGGCAATCGTCTGGGTCTTGGGCATTGGCAGCACTCCTCCGAGTCGATTCCCCTTCAGGTTACCGCATCACGGGATGTTTCGGATCCTGAAATTCGGCCGTGATCCGGAACATCCTCCCCATCGGCACTGCCTTGCCGGAAATTCTCCCTCCATGGGCGCGCATTTGCTCACGTCGCAAAACTTTCTTCTGCACGATCATGCCGCGCCGCAGCGCGGCCGAACGCCGCGCAGCGGCGTCCCCTCAACCTGCGGGGAACCGCCGAAAGCAAAAGGGCGCCCGAAGGCGCCCCCTGCATCCCGTCCGGCGTAAGGGATCACTCTTTCGCGCGTTCCACATAGGAATGGTCTTCCGTATTGATCACGATCCGCGTGCCCGCCCCGATATGCGGCGGCACCATCACGCGCAGCCCATTGGAACACATCGCAGGCTTGTAGGAGGAAGAGGCCGTCTGCCCCTTCACCACCGGCTCCGTCTCGGTGATCTCCACCACCACCTTCTGCGGCAGTTCCAGCGCGATCGGCACGCCCTCGAAGGTGCGCAGGTAAACCTTGATCCCTTCCGTCAGGAACACGGAATCCTCGCCCACCACATCCTCGCTGGCGGTCAGCTGCTCATAGGTGTTGGGCTCCATGAAATGGTGGCCTTCGCCATCGGAATAAAGATAGTCATATTCCCGCTCGTCCACCGTGGCCTTTTCCACCATCTCGGTCGTGCGCCAGCGTTCCGACACCTTCACCCCGTCCGAAATCCGGCGCATGTCGACCGAAGTCGTGGGCGTGCCCTTGCCGGGGTGGAAATTCTCGGCTTTCAGCACGGCATAAAGCTTGCCGTCCATCTCGACGACATTGCCCTTGCGAAGGGAAGAGGCGATGACTTTCACGGGTCGTTTCCTTGCGGTTTCGATTGGGCCCGCGTAACTGCGCAGGCAATTGATTGGCGCTGCACCTAGCGCATCTTGCGCCAAACCTCAAACCGAAAGCGCCGGAGCCTTGCCCGACATGACCGATACAGCCGCAACCGCCTGGTGGCACCCCTCCCGCCACGCCGACCGCCGCCCCCTTCTGCTGGCCCGCAACCGCATCCAATCCGCCCTGCGCCGCTGGTTCGATGACCATGGCTTCACCGAGGTGGACCCCGCCGCCCTGCAGGTCTCCCCGGGGAACGAGGCGCATCTGCACGCCTTCTCCACCGATGCCCTGTCGCATGACGGCACGCCCCGCCGGATGCACCTCCATACCAGCCCCGAATTCGCGATGAAGAAACTGCTCGCGGCAGGCGAAACCCGCATCCACGCCTTCGCCCATGTCTGGCGCAACCGCGAAAGGGGCGCGCTCCATTCGCCGGAATTCACCATGCTGGAATGGTATCGCGTGGGCGAGGATTACAGCACCCTGATGGAAGACACCGTCACCTTCCTCCGCCTCGCCGTCACCACCGCCGGCGCGCCCCTCCTGCGCTTCCGCGACCGCAGCTGCGATCCCTTCGCCGCGCCGGAACGTCTGTCGGTCGCCGAGGCCTTCACCCGTTACGCCCGCCTCGACCTTCTCGCCACCATCCGCCCCGATGGCAGCACCGACCGCGACGCGCTTGCCACCCAGATGGCGGGGCAGGGCATGGCCCTGTCGCCCGACGACACATGGTCCGACCTTCTGTCGAAGGTCCTCGTCGCCCATGTCGAACCCCATCTGGGCCAAGATCGCATCACCATCCTCGACCGCTACCCCGCCGCCGAGGCGGCACTGGCCCGCACCTGCGCCGATGACCCGCGCGAGGCGGAACGGTTCGAGCTTTATGCCTGCGGCGTGGAACTGGCGAACGGCTTCGGCGAACTCACCAACCCCGCCGAACAGCGCCGCCGCTTCCTGATCGAGATGGATGAAAAGGAACGCGTCTATGGCGAACGCTATCCGCTGGACGAAGATTTCCTCGCAGCCCTCGCCCTGATGCCGCCCGCCTCGGGAATCGCGCTTGGATTCGACCGTCTGGTGATGCTCGCCACCGGCGCCCCCAGAATCGACAGCGTCCTCTGGGCCCCGGTTGCCGATTAGCGCTGCCTGCCGCATTTTCCCCATCCCGGAAACGATCCCGCGCCACCGGCGGGACTGTTTCGAAACCGCGAAACGATCCCCCGCAAACCGCCGAAAATCGGGCATAAACCAAAGTTTACGGGCCTAAACGGCACGGTCATACGGCCCCGCCCAGCCCTTTGCCCATCTTGCCAGACCGGGATCAGGGGCGCAGCTTTGTCAAACGACCGGCGCGGCCACGGATTTACCCGATGTCGCGGCGGGCAGGACCAGACCAGACCGCCACCCTTTTTGCAGGCCAGTGCCATGCCCACAGCACAAGACAGCCAAAGCAGGATCAACGACGTGACAGCTTATCGCCCCGCCCCCGCAGGCCGCCCCCGGATTCTGGTTGTCGATGATGACGCGATCAACCGCCTCGTCGCACGCGTCCTGATCGAGGCGCGCGGGTACGAGGTGATCGAGGCCGAAGATGGCGATCAGGCCCTCTCGACCTATGCCGATGCCGATGACATCGGGCTGATCCTGATGGATCTGTCCATGCCCGGCATGGATGGCCTTGCCGCCACCCGCAACCTGCGCACCAGCTCGCGGCGCGGGGCCACGGTGCCGATCGTGGCATTGACCCGCCATATCGACGACGACTCGCGCCGCAACTGCTTTGACGCCGGGATGAACGGCTTCCTGCCCAAGCCGATCTCGGCCACCGGCATCGAAAGCATCGTCTGCCTTGTCGGCCACGGCACACCGCGCGTTCAGGCCTGATCCCGGACCCGCGGCCCGAAGGCCCGCCCCTTGCGCTTGGGGGCGGGCCTTCTGCATTCCGCATCTGCCCCGCCAGAACCGGTTGCCCAACGGATTGCCCAACGGATTGATTGACGTACCTCAGGATGCTGCCGATAAAGAAGTCAGGCCAATGGTTCCAGTGCAGGTCCCGGGATGACAAGACCCACCGTCAACGACATCGCGCGCGAGGCGGGCGTCAGCCTCGCCACGGTGGACCGTGTCCTGAATGCGCGCCCCGGCGTGCGGGAAAAGACCATCCTCGCCGTGCATCAGGCGATTGATCGGCTGGGCTATGTCCGCGACCTTGCCGCCGCCAACCTTGCGCGCAGCCGGTCCTACCGCATGGTGGCCCTTCTGCCCGACAGCGACAGCCAGTTCGTCCAGACCCTCGCCGACGCCCTGACCGAGGCCGCAGCCCTGGCCGCCGCCAGCCGGACGGAACTCGACCTGCTCCGCTACCCGCCCGAAGACATGCACATCCTCGCCGCCCGTCTGGCCGAACTCCGCCCCGATGAAACCGCGGGCGTCGCCCTGATGGCACCCGAAACGCCCATCGTCCGCGATGCGGTGCGTGCGCTGCGGGGCAGGGGGATCCCCCTCGTCGCGCTGGGCTCGGACCTGCCCAATACCGGGCGCGATCATTTCGTGGGCATCGACAGCCATGCCGCGGGCCGCACCGCGGGCGTCCTCATGGGCCGCTTCTGCCGCGGGCTCAAGGGCCGCGTCCTGCCGATCGCCGACAGCATGCTGCTGCGCGACAGCATCGAACGCCGCCGCGGCTTTGATGAGGTGCTTCAGGCCGATTTCCCCGATCTCGATGCCATGCCCACGCTGGAAACCCACGGCGCCCCCGATGTGCTGCACCGCATCGTCGGGGCTCGCCTTGCCGCAACCCCCGATGTCGTGGGCCTCTACCTGCTCGGCTCCGGGCATCGCGCGCTGGCGGCGCTTCTGCGCGACAGGGGGCTTCTGGGCCGCTTCGTCGTCATCGGCCACGAGTTGACGCCGCATAGCAGATCCGCCCTCCGCTCGGGCCATCTCGATGCGGTCATCGCCCAGAATCCCGGCCATCTGGCCCGCTCGGCCCTGCGCGTCCTGCGCGCCAAGGCCGATCGTCAGCCCATCGACGAAGGTCAGGAACAGTTGCGGATCGAGGTGGTGATCCGCGAAAACCTGCCCCCCGAACCCGCCGAGGATTGCCAGATCCGCGCTGCCTGATCCCGATAAATCCCCTTGTTTCAAAGGATTGAACGGGGCCTCTCATTTCTGAGGAACGTACCTCAAAAATTGGTGGACAGACTCGGATCCGCAGGCATATCGTCAGATCAGAGAAGGCCCACAGCAGAAAGCTGCCCGAACGGGCCCGCCAAGAACCAATCAACTGAACCGGGAGGATTTTCGATGAAGGCCAGACTTCTTGCCGCCTGCTCGGCGGCGGCGCTCTCTGTCGCGGGCATGGCATCCGCGCAATCCAGTGAACTGACCCTCTGCTGGGCGGCCTGGGATCCCGCCAACGCACTTGTCGAACTGTCGAAGGATTTCGAAACGCAGTCCGGCATCAAGATGAATTTCGAATTCGTGCCGTGGCCCAATTTCGCCGACCGCATGCTGAACGAACTCAATTCCGGCGGCCAGCTTTGCGACCTCTTGATCGGCGACAGCCAGTGGATCGGCGGTTCCGCCGAAAACGGCCATTACGTCAAGCTGAACGACTTCTTCGATGCCGAAGGCATCAGCATGGACGATTTCGCCCCGGCCACCGTCTATGCCTATTCCACCTGGCCGAAGGGGGAGCCGAACTACTACGCGCTGCCCGCCATGGGCGATGCGAACGGCTGGTTCTACCGCAAGGACTGGTTCGCCCGCCCCGAGATCCAGGCCGATTTCAAGGCCAAATATGGCCGCGATCTTGGCGAGCCCAAGACCCAGAAGGAATTGCTGGAAATCGCGCAATTCTTCCAGGGGCGCGAGATTGACGGCCAAACCGTCTATGGTGCCTCGATCTTCACCGAACGCGGGTCCGAAGGCATCACCATGGGCGCCACCGGCGCGCTTTATGCCTGGGGCTTCAAATACGAAAATACCCCCGGCAAATATGACATGGAAGGGGCCGTGAACTCCCCCGCCGCGGTCGAGGCGCTGGAATTCTACAAGGAACTCTACAAGACCGGCACGCCTCCGGGCTATGACAACGCCTATATGGAACAGTCGCTCGATGCCTTCAAATCCGGGCAGGTGGCGATGGCGATGAACTGGTTCGCCTTCTTCCCCGGTCTCTACGCCGATCCGAATACCGGGGGCGACAAGATCGACTTCTTCGTGAACCCGCCCCAGAACCAGCCCGCCTCCACCCTCGGCGGACAGGGCATCTCGGTCGTCTCCTACACCGACAACATGGATGGCGCGCTGGCCTATATCAAATGGTTCGCCCAGCCCGACGTGCAAAAGAAGTGGTGGTCGATGGGCGGCTATTCCTGCCACCGCGCCGTGCTGGAGGATCCGGAATTCGTGAATTCCGCCCCCTTCGCCGGCGACTTCCTCGAAGCCATGGGCGCGGTGCAGGACTTCTGGCAGGAACCGGCCTATGCCTCGCTCCTGCTCGCCATGCAGGAACGGCTGCACAACTACATCGTCGCCGATCAGGGCACCGCGCAAGAGGCCCTCGACGGGCTGATCGCGGATTGGACCGAAGTCTTCGAGGACGAAGGCAAGCTCTGACCCGACCCCTCACCCCCGGCCCCTCTCCCCAAGGAGAGGGGAGGGGCACCCGGTCCCCAAGCCGGGTGCAAGGGGGAAACCCAAGCGCAACGCCACCCTCTCCCCCTGGGGGGAGAGGGCAGGGTGAGGGGGCCTTCCCGGCCCTCTCCTCCCGCAGGGACATGAGAACATGACAGACCCCATCGCCGCCGCCGCCCGCGCCACGCCCGACCCGCTCGCCCGCCGCATCCGCGGCCTGTCCGACCGGGCCATCGCATGGCTCTTCGTGGCCCCTACCATCTTCCTGCTGCTGGCGATCAACATCTTCCCGCTGATCTGGACGGTGCGCCTCTCCTTCACCAACTACCGCGCCAACCGCCCGAATGAAGAGGTCGAATTCGTCGGCCTCAGGAACTACATCCGCATCCTCACCGATGACGGCATCTGGGCCAACATGCAGACGACGGCCCATTTCCTCTTCTGGACACTCTTCTTCCAGGTCCTGATCGGCTTCACCCTCGCCTGGCTCATCAACCGCAAGTTCAAGGGCAACGATCTGCTGACGACGCTGATCGTCCTGCCCATGATGCTCTCCCCCGCCGTGGTGGGCAATTTCTGGACCTTCCTCTACCAGCCCCAGATCGGCCTCGTGAACTACGTCGTCGAACTGGTCACCGGCACCCCCGCCTCCTCCTTCTCCATGCTCGGCCCCGGCGGGCTCGCGAAATGGTCCATCATCCTCGTCGACACATGGATGTGGACGCCCTTCGTCATGCTCATCTGCCTCGCGGGCCTGCGCTCCATCCCCGATTACATCTACGAGGCGGCGGAAATCGACCGCGCCTCCAAATGGCGGCAGTTCTGGACGATCACGGTGCCGATGGTGTTGCCCTTCCTGATGCTCGCCGTGCTGTTCCGGGGCATCGAGAATTTCAAGATGTTCGACATGGTGGTCCTCCTCACCGGCGGCGGCCCCGGCAACGAAACCCTGCTCGCCTCGATCGACCTGAAGCGCGAAGCCTTCGAGAAATGGCGCACCGGCTATTCCTCCGCCTATGCCATCATCCTCTTCGTCACGGTCTTCGGCCTTGCCTCCATCTACGTGAAGGCCCTGAACAAGGTGAAGGAGCGGTAAGGATGCAGCCCCCCCCATGCGCCCCGAAACCCCGTCCCGGGCTTGACCCGGGACATCCGCCCCACCCGCCGCGCGCCCCCGCCGCCGAGAGGTCCCGGGTCAAGCCCGGGACGGGGTCACCCAGACAGGCCAAGGGAGGCCGGACATGACCGCCTATTCCGTCACCGAACCCACGGGCCGCTCCAAACTCGTGGCAGGCATCCTCGTCACGCTTTATGCCGTCATCACCCTGCTGCCCCTCGTCTGGATCATCTCCACCGGCTTCAAGTCGGGGCCGGATTCCATCAGCTATCCACCCAAGGTGCTGTTCGAACCCTCGCTCGAAGGCTACGTCAACCTCTTCACCACCCGCACCCGCGTCGCGGCCGAGGAATTCCAGAACCTCCCCCCGCCCGAAACCTGGTATGATGAAATCGTCCGCGAGAGCGGCATGGTCATCGCCGGCCCCTCCCGCTTCGGCGAACGCTTCCTGAACTCCGTCATCATCGGCTTCGGCTCGACCTTCCTGTCGATCTTCCTCGGCACGCTGGCCGCCTATGCCTTCTCGCGCTTCAAGGTCCCGTTGAAGGATGACCTTCTCTTCTTCATCCTCTCCACCCGGATGATGCCGCCCATCGCGGTGGCGATCCCCATCTACCTGATGTATCGCGAACTGGGCCTGTCGGACACGCATCTGGGCATGATCCTGCTTTATACGGCGGTCAATATCAGCCTCGCCGTCTGGCTTCTGAAGGGCTTCATCGACGAGATTCCCCGCGAATATGAAGAGGCCGCGCTGATCGACGGCTACACCCGCTTTCAGGCCTTCCGAAAGGTCGTCCTGCCCCAGGCCGCGACCGGCATCGCCTCCACCGCGATCTTCTGCCTGATCTTCGCCTGGAACGAATACGCCTTCGCCGTGCTGCTCACCTCCGGCACCGCGCAAACCGCGCCGCCCTTCATTCCCACGATCATCGGCGTGGGCGGGCAGGACTGGCCCGCCGTCGCGGCCGGGGCCACGATCTTCCTTCTGCCCGTGATGATCTTCACCATCCTGTTGCGCAAGCACCTCCTGCGCGGCATCACCTTCGGAGCCGTCCGCAAATGACGCCCCTTCCTCTCTCCCGCCGCGCGACCCCTGAATTTTCGCAGAAAATTCGTGGGGGTCGGCCATGACCCGCTTCCTCTCCGGCCTGCTCCGCCTGCGCCGCGGCCCTTGGGAATTGCTGGCCACGCTGCTCATCGGCTTGGGCGTCTTCATGCTGATGCAGCCCTTCGCCCTCGCGCTCTATACCTGGAGCTTCCTCGTCACTCTGGCGGGCACGGTGATGTTCATCATCGTCTCGCATTTCCCGGAATAGCCATGGCCGAAATCGTCATCCGCAACCTGCGCAAGGAATTCGGCGCCTTCACCGCGGTGAAAGGGTCATCCTTCACCATCGCCGACGGGGAATTCTTCATGCTGCTCGGCCCGTCGGGCTGCGGCAAGACAACCACGCTGCGCATGATCGCGGGGCTGGAACTGCCCACCTCCGGCCAGATCCTGATCGACGGCGAGGATGTCAGCATGAAACCCGCCAGCCAGCGCGACATCGCCATGGTCTTCCAGATGTTCGCCCTCTACCCGCATATGAACGTGCGCAAGAACATCAGCTATCCCCTCGTCAGTCAGGGCGTGCCCCGCGCCCGGATCGCCACCAAGGTGGCCGAGGTGGCGCGCATCCTCGGGATCGAGTCGATCCTCGACAAACCGGTCGGCGGCCTGTCCGGCGGCGACCGGCAGCGCGTCGCGCTGGGCCGCGCCATCGTGCGCAATCCCAAGGCCTTCATGATGGATGAACCGCTCGGCGCGCTGGATGCCGAATTCCGCGAACGCATGGCCGAAGAATTGCGCGCCCTGCATGACAGGATGGGGGCCACCACCGTCTATGTCACCCATGACCAGCTCGAGGCGATGCAGATGGGCGACAAGATCGTCGTGATGAACCATGGCGTCGTGGAACAGTTCGGCACGCCGCAGGATATCTACGATCACCCCGCCACGCTTTTCGTGGCCGATTTCATCGGCAGCCCCGCCATGAACTTCCTGCGCTTTGATGGGGTGGCAGAGGCCGGCGCGACCCGCCTCGATCTGGGCAGCTTCGCCGCTGCGGTTCCCGAATTGCAGGAAAGCGCCAAAGGCGGGCTGGTTCTGGGTGTGCGGCCCGAACATGTCTCCTTCCGCGACGAGGCCGCCTGCCGTGGCCGGGTAGAGGCATCGGAATATCTCGGCACCACCCAGATCGTGACGCTCTCCACCGCCCATGGGCCGGTCAAGGCGCGCATCCCCTCGGGGCAGGTCGCCCGCCCGGGCGAAACTGTGGGCCTCGCATTCGACGCCCGCACCCTCTCGGTCTTCGATGGCGGCTCGGGCCGGGCACTGCGCACGGCGGCGAATGCGGGGGTGCATCATGGCTGACGTCCGTCTCTCCGGCCTGACCAAGAGCTTTGGCGCTACCCGCGCCCTTGCCGATGTCAGCCTGTCCATCCCCGACGGGGCCTTCGTCGTGCTGCTCGGCCCCACCGGGGCGGGCAAGACCACCACGCTGCGCCTGATCGCCGGGCTCGACCGGCCCGATGCGGGCGACATCGCCATCGACGGCCGCTCCGTCCTTGCCGACACGCCCGCCCAGCGCGACGTGGCGATGGTCTTCCAGCAATACTCGCTCTACCCCCATCTCACCGTGCGCGAAAATCTGGCCTTTCCCCTGCGCTCGCCGGTCCTGAACTGGCCCGAGGATCAGATCACCCGCAAGGTGGCCGAGGTGGCCGAGGTGCTGCACATCGCCCACAAGCTCGACAACAAGGCCACCCAGCTTTCAGGGGGCGAGATGCAGCGCGTCTCCATCGGCCGCGCGCTGGTGCGTAGCCCGCGTATCTACCTGATGGATGAACCGCTTTCCTCGCTCGACGCCAAGCTGCGCGCCGATCTGCGCGTGGAACTCAAACGCATCCATGCCGAACTGGGCGCGACCTTCCTCTATGTCACCCATGACCAGATCGAGGCGATGACCATGGCCACCCATGTGGGCGTGCTGGATCAGGGGAAACTCGTGCAATTCGGCACCCCGCGCGAGATCTATGAAAACCCCGTCTCCGCCTATGTCGCCAGCCGCCTTGGCCAGCCCCGCATCAACCTTCTGCCCGCCGATGCCTTCGGTCCCGCGCCTGCCGGGGCCGCCCAGATCGGCCTGCGCCCCGAACATGTGATCTTGGGCGCGGGCCGGCCCGCCACCGTCCGCCGGGTGGAACATCTGGGCGACCAGACCCGCCTGCACCTCACCATGGGCGCGCATGAGATCGTCACCCTCGCCGATCCCCATACCACCCTGGCCCCGGGCGAAGCCCTTTCGATCCGCCCCGAAAACCCGCTCTGGTTCGACGCCAGCGGCAACCGCATCTGACAGGAGCCCGCCATGAAGCAGTTCATGAACAGCAAGGAAACCTTGGTGACCGAGGCGCTGGATGGCCTGATCCGCACCTCGAACGGGCGCCTCGCGCGGCTTGACGGATATCCCCATATCAAGGTCGCCGTCCGCGCCGATTGGGACCGCTCCAAGGTCGCCCTCGTCTCGGGCGGCGGGTCGGGCCATGAACCCAGCCATGCGGGCCTCGTGGGGCAGGGGATGCTGACCGCCGCCGTCTGCGGCGATGTCTTCGCCTCTCCCTCCGTCGATGCCGTGCTGGCCGGGATCCTCGCCGTCACCGGCAAGGCGGGCTGCCTCCTCATCGTCAAGAACTACACCGGCGACCGGCTGAATTTCGGCCTCGCCGCCGAACGCGCCCGCGCCTTCGGGCTTAAGGTTTCCATGGTCATCGTCGATGACGATGTGGCCCTCCCCGACCTGCCGCAGGCGCGCGGCGTGGCGGGCACGCTCTTCGTCCACAAGATCGCAGGCGCCATGGCCGAAGCCGGGGCCGATCTCGACACCATCACCACCGCCGCCCGGCGCATCATCGCGGGCGCCATCTCCATCGGCATGTCGCTGGATACCTGCACCGTGCCCGGATCGCCCAAGGAAGACCGCATCGGCACGGGCAAGGCCGAGCTTGGCCTCGGCATCCATGGCGAGGCCGGGGTGGAGCAGGTCGATTTCTCCGGCGCCCGCGCCGCCATGGCCATGGTGGTCGACCGCCTTCTGCCCCATGTCGGGGCCGGGGATCACGTCGCCCTCCTAAACAATCTCGGCTCCACCACGCCCCTCGAAATGTCCGTTCTGGCCGGGGAACTCGCCCGCTCGGCGCTGGGGGACAGGGTGAAATGGCTGATCGGCCCCGCCCCCCTGATGACCTCGCTCGACATGCACGGCTTTTCGGTCTCGCTCCTGCCCGTCACGGCCGAAGAGGTGGCCCACCTCGCCGCCCCCGCCGCCCCGCCCGCATGGCCGCCGCTCGCCACGCTCGCCCCGGTGGCGCTGCGCCCCTTGCCCGATGGTCTGGCCCCGATCCAGCCCGTCCCCTCACCCCATCCCGCCCATCGCGCCCTGCTCGACCGCTGCTGCCAGGCCCTT
This sequence comes from Paracoccaceae bacterium, assembly GCA_041397045.1. Taxonomy (GTDB): domain Bacteria; phylum Pseudomonadota; class Alphaproteobacteria; order Rhodobacterales; family Rhodobacteraceae; genus Paragemmobacter. Next base: position 259,990 of record JAWKXK010000007.1, read on the forward strand.
GTCGCCTGCGAGTCCGATCTCAACGCGCTCGATGCCAAATCGGGCGATGGCGATACCGGCTCCACCCTTGCCGGGGCGGCGCGCGCCCTTGCCGCGGCGCTGGATCGCCTGCCGCTCGCCGATCCGACGCAGCTTTACCGCGCCATCGGGATCGAACTGTCGCAAACCATGGGCGGCTCCTCCGGGGTTCTTCTGGCCATCTTCTTCGCCGCCGCGGGCGATGCCTCGGCCTCGGGCAAGGATTGGATCGGCGCGCTTTCCGCCGGGCTCGACCGCGTGATGCAGGTGGGCGGGGCCGCCCCCGGCCACCGCACCATGATCGACGCGCTGGCCCCCGCGCTTGCCGCCCTCCCGCAGGGCCTGCCCGCCGCCGCCGCCGCCGCCCGCAAGGGGGCCGATGCCACCGCCGCCATGACGCGGGCCAAGGCAGGCCGCGCCTCCTATCTCACGGCGGACAAGCTGGCGGGCTTCAACGATCCCGGGGCCGAAGGCGTGGCCCGCCTCTTCGAATCCCTGACAAAGGGGTGATCCTGTCGAAACAGCTCTTCCCACGGGCGGGCCTGCGGTTATCTTCCCCGGATGCCCGTTGACAGCCACAGCCTCTGCGTCCTCGCCAACCCCGGATCGGGCCGCGCCAGCCGTGACAGCGGCGCGATCGACAAGGCCATGGCAGTCTTCGGCCCCGATGTCCCCCTGCGCCGCCTGACCGAAGGCCAGACCTTCGCCGATGCGGTGAAACAGGCCCTCGCCGACGGCTTCACCACCATCGTCGCCGCCGGGGGCGATGGCACCGTCACCGGCATCGCGCAGGCACTGATCGGCACGAAGGCCAACCTCGCCATCCTGCCGCTTGGCACCTTCAACTTCGTCTCACGCGGGCTCGGCCTCTCTGAGGATCCCGAGGCCGCCGCCCGCGCCATCCTCGCCGGGCATCCCCACCGCATCTCGGTTGGCATGGTGAACGATCAGCTTTTCCTCAACAATGTCAGCCTTGGCCTCTATCCCCGCATCCTGTCGGAACGCGAGGCGCTTTATGCCCGGTGGGGCCGCTTTCGCGTTCTGGCCTATTGGACGGTCCTCGCCACCATCATCCGCGCCCAGCGCACCCCCCGGATGACCATCGAAACCGAAGACGGCACCCGCAGCCTGCGCACCCCGCTCATCTTCATCGCACGCTCGGCCTATCAGCTCGAACGTTTCGGCCTCTCCGGGGCTGATATCATCAGCGACGACCGCTTCGCCGTTTTCGTCGCCCGGTCGGGCACGCGCTGGCACCTGATCAAGCTGGCCTTCCACCTCGCCCGCAAACGCCTTGTGCCCGGCACGGATGTCGAACTGTTCAGCGCCCATCACCTGACGATCCGCACCCCGCGCCGCCGCCCCCGCGTGGCCTTCGATGGCGAAAAGCGCCGCATGCTCGCCCCGCTGGATTTCGCAATTCAGGCAGACGCCCTCTCGATCATCATTCCCGATGCCGTGGATCGCGTCACCACATGACGCGCATCGCCCATCTGTCCGACCCGCATTTCGGAACCGAGGAACCCGCCCTCCTTCCCGCGCTGGCGGCCTGCCTTGCCGACCTGCGCCCCGATGCCGTGGTCCTGTCCGGCGATGTCACGCAGCGCGCGCTGCCCTCTCAATATGCGGCGGCCGGGCGCTTTCTCGCCACCTGTCCCGGGCCGCGTCTGGTGATCCCGGGCAATCACGACGCGCCGCTCTGGAACCTGCCGCTCCGGCTGCTGGATCCATGGCGCGACTGGCGGCGCGTCCTTGCGCTGCCCCTGCAGGCCGAGATCGTCACCCAAGATGCGGTGATCGCCGGGATCAATACCGCCAATCCCCTCGTCTGGAAGGATGGCCGCCTCCGGCAGGCCCAGCTTGACGAACTGGCCGCGCTCTTCGCCCGCCACGCGGGCCGCCGCCGGATCGTGGCCATGCACCACCCGCTGGCCCCCCCGCGATCCGAACCCGCCTCGCTGCGCGGGGCAGGGCGGGCGCGCGAGGCGCTGGTCGCCATGGGGGTGGAAATGGTTCTCTCGGGCCATCTGCACTTTACCCATGTCGCCCCGGTTCCCGCGGCCCCGGGCCTTTTGTCGGTGCAGGCGGGAACCTGCCTCTCCACCCGCAGGCGGGGCGATGGCAATGCCTTCACTCTGATCGACCTTGCACCGCAGGGCAGGGCCGTCATCACCCATTACCGCGCCAATGCGGCGGGCGGCTTTCGGCCCGATGCCGTGGCGCTATGGTCCAACGGCCCGCAGGGCTGGCAGGCCCAGCCCCCCGCCACGGGGGCGGGCGGGCATGGTTAACCGAAGATTCGTGCAGCGCGCGTATGCACAGCCGTCTGCACCGACCGTCTGCACCGGATGCTGACACCCCCTTTTTGGGGAAAATCCGGGGGGCAGGGGGCGCCCTATTCGGGCGCCGTGCGGGCCATCATCCGTTCGATCCGCCGCCTGCGCAGCTCGTAAAAGATCGCCGCCACGATGGTGATCCCGATCATGATCACCGCCAAGGCATTGATCGTAGGTGTAATTCCCGCGCGCACCTTGGAAAACACATAGACGGTCAGCGTATCCGCCCCGCCGCGCGTGAACTGGGTGACGTTGAAATTCTCGATCGACTGGAAGAACGCCACCGCAGCCCCGGCCCCGATCGCCGGATAAAGATGCGGCAACAGGATCCGCCGCATCACCTGCCCATGACTCGCCCCCAGATCCAGCGCCGCCTCCTCCAGCGCGGGATCGAAACTCTGCAACCGGGCCAGCACCAAAAGCATAACCATTGCAGCGATATAGCTGACCTGACCCAGCACCGAGAGGTGCAATCCGGGCGGCACGCCGATCTTGTTCCACATCAGAAGGGTCGAGATGCCGATCACCGCGCCGGGGATTAGGATCGTGGAAATCATCATCCCGTAGATCACCGTCCGAACCCGCCCCGAGATGGAGTTGATCAGGATGGCCGCCGCAGTGCCCACGACAATCGCCAGCAAGGCCACCGCCACCGCAACCAGCAGCGTATTGCGAAAGGCAATCCACATCCGCTCATCCGCGGCCAGTTCCACGAACCACTGCCCCGTCGTGCCACGCCATGGCACGATGGATGGACCATTTGATCGTTGAAGGCCGCGCCGGCCATGACCAGCAGCGGGATCAGCAGATAGATCAGGAACGCACCCATGTAGAGATGCGCAAGGGATTGGCGGAACTTACATCAGACCATCCCTCATTTCGCGATATCGGAAAGCTTGACGCGGAAGATCCACATCACAAGGCTGACAAAGGCCGTGCAAAGGAACAACAGCAGGAACGCATAGGCCGAGGCCGTGTTCCAATCCAGCGCATCGTTCATCCATTGCTGGATGGTCTGCGTGAACCATTGCGACGTTGTCGATCCAAGGATCGAAGGCACCAGAAGGGAACCGGCAGACAGCATGAACACCATCACCGCCCCCGATGCCACGCCCGGCTTTGCATGGGGCAGCACGATCCGCCAATGGATCTTCCACCACGGCGCGCCCAGATCCTCGGCCGCCTCGATCTGGTTCGTGTCCAGCGACGAGATGGCGTTGTAAAGCGGGAAGAGCATGAACAGGATATAGGTATAGACCAGCCCGATCATCACCGCGTCATAATCGGTGATCCAGCGGATCGGCTTGTCGATCGCCCCGATGAACAGCAGAGCCGCATTCAGCGGTCCCTTGAAGGCCAGGATGATCCACCACGCAAAGGCCCGCAGCACCTCTGATACCCAGAGCGGCACGAAAAGCAGCAGCGTCAGCGTCGGCAGCGATCGGGGATTGGCGATCTTGGCCATGTAATAGGCCACCGGATAGGCCAGTGCGAAACACAGCGCCGTCACCACCACCGAATACCAGATCGTCAGCCAGAAGGTCAGGACATGCACCGGAACCTGAAAGCTCAGGCCCAGAAAGGAGGTCTCGATGGAACCGTTGAAAACCTTCAGGTAGTTGTTGACCGAATAGGTATCCTTCGGCCCGCCGATCTCGGACACCGGCAGATAGGGGCGGAAGGAACTTTCAAACAGCGTGATATTGGGAATGATCACAAGGATCAGCAGCCAGAACGCCACGATCAGGATGATGAACCCCGTCAGAACCGGCCCATAGCGGCGGATTAGGTCCTGCATGGATCACGCCCTCGTCGATGCATCGGGCAGGATGGCGGCGCGCGCGGCGTCAAAGCTCATCCAGACCTGCGTGTCGATGGCCGGCACCGCCGATGTGCCATCATTGCGCAACTCCGCCACCATCTTCATCCCGCTGTCGGTCACGGCATGAACGGCGATGAAACTGCCCTCAAAGGAAATCTCCTCCACCCGCCCGTGGATGGCATTCTCGGCGGGCTGGCTGTCCGAGATGACGGTATGTTCCGGCCGCACATACAGTTTCACCCCTTTGCCCGAAACGCCCGGCGCGATCCGCGCGCGAAAGGTTCCATGCGGGGTGGCAAGGCTGGCGAAACCTTCGCTCGTCGCGCCAAGATCGCCGGTGAAGACATTGTTTTCCCCCACGAAAGAGGCAACAAAGCCATTCACCGGGTTGTTGTAGATCTCGCGCGGATCGGCGATCTGCTGGATCCGGCCATGGCTCATCACCCCCACCCGGTCCGACATCGCCAGCGCCTCGCCCTGATCATGGGTGATGTAGATGAAGGTCACCCCCGTCCGCTTCTGGATGGCCCGCAACTCCGCCCGCATATGCTGGCGCAGCTTCAGGTCCAGCGCGCTCAGCGGTTCATCCAGCAGCATCACCTGCGGCTCCACCGCAAGCGCCCGCGCGATGGCCACGCGCTGCTTCTGCCCGCCCGAAAGCTGGCTCACCATCTTGTCCGCCGCATCGGGCAGATCGACCAGTCGCAGCAATTCCTCGGCCTTGGCCCGCCGCGTGGCCTTGTCCACGCCCCGCACCTCCAGCCCGAACGAGATGTTCTCCCAGATCGACATCAGCGGAAACAGCGCTAGGTTCTGAAAGATTAGCGCGGTCGGCCGCTGGTTCGGGCGCTGGCCCTTCATGTCCTTGCCGCCGATGCGGATCATGCCCTGCGTCGGCTCGATGAAGCCCGAAATCATCCGCAGGATCGTTGTCTTCCCACAGCCCGACGGGCCCAGAAAGGAAAAGAATTCCCCCGCCTTGATGGAAACATTGGCATGATCCACCGCGCGGAAACTGCCAAAATCGCAGCAAACATTCTCAAGATCTATTCCGGCGCTCATCGCGTCCCGTTCCCCTGTCGTGGCATTGTTTTCGTTGTGTTTTCGGCAAGGCTGACAGGCCCCGTCGCGGGCATGAACGGCCCTTTGCGCCGCATCGCCCCTGCCGGAACGATGACGCCGGACCTTGGCCCGGCGTCATCTGTCGCTTGGCCCCGATCAGGCGGCCTTGTACTTGTCGGAATACTCCGCCCGCTTGGCCAGGAACTCCGCCGATTGGTCGGGCCACCACCACAGCTTGGACAGCGCCTCGTCGTTGAAGGTGCCGTTGTAATAGGCCGACACGTCCGGATCCATCAGATCCGCCGCGCCCTTGCCCACCGGGTTGGCCGAGAAGGCCGTCGCCCAGATCGCCGCCCCTTCCGGGCCCGAGACCCATTTCACGAATTCATGCGCCTGATCGACGTTCTGCGCATTCTTCATCAGGACAAAGCCCTGATGCCAGGCAATCGCGCCTTCCACCGGGGCGATGTACCGATAGCCGTCATTGCGCAGGTTGAAGCCGGTCGAATCCCAGCACAGACCAACGGTCGCGCCATTGGCGGTGAAGCCGGCATTCGCCTCGTTCTCGCCCGACCACCACTGAACGACATTGCCCTTGGCCTTGATCGCTTCGGCCAGCGCGATATCCCACAGTTCGACCATGGCCCCCATGTCGCTGTAGCCGTCCATCCACGGACGCGGCAGCTTGCCCTGCGCATCCAGCCAACGGCCCATCGCCGCCAGCGCCGAATGCGGACGCACCACCACCTGATTGTCGGCGCTGAACAGATCGCCCAGCGACGGCGGGTCGGACAGGACGGCATCCGCCTCGTTCACCACCAGCGATTCCGTGCCCCAGACCGACGGCACATAAAGCAGCGCGCCATCCTTGCGCGACCGCTCGCCCGCCGCGCCATCGGCCAGCCCGGGCAGATAGTTGGTCATGGCCAGCTTCGCCTCGTCAAAGGCGCCCAGCAGGCCGTTGTCGTTCCATGCGCCGACGCGGTCGATCGTGGGCTCGATCAGGTCGATCCCGCCCGCTTCCAGCGCGACCTTGCCTTCGGCGAACATGGTGTCCTGATCCGGCAGTTCCTTGAAGTTGACCTTGATCCCGGTCGCCGCCTCAAAGGCCGGAAAGGCCTTTTCGGTGAATTGCGGATAGCCGGCCCATCCGGTGAAGTTCAACTCCCCCGACGAGGCCAGCGCCTTGCGCGAAATGATCGCCGGCGCGGCCAGCGCACCGATCCCCAGCGCCGTGCCCTTCAGCAGGGTCCGGCGGTCAATCATGGACGTGTATTTCTTCATCATAGCTCCCCTGTGTTTGGTCAGTCATGGCCGTGCCATGCCTGTTCCCGGATCGTGCCTTCAGTGCCGATCTTGGGCACATTGGTGGCACGATTCGCGAAAGACGCAAAAGAAGATTTCGTGAAAGCCCGGCCTTGCGCGGCTTTGTTTCCTGCGACTGCCACCAGACTGCGCGACAAGCGCCGCTGGCATAGCCTTGCGGTTGCATTCCCGCCCCCCCAGGTGGCGACCGCCCCGCGCGTAACCCCGGGCCCGCCGGGTGCGGGTTCAGCGCCACAGTCACGTCCGGCAAAAGGGCAGGGCGCGCGTCAGGTTTGACCCCTGAAGGGTCGCCCTCTATCCTCTGGCGAATTCGGTTCGATGCCCTGTCTTCGGGCTTCGGATCGCCTCTGTCGCGCGGGTGAATGGTGCAAGTCAGGCAATGGCAACGAGTGAAGCGATGAAGCAGGTCCCCGCCCCGACAACCCATCGAGACGGTGCATGGACATCGAACCCGCAGATCAGAAGCCCGCCCGCAAGGCCGAAGGGAGCGTCCCCCCCATCGTGACAGATCTGTCACGGGCAGTCGGCGAAGCGGCCTTCCTCTATCGCGGTGGTCTGGTCGATGCCTGGTTCGAGGCGCAGCCCGGTTCCGACGTGCTGGCCGTCACCTTCGACAACCTCTCCTCCATCGGTGAATACGATCCGCCCCAGCCATGGCTGCGCTGGCGGATGGAAAAGGCGGGCATTTCTCTTCTGGGGATCATGGCCACCCGCAAGGACTGGTATCGCAACCCCGATACCCCCGCCCTGATCGCCGCCCTGCGCGAGGCTGGCCTTTTCGCGCGCTTCCGCCGGGTTGTGTTCGTCGGGGCCTCCATGGGCGGCTTTGCCGCGCTGGCCTATGCGCCCATGGTGCCGGGCGCGGCCGTGCTGGCCTTCAGCCCGCAAACCACGCTGGCACGCGGCATCGTCCCTTCGAACGCCGCTACCGCTATGCCGCGCGCAAATGGGACTGGTCCGATCCCGCCTATCTCGATGCCGCAGGCACCGGCCCGACCGAGGCCGAGGTGACGCTGGTCTATGATCCCTTCGTCCCCGAGGACCGCGCCCATGCGCTGCGCATCCGGGGGCCGCGCGTAAACCATATCACCGTGGCCCATACCGGCCATCGCGCGATCCGCAACATAAAGCTGATCGGCGGCCTGCAGGAATTGATCGAGGGCGTCGTGCGCGGCACGCCCGACTGGCCCGCCTTCTGGCGCGCCTTCCGGGCCAGACGCGCGCAGATCGGATGGCAGCGCGATTTCGTGGCCAAGGCGCGCGAAAGGGGGCATCTGGCCCTGCTGCCCGGTGCGCTGGCCGTGCTGCGCAAGGCCAATCCCGACAGCGGCTTCGCGCGGCGCGAGGCGCGCCGCCTTGCCCGGCCCGCCGATGCGCCCGCGCAACCCGCCGCCCCTCTGCAGGCCGAGGAAGGCCAGATCACCGTCGGCACGCCGGACTGGCCCAAACCCTTTGCGGGCCTCATCCTCGATCTACCCAATGCCAGCTTCCTGCCGGAACGCGAAGGGGATGCCAAGCTTGCCTCAGGCGTGCTGAAATCCGACGGCAGCTATTGCACCCTCTCGCAGGGCTGGATCCGGGCGCGCAAACCGATGCCCGCGCCCAGCCTGCTGCCCGGCGAAACCCTGCGCGATCTTCCGGGCGCGCATCTCTTCGGCGGCCATTTCCGGGGCCATTTCGGCCATTTCCTCGTGGAATCAACGGCCCGCCTCTGGGCGCTGGATCACCTGCCCATGACACCCGAAAGCATCCTCTACCTGCCCTATCGCGGCGAGGTGGGCGCGATCGAGAAGGCGATGGAAGGGCATGACCGCTTTTATCGCCTCATGGGCATCGACCTGCCGGTCCGCACCTCCGGCACCGGGCTTCGGGTGGAACGCCTCTTCGTGCCGGAACTCGGCTTCGGCTGGTCCGAACGCTATGCGGGCAGTCCGGCCTATCGCGCCTTCATGCAAGGCCGCCTGCGCGCCGCCGTCGCCCCCGAAGGCGGGAAAAAGCTTTACGTCTCTCGCGCGCGCCTCGCGGCAAGCCGTGGCGGCATCCTTGGCGAAACCGTGATCGAGGAAAACCTCGCCCGCGCCGGGTATGAGATCTTCCATCCCGAAAAACACCCGCTCGAGGTGCAGATCGCCCGCTACCGGGCCGCCGAAAGGATCGTCGCGCTGGATGGATCGGCGCTGCACCTTGCGGCCTTCGTCGTCGATCCCGGCACGCGCGTGGCGATGATCCTGCGCCGGTCCAAGGCCAATGCCGCCGATTACCGGCTACAATTCCGCTCTTTCAGCGGCACCGAACCCGATGTGATCGACGTGATCCGCACCGATTGGGTGTCCGGCGATGCGGGCCGCGTCGATTTCCGCTCCGTGGGCGAGATTGATTTTCAGGCCCTGTTCAAGGCCCTCGCCGCGACCGGCTATGTCACCAAATCCTTCCGCCCCCGCCTGCCCAAGACGGATGAGATCGCGGCCCTGCTGGCCGAATTCGCCGATCGGCGTGGAGGCGAGATGCGCCCCCTGCGGCAGGGCGAACGCCACGGCGACGAAGAGGAAAGCTGATGACGGACCTGACCTTCTTCTTCATCGTCGAACCGCCCAAATATCAACTGATGGCCTGCTATCTGGCGGGTTCCATCCGCGAAAACTTCGGCCCGCAGGTGGCCATGGTCGGCTACTGCCCCGCGCATCGGATGGCAGAGCTTGACCCTTCCGTCGTCAAGGCGCTGGCGCGCATGGGCTGCGAGGTGCGCCCGATGCAGACGGCAGGGCGTTTCGATCCGCCCTATCCGCATGGCAACAAGATGCTGGCCGCCCTGCAGCCGCGCGACAGCGACTATTCCTGCTTTCTGGATTCCGACATCCTCTTCCTGCGCCCGAACGATCCCGCGAACCTGATCCGCGAAGGCCATGTCAGCCTTACGCCAGCGGCCTCCATGGGCTGGGCGGGGCAGGATATCTGGCCCCGGATCTATGAAACCGTCGGGCTTGACCTGCCCGAGGAACGCATCCGCCTGATGAACCAGACCAAGGGCAAGGATCGGATGCCCTATTTCAGTTCCGGCCTTTTCGCCTTTCCCGAACGGCACCGGAACGGCGAGGGCCTGCGCTTCCCCGAGGTCTGGATGCAGGTGGCCGATGCGGTGGAAGCCAATCCCGACATTCCCGCCAAGCGGCCCTATCTCGATCAGATGACCCTGCCGCTGGCCATCCGCAAGGCGGGGCTCGGCTGGAACATCCTGCCCAAGGAACAGCACTACATCCTCGGTGGGCGCAAGCGCGGCGAACCCCTGCCGCAGGATCGCGACATTTTCGCCGTCCACTACCGCACCTGGGAGATCGTCAAGGAATACGGTCTGGTGCGTCGCGCCAAGGACATGCTGGAAAGGCACGCAGGCGTCCGCCGCCTTGCCCAGATCGACAAGCGCGCCGAGGCGGCCGAGTGATCGTCAGATCCAGTCGAGGCTGACCCGGTTCGGATCGTAGCTTTCCGCAAAGGTCTTGCGCAGGGCGCGAAAGCGTCCGCGCAGATCGCGGAACTTCCGCTCATGCGTTTCCGCCACCAGAACACGGATCCGGTCGAACATGCTGTCGCGATGCATCGCTTCAAGAATGTCCAGTTCCGCGCCTTCGATATCCATCTTCACGAAGGCAATCTCCGACCGCCCGGTCAGCGTCTCGCGCAGGAAGGACGGGAAATCCACCAGCGGCACATCGACGCCATTTCCGGAATCGATCTGCCGCCCGCCATCAAGGATCGTGCTCTTGACCGAGGCGCCGGTCGGGTTGTCGCCGAAATTGGCGGCGCGCATCAACCGCACCGTCCCCGCCCCGATGCCCACGGCGGCATTGATCAGTCGGACATTCGCCCGCTCCGCAAAACGCTCCGTCAGTTTCCCGAAGGCCCAGGGGTCGGGCTCGAAGGCGATGACATCCGCCCCCGTTCGCGCAAGGATCTCTGTCACCACACCCATGTTCGCGCCCAGATCAAGGGTAAGATCCCCGGGCCGCAGCATCGCCGCGACGCCAGACAGATACCCTTCCGCATGGGCCTTGCGCAGATTGCGCTTCTGCCTGCGGATCAGCGCCTCGGCCTTCAGTTCGGCTGCGGATTTCTGCGCATCGCCCGTGGGCGCGGCCTCATCCTGCGCGTCGTCTTCCAAATCGGCCATGACGCGCTACTCTTCCAGTGCGGCGGCGGGATCGACCCCTTCGATCTCGCACATCCGCGCGGCATAGGAATTGGCCAGCGGCGGATTGCGCCGCCACCACGGCTTTGTCCCGTTGGTATAAAGATGCACGGACAGGGTGTTGTCGGTGAAATGCCCTTCGACCCGGCCATGGGGATCGTAGAAGACATCGTTCAACTGGAACGGCACAGGATAAAGGTAATCCGGCGTCAGCGCCTTTTCGTAATCCCCGCTTTGCTGCGCGAACCATGTAAAGGCCTGCGGGCCAAAGGCCGTGCGTTCGGCATTGTAGATGCGCACCGCCTGCGGCAGGCTGCGATCCTGCTTGTCCAGTTTCTTGCGCTGCTGCTTGTTGAACCATGCCGGGGCTTCGGGCAGGTTCTCGTAATAATCCAGCAACCGGTCGATCAATTCGCCCTTCGGCGGGATATAGACCACACCGCAATTCAGCGCGCCGCGAAAGCCGTGCCCGGCAAAGATATTGTTCATCTCATCGGGAAAGGGCTTGTGGCAGTAGGCGTCGCAGTCGATCCAGACCGCATCAATCGCCTTGATCATCTTGTAGCGGAACACGTTCGACAGAAAGGATTCCGACGTTTGCGACACGATGTCCATGTCGATCTTCATGATGTCGGTCGCCTTGCGCACCTCGACCCCTGTCGGAACGTTCGACACGTCATGCGTGCAGTACAGGATCGTCGGATGCCCGTTGCGCACATGCGACAGAAGGCAGATCTGGTTCAGGTAATGAAGCTTTTCGCCGATCCAGAGGGATGCGACGGGGCGGCGTTGGGGTACTGACATCGTGCCTCACTATGCCCGGGAAACCGGGTCGTCTTGTTTGCCTGAACTCTGCCCGAAACCGCCCGTCCTGTCCATGTTTCCGCTTGCAAAAGGGCAGGGCGTGTCATTCCTGCTGATACAGCGCCTGAAACCTGTCAAAGGCCGCCTGCTCAAGATCGCGCACCCCGGCAATCGCGCGGATGCGCGCCTCGATCGCCTGCCGCGCCGCGCGGTAATGCGCGATGGAGTGATCCTGCACCTCGTTCAGATTGACCTGCCGGTAAAAGCCGCTTCCGATGCGCCGCTTGCGGTTGTTGCGCCCGTTAGCATCGCCCCTTGCATGTTTCAGGCGGTGCAGATCGTCGGACTTGACATGATGGTGATGCAGACAGGCATTCGCCCAGGTGCATTGCGCGGCAGCCGCCGCATATCCCGATCCGCGATCCTGCAGCATCGCATCGACAGGCAAGGGTTCACCCGCCGTGTTCAGGGCAACCGGCCTGCGCCCGTCCTTCGGGAATTTCGGGGTATGCACATCCATCCGCAGAAACGATCCCGGCCGGAAGATCGACTTGAAATTCACCAGCCGCCCGCTTTCCGGCGTGGCGGGCACCGCCTCGGCCAAGGTGAACTGGTCGGTCACGCTGCCGCCGGTCCAGCGCGCCACATCGCCGCGCCCGAAATGCCGCCACTGCACCCCGATGGAGTCGGCCTCGGGGTAAAGGCCGGTCAAGGCCCGCACCGTCCGGTCTCCGGTGGTGACGTTCAGGTATTCGTCGGCGTCGATATGCATCACCCATTCGGCGGCCTGCACATGGGGTAGGGCAAAGGCATGGGCCAGTGCCGTCTTCTGGATCGACCCCGCCACCTCGTAGGGGCCGGGATTGTCGTGCCAATCCACCGCCTCTTCTGCCGCGATCAGGCGCAGCAGCGCATCGGTCCCGTCCGAACAGTCATTGGTGTAGACGGTGATCCTGTCGAAACCCAGCGCCAGATGATGCGCCAGCCATTCCACCACAAACAGCGCCTCGTCCCGCATGCAGGCGACGATCACATGTGTCATGGCTTTTCCCCCTCGGGCCGGGCCGGGGCATAGCCGCGCGTCAGCACCGGATCGAACCCGAATTGCGGGCCGGTCCGCCCGGCGGCGGCAAAGGCCGCCTCCACCCCGGATACCTCGTCCTGCCAGCGCTCCATCCAGCGGCCTGTCAGGAAGATTTGGCCGGGCAGGGGATCGGCCCCCTTCGCCCAGCCCGCCAGAACATCGGGCGACAGGGCAGGATGGCCGATCAGCACGGCCCCGGCCCCGGTCTGCCGCAGCAGCGCCTGCAGGGCGGCACCCGGATCCGCCTGCCCGATGCGGGCATCCAGCAGGCAAAAGCGGTCTGACGCGGCAATCCCGTTGCGCGCCATGATACTGCGCGCGACCGTGACCAGCGCCGGATCGTCCTCTTGCAGGACCAGCGTCAGATCCGGCCGCACCTTGGCCAGATGGCAGGACAGGAACCCGCAACCCGCCCCGATATCCAGAAACACCGCCCCCTTGGGCAGGACGCTGGGCATGCGGCGCGCGATGCCGCGCTCGAACTTTCCGGCCTCGATCACCTGCAGCGCGGAGGGCACGAAGATGCGCGGATCCTGCGGGATCTCGACCGTATGGTTCATCTTCCAGACCAGCGGCGGATCGCCCGACACATCCTTCGGACCCGAGATATAGCTGCCCAGCGGAACGACCTGCGGCTTCGGCTCGGCGGGCGCGGATTTGCGGTCCGCTTTCGCCTTGGCATTGCGCCGCTTTTCCACATCGGACATCAGTGCCGCGATCTTTTCCTTGTCGCGGGCCTGCGGCGGCTTTGCGGTGATCTCGGTGATCGGAATGGCCGAGGCCTTCGCAAGATCGGCAACAAGCTGATGATAGGCCTCGGTCTGCTTCAATTCGGCAAGCCGCCCCTCGGCGCGGTCCAGCGCGGCATGATGCAGCCGGTTCAGCACCGAATCCGCCAGCAACTCCGCCATCACCGCATCGCGGGCCGCCGAATAGCGCAGCATCGTCTCGTCGCGCACCTCGTTCCGGTCCTGCAAGGCCCAGTAGTCCGAGTTGTACTTGTCCTTCTTGTTGTTCACGTTGCCGCGCATCTTGCGGATGGCATAGCTGTCCACCGATTTCACGGCGTAATGGTTCAACTGCACCCAGTCATAGCCCACCGTCCGCGTGATCGACCGCCAGCCCCGGAACTTGAAGTAATCCTCCATCTCGCGCCCGGATCCGTTCAGCCATTTCACCGTATCGGGGAAGGGCGTGTCGATATGGCGGTTCTTCATCTTGGGTCGGTGAATGCCAAGCTTCCAGTAGTCCGGATCGAAGGTGAACAGCGTCTTGACGCCCCAACCCTTGTTCCACATCGGGGGGGCGGCGCAAAGATACTGCTCCGTCACCGGCGCGCGCGACCAATCCACCACACCGCCCGATCCGAAGATGCGCCATGTGACGACGATCCCGTTCGCATCCTGCGCCTTGGCGGCACCGATCAGATCGTCCAGCGTGCCATCGCCATAGCGGATCGACAGGAATTCATCGGCATCGAAAACCATGACCCAATCGGATTTGCACACGACCGGCTCTTCCTGCGCATGGTTCAGCGCGCTGGGCTGCGGGCGCAGGCCTTCGGGAATGACGTTGCGCCGATGATGCGCAAGCCCCAGTTCCTCAAGCCGGATCAGCATGTCATCCGTGCCGTCCGAGCAGTCATTCGTATAGACCACAAGATCGGTGAAACCGATGGCGATGTGATGGGCCACCCATTCCAGAACGAATGGCCCTTCGTCCTTCATCATCGAAACGGCGGTGACCTGACCATGCGGGCTGACATGCGGCTTCTGGCGGAAGGGCACGGTTCCCCAAAGGTCGGATGCCCCGCGCGGCTTCCTGACCTTGGCTCCCCTCGTCATGATCTACCCTTGCAAAACGGCACCCGCCCCTGATGCCCCGAGGCCATGTCCTGCGTCAAGCGTCCTGCGCAACGTCACCCGGGCTGGACCGTCGCCCGGCTGCAATCTAGCATGGACAGGTTATCGAGTTTCGGGGGGCAAGAATGCCATCGCAGTTCAACAAGAATGTTCAGCGCAAGGTCGGCAAGCTGCTGGAAAGTGAGCCGACGGCGCAAAAGCTGAACATGGCGCTGCAGCATCTGGCGAAATGGCGGGCACATGTTCTGGAGAACCTTCTGCAGGAACGATCCGGCGACCGGGTGCTGTCCGGGCCGTTCAGGGGCATGGCCTATCCCCTGCGCAGTTCGGAAGGATCACGCAATCCCCGACTGATCGGCTGCTACGAAGCCTGCCTCGCCCCGGTGATCGAAGAAATCGTCGCGGGCGGCTATGACACGGTCATAGATATCGGCTCGGCCGAGGGCTACTATGCGGTGGGCCTTGCCCTGCGCATGCCGAAAGCGCGCATTCTGGCGCGCGATAGCGATGATCAGGCGCAGTCGGCCTGTGCGCAGCTCGCATTGCTCAATGGCGTGCAGGACAGGGTGCAGGTCGGGGGCATCGTCACGCATGCGGAAATGGGCCGCCTGATCACCGACAGGACCGTGGTGATCTGCGATACCGAAGGCGCCGAGGAACAGCTTCTCGATCCTGTCGCCGCTCCCGCGCTGCGCAAGGCGGACATCCTTGTCGAGGTGCATGAAGGCATGAAGGAAGGCCGTCTGGATCTGCTTGTCCGGCGGTTCTCGCAAACGCATGAGATCCGCCGGATCGAACGCAAGCTGGATGATCAGGCGTTGCCCGGCTGGACGGAACGGCTTGGCGATCTGGACAGGCTGTTACTGCTGTGGGAATGGCGATCGACGCCGACGCCGTGGCTCTGGATGGCCCAGAGGCGGACATGACGGGTCCCGAAATGGCCCCCCAACTTGCCAATGCCGCCATCTGGTTCGCGCCGGACGGGTTTGATCCGTCGCGGGGAATAAACGGTCGGCGCATGGCGGGTGACAGCTTTCTGCGCGGATGGATCCGGCACGCGGTCATGCGGGAATGCGTGGCGCTGACCCATGGTCCGGGCGATGCCGGGGTCTTTCGCGATCTTGTCACTGCACTCCGCCCCGACATGCCGGTGCGGGTGGAACGGCTGGACGATGCCCGCGCCATCGCGCCGGTTGGCACGATGTTCTTCTCGGGCCCCAACTTCGCGACCGAGGCATGGCGGCGCAGCCTGTGGGGCGAGACTGCCTATTCGATCTGCGGCCTGACACATACCATGTCCACCAAGGCGGTGATGGAGGGCGCATACCACCTGCGCACTGCACCGCAGGCGGCATGGGATGCGGTTATCTGCACCTCGCGCGCGGTGCGCGCGGCGGCTGAGGCGCAGATGGACATGATCGACGCCTTTCTTTCCCGCCGCTTCGCCGGCACCCTGCCGCCGCGCCCGCAATTGCCCGTCATTCCCTTGGGGATCGACTGCGACGAATTCCACCCCGATCCCGCTTCGGGGGGCGCGCTCCGGGCAGAGCTGGGCATCCCGCAAGGGGACTGCGTCGCCCTTGTGGTGGCGCGTCTCAGCCCGCATGAGAAATTCGATCCCCTGCCTGTCTACTTGGCCCTGCAGCGTGCCCGGCAAGGGGCGGATCGCAACCTTCACCTTGTTCTATATGGGAATTTCCCCGACGATTACTCGCGCCGGATTTTCCTGTCGACAGCGGCCCGCTTCATGCCTGATGTCGGCTTGCATCATGTTGCCCATGCCGGACCTGCGCGTCGACTAGCCGCTCTTTCTGCCGCCGACCTGTTCCTTTTCCCGATCGACAACCTTCAGGAAAGCTTCGGCATCGCCCCGGTCGAGGCGATGGCCGCGGGCCTGCCGGTTGTTGCCGCGGATTGGGACGGCATTCGCGACACGGTCGATGAGACCTGCGGCATCCGGGTGCCCAGCACGGGCGCGCGCCCTGAACATGTCACCGCGACCGGGCTGCGCTATCACGGGGGAACCGACAGCTATATCCAGTATCTGGGGCAGGTTTCAGCCGTGACGGCACTGGATGTGGGGCGGATGGCCGCCGGGATCCGCGCCCTGATGGACAGCCCCGACCTGCGCGCAAGAATGGGCGCGGCCGGCCGCGAAAGGGCGCGGCGGCATTTCGACTGGTCGGTCATCGTGCCGCGCATGCAGGCGCTGTTCGCCGAACTGGATGCCATCCGCCTTGCCGCCGACAGTGCCCGCCACCCGCGCCTTTCGCCCCATGAATTGCCTGTCGGTCCATCGCCCATGGCGCTTTTCGCGGCCTTTCCAACACGGCAACTGGCCCGCGGGGCCCGATTTTTCTGGACCGGAACAGCAACACTTTCCGTGGCCGAAGCCTTTGCCCTGCGCGACTATCAGGCGACCCGGCGCCTTTTCGAAACACCGGAACATGTCGAGGCCACGGCCAAGGTGCTGCAGGCGCGGGGCAGCGCCACGGCGGCAGAGCTTGCACAGGATCTGGGTCATCCCCTATTGCGTGTCGAGCGATGCCTGTTGTGGCTGATGAAATACGGCTATGCCGATCTGGAGGAGGAACCCGCATGACCATGACAGCGATGATCACGGGGGCAGGCAGCGGGATTGGGCGTGCCACGGCGCGGGCCTTTCTGGCCAAAGGCTGGCAGGTCGCCCTTATGGGGCGGCGGGCGGATGTGCTGGAGGAAACCGCGCAGGGCCATGCATCAGCCCTGATCCTGCCCGGCGATGTTGGCCTGCCCGCAGATGTGGATCGTGCCTTTGCGGCGGTCGAGACGGCCTGGGGGCGGTTGGATCTTCTGTTCAACAATGCTGGCATTTCGGTCAAGGCCGCACCGATTGATGAAATCGCGGTCGAAGATTGGCTGCGCCTTTCTCAGGTGAACATTACAGGCATGTTCCTTTGCGCGCGGGCGGCGTTCGGCCTGATGCGGCGGCAAAGCCCGCAAGGGGGGCGCATCATCAACAACGGCTCCATCTCGGCCCATGCGCCGCGGCCCGGGTCTGTGCCCTACACAACGTCGAAACACGCCGTGACGGGCCTCACCAAGACGCTTGCGCTGGATGGGCGGCCCTTTGACATCGCCTGCGGTCAGATCGACATCGGGAATGCCCTGACAGAGATGGCGCAGGCCTTCACGAAAGGCGTGCCGCAGGCCGACGGATCCATCCGGGTAGAGCCGGTGATGGATGTCGCCCATGTCGCGGATGCCGTTCTGCACATGGCATCCCTGCCGCTGTCGGCAAATATCCCGTTCCTGACGATCATGGCCCGCGACATGCCTTTTGTCGGGCGGGGCTGATCAGGCCTCGCGGCAGAACATGTCATAGACAAGCGCGATGGTGCGGCTGACTTTCGGATCCTGGATCGAATAGTAGATCGCCTTGCCTTCGCGTCGGCAATTCACCAGCCCCTCAAGCCGGAGCCGGGCCAATTGCTGGCTGACGGCGGCTTGGCGTGAGTCCAGCAGACGCTCAAGCTCGGTCACGGATTTCTCGCCCGACGAGAGGTGGCAGAGGATCATCAGCCGGCCCTCATGCGACAGCGCCTTCAGGAAGGCAGCCGCCGCCGTGGCGCGCACCATCATTTCATCGACGGCAAGTTCTGCGCAACCGTCCTTCGCCTCGACGGGTTCAGCGCCAGTGCGCGTCACATGCATCTGCATTTCCTGCTCCGTTCCCATACGCTTGGCTTAACACGTAAAGATCGGATGTGCGACAGCGCGCATGACTGCAACGCGAACACGCCCGACCTTTGCGGAAAATGGGGCACAGTTGCTGATTTTAAAGCCCGTTCTATCCCGATTGTGATGTCTCCTGCCTGTTTTTCACCAGGCCGAGAACCCAGCAGCGCCTTTTGCCCATCGAAAGCGGGGTCAGCCTAGGGCCGGGCTGTGCCGCCGCCATGTCGCGGAAGTGGCTGCGGGCGAGGGAAAGCTGGGCTAGGGTGCGGGCGACTCAAGCCGGGTGATCCGCATGACAAGACCGCTTTCCGCCTTCACCGCAGCCGGGCGCTTCTGGCGCGGGAACCTGCACACCCATTCGACAAGATCGGATGGCGTGCTTTCCCCCGAAGAGGTATGCCGCCGCTATCGCGCCGAGGGGTATGATTTTCTTGCCCTGACGGATCACTTCGTGGGGATGTGGGGATATCCCATCGTCGACACCAGGCCCTTTCGGGATGCGGGCTTCACGACGATCCTAGGCGCGGAGCTGCATTCCGGGGCCATGGCGAATGGCGAGTTGTGGCATATTCTTGCCGTTGGCCTGCCTCCCGATTTCGCGCCGTCGAACAGCCCCGATTTCGTGCCGCGAGACGATCAGGAAAGCGCGGCCGAAATCGCGGCGCGGGCGGTGGCTGCGGGGGCGTTCGTGGCGATTGCCCATCCGCAATGGTCGGGGCTGACGCTGGCCGATGCGCGCGCGGTGACGGCGGCGCATGCGGTTGAGATCTACAACCACGGCTGTGCCACCGGCTGCGACCGGGCCGATGGTTTCGCCATCGCGGATCTTTTGCTGACGGAAGGTCGCCGGCTGACCATGATCGCCACCGACGACGCCCATTTCAACGAGCCCGATCACTTCGGTGGCTGGGTCATGGTCAAGGCCGAGGCGAACGAACCCGATGCCCTGCTTGCCGCGCTGAAGAGGGGGGATTTCTATTCGTCACAAGGCCCGGAACTGCGCGATGTGCGGATCGAGGATGACAAGGTGGTTGTCGAAAGCTCTGCCGTGTCGTCGGTGATCGTGCAGGGATGGGGGACCGGGGCAAAGGGCGTGCATGGCCATTCGATGACGCGCACCGAGGTGCCGCTTGCGCGACTACTCAACAGCCCCTGGCTGCGCGTTACCGTGATCGACGCGGCGGGCAAGCGGGCCTGGTCCAACCCGTTCTGGCGCGAGGTTCGCGGGGGCAATCCGCGGACCTGAGGTTGCAGCCATGGATGGCATTGCATAGGGCGAAAAGGGGGGGCGGATGGCCCCCCCTTTTCGCAGTTTCAGTTGCCCAGAATGCCGGGCAGGCGCAAATCCATCGCGCGAGCATGGTCAAGTGCGATGTCATAGCCAGCATCGGCATGGCGCATGACGCCCGTGGCGGGGTCGTTCCACAGCACGTTCGACAGGCGGCGCGCGGCGTCCTCGGTCCCGTCTGCCACGATCACCATCCCGGAATGCTGCGAGAAGCCCATGCCGACCCCCCCGCCGTGATGCAGCGACACCCATGTCGCGCCGGAGGCCGTGTTGAGGAGTGCGTTCAGGAGCGGCCAGTCGGAGACGGCGTCGGAGCCGTCTTTCATCGCCTCGGTTTCCCGGTTGGGGGAGGCGACGGAGCCGGAATCGAGGTGGTCGCGGCCAATGACGATAGGGGCCTTCAACTCGCCCGATTTCACCATGTCGTTGAACATCAGCCCCGCGCGGTGGCGGTCGCCCAGCCCGATCCAGCAGATGCGGGCAGGCAGCCCTTGGAAGGCGATGCGCTCTTGCGCCATGTCGAGCCAGCGGTGGAGATGGTGGTTGTCGGGGAAGAGGCGTTTCATCGCGGCGTCGGTGGCGTGGATGTCCGCAGGATCGCCGGACAGGGCGCACCAGCGGAAGGGGCCGATGCCACGGCAGAAGAGGGGGCGGATATAGGCGGGGACGAAACCTGGGAAGGCGAAGGCGTTCTCCAGACCTTCGTCCTGCGCGACCTGGCGGATGTTGTTGCCATAGTCGAGCGTGGGGACGCCCGCGTTCCAGAAATCGACCATGGCCGCCACATGGGCGCGCATGGAGGCGCGGGCGGCTTTTTCGACCTCTTTGGGAGCGGTTTCCTGTTTCGCGCGCCATTCGGCGACGCTCCAGCCTGCGGGGCAGTAGCCGTGCAGGGGGTCGTGGGCGGAAGTCTGGTCGGTGACGATGTCGGGGCGGGGGCCGCCCTGTTTCATGCGCTTGACCAGTTCGGGGAAGATCTCGGCGGCGTTGCCGAGGAGGCCCACGGATTTCGCCTCTCCCTTTGCCGTCCATTCGGCGATGAGGGCGAGGGCTTCGTCGAGCGTATGCGCCTTGGCGTCGAGGTAGCGGGTGCGGATGCGGAAGTCTATGCGCGTCTCGTCTATCTCCACGGCAAGGCAGCAGGCCCCGGCCATCACGGCGGCGAGGGGTTGCGCGCCGCCCATGCCCCCCAGACCGCCCGTCAGGATCCAGCGGCCCGTCAGGTTGCCGTCGTAATGCTGGCGGCCCGCTTCGGCGAAGGTTTCATAGGTGCCTTGCACGATGCCCTGCGTGCCGATGTAGATCCACGATCCGGCGGTCATCTGGCCGTACATGGCGAGGCCGCGCTTGTCGAGTTCGTTGAAATGGTCCCATGTCGCCCAGTGGGGGACGAGGTTGGAGTTCGCGATCAGGACGCGGGGGGCGTCCTTGTGGGTGCGGAAGACGCCGACGGGTTTGCCGGATTGGACGAGGAGCGTTTCGTCGTCATTGAGCGTTTTTAGCGTGGCGACGATGCGGTCGAAATCCTCCCACGTGCGCGCCGCGCGGCCGATGCCGCCGTAGACCACGAGTTCATGGGGGTTTTCGGCCACGTCGGGGTGGAGATTGTTCATCAGCATGCGCATCGGCGCCTCGGTCAGCCAGCTTTTGGCGGTGATCTCGGTCCCGGTCGGCGGGTAGATGTCGCGGAGGTTGTGACGCTTGTTCATTTCGGTGTCCCTTCAGAGTGTGGGCAACTGGATGGCGGTGGCCGAGGCGATGTCGCCTTTGGCGACGATTTGCCCGGCGGCTTCGATATCGGGGGCGAGATAGCGATCCTCGCCCAGTGTCGCGACATCCTTGCGGAGGCGGGCAACAGCCTTTTCAAGCGGGGGCGAGGTGCGCAGGGGCGCGCGGAATTCGATGCCCTGGGCGGCGCAGAGCGCTTCGACGCCAAGGATGCGCGACAGGTTGGCATTCATCCGCATCAGGCGCCGCGCGCCATGGGCGGCCATGCTGACATGGTCTTCCTGATTGGCGCTGGTGGGGGTGGAGTCGGTAACCGTGGGATGGGCGAGATGCTTGTTCTCGCTCATCAAGGCGGCTGTTGTGACTTCGGCGATCATCAGGCCGGAGTTGAGGCCCGGGTTCGGGGTCAGGAAGGGCGGCAGATCGAAGGAGAGCGTCGGATCCACCATCAGGGCGACGCGGCGCTGGGCGATGGCGCCGATTTCGGAGATGGCCAGCGCGATCATGTCGGCGGCGAAGCCCACGGGTTCGGCGTGGAAATTGCCGCCGGACACGATCTGGCCGTCGGCCAGCACCAGCGGGTTGTCGGTGGCGGCGTTGGCTTCGATTTCAAGGGTTTGCGCGGCCTGACGCAGGATGTCCATGGCCGCGCCCGTGACTTGTGGCTGGCAGCGGATGCAGTAGGGATCCTGCACGCGCGTGTCACCTTCGCGGTGGCTTTCGCGGATTTCCGACCCGTCGAGCAAGGCGCGCAGGGTGCTGGCGGCCTCGATCTGGCCGGCATGGCCGCGCAGGGCGTGGATCTGGGGATGCAGAGGGGCCGTCGAACCCATGATGGCATCTGTGGACATAGCCGAAACGACCAGGGCCCCCTGCGCGTTGCGCCAGGCATCGAAGAGACCCGCCAGCGCATAGGCAGTAGAGAACTGGGTGCCGTTGATGAGCGCCAGCCCCTCTTTCGGGCCGAGGATGACGGGAGTGAGGCCACGTTCAGCAAGGGCCTCGGCGGCGGGAAGGACCTTGCCACCCACCTCTGCCTCGCCCGCGCCGATCATGGCGGCGGTCATATGCGCGAGGGGGGCAAGGTCGCCCGAGGCCCCGACGGAGCCTTGGGCAGGGATGACGGGGGTGATGCCTGCTTCAAGCATCGCTTCAAGCAGGGCGATGACCTCCCAACGCACCCCCGAAGCCCCGCGGCCGAGCGACAGGAGCTTGAGCGCCATCATCAGACGGGCGACGTTGCGGGGCATGGCATCGCCCACCCCGCAGCAATGCGACAGGATCAGGTTGCGTTGCAGGGTGGCGGTATCTTTGGCCGCGATCTTGAGCGAGGCGAGTTTGCCAAAGCCCGTATTGACGCCGTAAACCGCCGTATCGCCCGCGGCTGCGGCGGCGATGCGGGCAGCGGCGGATTCAACGCCAGCGCGCGCGGAGGGGTGAAGTTTCGCAGGCAGTTCAAGATGATACAGGCGTTCGAGCTGGGTCAGCGTCGTGGCGCCGGGGGTAAGGGTTTCAGGCGTCAAGGCGGCCTCCGATGATGGATCTGTGCAGGGCCTCGGCCCCAATGCGATAGGAAAGTTCGGCCGGGTGCTGTGCGTTCCACAGGCAGAGATCGGCGCGCTGGCCCGGGGCAAGGGTGCCCCGGTCAGCCAGCCCGAGCGCGCGGGCCGCATGGGCGGTGGTGCCGAGGAGTGCTTCCTCGGGTGTCATCCGGAACAAGGTGCAGGCCATGTTCATGGCAAGCGGCAGCGATGTCATGGGGGAAGAGCCGGGGTTGCAGTCGGTGGCCACGGCCATGGGGACGCCAGCGGCGCGCAGCGCGGCGATGGGGGGGGGCTGCGTGTCGCGCAGCGTGTAGTAAGCGCCCGGCAGGATGGTGGCGACAGTGCCTGCCCGCGCCATGGCGGCCACGCCTGCCGGCGACAGGTATTCCAGATGATCCGCCGAAAGCGCGGCATGGCGCGCGGCCAGTTCCGCGCCGCCAAGGTCCGACAGTTGTTCGGCGTGCAGTTTAACCCGCAGGCCAAGGGCGCGGGCGGCGGTGAAGAGCCGGTCAACCTGCGCGGGGGTGAAGGCGATGCCCTCGCAGAAGGCATCGACCGCGTCGATCAGCCCTTCCGCATGGGCGGCACGAAGCGAGGGGATCGCCACGCCTTCGATATAGGCATCGGGATTTTCCTTGTATTCCGGGGGTATGGCATGCGCGGCGAGGTGGGTGGTGGTGATGGTGACCGGGCGCATCTGGCCAAGGCGGCGGGCGGCGCGAAGCATCTTCAATTCGTCTTCCACCGTCAGGCCATAGCCGGATTTGATTTCCACGGTGGTGGCTCCCTGCGCGATCATCGCGTCGAGGCGGGGCAGGGATTGGGCGATCAGCGCATCCTCGGTCGCCGCGCGGGTGGCGGAGACGGTGGAGAGGATGCCCCCACCGGCGCGGGCGATTTCCGCGTAGCTTGCCCCCTGAAGGCGAAGTTCAAATTCGGCGGCGCGGTTGCCCGCAAAAACCAGATGCGTATGCGCGTCGATCAAGCCGGGTGTCAGGAGTTTCCCTTGGCAATCAAAATTCTGCGCCTTTGGCGCCTCGGCCCGGGGGCCGATCCAGGCGATGCTTTCGCCTTCGATCAGGAGGGCCGCATCCGGGATCAGCCCATAGCCGCCGCGCATCGTGGCGGCGGTGATGCCGGTGAGGAGAATCGCCATAACGCCTTGCCTTATGTCTGAAGTTGGCGCTATTATGTATATACATATTGACCTGTCAAGCGAGGGACAAAGATGCAGATCCATGCAGAGCGCGCATTGCTGCCGGGGGGATGGGCATCGGATGTGGGGGTGCGGGTAGACGCCGGGCGGATCGTCGCCGTGGGGCCAGCCGAGGGCGGGCAGCGTGTCGGTTGCCTGTTGCCTGCGCCCGTGAACCTGCATTCCCACACGTTTCAGCGGGCGATGGCAGGCATGACGGAGCGGCGCGGCGCTGGGCAGGACAGTTTCTGGACCTGGCGGACCCTCATGTATCGTTTCTTGGATCGCCTGACGCCCGAAGATGCCGAAGCGATTGCCGCGCAGGTGATGGTGGAGATGGCAGAGGCCGGTTACGCCGCCGTCGCGGAGTTCCACTATCTGCATCATCAGCCCGCAGGCGTGCCTTACGCAAACTTGGCAGAGATGTCTGAACGGATCGTGAATGCAGCGGAAGAAACCGGCTTCGGGCTGACGCTGCTGCCTGTTCTTTATCAGCGTGGGGGCTGTGACGGGCGGGCGCTGACCCAAGGGCAGATGCGGTTCGGCAATGAGCCGGAGCGTTTTCATCGCCTCTGGGAGGGCGCGGCGCGGGCCGTTTCGCGGCTTTCGGATGGTGTGACGGGTGTCGCGCCGCATTCGCTCCGGGCGGTGGATCTTGCCGGGCTGCGCATGGCCGAAGAGATCGCCCCCGGCGCGCCGATCCACATTCATCTGGCCGAGCAAGTGGCCGAAGTTGAAGAGGTTTCCGCCGCCATGGGCGCGCGGCCCGTGGAGTGGCTCTTGGCGAATGCAGGTGTGGATGGGCGGTGGTGCCCGATCCATTGCACGCAGATGACGGCGGCCGAGACGGTGGCGCTGGCACGGTCGGGCGCGGTGGCGGGGCTCTTGCCCGATCACCGAGGTCTGGGCGATGGCATCTTGGACGGTGTGCGCTTTGCCGTGGCGGGGGCGTTGGGGTGGGGTCGGACAGCAATGTGCGGATCAGTCTGGCCGAGGAATTGCGGCTGTTTGAGTATTCGCAGCGGTTGCGCGACCGGGGCCGGGCCATGCTGGCGGATGAGGGACGTTCGACAGGCCGCGTGCTGTGGGAAGGGGCGGTCGCCGTGAGGGGGCGATGGCTGCGCCGCGCGTCGGGGCGGATTGCCGAAGGGGCGCTGGCGGATCTTGTGGCGCTGGATATGGACAGCGTGCATCTGGCCGGGCGGGACGGGGACGAGATCCTTGATGCCTTTGTTTTTGCAGGACAAGACGGGTTGGCATGCGATGTCTGGTCGGCCGGGCGGCATGTGGTTCCCAGGGGGGCGGCATGTGGCGGACCGGGTCGAGGCGCGGTTCCGCAAGGTTATGGCGGGGCTGCGGGAGCGGGCGTGATGGCAGGCTGGGAAGCGGTCAGGGATGAGGTGCTGCGGCGCATCCGGGCGCGGGTCTGGCCGCCGGGGGCGGTGATCCCGGGGAAGAGGCGCTGGCGGTGGAGTTCGGGTGGCGCGGGCGACGGTGAACCGGGCGCTGCGGGAGGTGGCGGAAAGCGGTCTTCTGGAGCGGCGGCGCAAGGCGGGAACGCGGGTGACGCTTTTGCCGGTGCGCGCAACTTTGAAATTCCCATTATACGGCAAGAGGTTGAAGCGCGAGGTGAAGGTTATTCCCAGCGCATTCTGGCCGAGAGGATGGCCCCTCTGCCGCTGGCTGCGGCGCTGCGGATGGGGTTGGCCGAAGGCGCAAACCTGCTTTTTCTGGAAACGCTGACCTGGCGGGGGGCAGGCCCTTTGCGCATGAGGTGCGCTGGTTGAATCCGGCGGTGGTTCCGGGCGGGGCGCTGCCGGATTTCCAGCGCATCAGCGCCAATGAGTGGCTGGTGCAGAATGTCGCCTATACCGTTGGTGATATTGCCTTTTCTGCCGAAGCCGCCAGCCCGGAGGAGGCGCTTGCACTGGGCATCCGGGCGGGGGATCCAGTCTTTGTTACCGAACGCGTGACATGGTCCGGAGAGGCGCTGATCACCTTTGTCCGGCTGTTGCACGGGCCGGGATACCGGCTGCGGACCATGCTCTAGGCCCGGTGCAGCGCCCGGTGCAGACGGGCGGTGCAGCAGGGCGTATGCACCGGAGGCACCTCTCCGAGGCAAGTCCTGATGAAAGGTTAAGGCGCGCCCGGCCCGGACAGGCGATGGCGGGCGCTGCCTTTTGCTGCCCGGCTTCGCATCAGGGGGGCGCTTGCGCTGCCCAGCAATGAGGCGGAAGAAAAATTTTTGACCAATAAGTAAATCCTGCTAACGCTAGGTCATGCAGCGGGCCGGGTGGGCCCCTAGACTGCGGCGCAGGGCGCGGTGGCAGGGGCGGCGGCGGCTGCGCAAGGACGGGGGCACAAGGACGGGGATGGGGATGCTGGATCTGTTGGTCAGGGCAGGGCGTCTGCCCGAGGGGCGAACCCCGGTCGACATCGCCGTGAAGGACGGGCGGATCGTGGAGATCGCCCCCCGGATCGAGGCCGAGGCAGACCGCGTGATCGAGGCGGGGGGGCGGCTGGTCGCGCCGCCCTTTGCCGATCCGCATTTCCATATGGATGCCACGCTGTCGCTGGGCCTGCCACGACTGAACCGGTCCGGCACGCTGCTGGAGGGGATCGCGCTTTGGGGGGAGTTGAAGCCGCTGCTGACGCCCGAAGCGGTGAAGGAGCGGGCGCTGCGCTATTGCGATCTGGCGGTGGCGCAAGGGTTGCTGTCGATCCGGACGCATGTCGATGTCTGCGACGACCGACTGACGGCGGTGGAGGCGCTGCTGGAGGTGCGGCGCGAGGTGGCGGGGTATATCGACCTGCAACTGGTGGCTTTCCCGCAGGACGGGCTGTTCCGCGACCCGACGGCACATCGCAACCTGATCCGCGCGCTGGACATGGGCGTGGATGTGGTGGGCGGCATTCCGCATTTTGAGCGGACGATGCAGGCGGGGGCGGAGTCGGTGCGCGCGCTGTGCGAGATCGCGGCGGAGCGGGGGTTGCCCGTCGATCTGCATTGCGATGAAAGCGACGATCCGATGAGCCGGCATATCGAGACTTTGGCGGCAGAGACCGTGCGGCTGGGGTTGCAGGGGCGGGTGGTGGGGTCGCACTGCACGTCGATGCATTCCATGGACAATTATTATGCGTCGAAGCTGATCCCGCTGATTGCCGAGGCGGGGCTGCATATCGTGCCGAACCCGCTGATCAATATCACGCTTCAGGGGCGGTCGGACACCTATCCCAAGCGGCGGGGGATGACGCGGGTGCCGGAATTGCGCGCGGCGGGGGTGAATGTGGCCTTCGGGCAGGATTGCACGATGGACCCGTGGTATCCGCTGGGATCGGCGGACATGCTGGAAGTGGCGCATATGGGGATACACGCGGCCCCCATGACATCGCGTGAGGCGATGGGGTGGGCGTTCACCTCGGTCACCGTGAACGGGCATCTGGCGATGGGTCTGCCGGACCCGACGCTGCGGGTGGGCGGGCCTGCGACGATGGTGGTGTTGCAGGCGCGCGATCCGATCGAGGCGGTGCGGATGAAGGCCACGCGGATCGCGGTGATCCGTGCGGGGCGGGTTCTGGCTGAGACTGCGCCACGGCTGGCGCGGCTGGATTTGCCGGGGCGTCCGACGGGGCTGGACCCCGCCGATTACGCGCCGATTGCGGAAGACTGAAACCAACAACAAACCAACGGGGAGTAAGGACATGAGATTTTCGACGACACGGCGCACGATCCTGATGGGGGCTGCGGCCACTCTGGCGCTGCCGGCCTATATTCGCCGGGTGAATGCCCAGACGGTGATCAAGGTGGCGGGGGTCCATGCCTCGCCGGTGGAGAACGCCTGGAATTCGCGCATCCATGCTGCGATGCAGGCGGCGGCGGCGGATGGGCTGATCGAATACGAGTTTTCCGAAGGGGTGGCCGCGACCGACTATCCCCGCGCGATGCGGGAATATGCGGAAGGCGGGGCCAAGCTGATCTGGGGCGAAAGCTATGCCGTGGAGGCCGAGGCGCGGGCCGTGGCGGCGGATTACCCCGAGACGGCCTTCCTGATGGGGTCGTCGGGCGGGCCGGAGGGCGAGAATTTCGGGGTGTTCGGCACGCGCAACCATGAGGCGGCCTATCTGGCGGGGATGCTGGCGGGGAAGATGTCCAAGACCGGGACCTTTGGTTCCGTGGGCGGCTATCCGATCCCGGAAGTGAACCTGCTGATCAATGCCTTCCGCATGGGCGTGAAGGAGGTGAACCCGGAGGCGAAGTTCCTGAACGGCTTTATCGGGGCGTGGTTCGATCCCGCGAAAGCCAAGGAGGCGGCGGTGGCGCAGATCGACGGCGGGGCGGATATCCTGTTCGGCGAGCGCATCGGCACGGCGGATGGCGCGGCAGAGCGGGGGGCGAAGGCGATCGGATCGCTGATCGACTATACGCCGCGCTATCCCGGCACGGTGTTCGCCAATGCGATCTGGAACTATCGGCCCACGATTGATGCCATCGTGGCCGATGTGGTGGCCGGAAAGCCGGTGGGGCGCGATTACACCGAATATTCCTTCATGAAATACGGCGGGAACGAGTTGATCTATGTGGCCGAGGAAGTGCCTGCCGATGCGGTGCCTGCGATGGAAGCCAAGCGCGCGGCGATTGCGGCGGGCGAGTTTGAAGTGCCGATCGACGCGAACGAGCCTGCATAGGCCTTGCAGGACGCGACGTCCTTGGCAGGGGCCATCGCCTCGGGCGCTGTTGCGGCGTCCTGGGTGATGGAGGCTGCATTGGAGGCGGCGGTGGCGCGGGGCTTTGGCGCGGTCTGTCGGCTGGAGCCTGCGATGGGGCGGGCGGGGGCCTTGGCGGCCCCTGCCGGGGCTTTTGCCGGGGTGCCGTTTCTGGGGAAGGATCTGGGATCGGGGGCGGCGGGGCTGTCGCCTGTGGCGGGATCGGCGGCGCTGGCGCGGCGGCGGCGGGATGCGGTTTCGGACAGTGATCTGTTCGCGCGGTTCCGGGTGGCGGGGCTGGTGCCCTTTGGCCTGACGACGGTGCCGGAATTCGGGCTTGCGTTGACATCGGACCCTGCGGTGAACCCTTGGGATGCGCGGCTGTCGCCGGGTGGATCATCGGGTGGCGCGGCGGCGGCGGTGGCGGGGGGGATCGTGGCGATGGCCCATGCGACCGATGCGGCGGGGTCGATCCGGGTGCCTGCGGCGTGCTGCGGGTTGGTGGGGTTGAAGCCATCGCGCGGGGCGGTGCCGATGGGGCCGGATCAGGGCAACTGGCTGATGGGGTTGGCGAGCGAATTGGTGCTGGCCCGGTCAGTGCGGGATGTTGTCACGGCGTTTGAGGCTGTGGCGGAGCCTTGGGCCGGGGATCGGGGTTTTGGCGCGGGCCGGGTGGCGGTGATGGTGCCGGACGGCTGCGACGCGCTGCAGGCGGGCGCGGTGGGTGCGGTTGCACGGCTGGCCGAAGGATTGGGGCTTGCGGTGGAGGAGCGGGCCTTTCCGCAGGCGATGGCGGCGCGGGCGGGGGCTGTGGCGCAGCGGGTGCTGACGGCATCGCTGGCGGAGTGGATGGGGTTTCTGGGGGTTGCGGGGGAAGAGGTGGCGCCCATCGCGGCGGCGGTGCTGGAAGAAGGCCGCGCTATGGGGGCGGCGGAATTGTTCGCGGCGAGCCGCGAGATGGCGGTGCTGACGGCGGAATGGGAGGCGTGGATGGCCGGGGTGGATGCGGTGATCTCGCCCGTGCTGGCGCGGGGCGTGCCGGAGGTGGGGGCCTTTGACATGGCCGCGCGCGATGTGACGGCGCATTTCGCGCAGATGGGGGCGGTGGCGCCGGGGGCGGCGCTGGCCAATGCGGCGGGCTATCCGGCGCTGGTGATCCCCTTTGCCGGGGGAGGCATTCCGGTGGGGGTGCAGATCG
Organism: Paracoccaceae bacterium; assembly: GCA_041397045.1. Classification (GTDB taxonomy): domain Bacteria; phylum Pseudomonadota; class Alphaproteobacteria; order Rhodobacterales; family Rhodobacteraceae; genus Paragemmobacter. Next base: position 289,861 of record JAWKXK010000007.1, read on the forward strand.
CGGCCCGTGTCGGGTGTGACCGGACGCTTCTGGCGCTGGGCGCGCGGTTGGCGGGGGCGTTGCCGTCTGTCGCCTATCCTTTCGACATCGCGGGGCATCCATGAGCAGTGGGGCGGTTCTGGAACTGGAGGGGATCACCAAACGCTTTGGTGCGTTGGTGGCGAATGATGATGTGTCGCTGTCCTTGCGGAAGGGCGAGGTGCTGGCGCTGCTGGGGGAGAACGGGGCGGGCAAGACCACGCTGATGAACATCCTGTTCGGCCACTATGCGGCGGATGCGGGCGAGGTGCGGGTGGAGGGCAGGCCTCTGCCGCCCGGAAAGCCGCGTGCGGCCATCGCGGCGGGCGTGGGGATGGTGCATCAGCATTTCACGCTGGCCGGCAATCTGACGGTGCTGGAAAACATCATCATCGGGTCGGAACCTTTATGGAAGGTCGGGACCGATCGCGAAGGCGCGCTGCGCAAGGTGATGGCCCTGTCACAGACCTTTGGTCTGCCGGTGAATCCGCAGGCGCGGGTGGGTGACCTTTCCGTAGGCGAGCGTCAGCGGGTGGAAATCCTCAAGGCGCTGTATCGCGATGCGCGTATCCTGATCCTTGATGAGCCGACGGCGGTGCTGGCGCGGCCTGAGGCGGAGCAGTTGTTCACCATCCTGCGCGGGATGGCGCAGGGCGGGCTGTCGATCATCTTCATCAGCCACAAGCTGCATGAGGTGATGGGGGCATCGGACCGGGTGGTGGTGCTGCGCGGCGGCAAGGTCGTGGCGGAACGGGCGACGGCGCAGACGACGCAGGCGGAACTGGCGGAACTGATGGTGGGGCGCGCTGTGGCGCGGCCCAGGCGCGCGGCGCATGAGGTGGGGGCGCCGGTGGTGGTGGCACGGGGGCTGTCGGTTTCCAGAGGCGGCGGCATGGCGCTGGATGGTGTCGATTTCGAGGTGCGGGCGGGAGAGATTCTGGGGATCGTTGGCGTTTCGGGCAATGGGCAGGCCATGCTGGGGCGGGTGCTTTCCGGGCTGGCGCGGCCCGATGCCGGGACGATCACCTTTGACGGGCGCGACATTTCGCGGATCACGCCGCGCGAAGCTGTCAGATTGGGCATCGGCCGGGTGCCGGAGGATCGCCATGCCGAGGGTGTGGTGGGTGATCTGGCCGTGTGGGAAAACGCGGTGCTGGAGCGGCTGCGGGAATTCGCGCGGTTCGGTTTCGTGCGGCGGCGGGCGGCCGAGGCCCATGCGGCGGGGCTGATCGCGCGGTTCGACATCCGGGGGGCGGGGCCTGCGACGCGGACACGGCTGCTCTCGGGCGGGAACATGCAGAAGCTGATCCTTGGGCGCAATCTGGCGGCGGGGCCGCGCTTTCTGTTGGCCAATCAGCCGACGCGGGGGCTGGATGAGGGGGCGATTGCGGCGGTGCATCAGGAATTGCTGATGGCGCGGTCCGAGGGGGCGGCGATCCTGCTGATATCGGAAGATCTGGAGGAGGCGGTGGGATTGTCGGACCGGTTGCAGGCCATTTCCAAGGGGCGGCTGTCGGCGCCGATTGCCGCCGAGGAGGTGGATGCGCGGCGGTTGGGGTTGATGATGGCCGGGGTCTGGGAGACGCGCGATGCGGTTTGAACGGCGCGAGGAGGTGTCGGTTCCGGCGCTGATCCTTGCGCCGCTGGGGGCGGTGCTGGCGGCGCTGGTGCTGTGTGCGGGGTTGATCGCGATGGCGGGGGTCAGCCCGTGGCTGGCCTATGGCGAGATGCTGCGCGGGGCGTTCGGATCGCGGCTGGCGGTGACGGAGACGTTCACGCGGGCTTCGCCGCTGATCCTGACGGGCTTGGCGGCGGCGGTCGCCTTCCGGGCGCGGTTGTGGAACATCGGGGGCGAGGGGCAGTTCTACATGGGGGCCCTGGCGGCGGCGGCGCTGGGGCATTCGGTGCTGGTGGGCTGGCCCTTGCCCTTGGCCTGGGCTGCGCTGGCGGCGGCGGGGATGGCGGCGGGGGCGGTGCTGCTCTTGGTGCCGGCGGTGCTGCGGCTGCGGTTCGGGGTGGATGAGGTGGTGACGACCCTGCTTTTGAATTTCATCGTGCTGCTGTTCGTGGGCCTGATGGTGGAGGGGGTGCTGAAGGATCCGATGGCCTTTGGCTGGCCGCAATCGGTGCCGGTGGCGGCGGGGCTGCGGTTGCCCGATCTGGTGCCACGGTCGCGGCTGCATGAGGGGATCGTGCTGGCGGTGGTGGTGGTGCTGCTGGTCTGGCTGGTGCAGGCGCGGACGGTGTTCGGGGCGGAAACGCGGGCGGCGGGGTTGAACCCGCGGGCGGCGGCCTTTGCGGGTGTGCCGATCACGGCGACGCTGGTGAAGGTGGCGCTGTTGTCGGGGGGGCTGGCAGGGCTTGCGGGGGCGATCGAGGTGCTGGGGCCGGTGGGATATGTGACGACCACGATGTCGCCGGGCTTTGGCTATGCGGGGATCGTGGTGGCGATGCTGGCGGCGCTGCATCCGATGGGCGTGGTGGCGGCGTCGGTCTTTGTGGCGACGGTCTTCGTCGGCGCGGATGCCATGAGCCGGGCGACGGGGGTGCCGTCCTTCATCGCCGATGTGATCATGGCGGTGGCGCTGTTGGCGATGCTGGTGGCGCTTTTGTTCACAACCTGGCGGGTGCGGCGATGATGGAAGCGTTGGACATTCTGACGACGGCGAGCCTGTGGGCGGCGGTGCTGCGGATTGCGACACCGCTGATCTTTGGCGTGCTGGGCGCGCTGATTTGTGAGCGGGCCGGGGTGTTGAACCTGGGGATCGAGGGGATCATGACCATTGGGGCCATGGTCGGCTGGCTGACGGTCTATTGGGGCGGCGATCTGTGGGCCGGGCTGGCGATGGCGGTGCTGGCGGGGATGGCGATGGGCTGGCTGCATGCGATGCTGACGGTGCCCTTGGGCCTGTCGCAGCATGTGTCGGGGCTGGGGATCACGCTGCTGGCTTCGGCGCTGGCCTATTACCTTTACCGTCTGTGGGTGCAGGTGGGCGACCTGCCGCCCACCATCGTGCCGTTCCAGCCTTTGGCGATTCCGGTCCTGTCTGACATTCCCTTCGCAGGCGACGTGCTGTTCACCCAGACGCCGCCCACCTATGTGGCGCTGATCCTTGTGGGATTGGTGGCGTGTATGCTGGCGCGCACGCCGATGGGCCTTGCGCTGCGGATGACGGGGGAGAACCCCCATGCGGTGGAGGCGCAGGGGTTGAACCCGGTGCGCATCCGGATCTGGGCGGTGATGGCGGGATCGGGGATCATGGCGCTGGGCGGCGCGTTTCTGACGACGGCGGCGTTCAACAGCTTTTTCCCCGGCATGGTGCAGGGGCGGGGCTGGATCTGCATAGCGCTGGTGGTCTTTGCCTCATGGCGGCCGGGCAAGGCGCTGCTCGGGGCGCTGCTGTTCGCGCTGTTCGATGCGTTTCAGTTGCGCCTGCAAACGGTGGTGGAGGGGGTGCCTTATCAGTTGTTCCTGATGGCGCCCTATGTGCTGTCGATCGTGGCGCTGATCCTTGTGGCGCGGCGGGCGCGGGTGCCGGAGGCGTTGATGCAGCCCTATCGGCGGGGGGAGCGGTGACCGCTTAGGCATGGCCTAACCAATGCCGAGAGAAATGCATGTTTCGCCTAACCAATGTCTCACATAGAGCAAAGGAGAGGGCCTTGCGCCCGTGGCGAAAGGGAGTGCGGCAATGGCGATGGAGACGGTCGATACGCTGGTGATCGGGGGCGGGCAGGCGGGGCTTGCCATGAGCGCGCATCTGGGGCGGCGGGGGATGGACCATCTGGTGGTGGAGCGCCACCGCATCGCCGAGCGCTGGCGGACGGAGCGCTGGGATTCGCTGGTGGCCAATGGCCCGGCCTGGCATGACCGGTTCCCGGCGCTGACCTTCGACGATCTGGACCCGGATGCCTTTGCCCCCAAGGACAGGATCGTGCGCTATTTCGAGACGCTGGCGGAGCGGGAGGGGATGCCGGTGCGCTGTGGCGTGGAGGTGCGGGCGCTGGTGCAGCGGCCCGAGGGCGGATTTCGCGCCACGCTGGCCGAGGGCGGGGTGATCGAGGCGCGGAATGTGGTGGCGGCGACGGGGCCGTTCCAGAAGCCGGTCTTTCCGGCGATGATCCCGGAAAGCGCGGGCGTCATGCAGATCCATTCCAACCATTATCGCAATCCCGGCCAGTTGCCCGAAGGGGCGGTGCTGGTGGTGGGGGCGGGGTCGTCGGGGGCGCAGATCGCGGATGAACTGCTGCGTTCGGGGCGCGAGGTCTATCTTTCCGTGGGGCCGCATGACCGGCCGCCGCGCGCCTATCGCGGGCGCGACTTCGTCTGGTGGCTGGGGGCGCTGGGCAAATGGGATGCGCGCGCGGTCGAGCCGGGGATGGAGCATGTCACCATCGCGGTGAGCGGCGCGGAGGGCGGGCAGACGGTGGATTTCCGCAATCTGGGCAATCGGGGGATGAAGCTGGTCGGGCGGACGGAGCGCTGCGAGGGGGGCGTGCTGCATTTCGCGCCGGATCTGGCCGCCAACATCGCGCGGGGGGATGCGAATTACCTGTCGGTGCTGGACGAGGCCGATGCCCATGTGGCGCGCGAGGGGCTGGATCTGCCCGAGGAGCCGGGCGCGCGGGTGTTCGAGCCGGTGCCGGATTGCGTGACCGATCCGATCCTGTCGCTGGATCTGAAGGCGGCGGGGGTGAGCGCGGTCATCTGGGCGACGGGCTATGTGCTGGATTTCGGCTGGATTGGGATCGACATTTTCGACGAAAAGGGTCGTCCGCGCCATGACAAGGGCATCACCGAGGTGCCGGGTCTGTATTTTCTGGGGCTGCCCTGGCTTTCACGGCGGGCCTCGCCCTTTATCTGGGGCGTCTGGCACGATGCGGAGCATCTGGCGGGCCATATCGCCGCGCGCGGCTGAGGCCGCCGCGCCCGGCGGGCCGGGGTCAGGCCATGCGGTTCTGGAAATGCGGCACGATCAGGCGCCACATGCTGCCAAGCGTCATCACCGCCGCAAGGAGCGTGCCCAGAAGGGCCGCAAGCACCAGCGCGCCGGGATCGCTGTAGCCGCCGATGAAATGGGCGATACCGACGGCCGCGAGCGGCAGGTGAAGGCCGAGAAACGCGATTCCCAGCATCCGGACGACGGTGTCGCATTCGCTGGGGATATGCTGCGGCATGGTCATTTCCTCCCTGAGTTCTGCTGACAAGGGAAACGGTCTACCGGCGCGTGAATTTATACAGCCGAACGGATGACCCACCCATACGCGGGGGCGGGCGAGATGCGGGCAAATCGCTGCGGGTGGATTTCGGGCGGCGATCGACGGGTCTTGAAGCTGCGCGGGCGAGGGCCTAACGTCAGCCAACTTTTCGGGCGGTTTCTGGGAGGAGATTGTGCGACGCCGCTGTGACCGCGAAGCCCGCGATCTTTTGGGTGGTTTGTTCGAAAGCGGGCTTGGGTCCTTTGTCGAGACCGTGCCGGATGCGGCGCAGATCGAGGCGCAGGTCGAAGCCCTGGTAGAGGCCCTGTGCAGGCTGGATCCCGAGATGGAGCCGATGCTGCCATCGCTGCCGGGGCCGGCCGGGCAGGGGGCCGAGGATCTGGGTCAGATCGTGGCCGCCGCCGCCGCCATCGCGCAGCGGCGCTGGCAGCGGGGAGAACTGGATTTTGACGGGGGCGTGGCGCTGTTCGTCGGTCTGGAGCGGTTGTTGCGCTTTGAAGGGCGCAAGGATAGGTTCGGCAGCGGGCGTGTCCTGCTTCTTGTGCCCGAGGGCGAGGAGCATCTGCTTGGCCCGCGCCTTGTGCGGCGCGAGCTTGTGGCCGCGGGGTGCGACGTGACGCTGGAGATCGGCGCGACGCCGGAGCGGTGGATCGGTCAGGTTGCGGCCGAGGCTTACGATGTGGTGGGTCTTTCGTTTGGCCATGACGAGTTGCTGGCAGAGGCGCGGGACTGGATCGACGGGATCAGGGCCGCCTCCTGCCATGCGGGTGTTTCGATCATGGTCGGCGGTGCCGCCCTGACGGCGGCGCAAGAGGCCTATCGGTTTCTTGGTGCCGATCTGGTGACATGCGACTTGGCTGTGGCGACATCCTTTCTGAAAGGGGGGCGCGCCCGGCCTGGAAAGGCGAATTGACGATGGGACGCGCAGCGACGGGGCATTTCAGCGAGCGGCTGGCCGCCGGGCAGATTGCCAGGTTGATGGATGGCTTGGCCGATCTGGTGATCGAACTGGACGGATCGGGCAGGGTGCAGGGCCTGTATGGCGGCATGGCCGAGGGTTTGCGCGACTGGCTGGGGAAGCCTTTCGGCGCGATCGTCTTTCCCGACAGCGCGGAAAAGGCGCGGGATCTGCTGGAGGCACTGCTGACCCCCGCTGGAGCCGAGGACAGCGGGCAGATCGGTGGCGGGCGGCATGTCAATCTGTCGGGGACGGGTGGGGCGCTGATGCCGTTCCTGCTGCGCGCCGTGCGCTTTGGCGGGGCGGGGCAGGAGATGCGCCTGCTGCTGGGCAAGGATCTGGCCCCCGAGAGCCGCATCCAGCGCCAGTTTCAGGCCGCGCAACAGACGCTGGTGCGGGATTACGAGACGCGGCTTGCGATGATCCAGGATCGCTATCGGCGGGAGATCGAGGCCTCATCTCTGGCCGAGGCGGCGCGGCATGTGGGCAAATCACCGCTGGAGGTGATCCTTGACGCCTTCGTGCAGCGTTTGCGGCGGCGCTGCGCGCTGGAGGCGGTGGGACAGTCGCGCGAGGATTATCGCCATGCGGCCGAGATCCTTGGGATCAGCGTCGAGGAACTGGACGAGATCCTGCAGGCCCCGGTTGCGGAATAAGGGGGGCGCGGAATAGGCGGATCACTCGGGCTGGAAGCCCGAGATCAGTTGCCGCAGGCCGACGATGGCCCCGATGGCGATGGCCATCAGGGTAACGGGGCCGGACCAAGCGAGGGTGGCAAAGCCGGTGACGCCCTGACCGACAGAGCAGCCCATGGCGACCACGCCGCCGATGCCCATCAGCACCGCGCCGCCGACCTGCCGGCCCAGTTCGCGCGGATCTTCGCAGGCCTCCCAGCGGAACAGGCCGCGGATCATGGAGCCGATCAGCGCCCCGGCCATGACGCCGACGACGCAGCCGACGGAGAAGGTGATGCCGCCTGCGGTGGAAGTCATCAGGAAGATCAGCGTCCGCCCGACGGGGGCGGTGAAGGATGGCCCTTCGACCGAGACCGCGCCGAGGCTGGTTTCATAAAGCCAGGTGGTGCCGGCAAAGCACCAGACCACGGCCAGGCCCGCAGCGACGCCCCAGGCGATCATCCGGGGGTTCTGGCGCAGGCCGCGATGGGACAGCGCCCAGAAGGCGAAGAGCGCGGCGATCACGAGGGTGGCGACAAGCGGCGGGAGGCCGAGCCTGCCCAGATCATGCAGGATGCCCTGCGGGCCGGTGGCATCGGGCTGGGGAAAAAGCGCCGTGCGCAGCGGGGCCAGTGGGCCGGAGAGGGCGATGAAGCCGAAGATGCCCATGACGACCACCACCACGAGCGAGCGCAGATCGCCGCCTCCGAAGCGGACCAGCGCGCCGAAGCCGCAATTGCCCGCCAGCGCCATGCCATAGCCGAAGACCAGACCGCCGATGATGGAGCCGACCGGATTCCATTGCAGATTGTGGTAGAAGCTGGCGCCGAGGTCGATCAGCCCCGTCATCGCGCCGATCTGCGTGCCGAGGATGGCCACGGCCAGCACGATCCCCCAAAGCCGGAGGCGGCGCTGGTCCTGACCGTAGACCGCGCTTTCCAGCGCGCCGAGGGTGCAGAAATCCCCCAGACGGGCGGCCAGCCCCATGACCAGCCCGCCGATCAGCCCGACGAGGGCCGCCAGCATTCCGATGGGCAGAGACTCCATCGCCCTTCCTCCCTTTCCTGACCCGCGGCGCAACCTGCGGGGATGCGAGCCTGTCAGTCCCGGTCTTGTGCCGGTTGGCCGAACAGGCGGCTTAGCAGTTGGATCATCTCCGCGACCTTGGGGTCAAGGAGAGAGTAGAAGATGGCCTGCCCTTCGCGGCGCGCGCTGACCAGCCCTTCGAGGCGCAGGCGGGCGAGTTGCTGGCTGACGACAGCCTGCCGCGTGGAGAGCAGGTTTTCAAGTTCGGTGACGCTTTTCGGGCCGCCATGCAGGTGGCACAGGATTGTCAGGCGGCCGTCATGGCCGAGCGCCTTGAGGAAATTCGCGGCGGTCTCTGCCTCGGCCACGAGATCGGCGAGGGAAGGGGGCGTCACGGCCTTGTCCATGTCTGCAGCGCTCAGATCCAGTGTGCTGTCCCCATCTGTCCGTTGCCTAGATGAACCCTTTGGCGGGCGATCACAACATAATCGTGCGTCCTGCGGGCAAAGCGGGGCCGCGCTGGAACCGGGATGCATCAGTTCCCGGCGGCGGCGGCGATCATCTGCGACAGGAGCGGCCAGAAGAAATCCTCGCCCGGGTAGCCTTCGATGCGCGCCAGTTCGGTGCCGTCGCGCAGAAGGATGAAGGTCGGGGTGAAGACGGGCGGGGCGCGGAGGGTGATGCCGTCGGGCAGCGGTTCGCGCAGTTGGAGCGGCAGCAGAGGGGCGGCGATGCCTTCGGCGGTGCGCGGGTATTCGGGGCCGACCTCGGCATGCCAGCGGGCGCAGTAGATGCAGCCGGGCTGTTCGATCATGGCCAGTTGCAGGCCCTGCGCCTGTGCCATTGGCGCGGTGAAGGGCAAAAGCCAGAGCAGGGCCGCCACGGCGGCGCGGCGCAGGACCGCCCGGAAGGCCCGGGGAATTGCCGGGCGCGGGACCGGAACATACGCCCGGGTTGATAGGGTGCGGCGGTGGTCCATGTTGACGCCCATATAAAGATAGTAATATTCTAATTTAACTTTGCCATTGGGGCAAGGCAGCGCTTCGGGGAGGGAGCGATGCTGGAAGTTTCGTTTACGGGCGCGGCGCTGGCCGGGCTTTTGTCTTTTCTTTCGCCCTGCATTTTGCCGATGGTTCCCTTCTATTTGTCCTATATGGCGGGGCTTTCGGTCAAGGAACTGCGCGACGGGGGCACGATCGCCCCGGGGGCGCAGCGGCGGCTTGTGGTGCAGGCGGTGGCCTTTGCGCTGGGCGTGACGTCGATCTTTGTGCTGCTGGGGCTGGGGGCCACGGCGCTGGGCCGGGTCTTCCTGCAATGGAAGGAGGTGCTGTCCTGGGTGGCCGGGGGGGTGCTGATCCTGTTCGGGCTGCATTTCCTTGGGGTCTTGAAGATCGCGCTCTTCTACCGCGAGGCGCGGGTGCAGACGGAGGCCAAGCCGCGCACGCTGATCGGGGCCTATGTGATGGGGCTGGCCTTCGGCTTTGGCTGGACGCCCTGCGTGGGGCCCGCGCTGGCGGCGATTCTGATGGTGGCCAGTGGCATGGGCGAGCTGTGGCGCGGGGGGGCGCTGCTCATGGTTTATGGCCTGGGGATGACGCTGCCCTTCGTGCTGGCGGCGGCCTTTGCGGGGCCTTTCCTTGGCTGGGTGGCGCGGCATCGGGCGCTGATGGGGCATGTGGAAAAGGCGATGGGGGTGATGCTGATCGTCTTCGGCATCCTGATCGCCACGAATTCGGTGAACCTGATCGCGGATTGGATGATCCGCAATTTCGACTGGTCGGCCACTTTGAAATGACGGGAGGGAGACGGGGATGAAACGGCTTGCGGGATTGGTGGCGGCGCTGTGCCTGGGGGCATTGCCCGCGCTGGCGGTGGAACTGGGCGATGACGGCCTGCACAAGCCCGACTGGCTGCGCGAGACCTTCAAGGACCTGCGCGAGGATCTGGCCGAGGCCAATGCCGAGGGAAAGCGCCTGCTGATCACCGTGGAGCAGCGGGGATGCATCTATTGCACCAAGATGCATGAGGAGATCTTTCCCGACCCCAAGGTCGATGCGCTGATCCGCGAGAATTACTTTGTCGTCCAGTTGAACCTTTTCGGCGATGTGGAGGTGACGGATTTCGACGGCACCGCGCTGAGCGAGAAGGAGATGGCGGTTCGCTGGGGCGTGATGTTCACGCCCACGCTGATCTTCCTGCCGGAAGAGGTGCCCGAGGGGGCGACGGCGGCCGATGCCTCGGTCGCGATGATGCCGGGGGCCTTTGGCAAGGGGACGACGGCGGCGCTGCTGACATGGGTCCGCGATCACGGATATGAGTCGGGCGAGCACTTCCAGAAATTCGTCGCCGAGCAGATGGCCCTGGAACAGCAGGGTGCAAGCGATTGAATCGGCAGTAGATATAGGAATATTCACAGATACATATATTTCTGTTGCATGCCGTCGCATCCCGTTGCTATCGTGAGGGCAGGGAGAGATCAGGGAGGATCGCAATGACTGGTCGGCTTTGGCTGGCGGCGGTGGCGGCGTTTGCCGCAGCGGCGCCGGCGATGTCTGAGACGGCACCCAAGGATGTGGCCTTTGTGGAAGGGGCGATCGAGGCATCGCTTTCGGGCGCTCCGGGCAATCCTGAGGAAGGTGTCAAGGTGATGACCACCAATGCGCTGGGCAATTGCGTTGCCTGCCATCAGGTGAACGGCATCCCCAACGTGCAGTTCCCCGGCACCATCGCGCCGCCGCTGGACGGGGTGGCGGACCGCTGGTCCGAGGCGCAGCTGCGCGGGATCGTGGCCAATGCGAAGATGACCTTCGATGGTAGCTTCATGCCGGCCTTCTACAAGACCGACGGCTTCATCCGCCCCGGCGCGGCCTATTCGGGCAAGGCGCCCGAGGGCGAGCTGCCGCCGATCCTGACGGCCCAGCAGATCGAGGATGTGGTGGCCTTTCTGATGACCCTTAAGGAATGACGGCCCAGAGGAGAGCCAAGGAGATGACGATGAACCTTTCCAGACGGAACGCCCTTTGGGTTGGCCTTGGCGGGATCGCCGCGGCGGCCTTTCCGGGGCTGAGTGCGGCGGCCACGGTCGAGGAGCTGACGGCGGCCTTCACGGGCGGTGCGGCGGCTGGTGCAGGCGGCATCACGCTGACGACGCCCGAGATCGCCGAGAACGGCAATACGGTGCCGGTCGAGGTGGATGCCCCCGGCGCCGTTGCAATCATGCTTCTGGCGGCGGGCAACCCCGAGCCGGCGGTGGCGACCTTCACCTTCGGGCCGGCGGCAGGCAGCCAGCGCGCGGCAACGCGCATCCGGCTTGCCAAGACACAGGACGTGATCGCCATGGCCAAGATGGCCGATGGCTCCATCGTGCAGGCGCAGGCGACCGTCAAGGTCACCATCGGCGGCTGCGGCGGCTGAGATCTGGGAGAGGGAGAGAGAACATGGCAGATGATGCAAAACCCCGCGTGAAAGTGCCGAAATCCGCAGCCGCGGGCGAGGTTGTCACGATCAAGGCCCTGATCAGCCACAAGATGGAATCCGGGCAGCGCAAGGATGCCGAGGGCAAGCTGATCCCGCGGTCGATCATCAACCGGTTCACCTGTGACCTGAACGGGGTCAATGTGGTGGATGTGGCGATTGATCCGGCGGTGTCGACGAACCCCTATTTCGAGTTCGACGCCAAGGTCGATGCGGCCGGTGAATTCAAGTTCACCTGGTATGATGATGATGGCTCCGTCTACGAAGACGTGAAGCCCATCGCCGTCGCCTGACCGCAGCGCCGATAGGGAGGACAAGCGCATGCGAGCAACCAAAGCAGGATTGGCCGCCACGGCCCTTGGCCTTGCCCTTGCGGGCATGGCCCTTGCGGACCCGGTCGAGGATACGCTGGTCGTCGAGACTGACGATGGCGCGATCGAATTCGTGACGACGACGACGGCGCCGGATCATCTGAAGGATGCGATGGAGACGATCTATTCCGGCTGGCATTACCGCGAGGATGAGACCCGCGATCTGCAGCGGGACGATTTCGACAATCCCGGCATGGTCTTTGTCGACCGGGGGATGGACCTGTGGAACAAGGAGATCGGGGCCAAGGGCGAAAGCTGCGCGGGCTGCCACGAGGGGCCTGAGTCCATGAAGGGGCTGCGCGCGGTGACGCCACGTGTCGATGCGAAAACGGGCGCGCTGATGACGGTCGAGAATTATGTCAACGGCTGTGTGACCGAGCGGATGGGTCTGGAAGCCTGGGGCATGACCAGCGACAAGATGAAGGACATGCTGGCGCTGATTTCCATGCAGTCGCGTGGCGAGGTGGTGAATGTGGCCATCGACGGCGCGGCCGCCCCGTTCTGGGAAAAGGGCAAGGAGATCTATTATACCCGCTTCGGCCAGCTTGAGATGTCTTGTGCGAATTGCCACGAGGAAAATCAGGGCCAGATGATCCGGGCGGATCACCTGTCGCAGGGGCAGATCAACGGCTTTCCGGTCTATCGCCTGAAGGATGCGGGCATCCTTTCGGCGCAGCAGCGCTTTGTGGGCTGTGTCCGCGACACGCGGGCCGAGACCTTCAAGCCGAATTCGGACGAGTTCAAGGCGCTGGAACTGTATGTCGCGTCGCGCGGCAATGGGCTGAGCGTGGAAGGCGTGTCGGTGCGTCACTGACCGCTTGAGGCTTTGCCGCCCCGGGGTGCGATCCCCGGGGCGGGATTTCAGGACAATCGGGCGGCCCTGACGCGCCAGGCGGCGCGCGGCGATGGTGCATGCCCAAGGGAGACAGACGGATGATCACGCGGCGCGAATTCCTGCAGGCATCGGTGGCGGCTTCGGCCATCGTGGGGATATCGGGTTTCGGCAACTGGTCGAAACTGGCCGCGCAGCAGGCGCTGACGCAGGATCAGCTTCTGGCGTTCGAGGATTTCGGGAATGTGACGCTGGTGCATATCACCGACATCCATGCCCAGATGAAGCCGATCTGGTTTCGCGAACCGGAATGGAACATCGGGGTGGGCGATGCCAAGGGCAAGCCGCCGCATGTGGTGGGGCGCGACTTCATCGAGATGTTCAAGCTGACCCCCGCCTCGCCCGAGGCCTATGCCCTGACCTATGAGGATTTCGCGGCGCTGGGAAAAACCTATGGGCGCATGGGCGGGATGGACCGGGTGGCGACGGTGGTCAAATCCATCCGCGCGGCACGGCCCGAGGCGCTGATCCTCGATGGCGGGGATACCTGGCACGGGTCGATGACCAGTTTCCTGACCAAGGGGCAGGATGTGGTGAACGCGATGAACGCGCTGG
>JAWKXK010000008.1:0-217995 GCA_041397045.1 Paracoccaceae bacterium
ACACGCCACTTGGGGAATGCAGGCTGATGCCCGCAGAAAGAGGAGTCTGGCGCATGACAATCCGTACGGAATTTCCCTGCCGCATCGTCGATCAGGAGGATATGGGGATCGTGATGCCCGATGGCTGCCGCCTATCGGCCCGGGTCTGGATGCCGGAGAATGCGGGGACGCATCCGGTGCCGGCGGTTCTGGAATACATCCCCTATCGCAAGCGCGACGGAACCCTGCCGAGGGACGAGATGATGCACCCTTACGTGGCGGGGCATGGCTATGCCTGCGTGCGGGTGGACATGCGGGGGAATGGCGACAGCGAAGGGCTGATGGCCGACGAATACACGCAGCAGGAAATGGATGATGCGGTGGCCGTCATCGACTGGCTGTCGCGGCAGCCGTGGTGCAGCGGCGCGGTGGGGATGATGGGCAAGAGTTGGGGCGGGTTCAACTGCCTGCAGGCGGCGTTCAACCAGCCACCCGCCCTGAAGGCGGTGATTTCGGTCTGTTCCACCACCGACCGCTTCGCGGATGACATCCATTACAAGGGCGGCTGCCTGTTGGGCGAGAATTTCGGCTGGGGGGCGGTGATGTTGTCCTATTCCTCGCGCCCGCCGGACCCTGTGCTGCGCCCGGATTGGCGGCGGATGTGGATGGAGCGGCTGGAGGCGGAGCCGTGGCTCGCGCCGCGCTGGGCCGCGCTGCAGGAGCGGGGGAATTACTGGAAGCACGGGTCGGTTGGCGAGGATTATTCGCGTATGCAGACCCCGGTCCTGATCTGGGGCGGCTGGGCCGACAATTACATGAACACCGTGGCGCATCTGGTGGAGAATGTGCCCGCGCCCTGCAAGGGGATCGTGGGGCCCTGGGTGCATCAATACCCGCATACGGCGGTGCCGGGGCCGCAGGTGGGGTTCCTGCAGGAGGCCGTGCGGTGGTGGGACCGCTGGTTGAAGGGGGTGGAGAACGGGGCGGAGAATGATCCGGCCTATCGGGTGTGGATGATGCATTCCGCCCCACCGGATGCGAGCGCGAAGGTCAGGCCGGGGCATTGGGTGGCCGAAGCGGAGTGGCCTTCACCGCGCGTTTCCGAACGGGTGCTGACCCTTGGACCGGCGCGCGGGGCGGGGGCCGCGCAGGGGTATTTGGGCCAAGATGAAGGGGCGGGGTTCGAAGTGACCGTCGCCACGCCGCAACATCTGGGCCTGCAGGCGGGGGAGTTTTTCCCTATGGGTCTCAACGCCGAGATGCCGGGGGATCAGGCGCGGGATGATGCGCTGTCGGTCTGCTTTGATGGCGAGGTGCTGGAGGAGGGGTTGGACCTTCTGGGGGCGGCAGAGGTGCGGTTGCGGGTGGCGTCGGACCGGCCGCTTGGGTTCGTCGTGGCGCGGCTGTGCGATGTGGGGCCGGACGGGGCCTCGGTCAGGATCGCGCATGGGATGCTGAACCTGTGTCATCGCGATAGCCGGGAGCATCCGGCGCCGATGGTGCCGGGGGAGGCGGTGGAGGTGGCCTTCACGTTGGACCAGATGGCCTATCGGCTGGCGCCGGGGCATCGGCTACGGCTGGCGCTTTCGAACAGCTATTGGCCCTTTGTCTGGCCATCGCCGGAGGTGGGGCGGTTGGTGGTGACGGGGGGTAGCCTTGCCCTGCCGGTGCATGCGGGAAGTGCGGCGGAATGGGTGCCGCCGCCTGCGGAACATGCCGCGCCGTGGAAGCATCGGGTGATCCGCGCCGGGCGGACGCGGCGGTTCGTGGAGGAGGACCTGATCGCGGGAACCTTTGCCCTGGTGGTGGAGGATGATCTGGGTGATGCCGAGAACCTGACGCATGGCCTCTGTAGCGGCGAGACGATGAGCGAGCGGTGGGAGATCCGGCCCGATGATCCGCTTTCGGCGAAGGCGGTGCATGTGTGGGAGCAGCGGCTGTCGCGGGGGGACTGGTCGGTGCGGACGCGGGCAGAGGCGGAGATGACGGGGAGCGCCACCCATCTGCGGCACCGGGCGGTGCTGCGGGCATGGGAGAGGGAGGCGCTGGTCTTCGAACGGATCTGGGATGAAAGCGTCCCGCGCCGCTTTGTCTGAAAAACGTGACTGGCAGATGGGAAAAAACCTTTGCCCCCGCACAGATTCGCGGGTTACTGATTGAGCAATCAACAAAAACGGTCGTCGCAAGCGGCGGCCTTCAAAAGGGAGACCACCGGGATGAACTCTGAATTCGACTATCTGCTGAAGCGTGCCGCGCGCGGATTGATGAGCCGTCGTGAATTCGTGGGCCGTGCATCGGCGATGGGGATTTCGGCGGTGATGGCGAATTCGCTGCTGGCTTCGGTCGCCTCGGCGCAGCCTGTGAAGGGCGGCGTGATCAAGGCCGGGATTTCGGGCGGGGAATCGACCAACTCGCTGGACCCCGCCGTCGCGGCATCGCCCGCGCCTTTCGCCGTCAGCATGCTCTGGGGCGAGATGCTGGTCATCGTGAACGAGAAGGGCGAGGTCGAGCCGCGCGTCGCGGAGGAGATTTCCTCGAACGCCGATGCGACGGAGTGGAAGTTCAAGATCCGGTCGGGCGTGGAGTTCCATGACGGCAAGACGGTGACGGCGGAGGATGTGGTCGCCACGTTGAAGCGTCACACGGACGAGAAGGCGCAGTCGGGCGCCCTTGGCATCGTGCAGGGGATTTCCGAGATGGCGGCGGAGGGGGACATGGTCACCCTGAAGCTGGCGGCGGCCAATGCCGACCTGCCCTTCCTGATGGCCGATTATCACCTGCAGATCCAGCCGGGTGGCGGTTATGACAACCCGAATGCGGGCATCGGGGCCGGGCCCTACAAGGTGGTGTCCTTCGAGCCGGGCGTGCGCGCCGTGTTCGAGCGGCATGCGAATTACTTCGACAGCAGCATCGGCCATGCCGACGGGGCCGAGATCCTGATCATCAACGACAACACCGCCCGGACGGCGGCGCTGCAATCCGGCCAGGTCCATATGATCAACCGGGTCGATCCGAAGATCGTGGAACTGCTGAAGGGGATGCCGGGCGTTTCCATCGAGCGGGCGGCGGGTCGCGGGCATTACGTGTTCATCATGCATGCCGATACCGCGCCCTTCGACAACAACGACCTGCGCATGGCGCTGAAATACGCGATCAACCGTCAGGAGATGGTGGACAAGATCCTTGGCGGTTTCGGGTCGGTGGGCAACGACTTCCCGATCAACGCGGCCTATCCCTATTTCGACGCGTCGATCCCGCAGCGGGAATTCGATCTGGCGAAGGCGGCGGAGCATTACAAGGCATCCGGCCATGACGGCAGCCCGATCGTGCTGCGCACGGCCCCCGGCGCCTTCCCCGGCGCGGTAGAGGCGGCGCAGCTGTTCCAGCAGACCGCCGCGCAGGCGGGCATCCCGCTGGAGGTGAAGGTGGAGCCGGATGACGGCTATTGGTCCGACGTGTGGAACGTGCAGCCCTTCTGCGCGAGCTATTGGGGCGGGCGTCCGGTGCAGGATCAGATGTATTCCACCGCCTATGCCTCGACCGCCGACTGGAACGACACGCGGTTCAAGAACGCGCGCTTCGACGAGCTGCTGGTTGCCGCACGGGGCGAGCTGGACGGTGAGAAGCGCAAGGCCATGTATTCGGAAATGGCCATGCTGGTGCGCGACGAGGGTGGCCTGATCTGCCCGATGTTCAACGAGTTCGTCGAGGCGCGGCGCGCCGAGGTGGGCGGCTGGTTCGTCGATCCGACGCATGAGCTGATGAACGGGCGCGCGCTGGCCAAGTGCTGGCTGACGGCGTGATCGGGGCCGGACCGCGGTGCATCCGATCCTGAAACTGGTGGCCCAGCGTCTTGCGCTGGGCCTGCTTCTCTTGCTTGCGGTGTCGCTGCTGATCTTTCTGGGCACCGAAGCACTGCCGGGCGATGTGGCGCAGGCGATCCTTGGCCAGTCGGCCACGCCGGAGGCTTTGGCCAACATGCGCGAGGCGATGGGCCTGAATGAGCCGGCCCATGTGCGGTATTTCGACTGGCTTGGCGGCATCCTGACCGGGGATTTCGGCACGGCGCTGACGAATGGGCAGGATATCGGGCAGGCCATCGGCCAACGCCTTGGCAATACGCTGTTTCTTGCGGCCTGCGCTGCGGCGATTTCGGTGCCGCTGGCGATCCTGCTTGGCCTTGTCGCGGCGCGCTATCAGGGGCGGTGGCCGGACAAGGTGATTTCCGGGGTGACGCTGTCGACGATTTCACTGCCGGAATTCGTGGCGGCCTATTTCGTGATCTTCCTGCTGACGCAGGTCATTCCGATATTTCAGCCGGTTGCGATGGTCTTTCCGGGCATGGGGTTCTGGGAGCGGTTGCAGGCCGTGGCCCTGCCGGTGATCGTGCTGGTTCTGGTGGTGCTGGCCCATATGATGCGGATGACGCGGGCGGCGATCCTGAACGTGATGCAGTCGGCCTATATCGAGACGGCGGAATTGAAGGGCCTGTCGCCGATGCGGGTGATCTGGCAGCACGCCTTCCCGAATGCCATCGCGCCCATCGTTTCTGTCGTGGTCCTGAACCTTGCCTATCTGGTGGTGGGCGTCGTCGTGGTGGAGGTGGTCTTCGGCTATAACGCGCTGGGCCAATATCTGGTGGACCATGTGGCCAAGCGTGACCTGCCGGTGGTGCAGGCGGTGGGGCTGATCTTTGCTGCCGTCTATATCGGGCTGAACATCCTTGCCGATGTCATCGCCATCATCGCCAATCCGCGTCTGAGGCACCCGAAATGAGGATACCTTTCTCTGCTCTCGTCGGGTTGGTGCTGACCGGGCTTTTCGTCTTTTGCGCGGTCTTCGCGCAGGTCATCGCGCCCTATCCCGTGGATGCGATCCTGGGGGGTGTGTGGGAATCGCCCTCGGCCACGCATTGGCTGGGCACGGATACGATCGGGCGGGATATCCTGAGCCGGATGATCTATGGCGGGCAGATCACCATTTTCGTGGCGCTCGCGGCATCGGTCCTGTCCTTCAGCCTTGGGTCCTTCCTCGGGTTCCTTGCCGCCGTGCGGGGCGGTTGGGTCGATCAGGGCCTGTCGCGGATGGTCGATCTGATGATGGCGATCCCGTCGCTGATCGTGGCCTTGGTGCTGCTGTCGGTGCTGCCCATCAACCTGACGGTGCTGATCGTGGTTATGGGATTGCTGGATTCCACGCGGGTGTTCCGTCTGGCGCGGGCGGTGGCGATGGATATCGCGGTGATGGATTATGTCGAGGCGGCCAAGCTGCGCGGCGAGGGGCAGGGCTGGATCATCTTCCGCGAGATATTGCCCAATGCGCTGTCGCCGCTGGTGGCGGAGTTCGGGCTGCGGTTCATCTTTGCTGTGCTGTTCATTTCGACGCTGTCCTTCCTTGGGCTGGGCATCCAGCCGCCGCTGGCGGATTGGGGCGGGATGGTGAAGGAGAACAAGGACGGGCTGATCTATGGCAAATCCGCCGCGTTGATGCCCGCGCTGGCCATCGCCCTGCTGGCGATTTCGGTGAACCTCGTGGCGGACTGGATCCTGTCGCGGACGACGAGCCTGAAAGGGGGGCGCGGTGCCTGAATTGCTGGAGATCAGGAACCTGCGGATCGAGGCGACGTCCTATCCGCCGGGGGAACCGCCGCGCGATGTGGTTCTGGTGGATGACGTGTCGGTCAGCGTGGCCAAGGGCAAGGTGCTGGGCCTGATCGGGGAATCCGGGGCGGGGAAATCCACCATCGGGCTGTCGGCCATGGCCTATGGGCGCGGGGGCGTGCGGCTGACGGGCGGGGAGATCGTGCTGAACGGGCGCGACATCAGGGGGCTGGGGGCCGGTGGGTTGCGGGCGCTGCGGGGGCGCGAGGTGACCTATGTGGCGCAATCGGCCGCCGCCGCCTTCAACCCGGCCAAGCGGTTGATGGAGCAGGTGATCGAGACCTCGGTTTCCCATGGGATGATGGGGCGCGAGGAGGCGGAGAAGCGGGCGGTGGGGTTGTTCCGCAAGCTGGGCCTGCCGAACCCCGAGACATTCGGGCAGCGTTACCCGCATCAGGTTTCGGGCGGGCAGTTGCAGCGGGCGATGACGGCAATGGCGCTGTGCCCGAAGCCTGACCTCGTGATCTTCGACGAACCGACGACGGCGCTGGACGTGACGACGCAGATCGACGTTCTGGCGGCAATCAAGGAGGCGATCCGGGATACCGGGGTGGCCGCGCTCTACATCACCCACGATCTGGCCGTGGTGGCGCAGGTGGCGGATGACATCCTCGTGCTGCGGCACGGGAAGAAGGTGGAATACGGCGCGGTGGGGCAGGTGATCACGGCCCCGCGCGAGGACTATACCCGTGCGCTGGTCTCTGTCCGGTCGATCGAGCATGTGGAGAAGGCCGAGGCGCCGCCCCTGCTTTCGGTGCAGAACGTGACGGCGCGCTACAAGGGGACGTCCTTCGACGTGCTGAAATCGGTCACGGTGGACCTGCCCGCCGGGCAGACGCTGGCCGTGGTGGGGGAGAGCGGATCGGGGAAATCGACGCTGGCGCGGGCGATCACCGGGCTTTTGCCGCCCTCCACCGGGCGGATCACCTTTGCTGGGCGCTCGCTTTCGGCCAATCTGCAAAGCCGTTCGCGCGATGACCTGCGCGAATTGCAGATGATCTATCAGATGGCCGATACGGCGATGAACCCGCGCCAGACCGTCGGCACGATCATCGGGCGGCCGCTGGAATTCTATTTCGGGATGAAGGGCGAGGAAAAGCGCAAGCGCGTTCAGGAATTGCTCGACGAGATCGAGATGGGCAAGGGCTATATCGACCGATACCCTGCCGAACTGTCCGGCGGGCAGAAGCAGCGGGTCTGCATCGCGCGGGCGTTGGCGGCCAAGCCCAAGCTGATCATCTGCGACGAGGTGACTTCGGCGCTGGATCCTCTGGTGGCGGATGGTATCCTGAAGCTGTTGCTGGAGTTGCAGGCGCGCGAGGGGGTGGCCTATCTGTTCATCACCCATGACCTTGCCACGGTGCGCGCCATCGCGGACCGGATCGCGGTGATGTATCGGGGCCAAGTGGTGCGATACGGGTCGAAGACCGATGTGCTGACACCGCCCTTCGACGATTACACCGACCTGTTGCTGTCTTCGGTGCCCGAGATGCGGCTGGGCTGGCTGGAAGAGGTGCTGGCCCATCGCAAGATGGAAAGCGCGGGGAACTAGCGGGCGTAATCGCCGCCCTCGGCATCCAGCAGGGCGCGGAGTTCGCGCAGATGCGCCTCGGCGAAGCCGGGATAGGCGGCCCATTCCCGCGCCGTCTTTTCGGCAATTTCATCGGGCAGGATGCGCAGGGGGCGGCCTGTCTGCAGGGCGCGGATATAGGTCTCGGCCGCGCGTTCGAAGTAATAGAGGCGGTTGAACGTCTCGGCCACGGTGGGGCCGATGACGAGGACGCCGTGATTGCCCATGACCATGGCGATGGTCTTCGGATCGGCCAGAAGGGCGGCGCAGCGGGTGCCTTCCTCTTCGAAGGCCATGCCGCCGTAGTGATCGTCGATCACGATGCGGTCGTGGAACATGGCGCTGTTCTGGTCGATGGCGGGAAGGCGGCTGTCGGCGAGGCTGGCCAGCACGGTGGCATGGATGGAATGGACATGCATGACGCAGCGGGCATGGGGCAGGGCGCGATGGATGGAGCCGTGCAGGCCCCATGCCGTGGGATCGGGTGCATCGGCGCGGTCCATCGTGGCGGGGTCGTTCGCGTCGATCTCGATCAGGGCGGAGGCGGTGATGCGGGCGAAGTGGCGGCCGTTGGGGTTGATGAGGAAGCGCGTGCCTTCGGGGTTGATGGCGAGGGAGAAGTGGTTCGCCACGGCCTCGTGCATATTCAGGCGGGCGGTCCAGCGGAAGGCGGCGGCCATGTCGCAGCGTTCCTGCCAATGAGTGAGGTTGGGGGTGGGGGCGTTCATCGGTGATCCTCTGATCCGGGCCAAGTGCCCTTGGCCATGGCGGAAAGCGTGCGGGTGATGCGGGCGAAGCTGGCGGCGGCGCGGGGGACGGTGGCGCGGGCGCGCAGGTAGCCATGGACGAGGCCGGGTTCGGTGATGGCGCGGGCGGGGGGTCCGGCGGCGGTCAGGCGGGCGGCATAGGCGGTGGCATCATCGGCGAGCGGGTCGCATTCGGCGGCGATGGCGAGGGTGGGGGGGAGGTTCGCGAAGTCGCTGTCCGAGAGCGGGGCGAAGCTGGGATCGGGGGGCGGTTCAGGGGCATCGCCGTGGCGGATGCGGGCGTAGAAGAGGACGTCGTCTCGGGTGAGCATGGGGGCCTGCGCATGGGTCAGGTAGGAGCCCGCGTCACGGTTGCCGCCAAGGCCGGGATAGATGAGGACCATGCCCGCGATGCCATTTTCCCCTTTGCGGCCAATGGCCTGTGCCGTGGCTGCGGCGAGGGTGCCGCCCGCGCTGTCGCCCGCGAGGAGGAGGGGCGCCGCGCATTCGGCGGCGACGGCGCGGGTGGCGGCGAGGGCGTCGTGGAAGGCGGCGGGGTGGGGGTGTTCGGGGCAGAGGCGGTAATCGACCGAGACGACGGTCAGGCCGGTTTCGGCGCGGATTTCGGCGCAGACATCGTCATGGCTGTGCAGGCCGCCGACGACAAAGCCACCGCCGTGGAAATAGATCACCGTGCCGCCCGTTCCCGGATACATGCGGCAGGGAACGTCGCCGAAGTGCCGATCCGTGGCGGTGACGCCTGCGGGATAGCCGCGATGGAAGGCGCGGCACATCCTGTCGTAGATGCCGCGCTGGTCGGCTATGGAGAGGGACGCCGTATCAGGGGGATAGGCCGCCTCGCTGCGGCGGATGAAATCCCATGTCGGGGCGTCGATCAGGGTGGCGTAATCAGGGGTGGACATGGCCCGATCTTGCGCCGCGAAGATTGATCTGGCTAGCGGTTTCGCCGACCTGGGATGTCGCTGGCGAACCTTGGGGGCAGGGCGGTTCCCCAGAAAAGCGATGGGGCGCAACGGGTTGGTTGCGCCCCATGTGTTTGTCGTGATCCGCTGGATCAGGCGAGGGCGAGGTTGGTCGCCGACTCGCGGCCGTCACGGCCGGCTTCGATGTCGAAGGTCACGGCCTGGCCGTCCTTCAGACCGCGAAGGCCTGCGCGCTCCAGCGCGGTGATGTGAACGAACACGTCCTTCTTGCCGCCTTCCGGGGCGATGAAGCCGTAGCCCTTGGTTTCATTGAACCATTTCACGGTGCCCTTGGCCATCGTGAAGTCTCCTGTCAAGTCTGCCGCCCGCACTGTGCGGCGGCCTGGCCCCGTCAGCCTGGTCGATGCTGTGGCCGGAAAATCCGAAGACAGAAGTCGAGTAGAGATAACGTCGCAACCAAGGATATGAGGCCAAAAGGGCAGAAAATCAAGGAAAATGGGGTTAATTCCTGATGAATGGCAGAGAATGGCCCGCATATTGCCCTGAAATTAAAACATTCAGTATATTGAATGTTTAAAGAAAAGAGGCTACATCAAGGGCATCGCGGCCCGGCGGCGGGCTGCTTCAGAGGAGTGGAAGACATGACCCTTGACCGTGCCGTGATGGCCTTTGCCGGTGTGATGACCTTGATCAGTGTGCTGCTGACGAGCTTTGTTTCCCCTTATTTTCTGTGGTTTACGGTGTTCATCGGGGTGAACCTGATCCAGTCGTCCTTTACCGGCTTCTGCCCCGCCGCGATGGTGATGAAGAAGCTGGGCCTGCGCCCGGGCTGCGCGTTCTGATCCTGTCCCGTCAGGGCGGCGCGGACCGGTGCAACTGCCGGGCCGGGGCGCCCGGACAGGGGCGGGCGCCAAATTGACCGTGCAGCGCCCGGTGCAGGCGCGCGGTGCAGCAGGCTGTGCATACGCGGCGCATACAATCCGACGAAATCGACCAGAAGGGCGGGGCCGGGCGCACCCGCCCTTTTGTATGGCCTATGGCGATGGTGCGACCTGCGCGCGCCGCCGGGCCGAGGGGAAGCCGGCGGTTCCGGAGCCGCCGACGACGGCTCAGGACGCCACTTCGCCGCCCGGAATGAGGCGGCGGGGACTGCAACCCGGAGGCGAGCCGCGCCTGCCTTGAAATTGCCACAGTGATTCGGAGATCGCACGTGCAGATTGCGGCCGGAGCGGGCGAATATCGCCAAGAAAGAAACAATCGTTAACGACCCAGCCGATCGTCCGCGTTAACACATCTTAAAGTATGTAATCATGGCCAGAATTTGACTTCTTTATGGCGGTTCGCCTAGCCCGGATGGGCAACCGGATGCATTCCGCATCCTAACAGACAGGTGAAATATGCCCCTTTCCTCGATGCGTTACGTCGCCCCGATCTCGACCCTTGCGCTGCTGGCCTTGCTGCCCGTTGCGGCATCGGCTGCAACTTCCTCGCGTCAGCTTTGCAGAATGGCAGAGCGGGATCCGGCCGGCTTCATGGACCGCGCCGATCTGGCCAACAGCCTGCTGCGCATGTCGGAGCGGTGCCCCGATCTGGCGCTGGCATTGACCGGCGTGACCGGGTCCATCCCGGCGGCCACGGCGCAGACCGGCAAGGGGGGCAAGGCAGTTGCCGATTACAGCGCCCTGCTGAAGCGCCTGTCCAAGGCGACCGACCGGCTGAACGACGCGACCGACGATGTCGCGATGGCGCAGAAGGCGCTGGAAAAGAGCGTGGGCCGCGCCAAGAAGGCGGGCCTGACGGAAGAGGATCTGGATGTCATCGCCGCGCTTGAAGGTGATGGCGACAAGACGGTGAAGCGCGCGCTGCGCCATTACACCGGGCAGAAGCGGAAGGCGCTTGAGAACTACCTTTCGGCCCGCGACCGGCTGGCCCGCGCCGATGCGGCGCTGGCGGATGCGACCGAAAAGGCCAAGCCGCTGGTGCAGAAGGCGATGGAACTGGCCGGGCAATCCGACGCGGCGCAGGCGAACCTGAACAACGTGCTGGGCAACGAGACCGCCGAAGAGCGCAAGGCGCGGCTGGCGGCGATGCTGGATGAGGCCAAGCAGGCCGTGGCCGGCCTGACGGCGAAGATTTCCGAAACGGAAGGCAAGCTGGTCGCGGCGAAGGCCGCGCTTTCGGCGGCGCTGAACGATCCGGGCTATACCAAGGCACTGTCCGACTATACCAGCGAGGAAGAGCGGCTGGCGGCGGCGGCGGCAAAGACCAAGGCGGCAGAGGCCGCCGTGACCAAGGCGGAAGCGGCCCTCGCCAAGGCGAAGGCGCGGGATCGCAACTGCAACGGGCGGGATTGCCGCGAGGCGGCCGAAGATCTGCGCGACGCCAAGCACGATCTGGACGCGGCCGAGCGGTATCTGGACAAAAAGACCGATGACGTGAAAACGGCGCAGAAGGCGCTGGAAGAGTTCGAGCGCGCGCTGAACCTGAGCGGGATCAGCGATACCTACTGGGCGACCAAGGCCGAGCTGATCGCGGCGCAGGAGGCGGAAGCCGCGGCGAAGGCCAAGATCGACGTCGTGTCCCAGGAGGCGGAGTCGCTGTCCAAGCTTCTGTCGGATGCGGCGGATGCGCTGGCCAAGGCGGGGGCTGCCTCGGATGAGGCGAAGGCCGCCACGGCCACGGAAGAGGCCGAGGTTGTGGCCGCGAAGACCGCGCTGACCAAGGCCATCGACGAGGCCCGGTCCGCGCTGGCGGGCAGCCCCGAGGAGGCCGCCGCGCTGGAGGCGGTGAAGACGGCGCAGGAAGACCTGACCGAGGCGCTGGCAAATCTGGGCGCGGCGCAGGAAGAGGCCGAGGCGCTGGCCGAGGAGGTGGCGAAGGTCGCCGGGGCCCCGAAGCCGGTGGAGAAGGCCGAAGAGGCGCTGTCCGAGGCCATCGACGCCAGCGAGGGCGCCGAGGAAGAGGCCGGTGAGGCCATGGCCGATGCCGATGAAGCGCTGGCCGAGCATGAAGAGGCGACCGAGGACCTGTCCGAGGCGCTGCAAGAGGGCGGCCATGCCCCCGCCGAAGCGGCAGAGGGCGGCGAAGGTGGCGAAGGTGGCGAGGCTGCCGAAGGTGGCGAAGGCGGCGAGTCGACCGCTGCCGCCGGGGGGGACGAGGCGGCTGCCAACAGCTGATCCGGCACGGGATCTGCCGCCCCGGGCATGGGGCGGCGGAAAGAAGGGGGCGCGGGCGCAGGTCCGCGCCCCTTTGGCATTTCTGGCCCGGCGGTTGCCCTTCACCTTGGCGGCGGAAACTGGCATGTCAGAGGGGACGCAGGACAGAGGAGGCGGCCATGCTGGCAAGGGAAACATCTGATCGCCGGGGAATGGGTCGCGGGTGGCGGCAGTTTCACATCGCAGCCGGCGAGCGGGGAGGCGCATGTCTTTGCCAGTGGCGGGGCGGCCGAGGTGGCGCGCGCAGTGGAGGCGGCGGAGGCGGCCTTCTGGAGCTATTCCGCCCTGTCGCGGGCGGAGCGCGCCGCGTTCCTTGAGCGGATCGCGGATGAGATCGAGGCGCGGGGGGCCGATCTGACGGCGGTAGGATCGGCCGAGACGGGCCTGCCCACGGCGCGGCTGGAGGGCGAGCGGGGGCGGACCACGGGGCAGCTCCGTCTGTTCGCGCGGCATGTCCTTGGCACCGATTATCTTGATCTGCGGCATGACGTGGCGCTGCCGGATCGCCAGCCGCTGCCGCGCCCGGACATCCGGATGATGCAGCGGCCACTTGGGCCGGTGGCGGTGTTCGGGGCATCGAACTTTCCCTTGGCCTTTTCGACGGCGGGGGGGGATACGGCCTCGGCCCTTGCTGCCGGTTGCCCGGTGGTGGTGAAGGGGCATCCGGCGCATCCGGGGACGGGCGAGATCGTGGCGCAGGCGGTGCTGGCCGCGGTGCGGGCCTGCGGGGTGCATCCGGGGGTGTTCAGCCTGATCCAGGGGGTGGGGACGGAGTTGGGCACGGCGCTGGTGCAGCATCCGCTGATCTGCGCGGTGGGGTTCACGGGGTCGCTGGCGGGGGGGCGTGCGCTGTTCGACCTCTGCGCGCGGCGGGAGGCGCCGATCCCGTTCTATGGCGAGTTGGGATCAGTGAACCCGGTCTTCCTGCTGCCTGCCGCGCTGGCGGCGCGGGGGGAGGCGATTGCCAAGGGCTGGGCCGGGTCGCTGACGATGGGGGCGGGGCAGTTCTGCACCAATCCGGGGATCGTGGTGGCGATGGCGGGGGCGGAGGGCGATGCCTTTGTCGTGGCGGCGACGGCGGCGCTGGGGGCGGTGGGGCCGCAGGTGATGCTGACCGACGGGATCGCGGCGGCCTATCGCGCGGGGCGCGACCGGATTGCCGCGACCGCAGGGGTGCGCGAGGTGCTGACCAGCGTCTGCGACCGGCGGAACGCGACCCCTTACGTCTTTGAGGTGTCGGGGGCGGATTGGCTGGCCAATGCGGTGCTGGGGCATGAGGTGTTCGGCCCGCTGGGCGTGATCGTGCGGGTGGCGGATGTCGCCGAGATGGAGGCGGTGGCGCGGTCGCTGGAGGGACAGTTGACTTGCACGCTGCAGATGGAGGCGGGCGATACCGAACTGGCGCGGCGGCTGATGCCGGTGCTGGAGCGGAAGGCGGGGCGGGTGCTGGCGAACGGCTTCCCCACGGGGGTGGAGGTCTGCGAGGCGATGGTGCATGGCGGGCCCTATCCGGCATCCACCAATTTCGGCGCGACCAGCGTGGGGACGATGGCGATCCGCCGCTGGCTGCGGCCGGTCAGTTACCAGAACATGCCCGAGGCGCTGCTGCCCGAGGAATTGCGGTAATCAGGCGGAGCGGGGCTGGCCAAGGCCAACCCCGCAAGTCTTTTGTCTCGCCTTCCGCGCGTGCCGCGCGTCCGGCTCGGTTGCCGGGGGTTCCACCCCCGGACCCCCGGGGTATTTGGGCCAAGATGAAGGGGGAGGGTTGTTCGGGGTGGGCTGTGTCACGCCTCGTCCTTGAGCAGGAGGGCGAGGGCGAGGACCGAGAGTGCCACGCCGACAAGGACGAGGGCCGGGGGAGCCGTGCGGCCTATGGTGATTTCCCACAGGATCACCCAGGAGGGGACAAGGTAGGTATAGGCCATGACCTTGGCCGCGGGCAGGCGCATGGTGGCGTATTGCAGCAGCACGAAGGTCGCGGCGGAGGCGAAAATCGCGGTGTAGAGAAGCGTGATCCAGACGATGGGCGGGAGGGCGGCCCATGCCGTGGCGCGGATGGCGGGCAGGCCCGCGGCGGTGAGCATGAGCCAGCCCGCGATCATCATGCCGAAGGTGAAGACGACGGCGGGTTCGCCGCGGTTCAGCTTGCGCACCAGCGGCGCGTAGAGGGCATGTGTCACGCAGCCCGCGAAATAGATCACCTCGCCCCGGCCGATATGGAACGACAGGAGCTTGCCCAAATCGGCGCGGAAAATGACCCAGAGCGCGCCCGCCGCGCCGATGGCGAGGGCTATGGACATACGGGCGGTGAGGCGCTGGCGCAGGGTGAGCCAGCCGAAGCCCGCGGCCATCAGCGGTGTCAGGGTGAAGACGGCGGCGGCAGAGACGGGTTCGGCGGTCTTCAAGCCTTCGAACATCAGCACGAAATAGGCCGAGAGGAGCGCGCCGAGGACGCCATAGCGCCAGGGCGCCTGCAGGGCGCCGCGCCGGATGCCGGTGGTGGCAAAGGCCGCGGCGCCGACCAGCGCGCCGGCAAGCAGGAAGCGCAGCGCGGTCAGCGCGAGCGGGTCGATCAGGGGCGCGGCCATGGCGCCCAGACTGAAGGAGCCCGCCACGAGGGCCGAGAAGGCGAGCATCGCGAGATGCCCGCGCCGGCCTTCGGTCAGGGTCAAAGATCCCAGTCCTTTGCCGCCTCTTTCAGGACGGAGAGGAAGGCCTGCACCTTGCGGGTGCGGTGCAGATCGACATGGGTCACGAGCCAGAGGGGGGCATCCCATTCCGGGATCGGGGGCATCACCTCGATCAGATCGGGATCGCGGCTGGCCTTGTAGGCGGCCATGAAGCCGATGCCGAGGCCCGCGCGGATGGCTGCCTCGAAGGAGGCCAGTTCGGTGGCGCGGAAGGTGAGCCGGTCGGCGGGCACGCGGTCGCGCATCCAGCGGTGGAAGGGGGCGCGGCTGTCGGAGGCATCGGTCGTGATGAAGCGGTGGGCGGGGAAATCGGCCTCGGTCGCGGGAAGGCCGTTGCGTTCGGCATAGCCGCGCGAGGCGTAGAGGCCGGTGCGGATGCGGGCGAGGGGGCGGACGACGTTATCGGGTTCCTCGGGGGCGGCCCCGGCGCGGATGGCGACATGCGCCTCGCCGTAATCGAGGCGGAAGACCCGCATATCGGTAAGGAAGCGCAGCAGGATGCCGGGATATTGCGTCTGGAATTGCGACAGGACCGGGACCAGCAGATCCGACATCCCGGCGATGGAGGTGACCACCAGCTCGCCCGAGACGGTTTCGCCGAGCCCTTTGATGCGGCTGGCGAGTTGGGCGAATTGTTCATCCGTGGTCTGGGCCACGGTGAGCAGGTCCTGCCCGGCCTCGGTTGGGGTGTAGCCGCGGGCATGGCGTTGGAAAAGCCGGGTGCCCAGCCGTTTTTCCAGCGCGTCGATATGGCGGATCACGGTGGCGTGGTGGACGCCCAGAACCTCGGCCGCGCCGGAGACCGTGCCGAGGCGGGCCACCTGAAAGGCGGTTCGGATTTCATCCCAGGTTTCGATGCCCATGATTGTGCAGCCCTGAACAGATTTGCCGCAATCTGGCTTTGCTGCGCGGGGGAATGCAAGCGACATTTCCGTGCGTTGCCTCGGCAGGGGCGGCGGGCCGGGGGGTGGAAGGGTTGACTCGGGCCGGGGAGAGGCGTATCGCCCCTGTCAATCCCCGGAGGCCCTTGCTTCCGGTCCCGTCGCATTTGCGGGGATCGCCATCCGTCAGCGCGTTGCGCCCACGGGTGCCGTTCCGCTTTGCAGGTGCATTCCCGCCGCCGGATGCCCATATCCGGCAGATCGCAACGAACCCGGAGGGTCGCCATGTTCGAGAGCCTGTCAGAACGCCTTGGTGGCGTGTTCGACCGTCTGACCAAGGCGGGGGCGCTGACCGAGGCAGATGTGATCGCGGCGCTGCGCGAGGTGCGGGTGGCGCTGTTGGAGGCGGATGTTTCGCTGCCCGTTGCGCGCGACTTCATCAAGCGGGTGCAGGACAAGGCCACGGGCGTGGCGGTGACGAAGTCGGTCACGCCGGGGCAGATGGTGGTGAAGATCGTCCATGACGAGCTGATCCGCGTGTTGCAGGGCGAGGGGCCTGCAGATGCGCTGAAGATCGACAATCCGCCTGCGACGATCCTGATGGTGGGTTTGCAGGGGTCGGGGAAGACGACGACCACGGCGAAGCTGGCCAAGCGGTTGAAGGAGCGGAACGGCAAACGGGTTCTGCTGGCCTCGCTGGATACCAACCGCCCGGCGGCGATGGAGCAGTTGGCGATTCTGGCCGGGCAGATCGGCGTGGACAGCCTGCCCATCGTGAAGGGCGAAAGCGCGGGGCAGATCGCCAAGCGCGCCAAGACGCAGGCCAATCTGGGCGGCTATGATGTGCTGTTTCTGGATACCGCCGGTCGTCTGCATATCGACGAAGTGCTGATGGACGAGGTGCAGGCGGTGCGCGACATCGCCCAGCCGCGCGAGGTGCTGCTGGTTGTCGATGGCCTGACGGGGCAGGATGCGGTGAATGTGGCGACCGAGTTCGACGGGAAGGTCGGGATTTCGGGCGTTGTCCTGACGCGGATGGATGGCGACGGGCGCGGCGGTGCGGCGCTGTCGATGCGGGCCATTACCGGCAAGCCCATCCGCTTCGTCGGTCTGGGCGAGAAGATGGACGCGCTGGAGACCTTTGAGGCGGACCGCGTGGCGGGGCGCATCCTTGGGATGGGCGACATCGTCGCGCTGGTCGAGAAGGCGCAGGAGACCTTTGAGGCCGAGCAGGCCGAGCGGATGGCGAAGCGGTTCGCCAAGGGTTTGTTCAACATGAACGACCTGAAGATGCAGCTTGAGCAGATGATCAAGATGGGGGGCATGCAGGGCCTGATGGGCATGCTGCCCGGCATGGGCAAGATGCAGGCCGCCGCCGCCGAGGCGGGGCTGGATGACAAGATGCTGAAGCGGCAGATCGCGCTGATCCAGTCGATGACGAAGAAGGAACGCGCGAATCCCGATCTGTTGCAGGCGAGCCGGAAGAAGCGGATCGCGGCGGGGGCGGGGCTGGACGTGGCCGATCTGAACCGTCTGCTGAAACAGCACAAGCAGATGGCCGAGATGATGAAGAAGATGGGCAAGGGCGGCATGATGAAGCAAGCCATGCGCCAGATGCTGGGCAAGGGGGGGCTGCCCGATCCCAGCAAGATGACGCCCGAGCAGTTGGAAGAGGCGGCGCGGGGGATGAAGCAGGGTCTTGGGCAGGGCGGGGGTTTCCCCGGCATGCCGCGCGGGATGAGCCTGCCTTCGGGCCTGTCGGGGCTGATGAAGAAGAAGTGATGCTGGCGCCCACCCTTCATACGGAGCGGTTGACGCTGAGGATGCCTGTGCTTGGCGATTTCGAGCATCGGGCGGCCTTCTATGCCTCGGACCGGGCGGTCTGGGAGGGCGGGCCGCTGTCGCGCGTGGAGGCGTGGCGGATCTGGGCGTCGGAGGTGGGGCTGTGGCCGCTGCGGGGCTATGGGCCCTTCACCGTTGAGGCGGGCGGGGCCTATGTCGGCGAGGTGGGCATCTATCAGGCCGAGGATTACCCCGAGGCGGAGCTGGGCTGGTTCGTGCTGCCCGAGGCCGAGGGGCGGGGTTACGCCGCCGAGGCGGCGCGGGCGGTGATGGGCTGGGTGCGGCGCAGCTTCGGCTGGGACGAGATCACGAACATCATCGACCCGGGCAACGCGCGATCCATCGCGCTGGGCCTGCGGCTGGGTGGGCGGATTGATCCTGCGCGGCCGGGGATCGACCCGGGCGATGTGGTGATCGTGCATGATCTGCGGGGGGTGGCATGATCGCGCTGGCGGGCACCCCGGTGATCGAGACGGAACGTCTGGTGCTGCGCGCGCCGGAGGCGGGGGATTGGCCTGCCTTCCGGTCCTTCATTGCGTCTGAACGGGGGCAGTTCGTGCGGACGGGGGAGTATGACCTGTCCAACTCGTGGCGCGGCTTCTGCCACATCATCGGGCATTGGGTCGCGCGCGGCTTCGGGATGTTCGTGTTCCACGCCAAGGGCGATGCAACGCCGCTGGGCGCGACGGGGCCGTGGATGCCCGAGACATGGCCGGAGAAGGAAATCAGCTGGTCGGTCTGGAACCCTGCCGCCGAGGGCAAGGGGTTTGCCTTCGAGGCCGCGTCGGCGGCCCGCGACTTTGCCTATCGCCGTCTGGGCTGGCCCACCGCCGTTTCCTATATCGCCGAGGGCAATGCCCGTTCGCGCGCGCTGGCGCTGCGTCTTGGCGCGCAGGTCGATCCCGAGGCGCGATCCATCGGCGCGCCGCCCTGCCTTGTCTTCCGTCATCCCGCCCCTGACAGCCTGAGGACCGCATGACCGACGCCGCCCAACGTGCCGCCGAGATCCTGAAGGAGCATCGCCAGTCGATCGACCGGCTGGATGCGATCCTTGTCTATACGCTGGCCGAGCGGTTCAAGCATACGCAGGCGGTGGGGCGGCTGAAGGCGGCGCATGACCTGCCGCCCAGCGATCCGGCGCGCGAGGAGCGGCAGATGGCGCGGCTGGAGCAGCTGGCCAAGGAGGCCGATCTGGACCCCGATCTGGCGAAGAAATTCCTGACCTTCATCATCAGCGAAGTCATCAGGCATCACGAGAAACTGCAGAAATAACCCATAAGGGTGCGCGGGGACCGCACACCCTACGAAACCAAGGAGAAGACTGAAATGGCTATGAAGATCCGGCTTGCCCGTGGCGGTTCCAAGAAGCGCCCGCATTATTCCATCGTCGCGTCCGACTCGCGCATGCCGCGCGACGGGCGTTTCCTGGAAAAGCTGGGCACCTATAACCCGCTGCTCGCCAAGGATGACGAGAACCGTGTGAAGATGGACATGGACCGCATCAAGCATTGGCTGGGCCAGGGCGCGCAGCCGACCGACCGGATCGCGCGGATGCTGGAAGCCGCCGGCGTGCTGCCGAAGAAGGCGCGCAACAACCCGAAATCCGCCGTGCCGGGCAAGCAGATGGCCGAGCGCGCTGCGAAGAAGGCCGCCCGTTCGGCAGCCCCGGCGGAAGAATAAGACCGAAGGCCGGGGCCGCCCATGCGGCCCCCCGGACCCCCTTTTTCCAGAACCTGCAGCCGGGTGAATGACCATGACGCGACCTGACCGCATCTGTGTCGGTGCCATCGCCGGGTCTTTCGGCGTGCAGGGCGAGGTGCGGCTGAAAAGCTTTTGCACGGAGCCGGAGGCGATTGCCGCCTATGGCCCCGTGTGGACCGAGGATGGAACGCGATCCTTCACGGTGAAGTTGACGCGGGGCGCTGTCTCGGGCGGGGTTGGGGCGCGCCTGTCGGGTGTGGCCACCAAGGAACAGGCCGATGCGTTGAAGGGCGTGCAGCTTTTCGCGGATCGGGACCGCCTGCCTTCGCTGCCGGATGACGAATTCTATCACGCTGACCTGATTGGTCTGGTCGCGCAGGATACCGGCGGGGCGGAGATTGGCCGGGTGCAGGCGGTGCATAATCACGGCGCGGGCGACATGCTGGAAATCCTTGGGCCGGGGATGAAGACGGCGCTGCTGGTGCCCTTCACCCTGGCCGTGGTGCCGACCGTCGATCTGGCGGCTGGGCGGATCGTGGTGGACATGCCGGAAGGTCTGGAATGACCGAGGACGCGCCGAAATCGCATGGCCGCCTGAAGGTGCAGGTCAGTCTGCAGCCGCGCGACCTGATGGAGGAACCGCGCCGCGTGAAGGGCGCGTGGGAGGCGCGGATCGTGACGCTGTTTCCCGAGGCCTTTCCCGGCGTGCTGGGTCTGTCGCTGACGGGGAAGGCGCTGGATCAGGGGCTGTGGCGGCTGGAGACGCTGGACCTGCGGACCTTTGGCGAGGGCAAGCATCGGAATGTGGATGACACGCCTGCGGGCGGGGGCGCGGGGATGGTGCTGCGGGCCGATGTGGTGCATCGCGCGCTGCGGCAGGCGATGAGCGGCGCGCCGGTGGACCGGGGGCGGTGGCCGGTGGTCTATCTTTCGCCCCGCGGGCGGCGGTTCGATCAGGCGATGGCGCGGGATTGGGCGGCGGCCGAGGGGCTGACGGTGCTGTGTGGTCGGTTCGAGGGGGTGGATCAGCGGGTGCTGGATCACTGGGGGATCGAGGAGGTCAGCCTTGGGGATTTCGTCCTGACCGGGGGCGAGATCGCGGCGCAGGCGATGATCGACGCGACGGTGCGGCTGTTGCCGAATGTGCTGGGCAATGCGGCGAGCACCGAGGAGGAGAGTTTCTCGGACGGGCTTCTGGAGCATCCGCAGTATACGCGGCCTGCGGTCTGGGAAGGGCGGGAGATCCCGCCGGTGCTGATGAGTGGGCATCACGGTGAGATCGAGAAGTGGCGGCGCGCGGAGCGGGAGCGGCTGACGCAGGAGCGGCGGCCGGATTTGTGGGAGAGGCGGAAGGGGTGAACCCCTTCATGGCGGGGTGAACCCCGCCCTACGTGCATCCTTGCGAGGATGCAGTCGAGGGGGCCGTTCAATGCGCTTCCGCCCTTGACCGCAAGGGCCATTCGCCCCTATACGCGCCCGATCCGGGGCGGTTTCGTCATCCGGGTGCGATTCCTTTTGCCTTCTGCTTTCTTCGGCAGGAACCGGGCAGGGGAGGCGGCATCAAAAGCAGGCCTGCATCTCTGGCGGGCGTCCCCTTGGGGACGGACCCGGACGAGGACCGAGAGCTCTGGGGCGGCATCACCTTCACGGGCATACCGTGAGCATAGAAAGGATTGCGCATGAACCTGATCGCGCAGATCGAGGCGGAGCAGATCGCCGCCCTGAACAAGACCATCCCGGATTTCAAGGCCGGCGACACCATCCGCGTCGGCTATAAGGTGACCGAAGGGTCGCGCTCGCGCGTGCAGATGTATGAAGGCGTCTGCATCGGCCGCAAGGGCGGGCTGACCATCTCGGCCTCGTTCACCGTTCGCAAGATTTCCTTCGGGGAAGGCGTGGAGCGTGTGTTCCCGCTGTATTCCACGAACATCGATTCGATCGAGGTCGTCCGTCGTGGCCGCGTGCGCCGTGCGAAGCTGTATTACCTGCGTTCGCGTCGTGGCAAATCGGCCCGGATCGCTGAAGTGACGAACTACAAAGAAAAAGCCGAGTAAGGAGCCGGACCGATGAAAAAGGGCATCCACCCCGACTATCACATGATCACGGTCAAGATGACCGACGGCACCACCTTCCAGACCCGCACCACCTGGGGCAAGGAAGGCGAGCAGATGGCGCTGGACATTGACCCGCTGGCGCATCCGGCCTGGACCGGCCAGTCGGCCAAGCTGATGGACACCGGCGGCCGCGTGTCGAAGTTCAAGAACAAGTACGCCGGTCTGGGCTTCTGATTCCGACTGCCGTGCAGAGATGGAACGCCGCCCCCACAGGGCGGCGTTTTCCGTTGCGGGGGTGACAGAAGGGCTTGCGGATTTCCGCCAACTGGGCCTTATCCCTGTTTCGCACCGTGGTTGCCGCGCGGGGCGTGTCAGTTGCCTTGGGGGATCGGTCTATGGCGCATATCATCGTCGTGGGGAACGAAAAGGGCGGGTCGGGGAAATCGACCACCTGCATGCATGTGGGCACCGCGCTGGCGCGGCTGGGGTTCCGGGTGGGGGCGCTGGACCTTGACCTGCGGCAGCGGAGTTTCGGGCGCTATGTCGAGAACCGCCGGGCCTATATGGCGCGGACGGGGCTGAGCCTGCCGAGCCCGGATTACCGCGAATTGCCGGAAGTGCCTGCCGATGCCATGCAGCCCGGCGAGAACGCCTTTGATGCGCGTCTGGCGGCGGCTGTGGCGGCGCTGGAGCCGGTTTCGGATTTCATCGTGATCGACTGCCCGGGATCGCATACGCGGCTGTCACAGGTGGCGCATTCGCTGGCGGATACGCTGATCACGCCGCTCAATGACAGTTTCGTGGATTTCGACCTGCTGGCGCGGGTGGATCCGGAGACGGGGCGTGTGAAGGGGCCGTCGATCTATTCCGAGATGGTCTGGAACGCACGGCAGCTGCGCGCGCAGGCGGGGCTGAAGCCGATCGACTGGATTGTGCTGCGTAACCGTCTGGGCGCGCAGCAGATGCACAACAAGAAGAAGGTGGGCGCGGCGCTGGAGGAACTTTCACGCCGGATCGGGTTCCGCGTGGCGCCCGGCTTTTCGGAACGCGTGATTTTTCGCGAGTTGTTTCCGCGCGGTCTGACTCTGCTGGATCTGCGCGATACGGGGGTGGATCAGTTGAACCTGTCCAACATCGCCGCGCGGCAGGAAGTGCGCGATCTGGTGACCGAACTCAGACTTCCCGGGGTGAGGGTTGATTTCTGAGGGCCTGCGCCGCTGCTGCCGATGCTGCAGCACCGGATTGAGCCTCGCGCAGCATTTCACGGGCACCGATGCGTTGCAGGCGCTGATCGAAATGCGGATCGACATGGGCCGACTTATGGGCGAAGAGCCCGAGCTTTTCCAAAAGGGCAAGGCCAAGTTGCATTGGTTTCTCCTGTCGTGTCTGGACGGGCAGAGATCTGGATGAAGCCCGGGAGGATGTCAGGATTGCCCGAAAAAGGGGCAGGAAAGGGGCAAGGGCCGGGTCATTCCTTGCAACGGGACGAGGGTGAGGGATTCCGGGGGCCGCATTTGCGGCCCCCGATCATTCTGAGAAGGTCACGCCCTATTCGGCCGCGCGGGGGGTGCTGTCCCCGATGATCGTGTCGCGGGCGACGCGGGCCTCAGGCGCGGTCAGGCTGCGCCGCGCCGAGGGGCCGTAGACCGAGAAGTCCATCGCTTCGAGTTGCGGGAAGAGGGAAAGGATCTCTTCCCGGGCGGCTTCGGCCAGCGCACCCCAACCGACGTGACCGGGGTGGAAGCTTTCCGAGGGCGCGCCTTCGGCATAGACGATCTCATGCGTGTCGAAGAGCATGTGGAAATATTCCACTTCGGCCTGCTCTTCGGTGCGGATCGTCTGGTCGTTGACCAGGAGCTTGGCCGCCACCAGAACCTCGGGCTCGTCGAAGAGCAGTTCCGCCTGCCAGCCCGCCAGCAACATGCGGTGCTGCGGGGAAACCGCGAGCTTGCGCGCATTGCCGAGGGTGCCGGCCTCGATCACGATCGGGGCGAAGCGTCCCTTGCCTTCGACGATGCTGGACCCGATCCAGCGGATCGGCTGATAGCCATGATCCATGGTCAGAACCAGATCGCCGGAGGCCAGATCCTCGATCGCCATTTCGCCTTCGGCCGTCAGGATGCGGGTGCCGCGGACGAAGCAGACAACACCGGTATTCTCGGTGCTGAGCTGATCGCCGGCCACCGCAGCGCCACCATTCTGGAGCCGCAGACCATTCGCAGATTGCAGGATGCCATCGGCCTGATCGGCGCGCAGCCATTCCAGCGGGTTGCTGTAGGTCTGGCCCGGATTGGCGGCGTTCCAGAGGGCAAGGTTGGCGTCGTTGTAGAAGGAGGACAGATCGACGAAGTCGTTGTCATCCTGCGGCGCGCCATCGGTGCCCTGGATGCCTGTGGTGGTGTCGAAGTCGGTGATCGTGTCTGCGCCTTCGATGGTGAAGACATCCGCCCCGATGCCACCGACCATGACATCGGCCCCGGCCCCGCCGCGCAGCGTGTCGCGGCCTGCGCCACCCTGCAGGGTGTCGTTGCCCGCGCCGCCGATCAGCGAGTCATCGCCTTCGTCGCCGACGAGCGAGTCATTGTCGTCGCCGCCGTCGATGGTGTCGTTGTCGAAGCCACCGAAGATGACATCGTTCCCGGCATCGCCCGACAGGACGTCGTTATCGTCCCGGCCGTAGATGGTGTCATCGCCGTCGCCGCCGGTGATCGTGTCTTCGTTGTTGGCGGGAAGCGGATCGCTGCCGTCATTCGGAAGATCGACCGCTGTCAGGACTTCGCGACCGCCATAGAGCAGATCGTTGCCGTCGCCGCCATCAATCAGATCATCGCCTTCATCGCCGAGGACCGTGTCATCGCCGCTACCGCCGTAGATTTCGTCATCATCCACGCCGGCATCGAGCGAGTCATTGCCATCGCCGCCATAGATGAGGTCGGCGTCATCGCCGGTCAGCACGTTGTCATTGCCGTTTCCGCCGAAGACGGTGTCGCGGTCGTCATCCGGGGCCGTATCCGAGAACGGACCTGCCTCATCCGGGATGGCGGCCGTGGCGCGGGTGTTGATGATGTCATCCCCTTCGCCGCCAGTGACGGAATCCCGCCCATCGCCGCCGATCAGGCTGTCAGCGCCCTGACCGCCATCGAGAACGTCGTTGCCGGCATTGCCGAGAAGCGTGTCGTCGCCATCGCCACCTTCGACCGTGTCGTCGCCTTCATTGGCTTCGGCAAGGTCATCGCCGGACCCGGCGAGGATGGAGTCGTTGCCGCTGCCGCCCTGAAGATCGTCGGCGTCATCGCCGCCGTCGAGCGTGTCGGCACCGCCCTGCAGGGTATCGCGGCCTTCATTGCCGGTGAGGGAGTCCGCGCCATCGCCGCCGATGAGGCTGTCGTCGCCAAGCCCGCCGAGCAGCGTGTCGTCACCGGCCCCGCCATTGAGCGTGTCGTCGCCATCGCCACCATCGAGCAGGTCATCCCCGCCCTGTCCGAGGAGCAGGTCATCGCCCGTTCCGCCTTCGACCGTGTCATCCCCGGCGCCGCCGTCGACGGTATCGTCCCCGCCCCCGGCAAGGATGCTGTCGTTGCCGCCATTGCCGAGGACCGAGTCATTGTCAGCCCCGGCGTCGATGGTGTCATTGCCGGAACCGGCCGTGATGGTATCGTTGCCCGACCCGGTTCCGATGTTGATCGGCCCGTTGGCCCCGGCCCCGAGGACGGTGTCGCCCGCGCTGCCGGTGAGGACGCGTTCGATATCGACGAAGACGAGGTCGCTGCCCGCGTCGGCATCCAGCCCGTTGACGTTGCCGTTTTCCGGGTTCGCGTCGTAGGTGACGGTTTGCGCCGTGGTGCCCGCGGACAGATCCAGAAGATCGCCTGCATCGCCATTCGACGCGTCATCGGCATTGCCGGAGGTGCCGTCGCTGCCACCGAAGATGGAGGCCGCGAGATCAGGATCCGAGTTGTCCACGGTGAAGACATCGTCACCCGTGCCGCCGATGGCCGTATCCGCGCCGCCGACGATCAGATCGTCGTCGCCAAGACCTCCATTTGTTGATTTCCATCCTGAACTGAGCCGGGATTTCCATCGAGAAGTGAGCCACCTCTGTTTATGGAATTTGGCTCAAGCTTGGGTCAAGGCACGGTTTGTTTCCTTTCTTGTCTGCGTTGCGGTTGCGGAGCTTGCTTTGAAGCGGAAGCTGTCATTGCCGGTCTCGAGGATGTGGCATCGGTGGGTCAGCCGATCGAGCAGCGCTGTGGTCATCTTGGCGTCACCGAAGACCGAGGACCATTCACTGAAGCTGAGGTTGGTCGTGATGGCGACGCTGGTGCGCTCGTAGAGTTTGCTCAGGAGGTGGAAGAGCAAGGCTCCCCCCGAGGCGCTGAACGGTAGGTAGCCGAGCTCATCAAGGATCACGAGATCGAGGCGGGTCAGGCTGTCTGCAATCTGCCCGGCTTTGCCTTTGGCTTTCTCCTGTTCGAGGGCATTGACCAGCTCGATCGTGGAGAAGAACCGCACCTTGCGCCGATGATGCTCGATGGCCTGGATTCCAAGCGCGGTTGCGACATGGGTTTTGCCGGTGCCGGGACCGCCAATCAGAACGATGTTCTGGGCCGCATCCATGAAGTCGCAGCGATGAAGTTGGCGCACGCTGGCTTCACTGATCTCGCTGTTGGCAAAATCGAATCCCGAGAGATCCTTGTAGGCCGGGAAGCGCGCGACCTTCATGTGATAGGCGATCGAACGGACTTCGCGTTCCGCCAGTTCCGCCTTCAAGAGTTGCGAGAGCATGGGAACCGCAGCCTCGAAGGCTGGCGCGCCCTGTTCGATCAGATCAGTGACGGCTTGCGCCATGCCGTGCATCTTCAAGCTGCGCAGCATGATGACGATGGCGCCGGTTGCAGGATCATGACGCATGGCCACCTCCTGCGATCTGCGAACGCAGCCCGTCATATCGTTCGACATTTGCCTTGGGTTCACAGCGCAGCGCCAAGGCTGGCGGCGTATCGAAGTCAGGGGTGTCCGTGGGCGTCGCATCAACCAGACGATGCAGGATGTTCAGCACATGCATTTTGGTTGGCACACCTTCAGCCAAGGCGAACTCGACGGAGGTCAGAACTGCCTGTTCGTCATGGTGCAGCACCAGGGCGAGGATATCGACCATCTCCCGGTCACCTCCCGGCCTTCTCAGCAAATGATTCTGCAGCCTCTTGAACGCGTCGGGCAAATCAACAAAGGGCGCACCATTCCTGAGAGCGCCCGGCTTGCGCTGCAGGACAGCCAGATAATGCCGCCAATCATAGACGGTCTGAGGTGGCAGTGCGTGGCTGCGTTGAATCACGCGGGCATGCTCGCAGAGAACCCGTCCTTCAGCGGCAACCACAAGCCGATCCGGATAGATGCGCAGGCTGACGGGGCGGTTGGCAAATGAGGCCGGAACACTGTAGCGATTGCGCTCAAAGTGGATCAGGCAGGTCGGAGAGACGCGCTTGGTCATCTCGACAAAGCCGTCGAATGCCACCGGCAAGGGCATGAAGGTAGGCTGCTCCCTTGCCCAGACCTCGGCGATCGTGCCCGGCAATGTGCCGTGTTGCGTCTCCCGCCACAGATCCTGACATTCGAGCTCCAACCAGACGTTCAGCGCATCAAGATCGGGGAAGTTGGGCATCCGGTGCAGAAGCTGATGCCGGGAGTCGCGGACGTTCTTCTCAACTTGCCCCTTCTCCCAGCCTGCCGCCGGATTGCAGAACTCAGGTTCGAAGACATAGTGGTTGGTCATGGCGAGGAAGCGCAGATTGACCTGCCGCTCCTTCCCCTTGCCGACACGATCTACCGCCGTGCGCATGTTGTCATAGATCCCGCGACCCGGCACACCGCCAAAGACGCGGAAGGCGTGCCAATGCGCATCGAAGAGCATCTCGTGGGTCTGCAAGCGGTAGGCGCGCAGCAGGAACGCTCGACTATGTGCGAGCTTGATATGGGCCATCTGAAGCTTCAGACGCTCGCCACCGACGATCGCATGATCTTCACTCCAGTCGAACTGGAAGGCCTCCCCGGGACTGAACGTCAGTGGGACAAATGTTCCCCGTCCTGTGGTCTGCTGTTGCCGATGCCGGTCATCCCGCCACGTTCGGGCAAAGGCTGCAACGCGACTGTAAGACCCGCTGTAGCCAAGACTGACGAGATCAGCATGCATCTGCCGCAACGTTCGACGCAGCTTGCGCGACTTGCTGGCCTCCGTCTTCAGCCAAGCCTCCAGCTTCTCCGCGAAAGGATCGAGCTTGCTGGCTCGCTCCGGCGTCGCGAACTTTGGCTCAATCGCATTGGATGCCAGATACTTGGCGATGGTGTTGCGTGACAGCCCAGTCCGACGAGAGATCTCGCGGATCGACAGCTGCTCGCGCAGATGCATACGCCGGATGATATTCAAAAGCCCCATGTGGATCACTCCGTTGCCCCCGTCGCTCAGCGCTCCGGGAGGATGGTCACATGGCTCAATTCTCAGTGGAAATTACCTAGCCCAACGGCTCAGTTCCTAACGGAAATCAACAGCTTTCGCCTTCGCGCAGGGCGTCGATTTCGGCATCGTCGAGATCGAACTTGTACCAGATCTCTCCATGGCCATCGGGGCCGCTGCCGATGTCGAGGTAGCCGGCGGTGAAGGTGCCGAGATAGGCGGTTTCATCCGGCGTGCCTTCGGCTGTGATCGGGGTGACCGTGACTTCGTGCAGGCCCCTGTCGGTGAGGTCGGGATCATTGAAGAGGATCGACCCTTCGACCGTGGGCCGGGGCAGGTTGTGGCCCGCATCGGTTGCGGCGAGTTCCGTGACTGTCTTGGCGATATCGCTGTCGTCGATGATCTGCGGGGCGTCGTTGCTGCCGGTGATGCGCAGGGTGGTCTGTTGCGGATGGAGCGTGGTGCTGCCATCCGGATGGGTTTCTACAAGATCGAAGGCGATGATCAGGTCGAGGGCGTCGCCTTCGCCCAAGGCATCGAGGAAGGCGCTGTTGCGATCAAGGCTGATGATGCCGGCCGCGTCGATGGTGATGGCGGCGAGGATGGTTTCGCTGTCGAAGCTGTCGAAATAGCCTTTGGGCAGGACGCCATCGCCGAGCGAGACGGTGATGCCGTCGATGCCGTAGACATCGGCAGTATCGGTTTCGGTGATCTGCGTCAGATAGAGATCGGTTGCAGGGGCGTCGTCTGGCGCGGCGGACAGCAGATGCAGCCGCAGGACATCGGGCCCTGCCGGGCCGGTGAGAAGGCCGCTGTCATCGACCAGATAGACGCTGCCTTCGCCGGTTTCCGCAGTGCCCACGGTGATTTCGGGGGCGTCATCCGTGCCGGTGATGGTGACCGTCAGCGTGACGCTTGCCGATCCATCCGCCGAGGTGACGGTCAGGCTGTCGGTCAGCGTTTTGCCCAGACCGAGCGCCTGAACGGCGGCAAGGGAATTGTCGATCTCATAGGTCCAAGTGCCATCTTCGGCCAGGGCAAAGCTGCCATAGCCGCCATCGCCTTCTGTGCCTTCGGCAATCGGGGTGAAGACCGCCTCGCCGGTGTCGATGTCGGTGATGGTCAGCGTGCCGGAGAGGGGGCGACGGCATCTTCGGCGATGCTGCCCTTGGATGTGCCGTCGATGGCTGCGCCATCATTCGTGCCGGTGATGGTGACGGTGATGATCTGTGACGTGCCGCCATCGAGGGAGGTGACGGTGATCGTATCCGTGAGGGTTTCCCCGGCGGGCAGGGCCTGCACATCGGGATCTTCGGGGTTGAGGGCGTAGGTCCAGTTGCCCTGATCGTCCATCGCGAACTGGCCATGTCCTGCGGTGCCGAGGGAGTTTGCGGGGATGGCCGTGAAAAGCGCCTCGCCAGTATCGGCATCGGTGATGGTCAGCTTGCCCGAGGCTTCAAGGCCGGTGTCTTCGGTCACCTTGCCTTTGGCCACGCCTTCGATGATGGCCGTGTCATTGGTGCCGGTGATTGTCACCGTCATCTCTTGCCGGGCGGTTGCGCCCGCGGCATCGGTGATGACGAGGGCATAGACAAGCGTCAGGGTTTCGCCTGCGGTCAGGTGATCGAAGGCGGTGTCGGCGCTGTCGAAGGTCCATTCCGCCAGCCCATCGGCAAGGGCGGCCGTCATCATGGCGGCGAGATCGTCCTCGGACAGGCCGCCCGTGGCCCCTGTGCTTTCATGGAACGAGATGGAGAGTTCGAGACTGTCTCCGGCGTCGATATCCGAAACGGAGAAGCTGCCCGACGCGACCAGCCCGGCATCGGTTTCGTCAAGCGCGGCCGAGGCCGCCTGATCGAGGCCGAGCGTGATGACGGGGGCATCGTTGCTGCCTGTGATGGTGACGGTGACGGGATGGGT
The DNA here is from genome assembly GCA_041397045.1 of Paracoccaceae bacterium. Taxonomy (GTDB): domain Bacteria; phylum Pseudomonadota; class Alphaproteobacteria; order Rhodobacterales; family Rhodobacteraceae; genus Paragemmobacter. Next base: position 29,654 of record JAWKXK010000008.1, read on the forward strand.
GGCGGTGGCACCGGCGCTGTCGGTGGCGGTGAGGGTATAGGTGAGGGCCAGACTGGCGCCGGCACCCAGCCACGAGAAAGCGCCGTTCGGTGCGGAGAATGTCCAGCCGAAGGCGCTGCCGGATCCATCTGCCGCCAGATCCTCCAGCGTTTCGGCGAGGGCGTCATCGGGGCCGAGTTGCAGCATCGCCAGCAGATCGGCCTTGGTCAGATCGGCGGGCAGGGCGGCGGCATCATGGCTGACATCGCTGATCGTGATGTCGACGGTATCCGTCAGGTCGATATCGGCAACCGTCAGGCTGCCCGATGCGAGAAGCGTCTCGCCATCCGTCAGGCTGGCTTCTGCCGTGCCGCTGAGGGTGGGGGCATCGTTTGTGCCGGTGATCGTTATGGTGATGATCTGCACAATCGACTTGGAATTGCCTGCCGCATTGTCGCGCAGGGTGACCCGATAGGTCTGGGTCAGCGTTTCGCCCTCGGCCAGACTTTCCACGATGGCGCGGTGGGCCTCGCTGGCGACGGTGTAGGTCCATGTCACCGCGCCATCGCCATCGCCGCGGAGCAGGTCGCTTAGCCCGGCGGTGAAGAGACCGACGAATTCGTCGTGGGTCGTGGAGAGGTTGCGAACGACGACGGTGTGGCGATTGGCGGTGTCGTCGTCGTGCAGCTGGATGACGCCGCTTGTCGTGAGGGGGTGGCACCCTCTTCGAGTTTGCCTGTCACCTGAGCCAGCCCGCCGGGCTGCAGGATCGGGGCGTCGTTCGTGTTCGTCAGGTTGATCGTGTAGTCATAGGCGGTTTCGTTGCCTGCGGCATCCGAAACGATCAGGCTTGCGACAAGCTGGGTCCGGGTTTCGAAGTCGAACGCGCTGGCATCGCCGATCAGCAGCCGGCCGCCATCGAGCACAAAGGCGGAATGGGGGTTGCCTTCCGCGGCGAAGCGCAGGGTTTCACCTTCGGCCAGCGAGAAGACCGCCAGTTCCGTTTCGGCAAGCCCTGCGGCCAGTTCATCCGGCACTTCGGCCCGGGTGGAGGAGCCGGCATGGCCTTCGGGGTTCCGCGTATCAACAGAACTGCCGGACTGGACGGTCTGCTGTTCCATGACGTTGCCCACGACATCGCGCGCGCCTGCAACGGAGATCGCGAGATCGCCGATCTCGACCCCGGTGTCGGAGAGTTCGTAGGTGATGGTCAGGGTGTCGCCGTTCCAGAGGCGGGTTCCCGTCTCGGTCAGGCCGCAGTTTTCGGGCAGGGTGATCTGGATATCCTCGGGATCGGCGGTGTTCATCGCCTCGGAGAAGGTGATCGACAGGGTGATGAGATTGCCCGCCGCCACATCGGCATCGGTGATGACGCCGTCATCGGACAGCATACCGGAGAAGAGCGCAGTGGTCACTTCGGGCGGGGTCACGTCGAAGGTGGCGGTCTTTTCGCTGGAGGCGGTGTTGCCGGATTTGTCGGTGACGTTCAGCGTCAGCGTCAGGGTGCCGCTGGCCAGTTCTGCGAAAAGATCGGCGGACAGGGTAAAGGCGCCGTTCCCCGTGATGCCCTCAAACGTAAAGCTGCCGCCACCGCTGGAGGTGACGGTCAGCGTCGCGGTGGCGTCGGCATCAAGGCCCGCAACGGAGAAGCGGGCATCGGCCGGGTCAAGGACGCCATCATCGGAGAGGCTGTCGAGCGTGAGGGCAAGGTTGCCGCCGATATCGGCGGTGGTGTCGATTGTCAGGGACGGGGCGGATGTAATGCTGCCCGCATTTCCGGCGGCATCGGTGAAACCCTGCCCGATGGTCAGGGTGATGGAGGTTTGGATATCCGTCCCCGAACTGCCGGTCAGGAGCGCGGTCCAGACCAGCGGGTTTTCGGTGCTTTGCGTCAGGTCCGACAGGGTGCCGCCCTGAACCGTGAAATCGCCCACGGCGAGGCCCGAAACCGGTTCGGTGAAGGTGAAGGTCAGGAGGGTGCTGGTGTCATCTTCTGACAGCGTGGTCTGTTCCGCCGTGATGGCGACTTGCGGCGGGGTGTCGTCGACATCGGTGACCGTGACGGTGATCGTCTGCTGATCGTAAAGGTTGCCATTGTCGACGGCGATGACGATGACCGAATAGGTGTTGTCGCCATCACGCGAGGCGGGATTTTCGAAATCCGGCGCAGAGACGAAGGAGAGGGCGCCGGTCGCGCTGTTGATGGTGAAACGGTCGAAGTCATCCCCTTTCAGGATATAGCTGATCTGCGATGCGCCGCCGTCATCGGAAACGGTGACAGTGGTCACGGCGGTGGTGTTTTCGGCGACAGAGACCGCCGCCGTTTCGCCGCCACCATTCGAGGTGATGATCGGCGCGTCATTGACGGGCTGAACTTGTATGGCGAGTGTGTAGAGTGGGCTTTCGTTCGCGCCGGGGGCATAGTCCCGGCTGCCGAAATCGCCGTTGATCAGAAGGTTCGCGCCATCGCCGCCGACCTTGGTCAGAACGATGTTGTCCAGATAGGTCAGCCCGCTTGCGGATTCAAAGACGACGCGCAGTTTCAGGCCGGTCAGATCGGCGTCAGTGGCGTTCGTGGTGAAACTGCGTGCGGCCTGCGTGCTGTCGGCGATGCTGGCGGTGGTGGATTGCAGCAGCAGGATATCCCCGGCGTAGATCCGCACGGTGACGGCGCTGCTGCCATAACCGACGCCGTTGATCTGATCGAAGTTCAGCGTGTAGGTCGCCCCGGTTTCCGCCGTGGCGGTCTGGTTGTCATTGGTGCTGATCGTGCTGGTGGCGAAGTGCGCCTTTTCGATGAAGACAAGCGCGCTTGTGCTGGGCAAGAAGGGCTGGCCGCCGGGGGCAAAGGCCCCGATGCCGCTGTGATAGCCCGACCCCGACCAGCCGGAGATCAGTTCGGTCGGTGCGGTGGCGCTCCACAGTCGCGTTTCCCATGCGCCCACTTCGGCCGTGTCGCGGACGCGGAAGGTCAGGCTGGTATTGCCAAAGAAATCCAGTGCGCCAAGGAAGGTGAGCTTTCCGGCCGCGATGTCGGCGGCGGTGATGAATTGGCCTGCCTTGACGGCCACGCCATCCAGCGACACGGTTCCGTTGGCGGGAAGGGAGCCGATCACGACACCGGCAAAGGCATGGGCACCGCTTGCGGCATCGTCGAAGTCGTTGAAGGGGAAATCGGAAGCGCTGAAGACATGGACTTTGTCTTCGCTCGGCTGGATCAGATAGTCCTTGCTGGTCGGCGCGTCCGGCACGGGGGTGACGGTCAGGGTCGTGGTCTGGTTCGTCAGCGTGTTGGTGCCATCGCTGACCGAGAAGGTCAGCGTCACATTGCCGTTGAAGTTCGCCGATGGCGTGATGCGGAACGCGTTGCCCAGATCCTGCACGGTGCCATTGCTGACCGTCAGGTCCGAGATGGACAGCGTGCCACCCTCGGGGTCGGAATATCCGGCCAGAAGATCGGCCTTGGACAGGGTATAGGTGGTGTCTTCCAAAGCGGCGGCAAGGCTGATTGTGCCGGATTTGACCGGGGCTTCGTCGATGTCGAGGACACCGACATTGACGACCTTTTCGGTCCAGTTACCGGCGCTGTCCGTGACGCGCAGGCGGAAGGTAAGGTTCGGCGCGGTCTCATAATCGGCGCCCTGCCCGGTGTAGCGAAGGGTATTGTCCGAAATGTAGAACAGCGAATTCCCCTCGGACCCCTCACCCGGCACGAGCGAATAGGTGAGGTTGGGATCGCTGTCGGTGGCCGAGAAGGTGGCGATGATCGTTCCGGCCTCAGTGACTTCCTTCAAGAGGACGGTGTTTTCCAGCGGCAAGGACTGGGTGACGGAAAGTGAGCTTCCTGCCCCGTTCACAAGGGTGAAGTCGCTATCGCCCGGCCCCTTGGCGCTCAGGGAGAAAACCTGGGCGCCGGTGATCTCGAAATAGGTGGCCTCGATTTCGTATGTCCCCGCCGCAAGGTTCAGTGTCCCCGTTCCCGGCGTGGTAGAGAAGTTGAAATCAACCTCTTGCCCGTTGATCCGCAGGCGCAGGCCATCATTGGCAAAGGTCTGGAACGTCCAGATCCCGCTTTCCGGAATGGTAACGAATCCCGTCGCCTTGAGCGCGAAGTAATCGGCGTCCCCGAACGGGAAATTCCAACCCGAAAAGTCCAGCGTGGTCGCCGTGGTCGTGGACACCTTAAGGGCCCCGACTCCCGCGAGAAGGTCATCAATTGCCGGCCAATCCCAGCGCTCGAAGGTGTCTATGGCTATGGCGGCCCGAATGTTGAATCCGCTCTCTACGGGGATCTGTATCCCCGAGGTTGCCGTAAGCCCGGTCGGCGCGGTGTCATCCACATCGGTGACATTCACGGTGATCGTCTGGTCATCCGTCTGCCCGGCGGCATCCTGCGCGCGGATGGTGACGACATAGCTGTTGTTGGCATCGGAATCGGTCGGCGCTTCGAAATCCGGGGCAGAGAGGAAGGTGAGCTTGCCCGTATCCGGATCAATGGCGAATTTCGCGCCATCGCCGCCATCGAGGATGGAATAGGTCAGGCCGTTGCCCTCGCTGCTGCGGTCATCGGTGGCGGCGGCGTCGTAGACGGGTGTCGTCTGATTTTCAGCATAGTCAATGGTGGCATCAGCGGGCAGGGAGGGCGCGGAATCCGGCAACATGGACAGGGCGAAATCCTTGCCGGGACTGATGTTGTCCGACAGGACGAAGACTTGGCCACCGTTCGAGCCCACCCCCTCGACCGTGAGGACGGCTGTGCCGCCGGACAGCGTGGCAAGAGCCGTGGCGCCATTGGCCGCAACGGTTGATCCGGAGCTTAGTTCGAAGGATTTGCCGACAAGACCCGCATTGGTGTTGTAGAGCGTGTCACCAAAGGTGGCAGCACCGCTGAGGTTGTTGCTGGACAGCCGCGCACTGGCCCCAACGCCGCCAAGAAGGCTTTTGCCTTCGTTGTTTATGGTGGGAAAAAAGCTAACCTCACCGACAACGATCAGCTTGCCACCGGCTTCGACAAAGGCCTTGATGGCAGAGATTTCGGAAGCCGAAAGTGCATCGCCATTGCCATTGGGATTGCCACTGCCAAAGACAAAGACATCGACATTCTCCAGCTCGGCGGCTGTGATCGGCGTGCCCAAGGTGATCTGCGACAGGGTCGCGCCCGTTGAGCCGAAGGCCGAGGCTGCGCCGTTGGCGAAGGAACCGAACCACTTGACGATGGACATACTGCTTCTCCCTGCTGGCCGGTAGGCCGATGATCTGATCTCGGCCGGGCGTCAGGGGAGGAGTTGTCGGGTCCGCCAGAGGACGGACATGCCGAATGCACAGTTTCGGACCAAGGCAGAGACCCGACAAAGGATCCTGCCCCTGTGGCACCGAAAGAGCCATTCGCAGCTTGAAACCACACCACCACTTACGCACCGGCCATATGGACGGCAGCCGGGCAACCCACGCCCAACACGAATCCGTTACCAGAAGATGAATGCCAGCGGAACGAAAACTGCCGAGCTGGAGAGTCGCAAGATGGTAAATTATACTTTTGGATAAGGTCACTCTTCCTAGGGTGGAGTGTTCTGAAAATCGGGATGAACGAAGCGTCGTTTTTCGCGGCGGGATTGCACAAAAAATAGCCAGATCGACACAAGAGAGGAAAAGCCGATCGTCCATGACGGCCGCTCGCAGGCGAAGATTCGATGCCCTCGGTGGCTTGAGGGCGGGGGGGCGGCCATGCGAAGAGAAAGGGGCAGGCAGGAGGAGACGGCATGGCCAATCATCTGTTCGACGCGCTTTTCGCGCCACTTGCGGGGCGGGGGGGCGATCTGCTGATCCTGCCGGATGGGCGGCGGCTAAGCGGGGCGGTGTTTCTGGATCTGGTGGCGGGGATGGCGCGCGCCATGCAATCGCTGGGCGTGGTCAAGGGCGACCGGGTGGCGATGCAGGTGGGCAAGTCGCCCGAGGCGCTGGCCTGCTATGGGGCGGCGGTGGCGCTGGGCGCGGTGTTTCTGCCGTTGAACACCGCCTATACCCCGGCGGAGGTGGCCTATTTCCTTGGCGATGCGCGCCCGAGGCTTTTCGTCTGCGACGGGGCGAAGGCCCCGGCCATGGCGCCCTTTGCGGCAGAGGCCGGGGCGCGGCTGGTGGTGATGAATGCGGACGGGACGGGGGAACTGGCCGATCTGGCGGCGGGAACGACGGGGGGCATCGAGGCCGCGCATTGCGTGCCGGGCGATCTGGCGGCGATCCTGTACACATCGGGAACGACAGGGCGTTCGAAGGGGGCGATGCTGACGCATGCCAATCTTCTGTCCAATGCCGAGGTTCTGGTCCGGGAATGGCGGTTCTCGTCCGATGACGTGCTGCTGCATGCGCTGCCGATCTTTCACACGCATGGCCTGTTCGTGGCATCGAACGTGGCCTTGCTGTCCGGGGCGGCGATGATCTGGCTACCGGGGTTCGAGGCGGGGGCCGTGCTGCGGATGTTGCCCGAGGCCACGGTGATGATGGGGGTGCCGACCTTCTATACCCGATTGCTGGAGGAAGCGGCGCTTGGGCGCGATCTGGTGGGGCATATGCGGCTGTTCGTTTCCGGCTCTGCCCCGCTTCTGGCCGAAACGCATGAGGCATGGGCCGCGCGGACCGGGCATCGCATCCTGGAACGCTATGGCATGACCGAGACGAACATGAACACCTCCAACCCCTATGAGGGGGAACGCCGCGCGGGGACGGTGGGCTTTCCCCTGCCGGGGGTGGAGTTGCGCATTCTGGCCGAGGGGCGGGAGGTTCCGGCGGGCGAGGTGGGCATGATCGAGGTGCGGGGGCCGAATGTCTTTGCCGGGTATTGGCAGATGCCGGAAAAGACGGCCGAGGAGTTGCGCGCGGATGGCTGGTTCATCACCGGCGATCTGGGGATGCGGGATGGCGATGGCTATCTCCATATCGTGGGTCGGGCGAAGGATCTGGTGATTACCGGGGGCTATAACGTCTATCCCAAGGAGGTGGAGATGGTGTTGGACGAAGTTCCGGGCGTGGCCGAAAGCGCGGTGATCGGTGTGCCGCATCCGGATTTCGGCGAGGCGGTCTTTGCCGTGCTGGTCGCGCAGAAGGGCGCGGCGCTGGAGGCGGATGCCGCGCTGGTGGCGATTGCGGGACAGTTGGCGCGGTTCAAGCAGCCCAAGGCGGCGGTGGTGGTGGATAGCCTGCCGCGCAATACGATGGGGAAGGTGCAGAAGAACCTGCTGCGGGACAGCTACAGGGGGTGGTTTAGCTGAGGGGGCGAAATCTGACGCAGATTTCGCGTCGATTTCTGCACGCAGAAATCGGCCACAGACCTGAGTGACACGGTTAGCTGGCGGAATTTGCGTCAAATTCCGCCGCGTTTTCTGTGTCAGAAAACGCTCCGGTGGGGCCGTCGAGTTCGGTTTCGAGAAAGCGTTCGAACGCGTCGAGATCCACCGGATCGAACTGTCCGAAGCCCTGCATCCAGACCGATGCCGCGCGCAGGGCGTCGGGTTCCAGCTTGCACCATTTCACGCGGCCGCGTTTTTCCTGGGTGATCAGGCGCGCATCGGCCAGCACGGCGAGGTGCTTGGAGATGGCGGCCAGCGACATGGAAAAGGGTTCCGCCACGTCCGTGACGGCCATGTCATCCTCAAGAAGCATGGTCAGGATCGCCCGGCGCGTGGGATCGGCCAGCGCGGCGAAAACGGTGTCCAGCGGATCGGGCGAGGGCGCGGTCATGCGTCCTGCATGGCGGCAAGCGGCGGGATCGTCAACCATTCGGTTGAATATGCCAAAAGCGGCGCTGCGGCGCTGCGGGCCCGTCGCGTGATCAAATGCTGCATATGAAAACGTATTTAGAACAATGCCTTGAGTGGAGATTGGCGGGGCGTTTCGCCGCTTGACTCAGGGGGTGCCCCTCCGTAGGTTGCCGCCGAACGTTCTGGGGGCCCCCACGCATGGCTGACGAACCCGATCGCGAGCGACTTGACGCGCTTGAGGAGAGGATCGCCAAGGCGCGGGGCGCGGTCGAAGGGCCGCGCAAGAACCATCAGGACGAACACTATTCGCAGGCGCAACTTGCCTGGCGCATGGTGATCGAGCTTGTGGCCGGTCTGGGGATCGGCTTTGGCATCGGATACGGGCTGGATACCCTTTTCGGGACCATGCCGCTGTTTCTGGTGCTGTTCATACTGGCGGGGTTTGCGGCGGGGGTGAAAACCATGCTGCGGTCGGCCAGGGAAGTGCAGGAACGGAAGGCGGCCGAGGCCGCCGAGCAAGGGGAAGACTGACGTGGCAGGCGAGGCACATAGCGAAGGCGGTCTGGTGTTCCACCCGATGGACCAGTTCATCGTGAAGCCCTTGTTCGGACACGGGCCGATCGAGTGGTATACGCCCACCAACGTGACGATGTGGATGGCGCTTGCGGTTCTGGCGACGGTTGCGCTGTTCGTGCTGGGCACGCGGGGACGGGCGATCGTTCCGTCGCGCGTGCAGTCGGTTGCCGAACTGGCCTATGGCTTCATCTACAAGATGGTGGAAGACATCACCGGCCATGACGGGGTGAAGTATTTCCCCAAGATCTTCACGCTGTTCGTGTTCATCATCTTCACGAACTATCTGGGCCTGCTGCCCATGTCCTTTACGCCCACCTCGCATATCGCGGTGACGGCGGTGCTGGGCTTTGGCGTGTTCTTCGCGGTGACGATCCTTGGCTTCGTCAAGCATGGGGCGCATTTCCTCGGGCTGTTCTGGATGTCGGATGCGCCGCTGATCCTGCGTCCGATCATCGCGGTGATCGAGGTGATTTCCTACTTTGTTCGCCCGGTGAGCCATTCGATCCGTCTTGCGGGCAACATCATGGCGGGCCATGCCGTGATCAAGGTTTTCGCGGGCTTTGCGGCGATTGCCGCCATCTCGCCGGTATCGGTTGCGGCCATCGTCGCGATCTATGGGCTGGAGGTCCTTGTGGCCTTCATCCAAGCCTACGTCTTTACCATCCTGACCTGCGTCTACCTGAAGGATGCGCTGCATCCGGGCCACTGAGGCGCGGTCAAATCCAACATCAAGCATTCCATCGTAAGGAGAAAATCATGGAAGGCGATATCGCAAGCATGGGTCAGTTCATCGGTGCCGGCCTGGCCGCCATCGGTTCGGGCGCTGCCGCCATCGGCGTGGGCCATGTGGCCGGCAACTTCCTGTCGGGCGCCCTGCGCAACCCGTCGGCGGCTGGCTCGCAGACCGCGACGCTGTTCATCGGTCTGGCTTTCGCCGAAGCTCTGGGGATCTTCGCGTTCCTCGTGGCGCTTCTGCTGATGTTCGCCGTCTGATCTGACTTCGAATCCTTACGTGAGGGGGGCGCGCCGGATATCCGGCGCCCCTTCGAAGTTCAAAGGGTCCGACGGAGGACAAGATGGCAACTGAATCTACTGCCGACGCCGCCCATGGTGCTGCCGAGATCGGCGCTTGCGTCAATGACGCCGGCAGCGCGATCGGCATGCCGCAGCTCTGCGTCGACTGGATGCCGAACCAGATCTTCTGGCTCGTCGTCACGCTGGTCGTGATCTATTTCGTGCTGTCGCGCATCGCGCTGCCCCGGATCGGGGGGGTTCTGGCCGAGCGCAAGGGCACGATCACCAACGATCTGGCCGCCGCCGAGGAATTGAAGGCCAAGGCTGTCGAGGCGGAGAAAGCCTATCAGGACGCGCTGACGCGTGCCCGGGCGGAGGCTGCGAAGATCGTCGCCGAGGCACGGGCCGAGATCCAGAAGGATCTGGACGCGGCGACTGCACGCGCGGATGCCGAGATTGCCGCGAAGGCGGCAGAATCGGAAAAGCGGATCGGCGAGATCCGGGCTGGGGCGCTGGACGCCGTGACCGAGGTCGCGAAGGATACCGCGAAGGAGCTGGTCGCCGCGCTGGGTGGCAAGGCGGATGCGCGGTCGGTGACGGCTGCCGTGACCGCACGGCTGAAAGGGTGAGGGCGATGAAGAAGCTTTCCGCAGTTCTGGCGCTGATGGCGTCGCCGGCCTTTGCCGCAGGGAACAAGCCGTTCTTTTCGCTGGCGAACACCGATTTCGTCGTGACGATCGCCTTTCTCGTCTTTGTCGGGATCCTGATCTATTTCAAGGTTCCGGGAAAGATCGCGGATCTTCTGGACGCCCGTGCAGGCCAGATCAAGGCCGAGTTGGAAGAGGCCCGCAACCTGCGGGACGAGGCGAAGGCGCTGCTGGCTTCCTATGAGAAGAAGCAGAAGGATGTGCTGGAGCAATCCGAGCGTATCGTCGCTACGGCCAAGGAAGAGGCGATGACGGCGGCCGAGCAGGCCAAAGCCGATCTGAAGGCCGCGATTGCCCGCCGTCTGGCGGCGGCGGAAGATCAGATCGCCTCGGCCGAAGCTTCGGCGATCCGGGAAGTGCGCGAGAAGGCCATTGCCGTGGCCGTTGCGGCGGCGGGCGATGTGCTGGCCAAGCAGATGACGGCCGAAGGCGCCGCAGCGTCCATCGACGCGGCGATCCAGCAGGTTGAGGCCAAGCTGCACTGATCGGCGATCGAATAAGGTGACACGGAAGAACCCGGCCAAGGCCGGGTTTTTTCATGCCCGATCAGCGGCCATTTTCGTGATCCAGCCGCTGTTTTGCGACGGCCTCGTTCCGGGTGGCGCGGACCTGTTCGAGGAGGGCCGTTTCGATGAAGTTCAGATGCGCCTCGACCGCGGCGCGGGCGGCCACGGGATCGCGGGCCTTTATCGCCGCGTTGATGGCGCGGTGCTGATCAAGCAGGGCATCGCGCGTGGGCCTTTGCCAGAACATGAGCTGGCGGTTGTAGAAGACGCCCTGACGCAGCAGATCATACATAGACCGCATCATGTGCAGCATGACGACGTTATGGCTGGCCTCGATGATGGCCATGTGGAATTCCGCATCGAGGGCAGCCTCATCTGATGGATCGCGCTTGCCATGCGCGGCTTCCATCTTGGACATGATGGTGTCGATCACCTGCAGATCGGTGTCGGAGCCAAGGCGGGCGGCGCGTTCGGCGGCCAGCGCCTCCATGTCGCGGCGAAAGGCGATATAGTCGAAGACCGCTTCCTCGTGCCGGGAAAAGAGATCCACAAGGGCGGGAGAGAAGGCCGAACCCAGCACTTCGGCCACATAGATCCCGGCGTTGGGGCGTGACACGAGGAGGCCCCGTTCCTGCAGGGCGGCGACGCCTTCGCGCAGCGAGGGGCGCGAGACCTCCATCCGTTCGGACAATTCGCGTTCGGACGGCAGGCGCTCGCCGGGCCGGAGGATCCCGCGCAGGATCAGCAATTCGATCTGCCGGATCACGGATTGTGAGAGCTTTTCGGGCAAGACTTTGTGAAATGGCATGGCACCCTCGGGAATGGTCGGAATTTATGACCAGATAGGACGGAATGCCAATGGAAAAGGCCGGGCGCAAGGCCCGGCCTTTGGGATGGCCATATCGCCGATGCCTTGGCGATCAGCGTGTCGGGCGGATGATGATCTCCACCCGGCGGTTCTGCGCCCGCCCTTCGGGCGTGAGGTTCGAAGCGACGGGCTGATCCTCGCCCCGGCCGAAGGCGGAGATACGCGAATTGGGAACGCCGCTTTCGCGCAGGACATTGGCCACCGAAACAGCGCGGCGCTGCGAGAGATCCTGATTATAGCTGGCCGATCCGGTATTGTCGGTATGGCCGATGATCTGGATCTGGCTGTCGGGGTAACGCAGGAGGTTCTGGGCCACGGATTTGATATCGCGGCTCAGATCCGGGCGCAGGGCAGCGCTGTCGACGTTGAACAGAACGTCCTGCGGCATGTTGACGACAAGGTAGTCGCCCATGTTCGTGACGTTGAACTGCCCGTTGATGCCGCGCAGTTCGGCGGCCTGTTGATCCAGGGTGGCGCCGATGGCACCGCCGACGATGGCCCCGATCCCGGCGCCGACCACAGTCTTGGCCAGCCGGTCATCGCTGCTTTGCGAGCCGAGAAGACCCCCGGCCATGGCCCCGATCAGGGCGCCGGACTGCGCACGCGGGCCGTTCGAAACGGGCTGCGCGCCATAGGGATCTGCATAGGGATCGGCCGGGACGCAGGCCGTGAGGGCCATGATGCCAAGGGTGGAAAGGATCAGGGGTGTCTTGATGGTCATTTCTGCCGCCTCGATTCTGGATGGCCCTGTCTTGCGGGCGCTGATCACCATTATATCAATGGCGCATCGGGCTGGATAGGAGCGGCCCCGTTGCGGCGACATTCCGCGCATCACATTCCGGTGCGGGCGGATTCCCAGGCGAGGATCGCGCGCTTGACCGGAAGGCCCCAGTGATAGCCGCCGAGATTGCCGTCGCGGCGCAGGGCGCGGTGGCAGGGGATGAGAAAGCTGATGGGGTTGCGGCCCACGGCGGTGCCTACGGCGCGCACGGCCTTTGGGTTGCCGATGCTGCCCGCGATCTCGGAATAGGTTGTCACATGGCCGGTGGGAATGCGCATCAGCGCCTCCCATACCTTGATCTGGAAGGGCGCGCCGATGAGGTGAAGCGGGGCGCTTCCTTGCCCAGCGGTGCCGAAGGCAGCCTGAACCCAGGGGCGCAGCATGGAGGGGTCTTCCACATAGCTGGCCTTGGGCCAGCGGTGAAGGAGGTCGTCAAAGGCGGCCTGCTCTCCCATCTCGGCGGCAAAGCCCATGCCGCAGAGGCCCTTGTCGGTGCCCATCACGATGGCGGGGCCGAAGGGGCTGTCGAACCAGCCCCAGCCGATGGTCAGCCCAGCGCCACCCTTGGCATAGTCGCCGGGGGTCATCGCCTCCCATGTCAGGAAGAGATCATGCAGGCGGCCCGTGCCGGAAAGGCCGGTGGAAAGCGCGGTTTCCAGCGTGGTAAAGCGATCCGCCAGCATCTGCCGGGCATGATCCAGCGTCAGGTATTGCTGATACCGTTTCGGCGAGATGCCCACCCATTGCGAAAAGACGCGCTGGAAATGCGCGGGCGACATGTCCATCCGCGCGGCCAGTTCGTCCAGCGTCAGGGAAGGGCCTGCCTCGTCGATCACCTTCAGGGCGCGGGCGATGACGGCGTAATGATAGGCGGGGGATTGGTCGGTCATGGCTTTCTCCTGTTCCGCCAATCTATGGGGACGGGCGGTCACAGGCGACCCGGATTCTGCTGATCCCGCTTGTCCGGTGGGGGCTTGTCGCTTATGGCGGGGCGCATGGCCAAGCAGCTTCCCTATGCCCAGATGAAGGAGATCTTCACCCGCTTCCACGCGCTGGAGGCGGAGCCGAAGGGGGAATTGGAGCATGTGAACGCCTTCACCCTGCTGGTTGCGGTCGCACTTTCGGCGCAGGCGACGGATGTGGGGGTGAACAGGGCGACGCGGGGGCTGTTCGCTATCGCCGACACGCCCGAAAAGATGCTGGCGCTGGGCGAAGAGGGGCTGACCCAGCATATCAAGACAATCGGCCTTTTCCGCAACAAGGCCAAGAACGTCATCAAGCTGAGCCGTATCCTGATCGAGGAGTATGGCGGCGAGGTGCCCTCGTCCCGCGCGGCGCTGCAATCGCTGCCGGGGGTGGGGCGCAAGACGGCGAATGTCGTCTTGAACATGTGGTTCAAGCAGCCCGCGCAGGCGGTGGACACGCATATCTTTCGCCTTGGCAACCGCAGCGGCATCGCGCCGGGCCGCGACGAGGCGGCGGTGGAGCGGGCCATCGAGGACAATGTTCCGGCAGAATTCCAGTTGCACGCGCATCACTGGCTTATCCTGCATGGCCGCTATATCTGCGTCGCGCGCAAACCCAAATGCGGCATCTGCCCGATCCGCGATCTTTGTCTGTATGAGGAAAAGACCGAATGAAGACCTATGATGTCGTCGGCATCGGCAATGCCATCGTCGATGTGTTCAACCAGGCCGATGACAGCTTCATCGAGATGATGGGCATCGAGAAGGGCATCATGCAACTGGTGGAGCGGGAGCGGGGCGAGATCCTTTATGCCGCGATGAAGGAGCGGGTGCAGGCGCCGGGCGGATCGGTCGCGAATACCATCGCGGGGCTTGGCAACCTTGGCCTGCGGACGGCCTTCATCGGGCGGGTGCATGATGATGCGCTGGGGCGGTTCTATGCCGGGTCCATGACCGAGAGCGGGACCGCTTCCCGAACCCGCCTGTGGCCGGGGGCGAATTGCCGACATCGCGGTCGATGATCTTTGTCTCGCCGGATGGCGAGCGGTCGATGAACACCTATCTGGGGATTTCCTCGAGCTTGGCCCGAGGATGTGTCGGATGCCGTGGCGGGGGAGGCGGTGCTCTTGTTCCTTGAGGGCTATCTCTATGACAAGCCGAAGGGGAAGCAGGCCTTCGAACGCGCGCGAAACTGTGCCGCGACGCGGGCGGCAAGGCGGGGATCGCGTTGTCCGACCCGTTCTGCGTGGACCGCCACCGCGACGACTTCCGGCGGCTGGTGAAGGAATTGGACCATGTGATCGGGAACGAGCACGAATGGTCTTCGCTGTATCAGACCGACCTGTCGGCGGCGCTGGAACAGGCGTCGCGGGATGCGGGCGTGGTGGTTTGCACCCGGTCGGGCGAGGAGGTGATCCTTGTGCGGGGCGAAGAGATGGTCACGGTGCCGGTGAACCGGGTGGTTCCTGTGGATGCGACGGGGCGGGCGACCAGTTCGCGGCGGGTTCCTTTATGGGCTTGCGACCGGGCAGCCGCTGGCAGTGGCCGGACGGATGGGCTGCGTCGCGGCGGCGGAGGTGATCAGCCATTTCGGCGCGCGGCCCGAGACGGACCTGAAAGCGCTGTTCCGCAAGGAAGGGCTGATCTGAGCCGCGGGATCAGGCGGAGCGCGCCCCGCAAGCGGGACGCGCAAGCTTTTCTGTCGCCTCCGCGTGCCGCGCGTCCGGCCGTGTTCCAGGGGCGCACGCGCCCCCTCTGGGCCATGCGGCCCATTCACCCCCTGTGGGTATTTTTGCCAAGATGAAGGCAGGCAAGGCTTTTGGCGCCGATCAGTCGCCCAGCTTTGCGTGAACCTCGTCAAGATCGACTTCGCCCTTCGGCATCTTGTTCGAGGGATCATCGAAATCGTATTTGAAGAGCTGGAAATCCTTCTTGTAGATCTCCCACATCAGATGATGGGAAAGATCGTCGAAGTAATCCTCGACCGGGTGGAGCCGTTTCGGGCCGTGCCCTTCGCTTTCGTTGAATTTAGGGATCTTTTTCAGGTTGATCTTGTGGCGGGTCTTTATGTTGTCGAGCACGACCTGCATGCCTTCATCGAATTTCTCGGTGAAGAAGATGTGATCGTATCGCCCGCCATTCACGATGAAGGTGGAGATATGGCCCGACATGGCGGACCAGTGAATGTCCGGCTCCATCGGTTTCTTGAAGCGGATGGTGTCGCGGGCGAAGAGAAGGAAACGGCGGAAGGAGGCGATCTGGTCGAACTCCTGCTTGCCGTCATCGCCGCCGACCTGCACCCCGTATTTCTGCACCAGCATCGGAACGAGGTTGCCGCGATAGCGTTTGCCGTTGCGCTGGATGCCGCAGATCTTGTCGAAGAAGGAGGAAAGGATGCGCGTGTAGGGGTTGCGCACGCAGGTGAAGGCAAAGGATTTGTGCGCCTTCACATTCGTCTCGATCAGCTTTTGGCTTTCATCCTGTGCCCATTTGTGCAGGCCGGTGGTCGAGTCATGGATGTCGCCATCGAAAAAGCGCCCGTGATCGGAATAAAACATGATCTGGCCGATGGAGGAGCAGGCGCATTTCGGCACCACGCGATAGACTACGCTTTCGCTTTCCGTCATCCAGGTTCCGGGAAAACCCATTTACAAACTGCCTCCAACACCGGGCGATCTGACGTGCCCTTGACCTAACGGCCACAAAAAAGCAAAGAAATCCTGTCTATTCAATGACTGTTGATGTTATTTGTCCAGTCAGTGACACTTAGCGCACCGTAGAGCACCAGGTTCCATGGCAAAGATCGCCTATATTCTTTTGTGTCACAAGGACCCCGATGGCATCATCGCGCAGGCGCAGCGCCTGACGGCGACGGGGGATTTCGTTTCCATCCATTTCGACGCACGCGCCCCGCGCGAGGCATTCGAGGCGATCCGTTCGGCGCTGGTGTCAAATCCTTCGGTCACGTTCGCGCGCAAGCGCATCAAATGCGGTTGGGGGGCGTGGTCGCTTGTGGAGGCGACGCTGCTGGCGGTGCAATCGGCGGTGGATGCCTTTCCGCATGCGACGCATTTCTACATGCTTTCGGGGGACTGCATGCCGATCAAATCGGCCGAGTTCGCCCATGCCTTTCTGGACAGGGAAGAGGTCGACTATATCGAAAGCTTCGATTTCTTCACCTCGGACTGGATCAAGACGGGGATCAAGGAAGAGCGGTTGATCTACCGGCACTGGTTCAACGAGCGCACGCATAAGCGGCTTTTCTACGGATCCATGCATCTGCAGAAGAAGTTGGGGCTGGCGCGGCAGGTTCCGGCGGATATCCAGATGCAGATCGGCAGCCAATGGTGGTGCCTCCGGCGGCGGACGGTCGAGGCGGTGCTGGATTTCTGCAGGCTTCGCAAGGATGTGATGCGCTTTTTCCGGACGACATGGATCCCGGATGAGACCTTCTTTCAGACGCTGGTGCGCCATCTTGTGCCGGAGGCGGAGATCCGGTCGCGGACGCTGACCTTCCTGATGTTCACCGATTACGGGATGCCGGTGACTTTCTATAACGATCACTATGACTTGCTGGTCAGTCAGGATTATCTTTTCGCGCGCAAGATATCGCCGGATGCGAAGGATCTGAAGGAGCGGCTTGGCAAGCTTTATGCGGCCAAGGGGGTGCGGTTCACCATATCGAACGAGGGGCGTAGCCTGTTCCGGTTCCTGACCGGGCGGGGGCGGGTCGGGGGGGCGCTTCGCGCCGCGCTTCTGGGAGCGGGAGTCGACGCTGGGGCGGGAACGCACGCTGATGATGGTGACCTGCAAGAAGTGGCATGTCGCCAAGCGGTTGGTGGAGCGGGTGCGGGATGTGACGAACCTGCCTGCGATGGACTATCTGTTCAATGAGGGGTCGACGCCGCTGCCCGATCTGGGCGGCATCCAGACGACGCTGGAGAAGCGGACGCGGCACCGCCGGGCGCTGGTCAGGATGCTGTTCGACTATTGGCAATCGGACCGGCTGTTGTTCTGCATTGATCCGGCGAATGTCGATCTGATGCAGGACTTCTATAATGACAAGGCGCAGGTGCGCCTGCTGGAGATCGAATGCGATTTCACCGATGACTATCTGGTCGGCCATGCGCGGCGGGTCGGGTTGGCGGGGGACAGGACGCCGAAGGAAACGATCGACAGGCTGCTGCCCACGATCCGCTATGACGTGAAGTTCGAAAGCGACCGGATCCGGGATGCCAACTTCCCCGGGTTCCACCGCATCCGGCAGAGCGCGAGTGTGGATGAAAACACCCTTCCCTTGGCGGAATTCCTTGATATTCCTGTCGAAAAGGCGCGAGAGATCGCGGCGACAGGACATCTTTTCGTGGATTGAGACCATGGCCCATAGCTACGACGTGACCAATATCTTCGCCCGCATCCTGCGCGGGGAGATCCCCAACAAGACCCTGATCGAGACCGAGCATACGCTGGCCTTTCACGACATCAACCCGCAGGCGCCGCATCATGTGCTGGTGATTCCGAAGGGGCCTTATGTGACCTTCGATCATTTCTGCGCCGAGGCCAGCGATGCCGAGATCGTGGATTTCCACCGCACGGCGGCGAGCGTTTGCGCGATGCTGGGGGTGAGCCTTGGCGATGGGGGGCGGGGTATCGCGGCATCACCAATGCGGGGGGGCATGGGGGGCAGGAAGTGCCGCATTACCACCTGCATATCGTGGGTGGGGCGCCTTTGGGGCGGATGCTGAGCCGCGACTGAAGGCGCAAGGATCGGGTCGCCACAGCGTGACCTGAGGGGCAGGGTGGGGGCCTTCTGATGGAGGGTTCCGATGCTGCGATTTGTTCCAATCCCGACCGAGATTGCCCGCGCCTATCAGGCGGATGGCCTTGATTCCTATGGGCTTTTGCCGGAGCGGCGGGTGTCGGATGGGGGTGGGAACCCCTGCCGGCATTGCCTGCGGATGATCCCCGCAGGCGCGGGGATGCTGGTGCTGGCGCACAGGCCTTTTGGCGCGCTGCAGCCCTATGCCGAGACGGGGCCGATCTTTCTGTGTGCAGATCCCTGTGAAGCGGGGTGGGGTGGCGGTGCCGGAGATTTTGGCATCGCACGATTACATCGTCCGGGGCTATGGAGCGGATGAGCGGATCTTTTATGGCACCGGGGGGGTGGTGGCGACGGCGGATGTTCCGGCGCGGGCGGCGGAGGTGCTGGCGATGCCGGGGGTGGCGTTCGTGCATGTCCGATCGGCGCGGAACAATTGTTTTCAGGTCAGGATCGAGCGGGGGTGAGGGCGGGTTGACACCGGCGTTAACGCTTTGGGGCGGAGGGGACGATCTTATTGTTTTAATAGAGTTTTCCTTGGTGCAGCTGTGCAGCAGCGCAGTGCAGACGCGCAGTGCAGACGGGTGTGCATACAAATTCCGGCAGGGTGAGGGGCGCATTCATGGTTAACGGTGCGCTGGTGGTGAAGCCCCCCCTCTCCCTGACCCTCTCCCCCCCGTTCGGGGGGGAGAGGGAAGGGCGCTGAGCCGGAGAGGTTGGTGCTGGGGGTGGGTGTTGTATTTTGGGTATTTGGGCCAAGATGAAGCAGCAGGGTCAGGGCTGCGGGTGGCTGGCGTCCCATGCCTTGAGCCAGCGTTTCGGGGCGGCGTCGCGCCATTGGCGGATCAGGCGGGCGCGGGCCCAGCCTTCGTCGATCCGGCCCGCGCGGACGAGGACGAGGGGGTGGGCCGCGTAATGCGGGTGCAGGAAGAAGGTGTCGGGGTCGGCCTGCATCAGCATCTCGCGTTCGTCGCGGTCTGATCTGAAGACGGCGGCGTCTTCGTAGGCGGACCAGTAGCACCAGAGCTTGCCATGGGCCTTGAGCGCCTCATGCCCCCAGGGGGTGGCGTGGGTCACCTTGGGGAGGTCCAGCGCAAGGGCGAAGTCGCGGAGCTGGGGCCATGTGTGGATCATCGGGGCGGGGGCGCGGTGAGGGAGGCGATGAATTCGGCGATGCGGCGGGCGCGGGCCTTGGGGGATTTCGCGGTGGCGAGGCGGAAGGCCAGCGCGGCGCGCGGTTTGGCGGGGAGGGCGGCGAAGGCCGCTTGCGCCGCGTCGGGGGCGGCGGCCAGCGCGGTGAGGAAATCATCGGGGATCTGGCTGGGTTTTTCTGCCGCATAGGCGG
This sequence comes from Paracoccaceae bacterium, assembly GCA_041397045.1. GTDB lineage: Bacteria > Pseudomonadota > Alphaproteobacteria > Rhodobacterales > Rhodobacteraceae > Paragemmobacter. The sequence continues at coordinate 48,968 of JAWKXK010000008.1, forward strand.
CATCCCAGCGGCCATCGGCCTGAGCGCGGGCGACCTCGGCCTGGCCCGGTTCCTCCATCCAGCCGCCTGCGATCAGCTTTTCCGCCGTGGCGCGGGATTTGGCTGTCCAGGGGCTGGCGGGGCGGCGGGGGGTGAAGCGGTGGAGCATTTGATCGGGGCCGTCGGGTTTCTTGGTGGCCTCTACCCAGCCCCAGACCAGCGCCTCTTCCATCGCCTGTTCCCAGTCGATCGAGGCGGTGCCGGTGGATTTGCGGGCAAGGCGCAGCCATGCCTCCGCCGCCTTGTCATGGCGCATGGAGAGCCAGAAATTCCACTCCTCGGGCGTGGCGAAGCTGAGGGGGGCGGGCGGTTTCAATGCGCCTCGGCCCACGTCTTGCCCTGACCGGCTTCAACGATCAGGGGGACCTTGAAATGCACGGCGGGGTGGGCGGCGGATTCCATGATGTCCTTGGCGCGGGCGGCGAGGGTGGGGGCGGCGTCTTCGTCGACCTCGAACAGCAGTTCGTCATGGACTTGCAGCAGCATCCGGGCGGGCAGGTCGGCGATGGCGGCGGGCATGCGGATCATGGCGCGGCGGATGACATCGGCGGCGGTGCCCTGGATCGGGGCGTTGATGGCGGCGCGTTTGGCGAAGCCTGCGGTCGGCCCTTTGGCGTTGATTTCGGGGGTGTGGATCTTGCGGCCGAAGAGGGTGGTGACGAAGCCGCGCGCCTGTGCGTCCTTGATCGTGCTGTCCATGTAGCCCTTGATGCCGGGGAAGCGCTGGAAATAGCGGTCGATGAAGCCCTGCGCCTCGGCCCGGGGGATGCGCAGGTTGCGGGCGAGGCCGAAGCCCGAGATGCCGTAGATCACGCCGAAGTTGATGGCCTTGGCCTGACGGCGGATGTCGGGGGTCATCTGGTCGAGGGGGACGTTGAACATTTCCGATGCGGTGAGGGCGTGGATATCCAGCCCGTCGCGGAAGGCCTGTTGCAGTTCGGGGATGTCGGCGATGTGGGCGAGGATGCGGAGTTCGATCTGCGAGTAGTCGAGGGAGACGAGGAGGCGGCCCTTGGGGGCGACGAAGGCCTCGCGGATGCGGCGGCCTTCTTCGGTGCGGACGGGGATGTTTTGCAGGTTCGGGTCGGTGGAGGACAGCCGTCCCGTCACCGCGCCCGTGATGGAATAGGAGGTGTGGACGCGGCCCGTTTCGGGGTGGATGTGATCCTGCAGCGCGTCGGTATAGGTGGATTTCAGTTTCGCGATCTGCCGCCAGTCGAGGACGAGGGCGGCAAGGCGCGCGGCCTGTGGGTGGGTGTCTTCCAGCGTGGTGATGTCTTCGAGGATGTCGGCCCCGGTGGCATAGGCCCCGGTCTTGCCCTTTTCGCCGCCGGGGACCTGCATCCGGTCGAAAAGGATTTCGCCGAGTTGTTTCGGGGAACCCACGTTGAAGGGTTCGCCTGCGAGGTCCTGAATCTCGGCCTCCAGCCCCGCCATTTTCTGGGCGAAGGCGTTGGACATGCGGGATAGCGTGTCGCGGTCGACCTGGATGCCCGCCATTTCCATTTCGGCCAGCACCGGGACGAGGGGGCGTTCGAGGGTTTCGTAGACGGTGGTGACAGCCGCGCGGTGGAGTTGGGGTTTGAGGTGCTGCCAGAGGCGGAGGGTGATGTCGGCATCCTCGGCCGCGTATTTCACGGCGTCGGGGATGGCGACGCGGTCGAAGGTGATGGCCTGTTTGCCCGTGCCGAGCAGGGATTTGATCGGGATGGGCCTGTGGCCCAAGTGGGTTTCGGAGAGTGCGTCCATGCCGTGGGAGTTCAGGCCCGCGTGAAGGGCCGAGGACATGAGCATCGTGTCGTCGAAGGGGGTGATGCGGATGCCGTGGCGGGCGAAGATCTTCCAGTCGTATTTCATGTTCTGGCCGATCTTGAGGATCGCGGGGTCTTCCAGAACGGGTTTGAGGGCGGCGAGGACTGTGTCCACGGGCAGTTGGCCGGGGGCGAGTTGCGAGGTGCCGAAGAGATCATCCGTGCCGGAACGGTGGGTCAGCGGGATATAGGCCGCCTTGCCTGCGGTGACGGAAAGGGAGATACCGACGAGTTCGGCGCGCATCTCGTCAAGCGAGGTGGTTTCGGTGTCGACGGCCACGGTGCCGTGGTCGCGGATCGCGGTGATCCATCGGGACAGGGCGTCTTGGGTGGTGATCGCCTCGTAACCGTCGTGGTCGAAGGGGAGGCGGTCGGGGGTGGGGGCAGGGTCCGGGTGGTGGGGGTTGGTGCCTGCGCTTTCGGGCAGGGGGGCGGGGGGGGCGATCTTCAGGCTGTCGGCCACGCGGCGGGTGAGGGTGCGGAATTCCATGCGGGTGAGGAAGTCCATGATCGTGTCGGGTTCCGGGGCGCGGACTTCGAGATCGTCCAGCGTGACGTCGAGGGGGGTGTCGGCCTTGAGCTGCACGAGCTGGCGCGAGATGCGGATCTGTTCGGCATTCTCGATCAGGGATTCGCGGCGTTTGGGCTGCTTGATTTCGCCCGCGCGGGCGAGGAGGGTGTCGAGATCGCCAGATTCCTGAATCAGGAGGGCGGCGGTCTTGATGCCGATGCCGGGCGCGCCGGGGACGTTGTCGACGCTGTCCCCCGAAAGCGCCTGCACATCCACGACGCGGTTGGGGGCGACGCCGAATTTCTCGAAGACCTCATCGGGGCCGATGGCGCGGGTTTTCATCGGATCGAACATCATCACGCCGGGGCCGACGAGTTGCATCAGGTCCTTGTCGGAGGAGATGATGGTGACATCGCCGCCGGCCTCGGTCGCGTGCCGGGCGAGGGTGGCGATGATGTCGTCGGCCTCATACCCCTCGGTTTCGATGCAGGCGATGTTGAAGGCGCGGGTGGCGTCGCGCGTCAGGGGGAATTGCGGGCGCAGGTCTTCGGGCAGTTCGGGGCGGTTGGCCTTGTAGAGCGGGTAGATGGCGTTGCGGAAGGTTTCGGAGGAATGGTCGAAGATGACGGCCACATGGGTGGGCGCGCCGTTCGGGGCATCGGGGCCCTTGTTGCCTTCGAGATAGCGGAAGAGGATGTTGCAGAACCCCGCCACCGCCCCGACGGGCAGCCCGTCGGATTTGCGGGTGAGGGGCGGCAGCGCGTGATAGGCGCGGAAGATATAGGCCGATCCGTCGATCAGGTGCAGGTGGCAGCCTTTGCCGAAGCCCATGGTCATCCTCCGTCGTCGTGATGGGGGTGGTATGGCATGAACGGGACCCTCAGGCCAGAGCGAGGGGCAGGGCGCGGGCCGCGCCCATGGCGGGAATGAGCCGGGCCATGGGGCGGGCCATGGAGAGGGTGGCGCGGCCCTCGGCCTCGGCCAGCAGGCGGGCGGCACCGATCAGGCGGCGGCCGATGCCGTGGCGGCGATGGGCGGGGGCCACGAAGAGCGCGGCGATTTCATAGCCCGCGCTGCGGGTGATCGGGTCACGGGTCAGGCGCATGAGCAGGTAGCCTGCGGCCCCGCCCGCGCTGCGCGCGACGAGGACGCGGGTGCCGGGCAGGATGAAGGCATCGCGATGCAGGGTGAACATGTCGCGCGGGGCCTCGTCCAGATGGGTGGCGAGGGCCTGCGACATGGCATGGAGCGCGGGCAGGTCCTCGGGCGTGGCGAGACGGATCTCGGGGCGCATTCCGGGGCGCAATGCGGGTTGGGGTTCCGTGGTCATTCTGTCATCTCCTGCCGCCGTTGCGGGAAGATGACTGACCGAACCACCCGCGCGGGCGGCCTGTTGGTCTGGTTTCCTGTGAAGAACGCTGACCGGCCGCCTATGAAGCGTCGGTAAAGTAATAGCTGGCAGGGGCGATACGGTTCAGCATGGCGCAAGGCTGCACCGGCGCGGGGGGCGCGTCAAGCGGGGCCCGGGAATTTTCTGGCGAAAATTCCCGGGGGCGATTTTTCTGCGAAAAATCGGGGGGTGGGCGGTTGGGGGCGGGCGATCCTTCGCAGAAGGATCGTGGGAAGAAATTTCGGAGAAATTTCTTCGTCAGTGGTCGTCGTGGGCGTGGTCGCGGTCGATCACGTAGCGCTTGTCGCAATAGCCGCATTCGACCCAGCCCGTGTCGCGGGGGATGGTCAGCCAGACGCGGGGGTGGCCCAGCGCGCCTTCGCCCCCGTCGCAGGCCACTTTCCAGGTGGTGACGACTTCGGTTTCGGGGGCGTCGATGGGCATGTGGGCAACCTTTCCTTGATGCGCCGCCATTCTAGCCGCTGGGGCGCGGGGGGCAAGGGGGGCAAGGGGGGCAAGGGGGGCCGCTAGGCCCCGATCAGCCGCGTCCGGCCCTTCAGGGCCTGCAGCCACATCAGCCCATGCACGGTGGCCCGGGCGGGCAGGTATTCGGCCGACACCCAGCCCGGATAGGCGCTGCGGTCCAGGTCCGCGCAGAGGCCGGTCAGATCGAAGCCGCCGCCGCCGGGTTCGTTGCGCGAGGGGAAGCCCGCGATCTGGACATGGTTGACGCGGGCCTTGTGGCGGGCCCAGACGGCATCGGCATCGCCATGGATGCGGGCGGCGTGCCAGAGATCGAACTGGATGCCCAGATTGGGCAAGGCGAGATCGTCGATGATGCGGGCGGCCTGATCGAAATCGTTCAGGAAGTAGCCCGGCATGTCATCGGCGTTCAGCGGCTCGATCGTGAGGGTGCTGTCGGGGGCCTGCTCGGCCGCCCAGGCGAGGTTGTCGCGATAGGTCGCCTCGGCCTGTTCGCCGCGGGCGACGCCGGCCATGACATGGATCCGTCCGGCGCCGAGGAGGGCTGCCAGATCGGCGGCGCGCTGAAGCTGGCGCGAAAAAGATCCCCCGGTTCCCCGGGACACGGCATGGCCGCGGTCGCCCGCGGCCCAGTCGCCGGGATGGGTGTTGATCAGCAAGCGGCATGCTCGGTGAGCGCGGCCTGCCAGTCGCGCGCGGGGTGATCATAGGGAAACAGCACCTCGACCCCGCCGAAGTTCGCCTCGCGCGCCAGATCGGGGCGCGCCAGCATGGGCACTTCGGTGAAGAGCATCGTCACATTCGCGGCGTAAATGGGGCATTCAGGGAGGTCTTCCGGAGGGATCATCGGGAAGAACCTGCCCGATGACCAGAGGCCAAACCAGTCTTTTCCGGCGACATCGTGATGAAGGCAGAGTTCGACGAGGCGATAGAAGGATTTCCGGTCGATCAGCGCCTCGAGCCCGGCGCGGATATGGATATAGGGGGCGGGTTCGCCGGTGGCGGGATCGCGGGTCACGCGCAGGGGATGGTCGGCATCGGCGGTGACGATGTCACCCACATGGGTGGTGAAGGTGATGCATTGATCCGGCCCCTCGTCCCGCCACGTCGAAATCCACGGCGACGAAGGGTGCGTCATCGACGGTGATGCCTACCTTTTCCACCGGGGTGACGAGAAATAGCTGTCGCCTTCCTTTTTCAGGATGCCGGAGAAGAGTTTCACCAGTGCGGGCCGCCCGATGGGGGTGCCGAGGTAGAACCATGTGCCGTCGCGGGCGATGCGCATGTCGATGTCGCCGCAGAAGGGCGGGTTCCAGAGATGGACCGGGGGTGGCCCCTTCTTCGTGGCGGCCTGCGCCGAGGCGGCGAGCCCTTCTGCCGAGGGTTTCACGATCATTTGTCCGCTCATTGTTTTTGCCATTTGTGCCGGACGGATGAAGTTCGGTCTAATGCGATCATATAACGGCGCGAGGAGCAAAGTCATGACCGATGCAAGCGATCTTGTCGCGCGGATCGAGGATCTGGGCGGCAAGCTGGGGGCGGCCAAGGCTTCCATCAACCGGCGCTTCATCGGGCAGGAGACGGTGGTCGATCTGGTGCTGGCGGCCATGCTGTGCGGGGGGCATGCGCTGCTGGTGGGCCTGCCGGGGCTGGGCAAGACGCGGCTGGTGGATACGCTGTCCACCGTGATGGGGTTGAAGGGGCAACCGCATCCAGCTCACGCCCGATCTGATGCCCGCCGATATCCTGGGGTCGGAAGTGCTGGAGACGGCGGCAGATGGCAGCCGGGCGTTCCGGTTTCTGGAAGGGCCGATCTTTTGCCAGTTGCTGATGGCCGATGAGATCAACCGCGCCAGCCCGCGGACGCAATCGGCGCTGTTGCAGGCGATGCAGGAGCGCGAGGTGACGATTGCCGGGCAGCATCGCCCGCTGGGGCGGCCGTTCCATGTGCTGGCCACGCAGAACCCGATCGAACAGGAAGGCACCTATCCCCTGCCCGAGGCGCAGTTGGACCGGTTCCTTGTGCAGGTCGATGTGGATTACCCTACGCGCGAGACGGAGCGCGACATCCTGATCGCCACGACCGGGGCCGAGGAGGCCGAGGCGCATCAGGTGTTCAGCGCCGATGAGTTGATCGCGGCGCAGCAGGTGCTGCGGCGGATGCCGGTGGGGGATCAGGTGGTGGAGGCGATCCTTGATCTGGTGCGGTCCTGCCGTCCGGGCGAGCCGGAGGGGCGCGATCTGGCGGATAGCTTGAGCTGGGGTCCGGGGCCGCGCGCGGCGCAGGCCCTGATGCTGACGGTGCGGGCGCGGGCCTTGCTGGATGGGCGGCTGGCACCTTCGGTGGCGGATGTGGCCGCGATGGCGCGGCCCGTGCTGACGCATCGGATGGCGCTGTCCTTTGCGGCGCGGGCGCGGGGGGAAAGCCTGGCCGGGATCATCGACCGCACCGCCAGCCGCAAGCTGGGGCTTGAGGCGGCGGCGTGACGGAAGCTGCGCCCCTTTCCAGCGGCGATCTGCGGCAACGGGCGGAAACGCTTGGCCAATCGCTGCCGCCCTTGCTGGCCGAGGCGGAATTGCTGGCATCGACCATCATGCTGGGCGAGCATGGCCGCAGGCGGGCGGGGCAGGGCGATGAGTTCTGGCAGTATCGCCCCACCCATTCCGGGGATTCCGCGCGGATGATCGACTGGCGGCGGTCGGCGCGGTCGGATGCGACCTTTGTGCGGGAACGCGAATGGCAGGCGGCGCAATCGGTGACGCTGTGGGTGGATCCGGCGAAATCCATGGCTTTTTCCGGCGCGACGGGGCGGGTGGAGAAGGGGGATCGCGCGCGGCTGCTGGCGATGGCGCTGGCGGTGCTGCTTTTGCGCGGGGGCGAGCGGGTCGGGCTGGCGGGGGGCAATGTGCCGCCGCGGCCGGGACGGGGGCAGTTGCTGCGCCTGCTGATGGCGCTGGAGGCGGCGGGCGAGGCGGATTACGGCACGCCCGATGCCACGGGCATCGCGAGCCATGGGCGGGTGGTGTTCCTTTCGGATTTCATGGGCGATCTGGCGGGCGTCGAGGCGGCGCTGGGCCGGGCATCGGACCGGGGCGCGCGCGGCGTGCTTTTGCAGGTGCTGGACCCGGCGGAGGAGGATTTCCCCTTCGACGGGCGGACGATATTCGAAAGCATGGGCGGCACGGTGCGGCATGAGACGCTGCGCGCGGGCGATCTGCGGGGCCGCTATCTGGCGCGGCTGGCCGAGCGGAAGGACCGGCTGGCCATGCTGGCGCGGGCGGTGGGGTGGCATTACCACTGTCACCATACGGGCGATGCGGCGCAGCCGGCGCTGTTGTGGCTTTATCGTGCGCTGGAAGGGGGCCGGTGATGTTCATGCTGGGCCCTGTCGGCTTTGTGACGCCGGTGCTGCTTTGGGCGCTGGTGGCCTTGCCGGTGCTGTGGCTGCTGCTGCGGGCGGTGCCGCCCGCGCCGATCCGGCGGCGGTTTCCGGGGGTGGCGCTGCTTCTGGGGTTGCAGGACGAGGATAACGAGACGGACCGCACGCCTTGGTGGCTGCTTTTGCTGCGGATGGTGGCGATTGCGGCGGCGATCATCGCCTTTGCCGGGCCGATCCTGAACCCGCGCGAGCGGGAGCCGGGGACGGGGCCGCTTCTTGTGGTGGTGGATGGCGGCTGGGCCGATGCGCGCGACTGGGGGCGGCGGATCGAGCGGGCGGGCGCGCTGGTGGAAGAGGCGGGGCGTGACGGGCGGGCGGTGGCGGTGCTGCGGCTGACCGATGCGCCGGAAGCGGTGGTGTTTCAGGCGGCGGATGCCTGGGCGGGGCGGTTGGCGGCGATGGAGCCGCAGGCCTGGCTGCCGGGCGATCTGGAGGGCTGGGCGGCGGTGCTGCCGGATGAGGCGTTCGATACGTTCTGGCTTTCGGACGGGTTGGAAAGGCCGGGGCGGGAGGCGCTTTTCGCCGCGCTGGACCGTGCCGGAGAGGTGAGGCTGTTCCAGAGCCCGCGCCCGGTGCTGGCGCTGCATCCGGCGGGATTTGCCGATGGGGCGGTGCAGATCGCGGCGAGCCGCCTGCCGGTGGCGGGGCCGCTGGAGGTGGATGTTGTGGCGCGTGGGCCGGATCCGGCGGGGATCGAGCGGGAATTGGCGCGGGTGACGCTGGCCTTTGCGGGGGGCGAAGCGCGGGGCGAGGTGGCGCTGGCGCTGCCGCCGGAGTTGCGCAACCGGATCACGCGGTTCGAGGTGATGGGCCAACGATCGGCCGGGGCGGTGAGCCTGACGGATGACAGCCTGAAGCGGCGCAAGGTGGCGCTGATCGGCGGGCGGGCGGACAATGCCGAGGGGCTGCAACTGCTTTCGCCCACGCATTACCTGCGGCAGGCTTTGGAGCCGGTGGCGGATCTGATCGACGGGTCGCTCACGGATGTGCTGCTGGCGAACCCGGATGTGATCGTGCTGGCGGATGTGCCCGCGCTGACGCAGGAGGAACAGGACGCGGTGCTGGGCTGGCTGGATGGGGGCGGGCTTTTGTTGCGCTTTGCCGGGCCCTTGCTGGCGGCATCGGATGTGTCGCGCCTGTCGGAAGACCCGCTGATGCCGGTGCGCCTGCGCGAAGGGGGGCGCACGGTGGGCGGCGCGATGAGCTGGGGGGAGCCCAAGACGCTGGCACCTTTTGCGGAAGGGTCGCCCTTCCATGGCCTGGCTGTGCCGGACGAGGTGACGGTGACGGCGCAGGTGCTGGCGCAGCCGGACCCGGAGCTTGCCGCGCGGACGATTGCCGCGCTGGAGGACGGCACGCCGTTGGTCACGCGAAAGGAAGTGGGGCAGGGGCAGGTGGTGCTGGTGCATGTGACGGCGAATGCGGAATGGTCGACGCTGCCGCTGTCGGGGTTGTTCGTGCAGATGCTGGAGCGGCTGGCCGTGTCGACGCGGCCCGCCCTGCCGGGGGCGGATGATCTGGCAGGGCAGATCTGGGTGCCGGAGGTGCTGCTGGATGCCTATGGCGCGGCGCGCGAGGCGGGCGAGATGGCCGGGGTCGAAGGGGCGGCGCTGGCGGCGGGCCTGACCGAGGGGCCGGGGCCTGCGCTGCCGCCGGGGCTTTATGCCGGGGCGGATCGGCGCGTGGCGTTGAACGCAGTGGGCGCGGAGACGGTGCTGGAGCCTGCGGCATGGCCTGCGGGGACGCCGGTCGAGGGGTTGGATGTGGCGCAGGAGCAGGTGCTGAAGGGCTGGGCCCTGTCGGTGGCGCTGGCGGCGCTGATGATCGACATTCTGGCGGCCTTGTGGATTTCGGGGCGGCTGTCGGGGCTGCGGCGCGGGGTGGCGGTGCTGGCGGTCGTGGTGCTGGCGCTGGGCGCAGGCGCGCCGGAGGTGCGGGCGCAAGAGGCGCCGGACCCGGAGGAGGAGGCGCTGGCGCTGGAGGCGACGACGGCGGTGGTGCTGGGCCATGTCCTGACCGGGGATGCGCGGGTGGATGAGGTGGCCGAGGCGGGGCTGCGGGGCTTGGGCGAACGGCTGTGGGAGCGCACCTCGATCGAGCCGGAGGCGCCCATCGGCGTGGATATCGAGCGGGATGAACTGGCGTTTTTCCCCTTTCTCTACTGGCCGGTGACGGCGGGGCAGACGCTGCCTTCGGCCAATGCCTATCGCAAGCTGAACGATTACCTGCGGACGGGCGGGATGATCCTGTTCGATACGCGCGACAGCGATGTGGCGCGGGCGGGGGGCAGCACGCCCGAGGCGCAGCATCTGCAGCGGATCGCGGCGGGGCTGAACATTCCGCCGCTGGAACAGGTGCCGCTGGATCATGTTCTGACGCGGACCTTCTATCTGCTGCAGGATTTTCCGGGCCGTTTCGGCGGCGCGCCGGTCTGGGTGGAGGCCGCGCCGCCGGATGCCGAACAGGTGGAGGGGATGCCGTTTCGCAACCTGAATGACGGGGTGACGCCGGTGGTGATCGGCGGCAATGACTGGGCATCCGCCTGGGCGGTGGATGCGATGGGGGTGCCGATGTTCCCGGTCGGGCGCGGCTTTGCCGGGGAACGCCAGCGCGAGATGGCGAACCGCTTCGGGATCAACCTGATCATGCATGTGCTGACGGGGAATTATAAGTCGGATCAGGTGCATGTGCCGGCGCTGCTGGAAAGGCTGGGGCAATGACACCAATCGTAACGGGGGCGCTGATCCTTGATCCGCTGGTGCCCTGGCCGGTGCTGTGGGGGTTGGCGGCATTTGCCGTGGTGCTGCTGGCGGTGGCGCTGTGGCGCGGGCTGTCGGGGTGGTGGCTGCGGGGGCTGACGGCGGTGGTGGTGCTGGCGGCGATTGCCAATCCTTCCTTGCAGGAGGAGGAGCGGGCGGCGCTGTCGGATATCGTGCTGCTGGTGGTGGATGAAAGCGCCAGTCAGGGGCTGGGCGACCGGGCCGCGCAGGTGGAGGCGGCGATTGCGGGCGTCGAGGCCGAGGTGGCGCGGCTGGAGAATACGGAATTGCAGGTGCGGCGGTTTTCCGACGCGCCCGAGGATGGCGGATCGCTGGCCATGACGGCGCTGGCGGAACTGCTGTCAGAAGAACCGCGCGCGCGGGTGGCGGGGGCGATGATCATCACCGATGGGCAGGTGCATGATGTGGAGCTTGCCCCCACCCTGCCCGCGCCCTTGCATGTGCTGCTGACGGGGCGGGAAAGTGACTGGGACCGCCGCCTGATCGTGAAGAACGCGCCCGCCTTTGCCATTCTGGGCGAAGAGGTGATGCTGACCCTGCGGATCGAGGATCAGGGGGCCGCGCCGGGGGAAAGCGGGGTGGATCTGACCATCGCGGTGGATGACAGCGCACCGCAAACTTTCCGCGTGCCGGTGGGCGAGGATCTGGATCTGCCCGTGACGCTGCCGCATGGCGGGATGAACGTGCTGCAGTTTTCCACGCCGGCGGCGGAGGGGGAACTGACCGACCGCAACAATGCCGCCGTGGTGCAGATCAACGGGGTGCGGGATCGGTTGCGGGTGCTGCTGGTTTCGGGTGAGCCGCATGCCGGGGAGCGGGTGTGGCGGAACCTGCTGAAATCGGATGCGTCGGTTGATCTGGTGCATTTCACCATCCTTCGGCCGCCGGAAAAGCAGGACGGGATTCCGGTGACGGAGCTTTCGCTGATCGCCTTTCCGACGCGGGAATTGTTCGTGGAAAAGATCGAGGAATTCGATCTGATCGTGTTCGACCGATACAGGATGCGGGGCATCCTGCCGATGTCTTACCTGGAAAACGTCGCGCAATATGTGCGCAATGGCGGCACCGTGCTGGTGGCGGCGGGGCCGGAATTCGGGGCGGTGGATTCGCTGTGGCGGTCGCCCTTGGCGGATGTGCTGCCGGTGGAGCCGTCGGCGCGGGTGATCGAGGGCGGCTTCCGCCCGGAACTGACCGATCTGGGGCGGCGGCATCCGGTGACCGAGGGGCTGGAGGCGCTGGCCCCCGAGGGCGGCTGGGGCCGCTGGTTCCGGCAGATCGACGTGATCCCGCGCGCGGGGCAGGTGGTGATGCAGGGCGCGGATGAGCGGCCCTTGCTGGTGCTGAACCGTGTGGGCGAGGGGCGGGTGGCGGTGCTGGCCTCGGATCACGCCTGGCTTTGGGGCCGGGGGTATGAGGGCGGCGGGCCGCAACTGGAACTGCTGCGGCGGCTGGCGCATTGGATGCTGAAGGAGCCAGAGCTTGAGGAAGAGGCGCTGACTGCCACGACCAAAGGGCAGGAGTTGGCGGTGCGGCGGCGATCCATCGCCGAGGAACGGCCGGGCGATCTGACGATCACGGGGCCGGACGGGGCGGAGGTGGTGCTGCCGATGCCCGAGGTTTCGCCGGGGCGGTATGAGCTGGTCTGGCAGGCACCGATGATGGGGCTTTATCGGCTGGAGCAGGGGGACCTCACGCGGGTGGTGGCGGTGGGGCCGTCTGCGCCGCGCGAATTCGTGGAAACCATCGCCAGCGGCGGGGTGCTGGAGCCGGTGGTGACGCCGACGAATGGCGGGATCGCGCGGCTGGAGGAAGGGGTGCCGGATATTCGCGCGGTGCGCGAGGGGCGGCCTGCGGCGGGGCGCGGCTGGGTGGGGATCACCCCGCGCGGGGCCTATGTGACGCAGGATGTGACGATTGCGCCCTTGCTGCCCGGTTGGCTGTGGCTGCTGCTGGCGGCGGGTCTGGCGATTGCGGCCTGGCTGATCGAGGGGCGGCGGGGCGCGAAGCGCGTTACCGCTTCAGCATGACATCGCGGGAATGCGAGGTGAATTCGCGGCGCATCAGGACGGCGGCGCTGGCAAGGCCCGAGAGGAGAAGGCCGTAGGGGCCGAAGAGCCAACCCAGCGCCCCCAGCGCGAAATAGATCGACCGCAGGCCGCGATTGAAGCTGCGCGCGCCGGTGATGTTGATCTCGGCCGCCTGCGCGGCGCGGGGGCGGGCCCTTGGATCGGCGGGGTCGTTCGGCACGGCCCCCATCAGGATGGAGCAATAGCCAAACAGCCGATGCGCCCAGATGAATTTCAGAAGGGCATTGGCGAGGAAGGCGATGACGAGGATGATCTTCAGTTCGATCTGGGGGGCGGCCTGATCCAGTGTCAGGTCGGCGGCGAGCCCTTCGACCCTTTCGGAATTGCCGATCAGCGCTACGCCGCCGCCGATGGCGATCATGCAGGCCGAGGCGAAGAAGGCCGTGCCTTGACGCAGGCTGTCGATCAGGGTGGCGTCGAAGATGCGCGGCTGGCGGGTGACGAATTCGCCCATCCAGTCGCGGCGGTAATCCTGCATCAGGATGGTGACGGATTGGCGGCGGGCGGGCGGATGTTCGATCAGCCAGCCGCAGCCGACCCAGAGCAGGAGGTAGGCCGCGACGGCGATCAGGTCGGCGCTGCCGAGGCTGCCGATATGCAGGGGCATGGTCATGGCCGATGGTTATGCGCGGGAATGGCGCTTGTCATCTGGTATAATTGGTTATATGTTTTTACCAATTACAGAGATGCGATCAGGGGGGAGTGAGTGTCATGGAAATGCCTTTGCCCGATCCGGCGATCCTGGCGCGGCGCGAGCGGGTGCATGCCCGTCTGGCCGGGGTGCTGCCGCCCGATGCCCTGATTACCGACCCGGCCGAGACGCGCGCCTATGAATGCGATGCGCTGACGGCCTATCGTTGCCTGCCGCTGGCGGTGGTGCTGCCGCGCACGACGGAAGAGGTGGCCGCCGTGATGCGGGCCTGCCATGAGGAAGGCGTGAAGGTGATCCCAAGGGGCGCGGGCACGTCGCTGGCGGGCGGGTCGCTGCCCACGCCGGATGCGGTGGTGCTGGGCGTGGCGCGGATGAATGCGGTGATCGAGACGGATTATGCCAACCGCTTCATCCGGGTGCAGGCGGGGCGGACCAATCTTTCGGTGACCGGCGCGGTGGAGGCGGAGGGGTTCTTTTACGCGCCCGATCCATCCAGCCAGCTGGCCTGTGCAATAGCCGGGAATATCGGCATGAATTCGGGCGGCGCGCATTGCCTTAAATACGGGGTGACGACGAACAACCTGCTGGGCGTGACCATGGTCACCATGGCGGGCGAGGTGGTGCAGGTGGGCGGGCCCTATATGGATGCCGGGGGCCTTGACCTGTTGGGTGTGATCTGCGGAAGCGAGGGGCAGTTGGGCGTGGTGACCGAGGCCTGGCTGCGGATCCTGCCCAAGCCCGAGGGGGCGCGGCCCGTGCTGATGGGGTTCGCCGCGAACGAGGTGGCGGGGGCCTGTGTGGCCGACATCATCAAGGGCGGGCTCTTGCCGGTGGCGATCGAGTTCATGGATCGGCCCTGCATCGTGGCGACGGAGGCCTTTGCCAAGGCGGGATATCCCGATTGCGAGGCGCTGCTGATTGTCGAGGTGGAGGGAAGCCCGGCGGAAATCGACGAGCAACTGGCGCGGATCAAGGCGATTGCCGCACGGCACAACCCGGTGGCCTATCGCGAGGCGGCGAGCGAGGATGAGGCCAAGCGCATCTGGCTGGGCCGGAAATCGGCCTTTGGCGCGATGGGGCAGATGGGGGATTACATCTGCCTGGATGGCACGATCCCGGTGTCGGAACTGGCCTTCGTGCTGCGCCGGATCGGGGAATTGACGGAAAGCTACGGGCTGCGGGTGGCGAATGTGTTCCATGCGGGGGATGGCAACATGCATCCGCTGATCATCTTCAACGCCAATCAGCCCGGCGATCTGGAGAAGGCCGAGGCGCTGGGCGCGGATATCCTGAAGCTGTGCGTGGAGGTGGGCGGCTGCCTGACCGGCGAGCATGGCGTGGGAGTGGAGAAGCGCGATCTGATGTCGGTGCAATTCTCGGACGAGGATATGGAGGCGCAGTTGAGGGTGAAGGACGTGTTCGATCCCGGCTGGCTGCTGAATCCGGCGAAGGTGTTTCCCTTGTACGTGACGGCAAGCCGCCGCGCGGCCTGATGCGGCGGGGCCGGGGGTTTCACACCCGTCGCCGCTGGGCTTGAACCAGTGGCGCACCAGTGGCGAGCCCCGTGGGGTATTTGGACCAAGATGAAGGGGCAGGGATGCGTCCTGTTGACGAGGCGGAACTGGCGGGGATCGTGCGGGGGGCGAATGCGCCCCTGATCCTGCGCGGGGGCGGGACGCGGGGGATTGGCACCGCTGCGCCGGGCGAGGTACTGGACATTTCGGGGCTGTCGGGCGTGCGGCTGTATGAGCCCGGCGCGCTGACCCTTGTCGTCGGGGCGGGGACGGCGTTGGCCGAGGTGGAGGCGCTGCTGGCGGCCGAGGGGCAGCGGCTGCCTTTTGATCCGCCGGATATGCGGGGATTGCTGGGGCGCGAGGGGGTTTCGACCATCGGCGGCGTGGTGGCGGTGAACGCGAGCGGGCCGCGGCGAGTGCAGGCGGGGGCGTGCCGGGATTCGCTGATTGGCGTGCGGTTTGTCGATGGGACGGGAACGGTGATCCGCAATGGCGGGCGGGTGATGAAGAACGTGACCGGGATTGATCTGGTCAAGCTGATGGCGGGGTCGCATGGCACGCTGGGTGTGATCACCGAGGTGGCCTTCAAGGTGCTGCCCGCGCCGGAGGCGGTGGCGACGCTGTGCATCGCGGGGCTGGAGGATGCGCGGGCGGTGGCGGCGATGGCGGCGGCGCTGGGATCGCCCTTTGACGTGACGGGGGCGGCGCATTGGCCGGGGCGGGGGACGTTCCTGCGGGTGGAGGGGTTCGCGACATCGGTCCGCTATCGCGCGGGGGAATTGGCGCGGGTGCTGGGGCGGTTCGGGGCGGTGGAGGAGGCCGGGGCCGAGGTCTGGCAGGCGTTGCGGGATGTGGAGCCGTTCCATGGGCGGGCGGGGGATGTCTGGCGGCTGTCGGTGACGCCGTCGGATGCGCCGGGGCTGGTGGCGCGGGCCGGGGCGGCGGCGGCGCTCTATGACTGGGGCGGCGGGCTGGTCTGGCTGCTTGTGGCGCCGGGGGTGGATCTGCGGGGGCGGCTGGGGGCCTTTGCGGGCCATGCGACACGGGTGCGGGGCATCGGCGGGGGACCGGCCTTTCCGCCGGAACCGCCGGCCTTGGCCGCGATTTCGGCGGGGCTGAGGGCGAAGTTCGATCCGAAAGGTCTGTTCAACCCCGGGCTGATGCAGGGGGCGGCCTGAGATGGCGATGATCTTTCTGGGCTTTCCGCTGGCTGTCTATCTGTCGCTGTGTCTATTGCCCAAGGGGCGCGAGGTGATGGGCATCGGATTGGCGGCGGCGGCGCTGGTGCTGGTCTGGGTGACGAATGACCCGGTGACGGATGGCGGGTTTGCGCGGCTGATGGTGCAGATCGGGGCGGCGGCGGTGGCGCTGGCCGCGCTGGCGCAGGGGTTGCGCCGGGCGATACCTGCCGGGGCGGCGGGCTGGATCTGGCCTGCGCTGATGGCCGGGCTGGCGGTTTCGGCCGTGATGATTTTTCTTGTCCTGCTCTGAGGGGATGCGATGCAGACGAATTTCACCCCCGAGCAACTGGCGATCCCTGCGCTGGCGCGGTCGAACGAGATCCTGCGATCCTGCGTGCATTGCGGGTTCTGCACGGCGACCTGCCCGACCTATCAGGTGCTGGGCGATGAGTTGGACAGCCCGAGGGGGCGGATCTATCTGATCAAGGAGATGCTGGAGACGGGGCGCGCGGCGGATGCGCGGACGGTCAAGCATATTGATCGCTGCCTGTCCTGCCTGTCCTGCATGACGACCTGCCCGTCGGGCGTGCATTACATGCATCTGGTGGACCATGCCCGCGCCCATATCGAGGCGACCTACAAGCGGCCCTTCACCGACCGGGCGCTGCGCTTTGTGCTGGCCAAGGTGCTGCCCTATCCGATGCGGTTCCGGCTGGCGATCGGGCTGGCGAAGATGGGCAAGCCCTTCGCGCGGCTGATCCCGGATGCGCGGGTGCAGGCGATGCTGGACATGGTGCCGAAGCGCGTGCCGCCGGTAAGCCGCAATGACGATCCGCAGAGCTTTGCCCCCTTGGGGGCGCGCAAGATACGGGTGGCGCTGATGACGGGCTGCGCGCAGAAGGCGCTGAACACGGATATCAACGATGCCACGATCCGGCTGCTGCGGCGGCTGGGCTGCGAGGTGGTGGTGCCGCGCGGCATGGGCTGCTGCGGGGCGCTGACGCATCACATGGGGCGCGAGGGCGAGGCGCATGGATTTGCCGCCGCCAATATCCGCGCCTTCATGGCGGAGGTTCGGGGCGAGGGGCTGGATGCGGTGGTGATCAATACCAGCGGATGCGGGACGACGGTGAAGGATTACGGGCATATGTTCCGCAATGATGCGTTGGCGGCGGATGCGGCGCGGGTGGCGGGGCTGGCCTGCGACATATCCGAACTGCTGGCGCGGATCGGGCTGCCGGAGGGGGCGGCGAAGGGCCTGCGCGTGGCCTATCACGCGGCCTGTTCGCTGCAGCATGGGCAACAGGTGAAATCCGCGCCGAAGGAGTTGCTGAAGCGGGTGGGATTCGAGGTGGTGGAACCGGCGGATAGCCATCTGTGCTGCGGCTCGGCGGGGACATACAACCTGTTGCAGCCCGAGATTTCGCGCGAATTGAAGGCGCGCAAGGTGCGGACGCTGGAGGCGAGGGGGCCGGATGTGATCGCCGCCGGGAATATCGGCTGCATGATGCAGATCGGATCGGGGACGGCCGTGCCGGTGGTGCATTCGGTGGAGTTGCTGGATTGGGCGACAGGTGGACCGAAGCCCCGGGCCCTGGCGGAAGGGTGATGCCGGGCGCAGGAAAATTCTGACACAGAATTTTGCGCGATTTCTGTGCCAGAAATCGCCTGCGCGGGTGGGGGTGGCGGAGTTCGGCTGTGGGCCTTGGCGCGGATCTGCGCGGGTGGATTGGGTATTTGGGCCAAGATGAAGTCGGCTTTGCGAAAGGCAAGCAGAGGTGGCCTTGGCCTTGGTCTGCCGCCGACTGGACAGGGCGCGGGGGGCCTGCCAAACTTTCGCCGGAAAGCCGGGCTAGGCAGGCCGGACCGTTGCCCGAGGGTGTTCGATGCGTCTTTTTGTGATCCTGTTCCTGCTGATGCTGTCACCCGCCTATGCCGAGGGGCCGACCATGCGGTCGCTGCAGACCGGTGATGATGGCAAGGGCTGGCAGGCCGTGGGGCGGATCGAGCTGGGGGAGCGGGGGTTCTGCACCGGCGCGCTGATCGCCGAGGATCTGGTGCTGACGGCGGCGCATTGCCTGTTCGACAAGGTGACCGGCGCGCGGATCGGCGAGGGCGAGTTGCGCTTTCTGGCCGGGTGGCGCAACGGGCGGGCAGAGGCCTATCGCGCGGTGTCGCGGGCGCTGGTGCATCCGGGATATCAATTTGATGTGGCCGAGGAATTGGGCAATGTCGGGGTGGATGTGGCGCTGCTGCGGCTGGACCAGCCGATCCGCCTGCCGCAGGTGACGCCCTTTGCCACGGACCCCGCCCCGATGATGGGCGAGGAGGTGGGGATCGTGTCCTATGCGATGGACCGGTCGGAAGCGCCGTCCTTGCAGGAAGTCTGCGAGATCATGGCGCAGCGGAGCAATCTGATGGTGCTGTCCTGCGCGGTGGAATTCGGGGCGAGCGGCGCGCCGGTCTTTGCGATGCGGGATGGCGAGGTGCGGATCGTGTCGGTGATTTCGGCCAAGGCGCAGGTCAAGGGCGAGGCGGTTTCGCTGGCTGTGCCGCTGTCGGAGCCGCTGGCCGTGCTGCGGGCGGAACTGGCGGCGGGCGCACCGCGTGCGGCGACGGGGGCAAGGGTTCTGTCGGGTGGCGGTGGCGGGGCGAAGTTCCTGAAGGTGGCACCCTGAGGCGGTGGCCTTGCGCCCCGGCGGTGCGGCGGGGGGCTTGAAAGCGGCGTGGCTCATTCCCAAATCCGGGGTGTGCCGGATGCCTGTGACAGGGCCGGTGCATCACCGCCCGTCCGATGAGGAGGGCATGACATAGCATCGCTCAGTGGAGGATGACCCCATGCGAACCCTTGATTTCGCCCCGCTTTACCGCGCGACCGTCGGCTTTGACCGAATCGCCGACCTGATGGATCGTGTGCTGACGACCGATGTCGCCCAGCCGACCTATCCGCCCTACAACATCGAAAAGACCGCCGAGGACAGCTATCGCATCTCGATCGCCGTGGCTGGTTTCACGGCCGAGGAGCTGGCTGTCGAGGTGAAGGATGGCACGCTTCTGGTGACCGCGCGCAAGGCGCCGGAGGCCGAGGGCAAGACCTATCTGCATCGCGGCATCGCGACGCGCGCCTTTGAACGCCGCTTTGCGCTGGCCGATCATGTGCGCGTGACGGGGGCGGTGCATGAGCTGGGGATGCTGCATATCGACCTGACCCGCGAGACGCCCGAGGCGCTGAAGCCACGCCGGATCGAGATCGCCAGCGCGGTGCAGGCCGCGGCGCCGGTTCTGGAAGGGACCAGCGCGAAGGCCAACTGAGCCGGGCCGGAGAGGATGAGATGACGGAAGGGGCGCCCGGAGGGGTGCCCCTTTTTCGTTTGGCGGATCAGGCTGCCACGGGTGGTGCCGCTGCCTGCGCCTTGGCCCCGAGACTTGCGTGGTTGCGCCGCAGTTCCGCCGGTTTCCTCTGCCATCATCGCTGCCGGAATAGTGGTGCGTGAGGGTGGAGGTGGCGGATGCGTGGCGTTCTGGTCTGGCTGGCCCTAATGGCACAACCGGCGCTTGGCTGGGACGGGAACCTTCGTCCGCTTGAGACGGGGGTGGTTGCCGGGCGATGGGCGGCTGTCGGGCGGATCGACCTTGGGTCGAGGGGATTTTGCAGCGGCACGCTGATCGCGCCGGATGTGGTTCTGACGGCGGCGCATTGCCTTTACGACAAGGCGACGGGAGAGCCGTTCCCCGCTTCGGAACTGACATTCCTGGCCGGATGGCGCGATGGCCGGGCCGAGGCCGAGCGCGGGGGGGCGATGATCCTGCCCCATCCCGGCTATCGCCCCGGTCTTGAAGAGGGAAGCAAGGCGCATCGGGACCAGATCGGAAGCGACCTTGGCCTTGTCAAGTTGGGCGAGCCGATCCTGCTGCCCTCGATCACGCCGGCGGCGACGGGTTCCTTTCCGCGCAGGGGGGATCGGGTGGAGATCGTGTCCTATGCAAGGGAGCGTTCAGAGGCGGCGTCGATGCAGGATGCCTGTTCGGTTCTGGGGATCGAAGGCCGAATGGCGGTGCTGGATTGTGTGGTGGATTTCGGCGCATCCGGTGCGCCGGTGTTTCGCGATGCGGCCTATGGGTCAGAGCTGGTGTCGGTCATTTCCGCCGGGGCCGTGGTGAATGGTAAACCCGTTACCATCGCCGTTCCTGTGGAAGGGGTGCTGGATGATCTGATGGCCGAGCTGGACCGCGCCTGGCGGGCAGCAGCACCGGGGGCGCGGAGGGCCTCTGTCCTGAGCGGTGGCCGGGCTGCGGGCGGGGCCAAGTTCCTGCGGGTGGGTGAAGACCCGTGAGCGGGGCGCTGATCCAGCCTGTGGGTTGCATGCGGCGGGGCCGCTCTGGTGCGCAGGCCGATTGGGCCGGGTTGGCGTTGGCGAGATGCGGATAGGGGCGCCCGGTGGAGCGCCCCATTGTGCAGGATCAGTAGATCAGGCTGTCATAGACGGTATAGGCCCCCGAGGCGCTGTCGATGTGGCCGTTCAGGCCGCGGTCTGCGGCATAGCTGCTGAGCGCGCGGAAGGTGGCGGGGCCGAAGACCCCGTCGATGGCGCCGTAATAATAGCCCTGCCGGGAGAGTTGCCGCTGGATCGCGCGGCGTTCGGTGGGGCTGTAGCTTTTGAAGGCCTGGGCGGCTGCGCTGGTTGTCAGGCCGTGATGGGCGCGGGGGACGAAGTTCGTCTGCTGATTGCGCGACGGCGGCACGTAGTATTGCGGCTGCTGATAGGCGGGTTGCCGGTCATAGCCGCGCGGTGTTTGCGCCTGTGCGCGCTGCTTGTTCATGTTCTGCAGCACGGTGCCCACGATGACGGTGGCGGCCACGCCCTTGAGGAAGTCACGTTCGCGCTGGCCGGCCTGAACCGGGGCGGCTGCCGTGG
Organism: Paracoccaceae bacterium; assembly: GCA_041397045.1. GTDB lineage: Bacteria > Pseudomonadota > Alphaproteobacteria > Rhodobacterales > Rhodobacteraceae > Paragemmobacter. The sequence goes on from JAWKXK010000008.1 coordinate 69,772, forward strand.
CGGCGAGGGCTGCGGCCGCGATGGCGGCGGTGGAGAGGGAGCGGAGGTTCGGCAGCATCTGCATCGGTCCTTTCATGATCAGGCATCATGCCTTGGTCCCGATGTGGCAGGCGCGGCGCTGCTAGGCAAAAGCGCAAGGCTGATATGCGATAACAACGGCTATGCGGGCGGGCGAGGGCCGTGTTAGGGCGCGGCCTTCGCCTGCTGATGTGCCGATTGCTGTGCCGATTGTTGCCTTGCCCGCTCCAGCCAGCCGGTGAGCCAGGCCACGCGGCGAAGGGCCTGACCCTGGGCCTCGATATCGCCCTGGGTCACGGGTTGCAGGGTCACGGCATCGGCGAGGCGGTAGAGTTCGGCCGCGATGTCGCGGCGTTCGTCGGCGGTGAGGTTGAGCAGACCATCTTCCATCGCCCGGCGGGCGAGGTGGTGCAGGCGGTCGGACAGGGTGTCCACGGGCTGGATCATCGGGGTTCCATCGGATTAATTCATTTTACATTGTAAATTGAATTAGGAAAGATGACCCAAAAGCGCAAGACAATGTCTTTGACATTTTCTGCATACCCGCTACACCGCCACGTCATGACACGCAGCTACACCCTTTCCGAACCTGCCCGCGCGCGGCGCGCGGCGCAGAAGCAGGCGACCCGCGCGGCGCTGCTTGCGGCCGCCCGGGACATCGCGGCGGAGGGCGGGGTGGAGGCGATTTCGGTGGTGGATGTGTCGCGGCGGGCGGGTGTTTCGCACAGCCTGATCAACGCCTATTTCGATGGCAAGGCGGGGCTGATCGCGGCGCTGGTCAAGGATGCGCATGCAGCGCTGCTGGCCCGGACGGAGGCGGCGGCGGCCGGGCCGGGCAGCCCCGAGGCGCGGTTGCGCGCCATTCTGGTGGATTGGGCGGCGACCGACCTTGGCGATCCGAACCTGCTGCGGGTGCTGCAGGCCCATGGCTGGACATGGTCGCGAGAGGCAGAGGCCGAGAGCCGCGCGGATCGGGCGGCGTTTCTGGCCCCGCTTGCAGAGGTGATCCGCGCCGGGCAGGCGACCGGTGCGTTCAAGGCTAATGTCGCGCTGGAGGATGCGCTGGCGGCGATCTGGGCGGTCTATACGCTGGGGATGCGGGAGGCGGTCTTTGCCCCGACCCTGCCCCCGGCGGATGCGGCAATCGCCGCGATCTGGGGCCAGATCGCGGCTGTTCTTTGCCGCTAGATCAGCGGGACGAGCGGGATCCCCCCGCCGCAGGCGGCGAGGGTGAGTGTCAGGAGGAGCGGGAGTGCGATGCGGAGGCTCATCACACGCTCAGACAGATGTATTTCATTTCCAGATAGTCCTCCATCCCGTGATGGCTGCCTTCGCGGCCAAGGCCGGACTGCTTGACCCCGCCGAAGGGGGCGACTTCGGTGGAGATGAGGCCGGTGTTGACGCCGACCATGCCGTATTCCAGCGCCTCTTGCACACGGGTGATGCGGCCGATGTCGCGGGCGTAGAAATAGGAGGCAAGGCCGAAGATCGTGGCATTGGCCATGGCGATCACCTCTTCCTCGGTCTCGAACTTGAAGAGGGGGGCGAGGGGGCCGAAGGTTTCTTCGTTCGTGACCAGCATGTCGGTGGTGACGCCGGTGAGGATGGTGGGTTCGAAGAAGGAGCCGCCGAGCGCGTGGCGCTTGCCGCCGGTTTCGACGCGGGCGCCTTTGGTGAGGGCGTCGGTGATGTGTTCCTCGACCTTGGCGACGGCCTTGTCGTTGATCAGCGGGCCGAAGGTGACGTCTTCGGACAGGCCATCGCCGACCTTGGTTTTCGCCACCGCCTCGGCCAGTTTCTTGGCGAAGGCGTCATAGACGCCGGCCTGAACGTAGATGCGGTTGGCGCAGACGCAGGTCTGGCCGTTGTTGCGGAACTTGGACACCATGGCACCGGCGACGGCGGCATCCAGATCGGCGTCGTCGAAGACGATGAAGGGCGCGTTGCCGCCCAGTTCCATGGAGCATTTCATCACCTGTTCCGCCGCCTGACGCAGCAGGATGCGGCCCACTTCGGTGGAGCCGGTGAAGGTGAGTTTCCGCACCGCGTGGTTTTCGCAGAATTCCTTGCCGATGTCGGAGGACCGGATGGAGGTGATGACCGAGAAGATCCCGGCAGGCAGGCCGGCGCGTTCGCCCAGCACGGCCATGGCGAGCGCGGAAAGGGGCGTTTCGGCGGCGGGGCGGGCGACGAAGCCGCAGCCTGCGGCCAGCGCGGGGCCCACCTTGCGGGCAATCATCGCGTTGGGGAAGTTCCAGGGCGTGATGGAACCCACGACGCCGATGGGCTGCTTGATGACGGTGATGCGCTTGTCGCGCTGGTGGCCGGGGATGGTTTCGCCATAGACGCGCTTGGCTTCTTCGCCGAACCATTCGATGAAGGAGGCGCCATAGGCGACCTCTCCCTTCGCCTCGGCGAGGGGTTTGCCCATTTCGGCGGTCAGGATTTTGCCGAGGTCATCGACATTGGCCATCATCAGATCGAACCATTTGCGCATCACGGCGGCGCGTTCCTTGCCGGTGCGGGCGGCCCAGTCCTTCATCGCTGCCTCAGCCGCGGCGATGGCGCGGGCGGTTTCAGCGCGGCCAAGGTTCGGCAGGGTGCAGATGACATCGCCCCGGGCGGGGTTGGTGACATCAAAGCGCGTGCCATCGTCGGCGTCGATCCATTCGCCTGCGACATAGGCCTTGGTGACCAGAAGCGACGGGTCCTTCAGGAGCGACGCGAGATTGGTGACGGAATCGAGCATGTGGGCCTCCGGCGTTTCGGGTTAAGGATGGATGCATCCGCGAGGGGGGGCTTGTCCAGTTCCGGCAGGGCAGATTCCGGCTGCGGTGAGTGGATTTTTTGATCAAATCGGGGATTGAGGCATGGGCAAGGGGCAGGAATGGCGGTCGGAGGCGGATCGCGCCTATGCGAATGGGGCCTTTATCGCGGGGGCGGAGGGGTTCCCGCCGCGCTGGGAGGCGGCGGCGGCGGGGTTCCGTGAGGCGATGGGGAGGCGGGCGCGTTTGGGGCTGGCCTATGGGGCGGGGGCGCGGCAGCGGTTGGATCTGTTCCTGCCGGAGGGGGCGGCGCGGGGGCTGCTGGTCTTTGTGCATGGTGGCTATTGGATGGCCTTCGGGCGGGAGACATGGTCGCATCTGGCGGCGGGTGCGGTTGCGCGGGGCTGGGCCTGTGCGATGCCGTCCTACACGCTGGCCCCGGAGGCGCGGATTGCCGACATGACGGCAGAGGTCGCGCGGGCCTGTGCGGTGGCGGCGGAGGCCGTGCCGGGGGGGCCGGTGGTGGTGACGGGGCATTCGGCGGGGGGGCATCTGGCGGCGCGGATGGGGTGCGCGGATCAGGCGGTGCCGGGGCTGCGGCGTGTGGTGCCGATATCGCCGCTGGCCGAGCTTGCGCCGCTGATGGCGACGGAGATGCAGGACAAGCTGCGGCTGGACGGGCCGGAATGCGCGGCGGAAAGCCCGGCCCGGCTGCAGCGGGCGGCGGGGGTGGAGTGCCACGTCTGGGTGGGCGGGCAGGAGCGGCCCGCCTTCCTGTGGCAGGCGCGGCTGTTGTCGGAGGAGTGGGACTGCCCTTGGACGGTGGATCCGGGGCGGCATCATTTCGACGTGGTGGAGGGTTTGGCGGTGCCGGGATCGGGGCTGGTGGAGGCCTGTCTTGGCGGGTTGGGGTAGGGGCGATGGGTGGCGGGGTGAACCCCGCCCTACGTGGCGGTGGGTGGTGGATTGAACGGCGCGATTTTGGGGCGATGGGTGGCGGGGTGAACCCCGCCCTACGGGTGATGGAATGCGGGGGCCGTCAGTTGGCGGCGTGCATCCGTTCTATATAGGCGCGCATTTCCTCGGCCTCGTGGCGGGCGTCGCGCAGGCCTTCCATTGCGGCGCGGAGTTCTGCCTCGGTCTGGGCGATCTGGTTCATCAGTTCGGCCTCACGCTCTTCGAGATAGATCAGCGCGTGATCGCGGGCCTCTTCCGCCTCGTGCAGGGCCTGGGCGAGGTTGTCCATCTCGGCCACGTCGCCGCCGGCGACGCGGGTGAAGCGGTGCAGGAGCCAATAGGTGAACCAGCCGAGCGCAAAGGCGAGAAGCAGGATGATGGCAGTTGCGGTGATGAATTCCTGACGGTTCATAGGACCCTGGTCTGTTCGCGTGCCTACCCGTTATTCGCGGGACGGGCGGGCGGACGCAAGGTCTTTTCCTGCGGGGCGATCGAGGGGCTGGTGTCGTTGGAGAAATCTGGGGCGGCGACGGCGGGTGCTACGGCGGCCGGGGCGGCGGCCTGTTCCGCCAGTGCCGGCTGTTCCGGCTGGGCCGGGGTGGCGGCGGGAGCCGTGGCCTCAGGCGTGCCGGGCGGGGTAAGAAGAATGAACTCGATGCGTCGATTGGCCTCGCGCCCGTCTTCGGTGCCATTGTCGGCGATGGGCTTCTCTTCGCCATAGCCGACGGCCTTGAGGGTGGAGACATCGACGCCGCGTTCGTTGAGCGCGACCAGCACGGCCTTGGCGCGGTCTTCGGAAAGGGTGCGGTTGTTGCGTTCGGTGCCTTGGGAATCGGTGTGGCCCGCCACTTCGATCGGGACGCCGGGGCATTGCTTGAGCAGGGTCGCCAAGGCATCGACAAGGCCGGACGAGGTGCTGGAGATCACGTCCGGAGCCGGGGTCGAAGGTGATCTTGTCGCGGGCGAGAAGGGCCGTGATGTTGCCCAGGCAGGAGGCGGCATCGGTGGGCGGGGCCAGCGCGGGGATCACCACCTGATCCCCGGCGGGGGTGGCGGTGTCTGCGGTAGTGTCTGCGGCGGTGTCTGCGGTCGTGTCTGAGGCGGGGGCGGCCGGTGCGCCGATCAGGGTGAATTCGATGCGGCGGTTCGCTTCGCGGCCCTCTTCGGTAGCGTTGTCGGCGATGGGGCGGGTTTCGCCATAGCCCACGGCGCGCATTTCCGACACCTCGACCCGGCGGCCCTGCAGGGCGAGAAGGACGGCATCGGCGCGGGCCTGCGAGAGGGCGCGGTTGCCCTCTTCCGAGCCTTGGGAATCGGTATGGCCGGCGATTTCGAGCGGCAGGGCCGGGCATTCGTTCAGCGTATCGGCAAGGCGCGTCATCAACTGGCCGGTGGCGGCGTCGATTTCGGCGGAGCCGGGGGGGAAGGTGATCTTCTGGCTGTCCAGCACGCTGTCGACCCGGGCGAGGCATTCTTCGGGCGTGGGCAGGGCGGCGAGGGGATCGCGCGACTCGTCATAGCGGACGGAGACGCGGAATGTCTTGCCCTGACCGAGCTTGTCGGAAAGGATCTGGCTGATCCTGTCGCGCGCGCTTTGCGAGCCGGTGACGCCCGAAACCTCGACCGTGTCGGCGCGCACGAGGAGGCTGCCTTCGTCGAGTTCGCCAAGCGCTTCGATCCCGGCGAGGACGCGGATGGGCCAGCCATCGGGGAGTTCGGAATCGAGCCTTGTGGCATTGTAGACCTTGCCGACGCCGAATTCCGCCTGGGCGAAGCTGTCGACGACGGAGCGTTGCAGATCGTCGGTGAGCCGGCCGCGCAGTTCGACGCGGCCTTCGGGGGCCAGTTTGGCGGTGAATTCGGCGGGGCCTGCCGCGGCATTTGCGGCCTTGGGAAGGCTGGCGTTCAGCGAGAAGACCTGCGGCAGGGCGGCCTTGAGTTCGCCCACGGCGCGATCATAGGCGGCCTGATCGGTGCCTTCGGCGGCAACGAGGGAGATGTCGGCATCCGAGAAGGTCACGGTGCCCTGACCCATGGCCGCGACGGCGCGGATGGCGGATTCGACGGCCTCGCCCCAGCGCGGGCTGGGCACGCCGAGGCCGACGGTGCAGCTGCCCTTGCCTTCCATCCCGGCGGCGATGGCCGCGGCGAGGATGCGGGCGCGCGCGGCATCGGTATCGGCCGAGCAGGCATCGAAGCGGGCGCTTTCGGCATCCTTGACAAAGCGGAGCGTGAAGGGGGTGATGACGGGGCGCGGGGCCGAGATGTCGATCACGAGGGCCAGGCCTTCGGGGCGAAGGCGGGCCAGCTCGCTTTCGAGGCTGCGCTTTTCGGCCTCGCTGGAGGCGATGGCCGTCACCTCGACCCGGTCGGCGGCGACGGAGATCTTGGAGCGGGGCAGAAGGCGCAGCGCGCTGAGACCAAGATCGAAGGCCGACTGCCAGCTTTCGGGGGCGGGATAGGCCGCGGTTTCCAGCATGTCGGCCACCGGGACGCCCTGCGCCAGTTCGGCGGCGGCGGCAGCGAGGGCGGGTTCATCGGTGCCTTCGGGCAGCAGGCCGATGAGCTGGATCCCGTCATCGTTGCGCAGCATTTCGACCGAGAAGCGGGGGGCCTCGATCTGGGTGACGGGGGTGACGGAAAGTTCGTCGCGGACGCGGCCGCTGTCGATCACGGAACCGGCGATGTTCACGGCGCGGAAGCGGGCGGCCTCGTTCGGGGCGGTGCCGGACAGGGTGACGAGCATGCCGTCGGCGCTGGCCTTGACCCAGGTGATGCCCTCATTCGCCATGGCCCAGTTGATGGCCTTGACGGAGCGGCGTTCGATCACGGCGGCGGCGGTCATCGCGATGAAAAGGGCGAAGGCCCCGGCAACGGCGAAGGCCAGCAGCGCGGTGACGCCCGGCGGCAGGCGCCGCAGGCGGGCGAGGCGGAAATCGGCCCTGCGCAGGTTGGGCAATGACAGCTTTGGCAGGCGCATCGAGCAGCTTTCCTTGGGCGATTCGTGCCGGGGGCAGGCCCCGGCGGGGATTCTGCGACGGCCTGCCGTGATTACGTCGGCAGGGGGGAAGGATCAATCAAACCAGTGCCGCAGCGGCAAGAAACAGCGCAGGGATCAGCCCGGCATCCCGGTTGGAGCGGAAGACGGCGAGGCAGGCGGCGGGATCGTCGATATCCACGCGGCGCATCTGCCAGAGCATATGCGCGCCCATCCCCCATGCCCCCATCAGGGCCACGAGCAGCGGCAGGGGCGAGGCCAGCGGCAGCAGGGCCACGACGGAGGCGGCGGCCATCAGAAGGACGGTGACGACAAGGAAGGCCGCCAGCCATTTGCCGGTGTTCCGCCCGAAGAGGCGGGCGGTGGAGCGAACGCCGATCAGGGCGTCATCCTCCTTGTCCTGATGGGCGTAGATCGTGTCATAGAAGAGCGTCCAGACGAAGCCCGCGGCATAGAGAAGGACGGGCGCAAGGGTCAGGCTGCCGGAATGCGCGGCCCAGAGCAGGAGCGCGCCCCAGTTGAAGGCGAGGCCGAGAAAGGCCTGCGGCCACCATGTGAAGCGCTTGGCGAAGGGGTAGATCGCGACCAACGCCAGCGAGCCCACGCCAAGGGCGATGGCGAGCGGGTGGTAGGTGAAGAGGATCAGCGCGGCGATGAGGGCCTGCGCCACCATCCAGAATACCGCCTGTTTCACGGTGACCTGACCCGAGGGGATGGGGCGCGAGCGGGTGCGGGCGACGGCGGCGTCGAAGTCGCGGTCGGTGATGTCATTCCATGTGCAGCCCGCGCCGCGCATGAGGAAGGCCCCGACGGCAGAGGAGGCGACGAGCCAGAGGTCCAGCCATGTGAAACCGCCGGTGGAGGCGGCGGCAAGGGCGATGGCCCAGAGGCAGGGGATGAGCAGGAGCCATGTGCCGATGGGCCTGTCGGCGCGCGACAGGCGCAGGTAGGGGCGGGAGGCGGCGGGGGCCAGCGTATCGACCCAATTGCCGCGCGGGGCATCGGCGACGATGCCGGCCTCTGGAATTACGGGCGGTTGGGTCATAGGGTGCGGGCCATGGATGCGAAGGTTCGTCTTTATGTAGATCAGCCCCTTGGGCAGGGGCAAGCCGTGGCCTTGGGCGCGGATCAGGCGCATTATCTGTTTTCGGTGATGCGGCTTGCCAAGGGGGCGGCGGTTTCGCTGTTCAACGGGCGCGACGGGGAATGGCGGGCCGAGGTGGCCGAGGCAGGCAAGCGGGGGGGCGTGCTGGTCTGCGACCGGCAGACCAAGGCCCTGCTGATGCCGCCGGACCTGTGGTTGCTTTTCGCGCCGATCAAGAAGGCGCGGACGGATTTCATCGTGGAGAAGGCGGTGGAGATGGGCGCGCGGCGGATCGTGCCCGTCCAGACGCGGCACACGAATTCCGAACGCATCCGGCAGGACCGGCTGCAGGCCCATGCCGTGGAGGCGGCAGAGCAATGTGGGGGCACCTATGTGCCGGAGGTTGCGGACCTTGTCGCGCTGGATCGGCTGCTGGCGGGCTGGCCCGAGGGGCGGCGCATCCTGTGGTGCGACGAGTCGCTGGTGGGGGCCGCGCAGGGGTTGGCGGGGGCGGAACCGGGGCCTTGGGCCATATTGATCGGGCCGGAGGGCGGGTTTTCGGACGGCGAGAAGGCGAAGTTGCGCGCCATGCCTGCCGTGCTGCCGGTAAGCCTTGGACCGCGGATCCTGCGGGCGGATACGGCGGCGGTGGCGGCGCTGGTGCTGTGGCAGGCGGCGCTGGGGGATTGGCGGTGATCCGGCCGGAACTGCGCGCGGCGTTCTGGCAGTGGCGCGAGGTGATCGGGGCGGTGGCGGTGGCGGCGCTGGGCCTGTGGGTGGCGTCGCTGGGCGGCTGGCTGCTGGTGCCGGTCGGGCTGATCGTTGCGGGGCTGGCGGCGGGGCTTGCCCTGCAGGGCTGGCGGCGGCTGCGTTTTGCCCAAGGGGCGGCCGCGCCGGGTGTGGTCAGCGTTGATGAGGGGCAGATTTCCTATATGGGTCCGCAGCTTGGCGGGTTCGTCAGCGTGCCGGAACTGGTGGAGCTGCGGCTGATGTCGTTGCGGGGGCGGCGGTTGTGGCGGCTGCGTCAGGCGGATGGGCAGGTCCTTTTGGTGCCGGTGGACGCGACGGGGGCCGAGGGTCTGTTCGATGTCTTTGCCGGGTTGCCGGGGATGGAGATGTCGATCCTGCTGGCAGCGCTTGGCCCGCAGGGTGACGGGCGGGGACGGGGCCTATCCCCGGCAGAGCAATCGCTGGTGATCTGGCGGCGGGCCGGGCGGGGCCTGTCGGCACTGTGACGGTGCGCGAATGCGGGGTTTCGGCCCCTTGACTTGCCCCGTCAGGCGAAGCACGAGTCGGGGCCTTGAACCAAGACACGCAGCGGAGCCTTGAAGATGTCCATTCCCCAGTCCGGTGGCGGGCCGATCGAGAGCTTTGCGCAGCTTGCGGAATTCATGGAATCGGGCTGCAAGCCCAAGAGCGATTGGCGCATCGGGACGGAGCATGAGAAATTCGGCTGGCTGACCGATACGCGTCAGCCGCTGCCCTATGACGGGGCGCGGTCGATCAATGCGCTGTTTGCAGGCCTTCAGGCGCAGTTCGGCTGGGAGCCGGTGCGCGAGGGCGAGAACGTGATCGGTCTGACGCGGAACGGGGCGAATATCAGCCTTGAACCGGGCGGTCAGTTCGAGCTTTCGGGGGCGGCCTTTGTCAGCCTGAAGGAGACCGAGGCGGAACTGCGCCAGCATCTGGACGAGGTGCGCGCGCTGGCCGAGCCTTTGGGTATCCGCTTCATGGGGATCGGGGCCGCGCCGGAATGGCGGCATGAGGATATGCCGGTGATGCCCAAGGGGCGCTATCGGCTGATGACGGATTACATGGGCAAGGTCGGGACCCATGGCACGCAGATGATGTATCGCACGTCGACGGTGCAGGTGAACCTCGACTACGCTTCGGAAGCGGACATGGTGCAGAAGATGCGCGTGGCGCTGGCGCTGCAGCCGGTGGCGACGGCGCTGTTCGCGTCGTCTCCGTTCTTTGAGGGCAAGCTGAACGGGCATAAATCGTGGCGGTCGCGCATCTGGCGGGGGCTGGACGATTCGCGCACGGGGATGCTGCCTTTCGCCTTTGAGGAGGGGTTCGGCTTTCAGCGCTATGTCGACTGGGTGCTGGATGTGCCGATGTACTTTGTCTATCGCGATGGCAAATACATCAATGCCTTGGGGCAATCCTTCCGCGATTTCCTGAAGGGCGAATTGCCCGCGTTGCCGGGCGAGAAGCCCACGCTTTCCGACTGGGCGGATCACATGACGACCGTGTTCCCGGAAGCGCGGGTGAAGCGGTATATCGAGATGCGCGGCGCGGATTGCGGGGATTTCGCGCATATTCAGGCGCTGCCTGCCTTCTGGGTGGGGCTGATGTATGACCAGACGGTGCTGGACGCGGCATGGGACCTTGTGAAGGGCCTTGATGCGGAGACGCGCGAGGGGCTGCGGGTTGCGGCCTCGGTCGAGGGGCTTGCCGGGCAGGCGGGGGGTGTGAAGATCGCCGATCTGGCACGGGCGGCGGTGGCGCTGTCGCAGGCGGGGCTGGCGGGCCGGGGGCTGGGGGAAGAGCGTTATCTCGCGCCGCTGGTGGGGGCGGTGGAAAGCGGCATGACGCAGGCGGATCGGTGGCTGTCGCACTATCGTGGGGACTGGGCGGGCGATCTGGCCCCGATCTATGAGGCTGCCAGCCTGTGATCCGGGCCGGTCAGGCCGATGTCTTGCGACCGATCTTTGGTTCCGTTCCATCGCGCATCCGGCGGATGTTGGCGGCGTGGCGGATCCAGACCAGCGCGGCGAGAAGCAGGGCCAGAAGGACCATGTCGGAATAGCCCGCGAAGGCGAGGAAGCCGGGGCTGAGCGCCGAGGCGGCCAGTGCCGAGGCGGAGGAGATGCGGGTCAGGGCGGCGGTGGCGGCCCAGGTGGCGCAGGCGAGCAGCCCGATGGGCCAGACCAGCGCGAGCAGGATGCCGAGGAAGGTGGCAACGCCCTTGCCGCCCTTGAACCCGAGCCAGACCGGATAGAGATGCCCGAGGAATGAGGCGAGTGCGGCGATCTGTGCCGCATCCTCTCCCACTGCCGCGCGGGCGATGAGGACGGCGATACCGCCCTTGGCGGCGTCGAGGATCAGGGTGGCGGCGGCGGCGGGCTTGTTGCCGGTGCGCAGGACATTCGTTGCGCCGATATTGCCTGATCCGATCTGGCGCAGGTCGCCAAGGCCCATGGCGCGGGTGATGACCACGCCGAAGGGGATGGAGCCCGCGAGATAGGCCAGCAGGGCCGTAAGGCCGAGGGCCAGAGGGGCGGAGGTGAGTTCGGGCAGGAAGATCATGCTGTGTGGACCCGGGTTCCGTTCACGAAGGTGGCCAGCACCTTACCCTCCATCCGCTGTCCGTCAAACGGGGTGTTCTTGGATTTCGAGTGCAGCTTGAAACGGTCCATCAGGAAGGGGGCGTCGGGGTCGAAGAGGACGAGGTCGGCGGGGGCGCCCGTGGCCATGCGGCCTTGGGGGAGGCCGAGGCGTTTGGCGGGGTTGGTGGAGAGGGCGCGGAAGAGGGTGGGCAGGTCGATATGGCCCGCGTGATAGAGGCGCATGGCGGCGGGGAGGAGGGTTTCGAGGGCGACCGCGCCGGGGGCTGCCTCTTCGAAGGGGAGGCGCTTGGATTCCTCGTCCTGCGGGGTGTGCATGGAGGAGATGGTGTCGATGGTGCCGTTGGCCACCGCCTCGACCATGGCGAGGCGATCCTCTTCGGAGCGGAGGGGGGGCGTCATCTTGAAGAAGGTGCGGTAATCGCCGAGGTCGATCTCGTTCAGCGTGAGGTGGTGGATGGAGGTGCCTGCGGTGACATCAAGCCCCGCCGCCTTGGCGCGTTCCAGGGCGGGAAGTGCGCGGGCGGTGGTGATCTGGTCGGCGTGGTAGCGGACGCCGGTCATTTCCACCAGCGCAAGGTCACGTTCGAGGCCCATGCGTTCGGCGAGGGGGGAGACGGCGGGGAGGCCGCGCAGGGAGGCGAATTTGCCCGAGGTGGCGGCGGCCCCTTTGGACAGGCCCGGGTCCTGCGGGTGGCCGATCACCAGCGCGCCTAGGGAGCGGGCATAGGTGAAGGCGCGCGAGAGGACCTTGGCGTCGGATGTCACGGCGAAGGCGTCGGTGAAGGCGATGGCGCCGGTATCGAGGAGGAAGCCGATCTCTGTCATCTCGCGCCCCTCGCGGCCCTTGGTCAGGGCGGCCATGTGGCGGATGCGGACGGGCGAGGCTTCGGCCGCGCGGCGGGTGACGAATTCCAGCGTTTCGGGTGTGTCGATGGCGGGGTTGGTATCGGGCCGGGCGATGATGGTGGTGACGCCGCCCGCCGCCGCCGCCAGCCCTGCGGAGCGGAAGCTTTCGCGGTGGCGTTCGCCGGGTTCACCGATCTTGACGCCGATATCCACGATTCCGGGGGCGAGGTGGTGGCCGCCGCAGTCGATTTCCGTGGCGCCCTTGGGTTTCGGGCCGTTGAGGGCGGCGATGACGCCCTTGGCCAGCGTGACGGAGCCTTGGGTGACGGTGCCTGCCTCGGGGTCGATGAGGCGGGCGTTGGTCAGGTGCAGCGTGGTCATGGGTGGGGTCCGGACTGGATGGCGCGCGCGGCGGCGGCGGGATCGGGGAGGTAGCGGATCAGGTGCTTGTCGCCGGTGGTGGTGACGATCTGCACCGCGCCGAGGAAGGGCGGGCCTGCGCGATCTGGGCGCGCGGGATGGACCGGCCGCCGGGGCCGGTGAGGTGGGTGTCGGTCAGGTACCAGACCTCGGCCATGGCTTCGGACCGGACATAGGCCGCGCGGATGCCGATGGCGAGCACGGCGGCGACGGGGCCGACCCATGGATCGGGATTGTCCAGCAGGATCAGGACAATCCCCGCAAGGACGCCGCCCGCCAGCGCCATGATCGCATGGGCGCGCAGATAGGCGGAAAGGTCGGGGCGGAATTCCATCATCCCACCACGAAATAGATGGTGAAGAGGGCAAGGAAGATCAGGACAAGGGCCGCGACCTTGCCGCCCTGTTTCATTTCTTCCTTCGTGGGTTTGCGGTCGGGTTCGGGTGTCATGCCTTGCCTGCCTTGATCTCGCGCATCCGGTGGATCAACATGCCCGCATCCGGCCCCACGATGATGGAGCCGAGGGGGCCGAAGCGGATCACCCCGGGCATGCCGCCGGTGGGTGCCGTCTGGAGATAGTGCCCCGCCTTGATGCGCCGCCATGGCCAATGCGACAGGCGGATCAGGCGGCGGTTGGTCAGAAGAACGGCGCCTTGCGCACGGCCCGAGGTGATGGCGCGGCGTTCCATGAGGGCTGCGCCCTGGATCAGGGCGATGAGGAGCAGGATCGGCGGGACCAGCCAGTAAAAGCCGCTGCAGCCCCGCCCGGAGGTTTCGGGGGGGCAGAAGTCCATCATGGACTGGGTGCCCCATGTCGCCCAGAAGGCATAGAAGGCCAGCAGGAAGAGACTGGCCACCGTCACCGGCGCGGAGGCGTGGTTGAAGCCGAGCGGCCCCTGCCAGAGCAGGGTTTCGCCGGGTTCAAGAAGGCCCGCCGTGTCGATCCTGTCGGGCAGGGGGCCGGTCACACCATCGTTCCCACGATCTTGCGCCCGCGTTCGAGGCGGAGGTTGCGGGCTAGGAGGTCCATGCAGGCCATGCGGACGGCGACGCCCATTTCGACCTGATCCTGAATGACGGAGCGGTTGATGTCATCGGCGAGATCGCCGTCGATTTCGACCCCGCGGTTCATGGGCCCGGGGTGCATCACGATGGCGTCGGGCTTGGCGTGAGAGAGCTTTTCGGCATCCAGACCGTAGCGGTGGTAGTATTCGCGTTCGGAGGGGATGAAGCCGCCATCCATCCGCTCTTTCTGAAGTCGCAGCATCATCACGACATCGGCCCCTTCGAGGCCTTTTTTCATGTCGTCATAGATTTCGACGCCGAATTCCCCGATGCCCGCGGGCATCAGGGTGGGCGGGCCGATGAGGCGGATGCGGTTTTCCATCTTGCCCAGAAGGATCAGGTTGGAGCGCGCGACGCGGCTATGCGCGATGTCGCCGCAGATGGCGACCGTCAGGCGCTGAATGCGGCCCTTGGCGCGGCGGATGGTGAGCGCGTCAAGCAGGGCCTGGGTCGGGTGTTCGTGGCGGCCGTCGCCCGCGTTCAGGACGGCGCAATTGACCTTGGACGCCAAGAGGTTGACCGCGCCCGATGCGCCGTGGCGGACGACCAGCAGATCGGGGTGCATGGCGTTCAGCGTCATGGCGGTGTCGATCAGGGTTTCGCCCTTTTTGACGGAGGATTGGGCGACGGACATGTTCATCACGTCGGCCCCAAGCCGCTTGCCCGCCAGTTCGAAGCTGGCCTGTGTGCGGGTGGAGTTTTCGAAGAACATGTTGATCTGCGTCATGCCCGCCAGCACGTCGGATTGTTTGACGGTGCGGCGGTTCAGATCGACATAGCGGTCGGCCAGATCGAGGACCGTGGTGATTTCCAGAGGCGCGAGATGTTCGATGCCGAGGAGGTGGCGGGCGCGGAAGGTCATCTGTTCCTCCTTCGGGGGTCTTTGCGGCTTATAGGCAGGGGCGGGGGTTCGGGCAAGCAGCGCCGCCGGGTTCGGAGGTGCGGGCGCGAATTTGCCGGTGGCGCAGGTGCCGGGGCGACCTTAGGTTTGCGGGCATGGGAATCGACATCGACATCTCTACACCCGAAGGCTGGCAGGCGGCGCTGGCGGCGCTGCGCTGGCAGATGGAACTGGGTGTTGACGAATTCATCGGCGAGGAGCCGGTGAATGCCTATGACCTGCCCGAGCGCGGGGCGTGGCAGGCCGCCCCGGCCAGTGCGGCCCCTTCTGCGGCAAGGGGGCCGCAGAAGGGGCCCGAGGCGCGGGCGGCAGAACCCTATGTGCCGCAGATCAGCGCGGCGGAGCGCGCGCGGCAGGCGGCGGATGCGGCGGTGGCCGAAGCGGTGGCGCGGGCGGCTGCGGCCGGCACGCTGGAGGCGCTGCGCGAGGCGCTGGCGGGATATGAGCATTGCGAGTTGAAGAAGGGCGCGCGCAACCTTGTTTTCGCCGACGGGCGGCCGGGGGCAAGGGTGCTGATCCTGGGCGAGGCGCCGGGGCGCGAGGAGGATCTGGAAGGGCGGCCCTTCGTTGGGGCGGCGGGGCAGCTTCTGGACCGGATGTTCGCGGCCATCGGGCTGGGCCGGGACAGCCCGGATGCGGAGCGAGGGCTTTATATCACCAATGTCATGCCGTGGCGGCCCCCGGGCAACCGCGATCCGCTGCCCGAGGAAGTGGCCATGATGCGCCCCTTTGTCGAGCGGCATGTCGAGCTGGCCCAGCCTGACGTGATCGTGCTGATGGGGAATGTGCCCTGTTCGGCGCTGTTGGGGGCGAAGGGCATCCTGCGGCTGCGTGGCACATGGACGGAGGCGCTTGGCCGGCCTGTGATGCCGATGACGCATCCGGCCTATCTGTTGCGCAATCCCGCGGCAAAGCGCGAGGCCTGGGCGGATCTGCTGGAGATACAGGCAAGGTTGAGGGCGCGATGAGCCGGATTGACGAGACGAAAGAGTTCATCCCGGTGCGGATTGCCGTGCTGACGGTGAGCGATACGCGCACGTCGGAGGATGACCGTTCGGGCGACACGCTGGTGGAGCGGTTGACCGGGGCGGGGCATCTGCTGGCCGCGCGGGGGATCGTGCAGGATGACCGGGCCGAGATTGCGGCGCGGCTGCGGGCATGGATCGCGGATCCGGGGGTGGATGTGATCCTGACGACGGGCGGGACAGGGCTGACAG
Organism: Paracoccaceae bacterium; assembly: GCA_041397045.1. Lineage (GTDB taxonomy): Bacteria > Pseudomonadota > Alphaproteobacteria > Rhodobacterales > Rhodobacteraceae > Paragemmobacter. Next base: position 85,396 of record JAWKXK010000008.1, read on the forward strand.
GGCGGGATGTCACCGTCGAGGCGCATCGCGATGTCTATGAGAAGGAGATCGAAGCCTTCGGCACGGTCTTTACCATCGTGTCGATGCAGAAGATCGGGACGAGCGCGGTGCAGTCACGCGCCTGTGGTGGCGTGGCGGGGGGGACCTATCTGTTCGCGCTGCCGGGCAGCCCGGGGGGGTGCCGCGATGCCTGGGACGAGATCCTGAAATGGCAGTTCGACTATCGCCACCGGCCCTGCAACTTTGTCGAGATCTTTCCCCGGCTTGAGGAACATCGCCGCAGGAAATAGGGCCGGGCGGCGACGGAAACCGCGGCGGCAGGCGTTTCACGCAGGCGTCATTGGCGCGGGCCGCCTGACGGGCTAGGTTGACGTCATGGCAGCGGGATCTGCGAAGGGGATGGAATGCGGTTTTTCGGTCGCGCGATCAGCGGGTTGTTTCTGGCGGCCGTGACACTGGCCCTGCTGGCGCTGGCGGTTGGGGTGGTTCTTGGTGCGCTGCGCGAGCGGATGGCGGGCGGCAGCCCGGCGCGGCCAGCGGAAGAGCGGGTGATTTCGGCCAATGTGGTGCGTGTGGAGACCGGGCGGATCGTGCCGGTGATCACCGCCTATGGCGAGGTCCGGTCGGTGCGGCGGCTGGAATTGCGGGTGCCGCGGGCGGGCCGAGTGGCGGAGCTGTCGCCGGGTTTTGCGGATGGGGCCGTGGTGCGGGCGGGCGAGGTTCTGGTGCGGCTGGACCCGGCCGAGGCAACGGCGGCGCGCGATCTTGCGGCGGCGGCGCTGGCCGAGGCGGAGGCGGCGGGGCGCGAGGCGGCGCGCGGGCTGGATCTGGCGCGGGATGATCTGACGCAATCGCAGGCCCAGTTGGCGCTGCGGGGGCAGGCGTTGCAGCGGCAGCGCGACATCGAGGCGCGCGGCGCGGGATCGGCGGCGGCGGTGGAGACGGCGGCGCTGGCCGAGGCGCAGGCGGCGCAGGCGCTTTTGGGCAGCCGGTCGGCGCTGGCGCAGGCCGAGGCGGCGGTGGATCAGGCGGCGATCGCGGTGGCACGGGCGCGGATCAACCTGTCCGAGGCCGAGCGCGCGCTGGCCGAAACGGTGATCACGGCGGAATTCGAAGGGCGGCTTGAGGGCGTGGCGGCGCTTGTCGCAGGTGGGCAGGTAGGCGCGAACGAGGTGCTGGGCACGCTGATCGACCCTGCGGCGCTGGAGGTTTCGTTCCGGCTGTCGACGGCGCAATATGCCCGGCTGATCGACGCGCGGGGGCAGTTGGTGGAGGCCGCCGCAAGCGCGCGGCTGGACGTGGCCGGGGCGGCGCTGGCGGCAGAGGGGCGCATCGTGCGGGCGGGCGCTTCGGGGGCCGAAGCGGGCGGGGGGCGTGTCGTCTATGCCGCGCTGGAGGCTGCGCCGGGGCTGCGCCCGGGGGATTTCGTGACGGTGGCGGTGGAGGAACCGGCGCTTGACGGCGTGGCCGATCTGCCGGCGACGGCGGTGGATGCGCAGGGGCGCGTGCTGGCGCTGGATGCCGAGGCGCGCTTGCAGGACGTGGCGGTGGAGGTGTTGCGGCGGCAGGGGGATCGGGTGATCGTGGCGCCTGGCGGGCTGGTCGGGCGCGAGGTGGTGGCGGAGCGGTCGCCGCTTTTGGGGGCGGGGATCAAGGTGCGCCCGGTGCGCCCGGGCGAGGCCACCGAGGCGCGGGCCGAGACGGAGATGCTGGAACTGACGGATGACCGGCGCGCGGCGCTGATCGCGGCGGTGGAAGGCAATGCGCGGATGCCACAGGAGGCCAAGGCGCGGGTGCTGGAGCAGTTGAAGCTGGATCGCGTGCCGGCCGATGTGGTGGCGCGGATCGAAGCCCGGGCCGGGGGCTGAGACGGATGCGATCAAGGGGAATATTGTCCTATTTCGTTCGGCATCGGACCATTGCCAATCTGGTGATGGTGGTGATGCTGGTGGCCGGGCTGGCGGCAGTGGGCAATATCCGGGCGCAGTATTTTCCGGATGTCGTCATCTCGGAGGTGGATGTCGATGTGGCATGGCCGGGGGCGGGGGCCGAGGATGTGGACCGCGCCATCGTGCAGGTTCTGGAACCTGCGCTGATCGCCGTCGAAGGCGTGGCGGCGACGAATTCGCGGTCCTTCGAGGGGCGGGCGTCGATCGAGATCGAGTTCGAGCCGGGCATTGATCTGGACCGGGCGGCACAGGATGTGACCACGGCGGTCGAAGGGGTGACGACGCTGCCCACGGATGCCGAGGAACCCGAGGTGCGGCGCAGCGCGTGGCGCGATCAGGTGACGGATGTGGTGATCACCGGGCCGGTGGGCGTGGACCAACTGGCGCGGCTGGCCGACGAGTTCACTGCGCGGCTTTTTGCGGCGGGCGTCACGCGGACCACGATCAACGGATTGTCGGCGCCGCAGACCGTGGTCGAGGTGACGTCGGTCGCGCTGATGCGGCATGATGTGACGATGGCCGAGATCGCCGATGCCATCGCGGCTGCGGTGGTGACCTCGCCCGCCGGAGAGGTGGCGACGGGCGCCGCCCGGGTGCGGACCGGCGAGGAGCGCCGCCGCGCGGACGAGATCGGCGATATCGCCCTGCGGGTGGGGGCGGACGGAACGGTGCTGCGGATCCGCGATGTGGCGACGGTGCGGGTGGACGGCGCGGATCGGGGACGCGCGGCCTTTGTGGGCGAGAACCCGGCCATGGCGATCCGCGTGGAGCGGGGCCCCGAGGGCGATGCCATCGACATGCAGGCCCGCGTGGCCGAGGTTGCCGCCGCGATGCGGCCGGCCCTGCCGCAGGGCGTGACGCTGGATCTGGTGCGGACGCGGGCGGAGCAGATCACCGAGCGGCTGTCGCTGATGTTTGACAATGCGGCGACGGGGTTGGTGCTGGTGGTGCTGATGCTGTTCCTGTTCCTGAACGGGCGCATCGCGCTTTGGGTGGCGGCGGGCATTCCGGTGGCGACCCTTGCCGCCGTCTTCGTGATGTGGACGGGCGGGTTGACGATCAACATGATTTCGCTCTTCGCGCTGATCCTTGTGCTGGGCGTGATCGTGGACGATTCCATCGTCGTGGGGGAGCATGCCGATTTCCGCGTGCGCCATCTGGGCGAAACCCCCGTTGTGGCGGCGGAGCGGGCGGCGGTGCGGATGGCGGGGCCGGTCATGGCATCGACGATCACCACGGTGATCGCCTTTCTGGCGCTGGCGGCCATTGGCGGGCGGTTCGGGGATCTGATTCAGGACATTCCCTTTACCGTCATGGCGGTGATGCTGGCATCGCTGATCGAATGCTTCCTGATCCTGCCCAATCACATGGCCCATGCGCTGGCGGATTCGGTGAAGGAAAAGTGGTATGATGCGCCCAGCCGGTTCATGAACCGGCAGCTGGACCGCTTCAAGGAAGCGGGGATGAAACCGCTGATGCGCTGGGTGATCGCGGCGCGCTATCCGGTGCTGGCTGCCGCCGTGCTGGCGCTGGCCACGCAGGCGGCGCTGTTCCTGCGCGGGGATGTGCAGTTCCGGTTTTTCAATGCGCCGGAGCAATCCTCGCTGACCGGGAATTTCGCGATGCTGCCGGGGGCGACGCGGGCCGATACCGAGGCGATGATGACCGAGTTGCAGGCAGTCGCGGCGGTGGGCGCGGCCTATGAGGCCGAGCATGGGCTGAACGGTGGAATTCGTCATGGCCGAGGTGGGCAGCGGCACGGGGGCACATGAGCTTTCGGGGGCCGCGACGAGGATGCCGATGATTTCGGTGGAGATCGTCAATCCCGATCTGCGCCCTAATATCCGGCGCGGCTTCATCGCCGCTGTCGGGCCGAATCGGCGGCATCCGCTGGATTGAGCTTTCGCGGCCCGGGCGGTTCGGGCCGGGCGGATCGGCGATCTCGGTCGATTTCTATGGGGCGGATGCGTCGGTCCTGAAGGCGGCGGCGGAGGCGTTGAAGGCGCGGCTGGCCGTGTTCCCCGAAGTGTCGGGGCTGGAGGATACGCTGGCCTATGACAAGGAGGAGCTTGTCCTGAGCCTGACGCCGACGGGGCAGGCCATGGGCTTTGCCATCGACCGGCTGGCCGCGGACCTGCGCGACATGCTGGGCGGGATCGAGGCCGCCACCTTCCCGGACGGGCCGCGATCGGCGGCGATCCGGGTGGAACTGCCCGAGGGCGAGTTGACGGCGGATTTCCTGGAGCGGACGCAGATGCGCGCGACGGGGGCCGATGGGACGGTGCGCTATGTGCCGCTGGCCGATATTGTGACGGTGGAGCGCGCGGCGGGGTTTTCGTCGGTGGTGCGGGAAAACGGGTTGCGGGTCGTGACAGTGTCGGGCGATCTGGCCGAGGATGATCCGGCCCGCGCGACAGAGATCCAGGCGGCGCTTCGGCAGGATTTCGTGCCACGGATCGAGCAGGATTTCGGGGTGCAGGCGCGCTATTCCGGGCAGGCGGAGCAGGAGCGCGAGTTTCTGGGCGGGGCGGCTGTGTCGGTGCTGCTGGCGCTTGTGGGGATCTATCTTTGCCTTGCCTGGGTCTTTGCAAGCTGGGCGCGGCCCTTCGTGGTGATGGCCGTCATTCCCTTCGGGTTGGTGGGCGCGATCTTCGGGCATTGGTATTGGGGGGTGCCCTTGTCGATGTTTTCCATCGTGGGGATCATCGGCATGTCTGGGATCATCGTGAATGACTCGATCGTTCTGGTGTCGACCATCGACGAATATGCGCGGCGGCGCGGCTTGATCCCGGCGGTGGTGGATGCGGTATCGGACAGGCTGCGCCCTGTGCTGCTGACGACGCTGACGACGGTGCTGGGCCTTGCGCCGCTGCTGTTCGAACGATCAAGCCAGGCAGAGTTCCTGAAGCCGACGGTCGTGACGCTGGTCTTCGGGTTGGGCTTCGGGATGTTCCTTGTGCTGCTGGTGGTGCCGGCGATCACGGTGGTGCAGGCGGATATCACGCGGCGGCTGAAGGCGCTGCAGCGGGCCATGCGCAACCGCGGGGCAGGGCGGGGGGCCGGTATGCAGCGCGCGCTGGGCCTGGGCGGCGGGGTGATCCTTGTGCTGATGGCGGTGATCCTTGGCCCTGTCGTGGCGGGAGGGGCGCTGGCGGGCTGGCTGGTCGCGCTGATGCCCTGGCTGGCCGGGGTGCCAGCGGGCGCGGGGGGCTTTGCCCTTGTGCTGCTGGCGGCCGGTGGGGTGACGGGGGTCATCTTCCCGCTGGCACGGCGGCGGGCCTGAGGGGCGATCTGCCGGGATTTGGGACAGCGGGACCCGGGCGTATCAGGGCGCGGGGCAGCCGCGGATTTCCACCGCGCGGTTATCGGAAATGACGGTGACCACCACCATGGACCGGTCCATGGCGAAGGGCTTGCCCTGGGGCGGAACCATGTCGGCGGTGGCGACAAGGGTGCCGCCCTCGCGCCTTGTGGCGGATTCCGACACCCAGACGCCGGGCAGGCCGGGTTCAAAGACCACGGTTTCGCCCCCCGCGCCCTTGGGCAGATCGAAGCTGCCAGTCACGCGCAGGCCGTCCTTGATGGGTTCGACCTGACAGCCGACGCCGCCGACGCCCGCCTCACGGGCGCTGAGCGGCTGATCGGCCAGCGCGGCATGGATCAGCGGATCGGATGCGCCGGGGCCGGACAGGACATCATCCAGCGCAAGGCTGGCGGGCAGGCAGATATCAGAGCAGACGCCCAGTTCCACCGCCGCCTTGAGGCGCACCGGCAGGGCGGGATCCGTGGGGATCACCTCGATCGGCAGGACAAGATCGCCCTTGTAGCCAATGGTGTTCAGGCCATTCAGACTGAAGACTTCGGGGCGGGGCCAGTGAAAGCGGACGGAGCGGACATTCTCGCTGCCTGTCCAGTCGAAGCTGGGGGGGATGCCGGCATCGCCGGGGCTGCGCCAGTAGGTTTTCCAGCCCTGCGCCATAACCAGATGGAGGGCCGCCATATGCGAGCCGTCTGAGGCCTGCCAGCCACTGCGGAAGGTGCCGGTCAGCACGTCATCCTGTGACTGGGCTGCGGCGGGCAGGGCGGGAAGGAGACAAAGCAGGGCGAGGCGGGCAATCTGGCGCATGGGGCGAAGATAGGGATTGGCGATGAAATGGGAAATCACGATCCGGCGACAGGAAATGACCTTCGGGGGCTTGAGGCAGGGCGGCAACAGGGCCATCTTCGGGTAGGCAGTCGGAGGATATGGAGATGGCCGGGCTTGATCTGGATGGAAAGCTCTTGATCGCGATGCCCGGAATGGGTGATCCGCGGTTCGAGAAGAGCGTGATCCTGATCTGCGCCCATTCCGCCGAAGGGGCCATGGGGTTGATCGTGAACCGTCCTGCGCGTGATCTGACCTTTGCCAGCCTGCTGGAACAGCTTTCGATCCCGCAGGGGGCGGACGGGCGCGACATCCGCATCCATACCGGCGGCCCGGTCGAGCGGGGGCGCGGCTTCGTGCTGCATTCGACGGATTATTCGGGGGGCGCCACGACCATGCGCATCGCGTCAAGCTATGGCATGACGGCGACGCTGGACATCATCGAGGCGCTGGCGCAGGGCGGCGGGCCCAGCCACGCCCTGCTGGCGCTGGGCTATTCCGGCTGGGGCCCGGGGCAACTGGAAGCGGAGATCCGCGCGAATGGCTGGCTGGTGGCGGATGCGCCGGCAGACCTTGTCTTTTCCCCCGATGACGCGGGCAAATGGGTGGGTGCGCTGAAGGTGATGGGGATTGACCCGCTGACCCTTTCGGCAGCGTCCGGCCGGGCCTGAGGCCCGAAAATTCTTCATTCGAAGAATTTTCGGGGAACGAATTTTCTGCGAAAATTCGGGGGCTTTCCTTGGAAAGCCCGGGCGGGAAAAATCTTCGGAGAAGATTTTTCGTTACTCGCCGTAGGGGATCCAGATCGTCTTGATGGCGGTGGAATGACGCAGGAATTCCCGACCTTCGCCTTCCGTGCCGAACCAGTCGCGCGCGCGGGCGTGGTTGACCCATGTGCGTTTCAGGTTCGAGGCGCTTTCGCCTTCGATCAGGGCCGAGAGATCGGTCGAGGAAAAGGACCAGAGCGCATCCACATCCATGTGTCCGGCCAGCGGTTTGGCCAGTTCCGCATGGCTGCCTGTGACGATGTTCACAACGCCTGCGGGCAAGTCGGAGGTTTCGAGCACCTGATAGAGGTCGGTTGCGGCCAGTGGGAAGGGGTCGGAGGGCACCAGTACGCAGGTGTTCCCCATCGCGATGGCGGGGGCCATGGTGGAGACAAGGCCGAGGAGGGGGGCTTCGTCCGGGCAGAGCGCCGCGATGACGCCCACGGGTTCGTTCATCGCCAGCGCCACGCCGCGGATGGGCACGGATTTGGCCTGTCCGTCGTATTTGTCGGACCATGCGGCATAGGTGAAGAGGCGGGTGATGGCGGCGTCCACTTCCGCCGTGCCGTCGCGGCCCGTCAGGTCGCGGATACGCGCGGCGAATTCGGCGGCGCGGGCCGAGAGGTTTTCGGCGATGTAGTAAAGGATCTGCGCGCGGTTGTGGCCTGTGGCCTTGCCCCAGCCCTTGGCCGCATGTGCGGCTTCGACGGCGTTCCTGATGTCCTTGCGGTTGCCGAGGCCGATATGGCCCAGATGTTTTCCCTTGGGTGAGAAGACCGCGCGGGAATAGCCGCCGTCGGGGCGGGCCTGTTTGCCGCCGATGAAGAGTTTGGCGGTGCGGTCGAGGGTGGGGGTTTCCCAGTCCTTCGGTTCGGGGGTCGCAGCGACGGGTTTCAGGGGTTTGGTGCTGCGGGCGGGTTTGAGGTAGGCCATAAGCCCTTCCCAGCCGCCTTCGCGCCCGAACCCGCTTTCGCGCACTCCGCCGAAGCCAGCGGCGGCGTCGAAGAGGTTGGTCGCGTTCACCCAGACGACGCCCGCCTTGATCTTTGGCGCGATGTCCAGTGCGAGGTTGACGTTTTCGGTCCAGACCGTCGCGGCGAGGCCGTAGCGGGTGTTGTTGGCGAGGTCCACCGCTTCCTGCGGCGTGCGGAAGGTCATGGAGACGAGGACGGGGCCGAAGATTTCTTCCTGCATCAGGCGCGAGGCGGTGCCGAGGCCGGTGATGAGGGTGGGGGGGTAGTAGCAGCCTTGCGGCGGGAGAGGCGTGTTGGCGTGGTAGATGTCTCCATCCGAGCCGCGCACCATTTCGGTGATGGTGGCAAGCTGGATCGGGTCCACCACCGCGCCCACGTCGATGCATTTGTCCAAGGGGTCGCCAAGGCGGAGGCCGTCCATGCGGCGTTTGAGTTTTTCGTGGAAGCGGGGGGCGATGCCTTCCTGAACCAGGAGGCGCGAGCCTGCGCAGCAGACCTGGCCTTGGTTGAACCAGATCGCGTCCACCAGCCCTTCGATGGCGCTGTCGATATCGGCGTCGTCAAAGACGATGTAGGGGGATTTGCCCCCGAGTTCGAGGGTCAGCGCCTTGCCGGTGCCTGCGGTTGCGCGGCGGATGGCCTTGCCCACGGGGGTGGAGCCGGTGAAAGCGATCTTGTCCACGCCCGGGTGCGCCACGAGGGCGGCGCCCGTGTCACCATCGCCCGTGACGATGTTCAGAACGCCTTTGGGCAGGCCCGCCTCGCGCGTGATTTCGGCGAAGAGGAGGGCGGTGAGGGGTGTGTATTCGGCGGGTTTCAGGACGACGGTGTTTCCGGCGGCCAGTGCCGGGGCGACCTTCCATGCGAGCATGAGCAGGGGGAAGTTCCACGGGATGACCGCGCCGCAGACGCCGTGGGGGGCGTGGCCGGGAAGTTCGCTGTCCATCAACTGGGCCAGCCCTGCGTGGAAGTAGAAGTGGCGGGCGACCAGCGGCACGTCGATATCGCGGCTTTCGCGGATGGGCTTGCCGTTGTCCATCGTTTCCAGAACGGCCAGAAGGCGGGCGTGTTTCTGGATCAAGCGGGCGAGCGCGTAGATGTGCTTCGCGCGGGCATGACCGGGCAGGCGCGCCCATTTCGCTTGCGCGCGGCGGGCGGCTGTCACGGCGGCGTCGATGTCCTGCGCGGTGCCTTGGGTGACCTGCGCGAGGTCGGTGCCGTTGGCGGGGTTCTTCGTGGTGAAGGTCGCGCCCGGTTTGGTGAATTGGCCGTCGATGAAATGGCCGAAGGTTTGGCCGTGTTTCGCCAGCCATGCCTTCACCTCGGCATTGCCTTCGGGGGCGGGGCCGTAATCCATGCGGTCGAAGATTTCCTTGATCGTCATGGTCTTATCCCATCGCGTGGCGGTTGGCGGCCGAGTAGTGACCGGTCAGGTAATGTTCGAGCTGGCGTTCGATGTCGCCCAGCAGGGAGGACGCGCCGAAGCGGAAGAGATCGGGTTGCAGCCATGGGTGGCCGAGTTCGTCTTTCATCAGGGCGAGGTAGAGGAGCGCGTCTTTCGCCTTGGAAATGCCGCCTGCGGGTTTGTAGCCGATCTTGATGCCCGTCCGATCCTGATAGTCGCGGATGGCGCGGATCATGGTGAGGGAGACGGGGAGGGTGGCGTTGACGCTCTCTTTCCCTGTGGAGGTCTTGATGAAATCGACCCCCGCCATCATGCAGACCAGCGACGCGCGGGCGACGTTGCGCAGGGTGGCGAGTTCGCCCGTGGCGAGGATCGCCTTGACATGGGCGTTGCCGCAGGCATCGCGCATTTCGCGCATCTCATCATAGAGTGCCTGCCAGTTGCCTGTCAGGACGTGACGGCGGGAGATGACGATGTCGATCTCCTGCGCGCCGGCGGCGACGGAGCGGCGGATTTCCTCGATCCTGAGGTCGAAGGGCGAGAGGCCCGCCGGGAATCCGGTGGAGACGGCGGCGACGGGGATGTTCGTGCCTTCGAGCGCGCGGACGGCGGTTTCCACCATGTCGTGATAGACGCAGACCGCGCCGGTGGTGAGCCCCTCCATCCCGAGTTTTTCCAGCATCCATGGGGCGACGGGCTGGCGGGCCTTGGCGCAGAGCCGTTCGACGCGGCCCCAGGTATCATCGCCGGACAGCGTGGTGAGGTCGATCAGGCTGATGGCCTTGAGCAGCCATGCGGCCTGAAATTCCTTCTTGACCGAACGACGGCCCCCCAGCGTGGCGGCGCGACGTTCGATGGCGGAGGTGTTCGCCTGCACGGCGGCGACCCAGTCCAGATCGAGCGGCATGCCGGGATTGCGCGGATGGGCGACCTGCGGAAGCTGGGTCTTGCTTGGGGTGAGTGTCTGCACGCTGTCCTCCCTTCCGGACGGGGGGAAGATGCCTGCAGGCGCAGCCCCGCGCAAGGGCGGGGATGCGGAGGGGTGCCAGAAATTTACCGTTTGGTCAGGATTCCCGCTGCGGAAGCTGGGGTTCCGGGCCTTCGGGCGCGTCATCGAAGGTGGACCAGTCGCGGCTGACGCCGGTTCTCGGGATCTGACCGTCGAAGTGGCGCGAGTGCAGATGCACCTTGGAGAGGTAGTTCGCGGTGATCGGTGCGGTGACGAAGATGAAGAGCATCACCAGAACCTCTTGCCAGGAAAATCCGGTGCCGATCATCAGGCCGTGGAACATGGAGGCGAGCAGGGCCGTGCCAAGGCCGACGGTCGAGGCCTTGGTCGGGGCATGCAGGCGCTGCATCCTGTCCTTGAGGCGGATCAGGCCGTAGCTGCCCGTGAGGCCGAAGAGGCCCCCCACGACGAGAAGAACGGAAAGGATGATGTCGAGGGCGAAGGTCATTCGATCACGCTCCCCCTGAGAAGGAACTTGCAGAAGGCGACAGTGCCCACGAAGCCCGTCATTGCGAAAAGCATCGCCGCCTCGAAGTTGATGCCGAGGCCGGTCTGGATGCCGTAGAGGACGATGATGGCGATGACGTTCACGACCATCGTATCAAGCGCGAGGACGCGGTCGGCCACTGTCGGGCCGAGGATGAGCCGCCAGAGGTTCAGGATGAGGCCGAGGCCGAAACAGACCAGCGCGAAGGCGAGGGCGTAGGTGATCATTCGAAGATCCTCTTGAGCCGGGATTCGTAGCGCGACTTGATGTCGTCGCGGATGGCGTCGGGGTCGGGTGCGTGGAGCGAATGGATGAGCAGGACGCGCCCGCAGGAGGACATGTCGGCGGTGACGGTGCCGGGGGTCATGGTGATGGTTCCGGCAAGCAGGGCGATGGCCTCGGGCGATTTCAACTCGATCGGCACGCGGATCCAGGCGGACTGGATGCGGTCGCGCGGCATGAAGAGCACGATCTTCGCCACCTGCACATTGGCGATGATCACGTCCCAGACCACCAGAAGGACATAGGCCAGCAGGGCGGGCATGCTGTTCAGGCGCGGCCGGTGCTGCCAATAGGGCGCGGTGATCAGGGGGATCACGGTTGCAAGCAAGGCGGCCATGACAAGGCTGCCCAGCTTCCACTGATTGACGAGAAGGAACCACGTCACGACGAGGAAAAGCGACAGATAGGGGTGGGGGTAGAGGCGGCGGAGCATGTCAGTTCACCCCCGGAAGCTGGTTCGCGGCGATATAGGCCGCGGGCTGGTGCAGGGCCGCGGCGGTGATGTCGATCCAGTCCTTGATCGGGCCTGCGAAGACCGTCAGCAGGACAAGCGCGGCAAGCAGAGCGCCCGCCGAGACGAAGGAGAGCGGTTCTGCGGGATGGCCGGGTTCGGGCGCATCGCCGGTGGCATGGGATTTCCAGAACAGGACCGAGCCTGCGCGGGCAAAGCCGAGGATCATCAGCAGGGACGAGAGCAGGACCACGGACCAGATCAGCGGGGCATCGCCGCGCATGGCATCGAGAACGAGCAACTTGCCGATGAAGCCCGAGAGCGGCGGCATGCCGGCCAGTGCGATGGCGCTGACGAAGAAGAGACCGGCGATCAGCCCCTGATGGGCGATGCGGGGGCGCGCCTGCAGCCGCGCGTCGCCGCGGCGATCCGTCACCTGATCGGCGATCAGGAAGAGGGCGGCCATGGCAAGGGTGGAATGGATCAGGTAATACAGCGCGGCCGAGGTGGCGGCGGGTGTGAAGGCCGAGAAGGCGGTGAAGATCGTCCCCATGGAGGCGATCCCGGCAAAGGCCGCCAGCCGTTGCAGCGTGGTGGCCCCCAGCACGCCGATGGCCCCGATGGCCAGCGTGACCAGCGCGGCCACCAGCATCAGATCGCCGATCATGCTGCCGATGGCCGGGGCCTCGGGCGGGAAGAACAGCGTGCTGCTGCGCAGGATGGCATAGGCGCCGACTTTGGTCATGATCGCAAAGAGCGCGGCGACCGGGCCCGGGGCGTTGGCATAGGTTCCGGGCAGCCAGAATTGCAGCGGGACAAGCGCCCCCTTGATGGCAAAGACCGACAGCATCAGCACCGCCGCGGCACGGATCAGGGCGGCGTCGCCTTCGGGCAGGGCCGCGACCTTGACGGCGATATCCGCCATGTTGAGCGTGCCGGTGACGGCATAGACCGTGGCCAGCGCGAAGAGGAACAGCGTGGAGGCCACAAGATTGAAGCCGATATATTGCACCCCGGCGCGCAGCCTGTCCTTGCCGGCGCCGTGGATCATCAGCCCGTAGGAGGCGATGAGAAGCACTTCGAAAAAGACGAAGAGGTTGAAGGCGTCGCCCGTCAGGAAGGCGCCGTTCAGACCCATCAGCTGGAACAGAAAGAGCGCGTGGAAATGGCGGCCCCGCGCATCCCAGTCGGTGGAGATGACATAAAGCTGCACGACCAGCGCGAGAACGGCCGTGAGCATCAGCATCATGGCCGAAAGCCTGTCGAGCATGAGGACGATGCCGAAGGGGGCGGGCCAGTTGCCGAGCAGATAGGCCTCGGGCGGGTTGTGGCTGGCCGCGATCAGCAGGGCCGCGGCGATGGCCCCCAGCGCGAGGGTTCCGGCAAGGCCGAAGATGCGCTGAAGCGTCAGATCGTTGCGCATGATCAGCACGAGCAGCGGGGCGAGGATCGCCGGAAGGACGACCGGCGCGATGATCCAGTGCGACATCATGCGCGCGTCTCCTCTTCCTCGTCCATGTCGACCTTGTCATGGCCGGCCTCGAGCCACGAGCCGAGCGCCATCAGCACGATGACGGCGGTCATGCCGAAGGAGATCACGATGGCCGTCAGCACAAGCGCCTGCGGCAGCGGGTCGGTATAGCCCGCCGCATCCTTGGCGATGATGGCCGGAAGGCCCGGGACAAGGCGGCCCGCGGCGAAGAGAAAGACGTTCACGGCATAGGATAGCAGCGTCAGCCCGATGATCACCGGGAAGGTGCGCTGGCGCAGCATCAGGTAGATGCCGCTGGCCGTCAGGCTGCCGATGGCGATGGCGATAAGGGCTTCCATGTCAGTTTCCCCCTTCCGGGCGATCCACCGAATAGGGATCGGCGCTGACCGTTTCGCCGGCGCGGCGGGCCAGACGGCTGAGCGAGTTGAGGGCGAGCAGCACCGCGCCGAGGACGCAGAGGAAGACGCCCAGATCGAAGATGGCGGCGGTGGCGAGTTCGAATTCCTCGAGCGGCCAGAGATGCACATAGGTGTAGCTCGAGGCGAGGAATGGCGCGCCGAAGAGCCGAGACCCCACGCCCGCGGCGGCGGCCACGAGGACCCCCGCGCCGATGAGGGCGTGATGGTCAATGCGCTGGCGGGCCTCGGTCCAGCCGAGGCCGGAGGCCATGTATTGCATCACCGTGGCGATGGCGAAGACGAGGCCCGCGACAAAGCCGCCGCCGGGCAGGTTGTGGCCGCGCAGGAAGATGAAGACGCCGATCATCATCGCGACGGGCAGGATGAAGCGGGTGGCCATCACCATCAGAAGCGGGTGCCGGTCGCCGGCAAGGCCCGTCCGCGTGGCGGCCATGGCGCGCAGGGCATCATTGGCGGGGCCGGGTTTCAGCAGGGCTTCGGCCAGCGCGTAGATCAGGATCGCCGCGATCCCCAGCACGATGATTTCGCCGAAGGTATCATAGCCGCGGAAATCCACGATGATCGTGTTGACCGCGTTGGTGCCGCCCGCGCCGGGTTTCGACTGTTCCAGATGGAAGGCCGAGATGGAGGGGAAGGCGGCAGCGCGGGTCATCAGCGCATAGGCGAGCGCGGCGATGCCCGTGCCTGCGCTGATGGCGATGATGGCGTCGCGCATGCGGCGGACCGGGCTGCTTTCGCGCGGGGTTTCCTTGGGCAGGAAGTTGAGCGCCAGCAGCATGAAGACGACGGTGACAACCTCTACCGTGATCTGGGTGAGGGCAAGGTCAGGTGCCGAGAGCCAGGCGAAGCCGAGCGAGATGATAAGCCCGATGATCCCGATCAGGATCAGCGCGAGCAGGCGGTTGCGGTGGATCAGCGCGACGCCCAGCGTGGCGAACATCAGAAGGCCCCAGGCGATGGCCGTGACGGGCGTGATCGACAGCATGTCGCGCGTGCCGGGGCTGTGGCTGCCGCCGTTGAAGGCCCAGAGCGCGGTTGCGGCGATGGCGATGGTGGCGATGGCGATGGCGCGGGTGAGAGAGCCGTTGTGCAGCGCCTGCGTGACGGCGCGCGCGGCGGCGGCCAGCGGTTCGACGATGGCGTCGAAGATCGCTTTCGCTTCGGGGCGGGGGGTGGCATCCCAAAGGGCGCGCAGCCGCGGGAAGGCGGCGAGCATAGCAAAGCCGCCCCCGACAGCCGCGATCGACATCCAGAGGGCGGGCGAATAGAGCCCGTGCCAGTGCTTGATATGCACCTCTTGCGCGGTTCCCGTCACGGCCGAGGCCGCGGCATCCACCAGCCAGGCGGCCGAAGCCATGGGCGCAAGGCCGATGATCACGACAAGCACGGCCAGAAGGGCCGGGGCGGCCCAGAGACCGAAGCCCGGGTCATGGGGTTTGTGCGGATAATCGTCGCGGACCGGGCCGAGGAAGCCATGCGCGAGGAAGCGGAAGCTGTAGGCGACGGAGAAAAGCGCACCGATCGTCGCCAGAACCGGCAGCAGCCAGTCGGGTCCGAGCGCGGTATGCGCCGCCTCTTCCAGCATCATCTCTTTCGACAGGAAGCCGTTGAAGGGCGGGATCCCCGCCATGGAAAGCGCGGCGATGCCCGCGATGGTGAAGGTGACGGGCATCAGGTGGCGCAGGCCGCCCAGACGCCGCAGATCCCGGGTATGCGCCTCGTGATCCACGATGCCCGCCGACATGAAGAGCGCGGCCTTGAAGGTGGCGTGGTTGATGATGTGGAAGATCGCGACGGTTGCCGCCTTGGCCGTGCCGAGGCCCAGCAGCATGGTGATCAGGCCAAGGTGGCTGACCGTCGAGAAGGCCAGAAGCGCCTTAAGATCATCCTTGAAGAAGGCGATCTTTGCCCCGATCACCATGGTGATCAGCCCGGCCGAGGTGACGATCCAGAACCATTCCGGCGTGCCGGCCAGCACCGGCCACATGCGGGCCATCAGAAAGATACCGGCCTTCACCATGGTGGCCGAATGCAGGTAGGCGGAAACCGGGGTGGGCGCCGCCATCGCGTGGGGCAGCCAGAAATGGAAGGGGAATTGCGCGGATTTGGTGAAGGCCCCGAGAAGGATGAGGATCAGCGCAGGCAGATACCAGCCTGACGCCTGGATCGCGTCTTTCTGCGTCAGGATCACCGACAGGTCATAGCTGCCCGCGATGTTGCCGAGGATCAGCATGCCCGCGATCATGGCAAGCCCGCCGCTGCCGGTGACCGCCAGCGCCATGCGGGCACCCTGACGGCCTTCGGGAAGGTGTTTCCAGTAGCCGATCAGCAGGAAGGACGACAGCGAGGTGAGTTCCCAGAAGATCAGCAGAAGAAGGATGTTGTCGGACAGGACGATCCCCACCATCGCGCCCTGAAAGAGCATGAGGTAGGTCTAGAACACGCCCATCGGATCGGATTTCGACAGGTAGAAGCGGGCATAGAGGATGATCAGCAGCCCGATCCCGAGGATCAGCCCGGCAAAGAGAAGGCCGAGACCGTCGAGCATGAAATTCGCGTTCAGCCCGAGCGAGGGCAGCCATTCGATCCGGGTCTGCACCACCTCTCCGCGCAGGACGGCGGGGGCCTGAAGCGCCAGCAGCGCGAGGGCGAGCGCGGTGACGGACCCCGTGACCGTGGCGCAGGCCGTGCGACCGGCGCGAATGAGAAGGCCCGGAAGCAGGGCTCCGAGGAAGGGCAGGGCGGCAATCAGCGCAAGGGTCATCGGAAAACAAACTCTCCCTCAGCGCCGGTATGCGACGCAGTCTTCTTATTCGACAGGAACCGCCCGAACGTTAGCCCATGCGGAAGGACGGACCCTGTCCATCTGGGCAGAATGTTCGATCAGATCAAGATGCAGATGCAGAAACGCGCGGAATTCGCGGCTGTTTTGGGCCGGATCGGCCGGATTTTCGCGGACTGCGACAATCAGCCCTGCGGGATGGCCGGGTCGATCAGATAGCGCTGGGCGAGCGGGATGGCCGCGGCACCAAGGGCGCGGGCCTCGGCGCCGACCGTGCCTTCGCGGACCTGCGGGCGTTCGACCCCGGACAGATCCAGCCGGCCAAGGGCGGCGTCAGTGCGGCGGGTCAGTTCGGCGCGGACATGGGTGGGCATCCATCCGTCGATCATCACGGCTTCGAGTTCGACAAGGGCTGCGGCGGAAAGGGTGGCATAGGCCAGCCCCTCGGCGGCGTGCTGGATCCAGTGATCAAGCAGGCCGTCCGAAACGCGCCATTCGGCGTGCTGTTCCCAGAGGTGATCGGCGCTTTCGCCGGCGGCTTCCATCATTTCCGCGAGGCGCGACATCGAGGCGACATCGAACAGGCGTTGCAGCGTGCCGTCCGGGCCGGGGACAGGCATGGGACCGACACCGCCCGCATTGCCCGTGCGCCCGGGGAAGAGTTGCCCGTTCAGGACAAGACCGCCGCCGATGAAGGTGCCGAAGTAGAAATAGAGAAAGTCCTTCGGCTTTTCCCCGGTGCCGAAGACAAGCTCGGCGCCGCAGGCGGCGGTGGCGTCGTTCTGGATATGCACCGGCATGCCCGCGATGGCCGAGATTTCGGCGGCGATGTCGCGATCGCGCCAGGCATCCATTTCCGTCTGCGGCGCGCCGATGTAGCGCACCCAGTTCCAGAGTTGGAAGGGCATGGCGATGCCGATTCCGCCGACCCTGTCGCGCAGGGTGGAGGGCAGGGTGTCGAGCACGGCGGGCAGCGCATCCGTGACGAAGGCCACCACGGTGCCGGGTGTCGGGTAGCGATAGATCCTGCGGCGGGTCGCGCGGACACGGCCAAGGAAATCGACAAGCATCAGATCGGCCGAGCGGCGGCCGATCTTGAGCCCGATGAAGAAGGCCCCTTCGCCATCCAGCGACATCGGGACGGATGGCTGGCCGATGCGGCCGCGGATCGGTTCCCCGCGCAGCAGCAGCCCATCCTGTTCGAGGCTGCGCATGATGACCGAGACGGTCTGAACTGAAAGCCCCGTGATGCGCGCAAGATCGGACTTGGCGAGCGGCCCTTGCCGACGCAGGATGGAAAGGACGAGCCTTTCGTTATGCGCGCGCATGCCGGACTGGTTCGAGCCCCGGAAGCCCATGGCTTCGTGGGGCGGACGATCCGGCATCGTCTCGGCCAATGGTCGCACGTCTCCTCCCGCACCGGGTGTTCATGCCCGGTTTTGAGGCGAGGATGCGCGCGGAATCGGCAGGCTGTCAATAATAATTCAGAGTGATTTAATTATCTTGACGTGGCCAAGGGAATCGGCTTTCTTGGCGGCGTCGCAAGGGGGGATGTCCCTTCACGGCATGTCACACAGGGGGTGCACCCCCGGATTTTCTTGGGAGGAAAATCAATGAAATTCAAAGCAAAGGCCCTTGCGGGCGCTGCCACGCTTGCGCTTCTGTCCGTGGCCCCGGCCATGGCGCAGGACGTTTCGGCCTGCCTGATCACCAAGACCGACACCAACCCCTTCTTCGTGAAGATGAAGGAAGGCGCCGAAGCCAAGGCTGCCGAACTGGGCGTGACCCTGAAATCCTATGCGGGCAAGGTCGACGGCGACCATGACAGCCAGGTCGCGGCCATCGAAGCCTGCATCGCGGATGGTGCCAAGGGCATCCTGATCGCGGCGTCGGACACCAAGGCCATCGTCGATTCGGTGAAGAAGGCGCAAGAGGCCGGCATGGTTGTCATCGCGCTGGACACGCCCCTTGATCCGGCGGATGCCGCTGATGCGACCTTCGCGACCGACAACCTTGAAGCCGGCAAGCTGATCGGCGCTTGGGCCGCCGCGACGCTGGGCGCGGAAGCCGCCAACGCCAAGATCGGCTTCCTGAACCTGACCCCGTCGGAACCGACCGTGGACGTCCTGCGCAATCAGGGCTTCATGATGGGCTTTGGCATCGACGTGAAGGACCCCAACGACATCGGCGACGAGGATGACCCGCGCATCGTTGGCCATGACGTCACCAACGGGAACGAAGAAGGCGGCCGCAAGGCGATGGAGAACCTTCTTCAGATCAACCCCGACATCAACGTGATCCACACGATCAACGAACCGGCCGCGGTGGGTGCCTATCAGGCGCTGAAGGCGATCGGCAAGGAAAACGACGTGCTGATCGTGTCGGTTGATGGCGGCTGCCCGGGCGTGGCCTCGGTCAAGGATGGCGTGATCGGCGCGACCTCGCAGCAGTACCCGCTGATGATGGCGGCGCTGGGCGTGGAAGCGATCAAGAACTGGGCCGACAACGGCGTGAAGCCGGAACCGACCCCGGGCAAGGCCTTCTTCGACACGGGCGTGAAGCTGATCACCGACAAGCCCGCCGAAGGTGTGCCGTCGATCGACACGACCGAAGGCACCGCGCTCTGCTGGGGCTGATCTGAAAAGACTTGTGCGGGGGGCCTGTCCCCCTGCACCATCCCGGAAGGGAGAAAGCGGGGGCGGCTCTCGATCAGGGCCGCCCTTCGTCTAGGCAGCGCCTGCATCGCGGGCTGAACGGGGGGACAGATGAGCCAGCCACAGGAATTCGAAAAGGTTCTCGACAAGAGCGCGACCACCGTCGCGCAGTTCGAGGAGCAGAGAAGCGGCCTTCGCAAGCTGCAGCATTTCCTGCATTCCAACCCGGCCGCCGTGCCGATGATCGTGCTTGTCGCGCTGATCATCTTTTTCGGTTTCGCGCGCGGGGAGCGGTTCTTCTCGGCCTACACCCTGACGCTGATCATGCAGCAGGTGGCGGTTGTCGGTATCCTTGCCGCTGGTCAGACCCTTGTGATCCTGACGGCGGGCATCGACCTGTCGATCGGGGTGGTGATGGTGTTTGCCTTTGTGATCATGGGGAATTTCGTGCTGGCCTATGAAATGCCGGCGATGGTGGCCATTCTGGCGGGCTTTCTGATCGCGGGCGGGGGGGGGGCGCTGAACGGGTATCTGGTGTCGCGCCTGAAACTGCCGCCCTTCATCGTGACGCTGGGCACGTGGAACATCATCATGGCGATCTGTCTGATCTATTCAGAAAACGCCACCTTGCGAGAGGCCGATCTGACGGCGCAGACACCGTGGCTGCATCTTTTCGGCACGAGTTTCAAGCTGGGCGGGGCCGTGGTGACGCTGGGCGTGGTGGCCATGCTCGCGCTCTATCTTGGGCTTTGGTACATGTTGAATAACACAGCCTTTGGTCGCCACATCTATGCCGTGGGCGATGATCCGGATGCGGCCGACCTTGCCGGGATCCGCACCAATCAGGTGCTGCTGAAGACCTATACGCTGGCCGGTCTGATCGCGGGTCTGGCGGCATGGGTTTCCATCGGGCGGAACGGGTCGATCTCGCCTTCGACCGTGGTGACGGATTTCAACCTTCAGGCCATCACCGCGGCGGTGATCGGGGGTATCTCGCTGTTCGGCGGGCGGGGCTCCATCCTCGGGGTGCTGTTCGGGACGCTGATCGTGGGCGTGATGAGCATGGGCCTGAACATGCTGGGCGCGGATCCGCAATGGAAAGTGCTGCTGACCGGTATCCTGATCATCGGCGCCGTCGCCATTGACCAATGGATCCGCAAGGTTTCGGGCTGAGGGAGGAAATAGACATGGCAGACCCCATTCTGACCGCACGCGGATTGACCAAGCGTTATGGTCGCGTGACCGCGCTCGACAACTGCGACTTCGACCTCTACCCCGGCGAGATCCTTGCGGTGATCGGCGACAACGGGGCGGGGAAATCCACCCTCATCAAGGCGCTCTGCGGTGCCGTGGTGCCGGATGAGGGCGAGATCAAGCTGGACGGCAAACCCGTCCACTTCACCAACCCGATGCAGGCCCGCGACGCGGGGATCGAGACGGTCTATCAGAACCTCGCGCTGTCTCCGGCCCTGTCCATCGCGGACAACATGTTCATGGGGCGGGAAATCCGCAAATCCGGCGTGCTGGGCAGCATGTTCCGCATGCTGGACCGCAAGGCGATGGAAAAGGTCGCCCGCGACAAGCTTACCGAACTGGGTCTGATGACGATCCAGAACATCGGGCAGGCTGTGGAGACGCTTTCGGGTGGCCAGCGTCAGGGCGTGGCCGTGGCACGGGCGGCGGCCTTCGGGTCCAAGGTCGTGATCATGGACGAACCCACCGCCGCGCTGGGCGTGAAGGAAAGCCGCCGCGTGCTGGAACTGATCCTCGACGTGAAGAAGCGGGGGCTGCCGATCATCCTGATCAGCCATAACATGCCCCATGTCTTCGAAGTGGCGGACCGCATCCATATCCACCGTCTGGGCAAGCGGCTGTGTGTCATCGACCCGAAGGAATACACCATGTCGGATGCGGTGGCCTTCATGACCGGCGCGAAGGTGCCTGAGCACGTCATCGCCTGATCCTTGAGATTGCGGCCCGGCTGGCCCCTTTTGCGGGGCTGGCCGGGCCGCAAGCCATTTACCCCGTCGCCGGGCAGGTCAGCTTGCGGGCAGGAGGCCGGTTGCGATCCATCGGTCGACGATGGCAAGGGCGGCCTCGCTGAAGGCTGGATCGTTGATATGGGCGTCAAGTTCGATCAGGGTCACATTCGGCGCGCAGGACCGGCGGACTTCATCGACAAAGGCGGCAAGGCCCGCCGCATCCTGCAAGGGGCCGCCCGGGCGATCCCATTCGTTGCCGCCGTGCAGGGGCAGAAGGAAGGCCGTCTCGGCCCGCGCGAGGGAAAGCTTTTCCATCATCTGGCGCGCCATGGCGCGGCGCTGGTCGGCATCCAGAACCACGGAGGAAAGCAACCGATTATGCGCGTGGGAAGGGTTTTCTGCGAAGCGGTCAGGCAGGGGGTGCCAGCCCACCAGATCGACCAGATCATAGCAGCCGATGGATACGATCTGCGGCACGCCGCGCGCGCCTGCGGCTGTCATCATGTCCGGGCCGGCGCTGATGGCCGAGCCGAAGAGGTGATTGCCCACCTCTTGCGGCGCAAGGTCGAGGACAGCGGCGAAGGCGCCTTCGGCGGCAAGGCTTTCAAAGGCGCGTCCGCCCATGCCGGTGGCATGGAAGACGGCCACCTCGAAACCCCGTGCCTCGAGCGCGGGCTTGAGCGACACCATGTAGCGCAGAACGGTCTTGCCGAAGCTGGTCATCCCGATCATCGGGCGGTCGCGGCGCGGCGGTTCCACGGCCCGGGCCGCGCCAAGTACGGCCCCTGCCGCCTGACTGAGCGATGCCTTGCAGATGGCGTTCAGACCATAGAGCCCGCCTGCCCAGAGGATCATCTGGATATCGGCGGGCAGCCGTTCCGGCGGGATCATGGGCGAGAAGCTGACGGTGGAGACCACGTATTTCGGCACGCCGAGCGGCAGGGCAGAGCAGAGATCGAGCGCGAGATCCGTGCCCATGGTGCCGCCCAGCACGATCACGCCATGGATGCGGCCTTCGGCATGAAGTCGGGCGGCCATGCGGGCGGAGCCTGCCGCCATGATCTGCATGGCGGTGTTTTCATCCTCGGCGGCGATGGCGGCGGCGATGCTGGATCCTGCCGCTTCGGCCACCTGATGCTTGGAGATGTCGGTTGGGCTGACCGGATCCCCCAGAACCGACACATCCATCGTGACGACCCGCCCGCCCTGTGCCCGGATCACATCGGCCATATAGGCCAGTTCGTCATTCTTCGTGTCCCAGGTGCCTGCGACAAGGATCGTGCGGTCGGCGGCCATCACAGCTGGATCCATCCGGTCTTGAGATCGGTGTATTTCTCGAGCGCGTGGAGCGACTTGTCCGCCCCGTTGCCGGATTGCCGGGTGCCGGACAGGGGCACGGTGATATCGGCGCCGCCATAGGTGTTCACGTGGACGACACCGGCGCGGATGCCGCGCAACATGCGATGCGCCCGCCCGAGATTGCCCGTCCAGACGCCCGCCGCCAAGCCGTAATCGGTGGCATTGGCCAGATGCAGGGCCTCTTGTTCCGTCGTGAACGGGGTCACGGCGAGGACGGGGCCAAACACCTCGTTCCGGAAAAGGCGATGGTGGGGGGCAACGCGGGTGACGATGGCGGGATCCATGTAATAGCCGCCGGTATCGGCATGGATGCGGTTGCCGCCGGTGACCAGTTCGCCGCCTTCGGCGGTGGCGTCGGTCACGAAGCGCAGGTTGGCCTCCAGTTGCGGAAGGGAATTGATGGCACCGATCTGGCTGGTCAGATGCAGCGGGTTGCCGACGGACATGCGGGAGGTGGCCTCTGCCAGCGCCTCGACGAAGGTGTCGTGGATCGCCGCCTCGACCAGGAGGCGCGAACCGGCGACGCAGACCTGGCCTGCATTGCGGAAGATGGCGGTCGCGGCAGCCTTGGCCGCTGCGCCGATATCGGGGGCATCGGCAAAGACGATGTTGGGCGATTTGCCCCCCAGTTCCAGATAGCAGCGCTTGAGGTTGGAGCGGGCGGAATATTCCAGCAGCCGCCGCCCGGTGGCACCCGATCCCGTGAAGACCAGAACATCCACATCGGGAGATAGCGCCAGCGCCTCGCCCGTGATTGCGCCGGGGCCGGTGATGACGTTGAAGACCCCGGGCGGAACCCCGGCCTCGAGCGCGAGTTCGGCCAGGCGCAGAAGCGAGAGCGAGGCGGTTTCGGCAGGTTTCAGCACCACCGAATTGCCCATGGCAAGGGCAGGGGCGATCTTCCATGCGCCGATCATCAGGGGGAAATTCCAGGGCACGATGGCCCCGATGACGCCGATGGGTTCGCGGTGGACAAGCGCCAGCACGTTGGCCGCCGTGGGCGCGATCTCGCCATGGATCTTGTCGATCGCCTCGGCGTAATAGCGGAAGGTGCTGCCGCGCTGCCGGGTTCGGCCTTGAGCGCCATGGAGATGTCGGTGCCGTTGTCGCGCACGCCGAGAACGGCCAGTTCGAGGGCGTGGCTTTCGATCAGATCGGCGAGGCGGAGCAGGATCTTCTTGCGGTCGGCGGGGGGCCTTGCCGACCAGCGGCCATCGTCGAAGGCCGCGCGGGCATCCGCGCAGGCGCGGGCGACATCGGCCGCGTCGGCGGTGGCGAGGGTGGTCAGCCGAGACCCGTCGATGGGCGAGAGGACGGGCATAGGTTCGCCCGAGCCCTCCTGCCATGCCCCGCCGATCAGCAGGCGCTGTGGCGGGATGGGTGCGGCGGCAAGCCGGTCGATGGTCGTTTGGTCAAGTGTCATTGATCTGCCAGTCCTCGCGCGGGCGGCGTGCCTTGATCGCCCCCCGGATGGTGATGAAAACAAGCAGGGCAAGCCCCGCAAGGATGACGGCCGAGATCGGCCGTGTGACGAAGATCGAAAGATCCCCACCCGCGCCGCCCATGGCCTGACGGAAGCGGCTTTCGAGGATCGGCCCCATGACGACGCCCAGCAGGATGGGCGTCAGCGGCCAGCGGTGGCTGCGCAGGATATAGCCCAGCACGGCAAAGCCCATCGCAAGGCCGACATCCGAGAAATTGTAGTTCGAGGCATAGGTGCCGATCAGCGAGAGCGTGAGGATCGCCACGCCGAGGAAGCGCTTGTTGATCAGGGCGGCGCGGGCGATGGTATTGGTGGCGACAAGCAGGAACAGGATGATGACCACGTTCATGGCCAGCAACGTCCAGTAAAGCCCGGCCACGAATTCCGGACGGTTCAGAAAGAGATCCGGTCCCGGGATCACGTTATGCACCAGAAAGACCGCCAGCATCATGGCTGTCAGTTCCTCGCCCGGGATGCCGAGCGCGAGCATCGGGATCAGCGCGGCGGGCGGGACGGCGTTGTTCGTGGCTTCGGAGACGATGATGCCTTCGGGCGCGCCCTTGCCGAAAAGATGCCCTTCCTTCGAAAACTTGCGCGCCCAGACATAGTTCACCTGTTGCGCAAGGAATTCCCCCACGCCCGGCATGATGCCGCAGATGATACCGAAGACGGAAGAGCCGAAGAGCGTGACCTTGTAGCGGAACACCTCAAGGAAGCCCTGGAAGAAATGGCCCTTCAGTTGCACGGATTGGCGCGTGGTGTCGCGCCCTGTCAGCTGGATCAGGGCTTCGGACATGGCGAAAAGGCCGATCACCATCGGCACCAGAGGGATGCCCTGGATCAGCCAGCTTTGGCCAAAGCTGTAGCGCTGGGTGGAATAGGCGGTTTCGATCCCCACCGTGGCGAGGAAGAGGCCGAAGGCCAAGGCTGCCGTCGCCTCTATCCGCCGCCCGCCATGGCCGATGATCACAAGGACGAGGGCCGCGAAGGCCAGCATGGCGAATTCGGCGGAGCCGAAGTTTCGTGCCACTTCGGCCAAGGGTTTGGTCAGCAGCATGAGCGCCAGCACCGACAGCACGCCGCCCACGAAGGACGAGGAATAGGCAAGGCTCATGGCGCGGCGCGCTTCGCCCCGGTCGACGAAGGGCTTGGCCTCCAGCGCGGTCAGCACGGCGACCGGGCTGCCGGGGGTGTTGATCATCACGGCTGGTATGGCCGAGCCGTAGGCTGAGCCGCAATAGACGCCCAGAAGCAGGGTCATGCCGGTCAGCGGGTCCATCGCAAAGGTGCTGGGCAGCAGGATCGAGATGGTGACAGCGGCACCGGCACCGGGGATTGCACCCACGATGACGCCGAGGATGGCGCCGATGCACATGGTCATGAAGAGCATGGGATCGGCAAGCTGTTGCAGGCCCAGAAAGATGAAGTCCATGGCCCGGCCTTTCAGAACCAGCGCATCAGCGCGAGGCGGATCGCATCGGGGAAGAGGTCGTAGAATTCAGGTGCGGGCATCCAGACGCCCAGGCCTGCGCGGAAGACGCCGATCATGAAGACAGACAGGCCAAGGCCCGCGAGCATCCAGCGCGGCGCGGTCAGGCCGACGCGCCACAGAAGGCCCAGCACAAAGGCCAGCGTCGCGGGAAAATAGCCAAGATGCTGGATCGCCCAGAGATAGGCGGCATAGTAGGCAAGGAATTCGGCGGGGCGGAGCCAGCCCAGCATCTTTTCCCGTGCTCCCGCCCATTCCTCGGCGCTGGCCGGATGGGCGCGCAGGTCGGCGATGTCGCGCCAGAGAGTGATGAGATTGGCCGTTGCCAAGACCCCCAACGCCACGCCGGGGGCAAATGCGGGCCTTGTCCACCAGCCCCCCGATGCCTGGCCCGAGCGTGTGGCAACGCCGATAAGCGCCAGCAGCAATAGCGAGATCGCCGCGAAGATCACGGCAAGTGCCATGCTTTCCAGCCGGTTCGCCTGTGGTTCGTCCGGGTCGGTCATCCCCTGCCCCCGAAAAAGGAAAGGAGGCGCAACCCTGCGGTTGCGCCCCCGGTTCGATTTACTCGGTCACGCCCAGTTTCTCGCGCAGGGCGGCGAGATCCGTCATGTCCTTCGCGACCTGTGCGGTGGCAGCGGCCTGATCCTGCCAGTAGACCAGCGCGCCGGTGGTCTTGGCGATTTCCTGCGCAGCTTCGCTGGCGACGACGGTTTGCGCGACGGCGGCGATCTTGTCCTTCACCTCTTGCGGGGTGCCTTTGGGAACGAAGAGCCCGTTCCAGAGCGAGGCCCCCTGCAGGGCGGGCACCTGTTCGCCGAGCGTCGGCACATCGGGCGTGATCGCGGTGCGGTCGCCGGTGATGGTGGCGAGGATCTTGATGTCGCCCAGGCAGGACAGAACGAGTTGTGCGGTGGTGTTGATCACATCCGCATCGCCATTTGCGAGGGTGGAGCAATCGACCGCGTCGAAGGCGGCTTCGGCACTGAACGCGCCGCCCAGTTCCTGCAGGCCATAGACCGTCATCATCGTGGGTTCGATGCCATAGCCGAAATGGCCAAGGCGCACCGGGTTGGCCTTCGCGTATTCGGCCAGTTCGACCATGTTGGAATAGGGGGCGTCCGCCTTGGCGGCGATCAGGAAGGGATAGGTCAGGAAGATCCCCACGGGTTCGAGCGCATCTGCGGCGAACTGGGCATCGGGACCCATCGTCTTGACCGTGGGAATGCCGACGGTCAGCGAGCCGATGGTATAGCCATCGGGGGCTGCGGTGGCCACGTCCAGCCCGCCCACGACGCCGCCCCCGCCGGGTTTG
The DNA here is from genome assembly GCA_041397045.1 of Paracoccaceae bacterium. GTDB lineage: Bacteria > Pseudomonadota > Alphaproteobacteria > Rhodobacterales > Rhodobacteraceae > Paragemmobacter. The sequence continues at coordinate 111,839 of JAWKXK010000008.1, forward strand.
TTCACCACCGCGGCGGGAACGCCGGTCTGCGTCTGCAGTTCTTCGGCGATCATGCGGGTGAGCACGTCCTCCAGATCGCCGGGGGGCCACGGCACGACGAAGGTGACCGGCTTTTCCGGGTATTCGGCAAGGGCGGCCCCGCCGAGGGCGGCCAGGGCAAGCGCAGTTGCGCTGCCCAACAGGGCGAGTTTCTTCATCTGCATCTCCGCTGTTGATGGTTCATTATTTGAACCGTTGGTTTGAAAAATAGATTGACAGGCCAAGCGGTGATCTGTCAACAAAAATGCAATGGCGCGCATTCCGCTTTTGCGGGGCGGCTGGGGAGGCGGCGAAAGCCCATGGGAACTGTCGGCAAAGCCCTTGATCTGCTTGATATCTTCACGCGCCAGAGGGCGCAGGTGGGATTGTCCGAGATTGCGCGCCTGTCAGGGCTGAACAAGGCGACCTGCCATCGGCTGCTGACCGAAATGGAATCGCGGGGGCTGGTGGAGCAGATCGGCGCAGCGCGGGAATACCGGCTAGGTCCGGCGGTGCTGCGGCTTGCCGCCTTGCGCGAAACGGCGGTGCCGACGCGCGATGCGGCCATGCCGGTGCTGCAGGCGCTGGCGCGTGCGACGGGCGAGACGGCGCATCTTTCGCTGCGCGAGGGTGACAAGCTGGTGACCATCGCCTTCGCCTATTCCCCCGCCCATGCCACCAAGGTGATGATGGAGGATGCCGATATCCTGCCATGGCATGCCACTTCGTCTGGGCAGGCGATGCTGGCCTTCCTGCCCGAGGATCAGCGCGAGGCCCTTATTGCCCACCCCCTGCCGCGCCTGACGGCGGCGACGGAAACGGATCCCGATCGCCTGCGCGCCCGGCTGGCAGAGGTGCGTGCCCTTGGCTGTGCCGAAACGGCGGGTACCTTCGAATCCGATGCCCAAAGCCTTGCCGTGCCGCTTTTCGCGCCGGGTGATCAGGTTGTGGGGGCGCTGGGTGTGGCGGTGCCGGTCAGCCGGATGGCGCCGGACCTGCATGCCGTCATCCGCCGCGAAGTGACGGTGGCGGCAACGGAAATCACGACATTATGGGGCGGACAGGTTCCGCCCGGAATTATCGCGCTGTGGCAGCGCCTGATCTGAGCATCCGAAGGAGAGAGCCATGAAGGACGAGAACTTCCTGAAGGCAAATAACGCCCGCAGCCTGTGGCATCCGATGACCGCCCCTTCGGACAGCCTGAAGAACGCCCCCACCATCGTGACAGGGGGGCAGGGCGTTCGGATCACCGATATCGACGGGCATGAAGTGGTGGATGGTGTGGGCGGCCTGTGGAACGTCAACCTGGGCTATTCCTGCCAGCCGGTGAAGGCGGCGATTGCCGCACAGCTTGACCGTTTGCCCTATTATTCGATCTTCCGGGGCACCTCGAACGATTGCGTCATCGAATTGGCCGAAGAGCTGCGCGCCTTTTTTGAACCGGATGGTCTGACGCGGGCCTTCTTCACCTCGGGCGGGTCGGATTCGGTGGAAACGGCGCTGCGGCTGGCGCGGCAGTATCACAAGATCCGGGGCGAGGCGGGGCGGGTGAAATACCTGTCGCTGAAGAAGGGGTATCACGGCACCCATACCGGGGGGGCCTCGGTCAACGGGAACGCCAATTTCCGCACAGCCTATGAGCCGCTTCTGCCGGGCTGCCATCACATCCCCGCCCCATACACCTATCGCAACCCTTTCAACGAGACCGATCCCGCGCGGTTGGCGCAGCTTTGCCTTGCCGCGCTGGAGGATGAGATTGCCTTTCAGGGGGCCGGCACCATCGCCGCCTTCATCATGGAGCCGATCCTTGGCGCAGGTGGCGTGATCCCGCCACACGAAAGCTTCATGCCGGGGGTGGAGGCGATCTGCCGCAAGCACGGCATCCTGCTGATCGCGGATGAGGTGATCACCGCCTTTGGCCGCACCGGGGCATGGACGGGCAGCCGCCTTTGGGGCGTGAAGCCTGATTTCGCCTGCACGGCGAAGGCCATCACCAATGGCTATTTTCCCTTCGGCGCGGTGATTATCGCCGAGGGCGTGGCACAGGTCTTTGAGGGCGATGCCAGCGGCAAGGCCGCCATCGGCCATGGCTATACATATTCCGGCCATCCTGTCGGTGCCGCGGCGGCGCTGGCCTGTCTGGCCGAGACGAAGCGGTTGAATGTGGTGGAGAACGCCGCGGCCCGTGGCACCCAGCTTTATGAGGGGACCAAGGCGCTGATGGCCAGGCATGACATCATAGGCGATGTGCGCGGTGGGCACGGGTTGATGACGGCCATCGAACTGGTGGCGGACCGTGCCACCAAGGCCGCGCCCGACAAGGCGACACCGGGCCGCGTGCAGGAGGTGGCCTATCGCGCTGGCGCGATGGTTCGGGTTTCCGGCCCCAACATCATCCTGTCGCCGCCGCTTGTCCTGACGGCGGCGGATGTCGAGGTGATCCTTTCGGCGCTGGACGCCGGGTTCAGGGCGCTGTGACATGGTGACGGGGTTCTGCTTCGACGAACGCACGCTGTGGCATTCGACGGGCGAGGCTGCGCTGTTCCTGCGGCCCGGTGGCTGGATCCAGCCGCCTGCCGGGGGCGGGGCTGCCGAGAACCCGGAAACCAAGCGCCGGTTCAAGAACCTGCTGGAAGTGTCCGGGCTGTGGCGCAAGCTGGCGGTGGAAACCGCCGATCCCGCGACAGAAGAGGCGCTGCGCCGGATCCATCCGGACCGATACCTGAGCGAATTCAAGCGGCTGTCGGATGCCGATGGCGGCATACTGGGGGAGGAATCCCCCTTCGGCCATGGCGGATATGAAATCGCGGCGCTGTCGGCGGGGCTTGCCATTCATGCGATGGACAGGGTGCTGACCGGCGCGTGGCGCAATGCCTATTCCCTGTCGCGCCCGCCGGGGCATCACTGCATGCCCGATCATTCCATGGGGTTCTGCCTGATGGCCAATATCCCCATCGCGATCGAAGAGATGAAGGCGCGGCATGGGCTGGGCAAGGTGGCCGTGGTCGACTGGGACGTGCATCACGGCAACGGGACGCAGGCCATCTATTGGGAGCGGCCCGATGTCCTGACGATCTCGCTTCATCAGAACGCCTGCTATCCGGTGCATCTGGGTTCGACGCAGGAGCGCGGGGCCGGGGCGGGGGAAGGTGCCAACATCAACATCCCCCTGCTGCCGGGGGGCGGACATGAAAGCTATCTCGCGGCCATCGACCGGATCGTTCTGCCCGCGCTGGAGCGGTTCCGCCCGGATCTGATCGTCGTGGCATCGGGGCTTGATGCCAATGGGCTGGATCCGCTGGCGCGGATGATGGCGCATTCCGGCACCTATCGTGCGATGACGGCGCGCCTGATGCAGGCGGCGGACGCGCTTTGCGCCGGCCGGTTGGTTCTGGTGCATGAGGGGGGGTATTCCGAAGTGATGGTGCCCTTCTGCGGGCATGCGATCATGGAAACCCTTGCGGGGCAGCAGACGGCAGTGGTCGATCCGCTTCTGGATTTCCTGCAGGCCCAGCAACCGCCAGCCGAATTCGACGCGCTGGAAACCCAGAGACTTGACGCCATGGCAGAGGCCTTCGGCCTGTAGAGGAAGCATCCCATGACTGATTTCGTCGCGCTGCTTGGCACCAAGGGTGGCCCTGCCATCCGCAGCGGATCACCCATGCCGACCTCATCGCTGCTTTCGCTTGGCGGGCAGCGTATCGTTGTCGATGCGGGCCTTGGCGTGACGCGTGGCCTTTGCGATCAGGGCATGGCGCTGAAGGATATCGGCATCGTCTTCATCACCCATCTGCATTCGGACCATTATCTTGAGCTTGGCCCCTTGCTGCACACGGCCTGGACTGCCGGATTGAAAACCCCGGTCCGGATCTGGGGGCCATCGGGGCTGGCTGCCTATTTCGAGGGTTTCTTCCAATCAATGCGGGAAGACATCGACACAAGGATCGAGGATGAGGGACGACCCGATCTGCGGGATCTGGTTTCCTGCCATGTGATCAAGGGCGGCGAGGCGATCATCGACGGCGGGATCACCGTCACGGCCATGCCGTCGATCCATCCGCCGCTGAAGGAAAGCTGGTCGCTGTCCTTTCGGGGGGCGGGGCGGCATGTCGTCTTTTCGGGGGATACGGCGCATAATCCCGCGCTGGCCGATTTCGCGCGCGGGGCGGATCTCTTGATCCATGAGGCGATGCTGGCCGAGGGGCTGGAGGCCCTGCAGCGCCGGATCGGCAATGGGGACGACCGTTTGATGGCGCATTGGCTGCGGGCGCATACCCTGGCCGAAGATGCGGCGAGGGTGGCGTCAGAGGCCGGTGTCGGGGCGCTGGCCCTGCATCATCTGATCCCCTCGGACGATCCTGAATTCGGAGTGACGGATTGGCAGCGTGCCTGCGCCCCGCATTGGCCGGGGCGGTTGCATGTCGGGCGGGATGGGCTGCGGATCGACTTGCCCGCGCCGGGGTGAGGCAGGGGTGACAAGCCCGCGCCTGCGTGGCAGGGTCGCGCCGATGCGTGATGCGGCAGGACCATGACCAGCACCCCCTTTCCCGGCCCCCAGATCCCTGCGCTTGTCCAGCATGTGCTGGCGCGCATCGACCTTGGGCAGCTTAACCCCGGTGATCTGCTGGACGAGGCGGAACTTGCGGAAAGCTGTGGCGTTTCGCGGACGCCTGTCCGTGAGGCGATCCTGTATCTGGAGGCGCTGGGGCTTGTTCGCCGGCTTCCCCGCAAGGGGGCGACGATCTTTCGCCCGACGCTGGAGGAGTTTCTGGCCATTCTGGAAGTGCATGCCAAGCTGGAGGGGCAGGCCGCAGGTTTGGCGGCGCGGCGTCTGTCGCGGCAGGGGGCGGCCGATCTGGAGGCGGCGGTTCGCGCCTGCGAGGCGCATGCCGCGGCCCATCCCGATACCGATCCGGATGGTTACTATCAGCACAACCTGCGCTTTCACGAATGCGTGGCGATAGCCTCGGGCAATGGGGTTCTGCTGGAATCGCTCAAGACCAATGCGCGCAGGCTGCTGGCCTATTACCGGGCACGCTATCGTTTCGCCGGGGCGATCCCGCGTTCGGCGGCGGAACATCGGGCGATTGCGAAGTTGATCACCGACAGTCCCGCGGGGCCGAGGCGGGGATGATGCAGCATGTGCAGTTCGATCAGGTCACTGATGGACCCGATCGCCTGCGCCGTCCTTAGGCCGCGCCGGGGCGGCCTGTTCAAAGAAACGGGCGATCCATTCGCGAAGCGCGGACCTTCGATGCCCGCTTGAAGGGAGCGGCGCGCGGCCTCTCCCACGGCGGGGCCTTCAGCGAATTTCGACCAGGGCCGCGATGAAGCCGGGGGTCATCTCGGGGTGGTACTGGGTGGCAAAGACCTGCGTTCCGATGCGATAGGCCGCAACCTTGCATCCCGGCCCCTCGCCGATGATTTCCGCGCCTTCGGGCAGGTCGAGGACCTGTTCCCCATGGGCGGCGGCAAGGCGATGGCGGAGGGATCTCTTAATCCAGGGTGCCGGCGCGGTGATCCGCTTCGGCGGCGCCAAGGACGAAGGGCCCGGAGTTGGGCCCGATCGCGCCTCGAGGGCCTGTGCGATGGCCTGATGGCCGAAGCAGGCCCCTACGATCGGCAACCCGGCCGCATGGGTGGAACGGATCAGCGCCAATAACCGGCTGATCCAGGGCGTATCATCCAGAACCGAGGCGGGGCTGCCACCGATCAGAAGACCGTCGAATTCAAGGACAGAGGCGGAATTTCTTCGGCAGATCGAAGGGCGTGACCTGCCAATCGGGCGGACGGCATGGATCAGGGCTGTGAACTTCTTCGTATCCTGCTGTGGTGGCGTGCAGGCGAAGGCTGAAGTCGTCTGTATTCGTCACAAGCAGCCCGATATGCATACTTTTACATATTTATAAGCCGTATCATTGGCGGCAAAAAGAAGCGACGCGGCAAGGAGCCTTGATGACGGTCTGGACGCCCAATTGATGACGGCCATGCCGGATCTGACCAGCCACGACACCTTTCTCAACGGTGCCCCGCACAACACCTTTGCGCGCCTGCGCCGCGACGATCCGATGCACTGGACCGAGCGGATCGAAGGCCGTTCTGGTCTGGCTACGCGCTATGCCGATATCCATGCGCTGAACGGCAAGCCTGACCTTCTCTCCTCGGCCCGGGGCATAAGGATGGAGGATCAGAGCTATGAGGAATACCTCGCCCGGCGCACCTTTCAGGAAACCGATCCGCCCGAACACATGATGACGCGGGTCAAGGTGGCGAAGGCCTTTTCAAAGCCCGTGGTCGCGGGTTTGAGGAGGCCATCCGTGACCTTTGCACGGACATCCTTGATCAGACGCTGGAGAAGGGCACGTTTGACGCAACGAAAGACATCGCCCGTGAATTGCTGATGCGGACGTTGGGGCGGATCGTCGGTCTGCCAGATGAAGACCTGCCCTGGCTGGTAGAAAAGGGCGATGCGCTGATCGCCAATACCGACCCGGATTTCACCGATCACGTACTGGACAAGCTGACGACGGATGAGTTCCGGATGATGCCCTTCAACTCACCCGCCGGGGCGGAGTTGTTTGTCTATGCCAAGGACATGATGGCGAAGAAGGCCGCTGCCGGCGATACATCCGGGTGCTGCACTGATCCTGCAGCCCGGCCCCGATGGATCGGTCCTGCCCGAGAACGAATTCCGGAACTTCTTTTGCCTGATCGTGGCGGCGGGCAATGACACCACGCGCTATTCCATCGCGGCGGGCATTCAGGCCTTGGCGCATCAGCCGGAACCTCTGGCGCAGATACAGAGCGGGGCGGTGGATGACACCATGGCGGATGATCATCCGTTGGGCTTCACCCACTCCTATTTCCGGCGCACCGCGACCTGCGATTTCGAGATGCATGGAAAGCAGATCAAGGCCGGCGACAAGGTGCTTTACTGGTATGCCTCGGCCAACCGGGATGAGGCGGCCTTTGATCAGCCCTTCCGTGTCGATCTGGCCCGCAACCCGAACCGCCATCTTGCCTTCGGGCAGGGGGGCCCGCATCTGTGCCTTGGCATGTGGCTGGCGCGGCTGGAGGTGCGGGTGCTGTTTCAGGAACTGGCCAAGCGGATCACATCCATTGAACCTGCGGGCGAACAGAAATTCCTGCGATCCAATTTCGTGGCCGGGCTGAAATCGCTGCCCGTCCGCGTGACGCTGAAATGAACCAAGAAGAACAGTGAACAGGGAGTAACATCATGGCGGACCGCCTCAGGGCCATGTTCTGCGACCATCTCAGCCTGATGCGGGGGAAATATCTGCCCGCGTCGAAGCTGAAATCCGATGGCACGCGGCTGGCGCGGCCAACCTTCAGCGTGCATTGGGACAAGGATCTGATCCTTGATGCCCCGCATACCAAATGCCGCGAAGGCATTCCGGACATGGAATTCCGTTGGGACGGGGCCGAAATCCGAGATGGATGGGAGCCGGACACCAAGGTTGTGACGGGCGACCTTTTTGACAGCGACGGCGCGCCGCTGCCGCTGTGCCCGCGCGGCGCGCTGAAGCGTGCGGTGGCTGATTGGGGACGGCATGGCCTGACCCCCAAGGTGGGGATCGAACTTGAAGCCTTTGCCTTTGAGATCGGCGAAGATGGCAGCCTGTCGCCGCTGCACGCCCCGGGGGGCATCGTCTATGGCACCGGCCCCTTTGCCGATCCGGCGGGGTTCACCGATGCGATCTGGCAGCGGGCCGAAGAGGCGGGGTTCCGGCTGGAACTGATCACCGCCGAATATGACACGCCGCAATATGAATTCACGCTGGCCTATGACGAGGCGGTGAAGGCTGTCGACGAGATGGTCCTGTTCCGCCAGATGGCGCGCGAAGTGGCGCTGGAGCATGGGATCCTTTTGACTTTCCTGCCCAAGCCCATTCTGGAAAAGGGCGGATCGGGGCTGCATTTCAACCTGTCCTTCGCGGATGCGGACGGCAAGAATGCCTTGGCGACCGGGCCGAAGGGCGGGCCGGATCACATGAACGATCTTGCGCGCGGTTGCGTGGCGGGCTGGATGCAGCATCACAAGGGGCTGGCGGGCATTCTTGCACCCACGGTCGGGTCTTACCTGCGGCTGCAACCGGCCTCGATGTCGGGCTATTGGTGCAACTGGGGCGGCGATCATCGCGGCGTCACGGTGCGCGTGTCGGAAGAGGGCGGGGCGAAGACCCGGCTGGAGCATCGGATGGCGGATGCCAGTTGCAACCCCTATACCGCGCTGGCCGCGCTGTTGCAGGCGGCGCGTCTGGGGGTGGAGCAGGCCTATCCGCTGCCACCGCTGGAGGCGGGCGATTGCTTTGACCGTATAGACGCGGGTCATGGCGTTGCTGCCTCGCTGTCCGAGGCGATGGAGGATCTGGAAGCCGACACTGCCCTGTGCGCGGCCGTGGGGCCCGAGATCACGGAACACCACATCTTCATGAAGCGGATCGAGGTGGACAAGACGGCAGGCCTCGAAGGGGCGGCGCTGCGCGATTATTACATCTGGTATGTCTGAGGGGGCTTTGATGCAGGCGACATGGAAACTGCCGGACGGCACGTCGATCACGCTGGATGTGGCAGAAGGAATGAACCTGATGCAGGCTGCCGTGGCGCGCGGGATCCCGGGCGTGGTGGGGGAATGCGGGGGGTCGCTGTCCTGTGCGACCTGCCATGTGGTTGTTGACCCGGACTGGGCCGCGCGGGCGGGCGAACCGGGTTTGTTCGAGGCGGACATGCTGGACATTACCGAGGCGGAGCGGCAACCCACATCGCGCCTGTCGTGCCAGATCACGATGACGGCTGCGCTGGACGGGATCGTGGTTCAGGTTCCTGCCGTCTAGATGGGCAGGCCCGCATCGGCCTTGGGTTGATCCATCACGATCTGGCTTTGCACCCGTGCAACGGCGGGGTGGGGCAGAAGGCGGTGGTGGAGCAGCGTGTTCAGCGCGGGAAGATCGGCGCACCAGACCCGCAAGAGGTAGTCCGCCTCGCCTGTGAGTGTCCAGCAGGCCACGATTTCGGGCAGGGTGCCGATCAGGCGCAAGAAGCCTTGCGCGGTTTCGGGGCTGTGGGCGGCCATCTGCACTTGCACGAAGGCCTGCACTGTCAGGCCAAGGCGTGCCGGGGCAAGGCGGGCGCTGTAGCCTGTGATCGTCCCCTCTGACTCGAGCCGGGCGCGGCGGCGGGCGGTTTGACTGGCCGAAAGGCCCAGCAGATCGCCCAGTTCCTGCGCGGTGAGATCGGCCCGACGCTGGATTGCGGAGAGGAGCCGGGAATCGGTTTCATCCATCATGCGTGATTTTCGCGATATATTATAGGTATATGCAGTTTTGCCGCGCATTGTGCCGATATCAAGCCAAATTTCGCGCACCTGTCGCGTAGCATAGCTGCGACACTGAGATGAGGATCAGTGAAAGGACAGCACCATGGGCCCCTTCCCGCACCACGCCCCCCGCGCCAGCATCAGCGCCGAAAACCCGGCCGGGACGGATGGGTTCGAATTCGTGGAATTCGCCCATCCCAACCCGGATGAGTTGCGCGCGCTGTTTACCCGGATGGGCTATGCCCTGACCGCGCGGCACAAGACCAAGGCGATGGAGTTGTGGCAGCAGGGCGACATCACCTATGTGCTGAACGACGAACCGGCCAGCCATGCCCGCCGTTTCGTCTCTGAACATGGCCCCTGCGCGCCGTCGATGGGGTGGCGGGTGGTGGATGCGGCCCATGCCTTTGCCCATGCCGTGGCTCTGGGTGCCACGCCCTATACCGGGGCGGACCGGGTGCTGGACCTGCCCGCGATTGTCGGCATCGGGGGATCGCTGATCTATTTCACCGATCAGTATGGCGATGGCAGCAGCCCCTATGACGCCGATTTCGACTGGATCGCAACGCCCAAGCCTGCCGGTGTGGGGTTCCACTATCTTGATCACCTGACGCATAACGTGCATCGCGGCAATATGGACAAGTGGTTCGACTTCTATGGCCGCCTGTTCAACTTCCGCCAGATCCGGTTCTTCGACATCGAGGGCAAGTTCAGCGGCCTGCATTCCCGCGCATTGACAAGCGCCTGCGGGCGCATCCGCATCCCGGTGAACGAGGATCGCGGCGAGACCGGGCAGATCGTGGAATATCTGAAGCGCTACAATGGCGAAGGCATCCAGCATATCGCGGTGGGTGGTGACGACATCTATGCCGCCACCGATGCCATTGCCGAGCGGGGACTGAAGTTCATGCCAAAGCCGCCGATGGCCTATTACGAATTGTCCAAGAGCCGTGTCGCGGGCCATCAGGAACCCATCGACCGGATGGCCAGGCATGGCATCCTGATTGACGGCGAGGGTGTGGTGGATGGGGGCGAAACGAAGATCCTGCTGCAGATCTTTTCCAAGACGGTGATCGGCCCGATCTTCTTTGAATTCATCCAGCGCAAGGGGGATGACGGGTTTGGAGAGGGGAATTTCCGCGCCCTCTTCGAAAGCATCGAACAGGATCAGATCGACCGGGGCGTGCTGCAGGCTGTTTGAAGTGAATTGCGCGCGGCCCCGCCGGGGCGGGCCCGCGCATTGTTTTTACCTCGCCTGCGCGCATTCGCGCTTGGCTCTGGGTTTTTTGGGTATTTGGGCCAAGATGAAGATCAGGCCGTGCTGCCGGTTGTTTCGCGCGCCATTCGGATGGCTTCGGCGATGGTCGCGTGATCGCCCACCTCGTTCATCAGGATCAGGATCAGGCGGGCGTTCAACGCGTGGCTTTCGGCCTCGGTCAGCCCTTCATGCGCGGCGATGAGGGCGGCATAGCTGTCATCGGGGCGGGTGAGGTTCGGGGCGGTGGTCAGCATCCGGCGGGCTCCAGTGTCAGGGCGCGGGCGAGGGCATGGGCGATGGCCGCGGGATCGTACGATTGCCAGCGCGCGGCGACATGCTGATCGGGCCGGATCAGGTAGACGGCGCTGGAGGCATCGCCCAGATAGCGTGCGGCCAGAGCGGGGTTGTCGGCCGCCGTCAGGGCAAGCCGCCGAATGGTCTGGCCATGGGCGGTAGTGACGTCAGGGGCATCCGCATCGACAGCCAGCAGGGCAAAGCCCGGTGGCAGGCGGTGCAGGAGCCAGCCTTCGGGCGTGGGCGCATCGGGGCAAGGGCTGCCCGGGCGGCTGCGGGCGGGGAGGGCAGGATCGTCCGGTCCGTTCAGCGCAGACCCGTCATGGGTGCAAGGCAGCGACAGGCGGCCCGAATTCACGATGGTGCGGGCAAAGGGCAGCGTGGCCGCCAGATCGAGAACCGCGTTGCGGAAGAGTTTCGACACGGCCGATTTCGGGGTGATGAAATCGGTGGCGCGCGTAGAGTTCAGGATATTCTCATCCGCGGCCTGCACGCGTTCTGCATCATAGCTGTCGAGCAGGCGGTCGGGGGCGTGGCCATTGATCACAGCGGCCAGTTTCCAACCCAGATTGTCGACGTCCTGAATACCGGAATTGGCCCCGCGTGCGCCGAAGGGGGAAACCTGATGCGCGGCATCGCCGGCGAAGATCACCCGGCCATGGCGGAAGCGGTCCATCCGGCGGCACTGGAAGGTGTAGATGGATGTCCAGACCAGTTCGTAATCGACATCCGGGCCAAGCATCGCGTCGACGCGGCGGCGAATGTTTTCGGGTTCCAGTTCCTTTTTCCGGTCGATGTTCCAGCCAAGCTGGAAGTCGATCCGCCAGATACCGTCGGGTTGCTTGTGCAAGAGTGCCGAGTCACCGGATTTGAAATGCGGTTCGAACCAGAACCAGCGTTCGGTGGGGAAGGGGGCGTTCATGCGGACATCGGCGATCAGGAAATTGTCCTCGAACACCCGGCCATCGAAAGTCAGGCCCAGCATGGCCCGCAAAGGGCTGCGCGCGCCGTCGCAGGCGATCAGCCAGTCGGCAGCTATGTTGTAGGGGCCATCGGGGGTGGTGATGTCCAGGCGCGCGCCCTGATCATCGTGGGTTATGGCATCGACGCGGTTCCGGCCCCGGATCTCGATCGGGGCGCCTGCAGCTTGTGCGGCGAGGATGGCGTCGTGGAGGTATTTTTCGAACCAGGGCTGCTGCAGATTGATGAAAGCCGGGAAGGCATGGCCGTCTTCGGGAAGCAGATTGAAGTCATAGAGCAGTCGGTCGTCATGGAAGACCTTGCCGACGTTCCAGATCACGCCCTTTTCCATCATCGGGCTGGCTGCACCGAGCCTGTCGCAGATTTCCAGCGTGCGTTTGGCAAAGCAGATGGCGCGGCTGCCTGCGCCCACCCCTTCGTGGTCATCCAGCAGAAGGACCGGCACGCCGCGGCGGCCGAGGTCGAGCGCCATGGCCAGCCCGATGGGGCCGCCGCCCACCACCACCACCTTGTGACGGACAGGTTCGGGTGCGTCCTGATCGGGCGATCTGGCATAGGGGTAAAGGGTGAAGGCCAGGTCGTAACGCTGCTGGATCGTCATGGCTTATCCCTGCAGGGCTGCCCACATCTCAAGATCGCGCTGGGCGGTCCAGATGCGGGGGTGGTGGATGCCGCGGGCTTCGTCATAGGCGCGGGCGACGTTGAAGGGGAGGCAATGTTCGTAGATCGCGTAGTCCCTGAACTTCGGATCACACTCGGCGCGGCAGGCATCCCATGCCTCTTTCAGGGTGCCGTTGCGGGCGGCGACGCGGGCCACGGGGCGATAGGTGCTGTCGACGAAATCCTTGGTCCGGTCGAGTGCTGCGTTCACGGCAGCGCTGCCGATCACGGCATCGCCCCGCCCCGGTGCGATGGCGGCAAGGTCATAGGCGCGGATCGCCTCGAGCGTCGCGCCCCAATCGGCGAAATGGCCGTCGCCGCAGTAGCAGGCGGAATGCGCCTCGACGATGTCGCCGGTGAACATCACGTTCTGATCCGGGACATGGATCACCGCATCGCCTGCCGTATGGGCGCGGCCCAGCTGGCAGATATCCACCCGGCGATTGCCCAGCCAGACCGTCATCCTGCCGTTGAAGGTGGTGGTGGGCCAAGTCAGGCCGGGGATGCTTTCATGGCCCTGAAACAGGCGGGGGAAGCGCTGGAATTCGCTGTCCCAATCTTCCTGCCCGCGTTCGGCAACCATATTGCGGGCGGCCTCGGACATGATGATCTGGGGCGCGTTGAAGGCGGATGCCCCCAGCACGCGGACGGCGTGGTAATGCGTCAGCACGACATGGCTGATGGGTTTGTCGGTAACGCCGCGGATGCAGTCGATCACCTTTTGCGCAAGGCGGGGGGTGGCCTGCGCCTCGACCACCATCACGCTGTCATCGCCGATGATGACGCCGGAATTGGGATCGCCCTCGGCCGTGAAGGCATAGAGGCCTTCGCCGATTTCGGTGAAGCTGATCTTCTTTTCGCTGAGATCGCCTTGCGAGGCGAAGGCCTTTGCCATGGGGATAATCCTTATCGTGCGTAGGGATCGGCAAGCGCGGGCAGGACTTTCCCGACGCAGGAGCCGAAGCCGATGGTGTAGCCATCCCCCGCGCACTGGCCGCGCAGGGTGAGGGTGTCGTTGTCTTCGATGAAGCTGCGCGTGCCGCCTGCGATGGCGATGGGTTCCTTGCCGCCCCAGGACAGTTCCAGCAGGCTGCCGCGGCTGTCCCTGGTGGGGCCGGAGATGGTGCCCGATCCCAGCAGATCACCGGTATTCATGCCGCATCCCGAGGTGGTGTGATGGGCAAGTTGCTGGGCCGCGGAATAATACATCTCGCGATAGTTGGTGCGCGCGATGATGGTTTCGGTTCCGCCTTCGGGCGTGATCCCCACCTCGAGCGCGATGTCATAAAGCATCGGCCCGGGCTCCTGCAGGTAGGGCAGCAAGGGCACCTCGCGCGGGGGTGTCGGGGCGCGGAAGGGTTCCAGTGCGGCCTTCATCACGATCCAGGGCGAAATGGAGGTTGCCGTGGCCTTGGCCTGAAATGGGCCGAGGGGCTGATACTCCCACGCCTGTATGTCGCGGGCGGACCAGTCGTTCAGGAGGACATAGCCGAAGAGCATGGCATCCGCCTCGGCCACTGTGACGGGGCCGGTCGATGGGGTGCCGACGACGGCGCCCATCTCAAGCTCGATATCGAAGCGGCGGGAGGGCTGAAAGGCCGGGGTCGGGTGGTCGGGCCCCTTCACCTGCCCCCAAGGGCGGCGGATATCCGTGCCCGACACGATGACGGAGGATGCCCGCCCGTTATAGCCGATGGGAATGTGAAGCCAATTCGGCGGCAGGGCGTTCTCGGCCCCGCGGAACATGGTGCCGACATTGGTCGCATGGTGCCGACCGGCATAGAAATCGGTGTATTCGCTGACAAGGAACGGCATGTGCAGCGTCACATCGGAGAGCGGCACGAGGAAGGGTTCGACCGCCGCCCGATCTGGCGCGCCTTCGGTCAGAAGGTCGGTGATCCGGGCGCGCAGGGCCGCCCAGACCGAGGGACCGGCTTCCATCAGGTCATTCCAGAAGGGGACATCGAAAAGCGGGCCTGCGTCGAACGTGACAAGACCGGCCTCTTCCATCCCGGCAAGATCGAGGACGAAATCCCCGATGGCCATGCCGCAGCGCGGTTCGTCCCCGGCGGTGGAGAAGACGCCGCAGGGCAGGTTGTTCAGGGGAAAGGGGCATTCCGGCGCATTCGCGCTTTGCACCCAGGAACGGATCAGGCCCATATGCCTTCCTTTGCAGAGTTGGGGGCTGTCGGGCGGGGTCTTGTCCCCGCCACGATCACTTTACGCCGGGGGTGCCGTCGAATTTCTTTTCGAGACTGCCCCAGCAATCAATGTAGTCCTCCTGCAGATGCCCGGCCTGCGCGGCGAATGGCGTCAGGTGTTGCGGAAAGCGGGTTTCGAACATGAAGGACATGGTGTCTTCCAGCTTTTCGGCCTTCAGTTCGGCGTTCGACGCGCCCTCGAAGGCCTGCTTGTCGGGGCCGTGCGGCAGCATGCAGTTGTGCAGGCTCATCCCGCCGGGAATGAAGCCCTTGGGCTTGGCATCATAGATGCCGTAGATGTTGCCCATCAGTTCGGACATGACGTTCTTGTGGTACCACGGCGGGCGGAAGGTGTTTTCGGCCACCATCCAGCGATCACGGAACAGAACGAAGTCGATATTCGCGGTGCCTTCGATGCCCGAAGGCGCGGTCAGGACCGTGAAGATCGACGGATCGGGGTGATCGAACAGGATCGCGCCGACCGGGCAATAGGTGCGCAGATCGTATTTGCAGGGGGCGTAGTTGCCATGCCAGGCGACCACGTCCAGCGGGCTGTGGCCGATGGATGTCTCATGGAACTGCCCGCACCATTTCACGGTGACGGTCGAGGGAACCTCGCGGTCCTCGAACGCAGCGACGGGTGTCTTGAAATCGCGGGGGTTGGCCATGCAGTTCGCCCCGATGGGGCCGCGCCCGGGAAGGGTGAATTTCTGCCCGTAGTTTTCGCAGACGAAGCCGCGGCAGGGGCCTTCCAGAACCTCGACGCGGTAGACAAGACCGCGTGGCAGAATGGCGATTTCCTTGGGCTCGATGTCGATGATGCCCAGTTCAGTGCAGAAGCGCAGCCGTCCTTCCTGCGGAACAACCAGCAATTCGCCATCGGCCGAGAAGAAGTATTCATCCTTCATCGACTCGGTCACCAGATAGACATGGCTGGCCATACCGACCTGCGTGTTCACATCGCCCGCCGTTACCATGGTGCGCATCCCGGTGATCCATGTCAGCGGCTCATCCGGAACGGCGAGCGGATCCCAGCGATACTGGCCAAGGCTGATGATATCGGGGTCGATGCAAGGGGCGGATTTCCACAGCGGCACGTCAACCTTGCGGAAGCGATGGGTGTGCTTGACCGAGGGCCGGATGCGATAGCACCACGTCCTTTCGTTCTGATGGCTTGGTGCCGTGAAGGCGGTGCCGGAAAGCTGTTCGCCATACAGGCCGTAATTGCACTTCTGCGGGCTGTTCATCCCTTGCGGCAGCGCGCCGGGCAGGGCTTCGGTTTCGAAGTCGTTCCCGAAGCCCGGCATATAGCCTTCATGCGGGCCAAGGTTGCTGACGGCGCGGATCATGCCCGCGGGAAGGGTGTGGCTGGTCATCGGATCCTCCGTCATCGCGCAAGGGGCGTGTGAGTCCCATTAATAGTTGCATATGCAACCAAGTCAAGGTAAAGCTGACTCTGGCAAACCGGATTGGATGGCGGATGGCACAGGACATCGTTCTTCACGACTACTGGCGGTCGTCATCGGCCTATCGGGTTCGGATCGGGCTGAACCTTGCGGGTCTGGCCTATCGGCGAATTGATGTGGATCTGGTGGCGGGCGCGCAGCGCAGCACGGCGCATCTGGCCGCCAATCCGCAGGGCCTTGTGCCGGTGCTGGAGATTGATGGCCTTCGGCTGACGCAATCCCTTGCCATACTCGAATACATTGATGAGACGCGCGCGGCCGGGTTCCTGCCCGCCGATGCCGCCGGACGGGCGCGGGTGCGGGCCTTGGCCCATGCCATCGCGATGGAGACGCAGCCTGTTTGCAATCTGCGCGTGGCAAGGCATGCGGTGACGCTTGGCGGGAAAGCGACGATGGAAGGGTGGATGGCCCATTTCATCGCGCTGGGTCTGGAGGGGTTCGAAGGGCTTCTGGGCGAGGGTCCCGGGGGCGTGTTCTGCCATGGTGACAGGCCGGGGCTGGCCGATCTTTGCCTTGTGCCGCAGATCTATAATGCGCGGCGCTGGAATGTGGATCTGGCCCCCTATCCGCGGCTGAGTGCCATCTGCGACCGTCTGGAAAGCCTTGCCGCCGTCGCCGAGGCCCATCCCGACAGGGTGAAGCCCTTGGCATAGTGACCCGATGCATGGCAGTCTGGCCCTGCAAGTGGAGTGGGCGATGAACGACGTGCCAAAGCAGGGGGAAGCCGGGCAGGAGTTCGATCTTGAAGGGTTCCTGCCCTATCTGCTGAATCAGGCGGCGGAAGCCACGTCCCGCTCTTTTCAGGCAAGCTACAAGGCCGACTACGGCATGACGCGCACGCAATGGCGGGTGCTGGCCAATCTGGGGAAATTCGGGGCGATGACGGCGCGCGACATCTGCCGCATCAGCCATATCGAGAAGACAAAGGTCAGCCGCGCCGTTGCGGCGCTGGAGGCGGAGGGTCTTCTGTCGCGGGCGACCAGCCCCGAAGATCGCCGGGCCGAGATACTGTCGCTGACGGATGCAGGGCGGCGGGTCTTTCGGGATCTGGGCCAGCGGGCGCTGGCCTATGATGCCGCGTTGCGGGAGCGACTTGGGCAGGCCTTTGCCACGCAGATCGATATGGTGCTGCGCATGATCGCCGCGCAGGGCGGGAACGATCTGCCGCCCGGGGATGACTAGGACGATTCGTGTTCCTGCGGGGAGCGCAGGGGGTGGACGTTCCCGGGAGCGCGGAAAATATCGGGGAATGTGTAACGGATCCGGAAGGTTCCGCGTATAGGCAGGGTGAATGACGGATCGCGAAACGCATTGGTCGGCATTGCTTCGTGCGGCAATGGCAGGAGATGGGCATGCCTATGCCCTCTTCCTTGGGCAAATCACACCGGTCCTTCGCGGTATCGTCCGGGCTCGCGGGCGTTCGCTGGGCGTGGAAGGACAGGAGGATGTGTTGCAGGAGGTGTTGATCGCCATTCACACCAAGCGCCACACCTGGGACCAAACGGCGCCCTTGCTGCCATGGCTCTATGCGGTGACGCGGCACAAGGTGGTGGATGCCTATCGGCGGAGGGGTAATTCCCTGCATCTGTCGATCGAGGATTTCGTCGATGTGCTGGAGGCCGAGCCCGGCCCCGATCATCTGGCCGCCCGCGACAGCGCAAGGCTGATCGGGCAACTCGATGCGCGGTCGGCGGCCATCGTGCGGGCGGTCAGTCTGGATGGCCAGTCGACCGCCGAAGTGGGCGCGCGGATGGATATGACAGAAGGCGCGGTGCGGGTGGCCCTGCATCGCGCGATACAGAAGATGGCGCGACTGGCGAGAGGGCTGGAGCGATGAAGACCGATGATCTGATCCGGGCCCTTGCGGCCGATTCACAACCGCCTCGGCCGTTTCGGGCGGGGTTGGCCGCTATGGCGCTGATCGCGGCTGTTCTGGGTGTTTCGGTGGTTTTTCTTGGGATGGCAGGCCCGCGCGCAGGATTGATGTCGGCGCTTGGCCAGCCGATGATCGCGGCAAAGTCCGCACTGCCACTGATGCTGTTCCTGCTGGCGCTGCCTGTGACGGTGGAGATGATGCGGCCCGAACGCCTGCCCCGGCTGCCGCGCGCCCTGATTTTGCCCATTGCCCTTGCGGTGGTGCTTTGGGTGACGGCCTTTGCAACCTTGCCCGAGGATCTGCGCTTTGCCGATGTATCTCGGTTCGCGCTGACCGAATGTCTGGGTCTGATCATCGGCTTGTCGCTGCCCTCGCTTGGGCTTGCCTTCATGGTGCTGCGGCGGGGGGCACCGGCATCGCCCCTGCTGGCCGGGGCCATGGCAGGGGTGACGATCGGCAGTGGAACGGCGGCCGGCTATTCGCTTTTCTGCACGCAGGACAACCCGCTGTTCTATGTGACGTGGTACGGCGTTGCGATCCTTGCCGTGACGATCCTTGCGGCAATCATCGGAAGCCGAGCTCTGCGCTGGTGACGTCGGGCGTATTGCCCGGCCCCATCAGCCACGCGGGGCCACCATCAGAACCATTGGCCCGGCTCCATCAGGCCCAGATCCATGAGTTGCTGGGATTGCCACTGGAAGGCGGTGGAATTGTGCCAGCGGAAGCTGTTGATCTTCCACTTTGATCCGGGGTTCGCCTTCAGCGCCTTGGCCGTTCGGAAGGAACAGACGCAGGCCGTCAGGTTGTTGTGCCAGGGGCAGGCATAGGTGTTGTACTCTTCGTCCGAGAACAGGAAATCGGGCGAGAGCACCAATCCCTTGCGCGATTTGAAAAGCGAGATGCGGTCGATCTTGCGGCGGGTCCAAGGGACATGCTCTTCGAAGCGCCAGCGCAGGCCACCGAAGAAATCCAGTTGCCGCTCCTTCGGATGCCAGTTGTTCTCGGGATCCTGTCGGGCCAGCGCGTAATAGCCCGACCTGTCGAGATGGGCGTCTTCCAGACTGACGGCCGAGGGAAACCGGTCCAGATCATCGGCGTAAAGATCTATGACATAGGTCAGCATCGCATCGCGCCGTTCTTCGGCGTGAAAGGCGATCAGATCGCGGACGGTGCGCGTTTCGCAGAAGGGATAGAACAGGTATTCGCCGTTGAAGCAGTAATACATCCAAAGGCCGGGGAAGGCCTCGATCAGCTGGTTCACGGCGGTGACGAGCGCATTCTCGGCATGGGAGTCATGGCTGATGCGGTGGACCTGCCCTTCCAGCGCGGGTGGCAGGCCGATCTCTGCCGGGGCGAGCATGAGCACATCGCGAAAGCCTGCCCGAAGATGATGGCGAAGCGTTGTGTCTACCTCGACCGGGTCTTCGACAAGGATGATGGCCATGGGGCCCTTTGGCGGGGTGGCCGCCATTGCAGTGATATAGCCCGACAGGCTTTCGTATTGCATGGACCTGCCCCGAGACCCCGAACAGCACAGTGCCCGCTATGGGTGGCTGCGGGCGATTGCCGCCAAGGTCTGGCATGGGCGGGCGATTTGCAAGCCCCGCAGTGTGGAAAGGTCGCAAGACCCGGATGATTGCAGAGCGTCGGCTTTTGCGTGTAAGGGGCGAAGCTGCGGAACAGGGGTGCGCCATGGCTGAACCGAAGAAGCTTTTCATCAAGACTTATGGCTGTCAGATGAATGTCTATGACAGCGAGCGCATGGCGGAAGTCCTGGGCGCAGAGGGCTATGTCACCACCGATGTGCAGGAAGAGGCGGACATGGTGCTGCTGAATACCTGCCATATCCGCGAGAAGGCCTCTGAAAAGCTTTATTCTGATCTGGGCCGCCTCAAGCCGCTGAAGGCGGCGAAGCCGGACCTGAAGATCGGCGTGGCGGGTTGCGTGGCGCAGGCGGAGGGCGACGAGATTTTGCGCCGGATGCCGCTTGTCGATCTGGTTGTCGGCCCACAAAGCTATCACCGCCTGCCCGGCATGGTGGGCGCAGTGGCCGGGGGGAAGAAGGCGGTGGATACCGACTTTCCGGCCGAGGACAAGTTCGATCACCTGCCCGAACGCAAGGTCCTGCGGGGGCCGTCGGCCTTTCTTACCGTGCAGGAGGGTTGTGACAAGTTCTGCGCCTTTTGCGTGGTGCCCTACACGCGCGGGGCCGAGGTCAGCCGTCCGGCCGAGCGTCTGCTGCGCGAGGCGCGGGCGCTGGTGGAAAAGGGTGTGCGCGAGATCACGCTGCTGGGCCAGAACGTAAACGCCTATCACGGTGCCGGTGACGGCGGGGATTGGGGGCTGGCGCGGCTGGTGCGGGAACTGGCCCGCATCGACGGGCTGGAGCGGATCCGCTACACGACCAGCCACCCCAATGACATGGAAGACGATCTGATCGCCGCGCATGGGGACGAGGCAAAGCTGATGCCCTATCTGCACCTGCCGGTGCAGTCCGGATCGGACCGGATCCTGAAGGCGATGAACCGCAAGCACACGCGCGAGCAGTATTTCCGGCTGATCGAGCGCATCCGCGCCGCCCGCCCCGATATCCTTTTGTCATCGGATTTCATCGTGGGTTTCCCGGGCGAAAGCGATGCCGATTTTGCCGATACGATGGACCTGATCCGCAGCGTCGGTTTCGGTGCTTCGTTCAGCTTCAAGTACTCTGCCCGGCCCGGCACGCCGGCTGCGGAGAAGGCACCGGTTCCGGCCGAGGTCGCGGATGCGCGGTTGCAGGAATTGCAGGCGCTGATCACAGCACAGCAGCGCGCGGCGCAAGAGGCGATGGTCGGGCGTGAGGTCGGCGTTCTTTATGAAAAGGCTGGACGGTTGCCGGGGCAGATGGTGGGCAAGTCCGACCATCTGCATGCCGTGCATGTGACCGATCCCGACGCGCGCGTCGGCGATCTGGTGCGCGTGCGGATCAAGTCCTCGGCCCCGAATTCCCTCGCGGGGGAAAGGCGCTGACCCAAGCGGCCAGCCGTTGCGAAAACGGAAACAATCGCGCCTGCATGCCGTGATTGTCGGGCGGTGGGTGCCGAAGAGTGTTCCTGTGGTGTTGCAAGGGCCATGATTCCGCTTGCTTTATCGGCCAAGCAACGGCAATCCTGCAGTTGAGTATCTGTATGTGGTGATCTGTTAACGAGGAGGGCTTCGGCTTGTTTCGGTACTCGATGCGCGCGATTTTCGGCGCGCTTTGTCTGTTCGTGGCCGTTGGAGCCCCGGCAGACCTGAAAGCCCAGTCAGCGCCCGAAGTGAAGGGCAAGATAGATTGGGGTGCATGGATCGACGATGATGGATGCATGCATTGGTGGGCCGATGGCGGGGTCGAAGGTTATATGGTGCCGCGCCGTGATCCGGCGACGGGCAAGCCGGTCTGCCTGAAGCGCAATCTTTGCCTTGTCGAGAACACGGATACGCTGTTCGCAACGGACAGCGCCCAGCTTACGGCAAGCGGCCGCGAGCGGCTGCAGAGATTTTTTCAGTCTGCGGGGGCCTTTGGCTATGCCATCTATGGCCATACCGACAGCCGCGCCTCGGATGAATACAACATGCGCCTGTCGCAGCGCCGCGCGGCGGCGGTGGCGGCTGTTGCGCAATCCGTCGGGGCGCCGGTGGAACGGATGATCGGCTACGGAGAGCGGCAGCCCCGGGCCAGCAATGCGACGGCGGAAGGCATGCAGCAGAACCGTCGGGTGGAAGTTGTCTGCTATACGTGGGGTCGGTGATGGTTGGTGTGAACATGCCCCGTGTGGGGTTGGTGCTGGTTATGGGCCTTGGCCTGTCGGCCTGCGGAATCCAGCCCTATGGGGGACCGAATTCCGTGATTGCCAAAGGGGATGACAGAGGCTTGCTGGACCGCGGCGCGCTGGTCAATGGCGAGGCAGCCATCGCCTATGATCCGGATGGGTGCCAGAACTGGATCATCGATGACGGATTGGAAGGGTATTCCAGCCCGCGCTATGATCCGGCCAGCGGCCTTCCGATCTGCAACAACCGATACCCCCCGGGCACCGTGATCGGCAACTACACCTCGCAATCCGCCACAGGGCGGGACTGGGTGCCGAACTGATCGCTTGGACGAAAGGCAGAGCAAGACAGGGGCCGTGCCGGAAGGCGCGGCCCCCTTGCCATCGGGTGATCTGTCACGCTTATTGCACAAACCTTGTGCAGACTTGGGCCATGTCTGTGAATGATGCTTGCCTTGTGGCCAAACGCGGCACATCATCAAGATATGGCGAAGCCCTTGTAGAAGGAGAGCCCTTTGGGCATCAGCGCGCTGACCCCCCCGACCCGTTCCGAGGACGTTGTGGAAACGCTGCTCGAATTTCCCGACAACCGTTTGCTGATCGACCTGTGCGGCGAGTTCGACCGCAATCTGGCGCAGATCGAACATCAGATCGGGGTCCATATCCTGAGACGCGGAAACC
This sequence comes from Paracoccaceae bacterium, assembly GCA_041397045.1. Classification (GTDB taxonomy): domain Bacteria; phylum Pseudomonadota; class Alphaproteobacteria; order Rhodobacterales; family Rhodobacteraceae; genus Paragemmobacter. The sequence continues at coordinate 134,402 of JAWKXK010000008.1, forward strand.
GGCTGGCCGTGATCGGGGAAAAGGGTGCGCGGGATCAGGCGGCGGGTGTTCTCAGGTCGCTGTACGCGCGGCTGGAATCCGGGCGCGGCGTGGCGGCGGGTGATATCGACGGCGCCATGCGGATGGGCCGCCCCATGCCCGACCGGCCGGTGGCCGAGGGTGAACAGATCGAGATGTTTGGCGGCGGCAATCTGGAATTGCGCACCCGCAAGAAGCCGATCGAACCGCGGACCGAGGCGCAGAAGGCCTATGTCGCGAACCTGTTCCAGAACGAGTTGGGTTTCGGCATCGGGCCTGCGGGGACGGGCAAGACCTATCTGGCGGTGGCCGTGGGCGTGACCATGTTCATTTCCGGCGCGGTGGAGAAGATCATCCTGTCGCGCCCCGCGGTGGAAGCGGGCGAGCGGCTGGGTTTCCTGCCCGGCGACATGAAGGAAAAGGTCGATCCCTATATGCAGCCGCTTTACGACGCGCTGAACGACTTCCTGCCCCAGAAGCAGGTGCAGAAGCTGATGGAGGAAAAGCGGATCGAGATCGCGCCCTTGGCCTTCATGCGCGGGCGGACGCTGTCGAATGCCTTCATCGTGCTGGACGAGGCGCAGAATGCCACGACCATGCAGATGAAGATGTTCCTGACGCGTCTGGGCGAAGGCAGCCGGATGGTGATCACCGGCGACCGCACCCAGATCGACCTGCCGCGCGGCGTGCCGTCGGGGTTGCAGGATGCCGAGCGGATCCTGAAGGGGGTGAAGGGCGTGACCTTCAACTACTTCACCGCCAAGGATGTGGTGCGCCATCCGCTGGTGGCGCGGATCATCGAGGCCTATGAGGCGGACGAGACGCCCTCGGCGTGAAGAGAAATGCGCGCGGCCCCCGCAGGCGGGGCCCGCGCAGGATTTTTGTCTCGCCTTCGCGCATTCGCGCTGCGGCTCGGCTGATGGGGGCGCTGCCCCCAAACCCCGGGGTATTTCGGGCCAAGATGAAGGGCAGGGCGTTTGCGCATTTCTTCGGCTTCGGCTAGAGGGCGGGCATGAGCGGGATCGTGGACATCGTCATAGAGGATGCGCGCTGGGAGGCCTTTGGTCTGGAGGCGCTGGCCGAACGCGCCTGCATGGCGGCCCTGGAGGGTGCGGGGCTGGGCGCAGAGGGATATTCCGTCGTGCTGATGGGCTGCGACGATGCACGGATCGCCCTGCTGAACGCCGATTTCCGGGGCAAGCCGCAACCGACGAATGTGCTGTCATGGCCATCGGAGGAGCGGGCGGCCGAGATTGCGGGCGCGGCCCCCGAGCTGCCGGAGGCGGGCGATTCGGACGAACCTTGCGAGTTGGGCGATATCGCCATCGCCTGGGAGACCTGCCTGCGCGAGGCCGCCGAGCAGGGCAAGCCGATGCAGGATCACGTGACTCATCTTGTCGTTCACGGGCTGTTGCATTGTCTTGGCTATGATCATGTCGAGGATGCGGATGCAACGCTGATGGAGGGTCTGGAGGTGGAGATACTTGCCAGCCTTGGCCTTCCTGACCCATATTTGCGGAGCCCCGCGTGACGGGGTGTTTTGGACGAAGGACAGATGGGCAGTAGCACCGACGGGTCTAATGCAGCGCAGCGCGCGCAGGGAACGACCCATGAAGACGAACCGGAGCCAGCGCAACGCGGCTTTTTCGGGCGCTTGTTGAGCGCCTTTTCCCCGACAACGGAAACGGCGCCCCCGGGTGGCGCGGAGCCGCCCGTTCCGCAGGCCGCCAGTGCGGCCCCGGGAGCGGGGCTTCCCGGCATCGGCAACCTGCGGCGGCTGCGGGTGGATGACGTTGCCGTGCCGAAGGTCGATATCGTGGCGGTGCCGCTGGATATCGGGAAGGATGATCTTGTCGAGGTGTTCCGCGAGCACGGCTTCAGCCGCGTGCCCGTCTACAAGGGAACGCTGGATCATCCCCAGGGCCTTGTCCTGCTGAAGGACCTTGCGCTGCAGCACGGCTTTGGCGCGGCGGGGCGTTTCTCGCTGAAGAAACTGCTGCGGCCGGTGCTTTATGCCCCGCCCTCCATGCCCATCGGCGTGCTGCTGCAGAAGATGCAGCGCGAGCGGGTGCATATGGCGCTTGTGATCGACGAATATGGCGGGGTGGATGGCCTTGTGACCATCGAGGACCTGATCGAAACCGTCATCGGCGAGATCGAGGATGAACATGACGAGGAAGAGGGCGCGCTGTGGAAGGAAGAGCGGCCCGGCGTCTTTGTTGCCATGGCCAATGCGCCGCTTGAGGAGATCGAGGCCGCGCTGGGCCTGAAACTGCGGCATGACGAGGATGACGAGGAGATCGACACCCTCGGCGGGATCGTCTTCCTGCGGACCGGACGGGTGCCCGCGCGGGGCGAGATCGTTCCGCATGAAAGCGGGGCAGAGTTCGAGGTGGTCGATGCCGATCCGCGCCGGATCAAGCGGGTGCGGATCCGCTTGCCGGAAGCCGTGGCCGAAAAGGTAAGGGTGGCCGCCGGGTGATCGGGGTCTTGCGCCGAAGGGTTCGGGCCTCGTGGCCCGGGCGGCGCGATCTTGGGCTGGCCGTTCTGGCCGGGATGGTGGCGGCCACGGGGCAGGCACCGCTTGGCTGGTGGTGGCTGTCGCTGCCCGCGATGGCCTTCCTTCTGCATCGGATCGTGCGGCCCGGGCCGGGCCGCGGCTGGATCGCTTGGTTTGGCGGGGCGGGCTATTTCGCGGCGGCCCTTGCCTGGATCGTGGAGCCCTTCCTGATCGAGCCTTGGGTGCATGGCTGGATGGCACCCTTTGCGGTGCTGTTGCTGTCCTTTGGGTTGGCGCTGTTCTGGGCGATGGCGGCCCTCGGCGCGGGCCTTCTGGCGCGGGATGGGGCGCCGGGGCTGACCGTCCTGATTGTTGCGATGACGGCTGCCGAACTGGCGCGGGGATATGTGCTGACGGGGTTTCCCTGGGCCATGCCGGGGCATGTCTGGATCGGTTTCGCGCCAGCGCAACTGGCGGCCTATATCGGCCCCGCCGGGCTGACGCTGTTTACGCTGGCGGTGGCGGGCTTGCTGGCGCGGTGGAAGATCCTTCCGGGGGGCGCGGCCGTGATCCTGCTGGGGGCGGCCTTCGGGTTCGGCCATTGGCGCGAAGCGATGCCTCTGCCCGAGGCGCGGCCTGCGGTCCTGCGTCTGGTTCAGCCCAATGCCGAGCAGGGGCTGAAATGGGATCCGGAACTGGCGCGCATGTTCTTTGAACGGCAATTGGGGTTCACGGCGGCGGGGGTGCGGCCGGATCTGACGATCTGGCCGGAAACGGCGGTGCCTTATCTTCTGGAGGATTACCCGGAAGTGGCCCTGCGCATTGCCGAGGCCGGCCGTGGCAGCCCGGTTGCCGTAGGTGTGCAGCGTGTCGACGGGTGGCAGTTCTGGAACAGCCTTGCCGTGATCGGCCCCGGGGGGCGGGTGGGCGCGACCTATGACAAGCATCATCTTGTCCCATTTGGCGAATACATCCCCGCCGGTGACCTGCTTTACGACCTGTTCGGTCTGGTGGCCTTTGCCGCGCAGCAGGGGAACGGCTATTCGGCCGGTCCGGGCCCTGCCGTGCTGGATCTGGGGGGCGAGCTTGGCCATGTCCTGCCCCTGATCTGCTATGAGGCGATCTTTCCGCAGGATGTGCGAAATGCGCCTGCCCGCGCCGACTGGATCCTGCAGATCACCAATGACGCGTGGTTTGGCACATGGTCCGGCCCGCAGCAGCATCTGGCGCAGGCCCGGCTTCGGGCGATCGAGCAGGGGCTGCCGCTTGTGCGTGTGGCCAATACCGGGATCACCGTGGTGACCGATGCGCGCGGGCGCATACTGGACAGCCTGCCCCGGGGTGAGGCGGGCTATCTGGATGTTCGCCTTCCGGGGGCCTTGCCGCCCCCGCCCTATGCGCGCTGGGGCGAGGTGCCGATTGTCCTGATCCTGCTGGCATTGCTTGGGGTTGGGGTTCTTGCGCAGCGCCGGAAGGTTGCTTGACGCGGGCGGATGCCGGGTCTAGTGAGGCGCATCGAACCGTCACAACGGCTTCCTGGCGTGGCGGGGGTAACCCAATGGAGCACTTCCCATGTCCCGTACAAACTATGTCTTCACCTCCGAATCCGTGTCGGAGGGGCATCCCGACAAGGTCTGTGACCGCATTTCCGATGCGGTTCTGGATGCCTTCCTGTCGGAAGAGCCGAATGCCCGTGTTGCCTGTGAAACCTTTGCCACGACCAATACGGTCGTCGTGGGCGGGGAAGTGGGGCTGTCCACCGAGGCGGCCACAAAGGCCATGCTTGGCCGTGTCGAATCCATCGTGCGCGAGTGCGTGAAGGATATCGGCTATGAGCAGGACAAGTTCCACTGGAACACCCTGAAGGTGCAGAACCTGTTGCACGAACAATCCGCCCATATCGCGCAGGGCGTGGATCGTGACGGGGCGGGCGATCAGGGCATCATGTTCGGCTATGCCTGCCGCGAGACGCCGGAACTGATGCCGGCACCGATCCAGTATTCCCACGCGATCCTGCGGCGGCTGGCCGAGGTGCGCAAGAACGGCACGGAACCCACGCTGGGCCCTGATGCGAAGTCGCAGCTTTCGCTGCGTTACGAGGACGGGAAGCCCGTCGAGGTGACGTCGATCGTGCTGTCGACCCAGCATCTGGACGAGGCGCAGACGTCGGACGACATCCGCGCCATCGTGGAGCCCTATATCCGCGAGATCCTGCCCGCGGGCTGGATCACCGCGAAGACGGAATGGTGGGTGAACCCGACGGGCAAGTTCGTGATCGGCGGGCCTGACGGGGATGCCGGTCTTACCGGGCGGAAGATCATCGTGGATACCTATGGCGGCGCGGCCCCGCATGGCGGCGGCGCGTTTTCGGGCAAGGATCCCACCAAGGTGGACCGCTCGGCCGCCTATGCCGCGCGCTATCTGGCGAAGAACGTGGTGGCAGCAGGGCTGGCGGATCGCTGCACGTTGCAGGTGTCCTATGCCATCGGGGTGGCGAAGCCGTTGTCGATCTATGTCGATACGCATGGGACCGGCACTGTCGAGGCGGCCGCCATCGAAAAGGCCGTGGCGGAATGCATGGACCTGACGCCGCGCGGTATCCGCACGACGCTGGGCCTGAACAAGCCGATCTATGCGCGCACCTCTGCCTATGGGCATTTCGGGCGCGAGGCCACGGCGGATGGCGGGTTCAGCTGGGAACGCACCGATCTGGTGGACGCGCTGAAGAAGGCCGTCCGCTGACGGGTTGACCCCAAGGCCGTGACAGGGTTAGAGGCCCCGGATGAATTCCGGGGCCTTTTCCATGACCGACGACCAGCCTGTGACCGAGCGGCGCAATTTCTATGGGCGCGTGCATGGCAAGACCCTGCGGGCCAGTCAGAAAACCTATCTGGCCGAGGATCTGGGCAAGGTCCGCCTGCCCGGCGTGACGGCGGAAGAAAACCCCGCCCGCACACCGCTGGATCTGGCGGGGATGTTCGGGGGCCGTCCGCTCTGGCTGGAAGTGGGGTTCGGCGGGGGCGAGCATCTGGTACATATGGCCGCGCGCTATCCCGAGGTGGGGATCATCGGCTGCGAACCTTTCGTCAATGGCGTGGCGATGCTTCTGGGGAAGATCCGGTCGGCTGGGGTGGAGAACTTGGCGATCCATCCGGGGGATGTGCGCGATCTGTTCGACGTGCTGCCGGAGGCTTCTGTCGCCAAGTGTTTTCTCAACTACCCCGACCCCTGGCCCAAGGCGCGGCACCATCGGCGGCGCTTTGTGACACAGGGCTACCTTGGCGCGCTGGCGCGGGTGATGGCACCGGGGGCAGAGTTCCGGGTGGCGACGGATATTCCCGACTACGTCCGTCAGACGCTGGAAGAGGTGCCGCAGGCCGGTTTCGATCTTGTGGCACAGGCCGGGGCAGGGGGCGCGTGGGAAGACTGGCTTTCGACGCGCTATGAGCAGAAGGCGCTGCGCGAAGGGCGAAGCCCGCACTACCTGACCTTCCGGCGGAAGGGTTAGGCCGCCTTCATTCGGGTATCGCCCACCATTCGCCGGGGGCCAGCGCGCGGAAACGATCCGGTCCGATTCCCTTGGCCTGAAGTGCGGCGGCCAGCGCGCGGGGCGGGGCCTCGCGGCCTTCGTTGGTGAGCTGGAATGTGCCCCAGTGGTGGCCGATTGCATGGGCCGCGCCGGAGAGCAGGAAGCCGTCCACCGCCTCGGCCGGGTCTTGATGCTGATCGCGCATGAACCAGCGAGGTTCATAGGCACCGACGGGCAGGATGGCGGCGCGGATCTTGCCGTGCTTTCGCGGCAGGTCACGATAGGGGCGGCCCTGATCGAAACCGGTATCGCCGATATGGAAGATGCGCCCGGCGGGCGTGTCGATCAGGAAGGCGGACCAGAGCGCCATGGACCTGTCGCGCGTGCCGCGCGCCGACCAGTGGTGGGGTTCGAAATGCACCGTGGCGGGGCCAAGGGCGACCGTGTGGCCCCAGTTGCCGGTGACGATCCGCATGTCGGGGACGGCCTCATGCACGATCGCATCATTGCCCAAGGGCGTGATCACCAGCGGATCATGCGCCTGTTTGAGCCGCTCCAGCGTGGCGAGATCGAGGTGGTCGTAGTGATTATGCGTCAGAAGCACGGCGTCGATGCGGGGCAGGGCCTCGAACCTGATGCCGGGGGCGGTGGCGCGGCGGGGACCAGCGAAAGAGAAGGGGCTGGCGCGATCCGACCAGACCGGATCTGTCAGGATGTTCAGCCCCGCCACCTGAATGAGCAGGGTGGCATGTCCGACCATGGTCACGATCAGATCATCCACGCGGGGTGCGGGGATGGTCTGCCGGATGCCGACACTGTCGGGCCATCGGGCCCGCCCGCCCCCGGTCTGCCATTTCAGCAGGTCGGCAAAGCCCTTGGGCGGGCTGCCGCCGGGGTTGAAGAAGCGGGTTCCGTCGAAATTCGGCCCGGGCGGGCCCTGATAATAGCGGTTGCGGGCGGGTGACAGGGCAAAAGCTCCGCTTGCGGTTGCCGCCGCGATGGCGGCGAGGGCTGCAGCACGGGAAAGGAAGCGGCGGCGGTTCATACCCTTTGATATGCGCGCAAGTTCCGGGGTTTCAACCCGTGGCATGGGGCATGGACCGGGGCGGGCGGTTGCGCTATCAGGCGGGCCGGTATGACAGGGAGAAGATGATGTCCGGCCATGGCGATGCGCAACCGATGACCGCCCGCAAGTCCGCCGCCCTGAAGGGCGTGGCGGAAGTGCCGGGTGACAAGTCGATCTCCCACCGCGCGCTGATCTTCGGGGCGATGGCCGTGGGCGAGACGCGGGTTACCGGGTTGCTGGAGGGGCAGGATGTGCTGGACACGGCATCGGCCATGCGGGCCTTCGGGGCCGAGGTCACGCGGCACGGGTTGGGGGAATGGTCGGTGCATGGCGTGGGCGTGGGCGGGTTCCGCGAGCCTGCCGACGTGATTGATTGCGGGAACTCCGGCACGGGCGTGCGGCTGATCATGGGGACGATGGCGACGTCGCCGATCACCGCGACCTTTACGGGCGATGCGAGTTTGCGGAAGCGGCCCATGGGGCGGGTGACGGATCCGCTGTCGCTGTTCGGGGCGCGGGCCTATGGGCGGCAAGGCGGGCGGTTGCCGATGACGGTGGTGGGGGCGGCGGATCCGGTGCCGGTGCGCTATGCCCTGCCGGTGGCCAGCGCGCAGGTGAAATCCGCGGTGCTGCTGGCGGGGCTGAATGCGCCGGGGCAGACGGTGGTGATCGAGAGAGAGCCGACGCGGGACCATTCGGAGCGGATGCTGCTGGGTTTTGGCGCGGAGTTGACGGTGGAGAAGACGGCGGAGGGGAATGTCATCACCCTGACCGGGCGGCCGGAATTGCGGCCCCAGACGGTGGCGGTGCCGCGTGATCCGTCTTCTGCAGCCTTTCCGACCTGTGCCGCGCTGATCGTGGAGGGGTCGGACATCACCGTTCCGGGGGTGAGCCAGAACCTGACGCGGAACGGGCTTTATCTGACCCTCGTCGAGATGGGGGCGGAGATCGAATTCCTGAACCCGCGCGAGGAAGGGGGGGAGCCGGTCGCCGACCTGCGGGTGAAATTCTCGCCCAACCTCAAGGGGATAGAGGTGCCGGAGGAGCGTGCGCCGAGCATGATTGACGAATATCCGATCCTGTCGGTGGTGGCGGCCTTTGCCGAGGGCGTGACGGTGATGCGCGGCGTGAAGGAGTTGCGGGTCAAGGAAAGCGACCGGATCGACGCCATGGCGCGGGGCCTTGAGACCTGCGGCGTGCGGGTCGAGGAGGAGGAGGATACGCTGATCGTCCACGGGATGGGGGCGGGTGGCGTGCCGGGCGGGGCCGTCTGTGCGACGCATCTGGACCATCGCATCGCGATGAGCTTCCTTGTCTGCGGGATGGCCGCCAAGAAGGCGGTGTCGGTGGATGATGCCTCGCCGATCCTGACGTCCTTCCCGATCTTTGAGGGGTTGATGACGGGGCTTGGCGCGACTTTGGAACGCGGGTAACGATTTTTCTGCGAAAAATCAGGGGGCTGTCCGCCCCCTCGCCCCTGCGGGGCTCACCCCCTGAGGGTATTTTGGCCAAGATGAAGGGGCGATGGCGGTGATCTTCACGGTGGCGATCGACGGGCCTGCAGCGGCGGGCAAGGGGACGATCTCGCGCGCGGTGGCGGCGCGGTTCGGCTTTGCGCATCTGGATACGGGGCTTTTGTATCGGGCGGTGGGGGCGAAGGGGGGGGACCCTGTGGCGGCTGCCGTCGGGCTGGTGCCTGCCGATCTGGAGCGGGGGGATCTGCGGACGCTGGAGGCGGGGCAGGCGGCCTCGAAAGTGGCGGTGATCCCGGAGGTGCGGGCGGCCTTGGTGGCGTTCCAGCGGCGCTTTGCGCGGGCTGAAGGGGGCGCGGTTCTGGATGGGCGGGACATCGGGACGGTGATCTGCCCGGAGGCGGAGGTGAAGCTTTATGTCACCGCCTCGGCCGAGGTGCGGGCCCATAGGCGGTGGCTGGAGGTGGGCGGGGATCAAGAGGTTGTGCTGGCCGAGGTGCGGGAGCGGGATGCGCGCGACATGGGGCGGGCAGATGCGCCGCTGCGGGCGGCGGCGGATGCGGTGGTGCTGGATACCAGCGAGATGACGGTGGAGGAGGCGGTAGCGCGGGCTGTTTCCATCGTTCAGGCGCGGATGGAGGGGCGGGGATGACGGGCATGCGGTTGCCGGAATTGCAGGGGAAGGCGGTGCTGGTGACGGGGGCCAGCACCGGCATCGGGGCGGCGGTGGCGCGGGCCTTTGCGGCGCAGGGCGCGCGGGTGGGGTTGCATTACAACGCCAGCGAAGAGGCTGCGAAAGCAGTGGCTTACGAGATTTCGGCGGCGGGCGGGGAGGCGGTGCTGATCCGCGCCGACGTGTCGAACGGGGCGGGGGCGCGGGCGGCGGTGGAGGGGGCCGTGGCGGCCTTTGGGCGGCTGGACGGGTTGGTGAACAATGCCGGGGGGATGGTGCGGCGGGTGCCCTATGCCCTTGTTTCCGAAGCGGATTATGACGAGATCATGGATCTGAACGCGCGGTCGGTGGTGGTGGCGTCGCAGGCGGCCATCGCGCCCATGAAGGCGGCAGGGGGTGGGTTCATCATCAACACCACCTCGGTCGCGGCGCGGAATGGGGCGTCGGGCGGGGCGGGGCTTTACGGATCATCCAAGGCCTTTGTCCACAACGTCACGCGGGGGATGGCCAAGGAGTTGATTCCCTTTGGAATTCGCGTGAATGCCGTGGCGCCGGGGGTGATCACCACGCCGTTTCATGAGCGCTATTCGACCGAGGCGCAGTTGCAGGCGCAGCTGGCCACGATCCCGGCCGGGCGGCTGGGCGGGCCGGAGGATTGCGTGGGGGCCTTTCTGTTTCTGGCCTGTGCCAGCCTGTCGGGCTATGTCGTGGGGCAGGTGATCGAGGTGAATGGCGGGCAGTTGATGCCCTGAGCCGGGCTTGGTTAACGGGCTGATCGCAAAGGGTTTTTGGCGGGAATCGCCGTTGGCGACTGTTCAGCTTTCCGGTGCAGCACGCCAGTGCAGATGGGTGTGCATACAAATTTGCGCAGGTTTGACCCGTGAATCGTGGTTAAAGGTGCGCTGATGCGGGGGTGGGTGCCCTATCAGCGGCCCTATCAGCGGCCCCGTCAATCGCGTGGCATTCGGCGCAGGCTGGAGGGGTCGCGGCCGTAGAGGGTGCGGAAGGCGGCGTTGAAGCTGCGGATGCTGCCGAAGCCCGATTGAAGCGCGATCTCGGCCATGGGCAGTTCGGTCTGGTCGATCAGCCGCTTGGCCCGGCCGATGCGCAGGGTGCGGGCGGCCTGAAGCGGGGAGGCGCCGAGATGGCGCAGGAAGAGGCGCGAGAGGTGCCGCGCGCCGATGCCGAGGCGATGGGCCAGCGCATCGACCGTGGCGTGATCGAGGGCGCCGTCCTCGATCATGCGCAGGGCGCGTTCGACGGTGGTTTTCGTGCCGTTCCATGCGGGGCAGAAGGGGGCGGTTTCCGGGCGGCAGCGCAGGCATGGCCGATAGCCCGCGCGTTCCGCCGCCGCCGCCGTGGGGAAGAAGGAAACGTTCCGGGTGAGCGGCTGTTTCACCGGGCAGACGGGGCGGCAATAGATGCCGGTCGTCCGGACCGCCGTGAAGAAGCGGCCGTCATAATCCGGGTCGCGCCGCAGCCGTGCCGTATTGCATGTGTCGAAATCCAGCATGGGCCAAGGTTAGGCCATGCCCCGCGATGTGGCGAGGCGCGAGATGTGATGAGGTCCGAAATCTGCCAGACAGGGGGCGGGGCGGGCCTGTAGTCAGGGCGGGCAAAATGGGGGGCGCGGGATGCAGATGACGCTGCGGGATTGGGGATTGCTGATCCTTTTGTCCTTTCTCTGGGGCGGGGCCTTTTTCCTTGCGGCGGTTGCGGTGCGGGAGGTGCCGCCGCTGACCATCGTTCTGGCGCGCACCGGGATTGCCGCGCTGGTGCTGGCGGCGGTGATCGGGCTGGGCGGCGAGGGCTGGCCGTTTCGGCGCGGCACGGTCGCGGCCTTTGCGATCATGGGGTTTCTGAACAACCTTGTTCCTTTCAGCCTGCTGTTCTGGGCGCAGACCATGATCCCGAGCGGGCTTGCCGCGATCCTGAATGCGACGACGCCGATCTTTTCCATCCTTGTGGCGCATGTCCTGCTGGCCGATGAGCGGATGACGGCGCAGCGGGCCATCGGCATCGGGTTCGGGTTTCTGGGCGTGGTGGTTCTGATCGGCCATCCCGGCCTTGCGGGGGAGGGGATCGCGCTGGCGGGGATGCTGGCCTGCCTGGGTGCTGCTTTGTCCTATGGCGTGGCGGCGAGTTTTGGCCGCCGGTTCCGGGGCATGGGCCTGTCATCGGTGCAGGTGGCGCTGGGGCAGTTGACGGCGACCACGCTGATGATGGTTCCGGTAGCCGGGCTGATCGACCGGCCCTGGACATTGGCGATGCCGGGTCTGCCGGTGGTGGGCGCGGTGGTTGCGCTGGCGGTGGTGTCGACGGCGCTGGCCTATGTGATCTTCTTTCGGCTGCTGGCTTCGGCGGGGGCGGTGAATACCGCGCTGGTGACGCTGCTGATCCCGGCGAGCGCGATCGTCCTGGGCTGGCTGTTTCTGGGCGAGCGGCTGGGGGTGCAGCATTACGCGGGGATGGGGTTGATCGGGCTGGGGTTGCTGGCGATCGACGGGCGGGTGCTGCGGCGGTTGGGCTGGGTCGGGGGGGCGGGGTGAACCCCGGCCTACGGGTGTGGGGGGGCGGGGGTGGCGGGGTGAACCCCGCCCTACGAGGCGGTGGTTCGGGGTGGGTGGCGCGGGTCAGATGAGGGCGATGCGTTCGCGCTGGGACGGGTCGGGATAGGGGCGGTAGAGGCCGATTTCGGCGGTGTCGATCATGGCGTGCATCTTTTCGTAAAGCTGGACCGCGTGATCATCGGCATCGGCCAGCGCGGTGAAGGCCGCATCGAGGGCGGCCATGCCTTCGATTTCAATCTCCAGCACGAAATCGGTGTGGCGGCCGGAGGCGAGGCCGAACTTGCGGCGCATGAGACGCCAGTCGGAGACGAGGTTCAGGCTGGCCAGATGGTTGAGCCAGAGGCCCACGGCATGGGCGAAGGAGAGGGCGCGGGCCTCGGGCTTCAGTTCGATGAGGCAGTGGTAGGTGTTCACTCTGTCTCTCCCTCTGGGGGGCGTCGGGTTCGTGGTCCTTGCGCGCATCATGGCGTGTCAAAGCCTGACTTTGGGTTAAGACGACCGGGGGGAGGTTTCCGTTAGGTGGCCGGGGTGCGCGCGTGCCCCGGACCTGATCCGGGGCCTCCGGTCGGGCGGGGATGGCGGAGGTCCCGGGGCGCGGGCCCGGGACGGGGACAAGGGGGGCGATGTTTCGCCGGAAGGGGCGGGGGGTGCGATGCGCGCTTGTTTTCCTTGGCCCGAACGACTATAGGCCCCCCATCCTGATGGGGGAGTCGCGGTGGTTCCGGTTTTCCGGGCGGCGGCGGTTTTTTCCCCGAGGGGCCAGCCAAAGACCTGCGGAGACAACCGCATGGCCCGAAAACCATGACAAAGGACAAACTGCACATGTGCGCCAAGAACGCTATGGAAGAATTCGAAGCCCTTCTGAAGGAGAGCTTCGAGATTGACACCCCCGAAGAGGGAACGGTTGTCAAAGGCAAGGTCATCGCCATCGAGGCGGGCCAGGCCATCGTTGATGTCGGCTACAAGATGGAAGGCCGCATCGACCTGAAGGAATTCGCGAATCCCGGCGAACAGCCCAACATCAATGTGGGTGACGAGGTCGAGGTCTATCTGGACCGCGTGGAGAATGCGCGCGGCGAGGCTGTGATCAGCCGCGAGAAGGCCCGCCGCGAGGAAGCCTGGGACCGCCTTGAAAAGGCCTATGCCGCCGAGACCCGCGTCGAAGGCGCGATCTTCGGCCGCGTCAAGGGTGGCTTTACCGTGGATCTGGGCGGCGCTGTCGCGTTCCTTCCGGGTTCGCAGGTGGACGTGCGCCCGGTGCGTGATGCGGGCCCGCTGATGGGCATGAAGCAGCCCTTCCAGATCCTGAAGATGGACCGCCGCCGGGGCAACATCGTTGTGTCGCGCCGTGCGATCCTTGAGGAGAGCCGTGCGGAACAGCGTGCCGAAGTGATCGGCAACCTGACCGAAGGCCAGACCATCGACGGCGTCGTGAAGAACATCACCGAATACGGTGCCTTCGTCGATCTGGGCGGTGTGGACGGCCTGCTGCACGTCACCGACATGGCATGGCGCCGTGTGAACCATCCGTCGGAAATTCTGGCGATTGGCGAGACGATCAAGGTGCAGGTCATCAAGATCAACAAGGATACGCACCGCATCAGCCTGGGCATGAAGCAGCTGCAGGCCGATCCGTGGGATGCCGTGGAGCGCGCCTACCCGCTGGGTTCGGTCCACAAGGGCCGCGTGACCAACATCACCGATTACGGCGCCTTCGTGGAGCTGGAGGCCGGTGTCGAAGGTCTGGTCCACGTTTCGGAAATGAGCTGGACCAAGAAGAACGTGCATCCCGGCAAGATCGTCTCTACCTCGCAAGAGGTTGACGTCATGGTGCTGGAGATCGACAGCGCCAAGCGCCGGGTGTCGCTGGGCCTGAAGCAGACGATGCGCAACCCGTGGGAAGTGTTCGCGGAGACCCATCCGGTCGGGTCGACCATCGAAGGCGAAGTCAAGAACATCACCGAATTCGGTCTGTTCGTCGGCCTCGACAACGATATCGACGGCATGGTCCACCTTTCGGACCTGTCCTGGGATCAGCGCGGCGAGGATGCCATCCAGAACTACCGCAAGGGCGACACGGTCAAGGCCGCGGTCACCGAGGTGGATGTGGAGAAGGAGCGCATCTCGCTGTCGATCAAGGCGCTGGGCGACGACTCGTTCACGGATGCCGTTGACGGCGTGAAGCGCGGGTCGGTTGTCACGGTTGTCGTGACGGCGATCGAGGATGGCGGGATCGAGGTGGAGTATAACGGCGCCAAGTCGTTCATCCGCCGGTCCGACCTGTCGCGCGACCGGGCCGATCAGCGCCCCGAGCGCTTCCAGGTGGGTGATTCCGTCGATGTGCGCGTGACCAATATCGACCCCAAGACCCGCCGTCTGGGCCTGTCGATCAAGGCGCGCGAGATCGCGGAAGAGAAAGAAGCCGTGGAACAGTATGGTTCGTCCGATTCGGGTGCATCGCTGGGGGATATCCTTGGCGCGGCGCTGAAGGGCGGCAACTGAGCCTGACTTCGGTCTGAAAAACACGCAAAGGCCCCGCTTCGGCGGGGCCTTTCTGTTTTCGCGGGCTTGTTCCAGGGGCCCATGCTGGCGCAAGCTGTGGCCTGATGGCGGTTGCCCTGCGGCCATAGCGGCGGGCCAAACGGATGGTCTGTTTCGTTTTCATTGTGCGATGGCATTTTTTGCCTATAGTCCAAGGCAAACAACAGCGTGGCAACCGGGCACAACGGGACCACAGGGGGGACTTGGATGATCCGTTCGGAACTGATCCAGAAGATCGCGGATGAGAACCCGCATCTCACGCAGCGCCATGTCGAGCGCATCGTGAACACGGTCTTCGAGGAAATCATCGAAGCCTTGGCCAAGGGGGACCGGGTCGAGCTGCGTGGGTTCGGGGCCTTTTCGGTGAAGGCCCGCGATGCGCGGATGGGGCGCAATCCGCGCACCGGCGAGGCGGTGAAGGTCGATGACAAGAAGGTGCCCTTCTTCAAGACCGGAAAGCTGCTGCGCGACCGGCTGAACGGCAAGGGCTGAGGTTTTCATCGGCCTTTGGCTTGCAAGCCGGAGGGGGTGGCGCGATAGTCGGGGTTCAAGGATGAGGACCCCGGGATGCTGCGCACGCTTCGTTATGCCCTGATCGCCGTCTTGCTGCTGGTGTTGCTGACCATGGCGCTGGCCAATCGGACCGTAGTGCCGGTGCGGTTCCTGCCCGAGGATGTGGGGGCGCTGTTCGGCCTGTCATGGCAGATGGAACTGCCGCTGTTTCTGGTGATTCTGGGCGGGGTGGCGGTTGGCGTCCTGATCGGATTCACCTGGGAATGGCTGCGCGAACACAAGCACCGCAAGACGGCAAGCCAGCGGGGGCGGGAACTGGCCCGGCTGGAGCGCGAGCTTGAGGTGATGAAGGATTCGCGTTCGGTGCCGGGGGATGACGTGCTGGCGCTGATCGAGAAGCGCAAGGCGGGCTGATCCATGGGCGATGTGCGGGTGAAGATCTGCGGTCTGCGGACCGTGGCGGATGTCGATGCCGTGGCGGCGGCGGGGGCGGCCTATGCGGGGTTCAACTTCTTTGGTAAGTCGCCGCGCCATGTGACGGTGGAGGAGGCGCGGGGGCTGGCGCTGGCCGCGCCCGAGGGGCTGTGCAAGGTGGCGCTGGTGGTGGATGCCACGGATGCGGAGCTGGATACCATCGTGGCGCGGGTGCCTTTGGACATGCTGCAACTGCATGGGCATGAAAGCCCGGCGCGGGTGGCAGAGGTGAAGGCGCGCTATGGCTTGCCGGTGATGAAGGTGATCGGGGTGGCGGGCGAGGCGGATCTGGCCGCGCTGACCGAGGTTTCGCTGGTGGCGGATCAGCTGCTGATTGATGCGAAACCGCCGAAGGATGCGGTGCTGCCGGGGGGCAACGGGCTGACCTTCGACTGGCGGCTGCTGGTGGGGCGGAAATGGCTGAAGCCGTGGATGCTGGCCGGGGGGCTGACGCCCGAGAACGTGGCCGAGGCGATCCGGCTGACGGGGGCGCGGCAGGTGGATGTGGCCAGCGGTGTGGAAAGCGCGCCCGGACAGAAGGATGCGGGGAGGATCGCGGCCTTTGTCCGGGCGGCGGGGTGATCCCGGGGGGAGCGTCCCGGGATCTGCCGTGTCTTACATCGCCGGCAGGACCGTCAGGTCGCGGAGCGGCTGATCGGTGCCGGTGATGGCCATGGTGCCGGAGACCGCGCCGGTGGCGAGGTCGAGCATGTGCAGCCCGCCCATCGCGGCGACCCAGGCGGTGTTGGTGCCATCGGCGGTGGTGGCGACATCCATCGCGACCGGGCCTTCCAGCGTGACGCCGAGGCTGCCGATGGTGGCGAGAAGGCCATCATTCGGCTTGGTCTGCTGCAGGAGCGCGTTGAGACCGGCGTCGATATCGAACATCGCGGTCTTTTCCGGCTTGCCGTAGCTGTTGGTATAGGCGACGGCGACGACCATCGGCATGGCCGAGGCATTGGCATCGGCGGGGTCGAAGTTCAGCGCGCCATCGACGGTGACTTCGCCCGAATCCATGTCGACGCGGTGGTTGGTGGTGCCGGACATGAAGCGCAGCTTGTCGGCGGCGGGGTTCACGTCGACGATCACGGCGGCGCCTTCGGCGACGGGCAGCATCGTGTTCATCTTGGCCATTTCCATGGTGGCGCCTGTCATCGGGTCGATTTCCACGATGGTCTGGGCATCGGTGACGCCGATGACCTTGCCGGTATTCGGGCGGTAGTCGATGCCGAGCAGGCGGGTGACGCCCTGCGCCTCGACGCTGCCGGTGACGGCGGCGGTGGCGGTGTCGATCATCACCAGCGTCCGGTCGCCCGCGAGGCCGAGGGCGGTTTCGGCATGGGCCGCGCCGGTGGTGGCGGCGGCGGCGAGGATCAGCGTTGTCGTCAGGTTTTTCATTTCATTGCTCCTGTCCATTGATTGCAACGGGGGAGCTACGTAGGGGGCGGGCAGAGTTTCAGGGGCGGCGTTCACGAAAACGTCAGAGGCGGGCGATTTCCGGGTGGGCGATTCTTGGGGTGGGCGATTTTTGGGGTGGGGCATCCGGGGCGGTGTTTCCCTTCAAACTCTGTCTTTCCCAAGGCCGCCAAGGGCGCTACATCGGGGCTGAAAGACAAGGGGAGTGCGGGCGATGGCCGAGGACGGGATCAACAGCTTCATGACGGGGCCGGACGAGGCGGGGCGCTTCGGCATATTCGGCGGGCGGTTCGTGTCGGAGACGCTGATGCCGCTGATCCTTGAGTTGGAAGAGCGCTATGACTTCGCCAAGACCGACCCGAGCTTCTGGGCCGAGATGGACGATCTGTGGAAGCATTACGTGGGGCGGCCGTCGCCTCTGTATTTCGCGGAGCGGATGACGGCGCATCTGGGCGGCGCGAAGATCTACATGAAGCGGGATGAGCTGAACCATACCGGCGCGCACAAGATCAACAACGTGCTGGGGCAGATCATTCTGGCCCGCCGGATGGGCAAGACGCGGATCATCGCGGAGACGGGCGCGGGGCAGCATGGGGTGGCGACGGCCACGGTCTGCGCCAAGTTCGGGTTGAAATGCGTGGTCTATATGGGCGCGCATGATGTGGAGCGGCAGGCGCCGAACGTGTTTCGCATGAAACTTCTGGGGGCGGAGGTGATTCCCGTCACATCCGGCCGCGGGACGCTGAAGGATGCGATGAACGATGCGCTGCGGGATTGGGTGACCAATGTGCGCGACACCTTCTATTGCATCGGCACGGTGGCGGGGCCGCATCCCTATCCGGCGATGGTGCGGGATTTCCAGTCGATCATCGGGAAGGAAGTGCGCTGGCAACTGGCCGAACAGGAAGGCGAGGGGCGGCTGCCCGATACGGTGATCGCGGCGATCGGGGGCGGGTCGAATGCGATGGGGCTGTTCTATCCCTTCCTTGACGATCCTTCGGTCAACATCATCGGGGTTGAGGCGGGCGGCAAGGGTGTGGATGACCGGATGCAGCATTGCGCGTCTTTGACCGGGGGGCGCCCGGGGGTGCTGCATGGCAACCGGACCTATCTGTTGCAGGATCCGGACGGGCAGATCCTTGAAGGGTTCTCGATCAGTGCGGGGCTGGATTATCCGGGGATCGGGCCGGAACATGCCTGGCTGCACGACACGGGGCGAGCGCAATATGTGAGCATCACGGATGCCGAGGCGCTGGAGGCGTTCCAGCTGTCCTGCAAGCTGGAGGGGATCATCCCGGCGCTGGAGCCGAGCCACGCGCTGGCGCATGTGATGAAGATCGCGCCGACGCTGCCCAAGGACCATATCATCGTGATGAACATGTGCGGGCGGGGCGACAAGGATATCTTCACCGTGGCCAAGCATCTGGGCGTGGACATGAAGGTCTGACGCGCGCGCAATCGCGGGCCAGAGTGCCGGAGCGGCAAAAGGCCTCCGTCCTGTGAAGGGCGGGGGCCTTTTGCTGCGGGATGGGGCGGCGCTGGGGGCCTAAACTTGCGTTTATCGGGGCCCGAGGGCCGGGGGTTGAGCCGCCTAGGCCCCCGGTTGATAGGCGCGGGTGCCCGTCCCGTGGCAAGGCGGGCCGTCGGCCGGGAATCACCCCGGGCAGGGCAGGGCGGGGCTGTGCGGCCCCCGCCTGCCTTTGCGTGACCGGCCCGGAAAGGCGATGGTGCGGAGATGGATCGACACGGTAGCGCGGCCCCGGCGGGGGGCCTGCGGCGGGGGCGGCAGGATGGGCTGCGGGGCCGTTTGCGGGCTGGCCCGGTTCCTGCCGCAATTGCCATGAAAATGACGCGGCGCGGTCATTTCACGACACTTTTAACATTGGATAACGCGACGACTGCCTTGGGGCGGTCTTGCCCTAGAGGGGGTGTATGATGATGGCACGCAAGGTGATGGGTGCACTCGTGATGGGTGCTTTGGGGGCTGGACCGGCCCTCGCCGAGAGCGTTTCGGACAATATCGTGGCCCAGCTTGAGACGCAGGGCTACAAGAGCGTGTCGACGGAGCGGACCTGGCTTGGCCGGACCCGGATCATTGCCGAAGGGGCGGCCGGGCAGCGCGAGATCGTCGTCAATCCGAACAATGGCGAGATCCTGCGCGACATGTTCGTTGAGGCGCGCGGGAGCAGCGGCATGGGCCGCCAGATCCTGCAGACGGCCGACACTTCCGCCGCTGCGGCCGGCGGTGTGGAGACGGCCGGGGCCAGGGACCAGGCGGAAAGCGCGAGAGAGAGTGGCGCGGGGATCAATCGCGGCGGTGGCCGCGAAGAAAGATCCCGCAGCAGCCGTGGGGAAACATCCAGGGATGATCGTGGTGGAAGATCCGATGCTGGAAACGGCGGACCGGGTGGCTGACGCGGCCCGTGATCCGATGAGCCGGCGGTGCCACGCGTGACGGGGCGCTGGTTCATATACGGGGTTCTGGCGATTCAGGCGCTGAGCGCCTTTTTCTTCGTGTCCGATATCGTGGCGTCGCTGCTGGGGATCTACCTTGCGCCGCTGCCGTGGGAAGTGCGGGAACTGCTGGAGATCGGGGCGACGCTGGGGCTGCTCTTCGGCATCGGTCTGGGCGGGATGCTGCTGGCGCGGTTGCTGCGCGAGCGCAATCTGGCGCAGGAGCGGCTGCGGCGGGCATCCGGGGCGTTCATGGATCTGCTGGAAGAGCGGTTCGTGGAATGGGCGCTGACCCCGGCGGAGCGGGATGTGGCGCTGTTTGCCATCAAGGGGATGTCGACATCCGAGATCGCGATGCTGCGGGCGACGTCGGAAGGGACGGTCAAGGCGCAGACGAATGCGATCTATCGCAAGGCGGGCGTGACGGGGCGGCCGCAGCTTTTGTCGCTGTTCATCGACGATCTGATGCGCGATGACGTGACCGAGCAGATCCGCCCGCGCGCGGCGGCGGCGGTGACGGCGACGGCGGGGCCGACGGCGGTGGCGGCCTGAGGCCGCAGTCAGCGCGCGTAGAAATTCATCTCAGGCGGGGCGGGGCGCCCGGGCAGGCGCGGGCCTCGGCCGTGCCGATGCGCAGGGCGCGGCCGATGCGGTGGGCGAGTGCCGACCATTGCGCGGCGGTGTCGGGCGGCAGGTTGCGGCGCAGGATGCTGTCGAAGAGGGCGAGCCAGACATCGAACATCGGTTCGCGGATATCTTCGGCGGCGCGGTGGACCTGCATCGGATTGCCGCTGTAGCCGCCTTCATGCAGGATCGCGTTGCGCCAGAAGCGGGTGATGCGGGCCTCATGCGCGGGCCAGTCGGTGACGTGGCGGGCGAAGACGGGGCCAAGGCCCGGATGGCTGCGGATCACGGCGTAGAATTCCGCGATGACGGCGTCGATCTGGGCATCGGAGATGGGAAAGCGGGGCGGCGGCATGGCGTGGGTTGGGGGGGGGGGGGGGGGTGTGGGGGGGGGGGGGGGGCGCGGGGGGGGGGGGGGTCAGGCTTCGGGCGGCAGGTCCACGGCGTATTGGCGCAGGATCGAGAGCGGCACGATGTCGAGGGTGCGGATATGCGTGGCGGCAAGGCGCAGGCGGGGGGCGGCGCCTTCTTCATGCGCCTGCAGGAAGCGGGCGGCGCAGAGGCACCAGTGATCGCCCGGCTTGAGCCCGGCGAAGCCATATTCGGGGCGCGGGGTGGAAAGGTCATTGCCGAGGTATTTCGACAGGGCGAGGAACTCCTCTGTCATTTCGGCGCAGACGGTGTGGCGGCCGGTATCCGTCGGCCCGGTGTCGCAGCAGCCGTTGCGGAAGAAGCCGGTCAGTGGCGCGGTGGAGCAGGTGGCCAGCGGCCCGCCGAGAACGTTGATCGAGGTTTCCTGCATCGCGCGGCCCTTCTGTCTGTGGCGGAAAGGTAATGCATGGGGGCGCGGAGTCGAGAGGGGTGATAGGCAGGCGGCGCGGGCTGGGGTAAGGATGGCGCATTGACGGGGCTGATTGCCGGAGAGTGGATTTGGAAGCTGTGATCCTTGGCATCGTTGCGGTGCTGGCCATTCCGGTGGGGCTGATCGCGCTGTGGGTGCGCTTTGCGGGCCTGTCGCGGCAGGTGGCGATGATGGCGGAGCGGCTGGCCCGGGCAGAGGCGCGACTGGTGGCGCTGGAGGCGGGCCCCGGCGCGCGGGAGGCGGGGCAGGCTGCGGCCGAGATGGGCGCGACGCCGTGGCAGCGCGTGGCCCCGCGGGTGGAGTTGCCGCCCGAGATGCCGCCCGAGGTGGTGGCATCGGCGGTGCCGGATGCGGGGGCCGTGGAGGCGGGCGTGGTGGGGGCGACGCCGGATCTGCCGCCGCGGCCTGCCGTGCCGCGCCGCCCGGGGCTGATCGCGCGCTTTGCGGGCTGGTTGCAGGAGAATTGGGTCTATGCTGTGTCGGGCCTGTCCTTGGCGCTGGCCGGGGTGTTTCTGGTGCAATACGGGATGGAGCGCGGCTTTCTGCCGCCCGCGGTGCGGGTGCTGGCGGGGATCGCGTTCGGCCTTGCGCTGATCACTGCGGGCGAGCGGGTGCGGCGCCGGTTCGGGGATGACGAGGCGTCGTCGACGGCCTATCTGCCTTCGGTCTTTTCCGGGGCGGGGCTGGTGTCGGTCTTTGCCGCCGTGCTGGCAGCGCGGCAGATGTATGGGCTGATCGGGGCCGAGGTCACCTTTGCCGCGCTGGTGGCGACGGCGGGGGGCGCGATCCTGCTGGGCTGGTTCCATGGCCCGCTTCTGGTGGCGCTGGGGCTGGTGGGGGCGACGCTGTCGCCTTTCGTGGTGGGCGGCAGTTCGGACAGCGTGGATTGGCTGCAGGGCATTTCCTGCTGGTGGCCGGGGTCGGGCTGGCGGTGGATGCGGTGCGGCGCTGGGCCGGGGTTTCGGGGCTGGCGGTGGGGCTGGCGCTGGCGGCGGGGATGCTGCTGCATCTGGGCGGGGGCAGTGCCGAGGCCCTGATGATGGCGGTGGCGGTGCTGGCGCTGATGGCGGTGGGCATTCCGGGGCTGCGGCTTTTCCCGGATCATGCGGGGCCGACGGTGCTGCAGGCGGGTTTGGCCGGTAAGGGCGGCGGGCGGCCCGCCTTTCCGGTGCTGCTGGCATGGGGGGCGATGGCGGCGGCGGTGGCGGCCTTGATCCTTGTGATGCCGGGGCCGGGTTGGGGGCTCTTGCCCTTTGTGCTGCTGGCGGGGCTGGGCATCGTGCTGGCGCTGTGGTCGGGCGAGGCGCCGGGGCTGCAGGATCTGCCGCTGGTGCCGGCGGGCGGGTTCATCGCGCTGGTGGCGATGACGCCCGAGCGGGGGGGCGATTGGTTCTGGCAGTTCGTCGATGCGGCCGAGGGGCTGCGCGCGCCCGAGACGGCGGCACCGCTGACGGTGACATGGCTGATGCTGCTGGCGGCGGGGCTGTCTGGTGCGCTGGCCTTCAGGGGGCAGCGGGGGGCCGTGCATCCGGTGATCCTGTCGATCGGGGCGGCGCTGGCGGCACCCATGACGGCGCTGGTGCTGGAACTGACATGGCCGGTCTCGGCCGTTGTCGGGGCCTATCCTTGGGCCTTGCAGGTGATGGCGCTGGCGGCGCTGATGGTGGGTCTGGCGGTGCGGTTCGCGCGGGTGGATGCGGGGGAGTTGCGGCGGGCGGCGCATTTCACGCTGTCGGCGCTGGCGTTGATCGCGCTGGCCTTGTTCCTGATCCTGTCGCATGCGGCCTTGTCGCTGGGCCTTGCGGTGTTGGTGGCGGTGGCGGCGGGGCTGGACCGGCGGTTGCGTCTGCCCGAGATGGCGCTGGCGGTGCAGGCGGGGGCGATCCTGCTGGGTTGGCGGATGGCGGTGGATCCGGGGCTGATCTGGGCCTTTGACGCGCCGTTGCTGGCGGCGGTGGCGGCCTATGCGGGGCCGATCCTTGGGCTGGGGGCGGCGTTGTGGCTGTTGCCGCGTGAGGGGCGGGCGGCGGCGCGGGCATTCGCGGAAAGCGGGATCGCGCTGGCGCTGGTACTGCTGGCGGATGTGGTGCTGCTGCGCTGGATGGCGGGCGGGCCGGGGGAATTGCCGCCCGAGGCGCATTGGTCGGTGGCGGCGCTGGCATTGCCGTGGCTGGCGATGGCCTTGGTGCAGCTTTACCGGGTGAAGCTGGGCGGGCGGATGGCGGTGCTGCGCTATGGGCTGGCGGCGATTTCGGGGCTTGTCTGGGGGCTGGGGATGGTGGTGGCGGTGACGCTGCTGAACCCCATGCTGTTTGGCGACAGGGTGCGCGGGCCGCTGGTTCTGGACAGCCTGTTTCTGGCCTATGCCCTGCCGGGGGCGGCGATCCTTCTGCTGCGGGGGCGGCTGGGGCATCTGCCGGGCTGGTTGCGGCTGGGGTTGAACGGGATCGGGGCGGCGCTGGTCGCGCTGTATGCCGGGCTGGAGATCCGGCGGTTCTGGCGGGGGGATGACCTGTCGGTGCCGGGGACGAGCCAGCCGGAGCTTTATTCCTATACCATTGCGCTGCTGATCCTGGGGGCGGTGCTGCTGTGGCAGGCGATTGCACGGAACTCGGTCGGGTTGCGGCGGGTGGCGCTGGGGCTGATCGGGCTGACGGTGGCGAAGGTGTTTCTGGTGGATGCGGGCGGGCTGTCGGGGTTGATGCGGGTGTTTTCCTTCCTGGCGCTGGGCCTGTCGCTGGCGGGGTTGGCCTGGCTGAACCGCTGGGCGGCGGCGCGGACGGCGAAGTGATGCGGGCCACTGGACCCTTTGGCGGCGCGCGTCTATAACGCGCGCCATGATGCAGATATTCGCGATAGATGCCCGAATTAGCTGCCCGGCGCGCTGAGGCGCCGCCGGGACAACCGCCTATCGCCTGCGGCATGGCGAGAGCCTGCCGACACCCTGCCTGACAGATCGCAAGGACAGCCGCCCATGTGCGCCGACACGACGAATACGCCCGACTACCGTTCCACCGTTTTCCTGCCCGAGACTGAGTTTCCCATGCGCGCGGGCCTGCCGCAGCGCGAGCCCGAATGGCTGGAGCGCTGGGCGCGGATCGGGATCTATGACCGGCTGCGGGAAAAGGAGGGGCGGGCGCCGTTCGTGCTGCATGATGGCCCGCCCTATGCGAACGGGCATCTGCATATCGGGCATGCGCTGAACAAGATCCTGAAGGATTTCATCGTGCGGTCGCAGCAGATGCTGGGGCGCGATGCGCGCTATGTGCCGGGCTGGGATTGCCATGGTCTGCCCATCGAATGGAAGATCGAGGAGCAGTATCGCGCCAAGGGGTTGAACAAGGATGACGTGGATGTGGTGGCCTTCCGTCAGGAATGCCGCAAGTTCGCCGAAGGCTGGATTGATGTTCAGCGCGAGGAGTTCAAGCGGCTGGGCGTGACCGGCAACTGGGCCGATCCTTACCTGACCATGGATTACCATGCCGAGGCGGTGATCGCGGATGAGTTCATGCAAGTCGTCATGAACGGGTCGCTCTATCAGGGATCGAAGCCCGTGATGTGGTCGCCGGTGGAGAAAACCGCGCTGGCCGAGGCGGAGGTGGAGTATCACGATCATACCAGCCACACGATCTGGGTGAAGTTCCCGGTGGTGGCGGCGGGGGATGCGCTGTTCACCAAGACGCGGACGGATGTGGTGATCTGGACGACGACGCCCTGGACCATCCCGCAGAACCGGGCGATCAGTTTCGGGCCGGAGATCGGCTATGGGCTGTATGAGATCATCGGGCGGCCTGCGGACAGCACGGCGACCATCGGGCAGCGGCTGATCCTGGCCGACAAGCTGGCCGAGGCGGCCTTTGCGCAGGCGAAACTGGCAGGGCCGGAATTCGTGCGGCGTTTGTGCGACGTGGCGGCGGGTGATCTGGCGGCGATGGTTTGCGCGCATCCGTTCCGGGGGGTTGAGGGCGGCAATGGCGAATGGGATTTCGACGTGCCGATGCTGCCGGGCGATCATGTGACGGATGATGCGGGCACGGGGTTTGTGCATACCGCGCCGAGCCATGGCGATGACGACTATCAGATGGGCCTGAAGTTCGGGCTGCCGATGACCTATAACGTCGAGCCTGATGGCAGCTATCGCGCCGACCTGCCGCTGTTCGGCGGGCAGGCGATCCTGACGGCGGAGGGCAAGGAAGGCCCGGCCAATGTGTCGGTCATCAAGCAGTTGGCCTATTCCGGTGCGCTGTTTGCCAAGGGGAAGCTGAAGCATTCCTATCCGCATTCGTGGCGGTCGAAGGCGCCGCTGATCTATCGCAACACGCCGCAATGGTTTGTGGCGATTGACCGGGCGCTGGAGGATGGCATGTCCACCTATGGCGATACGATCCGGCAACGGGCGCTGACGTCCATCAACCAGTTGGTGGAATGGACGCCGGTGACGGGGCGCAACCGCCTGTATTCGATGATCGAGGCGCGGCCGGATTGGGTGCTGTCGCGCCAGCGCGCCTGGGGCGTGCCGCTGACCTGTTTCGTGAAGAAAGGGGCCAAGCCCACGGATGCCGATTACCTGCTGCGCAACGGCGAGGTGAACGCGCGGATCAAGGCGGCGTTCGAGGCCGAGGGCGCGGATGTCTGGTATGTGGCGGGGTTCAAGGAACGGGTGCTTAGCGGGATCGTGAACCCCGAGGATTATACGCAGGTCTTTGACGTTCTGGATGTGTGGTTCGATTCCGGGTCCACCCATGCCTTCGTGCTGCGCGACCGGGCGGATGGGGCGGCGGACGGGATTGCCGATCTCTATCTGGAAGGGACCGACCAGCATCGCGGGTGGTTCCATTCGTCGATGCTGCAGGCCTGCGGGACCAAGGGGCGCGCGCCCTATCGGGGCGTGCTGACCCATGGCTTCACGCTGGATGAGAAGGGCATGAAGATGTCCAAATCGTTGGGCAATACGGTGGCCCCGCAGGAGGTGATCGACGAATACGGCGCCGATATCCTGCGGCTGTGGGTGGCGCAGTCGGATTACACGATCGACCTGCGGATCGGGAAGGAAATCCTGAAAGGGGTGGCGGACAGCTATCGCCGGCTGCGCAATACGCTGCGGTTCCTGCTGGGCAATCTGGCGGGGTTCACCGAGGCCGAGCGGGTGGACGTGGCCGAGATGCCGGAGCTGGAGCAGTGGGTGCTGCATCGGCTGGCGGAACTGGATGCCGAGGTGCGCGCGGGCTATGCGCGCTATGATTTCCAGGGCGTGTTCCAGAAGCTGTTCACCTTTGCGACGACCGATCTGTCGGCGGTCTATTTCGATATCCGCAAGGACAGCCTTTACTGCGATGCGCCCGGCAGCCTGCGGCGGCGGGCGGCGCGGACGGTGCTGGATGCGCTGTTCCATCGGCTGACGACATGGCTTGCGCCGATCCTTGTGTTCACGATGGAGGATGTCTGGCTGTCGCGCTTTCCGGGTGAGGCGAGTTCGGTGCATCTGCAGGATATCCCCGAGACGCCCGGCGCATGGCTGAACCCGGCGCTGGCGGCGAAGTGGGACCGTATCCGCGCGGTGCGCCGCGTGGTGACCGGCGCGCTGGAGGTGCAGCGGACGGCCAAGGTGATTGGCGCGTCGCTGGAGGCGGATCCGGTGGTATATGTGGATGCCGAGACGGCGGCGATGCTGGAGGGCGTGGATTTCGCCGATCTCTGCATCACCAGCGGCATCAGCGTTTCCACCGGGGCGGCACCGGAGGGGGCCTTCACGCTGGCCGATGTGGCGGGGGTTGCGGTGGTGTTCCGGGAAGCGGCGGGCGAGAAATGCGAACGCTGCTGGAAGGTGCTGCCGGATGTGGGCAGGCATGCCCATCCGGCGACTTGCGCGCGCTGTGATGAAGCCCTCGGATGAGGGGATCGCGGCGGTCCTGACGGACCTTGCGCTGCGGCGGGGCAGGGGGAAGACCTTCTGCCCCTCGGAGGCGGCGAAAGCGCTGGCCGCCGATTGGCGGCCCCTGATGGCCGAGGTGCGGCGGGTGGCGGCGGGGCATCCGAATGTGGTGGCGACGCAGAAGGGCGTGCCGGTTGATCCGGTCACGGCGCGAGGGCCGATCCGGTTGGGGTTGCGGTAGGGTGTGCGCTTTGCGCGCACCCTGCGCCCGGATGGTGCGCGCAAAGCGCACACCCTACGGCCAGTTTGCTCAGGTGATGGGGCCAGAGGTGGGAAAGGCCGGGTTGCGGCTTGCCCTTGGCTTTTGGCAGGACTAGCCATCTTGTAACGGGTTCATGACGGGTGCGGTGTGACATTCGGCGTCTTTCTGGCGGTTCTGGCGGCGGCGTTCCTGCATGCGCTGTGGAATGCGCTGATCAAGGTTGGCACGTCCAAGGCGGGCGGGATGGTGATCCTGTCGATTGCCGAGATCCCCATCGGCTTGACCATCGCGCTGTTCTGCCCCTGGCCCAACCCCGAGGTGTGGTGGTGGATCCTTGCCTCGGGCTGCACGCATTTCTGCTACAAGTCGTTTTTGGTCTTCGCCTATGAGCGGGGGGATCTGAGCCGGGTCTATCCCATCGCGCGGGGGGCGGCGCCGATGGTGGTGGCGCTGGTGGGGGCCTTCACGCTCGCCGATGCGATATCGGGCAAGGAATATCTGGGCATCGCGGTGCTGGGCGCGGGCATCCTGCTGATGGCGCGGGGCGTGTTCACGCGGGGCGAGGATCGGCGGCTGCTCCCGTTTGCGCTGGGGTCGGCCGTTGCTACGGCGACCTATACGATGATTGATGGTCTGGGCGCGCGGGTGTCGGGCGATGCGGTGGCCTATGTGGCCTGGGTGTTTGTGGCGGATGGGCTGATCTTTACCACGGGGATGCTGCTGTGGAAGGGCGTGGACGTGATCCCCCGGAACCGCCGGGCCTGGGGGTTGGCGACCTTTGCCTCGGCCGCGTCATACGGGGCCTATGCGGTGTCGGTCTGGGCGATGACGGTCGCCCCTTTGGCGGTGGTGGCGGCGCTGCGCGAGACGTCGATCCTGTTTGCGGTGCTGATCGGCTGGCTGGCCTTTGGCGAGAAGATGGGGGTGGAGAAGGCCATCGCCTCGGTCGTGATCGTGGCGGGGGTGGTGCTGACGCGGCTGTAGGGCGGGGTTCACCCCGCCTTCCCCTTTCGTCATGGCGGGGTGAACCCCGCCCTACGTCACGCCACGCGGTCGATGCTGCGGTCGGGGATGATCTGCTGGGCGATGCCTGCGAAGGTGAGGTAGAGCGAGGTGATCACCAGCCCCCAATGCGCCCAGCTTTGCGGGTAGAAATCCACCCAGGCCGCCCAGCCCGCGAAGAACACCCATCCCAGCGCCATCGGCAGCGTCACGTTGCGCCAGCGGGCGGTGCGGACGGGGTGGACGAATTTCAGCGGCGTGAACATGCCGATGGTCAGGGCCACCACCACGATCAGGCTGACCCACCATGCCGGATGCAGGGCGAAGAGCACCAGCACCACCATGTTCCAGCAGCCCGGAAAGCCCGCGAAGGACTTGTCCTTTGTCTTCATCCGGGTGTCGGCGAAATAGACGACCGAGCCGTAGACGATGGCGATGATGGCGAACCAGCCCGTCCAGCCCGGAAGAAGCCCGGATTTGAACAGGGCATAGGCGGGGATGAAGACATAGGTGAGGTAATCGACGATCAGGTCCATCAGGACGCCGTCATAGGTGGGCCAGTTCTTTGTCACGTCGTAGCGGCGGGCGAGGGGGCCGTCGATGCCATCGACCAGCAGCGCGAAGACGAGCCAGAGGAACATCAGGCTCCACTGTTCTTCGACGGCGGCGAGCATGGCGAACATGGAGAGGACTGCACCGGTGGCGGTGAGCAGGTGAACGCCGAGGGCCTTGAAACGGATATCCATATGTTTGGTTTGCCCCGAAAACGGCCATGGTGCAATTCCTGTCAGGCGCGGGGATGCGCCTTTTCGTAGACTTCCATCAATCTTGCGGCATCCACAGCGGTATATGCCTGCGTTGTGGACAGGGAGGCATGGCCGAGCAGTTCCTGGATCGCGCGCAGGTCGCCGCCGGCGGAGAGGAGGTGGGTGGCGAAGCTGTGGCGGAGCGCGTGGGGCGTGGCGGTGGCGGGAAGGCCAAGCTGGAGGCGGGTTTTCTCCATCACCAGTGCGATGAGGCGGGGGTTGAGCGCGCCGCCGCGCGCGCCGCGAAAGAGCGGTTCGGTGCGGCCAAGGTCATAGGGGCAGAGGCGGGCATAGTGGGCCACGGCGGCACGGGCGGCGGGCAGGACGGGGACGAGGCGGGTCTTGCCGCCCTTGCCGGTGATGCGCAGCGTGTCGGGGAGGGGATGGTCGGCGCCGGTAAGGCCCAGCGCCTCGGATATGCGCAGGCCGCAGCCGTAGAGGAGGGTCACCACGGCGGTATCACGGGCGGCGATCCAGTCTTCGCGGGATTGGTCGCCCACGGTATCGAGCATGGCGCGGGCGCCATCCTCGGACAGGGGGCGCGGGAGTTTGCGGCGGAATTTCGGGCCGCGGGTGGAGAGGAGGGCGGTGGCATCGCTGCCGTCGCGATCCGCGAGCCATGCGGTGAAGCCCTTGACCGCCGAGAGCGCGCGGGCGAGCGAGCGGGCCGAGAGGCCGCGCGCGCGTTCATGGGCCATCCAGGCGCGGATGTCCTGCAGGGGCAGGGTGGTGAGGGCGGCGGTTCCCTCGGCCCCGCCGCGATGGGTGGCGAGGAAGGCGAGGAAGCCCGTCACGTCGCGGCCATAAGCGGTGATGGTATTGGCGGCGGCCCCGTCCAGCGCGCGCAGATGGGTTAGCCAGCGGTTCAGCGCATCGCGCTGTTGCGGCGAGAGGAGGGCCGTCATGACAGCCAGCGGCGCATCGTCCGTTCAAAGACCCCGGCGAAGAAGGCCAAGAGGTCGGTGCCGTGGGTGGGTTTGAACTGATGCGGGTCTTCCGCGCCGAAGACCAGCATTCCCGGCAGGCGGCCTGCGCCGAAATCGAGGCGCATCAATGCCTCGGACCGGATCCAGCCGGCGCGTTCGCCATAGAGCGAGTCATTGTCAGGCTGGACCTGCCGCAGCACCACGGGGCGCATCGGCACGTTGCGGCCCCCGGCGAGGTAATCGGTGACGAAGCCCGGTTCGGCGACATAAAGCACATCGCCCAGACGGCGAAGCAGGGCGGGGCTGTCTTCGGGCTGGACGGATTCCAGCACGAGGCGGACGCATTCCACCCTGAGCGTGCCTGCCACATCGGTGGCGAGGGTTTTCAGGAAATCCTCGAAGCTGAGCGGATCGAGCATCTGGAGGATGGCGCGATGCACCTGATTGGTGCCTGCGAGGTTTTCGTAAGCCGCGGCGATGACGGAGCGGTGGGTGTCTTCCAGCCGGTCCAGCCGTGCCTCGAGCCGTTCCATGGCGATGCCGCGCAGATCGACGATGTTCGATCCCATCGCGCGTTCATTGGCGGCGATGAGCGCGTTCATCACATCGCGGTCTTCCAGCAGCAATTCCGGCTCTGACAGGAGCCGGTCGCGCAAATCAGGTTCGATCATAAGTGTCACTGCCCGGTTGTTCTTGGTGATTTGCCGGGCAGTGTAGCAGGTTTTCAGAGGATCTTCTGCCCCGTTTTTGCCCAGTCCTTCATGAACTGGTCGAGCCCCTTGTCGGTGAGGACATGGGAGGCCATGCCCTTGATCACGGCGGGGGGCGCGGTCATCACATCGGCCCCGATCAGGGCGCATTGGGTGACGTGGTTCGCGGTGCGGATGGAGGCGGCGAGGATCTGGGTGTCGAAGCCGTAATTGTCATAGATCGTGCGGATGTCGCCGATCAGTTCGAGGCCGTCGAGGTTGATATCGTCCAGACGCCCGATGAAGGGCGAGATGAAGGTGGCCCCGGCCTTGGCGGCGAGGAGGGCCTGGTTCGCGGAGAAGCAGAGGGTGACGTTGACCATCTTGCCTTCGCCCGACAGGACCTTGCAGGTTTTCAGGCCATCCCATGTCAGCGGCACCTTGACGGCGATGTTCGGCGCGATTTCCGCCAGTTTGCGGCCTTCGGCGATCATGTCATCGGCGTTCAGCGCCACAACCTCGGCCGAGACGGGGCCGGAGACGATGGAGCAGATTTCCTTCGTGACTTCGAGGATGTCGCGGCCGGATTTCAGGATCAGCGAGGGGTTCGTCGTGACGCCATCCACCATGCCGAGATCGTTCAGTTCGGCGATGGCCTCGACATCGGCGGTATCCACAAAGAATTTCATCGGCGCGGTCCTTATGGGTTGCGGGGCTTTGGGGGCGGGTTTACCCCAAGTGGCGGCCGGGCGGAAGGGCCGGGCGGCGCGTTGCGGCATAAAAATGTATGAGGGTGAAAACATTTGTATGACCGGACCTATCAGGCGGGTGATCTGGTCGGCGTCCTGACGACCGAGCCTTTGGGGCGGGTGCTGGATTACCGCGCGCCGGAGGGGGGCTGCGGCGACGGCGATTTCGTCGAGGTGCCGCTGGGGCCGCGCCGGGTGCTGGGCGTGGTCTGGGGCAAGGGCCGGGGCGATTGGGATATCGCCAAGGTGCGGCCCGTGGGGCGGGTGCTGGAGGCGCCGCCGATGCGGGCGGAGTTGCGGGCGTTCCTTGCCAAGGCCGCGGATTACACGCTGACGCCTTTGCCGCAGATGCTGCGTCTGGCGACGCGCGCGCCGGGGTTGATGGAAGGCGCGGCTTTGCGGCGGGTGTACCGTTTGGGGGGCGCGGTGCCGAACCAGTTGACCGAAGCGCGGCATCGGGTGGTGGAGGCGCTGCGCGCCTTTGGCGGGGCGCCGATGACGCTGGGAGAGTTGGCCGAGGAGGCGGGCTGCGGGACGTCGGTGGTGAAGGGGCTGGTGAAGCTGGGGGTGGTGGTCGAGGAGGAGGCGCCGCGGGATTTGCCATTTCCCTTGCTGGATCCGAAGGGTGGGCCGGAGTTGCAGGGGGATCAGGTCGCGGCGGCGGATGCGCTGGTCGCGGCGGTGGCTGCGGGGGAATATTCGACGACGCTGTTGAAGGGGGTGACGGGGTCGGGGAAGACCGAGGTTTACCTTGAGGCGGTGGCGGAATGCCTGCGGGCGGGGCGGCAGGCGCTGGTGCTGTTGCCGGAGATCGCGCTGACGGCGGAGTTCCTGAAGCGGGTGGAGGCGCGGTTCGGGGCGCGGCCTGCGGAGTGGCATTCGGGTGTCACGATGACCGAGCGGCGGCGGGTCTGGAAGATGGTCGCCACGGGGGGCGCGTCGGTGGTGGTGGGGGCGCGGTCGGCGCTGTTCCTGCCCTATCAGCGGTTGGGGCTGGTGGTGGTCGATGAGGAACATGACACCTCCTACAAGCAGGAGGAGGGGGTTCTTTACAACGCGCGGGACATGGCGGTTTTGCGGGCGTCCATCCTGGGCTGCCCTGTGGTGCTGGCCTCGGCCACGCCATCGCTGGAGACATGGGCGACTGTGGAGGCGGGGAAATACGGGCGGCTGGATCTGAGCGCGCGGTTCGGGGCGGCGGAGATGCCCGAGATGCGGGCCATCGACATGCGGGCGGAAAAGCTGCCTGCGGATCGGTGGCTGAGCGCGAAACTGGCGGCGGAGGTGGCGGCGCGGGTGGCGGCGGGCGAGCAGGCGATGCTGTTCCTGAACCGGCGGGGCTATGCGCCGGTGACCTTGTGCCGGGCCTGCGGGCATCAGGTGGGGTGTGACCACTGCGATGCGCGGATGGTGGAGCATCGGTTCCAGAAGCGGCTGGTCTGTCATCAATGCGGGGCGACGAAGCCGGTGCCGGTGGCCTGCCCGGCCTGCGGGGTGGAGGGACGGATGGCCGCCGTGGGGCCGGGGGTGGAGCGGTTGGCCGAAGAGGTGGCGGCGCGGTTCCCGGAGGCCCGGGTGGCGGTGCTGTCATCGGATCTGTTCGGGTCGGCGCGGGCGTTGAAGGCGCAGATCGAGGCGATTGCCGGGGGTGAGGCGGAGATCATCATCGGCACGCAGATCGTGGCGAAGGGGCATAACTTTCCGCTGCTGACGCTGGTGGGGGTGATTGATGCCGATCTTGGTCTGCAGGGGTCGGATCTGCGGGCGGCGGAGCGGACGTTTCAGCTGATGCGGCAGGTGGCAGGGCGCGCGGGGCGCGTGGAGGGGCGGAAGGGCGTGGCCTTGTTGCAGACGCATCAGCCGGAGCATCCGGTGATCCGCGCCATTCTGGGCGGTGATGAAGAGGCCTTCTGGCGGGCCGAGGCCGCCGAGCGGCGGGCGGCGGGGGTGCCGCCCTACGGGCGGATGGCGGGGGTGATCCTGTCCAGCCCGGATGTGGCGCAGGTGTTTGATTTCGCGGGCGAGCTGGCGCGTCGGGACGCGCCTTTGCGGGCGGTGGGGGCGCAGGTCTTTGGCCCCGCGCCCGCGCCGATCGCGCGGGTTCGGGGGCGGCATCGGGTGCGGCTGCTGGTGAAGGCGGAAAAGGGCGTGCCGCTGCAGGCGGCGCTGGCGGATTGGGTGGCGCAGTTGAAGCCGCCCGCGAACCTGCGGCTGGCCATCGACATTGATCCGCAGAGCTTTCTCTAGCGGTGGTGGCGGCCATGGCGGGGCTTTTCCGCCGAGGCGGTGTGGCGGGTGGTTAATAGACGTTTAAAACTGGCGCGTTTTCGGCGATCATCCGGCCTGACGAACAAGAAGAAACGGGCAGATCAAGGGGTCGCTTCCGGTATGTGGACGGGCAGGCATGTGCGGTGGGCGGCCTTGGGCCTTGGGCTGATGCTGCTGCCGGTTTCCGTGGCGGCGCAGGTCGGGCCGAGCCTGCCCTCGGGCGGGCCTTCGGGTGGGGCAGAGGTGCTGCGTCCGCTGACCGTGCAGGCGGTGACGGAGGCGGATCTGATCGCCAGCCTTGAGGAAGAGGGGTTCGACATCGTCGAACGGGAGCGGACGTTTCTTGGCCGGGTCAGGATCGTGGCCGTCGGGCCGGAGGGCACGCGCGAGGTGATCCTGAACCCCCGCAACGGCAAGGTGCTGCGCGATCTGTTGCGGCGGCAGGACCCTGTGCCCCCGGAAACCCCGCCGCAAACCCCGCCAGAGCCGCGCCCGGCATTGCCCGACGAGGCGGCCGCGGGGCCGGACGGCGCGGCGGAGATCCTGATTGACCCGGCAGTGGTGGACAGTGCAGCGCGCGGGCGCGGCCGCGACGGGGGCGGCAGCCAGAACCGCGATGGTGGCGGGCGCGATGGCAACGGGCCCGGGGGGCGGGCGGATCGCGGAGGCTGATTCCTGCACGCCCGAATGTATCGGTCACAAAATTCCCCTGTCACGCGGGGGCGGGCGGGCGTAGGACTGCGCCATGAGCTTGCGCCGGATGACCCTTGCCGAGGCCGAGACGCTGCCGCGCTGGCGGCGCCCTGAAAGCCTGCTGTTCCTGATGGCCTTTGCCATGCCCATCGCCTTTGCGACATGGTCGGCGCTGCTGAACAATTTCGTCATCGAGGCGGCGCGGTTTTCCGGGGTGGAGATCGGCTGGCTGCATACGGTGCGCGAGATCCCGGGGTTTCTGGCCATCGGGGTGATCTTCCTGATCCTGTTCATGCGCGAGCAGGTGCTGGGCGTGGCCTCGCTTGGCCTGCTGGGGGTGGCGACGGCGGTGACGGCGTGGTTTCCGTCCTTTGGGGGCATGCTCTTGGTGACGCTGCTGTCTTCCATCGGGTTTCATTACTTTGAGACGGTGAACCAGTCGCTGCAATTGCAATGGGTGGAAAAGCAGCGCGCGCCGCAGGTTCTGGGCTGGATCGTGGGCGTGGGATCGGGGGCGTCGCTTCTGGCCTATGGGGCGATCGTGATGCTGTGGGAGCCTTTGGGGCTTAGCTATGATGCGGTCTATCTGACCTCGGGCGGGATCACGGCGGCGATCGCGCTGTTCTGTTTCCTTGCCTATCCGCAGTTCGAGGGGCCGCATGCCCAGCATCGGCACATGGTTTTGCGCAAGCGCTATTGGCTGTTCTATGCGCTGCAGTTCATGGCGGGGGCGCGGCGGCAGATCTTCGTGGTCTTTGCGGGCTTCATGATGGTGGAGCGCTTTGGCATGAAAGTGTCGGAGATGACGATGCTGCTCTTGGTGAATTACGTGCTGCAGATGGTGGCCGCGCCGGTGATGGGACGTGCGCTGGGGCGGTTCGGCGAGCGCAAGGTGATGGCCTTTGAATATGTCGGGCTGACGCTGGTGTTTCTGGCCTATGGCGGGCTTTACTGGTTCGGCTGGGGGCTGGTGATCGCGGGGGCCTTGTATATCTGCGACCAGATGTTCTTTGCGCTGTCCTTCGCGTTGAAGACCTATTTCCAGAAGATCGCCGATCCGGCCGACATCGCGCCGACGGCGGCGGTGGCCTTTACGATCAACCATATCGCGGCGGTCTTTCTGCCTGCGGCGCTGGGATACATGTGGGCCAAGAGCCCGGATTGGGTGTTCCTTCTGGGGGCGGGGATGGCGCTGGTGGCGCTGGCGCTGGCCTTGATGATCCCGCGGCATCCGGAGCCGGGATATGAGACGGTGTTCGGGTCCTGGCGGGCGCGGGGCGCGCCGGCGGAGTGAGGGGCCCAAAAATCTTGTGAAGATTTTTGGCAAATTCCTTTTGAAGGAATTTGCGCTGTGGAAGCCGGGGGTGCAGGTTCCTATATTCAGGCATATGCCGAAGGAGGGCCTGCCGATGTTTTTCATTGATCGCCGCAAGATGGAGATGGTGACGCCGGACAAGGCGCTGCCCGGGCGGGCGGAGCCGCTGCCTACGGCAGAGACGCATTTCCTGTCGGGTATTCCGCTGAAATCGCCGGTGCCCGCGGGCATGGCCGAGGCGATGTTCGGCATGGGCTGTTTCTGGGGGGTGGAGCGGAAGTTCTGGCAGACCAGGGGTGTCTGGCTGACGATGGTGGGCTATGCGGGCGGCTTCACGCCGAACCCGACCTACAAGGAGACCTGCACGCAGCTGACGGGGCATAACGAGGTGGTGCGGGTGATCTTTGACCCGGCGGTGATTTCCTATGAGGGTTTGCTGAAGCTGTTCTGGGAGGGGCATGACCCGACGCAGGGGATGCGGCAGGGCAACGATATCGGATCGACCTATCGCAGCGGCATCTATACCTATGACGTGGCGCAGGATGCGGCGGCGCGCGAGACAAAGGCCCTCTATCAGGCGCGGCTGACGGCGGCGGGGCATGGTGCGATCACGACCGAGATCATCCCCGCGCCAGTGTTCTATTTCGCCGAGGATTATCACCAGCAGTATCTGGCGAAGAACCCTGACGGTTATTGCGGCATCGGGGGCACCGGGGTAACTTGCCCCATCGGACTGACCGCCTGAAGACGCGGCAGCGCTTTTCGGGAGGGGTTTTCGGGACATGGGGTCGGGGCGCATTGATACGCGCACCGTCGGGCTGGAGGCAGGCTGCGCGCTTGCCCGCTGGCTGACGGGCAAGGAACATCTGCATTACGGGCTGTGGGGCGGGCTGGAGCCTGTGGCGGCCAATCTGGGCGCGGCGCAGGAGGCCTATAGCCAGCGGTTGCTGGCGCTGTTTCCGCCGGGGAAGTTGCGGATATTGGATATCGGCGGTGGCGCGGGCGAGACGGCGAAGCGGCTGATCGCGCTGGGGCATCGGGTGGAGATCGTGGTGCCTTCGGCCTTTCTTGCGGCACGCTGCCGGGCGAATGCGCCCGAGGCCGTGGTGCATGAGGCGATGTTCGAGGAGGCGCGGGTGACGGGGCCCTTCGACCTGTGTCTGTTTTCGGAGAGTTTTCAGTATATCCCGCTGCGGGAGAGCCTGCCGAAGGCAAAGGCCCTGCTGGCGCCGGGGGGCGCGATCGTGATTGGCGACTGTTTCCGCAGGCTGGATGGCGATTGGCTGAAGAACCCGCACCGGACGGTGGGTGGCGGGCATGTGGTGGAGGCGTTTCAGGAGGCCGCGGCGCGCGAGGGGCTGGTGATCGAGGCCGAGGAGGATGTGACCGATCAGGTGGCCCCTTCCATCGACGTGGAGCAGGCGTTCTTCAACGTGCTGGGCGTGGGTGTGGCCGGGATGGACCGCGAATTGCGCGCCAAGCGCCCGTGGTTGCGCGGGCTGGTGGTGGGCGTGCTGGGCCGGGTGATGGGCGCGCGGCGGCGGGCGTCGCTGATGCGGCGGCTGACGGGGGATGAGCGGACGGGCGAGGCGTTCCGGCGCAGCAACCGCTATCTTCTGATGCGGTTGCGCCCGGCGGCGGATTAGAGTTTACGGGGGACAGGACCCAACCGGGAGAGAGACCCATGCCGACCTATTCCGCCCTGACGACGCTGGAAGGCGAAGATGCCGCCGTGGCGCTGGCCAATGCGATCGAGCGGATGGAGCCGGAGCCCACGGGGGTGGGCGTCTTCGAGATCGAGGATGACAGCGGTCTGTGGGAGGTGGGGGCCTATTTCCTGGAGAAGCCCGACATGGTGATGCTGGAGGTGATCGCGCTGGCCTTTGGCGCGAAACCCTTTGCCCTGTCGGAACTGCCCGAGATCGACTGGGTTGCCAAGGTGCGGCGGGAGTTGAGCCCGGTGGAGGCGGGGCGGTTCTTCGTGTTCGGCAGCCATGATGCGGACAAGGTGCCGGAAGGCCGCGTCGCGCTGCAGATCGAGGCGACGGTTGCCTTTGGCACCGGGCATCACGGCACGACGCTGGGCTGTCTGCGGGCCTTCGACCGGCTGTTCGAGGCGGGGTTCCGCCCGGCCAAGGTGGCCGATATCGGCTGCGGCACGGCGGTGCTGGCGATGGCGGCTGCGGCGGTGCTGCCCGAGGCGCTGGTGATCGCGTCAGATATCGACGCGGTGGCGGTGGATGTGGCCGAGGCAAATATCGCCATCAACGGGTTGGAGGGGCGGCTGGAATGCCTTGAGGCGGCGGGATTCGGCCATGCGCGGCTGGCCGAGGCGGCGCCCTTCGATCTGGTCTTCGCCAATATCCTGAAGGGGCCGCTGATCGAGCTGGCCCCCGACATGGCGGCGCATCTGGCCCCCGGCGGGCTGTGCATCCTGTCGGGCCTTCTGGTGGTGCAGGCCGAGGCGGTGACGGCGGCCTATGAGGCGGCGGGATTCGCGCCCGAGGCGCGCGAGGATATCGGCGAGTGGTCGACGCTGGTTCTGAAGCGGAAATAAACCAAAGTTGTATTAAAACTTGCGGCAGAAAAGCGGCAGAAGGCCCCTTTTGCCGCAATTTTGCCATGATTGCCGAATAGTCATTAACGTCGGTGGGGGTCGTGACGAGGGGCAAGACATGTCCGACCCGAATATGGACGACTTTTACAAGCGGGTAGGCCGGATCGAGCAGGCGCATGCGCTGGGCTATGGGTTCGAGGCACCCGATACGCTGGGACGTTCGTTCTATCGGCGCCTGCCCGTGCGCCGCAGGCCCGTTTTCCGCATCGGCATCTTTCTGTTCTGCTTCTGCTTTGGCATGAAGGGGGCCATCCATTACCATATGGGGGCCGAAAGCTTTGACCGGCGGGTGGCCGATATCGAGGCGCGGGGCGGGTTCGATGCCGTTCAGGGATTCCTGATGCGGGCCGATCCGGTGACGGTGCTGATCTCGGACGGGATATCGCTGATCGTGGAGCGTAGCCGGGCCTGAGACGGGCGCGGTGGGGGGCCTAGGGGAAACCTTTGGCCGGAAATGCAAAGGGCCGTCGTCCCCCACGGACGACGGCCCAGCATTTCGTTCGGTTGCTGTGGTTCAGCGACCGAGCATTTCGATGTCGCCACGGCACAGGCCGATATCGTCAAGCTCGCGATCGGAAAGCTTGGCGAGGGCGTTGCGGGTGACGCGGGCGTCATTCCAGTTCGAGAGGGCGATGAAGCCGTTCGAGATGAACTGGACAGCGCGGAAGATCGAAATGGCGCCGAACGGCGCCGGGCGGGTCGTTTCATAGGCGGCCATGGGGTTGATCCTTTACAAACTGCTCATGGTTGAAGCGTTTTCGCTTCGTGAGAGGCATATAATCTTGCTGCAGGTGCAAAGCCAGTGCTGCGCTTGCAAGTCACCCTTGCAATGGCTGCATGACGAAAGAACCCCGAAGGGGCTGTTATTGTTTGGATTTTGAGCGGCGATCTGCGCGTTTGTCGGTTTCGACGGGGGCAGCGTCGCGTTCTGCACCTGCATAACAAAACCTTTACAAAGGCTGCAAGTGGAAATGTCATTTGCCGGATGTTCCCGTTTCGTGCTAATCCTTGCCCAAGCAAGAAGAAAAGGGGCAGGTATGCGCGTTCTGGGGATTGATCCCGGCCTTCGCAACCTTGGTTGGGGGGTGATTGATGTGGCAGGCGCACGGCTGACGCATGTCGCCAACGGCATCTGCCATTCCGCGCCCGGTGAGGGCGAGGGCGATCTGGCGCAGCGGTTGCTGTCCTTGCATGCGCAACTGACCGAGGTGCTGCGGCAGTGGCAGCCGGATACGGCGGCGGTGGAGCATACCTTTGTCAACAAGGACGCGGTGGCGACGCTGAAGCTGGGCCAGGCGCGGGGGATCGCGCTGCTGGTGCCGGCGCAGTTCGGGCTGACGGTGGGGGAATATGCGCCCAATGCGGTGAAGAAGACGGTGGTGGGCGTGGGCCATGCGGCCAAGGTGCAGGTGGATCACATGGTGCGGCTGCATCTGCCGGGGGTGAAGGTGGCGGGGCCGGATGCGGCGGATGCGCTGGCGGTGGCGATCTGCCATGCGCATCACAGCCAAAGCGCCGGGCGGTTGCAGGATGCGCTGAGAAGGGCTGCGGGATGATCGGCAAGATTTCGGGGCGGCTGGACTGGCGCGGGCCGGATACGGTGCTGATCGACGTGCGCGGGGTGGGCTATATCGTCCATGTGAACGAACGCACGATGGCCGCGCTGCCGGGGGTGGGGGAGGCGGTTTCCCTCTATACCGATCTGTTGGTGCGCGAGGATCTTTTGCAGCTGTTCGGCTTTCCGACCATGCTGGAGAAGGAGTGGCACAAGCTTTTGATGACGGTGCAGGGCGTGGGGGCGAAGGCGTCGATGGCGATCCTTGGTGCCTTGGGTGCGGAAGGGGTGGCGCGGGCGATTTCCCTTGGTGACGCGCGGGCGGTGCAGGCGGCGCCGGGCGTAGGGCCGAAGCTGGCGCAGCGGGTGATATTGGAGTTGAAGGCCAAGGCGCCCGGGCTGATGGCGATGGGGGGCAAGCTGGCGGTTTCCGCCGTGGCGGATGCGGCGGATGCGGTGATCGAACCCTTTGCCCCCCCCGCGCCCAAGAAGGCCGCGAAGGTGGACGGGGCCGCGCAGGCGCGGGCGGCGGCGAGTGCGGATGCGCTGTCGGCCCTTGGCAACCTTGGCTATGGGCCGGGGGATGCGGCGCAGGCGGTGGCCACGGTCGCGGCAGAGATGCCGGAGGCGGATGCGGCGGGGCTGATCCGGGCGGCGCTGAAGCTGCTTGCCCCCAAGTAGGGCTTGCGCCGGGGCGGAGCTTGACCATCTTTACCTTTGGTAGCGGAGGGTCGCGTCATGGGCGGATATGGCAAGACATTCATCCTGATGGCGGCGCTGACGGCGCTGTTCATGGGGATTGGGGCGATGATCGGGGGCGCGGGCGGGGCGGTGCTGGCCTTGGTCTTTGCCGCCGGGATGAACCTGTTCGGGTACTGGAACGCGGACAAGGCGGTGCTGCGGATGACCGGCGCGCGCGAGGTGGATGCGGCGACCGCGCCGGATTTCGTGGGGCTGGTGCATCGGCTGGCCGATGGGGCGGGGATGCCGCGCCCGAAGGTTTATGTGATCGAGAGCGACCAGCCCAATGCCTTTGCCACGGGACGCAACCCAGAGAATGCGGCGGTGGCGGCGACGACGGGGCTTTTGCGGCGGTTGACGGCGGAGGAAGTGGCGGCGGTGATGGCGCATGAGTTGGCGCATGTGCAGAACCGCGACACGCTGATCATGACGGTGACGGCGACCTTTGCCGGGGCCATCGGGATGCTGGCCAATTTCGCGATGTTCTTTGGCCGGGACAGGCAAGGGGGGATGCTGGGGGCGATTGCCGTGATGATCTTTGCCCCCCTCGCGGC
The DNA here is from genome assembly GCA_041397045.1 of Paracoccaceae bacterium. GTDB lineage: Bacteria > Pseudomonadota > Alphaproteobacteria > Rhodobacterales > Rhodobacteraceae > Paragemmobacter. The sequence continues at coordinate 175,163 of JAWKXK010000008.1, forward strand.
GGGGTTGGTGCAGATGGCGATTTCGCGGTCGCGGGAATATGAGGCGGACAAGGTGGGGGCGGCGATCTGCGGCAATCCGATGTGGCTGGCATCCGCGTTGAGGAAGATCGACGCCTTCGCCAAGGGGATCGACAACGAACAGGCCGAGCGGAACCCGGCGGTGGCGCATATGTTCATCATCAACCCATTGCATGCGCATAAGCGGGACGCGCTGTTTTCCACCCATCCGGCCACGGCGAACCGGATCGCCGCGCTGGAGGCGCTGGCGGCCGAGGGGAAGCGCTGGGGCAAGGTGGGGGTGGCGGCGCGGGGGCCGTGGGGCGGTTGACGGCTTGCCAAAGCGGTGGCGTTCTGTGAATGTTCCCGCCCATGATGACCCCTGATCCCACGCTTCGCCCTGACCGCCTGCCCGAGGATACGGACCGCGCGCTGCGGCCGCAGGCGCTTGAGGAATTCGTGGGGCAGGCGGAGGCGCGGGCGAACCTGCGCGTCTTCATCGAAAGCGCCCGGATGCGGGGTGAGGCGATGGATCACACGCTGTTCCACGGGCCGCCGGGGCTGGGCAAGACGACGCTGGCGCAGATCATGGCGCGGGAGTTGGGCGTGGGGTTTCGGATGACATCGGGGCCGGTGCTGGCCAAGCCCGGCGATCTGGCGGCGATCCTGACGAACCTTGAGCCGCGCGATGTGCTGTTCATCGACGAGATTCATCGCCTGTCGCCCGTGGTGGAGGAGGTACTTTATCCCGCGATGGAGGATTTCGCGCTGGATCTGGTGATCGGCGAGGGGCCGGCGGCGCGGACGGTGCGGATTGATCTGCAGCCCTTCACGCTGGTCGGGGCGACGACGCGGCTGGGGTTGCTGACGACGCCTTTGCGGGATCGGTTCGGGATTCCGACGCGGTTGCAGTTCTATACCGAGGATGAGCTGGATCTGATCGTGGGGCGGGGGGCGCGTCTTCTGGGCGTGCAGGCCGAACCCGATGGCACGCGCGAGATCGCGCGGCGGGCGCGGGGAACGCCCCGCGTGGCGGGGCGGTTGTTGCGGCGGGTGGTGGATTTCGTGTTGGTCGAGGGCGACGGGCGGTTGACCAAGGGGATTGCCGACCGGGCGCTGACGCGGCTGGGGGTGGATCATCTGGGGCTGGACGGGGCGGATCGGCGCTATCTGGGCTTGCTGGCCGAGAATTATGGCGGTGGCCCGGTGGGGGTGGAAACCATCGCGGCGGCGCTGTCGGAGGCGCGGGATGCCATCGAGGAAGTGATCGAGCCTTATCTCTTGCAGCAGGGGCTGATCCAGCGGACGCCGCGGGGCCGGATGCTGGCGGCGAAGGCGTGGCGGCATCTGGGGCTGGAGCCGCCGAAGGGGCCGGGGCAATCTGATCTGTTCGAGGGATGAGGGGCGGGATGCGGTTTTTCGGCGCGGCAGTGGTGGCCATGGCGATGGCCGGTGCGGGATGGGCGCAGGAGGTGATCGACACGCCATCCGGCCCGGCGGTGATCGAGAAGGGCGCGGATTTCACCCATGTGCTGCGGATCGCGGGGGCGAATTTTCCCATCGAGGGGATGATGTCGGTGGCCTTTGGCGAAAGGCTGGGGACTCTGGTGCTGGTGGCGCAATACACGGGCGGGACGGGATGCCCGGCGATGTTTGCCTGGCTCGACACGACGCCGGGGAAGGTGCGGCTGACCGAGACGTTCGGCACCTGTTCGGACATGGCCAAGGTCACGGCGGATGCCGAGACGGTGACGGTGACGATGCCGGGGCCGCCGGGGCAGGGGCGCAGCGCCTTTGTCTGGGATGCCAAGGGGCGGATCGTGGAGCAGAAGCTGGGGATGGAGCCGACGGGCCTTGCGCCGGATCGCGGCGTGGGGGCCTGGGTCGGGCGGCATCCCTATGAGCTGGTGACCGCTCCGGAATGGGCGGGGGTGTTCACCGTGCTGATGGGCGGCGCGGCGCTGGAGCGGCTGCAGGCGGGCATTGCCATCGGCACAGGGATGGAGATGCAGGGCGACTGGCTGACCGGGCAGGGCTGCCAGCCGCATATGTGCGACGTGGTCGCCTCGGCGGTGGCGGTGCATGCGGGCGATCTGCGGGTGCTGGTGGCCTATTGGGAGCAGGGCAAGGGCGCGCAGCTTTGGGGCGACGGATCGGCCGGGATCCCGCCCGCGATTGCCGAGGTGATGGCGCGGCGGTGAGGGATGAGGGCGGCGCAGTCAGGGGAGCCGGTGCGCGGCTTGCCATTCGGTGGGGGTCTGGCCGGTGATGCGGCGGAATTCGCGGTTGAAGTTGGATTTGGTCAGGATGCCTGCGTCGAGCATCGCCTGGGTAACAGTCGCGCCGCGGGCCAGCGCGTCGCAGGCGGCGCGGATGCGGTGGCCGTTGACGAGGCGCGAGATGTTGTCGCCGGTTGTGCGGTTGACGGCGGTTGAGAGGCGTTTGGCGGGCACCTGAAGGCGGCGGGCGAGTTTGGCGAGCGTCAGGTCCGGATCGCGCCAGAGGGCGCGGGTTTCCAGCAAATCGGCGAGGCGGGCCATGAGGGCGTGGTCGTCCTCGGTCGCGGTGGGCGGGGGCAGGCTGTCCGGGGATTCGGGCGGGGCGGTGAGTCGTTCGGCGGCCAGCGCGAGGCTGCCGATGCCGAGAAGCAGGGCGCTGGTCGCGATGTCGACGATCATGGGCACGCGGTCGGGATTGCCCGCGGCGATGGCCAGCGCGATGCCGAAGTCGGAGAGCGCAGAGAGGGCGAGGGCGAGGGCGATGCCGCCCCAGAGGAGGCGGGGATGGCCGCCCTGGCCAAGGCGGCTGTGCGGCAGATCGGGCCCGGAGCGATGCAGCGCCATGGCGATAGCCGCGGCATAGGCGGCATAGGTGAGGGGGACGAGAAGTTCGAGGAGGAACCCGCCCTGCCAGCGCAGCGCGAGCGCCGCCAGCGGACCCGCGGCATGGAGCGCGTCGCGCGGGCGAAGGGGGCGGGCGAGGGCGTCGGCGTTCCAGGAGAGCCAGGCGAGGGCGGGGATGGCCATGGCGGTGACGGGTTGCAGGAAGCGGGCGGCGGACTGGCCGTAGTGCAACGCGAGGGCGTTGATGAGCGCCTGCAGGGCAAGGAGGGCGAGGAGGCCCGCGATGACGGGCACGGGGCCGCCGCGCAGCACCATGCGCAGGGCGAGGAAGCCCATGATGAGCGACAGGATGAGGGGCAGGGGCAGGGCGATCATGGAGAAGCGGTAGTCCTCAAACCGGTTTTGCACAACCTCGAACCGGTTTCAGGGCGCGGGGGCGCGGCGAGCGGTGGCAGGGAGGCGGCATTCGCAAACCCTTCCGATGGAGAAACCCGATGAAGACCCTGATCCTTGGCCTGTGCCTTTCGCTGATGCCTGCCACGCTTTCTGCACAAGATGCTGCTTGGACGGCAGGATTGCAGGAGGGGGCGATGCCCGCGCCGCATCACGGGCGGGATATGGAATTCGCCGTCTGGTATCCGGCGATGGCGGGCAGCGCGACCGCGCCCTTTGGCGGGAACCCGGTGTTCCGGCCTGTGATGGTTGCGCCCGAGGCGGAGGCGGTGGCGGGGCGCTATCCGCTGATGTTGCTGTCGCATGGGCTGGGCGGGCATTACAGATCGCTCGGCTGGTTGGCGGTGGCGCTGGCGGAGCGGGGGGCGGTTGTGGTGGCGGTGAACCATCCCGAAAGCACGGTCTTTGATTTCGACATGCAGGCGGGGTTGCGGCACTGGACGCGGGCGGAGGATCTGCGGCTGGCGCTGGATCACGTGCTGGCCGATCCGGTGCTGGGGCCGATGGTGGATGAGACGCGGATTGCGGCGGCGGGGTTTTCCTATGGCGGCTGGACGGCGCTGACGCTTGCGGGGGTGCGGGGAAACCTTGCCGGGTATCGGGCGCATTGTGCCACGGCGCCGACGGGGCATTGCCGGGACATCGTGGCGCGGGGGGGCGATCTGGGGCTGCTGGAGGCGGGGGCTTGGGATGCCGATCTGGCGGATGCGCGGGTGGATGCGGTGGTGGCGATTGATCCGGGGCTGACATGGGGGCTGGAGGCGGCGGATGTGGCGGGGATGGCCGTGCCTGCGCTGCTGATCCAGTTGGGGGCGGGGGCGGATCGGCTGGACAGCACCGATATTTCGTCTGGGGGCAGCGGGTTTGCGGGGCTGGTGCCGCAGGCGCGGGCGGTGGAGGTGGCGCCGGCCTATCACTTTTCGGTTCTGCCGGAATGCACCGAGAAGGGGGCGGCTATTCTGGAGGAGGAGCAGGATGATCCGGTTTGCACCGATCCGGAAGGGGCGGATCGCGCGGTGATCCATCGGGCAGTCATCGCGGCAGTGGTGCAGCATCTGGGACTTTGACGGTGGGAAGGGCCTACGTCCTGCCCCCGGCAGGGGCAGGCCCTATTCCGGCGGTTGAGGTGATGGCGGGGAGGCTGTATGGGCGCGGCAGGGACGCAGAGGGGGCGGGCATGGATGCGGAACAGGTTCAGGCGTTGTTCACGCGGGCGGACGGAACCTATCTTTTCGCGCGCTGGGGGCGGCCCATCGTGCCGGTGGTGTTCGGGGTGGAGGAGGCCACGCTTTCGGTGGTGAAGGGGGCGGTGGAGGCGGTGGTCGCGCTGGCGGGGCATCGCATGGCCGAGACTGACCCGGAACTGGGCGCGAACCTGATGATCTTCTTCTTTCGCGACTGGGCGGAACTGACCGAGGTGCCGAACCTTGATCGGCTGGTGCCGGGGCTGGAGGCGCTGTGCGACAGGCTGGCGGCGGCGGAGGCGAACCAGTACCGGATCTTCCGCTTTGATCAGGACGGGGCCATTCGGGCGGTCTTTGTCTTTCTGCGGATGGATGCGCATCTGGAGGCGGTGCCGGCCGAGACGCTGGCGCTGAGCCAGGCGGTGCAGATGATCCTTCTGTGGTCGGACCGGGCCTTTGGCGCGCAGTCGCCGCTGGTTCTGGCCGAGGCGGGGGGCGCGATGGCGGGGGGCGCGATGCTGCGGCCCGAGATCGCGGCGGTGATCCGGGCGGGCTATGATCCGGTCTTGCCGGCGATGGCGTCGGATCCGGCGCATGCGCTGCGGCTTTTCGCGCGGATCGGCCGACCGGCCTGAGGCGCGGGCGGCGGGGAATCGCTGCCCGGGACCCTCGCGGTTGGCGCGGGCGGGGTGGCGAAGGGTTAGCGCAATCAGGCGTTCTGGTGTCTTTTTGCCGCATCCGGATGGGTGAAGCGGCCTGTCGTCCTGCGGGATGAATTTCGGGCGCGGGGACGGGGGTTAGGGAGTAGATTGTAAAATAATTTACTTACAGACGCGGATTTCGTCAAGTAATTTACAAAATAAACGATAGACATCAATAGCTTGTTGGCAATTAACTCCGGTTCAATTATGATCCCAATCGCGTGACGGGGTGGCCGGGACTGGGCCGTTCGCGGGGCGTGGCGAAACTGGAGGAGAACCCATGGCGGATACGGTGCAGCAGCAGGGGGCCTATCCGGCCTCGGCCGATTTCGTGGCGAAGGCGCATGTCGATGCAGCGGCCTACGAGCGCATGTATGCGGCATCGGTGGCCGATCCGGTGGCTTTCTGGGGTGAGCAGGGCAAGCGGATCGACTGGATCCGGGAATACAGCAAGGTCAAGGATACCAACTTTGACCTCGGGAAGGTGTCGATCAAGTGGTATGAGGATGGCACGCTGAACGTGTCGGCCAATTGCATCGACCGCCACATGACGCGGCGCGCGAACCAGACCGCGATCATCTGGGAGCCCGATGATCCAAAGACCCCGGCGCAGCACATCACCTATGCCGAGTTGCTGGAGCAGACCTGCCGCATGGCCAATGTGCTGAAGAAGCACGGGGTGAAGAAGGGCGACCGGGTCGTCCTCTATCTGCCGATGATCCCGGAGGCGGCCTATGCGATGCTGGCCTGCGCGCGGATCGGGGCCATTCATTCGGTGGTTTTCGGGGGCTTCTCTCCCGACGCGCTGGCCAACCGGATCAACGATTCCGAGGCCAAGGTGGTGATCACCGCCGACTGGGCGCCGCGTGGCGGCAAGAAGACGCCGCTGAAGGGGAATACGGATGCGGCGCTGCTGCATTGCGACGACCATGTGAAATGCATGGTGGTGAAGCATACCGGCGATCAGACAAGCTGGGTGGACGGGCGCGACGTGGACCTGAAGGCCGAGATGGCCGAGGTTTCGGGCTATTGCGCCTATACGGAAGTGGGGGCGGAGGATCCGCTGTTCATCCTTTACACCTCAGGCTCCACCGGCAAGCCGAAGGGGGTTGTCCATACTTCGGGCGGGTATCTGGTCTATGCGTCGATGACGCATCAGATGACGTTCGATTACCATGACGGCGACGTGTTCTGGTGCACGGCGGATGTGGGTTGGGTCACGGGGCACAGCTATATCGTCTATGGGCCGCTGGCCAATGGGGCCACCACGATCATGTTCGAGGGCGTGCCGACCTTCCCGGATGCGGGGCGCTTCTGGGAGGTGTGCGCCAAGCACAAGGTGACACAGTTCTACACCGCGCCGACCGCGATCCGCAGCCTGATGGGGCTGGGCGCGGAATGGGTGGAAAAGCATGACCTGTCGAGCCTGCGCCTGCTGGGTTCGGTGGGCGAGCCGATCAACCCGGAAGCGTGGAACTGGTACAACACCCATGTGGGCAAGGGGCGCTGCCCCATCGTCGACACCTTCTGGCAGACGGAAACCGGGGGGCATCTGATCACGCCGCTGCCGGGGGCCATTCCGCAGAAGCCCGGTTCGGCGACGAAGCCGTTCTTCGGGGTGAAGCCTGTGGTTCTGGACCCTGCCACGGCGGCGGTGCAGGACGCGACCGAGACGGATGGCGTGCTGTGCATAGCCGACAGCTGGCCGGGGCAGATGCGGACGCTGTGGGGCGATCATGCGCGGTTCGAGGAGGCCTATTTCAGCCAGTATCGCGGCTATTACTTCACCGGCGACGGCTGCCGCCGCGATGCGGACGGGTATTACTGGATCACGGGCCGCGTCGATGATGTGATCAACGTGTCGGGCCACCGGATGGGCACGGCCGAGGTGGAAAGCGCGCTGGTGGCGCATCCGAAGGTGGCCGAGGCGGCGGTGGTGGGTTACCCGCATGACATCAAGGGGCAGGGCATCTATGCCTATGTCACGCTGATGAAGGGCGAGGAACCGTCGGACGCGCTGCGCAAGGAGCTGGAGGCCTGGGTGCGGACCGAGATCGGCCCGATTGCCAAGCCGGACCTGATCCAATGGGCGCCGGGGCTGCCGAAGACGCGGTCGGGCAAGATCATGCGGCGCATCCTGCGCAAGATCGCCGAGAACGATTTCGGGTCCTTGGGCGATACCTCGACCCTAGCCGATCCGTCGGTGGTGGATGAGCTGATCGAGAACCGGATGAACCGGGGATGAGCGAGGTGATGACCACCCCCGCCGTCCTGATCCTGCTTGGCCCGCCGGGCGCGGGCAAGGGCACGCAGGCGCGCATGCTGGAAGAGGATTTCGGTCTGGTGCAGCTTTCGACCGGGGATCTGCTGCGCGCGGCGGTGGCCGCGGGCACCGAGGCCGGACAGAAGGCCAAGGCGGTGATGGAGGCGGGGCAGCTTGTTTCCGACGAGATCGTGCTGGCCATCCTGAAGGACCGCATGGCGGCGCCGGATGTGGCCAAGGGCGTGATCCTGGACGGGTTTCCGCGCACGGACGGGCAGGCGGCGGCGCTGGATGCGCTGCTGGCGGCGGCGGGGCAGAAGGTGACCGCCGCGATCAGCCTTGAGGTGGATGACGAGGCGATGGTGGGCCGGGTTTCGGGCCGCTACACCTGTGGCACCTGCGGCGAAGGCTATCACGACGAATTCAAGCAGCCCGCCGTGGCGGGCACTTGTGACAAATGCGGCGGCACGGCGTTCAAGCGCCGGGCCGACGACAATGCCGAGACGGTGCGGGAAAGGCTGAAGGCCTATCACGCCCAGACGGCACCGCTGATCGCTTATTACGAGGGCAAGGGCGTGCTGGAACGGATCGACGCGATGGGTTCCATCGCGGGGATCCGCAGCGCGCTTTCGGCCATCGTGAGCCGCGTCTCGGCGTGAAAAAGGGAGGCCGTATCCCCCGGCAAAAGGGGGGTTCGGATGTGGAGACAAAGAAACCTCAGGGAGTAGCACTCATGGCGGACAAGACATCGTCCAACGCCTATTGGGCCGCGAATATCCGGATCATCCTCATCTCGTTGGTGATCTGGTTCGTGTGTTCGTTCGGGCTGGGCATCATCCTTCGTCCCGCGCTTTCGGGAATCCATATCGGCGGCGCTGATCTGGGCTTCTGGTTCGCGCAGAACGGGTCGATCTACGTGTTCCTCGTGCTGATCTTTGCCTATGCGGCGAAGATGAACAAGCTCGACAAAGAACACGGCGTGCAGGAATAAGGGGCGGGGACAATGGATCAGTTTACCCTTAACCTGATCGTGGTGGGCATTACATTTGCCCTCTACGTCGGGATCGCGATCTGGGCCCGTGCCGGGTCTACGTCGGAATTCTATGCGGCCGGTCAGGGCGTTCCGCCCGTGATGAACGGCATGGCGACCGGCGCGGACTGGATGTCTGCGGCTTCGTTCATTTCGATGGCCGGCATCATCGCCTTTGGCGGCTATGAAAGCTCTGCCTTCCTGATGGGCTGGACCGGCGGCTATGTGCTGCTGGCGCTGCTGCTTGCGCCCTATCTGCGCAAGTTCGGCAAGTTCACCGTGCCGGAATTCGTGGGCGACCGTTTCTATTCGGCGGGCGCGCGTCTGCTGGCGGTGGTCTGCCTGATCGTCATCTCGGTGACCTATGTTATCGGGCAGATGACGGGCGTGGGCGTGACCTTCGCGCGCTTCCTGGAAGTGTCGACATCGACCGGCCTTTATATCGGGGCGGCGATCGTGTTCGCGTACGCGGTGTTCGGCGGCATGAAGGGCATCACCTACACGCAGGTGGCGCAGTATGTCGTTCTGATCATCGCCTATACCATCCCGGCGCTGTTCATCTCGCTTTCGCTGACGGGCAATATCCTGCCGCAGCTGGGCCTGATCGGCGGCTATGCGCCGTCGGGTGGCGATGTGGCCTTCCTTGCGAAGCTTGACTCTGTCGTGACGGAACTGGGCTTCAAGGCCTATACCGCCGATAGCTCCAACTACTTCAACATGTTCCTGTTCACCATGTCGCTGATGATCGGCACCGCGGGCCTTCCGCACGTGATCATCCGCTTCTTCACCGTTCCGAAGGTTGCCGATGCGCGCTATTCGGCGGGTTGGGCGCTGGTGTTCATCGCGCTGCTTTACACCGTGGCCCCGGCCGTGGGTTCGATGGCGCGTCTGAACCTGACGACGACGATGTGGCCTGCCGCCGTTTCGGGCAGCGCCTTTGACGGCCCGGCGGTTACCCGTGCCGACATCGACAGCAAGCCGGAACTGAGCTGGATCCGCACCTGGGAGAAGACGGGCCTTCTGGTCATGAACGACCTGAATGGCGACGGCCAGATCCAGTACTTCAACTCGCCCAAGCCGCTGACGGATGCGAATGCCGCGCTGCTGGCCGCGAAGAAGGCGCTGGCGGATGCGCCGGCGGATGCCGACAAGGCGCCGCTGGAACAGGCCGTGACCGATGCGACGGCTGCGCGTGACGCGCTGCTGGCGGATATCCAGCTTGCCGGTCAGTCGCTGGCGGACCGGGGTCTGGTGGGTAACGAAGTGCTGACCGTGAACAACGACATCATGGTGCTTGCGAACCCCGAAATCGCCGCTCTGCCGGGTTGGGTTGTCGCTCTGGTCGCCGCGGGCGCCCTGGCGGCCGCGCTTTCCACGGCGGCGGGCCTGCTGCTTGCGATCTCGTCGGCGATCTCGCATGACCTGATCAAGGGCACGATCAACCCCAACATCTCGGAAAAGGGTGAACTGCTGGCGGCGCGTATCTCGATGGCCTTTGCCATCGTGCTGGCGACCTACCTCGGCCTCAACCCGCCCGGGTTCGCGGCGCAGACTGTGGCGCTGGCCTTCGGCCTTGCCGCGGCGACGATCTTCCCGGTTCTGATGATGGGCATCTTCTCGACCCGCATCAACAAGGAAGGTGCGATCATGGGGATGCTGGTCGGCCTGATCTTCACGGCTGTCTACATCTTCATCTACAAGGGCTGGTTCTTCATCCCCGGCACCAACAACCTGCCGGATACGCCGGACCAGTATTTCTTCGGGATCTCGCCGCTGTCGATCGGCACGATCGGGGCTGTGCTGAACTTCGCCACCGCCTTCGTGGTGTCGTCGATCACCAAGGCTCCGCCGAAGGAAGTTGTGGAACTGGTCGAGTCGATCCGCGTGCCGAAAGGTGCGGGCGCGGCGCAGGCCCACTGAGCGAACAGGAAGGCCCCGGCATGTGCCGGGGCCTTTCCATCCGATGCCGGAAAGGGATGATCAGGGGCGCAGCATGGACGAGAGCCTGAAGACGATCATGGGCTTTCTGGAGACGGTGCATCCCTATGATGGCCTGCCGCAGGACGAGCTGGCGCGTGTCGCCGGTTCCTTCAGCCGCAGGGACTATGCCGCGGGGGAAGAGGTCTATCACGCGGGAGAGCCGCTGAAAGGGCTGTTCCTTGTGAAGCGGGGCGCGGTGGAGGTGCTGGAGCCTTCGGGGGGGATCATTTCCCTGCTGGGGCCGCGCAACAGTTTTGGCGAACGCGGGTTGATGCGGGACGGGCTGGCGGTGACGACGGCGCGGGTGACGCAGGATTCGGTTCTGCTGATGCTGCCGCTGGCCGAGTTCCGGCGCATGATGGTGGATCATCCGTCCTTCGAGCGGTTCTTCCACCGCGGGCGCGGGGGCGAGCATCGGGCGGCGGAACTGACCGCGCAGAAGGTGGAGCGCCTGATGGCGCATGAGCCGATCACGGTGCCCGCCGAAACGCCCATCCGGGTGGCGGCCGGGGTGATGCGCGACAATCGGGTATCAAGCCTTGGGGTGACGGAGGCCGGGCGCTTTGCCGGGCTGGTGACGGTGCGGGATTTCACCAACAAGGTGCTGGCCGAGGGGCTGTCGCCCGATGCGGCGGTGGCGGAGGTGATGACGCGCGATCCGGTGGTGCTGCCGCCTTCGGCGCTGGGGTCGGATGTGCTGCATATCATGCTGGAGCGGCGGATCGGGCATCTGCCGGTGGTGGAGAACGGCACGCTGGTCGGGATGGTGACGCAGACCGATCTGACGCGGTTTCAGGCGGTGTCATCGGCGCAGTTCGTGCGCGATGCGGCGGTGGCGGCGGATGTGGCGGAGCTGGCCGCGGTAACGGCGCGGATCCCGCGGCTGCTGTTGCAGCTGGTGGGGGGGCATCACGCGCATGAGGTGGTGACGCGGCTGATCACCGATATCGCGGATACGGTCACGCGGCGGCTCTTGGCGCTGGGCGAGCAGGCGCTGGGGCCGGCGCCGGTGCCCTATCTGTGGCTGGCCTGCGGATCGCAGGGGCGGCAGGAGCAGACGGGCGTATCGGATCAGGACAATTGCGTGATCCTGTCGGATGAGGTGACGCAGGGCGACATGCCCTATTTCGCGGCGCTGGCGAAATTCGTGTCGGACGGGCTGCATGCCTGCGGCTATGTCTATTGCCCCGGCGACATGATGGCGACCAATCCGCGCTGGTGCCAGCCGCTCAGGGTGTGGCGGGAATATTTCGGGGCCTGGGTGGCGACGCCCGATCCGATGGCGCAGATGCTGGCCTCGGTCATGTTCGACCTGCGGCCCATCGGGGGGGAGCCTGCGCTGTTCCGGGCGCTGCAGGACGAGACGCTGGCGATGGCGTCGAAGAATTCGATCTTCGTCGCGCATATGGTGCAGAATTCGCTGAAGCATGCGCCGCCCTTGGGGCTGTTGCGCGGCTTTGCGACGATCCGGTCGGGCGAGCACAAGAACCATATCGACCTGAAGCATAATGGCGTGGTGCCGGTCACGGATCTGGGCCGGGTCTATGCGCTGATCGGGCGGATCGGGGCGGTGAACACGAGGGCGCGGCTGGAGGCGGCGGCGGAGGCGGGGGTGATTTCATCCTCAGGCGCGCGCGACCTGATCGAAGCCTATGACCTGATCGCGCGGACGCGGCTGGAGCATCAGGCCCAGCAGGTGCGCCGGGGCGAGGCGCCGGACAATTTCCTGTCGCTGTCGGACCTGTCCGATTTCGAAAGGTCCCATCTGCGCGATGCCTTTGTCGTGGTGCGGACGATGCAATCCGCCGTGGGCCAAGCCCGCGGCGCAAGAAGTTGAGGGTGGCGGAATGGGTCTGGAATTGCTGGCGGCGATCGTGGCGGCTGTGGCCTTTGCGGGCATCGCCATGATGCTGCGCAAGGTGACGCGGGACCGGCTGCCGAGATGGATCGTGCCGGCGGCGGCGGGGCTGGGGTTGATCGGATTCACGGCCTGGAGCGAATACAGCTGGTTCGCGCGCGTGTCGGGCGAGTTGCCCGAGGGGGTGGAGGTGGTCTGGGCGGATGACAATCCGCAGGCGCTGCGGCCATGGACCTTTGCCGCGCCGCTGGTGACGCGGTTTTTGGCGATGGACAGCCGCACGCTGGCGCGGCATCCGGCGAAGGACGATCTGGTGCTGGCGGAAGTCTATGCCTTTGCGCGCTGGCGCGGGGTGGAGCAGGGGCTGGTCGTGGTGGATTGCGCGGGGATGCGGTCGGTGCGGCTGGCCGAGGGCGTGCGGATCAGTGAGGCGGGTGAGCTGGAGGGCGGCGCGTGGGCCGACCTTGCCGAGGGAGATCAACTGGGCGTCGCGGCCTGCCGGAGGTCTGACTGATGGGTGAGGCGAAGAAAGAGCCGCTCGTCCTGATCGTCGAGGACGAGGACAATATCGCGGTCGCGCTGGAATATGTCGTCAAGCGCGAGGGGTATGGCCATGCGCGGGTGGCCGACGGGGCGGAGGCGCTGCCCTTCATCCGCAAGCGCCACCCCGAGGTGGTGCTGCTGGACATCATGCTGCCGTCGGTTTCGGGCTATGAGATCTGTCAGGAGATCCGGCTGGATCCGGCGTTGTCGGATGTGAAGGTGGTGATGATGACGGCGCGGGGATCGGCGCTGGAGAAGCGCAAGGCGATGGCGCTGGGGGCGGATGGGTTCGTGACCAAGCCCTTCGATCTGGGCACCCTGCGCGGCGAGATCCGGCGGATCATGGCCGGGGGGGAGGCGATGTGATCGCCCGGCTGAGCCTGCGGCTGCGGATATTGCTGTTCTTTGCCGCGCTGGCGGGGGGGACGCTGGCCGCGATCGGGCTGGGCCTGTGGTTTGCGGTGACGCGCTTTCCGGCGCTGGCGGGCGAGATGAGCGCGCTGGTGCAGATCGGCACGGTGGCGGGGTTTGCGAGCCTTGGGCTGATCGTGTGGGTGTGGTTTCTGTTCGACAAGAACGTGGCGCGGCCCATCGACCTGCTGGCGGGGGCGCTGCGCGCGCGGGCGCATTCGGATGTGGTCCGGCCGCTGGAGACGGAGGTGGCGAAGTATCTGGGCGATCTGGCCCCGGCGGCGAGTGCGGCCGCCGATACGCTGGCCGAGACGCGCAGCGCGCTGGCCGAGGCCATCGGGCGCGAGACGGCGCGGCTGACCGCCGAAAAGGCGCGGCTGGAACTGTTGCTGTCGGATGTGCCGGTGGGGGTGATGATCTGCGCGGCGGATCATCAGTTGGTCTTCTACAACAGTCAGGCGGCGGAGTTTCTGGGGGCGGGCAGTCTGGATGTGGCGGATCAGCCGGGGCTGGCGCGCAGCGTCTTTGGCTATCTGCGCGAGGGGCCGCTGCAGGATGCCTATCGCCGCCTGCGCGAGCGGGGCACGGGGGATGCGGCATCGGATCTGCTTTGCACGGCGGTGCAGGGGCGGGCCTTGCTGGCGGGGCGGATGCGGCTTTTGGCCGGCGAGGGCGAGGCGCCGGGCTATGTGCTGACGCTGCGGGACGTGACGCAGGATTTCGCCATCTCGGCCCGGCGGGAGGCGTTCATCGCCGAAGCGCTGGAGCGGATCAGCCGGTCTGTCGCGGGGATCGTGACGATCCGCGAGGCCGCCGCCGAGGGCGGGGATGCGGAACTGGCGGGGGCGCTGGACGCGGAGGTGGCGAGGCTTGTCGCCACGGTGCAGGAGATCGGGCGCAGCAATCAGGAGCGGCGGCCCGAGACGCTGCCCTATGCGATGCTGCGGGGCGAGGATGTGCTGGACGGCATCAAGGCGCGGGTGGAACAGGCGGGGCAGGCGATCCGGGTGACGCCCGGCGCGCTGATGATCGGGTGCAATGCCTATGAGCTGGTCGGGCTGGCGGCGCTGCTTTGCGCCGAGATCGCGGCGCGGCCCGGGGTGGGGGAGCTGGAGCTGCGGCTGGACGAGGAGTTTGGCGGGGCGTCGCTGCGCATCCTGTGGACAGGGCCCGCGCTGACGGTGGCGGCGCTGGAGCGGGTCCTGGACCGGCCGATTGATCCGGCCCTGCCCGACAGCATGACGGGGCGCAGTTTTCTGGCCGAACATGCCACGGATATCTGGCCCGAGACGCAGGCGGACGGGCGCGAGGCGCTGTGCCTGCCGATCCTGCAGGCGCGGCGGGCGGTGCGGCGGCCCGAGCCGATCGTGCGGCGGGTGACCTATGATTTCGATCTGCTGGCGCAGGAAAAGCGCGGGCATGTGCTGAAGAGCGGGCTGGATGCGCTGACCTATGTGATCTTCGATACCGAGACGACGGGGCTGATGCCGCATCAGGGCGACGAGATCGTGCAGATCGCGGCGGTGCGGGTGGTGAACGGGCGGCGGGTCGAGGGCGAGGTGTTCAACACGCTTGTCAATCCCGGGCGGGGGATCCCGCCCTCATCTTCCGCGGTGCATGGGATTTCGGATGCGATGGTCGTCGATGCGCCGGGCGTGACCGAGGCGCTGGCGCGGTTTCATCGCTTTGCCGAAGGGTCGGTCCTTGTGGCGCATAACGCGCCCTTCGACATGACCTTCCTGCGCCGCGCGGAGGGGGCCATCGGCAAGCGGTTCGACATGCCCATTCTGGATACGGTGCTGCTGTCGGCGGTGGTGTTCAGCCAGCATGAGGAACATTCGCTGGATGCGCTGACGCATCGGCTGGGCATCACGATTTCGGAAGAGGCGCGGCATACGGCGCTGGGCGATGCGGTGGCGACGGCGGATGCGTTCCTGAAGATGCTGACCATGCTGCGCGGGCGTGGCGTGACCACCTTCGAGCAGGTGCTGGCCGAGGTGCGCAAGCATGGCCGCCTGTTGCAGGATCTGAACGCCTGAGGGGGCGGATCAGGACAGCACCATCCCCGGCGCGGCGAGGCGGTGGGGATCGCCCATCCAGCCATAGGCCAGCAGGCAGGGGCCTGCGCTGCCGGTGGTGATTTCATGTTCCGTCGCGGGCGGGTTCAGCACGAGGCTGCCGGGGGCATGGCTGGCGGCGTGGTTCTGCGACCAGCGGCCCGAGAGGGCGAGGTAGCTTTCCTCGATCCCCTTGTGGTGATGGGGCGGGTAATGCGTGCCGGGGGCAAAAAGGACGAGGCCAAGGATCAGGTCATCGGCAAGGACAGGCCCTTGAGGGCCGAGGATTTCGCAATAGGCGTAATCGCGGGCGAGGGCCTCGGGCAGGGAGGTGTAGCCGTATTCCCAGGTCAACCGGTCGGCCACGGCAAGAAGCGCGAGGGCCATGTCGGCGCAGGGGCCGCGGGTGGCGGCGGCAAGCGCGGTGGGCAGCCAGCGGGTGACGGGCTTGTCTGCGGCGGGGCGCGGCGAGAGGCGGGGCGGGCCTGCCTGCACGCGGGCGAGGCCCTGCCGCAGGCGGGCGGCGTGGTCGGCGATGGGGGCGCTGCCCGCATCGGCGGCCTGTCCATAGGCCGCGTCGAAGGCGGCCAGCAGGGCCAGCCATTCGGGCGGGGCTTCAGTCGTGGCGGGGGCTGACATGGCGGGATCAGGCGATGGCGGGATCGAGCGGCACGACGATCCGCCCGCGGATCTGGCCCTTGAGGAAGGCTGGGGCGGTGGCGATGACATCGCCAAGGGCGATTTCGGTGGTCATCTCTTCGAGCAGCGCGAGGTCGAGTTCGCGGGCGAGGTGGGACCATGCGGCGATGCGTTCGGCCTTTGGGCACATGACGCTGTCGATCCCGGCGAGGGTCACGCCGCGCAGGATGAAGGGGGCGACGGTGGTGGGCAGGTCCATTCCGGCGGCAAGGCCGCAGGCGGCGACGACGCCGCGATAGCGCATGGCGGCAAGGACATTGGCCAGCACGGTGCCGCCTGCCACGTCGACGGCCCCGGCCCAGCGTTCGCGCGCCAAGGGTTTGCCGGGGGCGGAAAGCTCGGCCCGGTCGACGATGGTGGCGGCCCCGAGGTGGCGCAGATAATCGGCCTCGGCCGGGCGGCCGGTGACGGCGGCGACCTGATAGCCGCGGCGGGCCAGCAGGGCGGTGGCGATGCTGCCGACACCGCCCGCGGCCCCTGTCACCACCACCTCGCCCGAGGAGGGCGTGATGCCGTGGCGTTCCAAGGCCAGCACGCAGAGCATGGCGGTATAGCCTGCCGTGCCGATGGCCATGGCGGCGCGGGTGGACAGGGCATCGGGCAGGGGGATGAGCCAGTCGCCATTCAGACGGGCCTGCCCGGCAAGGCCGCCCCAGTGGCGTTCGCCGACGCCCCAGCCGTTCAGCACCACGCGGTCGCCGGGGCGGAAATCGGGGTGATCGCTGGCCGAGACGCGACCGGCCAGATCAATCCCCGGGACCATGGGAAAGCTGCGCACCACGGGCGAGGCCCCGGTGATGGCCAGCGCATCCTTGTAGTTCAGCGTGGACCAGCCGACATCGACGGTCACGTCGCCCTGCGGCAACTGATCGGGCGACAGCCGGGCGAGGTGGGCGGATTGGCCGGTTTCGGTTTTCTCGATCAGGATGGCGTCGAACATTGCGGGGCCTTTCGTTGGGTCTTTCGGGCGTCAGGGCGCGAGGAGGGCGAAGAATTGCTGGCGGAAGCGGCGCAGGGGGGCGGGGCCGGCGTCAAGCTTGGCGCGCAGGACGGCGCCTTCCCAGCCTGTCCAGAAGAATTCGGCCAGAAGCGTGGGATCGTGGCGGGGGGAGAGGGTGCCATCATTGCGGGCGAGGGTAAGGCAGGCGGCCGTGCGGGCCTGCCAGTCGGCGAGGACGGCGGTCAGGCGGGCGCGGAAGGCTTCGGGGAGCGCGCCCATTTCCTGCCCGAGATTGCCGATCAGGCAGCCGCGCCGGAAGCCGTGCCGCGCCATGCCGGATTCGGCATCTTCGGTAAAGGCGCGGAGGCGGTCGAGCGGGGCGAGATCCGGGTCGAGAAGGCGGCGATCCAGCCTGCGGGCGAAATGGTCGTGATAGGCCGAGATCAGGGTATCGGCGAAATCGGCCTTGCTGTCGAAATAGTGGTAGAAGGCCCCTTTGGTGATGGCGGCGCTGTGCAGGATGTCTTCCAGCGCGCTCGCGCCGTAGCCCCGTTCCGTCAGGAAGATCAGCCCCGCGCGGATCAGGCGCTGGCGGGCTTCGGCCGCGTCGGGGGGCGTGGCGGGGCGGCCGCGCGGGCGGGGAGGGGCCGGGGAAAGGGGGATGGGGGCGGTGGGCATGGCATTTAATAGACCAAGTGGTATGGGAAATGGAAGCCCTTTCGCGCGCGGGCTGTTGCGGCGCGAGGGCAGGGTCAGGCCAGCGTGACGATGTGGTTGTCCCAGGCGAGGGGGTGGGTGTGCAGCGCGGCCATTTCATCGGTGATGCGCAGAAGCGCGCCCATCCCGTCACTGGCCAGAAAGCCGCCTGTGGGAAGTGCTGCCAGACCGCAGATGTCGGGGCGGGCATGGCTGGCCAGAAAGCGGCCATCGGGGGCGAAGACCTGCGCCAGCCCGCCGCGCGGGGAGGTGAGGCCGATGCGGCCATCGGTGGCCACGGCGATGGAACCTGCATAGCCCTGCATGCGGGGCTGTTCGGTTTCCGGGGCGGGGCAGAGGATGGGGGATTGGCCGGGCGACCAGAGGCCCAGAAGCGGCACGGTTTCGGCGGCATCGCCTTCCCATTGCATGGCAAAGGCGATGCTGCCGTCGCGGGCGAGGGCGAGGTGGCGGATGGAATTGCGATTCAGCGCGGGGGCGAGCGCGGCCTGATCGCGCATTGCGCCATCTTGCGACAGCAGGGTCAGGTTGGGGCGCATGTCGGGGATGTTGAGTTTCGTGCGGTCGCGCGGATCGGTGGCGATGCCGCCATTGGCGATGACGAGGCTGCCATCCGGCAAACGCTTCATGTCATGCGGGCCGATGCCGCCGGAGGGCACCTCGCCAATGCGGGTGAAGCGGCGGGTATCCCAGAGGCCGACGCGGCCTTCGGAGGTGTCGGCGATGACTTCGGAGGTGTAGAGAACCTCGCCATCGGCGGAAAAGGCGCCGTGGCCGTTGAACTGGCGGCCCGGCGGGGGGGTGAGGGTGGAGATCAGGCGACCGTCGCGGCAATCGAGGACCAGCGCGAAGACGCCCGGGCGGCGGGCGAAGGCCACGGCGAGGGGCTGGTCGGGATGGGCGGTTGCGGCATGGCCCCGGGCGGGCAGGGGCAGGGAGAAGAGGCTTTCGCCTTCGGCGGTGAGGCCGTGGAGGCGGTAGGCCTCGCCCTGTTTCGCGGCGGCGAGGAAGCGGGGGCTTCCGACATCGGCCCAGCTTGGCGCGGGCAGGCAGAGGGCGGCGAGACCGGCAAGGACGGAGCGGCGCGAGGTCATGTCAATCCCCGTCCAGAGCGTTGAAGCCGATGCCGACGCCCAGTTTCGGGGGCAGTTCGGCCAGCACGGCATCGCGGGTGGCGCGGATGGATTGCTGGAGGATCTCGATCCGCAGGCGGCCCGCGGGATCGGCGACCCCGGCAAGGGCGGGATCGTTCAGCGCGGCGGCGCGGGCGAGGGCGGTGTCGAAGGCGGCGAGGGATTTCGGGCTGTCGGGGGCCAGATTGAGCGTGAGGTCGCGCAGGGCCTGAAGGGAGAGGGTCACATTGCGCAGGCTGCGGGCGGAGGCATGCGCCTCGGCCAGATCGGGGCGGGGTTTGTCGAAGCTGCCCAAGGGGCGGCCAAGGCGTTGATCGGCGAGTTGTTCGAGACCGGTGGTGAGTTGGGTGAGAAGGGCCTGCCGTGCCTCGGCCTGCGACAGGAAGCGCGTGTTGCCGGGTTCGCCCGCGGTGGTGAGGCTGGTGGCGAAGCCCTGTTGCCAGAGGGTGGCAATTTCGGTGGTGGTGCGGGCGAGATCGGCGGTGGTCAGGCGGATCAGGGTGCAGGTGTCGCCTTGCAGGGCGTCGGCGCCTGGGAAGAGCAGGCGTTCCAGCGCCATCAGGCCGCGCGCGGCGACGGATTGATCGGCGAAGGTTTCGGGGGTGAGGGTGGCGGGATCCCCGGCCAGCAGGGCGCGCTGGGCGGCGCGACCGCGCCCCTTGGGATCGGGCCAGAAATGGATGGCAAGGCCGCGGCCCGCATCTTCGACCGGGCCGAGATGCAGGTGCTGGACCGCCATCCAGGCATCGAAAGTGGCGTTCCAGGCAGGGGCCAGCGCGGCGGGCGTGCAATCGGTTTGTGCCGCTGCATCCAGCGCGGAGGCGGCCTCGGCAAGGGTGGCATAGCCGGGCAGGGCGTGATGTTGCACCACCGCGGCCACGTCGGCGCGGGCGGCGGGCGGGGCGGTGAGGGCCGCGAGCGTGAGTGCAAGGGAGAGGATGAGGGGGCGCAGCATCAGAGGCTTTCCAGAAAGGCGATGAGGGCATCGCGGTCGGCTTTGGGCAGGGCGATGGTGGCGTCGCGGGCGGGTTCCGCCTCGCCTCCATGCCAGAGGATCGCCTCGAGCAGGGTGCGGGCGCGGCCATCATGCAGGAATTGGGTATGGCCACTGACCTGTTCGGTCAGGCCGATGCCCCAGAGCGGCGGGGTTTTCCATTCGCGGCCCGTGGCGCGGCCTTCGGGGCGGTTGTCGGCAAGGGCTTCGCCCATGTCGTGCAGCAGAAGGTCGGTATAGGGCCAGATCAGCTGGAAGCTTTGTTCCGGCTGATCGGTCAGGCGGTGGGTGACGTGCTTGGGGGTGTGGCAGGCGGCGCAGCCGAGGGTGTGAAAGAGTTCCTTGCCGCGCAGCACCTGCGGATCATCGACGCGGCGGCGTTCGGGAACGCCGAGATTGCGGGAATAGAAGGTGACGAGGTCGAGGCTTTCGCCATCAACCTCGAGCCCGTCGCGGATGCCGGGTTCCTGGCCGTGGCGGGCGGCGCGGCAGGTGCTCTGCGCGGGGGTGCAATCGCCCCAGGGTTCGGGGTGAGGGGGGTGGAGGCCCATGTCGCCTGCGAAGGCGGCGGCGGATTGTTCGCGCACGGTGGGGGCGCCGGCCTTGAGGCCGAAGCGGCCCAGCATGGGGGTGCCGAATTCGACGGAAGGGACGATCTGCGCGCGGCCCGAGATGCCGTCGCCATTCGCATCGTCCGGGTCGGCGAGGGCGAGGATGTCGGCGGCGGGATCGCCTCGAGGAGGCCGAGGCCGATCATCTGCGGCGCGACGCGGGGCGAGAGCATCGTGGCGCGGGTCGGGGGGGGCCATAGGCGGGATCGGCGAAGGCATAGCTGGGCTGGCCAGGTGATGACGGTGCCATCGGCAAGGGGGACGGGAAGATCGGTATAGGTGATGTCCATCCGGCCTTCGGCATGGTGGCCGGGGGCGGCGAGATCCTGCAACTGGCCGCCAGGTGGATCGGGGGCGGTGGCGATCCATTCGGCGATATCGGCGGGGCCGGTATCGGCGGGGATGGAGAGGCGCAGGAACATCGACACGCGGCCATCGGCGGGGCCTTCGGGCGGGTGGCCGCGTCCGTCCTTCAGGTGGCAATCCTGGTGCGCGGCGTTGTTGTAAAGCGGGCCGAGCCCATCGAGGCGAGGGTGGAGGCGGGCGAGGCGACCCATGTCTTGCGAAACAGCGCATTGCCCAGCTTGAAGCGCATTTCATGGTCAAACGGCATGTTGGCCGAGGATTGGCTGAAGGCATCGGCATTGCCGCGCGCGCGCACCGTGGCGGCCCCGGCGGAGAGGCCCTCGAAGGGTTCGGGTTGGGTGAAATCGGTGGGCGGGGCGAGGATGGCCTTGATGCGGGCGGCTTCGGCGGCGGTGCGGGGCAGGGTGGAGAGATGCGGATCGTCCAGCGTTTGCGACAGGGCGGGGGTTGCGGTCAGGAGGACGAGGAGAAGGGGGCGGAGCATGGCGGGTGCCTTTTGGCCGAATTGGCCTTGGGTAGGGGGGCCTTGGGGGTGGCGCTGCGCAACCCGCGCGGGGCCGCGCAGCGGAGGGGGTTACTGGAAGACCGCGCCAGGATTGTCGAGGCTGTCAGAGCCTTCGAAGTGGATCTGGGACAGGCCCAGCGTGGCCACCGCGCGGTCGATCGAGGCGGTCTGCGTCACAAGGGCATTGACGGCCCCCATGATCAGCGCCTCGCCCTCGGCGCTGCCCGGGGCGAGCATCTGGTCATAGGCGAAGCCCCCTTCGGCGGCGGTCTTGATGGCCTGCAGCGCGGCGACGGAGGCATCGAGTTCGGCCTTCAGCCGGGTATCGACAGCGGGATCGGCGGCGGCGACGAGGTCTGACAGCGAGGGGCCGGAGACGGTGCTGCCATCGACGCGGGTGTAGCTGCCGAGATAGACGTTGCGGATGCCAAGGCCATCATAGAAGTGGCTGTTATGGGTGTTGTCGGAGAAGCAGTCATGTTCTTCTTCCGGGTCGTTCAGCATCAGGCCAAGCTTCATCCGCTCGCCCGCCTGTTCGCCATAGGAGAGGCTGCCCATGCCGGTGAGCATGGCCAGAAGCCCGGCCTGCGGATCGGCGGTCACGGCGGCGCGGCCTTCGCCGCCCGGTGCCCATGCGGCGGCCATGTATTCCAGATCGGCGACGAGCAGATCCGTCGCGGCCTTCAGATAGGCGGCGCGGCGGTCGCAATTGCCGTTGGTGCAGCCGTCACCCTGGATGAAATCAGTATGGGGGCGGTTGCCTGCGCCGGGTTCAGTGCCGTTCAGATCCTGCCCCCAGAGCAGGAATTCGATGGCGTGATAGCCGGAGGCGACGTTAGCCTCGATCCCGTCGGCTTCGTGCAGGGTGTCGGCGATCAGGGCCGGGGTGATGGTGGTGGCGTCGATTTCGGTGCCGGAGAGGGTGAATTTCGGGGTGGCGATGATGTTGAGTTGCGCGAGGGAGTTTTCCTCGTTCACGCCGTAGCCGGGATCGACATAGTCGATCAGGCCTTCGTCCAGCGGCCAGGAATTCACCTTGCCTTCCCAATCATCGACGATGGGGTTGCCGAAGCCAGGAAGACCTCGGTCTGTTGATAGGGGATGCGGGAGGCGAGCCATGCATGCGCTGCGGGCGGCGGTGAGGGTGGCCTCGGACGGGGTGGCGATGAGGGCGGCGACGGCGGATTGCAGGGCCTGCGCGGTGGTCAGGCTGTCGCCATAGCCCGCGGCGGCGATGTCGGCATAATTGGCGACGACGGCGGCGGGATCGCTGGCGGCGGGATCGGCGGCGAGGGCCGGGGTGGCGAGGGAGGTGCAGAGCAGCAGGGCGGCGGCGCGGGTCATGGGAAAGCTCCGGGTTCGGGGGGCCGATGCACGATGCCGGAGGGCAGGGTCAGCGCAGGGGCCAGCGGAAGGGGGCGTGATCAGCCTTGGATGAGGGTGGATCGGCTTGCCCTGCGGGCTGGCTGGGTGCTTCCTGACAAAAAAACTTGGAAAAGTAAATACCCGATTGAATGTATCGGGAATTGCGCGCCCTTTGCCCGCCCCTGTCAGTGGGTGGCTTGGGCGGTGACGGTGGCGGGCAGGCGGCGGGTGGCAAGCCAGGCCGCCAGCGCCATGAGGCCTGCGGTGGCAAGGCAGGCGGGCAGGCCGCCCCAATGGTAGCTGAGGCCCGAAAGCAGCGTGCCGATCAGGCGGCCCGCGGCATTGGCCATGTAGTAGAAGCCCACGTCGCGGGTGATCCGGTCGGCCTGCCCGAAGGCGAGGATCAGGTAGGAATGGACCGAGGAGTTCACCGCGAAGACGAAGCCGAAGGCCAGAAGCCCCGCGATCAGCGTGGCGGTCAGCCAAGGGGAAGGGCCGCCCGCCCAGAGGGCGAGGGCGGCGAGGGCAAAGGGGATGGGGACCAGCAGGCCGGACCAGAGCGCTGCCTTTTGCGTGGTGGCGGTCAGGGCTTGGGCCTTGCCGCCGAGGATGCGGGGGGCCATGGCCTGCACCGCGCCATAGGCGATGATCCAGAGCGCGAGGAAGCCGCCGATCAGGAAGAAGGCGGCGCGGCGGCTGTCGGGGGTTCCGTCCGACAGGACGGCCTGGAAGTAGACCGGGATGCCCACGACGAACCAGACATCCCGCGCGCCGAAGAGGAACAGGCGCGCCAGCGACAGGCGGTTGATGCGCGCGTCGGGCGAACGCCAGCCACCCCAAGCCTCGGCCGATTTCATGCGCCCCGGCAGGCCCTTTGGCAGGAACAGCAGGACCGCGATCAGGATGGTGGTCAGCACGGCGGCCATGGCCCAGAGCGCGGCTTGGAAACCCGCGACCGCCAGCAGGGCCGCGCCGAGGAAGAAGCCCGCCCCTTTGACCGCGTTCTTCGATCCCGTCAGCAGGGCGACCCAGCGGAACAGGCCTCCGTCTTCGGTGGGGGCCAGCAGTTTGACGGCGGATTTGGAGGACATCTTGGCGAGGTCCTTGGCGACGCCGGATACCCCTTGAACCGCCATGACAAAGATCACCGATGTGGCGATGGCCCATGCGGGATCGAGTTGCGACAGGGCGATGAGGGCCGCGATCTGCAAGGCGAGCCCGGCATGGAGCGTCGCGGCGAGGCCAAAGCGGGCGGCGAGCCAGCCTGCGGCCAGGTTGGTGAGGATTCCTGCGAGTTCGTAGAGCAGGAACAGCCATGCCAGTTGGAGGGGCGAGAAGCCCAGCGCGTTGAAGTGCAGCAGCACCAGCATCCTGAGCGCCCCATCGGACAGCATGAAGGCCCAATAGGCCGCCGTCACGGCGATATAGGCGCGCATCGGGTTGAGGCTGGTCACAGCGAGGCCGCCACCATGCGGGTGATGTCGGCCAATCGACAGGCATAGCCCCATTCATTGTCATACCAGGCGTAGACCTTCACCTGCGTGCCGCCCGTGACCATCGTGGATTGCGCGTCGATGATGGCGGAGCGGGGATCGTTGGTGAAATCCGATGACACCAAGGCGCGCGTTTCATAACCGAGGATGCCTTTGAGCGGGCCTTCGGACGCGGCTTTGAACAGGGCGTTCACCTCTTCGGCGGTGGTCTGCCGCCTCACCTCGAACACGCAATCGGTGAGGGACGCGTTGAGAAGCGGCACGCGGATGGCGTGGCCGTTCAGGCGGCCTTTCAGTTCGGGGTAGATGAGCGTGATGGCGGTGGCCGATCCGGTGGTGGTGGGGATCAGGTTCAGAAGGGCCGAGCGGGCGCGGCGCATATCCTTGGCCGGGCGGTCGACGATGGTCTGGGTGTTGGTGACATCATGGATCGTGGTGATGGAGCCGTGGCGGATGCCGAGGGAGTCGTGGATGACCTTTACCACGGGGGCGAGGCAGTTGGTGGTGCAGGAGGCGGCGGTGATGAGGAGTGGCTGCCGTCGTAAAGGTGATGGTTGACGCCGTAGACAAGGTTCAGCGCGCCGCCATCCTTGACCAGGGCAGAACGACGACCTTTCACCCCGGCGGTGTAGTAGGGGGCGATCCTGGCGGCGGTCTTGAAGACGCCTGTCGCATCGACCACCAGATCAATGCCCATGGCGGCGAGGGGGAGGGCGTCGAGCGTTCGTTCCTGCGTCAGGCGGATGGGTTGGCCGTTGAGGACCAGCGTGCCGGGGGCATGGGTGACGGGGGTTTGCCAGCGGCCATGGACGCTGTCGAATTCCATCAGGAGGGCATGCTGTTCGGCATCGCCTGCGGGATCGTTGAGGAGAACGATTTCGCCACCTGCGCCATGGTCGATCAGGTTGCGCAGGACAAGCTTGCCGATCCGGCCAAGGCCGTTGAGCGCGATGCGGGGCATGGGATCAGCCTTTCGGTTCGGTGATGGGGGTGGCGCTGATGGCGTCAACCTGGGTTTGCAGCGACAGGCGGGTCAGCGTGTCGAAGGGGAGGGCGACGAAGGCCGTGATGCGGCGGCGCAGGGCGGCATAGGTCTGGGCAAAGACGAGGGCGCGTTCGGCATCGGTGCCGGTGGCGCAGGCCGGGTCAGGCAGGCCCCAATGGCCGGTGATGGGCTGGCCGGGCCAGGGGGGGCATTCCTCGGCGGCCGCCGTGTCGCAGACGGTGAAGACGAAATCCATCGTGGGCGAGGCGGGCTGCTGGAATTCCGAGATGTGTTTGGAGCGCAGGCCTGACACGTCATGCCCGTTGCGGGTGAGGATATCGAGGGTGACGGGGTTCAGCGCGCTGTTCGGGCGGGTGCCGGCGGAGAAGGCGCGAAGGCGCCCTTCGCCCAGATCGCGCAGCAGAACCTCGGCCATGATGGAGCGGGCGGAGTTGCCGGAGCAGATGAAGAGGACATTGAAACCGGTGTCGCGCAGGGCGGGATCCCTTGCCGGGGCGAGAAGGGGAGAGAGCAGGTCGGGGCGGGCGCGGCCCACGTCGAGCGCGAGGTAGCCGATCAGGGATTCGGTCACGTCAAGGTTGACGGCGTAGTAGAGCGAGCGGCCCTGCCGGGTGACGGTGATCAGGCGCGCGACGGTGAGGTCGGCCAGATGGTGCGACAGGGTGTTGGGCTTCAGGTTCAGCGCGGCGGCGATTTCGGTGGGCCGTGCCCCGCGCGGGGCAAAGCGGTTGAGCAGGCGGAACACGGCGAGCCGGTCCGGGTGGCCGAGCGTGGCGAAGGCATGGGCGGCGTGATTCATTTCCATAATTCAGGAATAATAGAAATCTCATGGCCGGGCGAGTGAAGCTTTTGTAACGGCGGCGCAACTGGACAAGGGCGCAGGACTGGTGCAGCACGGGGCGGACAGGCAAGACGGGCAGGGTGCGGATGCAGCCGGATATTCTGATCATCGGGTCCGGCATGGGCGGGGCGACGCTGGCGGCGGGGCTGGCACCTTCGGGGCGGCGGATCGTCATTCTGGAACGGGGCGAGCGGCTGGTTGACGGGCCAGAGGCGCGCGATCCGGCGGCGATCTTTCAGCGCGGACATTTCAAGCCGAAAGAGACGTGGCGCGATGCCGAGGGGCGGGCCTTCAACCCCGGCAATTATGCCTGTGTGGGCGGGAATACCAAGTTCTATGGCGCGGTGCTGCTGCGCTATCGCGAAGCGGATTTCGCGCCGATGCGGCATATGGGGGGTGTCACGCCGGGATGGCCCTTTGGCTATGACGTGCTGGAGCCGTTCTATTCCCGGGCCGAGCAGTTGTATCGGGTGCGGGGTGATGCGGCGGGCGATCCGACCGAGCCGCCGCGATCCGCGCCCTATCCCTTTGCCCCCGTGCCGGATGAGCCGGATATCGCGGCATTGCGGGCGGCGTTCGGGGCGCAGGGGCTGCATGTTTCGGCGCTGCCTTTGGGGGTGGATGTCGAAGCGTGGTTGAAGCGCGCGCCGACGACCTGGGATGCGTTTCCCGATACGACGGGGGCCAAGTCGGATGCGGAAAGCTGCGGGCTGGCCGAGGCGTTGCGATACCCGAATGTGGAACTGGTGACAGGCACGCGGGTGGTGCGGCTGCTGGCCGAGGGGCGGCGGGTGACGGGGGTGGAGGTGGAGCGGGACGGGCGGCGCGAGGTGATCTCTGCGCCCGTCGTCTGCCTCTGTGCCGGGGCGGTGATGTCGGCGGCGCTGCTGTTGGCATCGGCAAGCGAGGGGCATCCGCGCGGGTTGGCGAATGCGTCCGATCAAGTGGGGCGGAACTTCATGAACCACAACCTGACCGGGATGGTGGCGTGGAACCCGCTCAGGCGGAACCGGTCGGTCTATGAAAAGACCATCCAGATCAATGACTTGTATCTGACGGGCGGGCCGGGTGGGGAGCCTTTGGGGAATATCCAGATGCTGGGGCGGATCACCGGGCCGATATTGGCGGGCGAGGCGGGGCTGCCCTTGTGGCTGGCGCGGCATGTGGCGGATCATTCGATCCATATCATGGCGATGTCGGAGGATCTGCCGGATCCGAATTCACGCGTGATGTGGCGGGACGGGGGCGTGGTGCTGGATTGGCGGCGCACCAATACCGAGGCGCATGATCTGCTGGTGGGGCGGCTGAAGCGGGCGATGCGGTGGGCGGGTTGGCCCATCGTGCTGTCGCGCGGGTTTCCGAAATCGAAGCCCAGCCATCAATGCGGCACGGCGCGGATGGGCGCCGATCCGGCGGTTTCGGTGGTGGATGCCGATCTGCGGGCGCATGATCTGGACAATCTGTTCATCGTCGATGCCTCGGTCCTGCCGACCTCGGCCGCGGTGAACCCGTCGCTGACGGTGGCGGCGCTGGCGCTGCGGGCGGCGGAACGGATCCTGCGCCCGGAATAGGGAAGGGCGGGCCGAGGGCCCGCCCCCCGAGGTGGCGTTGCGGCGTGCCGGTCAGACGGCGATCCGGCCCTTGCAGCGGGCGTGATAGATCACCCCGCCCAGCACCGCGCCGATCACCCAGCCATAGCCTTCGAGTTGGCCAAGCGCGGGCACCCAGACGGTGGCAACCGAGAAGACGGCGGCGATGGCGAAGGCGATGAAGGCGTTCTTGTGCCAGCCGTTGCCATAGTGATAGCGCCCGCCATCCATGTTGTAGAGATCGTCGCGGTTCAGGCTTTGCTTGCGGATCAGGTAGTAGTCCGCGATCAGGATGCCGTAGAGCGGGGCCAGCATCGCGCCCAGCGTGTTGACGAAGCCCGCGATGCCGATCTCGCTGATCACCGCCGTCCAGAGGCCGCCGATCACGAGGGCGAAGACCGAGGTGATCAGGCCCGCCTTGCGGAAGCCGATCCGTTCGGGCGCGAGGTTGGCGATGCCGTTCACGGCGGGGATGAAGTTGGCGACAAGGTTGATGCCGACGGTGGCCGCGAAGAAGGTGATGGCGGCGATGACGCCCAGAAGGACGCTGTCGGTACGTTCGACGATTTCCGTCGGGTTGATGATCTGTTCGCCATAGACCGCCGCCGCGCCCGCGGTGGTGAGCAGGGCCAGCGCCGAGAAGAGGATCATGTTGAAGGGCAGGCCGGCGAGGTTGCCCTTGATCATCGCCTCTTTGTTGCGGGCATAGCGGGAGAAGTCGCTGAAGTTGATCATCACCGCGGCGAAATAGGCGACCATGGTGCCGATGATGGCGATGAAGCCCGCGAATTCGGTGCCCCAGGTCGCTTCGGGATTGGCGAAGATGGTCTGGGCATGGTGCAGAAGCTGGCCATCGGATTTGAACCACAGCACGACGACAAGGCCGATCATCACGGCATAGACGAAGGGACCGGCGAAGTTCAGGAAGCTTTCGACCCAGCCCATGCCGCGCCAGAAGATGGCGATATGGAAGGCCCAGACGACGAGGAAGGAGATCCAGTCGATGGTGCCCATCCCGAGGAAGCTGCCCCCGCCTTCGGCCCCGGTGACCAGACGGATCAGCAGCGAGAGCGCGGTGGAGGCGAAGTGGACCTGGACGCCATACCAGAACACCGCCACCACGGCGCGCAGGACAGCGGGCAGTTTCGCCCCGGCGGTGCCCATGCTGGCGCGGGCAAAGACGGGGTAGGGGATGCCGTATCTTTCACCCGCAGCCCCCGACAGGTTCACGAGGAACATGACGAAGAGCCCGGCGGCGATCAGGGCGGCGAAGGCTGTCCAGCCGCTGACGCCGTAGGCGATGAAGAGCGAGGCCACCAGCGTGTAGCCGAAGAGCGACTGCACGTCATTGGCCCAGACGTTGAAGATGGCGAACCAACCCCAGCTTTTCTCGTCAGCCGTGACCGGGCGCAGGGCATCGGTATCGGCGGTGAAGTCTTCTGCATGTGAAACGGATGTCATCTTTTCCCTCCTGCGCGCGGCGCAGTTTCCTGTTGGAGCGCGACATGGGCCGGTCCTTTCACCTGTTGGTCTTGGCCTGCCAGGGGGATGGACTCTTTTGGTGCATCGCGTAATGTCGCAGGTAAAATGTTACGCGCAATGTCACATTGTGGATACCTGCGTGGGACGAGAAACAGTTTCAGGCAAAGGGCGACAATCCGGTGCCGGATGAGTGAAGGCTGCTGTGGTGGCCGCAGAGGTGGCTGGGGGGGAGAGATGGCGGATGTGATCGGCCCGGGCGGGGCGGCGGAAGGTGTGGCGGACGGGACGGCATCGGAGGCGAAGCTGACGGATCAGGCGCATCAGGCGCTGCTGGCGCAGTTGCGCGATGGCCGATTGCCCAGCGGGATGTTCCTGTCGATGCCGATGCTGGTGGAGCGGCTGGGCTTTCCCATGGCCGCGGTGCGCGAGGCGGTGAAACGGGCCGAGGGGCCGGGGTTGGTGACGGTGCTGCCCAAGCGCGGGTTGATGGTGATGCAGGCCAGCCCCGGGATGACGCGGGAATGTCTGGAGTTGCGCGCGCTGCTGGATGCCGAGGGCGCGCGGCGGCTGATCGCGCGCGGGGCGGAGATGCCGCTTGCCGATCTGCGGGCGGCGCATCTGCGCCTGCGCGATGCGGCCGAGACGGCGGTGACGCCGGAAATGCAGCGGCGGGCGATCCTGACGGATCTGTCGCTGCATGATCTGATGGCGCGGGGGCTTGGCCCCGGTGTCATGGGCCGCATCTATGACGAGAACCGCGACCGGATCGCCGTGATCCAGACGCAGCGCCCCTTTCTGCCGGACCGGATCGTTTCGGCCATGACCGAGCATCTGGAGATCATCGCCGCGCTGGAGGCCCGCGATGCAGAGCAGGCGGCAGAGGCGATTGCGCAGCATCTGCGCCATACCAAGCGGTGGTGGGGGGTGGAACAGGCCGGGCCAGAGCAGGGGTGAGGGTGCGTTCGATGGCTTCGGTCGGTGCTTTCGGTCTGGCCTTGCGGGTTGTAAGCTGAGGCGCGGTCCGTTGGCGGGGAGGCTGCCGGGTGCTTGAGTTCAGCCATGACTGGCGTCTTGTGGTGGCGGCCCTTGCCGTGGCCCTGATGGCGGGGTTCACGGGGCTGTCGCTGACGCGGGGCGTATCGCGGCTGTCGGTGACCCAGCGCAAGGTGGCGGTGTCGATGGCGGCGGTCGCGCTGGGCGGGGGCATCTGGTCGATGCATTTCGTGGCGATGCTGGGGCTGCAACTGCCGATCCTGTACAGCTATGACCTGCTGACGACGCTGGTTTCGGCGCTGGTGGCGATCCTGATGACGGGGCTTGCGCTGCTGATCCTGCATTTCCGGACGCGCACGCCGCGCAGCCTTGCGCTGGCGGGGGCGATCATCGGGCTGGGCATATCGCTGATGCATTACATCGGGATGTCGGGGATGGAACTGTGCCGCCCGGTCTATACGCCGCTGGGCGTGGCGGGGGCGATTGCGGCCTCGGTCGTGTTGCCGGTGCTGGCGGTGCGGGTGGCCTATTCCGAGCGGGGGCGGAAGAACATCATCCTTGGGACGGTGTGCTTTGGGTTGGCGGTGGTGATGGTGCATTTCATCGCCATGGCGGGGACGGATTTCCTGCCTGATGGCGATGCCGGCGCGATCGGGCCTGCGCTGAGCAACGAGACGCTGGCCATTCTGGTGACGCTGTCGGCCTTTGTGATTTCGGCGGCCTTCCTGCTGACGGGGATCACCTTCGCGCCTTCGGCGGAAGAGGGGGCGGCTGTGGCGGTTGCCGCCCCGGCGGAGGCAGCGAAGACCGCGCCAGCGGCACCGCGGGCGGAGCCTGTCGCGCTGCGCATCCCGCATGAGCGCGAGGGGCGGACCTATTTCCTTGATCCGGCGGCGGTTTCCGCCCTGCGGGCCGAGGGGCATTACACGATGCTGCAGAAGGGGGCGGAGACGCTGTTCTGCCCCTGGTCGATTTCCGAGGCGGAGGAGCGGCTGGCCCCGCTTGGTTTCCTGCGGGTGCATCGCAGTTTCCTTCTGAACCCGGCCCATGTGGTGCGGTTCGAGCGGCAGAAGGATTCCGGCCAATGCAGCGTTGAAGGGGCCGAGGGCCTGCGCATTCCGGTCAGCCGGGCGCGGCTGGCGGACCTGCGCGAGGCGTTGGGTCTGTAGCGCTGTCGCAGTTCGTGCGGGCATTTCGCATTTCGTGCAAAACAGCGCCGCATTGGTTCGTCGCCCCTCAACAGGCGGGGCTGCGGCAATAGCTTTTCCCCAACTGCGCGGGACGGACGCAGGGCGGGAGGACCACATGATACCATCGGCCTTTGAGTATCACCGGCCGGGCGACCTTGCGTCGGCCATCGGCCTTTTGACGGAACATGGCGATGAGGCGCGGGTCATCGCGGGGGGGCATAGCCTGATCCCGATGATGAAGCTGCGGATGGCGGAGGTGGGCCATCTGGTG
This sequence comes from Paracoccaceae bacterium, assembly GCA_041397045.1. GTDB lineage: Bacteria > Pseudomonadota > Alphaproteobacteria > Rhodobacterales > Rhodobacteraceae > Paragemmobacter. The sequence goes on from JAWKXK010000008.1 coordinate 206,678, forward strand.
GACCTGCAGGCGGTGGCCGAGTTGAAAGGGATCACCGTCGAGGCTGGCCGGGTGACCATCGGGGCGATGGTGACGCAGGCGGATCTGATCGGGCATGAGGGGCTGGCGAAGGCGGTGCCCCTGCTGCGCGAGGCGGCGTTGCAGATCGCAGATCCGCAGGTGCGCTATGTTGGCACCGTGGGGGGCAATGTGGCCAATGGCGATCCGGGCAATGACATGCCGGGGTTGATGCAATGTCTGGATGCGAGCTTTACGCTGGTGGGCCCCGGCGGAAGCCGCGATGTGGCGGCGCGGGACTTCTATCACGGGCTATATGCGACGGAACGGGCGGAGGACGAGATCCTGACGCGGATCACCGTGCCTGTGGCGGCCGGCGGTTATGCCTATGAAAAGCAGAAGCGCAAGATCGGGGACTATGCCACGGCGGCGGCGGCGGTGTTGTTGACCAAATCCGGGGGCAAAGTGGCGAGCGCATCGGTGGCGATGACGAACCTTTCGGATGTGCCGGTCTGGTCGGAGGCGGCGGCGGCGGCGCTGGTGGGGAGCGATTGTGGGGAAGCGGCGGTGAAGGCGGCGGTGGCGGCCATGCTGGCCGATATCGGCCCGCAGAAGGACAATCGCGGACCGATCGAATTCAAGCGGCATGTGGCGGGCGTGATCCTTGGCCGGGCGATTGCCCGGGCATGGGCGCGGGCCTGAGGGGGGATGGTCATGGGAAAGAAGATGCAGGTCAGCCTGACGGTGAATGGCGAGGTGCATGAGGTGCTGGCCGAACCGCGGGAATTGCTGATCCATACGCTGCGCGAAAGGCTGGGGATCACGGGGCCGCATATCGGCTGCGAGACCAGCCATTGCGGTGCCTGCACGGTGGACATGAACGGGCGGTCGGTGAAGGCCTGCACGGTTTTCGTGGCGCAGGCGGACGGGGCGGAGATCACCACGATCGAGGGCCTTGGCGGGCCGGATGCGCTGCATGTGCTGCAGCGGATGTTCTGGCGAGCATCACGGGCTGCAATGCGGCTATTGCACGCCGGGGGATGATCACCCGGGCGCATCGGTTGCTGCAGGAGAACCCTGCGCCCACGGAAGAGGAGGTGCGGTTCGGCATGGCAGGGAACCTGTGCCGCTGCACGGGATACCAGAACATCGTGAAGGCGATCTTGGCCGCTTCGGCGGAGATGAATGCGAAGGAGGCTGCGGAATGAACGACCTGACGCCGACACGCGAGGAGCGCATCGCCAATCTGAAGGGCATGGGGACCAGCCGGAAGCGGGTGGAGGATGTGCGTTTCACCCAGGGCAAGGGGAACTATGTCGACGACATCAAGTTGCAGGGGATGCTGTTTGGCGATTTCGTCCGTTCGCCCTATGCCCATGCGCGGGTGACGTCGATCAATGCCGATGCGGCGCGGGCGCTGCCCGGTGTGGTGGCGGTGCTGACGGCGGCGGATCTGGCGCCGCTGAACCTGCACTGGATGCCGACGCTGGCGGGCGACAAGCAGATGGTGCTGGCCGATGGCAAGGTGCTGTTTCAGGGGCAGGAGGTGGCCTTTGTCGTGGCGACCGACCGCTATATCGCCGCCGATGCCATCGAGTTGGTCGAGGTGGAGTATGAGGAACTGCCCGTCGTGGTGGACCCTTTCGCCGCGATGGAATCTGACGCGCCGGTGCTGCGCGAGGATCTGAACGGGATCATGTCGGGCGCGCATGGGCCGCGGCGGCATCACAACCACATCTTCCTGTGGGAGACGGGCGACAGGGAGGCGACGGAAGAGGCCATCGGGGCGTCCGAGGTGGTGGCCGAGGAGATGGTCTATTATCACCGCACGCACCCTTGTCCGTTGGAGACCTGCGGATGCGTGGCCTCCATGGACAAGGTGAACGGCAAGCTGACCGTCTGGGGGACGTTTCAGGCCCCGCATGTGGTGCGCACCGTGGCCTCGCTCCTTTCCGGGATCGAGGAGCATAATATCCGCGTCGTGTCGCCCGATATCGGGGGCGGGTTTGGGAACAAGGTGGGGGTCTATCCCGGCTATGTCTGCGCCATCGTCGCCTCCATCGTGACGGGGAAACCCGTGAAATGGGTCGAGGACCGGATGGACAATCTGATGGCCACGGCCTTTGCCCGGGACTATTGGATGAAGGGCCGGATCAGCGCCACGAAGGACGGCAAGATCACCGCGCTGCATTGCCATGTGACGGCGGATCACGGGGCGTTCGATGCCTGCGCGGACCCGACGAAATTTCCGGCGGGGTTCTTCCACATCTGCACGGGCAGCTATGACATCCCCGTGGCCTATGTGGGGGTGGACGGAGTCTATACGAACAAGGCCCCCGGCGGGGTTGCCTATCGCTGTTCCTTTCGCGTGACGGAGGCCGCCTATTTCATCGAACGGATGATCGAGGTGCTGGCCATCGAGTTGGGGATGGACGCCGCCGAGTTGCGGCGGATCAATTTCATCCGCAAGGAGCAGTTCCCCTATCAGTCGGCGCTGGGATGGGAATATGACTCGGGCGACTACCACACCGCCTGGGACAAGGCGCTGGAGGCGGTGGATTACAAGGGCCTGCGGGCCGAGCAGGCGCAGCGGCTGGAGGATTTCAAGGCGGGCAAGACGCGCAAGCTTTTGGGGATTGGCCTGACGCATTTCACGGAGATCGTGGGGGCGGGGCCGGTGAAGAATTGCGACATCCTCGGGATGGGGATGTTTGATAGCTGCGAGATCCGCATTCACCCGACGGGGTCTGCCATCGCGCGGCTTGGGACGATCAGCCAAGGGCAGGGGCATGCCACGACATTCGCCCAGATCATCGCGACGGAGATCGGGCTGAGCGCGGACAGCATCACGGTGGAGGAGGGCGATACGGATACCGCGCCTTACGGACTTGGCACCTATGGCAGCCGGTCGACGCCCGTTGCAGGGGCGGCGACGGCGCTGTGCGGGCGGAAGATCCGGGCCAAGGCGCAGATGATCGCGGCGTGGCTTCTAGAGGTGCATGAAGGTGATCTGGAATGGGATGTGGACCGGTTTCAGGTGAAAGGCGCGCCGGAGCGGTTCAAGACCATGAAGGAGATCGCCTATGCGGCCTATAATCAGGCCATTCCGGGCATCGAGCCGGGGCTGGAGGCGGTGTCCTACTATGACCCGCCGAATATGACCTATCCTTTCGGGGCCTATATCGCCGTGATGGAGATCGACGTGGATACGGGCGAACATGAGGTGCGGCAGTTCTATGCGCTGGACGATTGCGGCACCCGGATCAACCCGATGGTGATCGAAGGGCAGGTGCATGGCGGGGCGACAGAAGGCTATGCCATCGCGATGGGGCAGGAGATCGCCTATGACGAGATCGGCAACGTCAAGACCGGGACGCTGATGGACTTCTTCCTGCCGACCGCATGGGAGACGCCGCATTACACGACGGACCATACCGAAACGCCCAGCCCGCACCATCCCATCGGGGCGAAAGGGGTGGGGGAAAGCCCCAATGTCGGGTCGGTTCCGGCATTCTCGAACGCGGTGCATGATGCGTTTCGGGCGTTCGGTCTGCGGCAATCCCATATGCCGCATGACCATTGGCGCATCTGGAAGATTGCGCGGGACCTTGGCCTGCATGGGTGAACGCTGGCAGGGGCAACGGCCCCCCTTACCCCCCTTTCCATTGAACCCGCGGGAGTTTCTCGATGGCATCCGCCAGCACGGTGCAGGACGGGCTTGCAGGGCAGGGCTACGTTGCCTCGCCCGACCTTGCGATGGCGTTGCATCTGGCGCTTGCGCTGGGGCGACCGTTGCTGCTGGAAGGGGCGGCGGGTGTGGGGAAGACCGAGGTCGCCCGCGCCCTGGCGGCCTGGAAGGGCTGCGAATTGATCCGGCTGCAATGCTATGAGGGGCTGGACGCGGGGCAGGCCATCTATGAGTGGAATTATCAGCGGCAGCTCTTGGCGATCCGGGCACTGGCCGAGGGGGGCGAGACGGGAAGCGCGGTTGAGGCGCGGCTGTTTTCGGAGGCCTATCTCTTGGAGCGGCCCCTGTTGCGGGCGATCCGGCAAGCCGTGCCGCCCGTGCTGCTGATCGACGAGATCGACCGGGCGGATGAGGAATTCGAGGCCTATCTGCTGGAGGTGCTGGCCGATTTTCAGATCACCATTCCCGAGATGGGAACGGTCCGCGCCGTGACGCGGCCCATGGTCATTCTGACGGCGAACGGGACGCGCGACCTGTCGGACGCGCTGCGGCGGCGGTGTTTGTATGCGCATGTCGACTATCCCGACCGGGCGACGGAACTGGCGATCCTTGAGGCGCGCTGTCCGCAGGTGGGGGCGGCCTTGGGCGCGCAGATCGTGGCTTTCGTGCAGGATCTGCGGAAGGAGGCGCTGGAGAAGAAGCCCGGCGTGGCGGAGATGCTGGATTTCGCGGCGGCGCTGGCCGGGCTGGGGATTGCGGACCTGACGGAGGATGCGGGGGTTTTGCAGGTGGCGCTGGCGACCTTGCTGAAGACGCAGGGGGACCGGGCGGCGATCACGACCGAGGTGGCGCAGCGCCTTGCGGGGCGGGCGGCATGAGGGGGCGCGTCACCCGCTTTGCCGCGCGGGATGCGGGGCCTGCGGCGCGGGTCGTGGGGTTCATGGCGCATCTGCGGGAGAACGGGTTCCGGCTGGGGATCGGCGAGGGGGAACTGGCGCTGGCGGCGCTGGTCGAGGCCGGGGTGGAGGAGGCGGCGGTGCGGCGGGCGCTGAAGGCGGTGGCCTGCGGCTGCGCCGAGGATTGGGCGCGGTTCGATGCGCTGTTCGATGCCTATTGGCGCAATGGCGGGCGGGTTCGCAGCCGGGCGGTGCCCGTAGGCACGCCGCAAGCGGCGCGGTCGGCCATGGTGGGGGAGGGGGCGCCGGGCCTTGGGGCAGGGGCCGCGCCGGGGACCGAAGCCGCTGGCGAAGGCGAGGCCGAGGGTGATGGCGAGGGCCGGCTGATCGCGACGGCGGCGCGCAACCTGCGGCGCAAGGACCTGCGCGAGGTTGTGTCGCCCGAGGATATCCGGCAGGCGGAGGCGGTGGCGCGGGCCTTGGGGCAGGCGCTGCGCGACCGGCGGTCGCGGCGGCGCAAGGCGGCACGGCGGGGGGAGGCGCTGGATCTGCGGCGGACGATCCGCGCCTCGGTCGGGACCGGGGGGGAGCCTGTGCGCCTGATGCGGCGCAGGCGGCCGGAGCGGCCGGTGAAGATCGCGCTTCTGGTGGATGTGTCGGGGTCGATGGTGCCCTATGCGCGGGCCTATCTTGCCTTCATGGCGGGGCTTTTGCGCGGGGATGGGGCGGCGGATGCCTATCTGTTCCACACGCGTCTGGTGCGGGTGACAGAGGCGCTGCGCGAGGAGGATCCGCTCAGGATGCTGAACCGGATCACGCTGCTGGCGGATGGGTTCGGGGGCGGCAGCCGGATCGGCGCGGCGCTGGCGCAGTTCGCGGCCACCTATGCGCGGCGCTTTGTCGATGGGCGGACGGTGGTGATGATCCTGTCGGATGGCTATGACAGCGGGTCGTCCGACGAACTGGCCGGGGCGATGGCGCGGCTGGCGCGGCGGGGGTGCCGGATCGTGTGGCTGAATCCGTTGAAGGGCTGGCGCGATTACGCGCCGGTGGCGGCGGGGATGGCGGCGGCCTTGCCCTATCTCGACCTGTTCGCCCCGGCGGGGACGCTGGAGGATCTGGCGGCATTGGAGGGGGAGTTGGGACGGCTATGATGACACAGCGTTTCGAGGACCGGTTCGAGACTGTGATGGCGGCGCTGCGTCGAAGGGGGGAACCCTTCGCCATCGCCACGGTGGTGCGCACGGTGGATGCGACAAGCGCCAAGCCGGGGGCGAAGGCGATCATCCTGGCCGATGGCGGTATCGCCGAGGGGTGGATCGGCGGCGGTTGCGCGCGGGGGGCCATCGGGCGGGCGGGGGCCGAGGCCATCCGCAGCGGGCAGACGCAGTTCGTTTCGCTGCGGCCCGAGGATCTGCTGGCCGCGGAAGGGGTGGAGGCGGGGCAGGAGCGGCATGGCATCCGTTTTGCGCGCAACGGATGCCCCTCGCGCGGGTCGATGGATGTGTTCGTGGAGCCTGTCTTGCCGCAGCCGCGGCTGGTGGTCTTTGGGGCCGGGCCGGTGGCGCAGGCGCTGTGCGATCTGGCGGGGCGGTTCGATCTGCACCGGACCATGGCGGCGCCGGGTCTGACCGAGGGGCCGGCGGAGCGTGTGCAGGACGGGTTCGCTCTGGCGGCCGAAGCCGAGGGCGGGGAGGCGCGCGTGCCGGGGACGCGACGCTTCATCGTGGTGGCGACGCAGGGCAAGGGCGATGAGGCGGGACTGCGCGCCGCGCTGGCGGCGGGGGCGGAGCATGTGGCCTTTGTCGGATCGCGGCGCAAGTTCGCGACCTTGGCAGAGCGGTTGATCGCCGGGGGCATGCCGGCCGAGGTGGTGGGGCGGGTGAAGGCCCCGGCGGGGTTGCATATCCACGCCATCACGCCAGAGGAGATTGCGCTGTCGATCCTGGCCGAGATCGTGATGTTGCGGCGCGACGGGGGCAGGGGGGATGCACATGGCGGATGAGGGAAAGGCCCCCGCCGTGGTGACGGTGCGGGGGCCGGGTCTTTGGGCGAGGTTGTTTCCGCCGATGACGCCGGAGCAGGCCGCGATCATGGCGCAGGTGAAGCTTCCCTGCTGCTGATCCCCGGCGCTGTGGGGGCGGTTGTCAGGCGACCTGATCCAGCCAGTCGCGGAAGGCTGCCACCACCTCGGATTCGCTGTCGACCAGATGTTGGGGGGCGGGATAGCTGCCATCATGGACATCGGCGGCGAAGGCGGACATGGCGGCGACGCGCTTTTCCTGCAGCCGGTCATATTCGGCGGCGAAATCGGCATAGACCTTGGCATGGCGGGGGATGTGGCCCCGGTTCTGGCCCAGCACATCATCCGTGAAAAGGTATTGCGCATGGCCCGCCGCGCCTGCCCCCATGGAGATGAGGAAGAGGTTGGTGCGTTCCGCGATGGCCTGCGTGATGGAATGGGGGACGACCTCGATCTCGGCCGCGAAGGCGCCCGCCTCTTCCAGCGCCTTGACCTGTTGCCAGACGAGTTGCGCGGTTTCCAGCGTCTTGCCCACGGCCTTGAACCCGCCGGTCCATGTGCGTTTCGAGGGGATCAGGCCGACATGGCCGCAGACGGGCAGGGCATGGTCGGCCATGGCGCGGATGGTGGTCAGCGTGCCGGAGCAGTAGAAGCCATCGGCCCCGTGCTTGTAGAGGGGGAAGGCCCATTTCAGGAAATCGGCGGTATCGCCGATTTCGTAGAAATTGTCGCCGGGGAAGGCGAAGGCGGTGGGCGCGGCCTCGCGGAAGCGGCGGTCCATGATCATGGTGGGCGGGATGGACAGGAGTTCGACGCCTGCCCTTTCGGCGGCCTCGGCCTCTTCCAGAGTTTCGACGCGCAGCATGGCGAATTGGTGCTTGCCGCGCTGATCGAGCAGGTCGCGAACGGTGAGGCGTTTGGCCATCACGGCACCTCGATATAGACGTCGGAGCCGTCGACCTTGATGGGGAAGGTGCGGAGGTTGACGCAGACGGGGGTGCGCTTGGCTTCGCCAGTCCGATAGTCGAACTGGCCGTTATGTTTCGGGCATTCGATCAGGTGGCCCATCACGAGGCCATCGCAAAGATGGACGTTTTCGTGGGTGCAGAGACCGGCGGTGGCGAAGAAGTCGCCCTCGGGGGAATGGTAGATGGCGTAGGTGGCCCCGGCATGATCGAAGCGGATCAGATCCTCTTCGTCGATGTCGTCGGTGGCGCAGGCGCGGATCCATTGGGGCATCGGGTTTGTCCTTATTCGGCGGGGACGGCGTCGGGCAGATCACCCAGCGCGGCCTTGTGGAAATCTTCGCGATAGGGTTTCGCGGTGGGGGGCAGGTCGCGCCGCAGGAAGTAATCCTCATAGGCGAGCTGGCGGCGCAGGGCGGGCCACATCTCGGCGAAGGCCTCGGCTATGGAGCGGTTGGGGGCGGGGAGGTCGTGCTTGATGGTTTCGTGCAGGCGCGGGAGCGCGTGGTAGGGAACCATCGGGAACATGTGGTGTTCGACGTGGTAGTTCATGTTCCAGTAGATGAAGCGGCTGATCGGGTTCATGTAGACGGTGCGCGAGTTCAGCCGGTGGTCGATGACGTTGTCGGCAAGGCCGCCATGCTGCAGCAGGCCCGTCATGATGTGGTGCCATGCGCCATACATGCGGGGCAGGCCGACCAACATGAGGGGCAGGATGGACCCCATCCAGACCGCGGTGGCAATCGTGGCGGCGTAGATCGCGGTGTAGATGATCGCGACGCGCTGCACCGTGCCCCATTCGGATTGCGGGACGAAGGTCCGCTCTTCGGCTGTGGGGCCGGAGAGGGCGTTCTGGATCATCCGGGGGAAGAAGGCGATGACATCGGGGATGCCGAAGAAGGCGCCGATCAGTTTGGCAAAGGCGGGGGGGCGCATGATGGCGATTTCGGGGTCGCGGCCGACGATATAGGTGTCGGTGTGGTGGCGGGCATGGCTCCACCGCCATGTGGCGGAGTTGCGCATGATCATGAAGGAGGCGATTTCGTAGACGGCGTTGTTCATCCACGGGGTCTTGAACGCCGTGCCGTGGCCGCATTCATGCCAGCGCGAGTCGGAGGCGGAGCCGTAGAGGACGCCGTAGGCCAGCCAGAAGGGCACGCACCACCATGTGCCCCAAAGCGCGATGCCCCCGGCGGCGAAGGCGATCATGCAGCCGTAGAGGATGATCGTGTCGCGGATCGCGGGCTGGTCCGACCGCTGCATCAACTCTTTCATCACCTTGCGGGGGACATCTGTGTGATACCACTCGGCGGCGGCAAGCCCGGTTTCGACGGCGCGCGCGCCATCGGGGCCGAGCAGGCTGTACTCTCTCTTCGGCATGAAACCCCTCCCGTTCAGGCTGTTCGCCCTTTGATGGACATTAGAACAATCATTCCGAAAAGCGGTAGGGGGAATACTGGACGCAGGAGGGGTTTTCGTCATACTGATGCGACGGTATGACGAAAAAACATCAGGTGGATGATGGCGAGACGTCCGGGGATGGCGGCGTTGGCGGCGGCGGCGGGGGTGTCGGTGGCGACGGTGGACCGGCTGCTGAACGGGCGCGAGGCGGTGGCGGCGGCGACGCGGGAGGCGGTGCTGGCGGCGGCGCTGCGGATCGGGCATCCGGCGGCGGTGCGGTTGATGGCGGGGGGCGGCGGGGCGATGCCGGTGATCCGCTTTGGTGTGCTGCTGCACAAGCAGGGGCAGGAATTCTATCAGAACATGGCGCGCGAATTCCGGGCGGCCGTCGCGCAACTGCCGGCGGTCAAGGGGAGCCTCGATCTGGAATTCTCGTCCAGCCAGGCGCCCAGCGAGGTGGCGGAGTTGTTGCGGCGGATGGCCGGGCGCTGTGACGTGATCGCGGCGACGGCGGTGAACCATCCCGAGATCACGGCAGCGGTGGAGGAGGTGCGGGCGCGGGGCGTGTCCGTCTTTTCGCTGCTGTCGGATTTCGCGCAGGGGGTGCGGGCGGGCTATGTGGGGCTGAACAATCTGAAGGTCGGGCGGACGGCGGCCTGGATGATTTCCCTTGCCGTGAAGGGGCCGGGGAGGGTGGCGCTGTTCGTGGGCGGGGCGCGCTGGCATGGGCATGACCTGCGCGAGACGGGGTTTCGCGCCTATCTGCGCGAGGAGCGGCCCGATCTGGAGGTGCTTGAATCCATCGTCAATCTGGAGACGCGCCAGTTGACCTATGAAACAACGCTGACCTTGCTGGACCGGCATCCCGATCTGCGGGGGCTTTTCGTGGCGGGCGGCGGGATGGAGGGCGCGATTGCCGCGTTGCAGAAGGCGCGCAGGCCGGGCGAGGTGGCGGTGGTGGTGAATGAACTGACCGCCGAATCGCGCGCGGCGCTGGCGCAGGGCTGGGTGACCATGGTCGATGCGACGCCGCTGCCGGATCTGTGCGAGGCGGTGCTGGGGCAGATGGTGCGGGCCGTGCGGGACAGGGGCCCGGGCGGCGCGGGCGGCAATGGCGGGGGCAGTGGCGGGGCGGGGCAGCTGTTCTTGCCGGTGCAATTACATGTGGCGGAATCGCTCTGACGGCGGGTTCCAACGGCGAAGATCCGATCTTTGGGGCGGAATTTGCGGTGCCGCGCGCGGTGCAGCACGGCGGTGCAGCACGGCGTATGCACAAGCGGGAACCGATCACGGGGCGCGCGGGGTTGATCTGACGAAAAATCATCAATTCGGGCCGATGGGGCGATGAATCTGCCCTGACGAAGTTTTCGGTGGAAAAAATTGCTTCTTTGGAATTAATATTCCATTATTGCGAGATCATGGCATGTAGCAGGCATAGGGTCTGCGCGCCGTGATCGAGGGATTCCGTCAAGATGCTGCCCTTTGCCCTGAACCATATGACCGCGCCCGGAATGGGCTGGGAGGCCTTTGCCGATCTGGCGGCGGGCTTGGGTTGCGTGGGGGTGGAGTATCGCAACGATCTTTCCGGCCCGCTGTTCGGCGGGGCCGATCCGGCGGCGGTGGGGGAAGCGGTCAGGGCGCGGGGGCTGCGCTTCCTTGCGCTGGCCGAAGTGAAGATGTTCAACGACTGGTCCGATGCCAAGGCGGCGGAGGCGGAGGCGCTGATGCAGGTCGCCGTCGCGGCGGGGGCCGAGGCGGTGAGCCTGATCCCGCGCAATGATGGCGTGGCGACGGAGCGGGGCGAGAGCCGGAAGGTCACTGAGACTGCGCTTCGGGAAATCCTGCCGATGCTCAAGGCGCATGGGTTGAAGGCGATGGTGGAGCCCTTGGGCTTTGCCGTCTGTTCGCTGCGCTACAAGGATGTGCTGGCCGAGGCGATTGATGCGGTGGGGGGCGTGGGCACCTATTTCATGGTGCATGACACCTTCCACCACGCGCTGGCGGGGTTCGGGCCGATCTATCCGGAACTGACGGGGATCGTCCATGTGTCGGGGGTCAAGGACATGATCCCGCTGGATGACATGCGCGATCCGCATCGGGTGCTGGTCGATGGCGATGACGTGCTGGGCAATGTGGCGCAGATCCGGGCGCTGCGGCGCGCGGGCTATGCGGGGCCGATCAGTTACGAGCCCTTTGCGCCGTCGGTGCATGGCTTGACCGATCCGAAACCCGCGCTGGCGGCTTCGATGGAATTCATCCGCGCGGGCGTAGAGGCCTGAGCGGAGGGGATACCGCCCGCAAGACGGGCGGTCCGGCAGGGAGAACGGTGTGCCGGACACCGACAGTGG
>JAWKXK010000009.1:0-202405 GCA_041397045.1 Paracoccaceae bacterium
CGATTTGCGGATCAGGATCCGCCCCTTGCCCTGCACCCGCCGCTCCTGTTCGGCGATCACGGATTGCACGGCGGCGGCCTCCAGCGGGGCCTTTCCGGCACTGTAACGCACGTTCCTAAGCATTTGGGGAACCTCGACAAACTGCCGCGCCAGCACCTCGGCCGCCTCGCCCGTCCGCGCCATTTCCGCAAGGAACTGCAACCCCGCTACCAGTCCGTCGCCGGTGGTGGCATAGTCGGTCATCACGATATGGCCGGATTGTTCGCCGCCCAGGTTGAACCCCCCCTCGCGCATCCGTTCGACGACGTAGCGATCCCCCACCGCCGTCCGCTCCAACCGCAGCCCCCGCCCCTCAAGGTGCCGCTCCAACCCCAGGTTCGACATCACCGTCGCCACCAACGCCCCGCCCCTGAGCCGCCCATCCTCGGCCCAGCGCGTGGCCATCAGCGCCATGATCTGATCGCCATCCGCGACGCGGCCCTTGGCATCCAAAATCATCACCCGATCCGCATCGCCATCCAGCGAAATCCCCACATCCGCGCCATGGGCAACCACCGCCTCGGCCGCGGTCTGGACATGGGTCGATCCGCAATTTTCGTTGATATTCTTACCGTTGGGGGCCACACCTACGGCGATCACCTCGGCCCCCAACTCCCACAACACCTCGGGCGCCGCGCGATAGGCCGCGCCATTGGCGCAGTCGATCACCACCTTCAAACCGTCCAGCCGCACCCCCGCGGGCAGCGTCGTCTTGACGAATTCCTGATAGCGCCCCCGCCCATCCTCGATCCGCTTCGCCCGCCCGATTGTCTCGGGCGCGGCCAGCGCGATCTCGCCCGCCAGCATCGCCTCGATCTCGGCCTCGGCCTCGTCCGACAGCTTGAACCCGTCGGGGCCAAAGAACTTGATCCCGTTATCCTGATGCGGATTGTGCGAGGCGCTGATCATCACCCCCAGATCCGCCCGCATCGACCGCGTCAGAAACCCCACCGCCGGCGTCGGCACCGGGCCCAGCAGGAGCACGTTCATCCCCGTGCTCGTCAGCCCCGCCGTCAGCGCGTTTTCAAGCATATAGCCCGACAGACGCGTATCCTTGCCGATCACCACCCGATGCGCCGCGCGGCCCTCGCGGCGGAAATACCGCCCCGCCGCCGCCCCAAGGCGCAGCGCCATCTCGGCGGTCATGGGAAAGCTGTTGGCCCGCCCCCGCACACCATCGGTTCCAAAGAGCTTGCGCGTCATCCATCCACTCCATTCACCGCCAGCCAAAGCCGCAAGGCCTGCCGCGTCTCGGCCACGTCATGCACGCGCAGAACCTGCGCGCCCTGCGCCACCCCCGCCAAGGCCACCGCCACCGATCCGGGCATCCGCCGTTCGGCCCGGTCCTCGCCCCCGATCGTCCCGATGAACCGCTTGCGCGACACACCGAGCAGCAGCGGAACCCCCAGATCGTGAAACAGCGACAGCCGCCGCAGCAGCGCAAGGTTATGCGCCGCCGTCTTGCCAAAGCCGATCCCGGGATCGACCATGATCCGCCCCCGCGCGATCCCCGCCACCTCGGCCGCAGCGATCCGTGCCTTCAGGAAGTCGTAAACATCCAGAAGCACATCCTCATAGCGCGGGTCATCCTGCATCGTCGCAGGCGTCTTTATCGAATGCATCAGGATCACCGGCGCACCCGCCCCCGCCACGACCGGGGCCATTTCAGGATCGAACCCCATGGCCGCCACATCGTTGACGATCCCCGCCCCTGCCGCCAGCGCGGCCCGCGCGACCGCCGCCTTCCGCGTATCGACAGAGATCGGCGTCGCAATCCCCCCCTCGCGCAGCGCGGCAATCACGGGGGCGGTCCGCGCCACCTCTTCGGTCACCGCCACCTCGGCCGCGCCGGGGCGCGTGCTTTCGCCGCCGATATCCAGCACGTCCGCGCCCTCGGCCATGGCGCGGGCCTGCGCCAGCGCCGCCTCGGGCGCAAGGAAGCGCCCCCCGTCGGAAAAACTGTCGGGCGTCACGTTCAGGATGCCCATGATCTGCGGCCGGTCCATCCGCAGGCCCCCAAAGGCCGGGCGCGGCGCGGAAAGCCTGTCACGCACCTCGCCGGGCAGTTGCGCCACGGGCAACACCTCGGGCGGCGCATCCCGGCGCAGCACCTCGACCTGCGTGAACCAGCACCATCCCCCGGCAAGCGGCAGCGCCCCCTCGGGACGAAAGGCATCGGTCATTGCGATCGGGCGGTAATATTCCATGGCCCTTGCCTAGGCGCAGCGCCGCCCCCGCGCAAGCCCTGCCCGGTTCAGCCGCGCTCCACCGGCACGCGGCTTCCCGCCGGCACTGCAACATCGCCGTGAACGACGATGCCGCTCGCGGCCATCACCTCGGCCAGCCACAGCGCCAGCGCCACCGGGTCGCGGCTCTGCGGCCCGTCCACCGCATCCAGCACCAGCTTGGACGGGGCCCAGACGATCATCTGCCCCCGCTTGATCGCCCAGTCGATCTCGGTCCGCGTCGCCACCACCACGCAGCGCGGATCGCGCGCGGCCAGCGCCCAGGCGTTCTGCTCGATGGCCAAAAGGTCGATCCGGCGCTGCGTCGGCTTGTGGCCGGTCTGCGGCCGGGGCAGATCGGGCAGGCCCACGGTCAGGATCACGGGCAGGCCGCGCGCCTGCAACCCGTCCAGCCGCGCCGCCAGATCCGCGCCCTGCAGCGCCGCATTGTCCAGATAGACAACCAGCGGATGCACCGCCGATTCCACCCCGTCCGATCCCACCGCCCGCAACGGTGCCTCGGCCCGGCTGCGCGCGATTTCCACCCCCAGCTTGCCGGGGCCACGATCCAGCTTTTCCACCCGCACGAAGGCCCGCATCGCCTGCGGCTCGGCCAGAATGCGCTCTGCCACCCGCTCAGCCAGCGTTTCCAGAAGGTTCAGCCGCTCCGCCGCCAGTTCCGCCGAAATCGCCTCGGTGATCCGGTCATAGCTCAGGATCTTGTCGACATCGTCATCCAGCGGCTGCGGCTGCGGGCGCACCTCGACCACCACGTTGAACTGGATGCGCTGCCGCGTGCCCCGCTCCTGCTGAAACGCCCCGATCTCCACCTCCACCACATGATCGCGCAGCGAGATGCGGTCGCGCGGATCCGCGCTGGCCGAGGCGACAGCGCGCTCCTCGGGATGGGCAAAGGCAAGACGGATGTCGCTGGTCATGGGCTCGCCTCCTTGGGCGCGGGTCGTCGGCGCAGAACGTCAAGCGGCAGGTTATCCCCTGCCGCTGGCCTTTCCATGTCCGAACCCGGCACAAACCGCAAGCAAGGCGACCCGATCCGCCGCTTTTCAGTTCTGCCGATAAAAGAGATGCGCCCCGATGGCCGCGGTCTGCGGAAAGCGGCGCGCCCAGCCCGGACGCACCCAGCGGGTATGGAAATGGGTCGCCCCCATCGTCAGCGCGCGCGGCGCGCCATCCATCATCGCCCGCGCCACGCGCTCGGCCCGCCATGTGGCTTCGGGGTCGCGCATCCGGTCGGCCCGGCCATCGCAGACATAGCTGAACTGGCACCCGCCACCGCCGCGCTGCTGCACCACCCCGCAGATCGTGCCCGGGTAATCGGGGCTGTCCACGCGGTTCAGAATCACCTCGGCCACCGCAAACTGCCCGCGCAGGCTTTCGCCCCGCGCCTCGAAATAGATCGCCTTGCTCAGGCATTCCCATTGCGCATCGCCCGAAGGGTCGGGCTGCGCGGCAAGCCATGCATCGTCATAGCGGATCACCTTGGGCGCATCCGCCGTGGCCTTTCCCTTCGTCGTGCGCGTCTCGATCTTCGGCCCGACGGCCAGTTCCGTCAGCCGCGCCTCGGGCAGGGCCGCCATGGCCTGCCGCTCGGTGCCCAGAAGCGCGCCGAAGGTGCTGCCAAGGGCAGCGGTCGGATCATTGGACTGGCTCACCGTCACGTCGGCGAAGGCCGCTCCATTCAGGATGACAGCGGCAACCGCCCCTGTGATCCAGCCTGTATGCAAGCGCATGGTCTCGTGTGTCCCGGTCTGCTTCAGCCACGTCACCCCGGGATCAACAGGCCCCGGCAGGCAACGAGGCGCGGGCGTAGTCGACCTTGGCGGCCGATGTCCACCTTTGTGGCAAAATTGCAACCGAAATCGGGCCATTTTCGGCGGATATCCGCCGATAAAAATTAACGTGCAGTATCAAGACCTTGCCGCAACCACAGGATATTGTGTCAGTTTTCGCCCTTGGTCGCGGCCTCTTGCAGGGCCAGATGCGCCGCCGCAAGCCGGGCCAAGGGCACGCGATAGGGCGAACAGGACACGTAATCGAATCCCGCTTTCCGGCAAAAGGCGATTGATTCGGGGTTGCCGCCATGCTCGCCGCAGATCGACAGGACAAGGTCCTCCCGGGTCTTGCGCCCGCGATCCGCCCCGATATGCAACAGCTCTCCCACCCCGTCCACGTCAAGGATGTGGAACGGATCCTCGGGGAAAACGCCCTGCTGCACATAGGTGTTCATGAACCGCCCCGCATCGTCGCGCGACAGGCCATAGGTCATCTGCGTCAGGTCGTTCGTGCCGAAGGACAGAAAGGCCGCATGCTGCGCGATCTCGCCCGCCCGAAGCGCCGCGCGCGGCGTCTCCACCATCACGCCCAGCTTGTAGGCGAAATCCGCCCCCGCCCGCGTGCGCACCTTGGCCGCCACCGCATCGACGCGGGTCTTGACCAGTTCCACCTCGCGCCGCGCGCTGACCAGCGGGATCATGATCTCCGGCACCACCGCCGCGCCGCGCCGCCCCACCTCGACCGTGGCCTCAAAGATCGCCTGCGCCTGCATGTCATAGATCTCGGGCAGCACCACCCCCAGCCGCACCCCCCGCATCCCCAGCATCGGGTTGAACTCCGCCAGCGCCTCGGCCCGCCGCGTCACCTCCGACAAGGGCTTGTCCAGCGCCTCCGCCAGTTCGCGCAGGCCCTCGCGGCTATGGGGCAGGAATTCGTGCAGCGGCGGGTCGAACAGCCGGATACAGACCGGCAGCCCCTGCATGATGTCGAACAACTGCACGAAATCCTCGCGCTGCATCGGCAAAAGCCGCGTCAGCGCCGCCGCCCTGTCCTTGGCGCTGTCGGCAAAGATCATCTCGCGCATCACGACCAGACGGTCATCCTCAAAGAACATGTGCTCCGTCCGGCACAGCCCGATGCCCTGCGCCGCGAATTGCCGCGCGGTCGCGGCATCCTGCGGCGTGTCGGCATTGGCGCGGATGCCGATGTCGCGATACTGGTCCGCCCAGCCCAGCAGCTTGCGGAAACTGTCATCCAGCGCCGGGGCCAGCATCTCGGCCGCCCCCGCCAGCGCCTCGCCGGTGGTGCCGTCCACGGTGATCAGGTCGCCCTCGCGGAACACCCGCCCATCCGGCGCAATCAGCTTGCGGTCCTTCGCATCCAGCTTCAGGTCAGACGCCCCCACGATGCAGGGCAGGCCCAGCCCCCGCCCGATCACGGCGGCATGGGATGTCATCCCCCCCCGCTCCGTCAGCACGCCCACGGCGGAATGCATGCCCCGGATATCCTCGGGCGCCGTCTCGCGCCGGACAAGGATGCAGGGCTCCCCCCGCGCGGCACTGGCCTGCGCGGCCTGAGAAGAAAACACGACCCTACCCGTCGCCGCCCCCGGACTGGCCGCGATCCCGCGCACGAAGACATCCCGCGCCCCCCGCGGATCCACCTGCGGGTGCAGCAGCTCCGACAACGCCCGCGGCTCCACCCGCAGCACGGCCTCGGCCTCGGTGATCACCCCGTCCTCGGCCAGCGCCACCGCGATCTTCAGCCCCGCCCGCGCCGAGCGCGCCACCTTCACTGCATCCAGCACCGACAGATGCCCGTCCTCGATGGTGAATTCGATCTGCATCTCCTCGCGCAGCTTCACCCGGCAGGCCGCGCCGAAGCGCACCAGATCGGCAAACAGTTCCGGCGCCAACTCCTCCAGCGATGGCCCGCGCGGATCGCGCGTGAGGTAGATCGCCTCCGTCCGCTTCAGCGCATCCCGCCCCTGCGATTGCCCCAGATAGCGCCCCGTCACCTGCGCCAGCCCCGTCACCGGATCGACGAACTGGATCACCCCCGATCCCGACACGCCCTTCCCGATGCCCTGCGCCATCTCCCGCACCACAAGGCCCAGCGCTCCTTCCAAGCCCCCTTGGCCGCGCGCAGCCGGGCCGTCGTCCCTCCTGTGCCCGCGCCATGGAGCGCAGCACCTCCGCCAGTTGCCGGGCGGGCGCCTCGGGAAAGGGTTCGTCCATCTCAAGCTCATAGACCCGCAGCGCATCGCGCAGCGCCTCGGCCGAGGGCGCGGCGACTTCGAACATGTCGGGGTCCAGCCGCGCCACATGGGTGGCATAGGATTGCACGAACCGCAGATAGAGCGCATCCGCCGCCGCCTGCCCATGCCGCGCCACCAGCGCCCGATGCCGCGCCGCATTCATCCCGATGTTCAGAATCGTCCCCGGCCCGCCCCAATCGGGGTTCTCCGGGCTGGGCCGCACGGAAATCAGCGCATCCGCCCCGAAATGCGCCAGAATCGCCTCCACATCCACGGGATGGCCCGCCGCGATGGCGCGCACCGTGGCGGCGGGCAGCGCCACCGTCTCGGGCACGGGCAGATCCAGCCGGATCAAGCGCTGCAGGCATTTCGCCCGCCAGCCATGCGCCGCGGTCGCAATCCGCGCCGTGGGCGTGATCTCGGCGAAATCGGGAAGCATGTCCATCTTCTGCACTGCGGCGACCTTTCCTTTGCAGCCGCAGGATACGCCTTGCACGCTGTCAATCAAGCCAGACATTGCCTGATTTTCAGGCGCCGCGCCTTGGGCAGCCCCCGGGGGTTTCACACCCCCGGACCCCCGTGGGATATTTGAGAACAGATGAAGGGGGGGCGGTCAGCCTTCCACCTTCGTCAGGTCCGCCACACCCGCACAGATGGCGCGGATGCGATGCAACAGGTTCAGGCGGTTGCGGCGCAGGATCTCATTCTCGGCATTGATCTGCACCGCCTCGAAGAAGGCGTCGATGGGCGCGCGCAACTGCGCCATGGCCCCCATCGCGGCGGCGAAATCCTCGGCGCGCATGGCGGGGCCGATGGCCTGCTCCGCCACGTCCAGCGCATTGAACAGCGCGCGTTCTGCATCGCTTTCGGCGAATTTCGGGTCGGCGCCGAAGGAGTATTCCACCCCATCCCTCGCCTCGGCCTGAGACAGGATGTTGTTCGCCCGCTTGAACCCCTGCAGCAGGTTCGTGCCATCGTCGGACGACAGGAAGGACTGCAACGCCTGCGCGCGCTTGACCAGCAGCGTCAGGTCGTCATTGCCGGGCATGGCAAGGCAGGCGTCGATGACATCGTGGCGGATGCCTTGGTCACGGAGGAAGACCTTCAGGCGGTCGTGGAAGAACTCCAATACATCCCTCGCGAGAAACCACGTTGGCGCTTTGTCTTCGGAAATATGATTTGCGACCGATGCAAATGAACCCTTTTTCGGTTCCGGATGTCGGCGCGCCGCCACCTCGCTTGCGGCGACCAACCCCATCCGCACCCCATTCACCAACACCAACCGGATCACCCCCAGCGCCGCCCGGCGCAGCGCAAACGGATCCTTGCTCCCCGTAGGCTTCTCATCAATCGCCCAGAACCCGGTCAGCGTGTCGATCTTGTCTGCCAGCGCCACGGCCACCGATACCGGCTCCACCGGCACCGCGTCCGCAGGCCCCAGCGGCGAATAGTGATCCCGGCACGCATCCGCAACGGCGGCAGGCATCCCCGCCTCCAGCGCGTAATACCGCCCCATCACGCCCTGCAATTCAGGGAATTCCCCCACCATCGAAGACCGCAGATCCAGCTTCGCCACCCGCGCCGCCTGTTCGGCCAGCCCGGCATCCGCCCCCACCAAGGGCGCAATCTCGCGCGCCAAGGCCGCGATGCGGTCGATCCGCTCTGCCTGGCTGCCTAGATCGCTCTGGAAGGTCACGGCTTTCAGCCCCTCGGCCCAGTCACCCATGCCGCCCTTGGCCACCCGCAGGTCATTCTCCCAGAAGAACCGCGCATCCGACAGGCGCGCGCGCAGCACCTTCTGGTTGCCTTTCAGGATCGCCGCGCCACCATCCGCCGCCTCGATATTGGCCACCGTGATGAAGCGCTCGATCCGCCCCGTCTTGGGGTTCCGCACCGAAAAGAACTTCTGATGCTCCTTCATCGAGGTCTGCAGAACCTCTGCCGGCAAGCCCATGAATTCCTCGCCGATCTGCCCCATCAGGACTGACGGCCATTCCACCAGCCCCGCCACCTCGGCCAGCAGACCGCGATCCTCGACCACCTCAAGCCCGGCGGCAAAGGCCATGTTGCTGGCCTCCTGCCAGATCTGCGCCTCACGCTCGGCGGCATCCAGCATCACCTTGGCGCGGGACAGCTTCAGCCGGTAATCCTCGAAGGACGACACCGCAAAGCGCCCCGCCCCCATGAAGCGATGCCCTTCCGTCGTGTTGCCCGCGACGATCCCGTCCACGTCCAAAGGCACCACCCGCGCGCCGCCCTCATCCACCATCAGGCACAGGATGGATTGCAACGGCCGCACCCAGCGGAGAGAGCCCGCCCCCCAGCGCATCGACTTGGGCCAGGGGAAATTGCGGATCACGCCTTCCAGCACCTCGGCCACGATCGCATCCGCCGCGCGGCCGGGCTTTTCCACCACCGCGAAATAGACCTGCGCCTTCTTGTCCTCGCGCAGCTCAAGCTGATCCTTCGTCAGCCCGGTCGACCGCAGGAACCCCTCCAGCGCCGCCACCGGCGCGTCCACACGCGGCCCCTTGCGCTCTTCCCGCACCGGCTTGCTCTCCGCCGTCAACTCCTCCACCGACAGCACCAGACGGCGCGGCGTCGAAAAGGCCCCGGCGCTGGCATAGGTCAGCCCCGCCTCCACCAGCCCATCCGTCACCAGTTTCTTCAGGTCGGTCGCCGCCTTGCCCTGCATCCGCGCGGGGATTTCTTCCGAGAAGAGTTCGATCAGCAGATCAGGCATGGGTTCACTCGCTCGCCGCAGCGTTCAACTGGTGCCAGGCAAAGGCCCGGCCATCGGGAAAGACCGCAACGACGCGGTCAACCCCCGGGTGGATGTCAGCTTCCGAAAGAAAGGGAATGGCCTCGCCCTTTTCGATGGCCGCGCCGATGGCCTGCGCATCGAAACAGTCGAACCAGCCGGGCGCGATATTGGGCACGGCCCCCTGGTAGATCTGATAGGTCTCGGTCAGCATCGCCTGCGTCATCGGCGTGCGGAAACAGGCGCGAAAGCGGATCGGGCTCGACTCGCTGTCGATGCCCGTCACATCCTCGGCGATGATCGGCTCCGGCTGGCCGCCCTCGATCAGCGTCAGGCGGATCTCCTCGCCCGGCACGAAGGCCGCCTCCTCGTAAAAGGCATAGACCTGCAGCCAATACATGACCACACCCGCAAGCGCCCCGATCACGACGATGCTCCCCGCTGCAATCTTGCCATTCACGCCGCCGCCCCTTCCGAAAAGCCCCCGGCCTCGGTCATCACGAAGGCATCGGCGCAGCGCTTGGCCAGCGCCCGCACCCGCCCGATATAGGCCTGCCGCTCGGTGACCGAAATCACGCCCCGCGCATCCAGCAGGTTGAACAGATGGCTGGCCTTGATGCACTGGTCATAGGCCGGATGCGCCATCACGATCCGCTTGCCCGATTTCGGATCCTCCGGCGCAAAGGCCAGCAGCCGCTCGCATTCCGCTTCCGCATCCTTGAAATGCTGGAACAGCATCTCGGTCGTGGCGCCGTCGAAATTGTGGCGGCTGTATTCCTCTTCCGTCTGGCGGAAGATATCGCCGTATTTCAACGGGATGGGCGAGGCCGGATCGTTGAAGGGCATCTCCATCACATGGTCGATCCCCAGCACATACATCGCCAGCCGCTCCAGCCCATAGGTCAGCTCGCCCGACACGGGGCGGCAGTCATGCCCGCCGACCTGCTGGAAATAGGTGAACTGGCTCACTTCCATCCCGTCGCACCACACCTCCCAGCCCAGGCCCCAGGCGCCCAGCGTCGGGCTTTCCCAGTCATCCTCGACAAAGCGGATGTCATGCAGCATCGGATCCAGCCCGATGGCGCGCAAGCTGCCCAGATACAGATCCTGCAGATCCGGCGGCGAGGGTTTGATGATCACCTGATATTGATAATAGTGCTGCAGCCGGTTCGGGTTCTCGCCATAGCGCCCGTCCGTCGGGCGGCGCGAGGGCTGCACATAGGCCGCGGCCCAGGCCTTCGATCCCAGCGCCCGCAGCGTGGTGGCCGGGTGAAAGGTGCCCGCGCCCACCTCCATGTCATAGGGCTGCAAGACAGCGCATCCCTTGGACGCCCAATAGGCTTGCAGGCGCAGGATGATCTCCTGAAAGCTGCGGGGAAGCGTCGCGGTATCAGCCATGGCCGGGCCCTCTTGAAAACCGCCCTCTCCATAGGCAAGAGGCGGCGGGGGGTCAATCCTCGCACCTTCCGGCAACAGCCGCCCTGCCCGGCCGCCGCACCCCTCCGAAAGGACGTGTAACTCGGGGCCGCGCTCTGCTAGGGTTCGGCCCGAAATGCAAATGGGTTCCTGCCGATGTCTCGCCTGCTGATTGCCTGCCTCGCCGTCCTTCTGTCGATCACTCTCACCTCCCCCGCACCGGCCCAGCAGGCCACCGATCAGGTCTGGATCCAGATCGAGGCCAAACCCAACCTGACCGAGGCCGAGGATCGCGCCGCCGCATGGACGGCGATGTTCGACAATGTGCAGGGCTTCATCGTGGGCTCGGGCTGGCATGTCATCACGCTCGGCCCCTTCAACAGGGACGAGGCCGCGCTGCGCCTTGCCGCCCTGCAACGCGAAAACCTTGTCCCCGCCGACAGCTTCATCAGCGACGGCCGCTCGCATCGCACGGCCTTCTGGCCCGTCGGTGCGCCCGTCGGCGCCCCCTTGCCCGATCCCACGGATCCCGCCGCCCCGCTGGCCGAGGCGACGCCCACCCCCGAAACTTCCGCCCCCGAACCCATCGCCTCGCCTGCCCTGCCCGACGAAACGCCCGAACAGGCGCGGCAAAGCGAATCCCTTCTCTCGCAGGCGGATCGCGAACTTCTGCAGACGGCGCTGAAATGGTTCGGCCATTACGACAGCAGCATCGACGGCGCCTTCGGACGCGGCACCCGCGCCTCCATGGCGGAATGGCAATCCGTCATGGGCTATGAACCCACCGGCATCCTGACCACCTTCCAGCGCGACACGCTGGTCGCCAACTATCAGGCCGAACAGGCCGCGCTTGGCCTTGCCACGATCACCGAACCCGAAGCCGGGATCGAGGTGACCCTGCCCACCGCCCTTGTGGCCTTCGATCACTACGAACCGCCCTTCGTGCATTTCGTGGCGCGCGACGGCTCCGATGCGCTGCGCGTCACGCTGATCAGCCAGCCGGGCGATCAGGCCGCGCTCTACGGCCTTTACGACATGCTCCAGACGCTGCAGATCATGCCCACCACCGGCCCGCGCGAACGCGGCGAACGCAGCTTCACCCTGCGCGGCGACACGGCCAATCTGTCCAGTCAGGCCTATGCCGAACTCTCGCGCGGCATGATCAAGGGCTGGATCGTCACCTGGACCCCGTCGGCAGACCTGCCCATCGACCGCATCCTCGGCGCGGTCGAGGCCAGCTTCCGCCCCATCGGCGACCGCGCGCTCGATCCCGGCATCGTGCCGATGGATGGCGGCACCCGCGCCGGGCTCCTCTCCGGGCTTGAGGTGCGCAAGCCCCGCCTCACCCGCTCGGGCTTTTTCGTTGACGCGCAGGGCAATGTCCTGACCACCGCCGATGCGGTGGACCAGTGCAGCCGCATCACCCTCGACGGCACGACCGAGGCGCGCGTCACCCTCGCCGATGCGGCGGCGGGCATCGCCCTTCTCGCCCCCGTCACCCCCGTCAGCCCGCCCGGCAGCGCCGAATTCCAGCTCGCCCCTGATCGCATCGGCAGCGAAATCGCGGTCTCGGGCTACAGCTATGGCGATGCCCTGCCTGCCCCCGTGCTGACCTTCGGCACGCTCGAAGCCGGCGAAGGGCTGTCCGGCGAAACCGGGGTCAAGCGTCTTGCCCTCGCCGCCCTTCCGGGCGATGCCGGCGGCCCCGTCCTCGACAATACCGGCGCGGTTCTTGGCCTTCTTTTGCCCTCGACCGACGATCCCGCCCGTATCCTGCCCGAAGGCGTGGCCTTCGCCGCCACCAGCCCGGCCATCGCCGCCGCCCTTCAGACGCACGGCATCACCCTCGCGCAGGCCGCCCGTCAGGGCGCCCTCCCGCCCGAGGATCTGGCCCGCGCGGCCGGGCGGATGACGGTCCTCGTCTCCTGCTGGGAGTGATCACATCCGCCAGAAGCGCGGCATCAGCAGCACATAGACGGCCATCAGTTCCAGCCGCCCGATCAGCATGCCCAGGATCATGATCCACTTGGCCGCATCGGGAAAGGCAATCAAGGCCCCGGTCGGATGCACCTCCGGCCCGAAGGCGGGGCCGACATTGGCAATCGCCGTCCAGGCCGCCGTGACCGATGTCTTGAATTCCAGCCCCGCAAGGCCCAGCGCCACCGCCAGCAGCCCGAAGGTCAGCATGAACAGCGTGAAGAAGGAAATCACCGCGTTCATCACGTCATCGCTCACCGCCCGCCCGTCATAGCGCAGCGCGTTCACCGCATTCGGCTCATACAACCGGCGCAATTGCAGCTTCACCGCCTCGAACAGGATCAGATAGCGGAACACCTTCACCGAACATCCCGTGGATGAGGTGCAGCCCCCGATCAGCCCCGTGATGAACAGGATCGCAAAGGGAAACGGCCCCCATAGCGACAGGTCCGTGCTGGTGAAACCCGTCCCGGAAAAGACCGAAACCACGTTGAAGGCCGACTCGCGCAGCACCACCCAGAAGGCGAAATCGTGGCTGCCCATCTCATAGATCACGATCGCCGCCACCGCATAGGCATTCCAGCGCAGATAGGCCCGCACCTGCCTGTCCTTCCACATCGGCACCCATTCCCCATGCCAAAGCTGGATGAACCGGATGAAGGGCAGGCTTCCCGCCAGCATGAAGACCACCGCCGCATATTCCAGCGGCCCGGCATATTTCGCGAAGGACTGGTCCGATGTGGAAAACCCCCCGGTCGATACCGTCGAAAGCGCATGCACCACCGCATCGAACCCGCTCATCCCCAGCGCGGCATAGGTCGCCGCACAGGCCAGCGTGATCGCCACATAGATCTGCACCAGCGCGGACGAGATATCGAGCGCGCGCGGCAGGATCTTGCCCAGAGTGTCGAACCCCTCTGATCGGAAGAACTGCATCCCCCCCACCTTCATCACCGGCAGGAACAGCATCGCCACGATCACGATCCCCAGCCCCCCCAGCCAGTGCAGCATTCCCCGCCACAGGTTCGCCCCCAGAGGCAGGTCATCCAGCCCCACGATCATGGTGGCCCCCGTCGTCGTCAGGCCCGAGGTGGCCTCGAAGATCGCCTCCGTCCACTCCAGCCCCGGCGCGCCCAGCACCAAAGGCAGCGCGCCAAAGAAGCAAGCCGCGACCCATGTCATCACCGTCAGCAAAAAGATCTGCTGCAGCGTCAGTCCCCCCGCCAGCGAATTCGCCGTGGCCAGCGCCGTCGCCCCCCCCGCCACAAGGCAGATCAGCCCGGATTTCAGAAAAGCCGCCCAGTTCGGATCGCCCGCCGAAAGATCAAGGATCATCGGAAAGAGCATCGCCCCGCCCAGCGCGACAATCACAAGGCCGATGACATGGGCAACAGGGCGCGGATCAATCATGGTGCCGGAAGGTGCTGCGCGGCGCTGCCCCCGTCAACCCCTCCCGCCCGCCGCGCCAAGGACAGCCCCTAGCGCTGCCAGAACCGCGGCAAGACCAGCACGAAGATCGCAAGCAATCCCAACCGGCCGGAAATCATCGCCAGCGTCATCACCCATTTCGCGATATCGGGGAAATCCACGAAGGTGCCGGTCCGCTCCACCATCGGGCCAAAGCCGTAGCCGATATTGCCAAGACAGGTCCAGACGGCGAAGAGCGACGACATCGCATCCACCCCCGTCAACGCCATGGCCACGGTCAGCACGCCCAGCGTCAGGATGAACCCGCCGACATAAAGGATCAGCGCATCCATCACATCCGGCGCAACCCTCCGCCCGTCATATTTCACCGGCACCACCCGGCCCGGCGTCACGATCATCCGGATCTGCTGCACCAGCGCCGCCCAGACAAGCTGCACCCGGAACACCGACAGCCCCGCCGCGCTCGATCCCGAACAGGCCCCCATCATCCCGATCACAAAGGCCACCGGCAGCATGAACCCGCCCCAGCCCGAAAAACTGCCCGTAAAGAACCCGGTCGACGAGATGATCGAAGTCAGGTTGAACAGCGATTCGCGAAAGACAGTCTCCAGCGCCATATCCGATGTCAGCCAGCGCCACAGCGTCACCGATCCAACCGCCGCGGCAAGGATCTTCAGATAGGCCCGCACCTGCCCGTCCCGCCACAGCGCGTGCGGCGCGCCCCGCACCAGTTGCACATAGCGGATATAGGGCAGGCTCCCCAGTAGCATGAACAGCGCCCCGAAATACTCCCCCGCCCCTGCATAGCGGTTGAACGAATCATCGCGCGGCGAAAACCCGCCCGTCGCGATGGCGGCAATCGCATGCACCGTCGCATCCAGCGCCGTCATGCCGATGGCGGCAAAGGTCAGCCCGGCAATCAGGATCAGCCCGACATAGACCGCCAGCAGATCGCGCGCGATATCCGTGGCCCGCGGCAGCGCCTTGCCAAAGGTGTCAAAGCCCTCGGTCCGGAAGAACTGCATCCCGCCCACCCGCATCACCGGCAGGAAGATCATGGCGACAAAAGCGATGCCCAGCCCCCCCGCCCCGTTCAGCAGGCCCCGCCACAGGTTCATCCCCGGCGGCATCTCGTCCAGCCCGTAGATCACCGTGGCCCCGGTCGTCGTCAGGCCCGAGACGGCCTCGAAATAGGCTTCGGTGAAATGCAGATGCGGCACGCCCAGCATGAAGGGCAAGGCGGCAAAGACCGGCAACCCGAACCAGATCGCCGCCGTCAGAAGATAGGCCTGCCGGATGTCGAAGGCCCCGCCCGTCCGGTTCACCGTCGCCAGCGCCACCAGCCCGCCGCCGCCCCCCGTCACCAGCGCCGATACGACAAAGGCCCAGGCGTTGCGATCCCCCGCGCTCCAGTCGACGATGGCCGGGGCCACCATCAGGATCGCCAGCACGATCAGGATGCGCCCGAAGACATAGGTGATGGGCCGGAAATCCAGCATGATGGGCAAGTGCTAGCCCCCCCGGCCCCCACCCGTCAATCGTGCAGAGGGAAGAGGCCGCCCGAAGGCAAGGCCCCGCCCCCGGCCTTACCCGACGTGGAACAGCGTCGAGAACAGCCGCGGGTCCAGGCTTTCGGCGGCAAAGGTCGGCCCCTCGGTCAGCACGCTCACCGCGTCATGGCTGTGCAGGCTTTCCTGATGGCTGGCCACGATGCGGAAATCCCCGATCCGCCCGTCGCCCTTCAGCGCCTGACAGAAGGACCGCGCCGCATCTTCCACGAAGATGGGGTTGGCCGCGTTCAACTCGGCGAAGGCCTGCTCATCCTCGCGCTTCACCATCACCTGCGTCTCGGTCGGCACCGCCGCCCGCGCCAGCTCGATCAGATCCTCGAACCACAGCCGCTTGCCGGGCTTCACCTCGACCGAGATCCGCGCCACCGACCGCTGCGAATGCGGCGTCGCCAACTGCCCCCGCGTGCGGCGGGCATGTTCGCTCAGTTCCAGCGAACAGGGGCAGGTGGACGAATAGACAAAGTCCAGATGCATGATCTTCTTGCGCACCCCGGCCACGTCCACCAGTTCCAGCGCGATATCGTAATACTGCCACCCGGAAAGGCCCGACCGAAGCGACCCCACCTTCACCGGAAAGGAAAACCGCATCTGGATGCGCGCATCAAAGCTTTCCAGATCGCGTTTGTAATCCTCCAGCGCGTGCTCGATCACCGCAAAGCTGAAATCGCGCTCCGCATGGGCATAGAAAGACCGCATGATGCGGCTCATGTTGATGCCCTTCTTCTCCGCCTCAAGGCTGACGGTCCCGGTCACGCTGGTTTCCAGCGTCAGATCGCCATTGTCGCGCGTGCGATAGCGGATCGGCAGGCGGAAATTGGAAATCCCCACATGCTGGATCAGCGCCTTTTCCCCCCGGATCAGGCTCGCAGGCCCGTTCTGCAGATCGGGCAGGCTGTCCTTATAGGCGGCATCCACCGCGAAATCCTCGGGGTAGGCGCGGCTCAGCGCCGGATAGCCCTCGCCCGGAATCAGATAAGCGACCGAGGAATCGAGCGTCGCGATCTCGGCATCCGATGCCTTCCCCGCCCAGCGCCGCAGCACGGCCAGCGCGGCCTCCGCCTCTTCGCGGGACGGCTGGCGATCAAGTTCGGGGGTATGGATGTTCATCGGTCTTGCCTTTCGGTTCAGGCGGGCTGTCGCCGGCCGTCAATGTCAGCAGGTAATACGCATCCCGGGTCCATCCGGATCACTCCGCCCGGGCCGGATGGGGCCGGGCAGAGACCGAATATAGGCGCTCCACCGTCACAATGAAATGACATCCGCCGCACAGTTTTCCCCCGAATCCGACAAACAGGCGGACGGGGCGCCCAAACGCGGCCTCGTCCGGCACCGCGCGCGCGGCTCAGGCCCGCGCCAGCGCCTGATCCAGATCGGCGATCAGGTCACCCGCATCCTCCAGCCCCACCGAAAGCCGGATCAGCCCCGGCGTGATGCCCAGCTTGTCCTTCTGCTCTTGCGGCAGGCGCTGATGCGTCGTGGTGGCCGGATGGGTGGCGATGGTCTTGGCATCGCCCAGATTGTTGGAAATCCTGGCAATCTCCAGCGCGTTCATGAAGCGGAACGCCGCCTCCTTGCCGCCCGCCACCTCGAAGGTCACCAGCGTCCCCCCCGATCCCATCTGCGCCATGGCCAAGTCATGCTGCGGATGCGACGCCAGCCCCGGATAGATCACCCTGGATACCCGCCCGTCCCCTTCCAGCGCCTGCGCGATCCGCAACGCGCTGTCGGCCATCGCCCGGCAGCGCAGATCCAGCGTCGCCATCCCGTTCAGATGCATCCAGGCCGTGAACGGGCTCATCGACCCGCCGGTATGCTTCATATAGGGCTCCAGAACCTTGCGGATCCATTCCCGCGACCCGCAGACCACACCCCCCAGCGCGCGCCCCTGCCCGTCGATATGCTTTGTCGTGGAATAGACGACGACATCCGCCCCCTGATCGACCGCGCGGGAAAAGATCGGCGTGGCAAAGACATTGTCCACGATCACCACCGCGCCCACGGCATGGGCAATCTCGCTGACCGACCGGATATCCACCAATTCCAGCGTCGGGTTCGACATGGATTCGAAGAACACCGCCTTCACCCCCGGCACCACGGCCTCTCGCCACTGGTCCAGATCGGCCCCGTCGACAAAGGTCACCTTCACGCCATAGCGCGTCAGCACCTCCTCCAGAATATACAGACAGGACCCGAACAGCGCGCGGGAACTCACCACATGATCCCCCGCCCGCAGCATCGAGGTCAACGCACCGTTCACCGCCGCCATGCCCGACGCCGTGGCAAAGGCATCCTCCGTCCCCTCAAGTGCCGCGATCCGTTCCTCGAACATCCGCGTCGTGGGGTTGCCATAGCGGGCATAGATGAACTCATCCTCGCCCGCCTTGATGAACCGCGCCTCGGCGCTCTCGGCGCTGTCATAGGCGAAACCCTGCGTCAGGAAGATCGCCTCGGCCATCTCGCCATACTGGCTGCGGCGGGTTCCCTCATGCACCAGTGTCGTGCGCGTCTTCCAGTCGGTCATCGTTCGCGGCCCCCGGCCAAGAAAAAGCCCCGGCAAACCCAGAGGTGCCGGGGCGCGATGCCCGAACCCTCTTTAGCGGAATGTTTAACGTGGCCCGCAATCCGGTAACAAAGCGCCACAACCGCCCGATACGCCCCGCAGGGCCAAAGGTCAACGCCCCGCATCCGCGCACAGGGCAGTGGCGCATTTTGCGCCTTGTGGATGCCGCCCCAAGCCGCAACTCTTTCGCAAAGGAAACAGGAGCATCCCATGACCGCCCCCATCCAACTGCATTACTGGCCCACCCCCAACGGGAAAAAGATCACCATCGCGCTCGAAGAGATGGGCCTTCCCTACGAAGTCCACTTCGTCAACATCGGCGCGGGCGACCAGTTCAAGCCCGACTTCCTCGCCATCGCCCCCAACAACCGCATGCCCGCGATCACCGATCCCGAAGGCCCGGATGGCGCCCCCATCTCGATCTTCGAATCCGGCGCGATCCTGCAATACCTCGCCCGCAAGACAGGCAAGTTCGGCGGATCGAACGCCCGCGAACAGGCCGCCGTGGAACAATGGCTGATGTGGCAGATGGGTGGCGTCGGCCCCATGGCGGGGCAAGCGCATCACTTCCTGAAATACGCCCCCTCCATGGACCCGCCCCACGACCTGCCCTATGCCAAGGACCGCTACCGCCGCGAGGTGGGCCGCCTCTACGGCGTCCTCGACAAGCAGCTTGCGAAAACCCGCTACGCCGCGGGCGACTTCCTCTCCATCGCCGATTTCGCGATCTGGCCCTGGGCCATGGGCTGGCA
Organism: Paracoccaceae bacterium; assembly: GCA_041397045.1. Classification (GTDB taxonomy): domain Bacteria; phylum Pseudomonadota; class Alphaproteobacteria; order Rhodobacterales; family Rhodobacteraceae; genus Paragemmobacter. The sequence goes on from JAWKXK010000009.1 coordinate 18,781, forward strand.
GGGGCAGGAACAGACGCTGGACGACAAGCCGCACTTCAAGCGCTGGCTCGACGAACTCGCCGCCCGCCCGGCCTTCGAAAAGGGTGCCGCCGTCGGGATGGAGCGCCGCAGCGACGCCGCGACCGACAAGAAGGCGCAGGAAATACTCTTCAAGCGCTGATCCCCAAATTTCTTCGAAGAAATTTGCAAATTCGTTCGAACGAATTTGAAAGGGCGGCGCGCAAGGCACCGCCCTTTTTCAACCACGGGGACGAATTCCCTTGCCTTCCGCGCCGAAAGGGCGCAAGCCATCGGTGCTTTATTCGATCTTTCGACCTTCTGTCTTCCCTCGGGCTGTCAGACGCGAGCTTGACACGACCCTGAGCCAGGCCACCGCACATCCGCGGGTGGCACATTCGACAGGAGATCTCACGATGGCCAACGGCACCGTGAAATGGTTCAACGCCACCAAAGGCTTCGGCTTCATCGCCCCGGAAGGCGGCAAGAAGGACGTGTTCGTCCACATCACCGCGCTGGAGCGCGCCGGCCTGCGCGGCCTGAATGACGGCCAGGCCGTCACCTTCGATCTGGAAACCGATCGTCAGGGCCGCGAATCCGCGACCAACCTCGCTCTGGCCTGATCGCCAGCGCGCGACATGCGGAAAGGGCGGCCCTCGGGCCGCCCTTTTTCATTCCGTAGGGCGGGGTTCACCCCGCCACCCCCCGCGTCCACTCAATCCTTCTTCTCTTTCTCGATCCCGTAGCGGCTCAACACGCCTCCCTGCGTCATGAAGAACAGGAACAAGGCCGCCGTCAGCCCGAAGGTCTTGAAATTCACCCAGGCCTCGGTCGACATCGTCCGCCAGATCGCCTCGTTCAGCACCGCCAGCCCAAAGAAAAACGCGCACAGCCGCCGCGTCAGGATCATCCACCCCTCGTCCTGCATCGGCAGCGCCTCTTCCATCACCACCCGCAGATAGCTCTGCCCCCGAAGCAGCCCGAACCCGAGGATCCCCCCGAACAGCAGATAGATCATCGTGGGCTTCATCTTGAAGAACCGCTCATCGTTCAACCAGACCGACAGCCCCCCGAACAGCACCACCAGCACCACGGTGGCGATCTGCATCTTCGACAGCTTCCCCGTCAGCCCCCACAGAATGCCCGTCGTCAGCACCATCAGCGGGATGAACAGCGCGGTCACCACGATGAACCCGTCATACTCCGTGCCGCCGATGGCAAAGACCCGGTCCTTCAGATAGACATACCCGGCAAAGAACAGGGCAATCGGCCCCAGTTCCAGCGCCAGCTTCACCCCCGGATGCACTTTCCGTTCGGCCATCGTCTCACCCCGCCCATTCCATCAGCACGGCCCCCGCCGCGATCAATCCCATCAACCCGGCGCGCACCGCGCCCACCTTCTCGCCCAGAACCCACCAGCCGATCAAGGCGGCAAAGACGGTCGAGGTCTCGCGCAGCACCGCCGCCTCCCCCACCTTGTCCAGCCGCGTCGCCAGCATGATCGACCCGAAGGAGGCATAGGCCACAAAGGCCCCCATCACCCCCCGCCGGACCAAAGGCACCGCCTCCCGCGCGGTCAACCGCACCAGCCGCCGCGCCATCAGCATGGGGAAAAACACCCCGTCGATCATGAAGAACCAGGCCAGAAAGGTGAACGGATCCGCCGTCGCCCGGATGCCATAGGCATCATAGGTGGTATAAAGCGCAACGAACGATCCCGTGACCACGGCCAGCCCCAAGGCAGGCACCAGCGTCTCGCGCGCCACCACGACATGGCGCAGGTTATAGGCGGCAAGGCCAAAGATGCCCGCCATCAGCACCCCCACCCCCGCCCATTGCCCGGCCCCATAGGTTTCGCCAAACACCATCCCCGCCCCGATCACGGCAAAGAACGGCCCCGTCCCCCGCACCACCGGATAAACCACCGTAAAGGCCCCCCGGTCATAGGCCATCGCCTGCAAAAGCTTGTATCCCGCATGGATGACAAAGGCCCCGGCAAAGATCACCCACATATGCGGCTCTGGCCAAGGCACCACGAACAGCGCGAAGGGAACCGCCATCACCCCGTAACACAGGTCGATCACCGCCCGCGACATCAGGATCATGTGCCCCTTCTGCAACGCCCCGAACAAGGCATGCAGCACCGCCGCCATCAGGGCCAGCGCAAGGGCCAGATCCCGCCCGCCGCCGTCCCTTCAAGCGAGATCAGCCAGCCGCTCACTCCTGCCCGACCAGCGCCTTCGCGAAATCTTCCGGGTCAAAGGGCGCGAGGTCATCAATCTGCTCCCCCACCCCGATCGCATGGATGGGCAGCCCGAACCGATCCGCCTTCCAGCGCGACCAGCACGCCCTTGGCCGTGCCATCGAGCTTGGTCATCACCAGCCCCGTCACATCCGCGATCTTGCGGAAAATCTCCACCTGGGACAGCGCGTTCTGCCCCGTCGTCGCGTCCAGAACCAGCAGCGTATTATGCGGCGCGGTCGCATCCACCTTGCGGATCACGCGGACGATCTTCGCCAGTTCCTCCATCAGGTCGGCGCGGTTCTGCAACCGCCCCGCCGTGTCGATCAAGAGCAGGTCCGCCCCCTGCGCCTGCGCCTCGGTCAGCGCGTCAAAGGCCAGCGAGGCCGGATCGCTGCCCTCCGCCGCCGTCAGCACCAGCACCCCCGCCCGCTGCCCCCAGACCTGCAATTGCTCCACCGCCGCCGCGCGGTGTCCCCGGCGGCAATCACCACCGATTTCCCCGCCGCCTTGAACTGGCTCGCCAGCTTGCCGATGGTCGTGGTCTTCCCCGGCCGTTCACGCCGACGACAAGCACCACCTGCGGCCGCTTCGGGTATATCGGCAAGGGCCGCGCCACGGGCTCCATGATCCGCGCCACCTCGCCCATCCAACGCCCCGCCTTCAACTCGCGCGTCGAGATCTTCTTGCCGAACCGCCCCTCGGCGATATTCGCCGTCACCCGCACATGGAGGTTCCACCCCCATATCGGCCTGGATCAGCACCTCCTCAAGGCTCTCCAGCATCGCATCATCGACCAGCCGCCGCGGCTCCTCGACCACCGCCGCCTTCCCCGAAAAGACGCCCGGCAAGCCCGGCTTCGCCGCCCCGCCCGGCTTGGGCCTCAACCTCGAAGCGCCGCATCGGGCATGGCTGCCGCGCTGGCCGCAGGCGCTCCAGCACCGCCCTGCCCAGCACCGCCCTGCCCAGCCCTTACTTCCGCGGCCCCCGATCCGCCCCGGATCGCTCACCCGCCTCAGCCGCCTCAGAACCCGACGGCGCGGCGCTTTCCTCGGTCACAAGGGCCTCAAGCCCCTCCACCGATCTTGTCCGAAGACCGGAACATCCGGTCGCGCAGTTTCTTGAAAGAAGGACATGCCGCCCCTTTCCGTAATGCCTTCCCGTCACCTAATCCCTTCCGCCCTGAACGGAAGGCCCGACAGCACCGCGCCCCCTCTGCCCGCCCGCACCCCCGACAATGGCAGCGATACTCCCCACCCTCCCCCGCCCACCTCTTCATCTGTTCTTTCAAATATCCTGCGGGGGCCCAGGAAAACCCCTGTCCCGCCATCTACAATCAGGCACCCTGCCCGGCACATGCCTCCCCGGCACTGCCCCCTTCTCATCCCTGGGAAAAATACCCTGGCGGGGGTCCGGGGGTGCAAACCCCGGTCCCGCCATCTACGTCCAGCACCCGCCCGGCACATGCTTCCCGGCACTCGCCCCCCCTCTTCATCCTGGAAAAATATCCCGCGGGGTCCGGGGGCAAACCCCGGTCCTGCCATCTACAACCGCAGTCTGCTCGGCACATGCCTCCCTGGCACTCGCCCCCCTTCATCCCTCCGGGAAAATATCCTGCGGGTCCCGGGGGGCAAAACCCCCGGTCCCGCCATCTACAACCAAGGCACCTCGCCCGGCACATGCCTCCCGGCACTCGCCTGCTCCCCTCTTCATCCTGGGAAAAATATCCCGGCGGGGGTCCCCGGGGGCAAAACCCCGGTCCCGCCCTCCGCACCTAGCACCCTGCCCGGCACATGCCTCCCCGGCACCCGCCTCCCCTCTTCATCCTGGAAAATATTTCGCGGGGTCCGGGGTTGCATAACCCCGGCGCGGGTCGGCTCGGCCCACATGATCTCTCCCACCAAACCCCGACACCATCCCCCGTGACGCGACCGCGCCCCGATGCTGCCTTCCCACTGTCACGAGCGGCACCGCTGTCACGCCCCTTCCTGCCTTCTACAGGCCGCCCGCCTCTGAAGCCGGCTGGCGCTGGGCGGCCTCTGGGGCGGGCCATGGCTCTGGGGGGCGCTGGCCTCCTGTCGCTGCTTCTCGATCAACTTCTGCCCCTCGTCGATGCCGACCCGATCGAAGGCGCCGAATTCCCCGCCGCCGATGGGCTGCTCGTCGCACTCGGCCTTATCGCCCTTGCCCTGCCGCCGCTGGCCATCGCCGGGGCGACAGGCGGCACCCTCTCCCTGCCCGAAGCGGCGGGGCTTCTCTTCGCCACCGGCCTCTGGCTCGGCCAGATCGCCCATCCCGCCGCGCATGAACTGATCCACCGGGGCGACCGCCGCCTCTTCCGCCTTGGCGTCTGGGTCTATTCCCGCCCATGATCGGCCATCACGCCTCCAGCCACCGGCTCGTCCATCATCACCGCCATGTCGCAACCCCCGCCGATCCCGCCAGCGCCGCGCGCGGTCGCGGGTTCTGGCGCTATCTGCCGCGCGCAGCCCTTGGCGGCTTCCGTGAAGGCTTGCGCGCCGAAACCGCCCTGCGCCGCCGTGCTGCCATGCCGGGCCTGCACCCCTATCTGCACTATGCCCTCGCCTCTGCCACCGCGCTCGCCCTGCTGCCGGGACTGCGGGCCCGCGTACTCGCCCTCTGGCTTCTGGTCGCGGCCCATGCCCAGCTGCAGATCCACCTCTCCGACTATGTCCAGCATTACGGCCTCACCCGCGCGCGGCTGCCCGATGGACGCGACGAACCGGTCGCTGCCCGCCATTCCTGGAACACGGCGCATTGGTTCTCCTCGGCGCTGCTGCTCAACGCGCCGCGCCATTCGGATCACCACAGCCACCCCGCCCGCCCCTATCCCGCCCTCCGCCTGCCCGAGGACGCCCCCCCCGCCTGCCCTGGCCCCTGCCGCTCGCCGCGGCGCTGGCGCTGTTTCCGCCGCTCTGGCACCGGCTGATGAAACCCCATCTCGCCCGCCTCGCGCCCCCGCCGCCCGCCGAAACCTTCCCGGCCGAAACACCCGACACGCAGGCTTGATTGGCCAAAGACCGGCCGACTCTGGCCAAACCCCCCGCGCTCTGGCATGGTCCACCCACCGGAACGGGAGCCGTCATGCGCCTTGCCCCCGTCCCCTTCCCTCACCCTCTGCCTCGGCCTGGACCGGCCCGGCCTGCCGAAACCCCGCTGCCCGTCGCGGATGCCCCTCTCACCGCGCAGGAATTCGAGGCCTATGCCACCGGCAAGACGCTCTCCTACGCGCAGGGCGGCATCGTCTGGGGGGCCGAGCAATACCTGCCCGGCCGCCGCGTGATCTGGGCCTTCACAGAGGATGAGTGCCAATACGCATTATTCGGTTCGAGGATCAGGGAAACATCTGCTTCCTCTACGACAACAGCCCCGACGCCCAATGCTGGACGTTCTTCCGCGAAGCTTCGGGCCTGCGCGCCATCTTCATGGGCGCGGACGGCGGCACCTCGCTTTCGGAAGTGGGACAGAGCAGCGAACCCCTCCACTGCCCCGGCCCCGACGTCGGCGTCTGAGACAAATTTCTTCTGAAGAAATTTGCCAAAAATCTTCACAAGATTTTGGCCCCCTCGACCCATCGTCAGGTTCAGAACAGCGATCCCTGCTCCGGCCCGCCATCGCCCTTGCGCGACCGGGGCTTGCCGCCAAGCGCCACCCGCCCATCCGCGAATTCGATCTCCAGCGCCGCCGCCCGCTCTGCCGCGGCCTTCGAGGTGACCACCGCCCCGTCGCCCCGCACCACCGCAAAGCCCCCGTTTCAGCGTTTCCCGCATAGCCGAGCGTGGCCCGCGTCCGGTCCAGCGTCCAGCCGCCATGCCGCGCCTGTGCAGCGCGCCGCGGGCGCCGCGTCCAGCCGCTCGGCAAACTTCGCCAGCCGCTCGCGCCCTTGCGCAAGTCGCGCTCGGCATCGCCGACCATGCGCGCCAAGGAAGCTTCGCCGCCCGGCCAGCGCCTCCAGCCGCGTGCTGCGCCCCGGCGTTCAAACTCCCCGCTCCGCCAGCATCTCGGCCCGTTGCATCCGCTCGGCCAGATCGCGCCGCCGATGCACCACCAGCCCCAGAAGAAGCTCCGGCCGCACCAACCCCGCCCGCGCCTCATAGACCTGCCGCTTCTTCGCCGCCGCCCGGCCCAGCCCCGCGCCCAGCCGGCCCGACCACAGATCCAGCCGCTGCGCCGCCGTCTGCGTCAACACCTGGTCGCGGCAAGGCGCGGCCCAGATCGCGCAGCTCGCTGCCTGCGCGCACCCACGCCGCTCGCCCACCGCCCGCACCGCCCGCGCGCCGAAGCCATCCACCGCCGCCAGCAGTTCCAGCCGCACCGGCACCGCCATCTCCGCCGCCGCCGTGGGTGTCGGCGCGCGGCGGTCGGCGGCAAAGTCGATCAGCGTCGTATCCGTCTCATGCCCCACGGCAGAGATAAGCGGAATCCGCGACGCCGCCGCCGCCCGCACCACGATCTCCTCGTTGAAGCCCCACAGATCCTCCAGCGACCCGCCGCCGCGCGCCACGATGATCAGGTCGGGCCGCGGCACCGGACCGCCGGGTTCCATCGCATTGAACCCCCGGATCGCCGCCGCCACCTCCGGCGCGCAGGCCTGCCCCTGCACGGCCACGGGCCAGATCAGCACATGGCGCGGGAAACGGTCCCGCAGCCGATGCAGGATATCCCGGATCACCGCGCCCGAGGGCGAGGTGACAACCCCGATCACCCCGGGCAGGAAGGGAATGGGCTGCTTCCGCGCCTGATCGAACAGCCCCTCCGCCGCCAGCGCCGCGCGGCGCTTTTCCAGCATCGCCATCAAGGCCCCCGCCCCGGCAGGCGCCACATCCTCGACGATCAGCTGATATTTCGACTGCCCCGGAAAGGTGGTCATCCGCCCCGTGGCCACGACCTCCATCCCCTCCTCGGGCCGGACCTGCATCCGCGCCACCTGCCCCTTCCAGCTGATCGCCGCGATGACGGACCGATCATCCTTCAGGTCGAAATAGAGATGCCCCGAGGCAGGCCGCGACACGCGCCCCACCTCGCCCCGCACGCGGACCAGCCCGAACTCCCCCTCGATCACCCGCTTCACCGCGCCGGAAAGCTCCGACACGGTGTATTCGGGCTGATTGCCCTGCGGGGCGGGGGAGTCTTCGAACAAATCCATGCGCGTCTCCTTGTATTGCGATGGAGATTAGGCCGTGCTTCCCGCCGCGAAAACCCGAAAGCGGTTCTTGACGCAAGAACCGCGACGGAATTTGACACAAATTCCGCCCCCATCCTGCGCGCCCTCTCCATCCGATTATTGCGCACAAAAATCGGCGCGAAATCTGCGTCAGATTTCGCCCTCCACGCCCACCCCGCTTGCACCGCACCCCCACCCCCCCTATAGCCCAGCCCAAGACAGCGAAGGGGGCAGCGCATGAACATCCTCATCCTCGGCAGCGGCGGGCGCGAACATGCCCTCGCCTGGGCCGTCAAGCAGAACCCCAAGACCGACCGCCTGATCGTCGCCCCCGGCAATGCGGGGATCGCGCTCCTCGCCGAATGCGCCGATATCGACATCCTTTCCGGCCAGACCGTCGTCACCTTCTGCGAGGAAAACGCCATCGACTTCGTCATCGTCGGCCCCGAAGCCCCCCTCGCCGCGGGCGTGGCCGATGCCACCCGCGCCGCGGGCATCCTCACCTTCGGCCCCTCGGCCGAGGCCGCGAAACTCGAAGCCTCCAAATCCTTCACCAAGGAAATCTGCGACGCCTGCGCCGCCCCCACCGCCGCCTATGCCCGCTTCACCGAAGCGGCCCCCGCCCGCGCCTATGTCATGGCCCAAGGCGCGCCGATCGTGGTCAAGGCAGACGGCCTCGCCGCAGGCAAGGGCGTCATCGTCGCCATGACCGAGGGTGAGGCGCTCGCCGCCATCGACGACATGTTCGGCGGTGAATTCGGCGCAGCCGGGGCCGAAGTGGTGATCGAGGAATTCATGCAGGGCGAAGAGGCCTCCTTCTTCATCCTCACCGACGGGACGCACGCCCTGCCCATCGGCACCGCACAGGATCACAAGCGTGTCGGCGACGGCGACACCGGCCCAAACACCGGCGGCATGGGGGCCTATTCCCCCGCCCCCGTCCTGACCGATGCCATCGCCAACCGCGCGATGGAGGAAATCATCCTTCCCACCATCCGCGAAATGGCCCGCCGCGGCACGCCCTATCAGGGCGTCCTCTATGCCGGCCTGATGATCGAAAACGGCCAAGGCCGGCTTGTCGAATACAACGCCCGCTTCGGCGACCCGGAATGTCAGGTGCTGATGATGCGGCTTGGCGCGCAGGCGCTCGATCTGCTGCTCGCCTGCGCCGAAGGGCGGCTTGACGAGGCGAAACTCCACTGGGCCGATGACCACGCCCTCACCGTCGTCATGGCCGCAAAGGGCTATCCCGGCAGCTACACCAAAGGCTCCGTCATCAAGGGGCTCGACAGCCTTCCCGAAACCTCGTCCCAGATGGTGTTCCATGCCGGCACCACCGCCCGCGACGGCCAGATCACCGCCACCGGCGGCCGCGTCCTGAACGTCACCGCACGTGGCGCAACACTGGCCGAGGCGCAGGCCCGCGCCTATGCCATGGTCGATGCCATCGACTGGCCCGAAGGCTTCTGCCGCCGCGATATCGGCTGGCGCGCGCTCTAGAACAGGCGCAACTGATCCCCCGGTCGCTGCGGCGGCCGGAACAGATCACAGCGCAGGGGCGGCAGCGCCTCCTCCAGCCCCAGCCGCGCCACGGCCTTGCGGAACCGCTGCGCGATCAGATCGGCGAACAGCCCCTCGCCCCGCATCCGCTTGCCCCATTCGGCATCGTAATCCCTGCCGCCCCGCGCCTCGCGCAGCCGCGCCATCACCTTGGCCGCCCGCGCAGGCTCCGCCGCCGCCAGCCAGTCCCGCCACAGCCCCGCCACCTCCAAGGGCAGGCGCAGCATGATCCAGCTCGCCCCCACCGCCCCCGCCTCCCGCGCGGCGGTCAATATCCCCTCCAGCTCGTGATCCGTCAGCCCCGGGATCACCGGGGCCACCATCACCCGCACCGGCACCCCCGCCGCCGTCAGCCGCCGGATCACCTCCAGCCGCCGCGCAGGCAGCGCCGCCCGCGGCTCCATCCGCCGCGACAGGCCCGCGTCCAGCGTCGTCACCGACACCCCCACCCGCAGCAGCCCCTTCGCCGCCATCGGTGCCAGCAGATCCAGATCCCGCTCGATCAGCGTGCCCTTCGTGGTGATCGCCAGCGGATGATCGCAACCCGCCAGCACCTCCACCACCTCGCGCATCACGCGATGTTCCGCCTCGCAGGGCTGATACGGGTCGGTATTCGTGCCGATGGCAATCGGCGCGCAGCGATACCCCTTCGCCCGCAACTCCCGCGCCAGCACCGCCCCGATCCCGGGCCGCGCGATCAACTTCGTCTCGAAATCCAGCCCCGGCGACAGGTTCAGAAAGGCATGCGTCGGCCGCGCGAAACAATAGATGCAGCCATGCTCGCAGCCCCGATAGGGGTTCACCGACCGGTCAAAGGGCAGGTCCGGCGACCGGTTCCAGCTCAGCGCCGACCGCGCCCGCTCCACCCGCACCTCAGTGCGGACCAGATGATCCTCCACCGGCTCCCAGCCATCGGCGACCGCCTCCACCCCATGCGCCTCGAACCGCCCCGCCGCATTGGACAGCGCCCCCCTCGCCCGCAACCTGCGCCCGGGCAGAATCCCCTTTCCCTGATCCATGCCCAAGACTAGAACATAAAGTGAACATTTGCCACCCGCATTCCACCGCCGACCCCTTGCTGTCGGCTTTCATCCGGGGCATGTCGCAATCCGAAAAGTCCACATGCCGCTTTCGGCCCATGCAGGCTGGGAACGCATACCCCAAAGGGAACGCCACCATGGCCGACGAAGACGAGATCATCCTTTCCGAACTTTCCGACGACGAACTCGTCCTCCAGATGCATGACGACCTTTACGATGGTCTCAAGGAAGAGATCGAGGAAGGCGTCAACATCCTCATCGAACGCGGCTGGACGCCCTATGACGTCCTGACCAAGGCGCTCGTCGCCGGCATGACGATCGTCGGCGCCGACTTCCGCGATGGCATCCTCTTCGTCCCCGAAGTGCTGCTCGCCGCCAATGCCATGAAGGCCGGGATGCATATCCTCAAGCCGCTTCTGGTGGAAACCGGCGCGCCCCGCATGGGCAAGATGGTCATCGGCACCGTCAAGGGCGATATCCACGACATCGGCAAGAACCTTGTCGCCATGATGATGGAAGGCGCGGGCTTCGAAGTGCTCGATCTCGGCATCAACAACTCGGTCGAGAAATACATCGAGGCGCTCGAGGCGGAAAAGCCCGATATCCTCGGCATGTCGGCGCTTCTGACGACCACCATGCCCTATATGAAAGTCGTGATCGACACGATGAAGGAAAAGGGCCTGCGCGATGACTATATCGTTCTCGTCGGCGGCGCGCCGCTGAACGAGGAATTCGGCAAGGCCATCGGCGCCGATGCCTATTGCCGCGATGCCGCCGTGGCGGTGGAAACCGCCAAGCAGTTCGTCGCCCGCAAGCACAACCAGATCGGCGCCTGACGCGCCTTCCCCCGCCCCCCCTTTCGCGGGGGGCGGGGATCGCCCACTTTCCCCTCCCCCGCCGGGCGGGGGAGGGTCGGGGAGGGGGTCGCCCGCACCAAGGCCCGGCCGCCCGCCACCCGCGCAAGGCCCCCGCCGATCACCCTTCCGCGACAGGCCCTTGGCTTTCCCGACCGACAGGGCCATCTTGATGGGGAAAGGATGCCGCCCATGATGCCGCTCACCCATTTCCTTGCCCTCATCACCTTCGTGATCCTCGCCGCCGGGGCCACCATCGGCCTTGCCGTCTGGGCCGAACTGCCGCTGGTCGCCCTCGGCCTTGCGGCGCTTGCGGGCAGCCTGATCCTCGGCGCGCGGCAATGGCGCTGACCGGCAGCACGCCCCCCCTCGACGACACCACCCTCACCGAACAGGGCCTCGCCCCCGGCGCGCAAGGCGCATCTGCGGGCCGCGTGCTGCTCATCGCCTGTGGCGCGCTGGCGCATGAAATCCTGGCGCTGAAACGGATGAACGGCTGGGACCACCTCGATCTGCAATGCCTGCCTGCCAACCTGCACCTCTGGCCCGACCGCATCCCCGCCGCCGTCGAAACCGCCGTCACCCAGCACCGCGCCGCCTATGACCGCCTCTTCATCGTCTATGCCGATTGCGGCACCGGCGGCCTCTTGCAGGAAAAGTGCAAGGAACTGGGCGTGGAAATGGTCGAAGGCCCCCATTGCTATTCGTTTTTTGAAGGCAACGCCGCCTTCGCCGAGAAGGCCGAGGATGAATTCACCGCCTTCTACCTGACCGATTTCCTCGTCCGGCAGTTCGATGCCTTCGTCTGGCGGCCCATGGGCCTCGACCGGCACCCCGAATTGCGCGACATGTATTTCGGCAATTACACCAAGCTCGTCTATCAGGCCCAGCTTGACGATCCCGCGCTTGATGCCCGCGCGCGCGACTGCGCCGCCCGCCTCAACCTCGCCTATGAGCGGAGATTGACCGGTTATGGCGATCTTGCCCCCACCCTCGCCCGCGTCGCTGGCACCTGACGCGCCCCTCGCCTATCCTGCCGCCAAAGCAGGACAGGCCCCCCAGAACATGATGACCCCCGAAGATTTCCCCCGCGCCTTCGCCACCGCATTCTCGGCGCAGGATGCCGCCGCTATCGCCGCGATGATGGGGGATGAGGCCGATCTTGTCAGCCCGACAGGCCAATATGCCGAAGGCCGCCCCGCCATCGAATCCGCCCTTGCCGCCGAATTCGCGGGCGTCTTTCGCGCGGCCCGGCTGGTGAAGGGCAAGCTGCGCCTGCGCGCGCTCGGCCCCGGGGCCGCCCTGGTCACCCAGCGCTACGTAGTGACCGGCGCGCAAAATGAAAGCGGGGCAGACCTGCCCCGCTGTGCGCTTGTGCTGACCGCGACCCTCGCCGCCACGCCCGCGGGCTGGCAGGCGCTGGCCGCCCAACTGTCGGTCCTTGCGGATTAGGCGTCAAACCGGCGGAACATCCCGCGGTCGATCTGGCGTTGACGGAATTCCAGATCCACGCGATTGGCCGCCCCGTTCAGATAGTCCCGCTCCAGCTCTGCCGAAGTGGGAATGTGGAAGCTGCGAATGAAACTCTTCACGCGGTCGAACATGGCTCTTTCCTTTCTGTCCATGCCCGAAAGATAGGATGCCGCAGCGCAGCATTAAACCGCCAGAAGGCCAAAGCCGCCATGCGCAGGGCGCAACGCTCATCCAGAAACCGCATGGATAAAGGGCAACCCCGCCCCCGGCCCGCCTAGGCCTGCAGCAGCGCCCGCGCCGCCTCGCGCGCGGCCTCGGTCACGGTGTCGCCCGACAGCATCCGCGCCACTTCCTCCACCCGCGCCTGCGCATCCAGCGGCGTCACGGTGGACAGCGTCATATCCCCCGCCACCCGCTTCTCCACCCGCCAATGCGAAGCCCCCAGCGCGGCCACCTGCGGCGAATGCGTCACCACCAGAACCTGGCACCCTTCCGCCAGCGCCTTCAGCCGCCGCCCCACGGCATCGGCCGTGGCCCCGCCCACGCCCCGGTCGATCTCGTCAAAGATCATCGTCAGCCCCGGCGCATCGCCCGTCAGGCAGACCTTCAGCGCCAGCAGGAACCGGCTCAACTCGCCGCCCGATGCGATCCGGTTCAGCGGCCCCGACGGCGCGCCGGGGTTCGTGGCCACGGTGAACGTCACCGCATCCACCCCCTCGGGCCCCGGCTCGCCCGCCGTCACCTCGGTGGCAAAGACCGCCCGCTCCATCTTCAACGGTGCCAGTTCCGCCGCCATCGCCCGGTCCAGCCGCTCCGCCGCCGCCCGCCGCGCCGCCGTCACCCGGCCCGCCTCCGCCGCATAGGCGGCCTCGGCCTGCACCACCGCCTTGGCCTTGGCGGCAATCCCTGCCGCGCCACTGTCCAGCGCCGCCAGCCGCCCCCGCAGATCCCCCGCGAACCCGCCCAGATCGTCAGGCAACACCCCATGCTTGCGCGCCAGCGCCCGGATCGCGAACAGCCGCTCCTCCAGCGCCTCCAGCTCCGCCGGGTTGAAATCCAGCGCCGCCAGACACTCCTCCACCCCCTGCTGCGCCTCGCCCAACTCGATCAGCGCCCGGTCCAGCGCCGCCAGCGCCCCCTCCAGCCGCCCCTCGGCCCGGTCCGCCGCGCCCTCCAGCCAGCGCACCGCATCCCGCATCATCCCTTCCGCCGCCTGATCCGACAGCGCCTGATGCGCCCGCGCGATATCCGCGCGGATCTTCTCGGCCCCCTGCATCATGCGGCGGCGGGCATCCAGCCCGCCTCCCTCGCCCGGTTCGGGGTTCAGCTTGTCCAGTTCCGCCACCGCATGGCGCAGGAAATCCTCTTCCTTCCGCGCCGCCGCCAGTGCCGCCTCGGCCTCGGCCAGATCGCCCCGCGCCGCCGATTGCGCCCGCCACGCGGCCCGCAACGGCGCAAGATCCAGCCCCGCAAAGGCATCCAGCAGCGCCCGATGCCCGCGCGGGTTCAACAGCCCCCGGTCATCATGCTGCCCATGCAGCTCCACCAATGTCTCGGAAAGATCGCGCAACACCTCGCCCGACACGCGCCGGTCATTCACCCAGGCCGTCTTGCGCCCGTCCACGCTATTGACCCGCCGCAGGATCACCTCGCCATCCTCGGCGACAATCCCCGCTTCCTCCAGCACGCCATGCGCCGCATGGCCGCCGGGCAGATCGAACACCGCCGTCACGCTGCCCTGCTCGGCCCCCTGCCGCACCAGTTCCGCCCGCCCGCGCCATCCCAGCACGAATCCCAGCGCATCCAGCAGGATCGACTTGCCCGCCCCCGTCTCGCCCGTCAGCACATTCAGGCCCGGCCGGAACTCAAGCTCCAGCCGGTCGATGATCAGCACATCCCGAATGTCCAGCGTCCGCAGCACGCGCCAGCCGTAGGATGGGCAGCCCGCCCATCCCCCCCAAAGGTTACAACCATTCGCCCTTGATCATCTGGCGATAGACCGTCCGCAGCCAGCTGTCGCCAACCGCCTCGGGGTTCAGACCCCGGCCCTTCAGCAGGCGGAAGCTGTCGTCGTAGAAGGGCGAGGATTGATAGTTGTAGCCCAGGATCGCCCCCGCCGTCTGCGCCTCTTCGGTGAAGCCCAGCGCCAGATAGGCCTCCACCAGACGATGCAGCGCCTCGGCCGTATGCGTGGTGGTCTGGAAATCCTGCACCACGGAACGGAACCGGTTGATCGCCGCCGTGTAATTGCCGCGCTTCAGGTAATAGCGCCCGATCTCCATTTCCTTCGCGGCCAGATGATCGAAGGCCAGCTCGAATTTCAGCATGGCCGACCGCGCATAATCGCTGTCGGGATACTGCTCGATCACATCGCGCATCCCCGTCAGCGCCTGGAATGTGACGCCCTGATCACGGCCCACATCGTCGATCTGGTCATAATAGCTCAGCGCCATCAGATACAGCGCATAGGGCGCGTCCTCGTCGCCCGGATAGAAATCAAGGTAACGCTGCGCCGCCGCCCGCGCCTCTTCGTATTTCTTCGCCTTGTGATAGGCATAGGCCTGCATGATCAGGGCCCGCTTGGCGAATTCCGAATAGGGGTAAAGCCGTTCCACTTCCTGGAAATAGCGGATCGCCTCATCGGGGCGACGCACCGATGTCAGCTTCAATTCACCCTGCTTGAAGATCTCTTCGGCGGTATAGGAATCAAGGGGCCGCTCACGCTGTCCACCGCAAGCCACAAGCGCCGAGGCAAGCATCGCCATGCCCAGGAACCGCGCGCCCGACTTCACGCCCGATTTCACGACCGCCATCTTCCGCCTACCCCACGTCATTCCTTCTGCGCGCCGAATGCACCGCCGCGACCGTCTTCTTGCAGTCGTCCTAGCACAGAAAAATCCGGGGCGCAAAACGGCTTTCGCGCTTTCGGCAATCGTCAGGCGCGGCGGGGCAAATCCGCCTCATGCACGCCCACGCCCGGCAACTTGCATCCGGTCTGCTCGCCCACCTCGACCATGGTCCAGGCATCGGGGGCGGCGAACAGCGCGCGCAGCAGGCGATTGGTCAGCGCATGGCCCGCGCGCAGCCCGGTATACCGGCCAAGGATCGGCGCGCCCGCAAGGAAGAGGTCGCCCATCGCATCCAGCATCTTGTGCCGCACCGGCTCATCCTCGTGGCGCAGGCCCCCGGGGCTCAGCACCTGATCGCCATCGAACACCACCGCATTCTCCAGCGTGCCACCCAGCGCAAGGCCATTGGCGCGCATCGCATCCACATCCGACTGGCGGCAGAAGGTCCGGCTGTCCGACAATTCGCGCACGAAGGCGCCATTCGCCAGGCTCAGCGCCTTTTCCTGCCGCCCGATCGCGGCTTCGGCGAAATCAATGCGGAAGTCGATCTCAAGGTTCTCGGCCGGATCCAGCCGCGCCATCGCCTCGCCCTCGCGCACCTCGATGGGGCGCAGCACGCGAATGGCCTTCACGGCGGCATCCTGCCCGGTGATCCCGGCCTCAAGGAAACCCGCGACGAAAGGCATCGCCGATCCGTCAAGGATCGGCACTTCCGGCCCGTCGATCTCGATCAGCGCGTTATGCACGGCACAGCCCGAAAGCGCGGCCATCACATGTTCGATGGTGGAAACCGAAACGCCATGGCCATTGGCCACCAGCGTACACAGCCGCGACGGCACCACCAGATCCCAGCGCGCGGCAACCCGCGCCGCCTCCGGCGCGACATCGGTCCGCAGAAACACGATCCCATGCCCCACCGGGGCCGGGCGGACGGTCATCCGGACCGGCTGGCCGCCATGAAGGCCCAGCCCGTCGAATGTGACAGCGGTTTTCAGCGTGCGTTGCAAGGTCCGTTTATCCCGGTCTCGTTTCTTTATCTGCCCGTCAGGCGCGGCCCCCGATGCATGACGCATCACAAGCCAGTCTCGCGCAGTCTTAGCTAATTTGCTGCAATTGCGAACTCAACTCACTCTTTGTGACGGAGTGTGACAAAAGCAGCAATCCGCCAAGCCATTGCTTACAAACGAAAAACCCGGCCAATTCCGGCCGGGTTTCGCGAATTGTTTCAAGGCCTGTCGCGAACTGTCAGTTCGCCTGACGCCGCAGGAAGGCCGGAATCTCGATCCGCTCCTGATCCGCGCTCAGTTCCGGCTCGTCATCATAGCCCTGCACGGGCGGCTGCTGGCGCACCGCGGCACCCTGGCTTTCGCCATGTCCGCCACCGGCCATGCGGTTGATCAGCGACCCGATCCCAAAGCGCGGACGCTGCGCCTCGACGGCCTTGGCGGCCGGGGCCTGCACACGGGGCTGCGCGGCCATCGGACGCGGGGCCTGCGCCGCGGCACCCGGGGCCTTGCTCACCGCCGCCTGCAGACGCGCCAGCGCCTCGGGCGTCGGGGTTCCCGGCGCGCGCGGGCGCGGCGCGACAAAGGCCGCGGCATCCTGATCCATCGGCGGGGTCGGGCGGGCCTGCTGCACCGGCGCTGGCTGCGGGCGATAGGCCGGGGGCGGCAGATCGTCGGCCATGTCCTGCTCCGGTGCGGGCTCAAAGACCGGGGCCGGATCGAACAGCGAAGGCTCCGGCGCGGCCTGCGGCTGCTGCATTACCGGCTCGGGCTGCGGCACGGGGGCAGGAGCGGGCGCAGGGGCCACCTGCTGCACCGTCACTGGCACCTCGCGGCGGGGTTCCTGCGCGGGCTGCAGCGGCGCGGCCATGCTGCGGCGGGCCACCGGGGCCTCCTGCTTGGCGGCCTTGCTCACGTCGATGCCCGTCGCCACGACCGACACGCGGATCGCGCCTTCCATCGTTTCGTCCAGCGTGGAGCCCACGATGATATTCGCCTCCGGATCCACCTTCTCGCGGATGATATTGGCCGCCTCGTCCAGTTCGAACAGCGTCAGGTCATAGCCGCCGGTGATATTGATCAGCACGCCCTTGGCGCCGTTCAGGCTGATCTCGTCCAGAAGCGGGTTGGCAATCGCCTTCTCGGCGGCCTGCACGGCGCGATCATCGCCCTGCGCTTCGCCGGTGCCCATCATGGCCTTGCCCATCTCGTCCATCACCGCGCGCACGTCGGCGAAATCAAGGTTGATCAGGCCCGGGCGCACCATCAGGTCCGTCACGCCCTTCACGCCTTGATACAGCACGTCATCGGCCATGGCGAAGGCTTCGGTGAAGGTGGTCCGCTCATTGGCCAGACGGAACAGGTTCTGGTTCGGAATGATGATCAGCGTATCGACAACCTTCTGAAGGGATTCGATCCCCTCTTCGGCCTGCTTCATCCGCTTGGAGCCTTCGAACTGGAAGGGCTTCGTCACCACGCCCACCGTCAGCACGCCCAATTCCCGCGCCGCCTGCGCGATGATCGGGGCCGCCCCGGTGCCGGTGCCGCCGCCCATCCCGGCGGTGATAAAGCACATATGCGCCCCCGCCAGATGATCGACGATCTCCTCGATGGTCTCTTCCGCCGCCGCCGCGCCAACCTGCGGCCGTGCCCCCGCGCCCAGCCCCTCGGTCACCTTCAGGCCCATCTGGATCCGCGCATGCGCCCGGCTATGCTTCAGAGCCTGCGCATCGGTGTTGGCCACCACGAACTCGACGCCTTCAAGCTGCTTGTCGATCATGTTGTTGACCGCATTGCCGCCGGCACCCCCCACACCGAACACGGTGATCCGCGGCTTCAGCTCATCCTGCTGAGAGGTCATCATGAGATTCAGGGTCATCGCCACTCCGCCTGCTGTTCGTTGAGCCGCCGTTTTTTGCCGTCCGGCCATTGGTCGCGCCTGTCCCGGGCGCAGGAATCCGAATTTATCCACGATTCTATCCACAAGGGCGCATCAGGTCACGCGAAAAACGCAAAACTGCCACAAAATATGGGGCAGCGCCCGCCGGTGTAAGCGGGATTTCGCCGTCAGCACTGCATCTTGGTCTTACCAGTTGTCCTTGAACCATTTGAACGCCCTCTTCAACGAACGCGCCGGGTAGCGCTCACTCGGAATCTCGAAGTCCCACCACTCGTCCTGCGGATGCGCCGCGAACAGGCACAGCCCCACCGCGCTGGCGAAGGCCGCGCCCGTGGCGGCCTGCGGCAGGCCCTGCACCCGCAGCGGGCGGCCCAGCCGCACCTGCTGGCCCAGAATGCGCGCGGCCAGCCCGTCCAGCCCGGGGATCTGGCTTGCGCCGCCCGTCAGCACGATCTGCTGGCTCGGCAGATATTCGAACCCTGCCGCATCCAGCCGCACCCGCGCCTCTTCCAGAATCTCTTCCACGCGCGGCCGCATGATGCCGATCAGTTCGGTCCGGCTGATCTGGCGGCGGTCCTTCTCCCAATCGCCGCTTTCGCCGCCGATCTCGATCATCTCGCGGTCATCCATGCTGGTGGCATGAATGCCGCCATGCTTGGTCTTGATCTTCTCGGCCATGGCCAGCGGGATCTGCAGCCCCTTGGAAATGTCCGACGTCACATGATCCCCGCCCAGACGCACCGAATCCGCATAGATCATGTGCTTCTTCATGAAGATCGAGATGCCGGTCGATCCGCCGCCCATGTCCACACAGGCCGCCCCCAGTTCCTGCTCGTCCTCCACCAGGCTCGACACGCCCGACACATAGGCCGAAGAGGCAATCCCGGCGAGTTCAAGGTCACAGCGCTTGATGCAGTAAAGCAGGTTCTGCACCACCGCCCCATCGACCGACAGCAGATGCATGTCGCAGGCCAGCCGGTTGCCGATCTGCCCGCGCGGATCGCCAAGGCCCGTGCGATGATCCAGCGCGAAATTCACCGGCTGCGCATGCAGCACCTCGCGCCCGGGGCCAAGGTCGGGCACGTCGCAGGCCGCCAGAACCCGCGCCACATCCTGCTCGGTCACCACCGAATCCTGCAGATCCCACTCGCCCGCCAGCCCATAGCTGCGCGGCTCCGCCCCGCTGAAACAGGCGATCACATGATCGACCCGCACATTGGCCATCTTCTGCGCCGCCTGCACCGCCGTGCGGATCGCGCGCTCGGTCTCGTTCATCACGGCGATCTCGCCGAACTTCACGCCGCGCGACCGCGTCGTCGCCGCTCCGATCACCCGGAACGAGGATTGCCCCGCCATCGGCCCCACGCCATCCACCTCGCGCAGCCGCTCCGGCCCGTCGAAGCGCAGGATCAGACAGGCGATCTTCGATGTCCCCACATCCAGCACGGCCACCACGCCGCGCTGCATGGCCGCCCGCCGCATATGCCGCATCGCCCGCTGGGATTCGTAAAGCCCCGTCATAATTCGCTCCCGCTCACATCAATGCCCTGTGCCTTGCGATGCTCGTTCAGCGCGAAAGGCGCCAGCCGCAGCACGGGTCTTTTCTCGTTTCTCAAATCCACACTCAGAACATCCCGCGCCAGCAGGTCCTCGGCCTTGTCCAGCGCCATCAGCCGCTCCACCGCCGCCACTGCCCCGGTCTCGGGCAAAAGCACCCTCTGGTTGCGGTCCAGCACCAGATCCCAGCGCCGCTCGCCCACCCGCACCAGCCCCCGCACCCGCGGCAGTATCGCCTGCGCCGCGGCCATGATCTCCAGCGCCTCGCCCGTCGCCCGCTCGGCCCCCTCGCCCGCGATCAGCGGCAGATCCGGCCGGTCCGTCCGCGCCGCCAGCCCCGCCACGCGATGGCCCGACTCGTCCAGCATCTCCAGCCGCTCATCCATGCGCCACACCAGAACCGGCATCCTCTCGGTGATCAGCACCTGCAGCACGCCCCCCGACCGCACGCGCAATTCCGCCCGCGCCACCGCGTCAAGCCCTTCGATCCGCGCCCGCACGGTATCCAGATCAATGTCGAAAGACGAAAGCGGCAGTTTCAGCCCGATCCGGTCACGGATCGCATCGGTCAGTTCAGGCGACGCCCCCTCAACCGAAACCAGCCCCACCATGAATTCCGGGCGGCTCTGAAAGGCGTCTTCCAGATCGGCATAGGCCCCCGCGATGGCCGCGCGCCGGTCCGCGTCGCTCAGAAACAGCCCCACCGCCGCCGCCAGCAGAAAGACCGGCAGCCCCACCCGCGCCATCACCCGGAAATGCGGCGTCAGCCACAGCCGCTGCATCCGGTAAGCCCAGCGCGACGGCGCCGGATCGCGCCGGGGCTGGCGGTGATAGACGCGCGGCTCGGCAAAACGTGGCTCGGCAAAACGCGGCTCGCCCCTCAGCGGTTGCATGACGCATCCTCCACGATCCAGCGGCACAGGTCAGGAAACGGCATTCCCACATGCGCCGCTTGCTCCGGCGACAGCGAGGTGGGCGTCATCCCCGGCTGGGTATTCGTCTCCAGAAGGATCAGCCCCGCCAGTCCCCGCGCCTCGTCCCAGCGGAAATCCGTCCGGCTCAGCCCCCGGCAGCCCAGCGCCCGATGCGCCCGCAGCGCATAGTCAAGGCAGGCCGCCTCGATCTCGGCCGGCACCTCCGCGGGCAGCACATGGCGGCTGCCGCCGGGCTTGTATTTCGCGTCATAATCATACCAGCCATCGGTGATGATGTCGGTCAGGCACAGCGCCCGGTCCCCCAGCACGCTCACCGTCATCTCGCGCCCCGGCGCATAGGTCTCCACCATCACCCGCGCCGGCATCTCCGCCGACAGGCGCGGCGCGTTCGATCCCTCGCGCACGATATAGACCCCGACCGAAGACCCCTCGTTCACCGGCTTCACGACATAGGGCGCGGCCAGCACATGCCCCGCCTCCACCGCCTCGCGCGGCACCACCACGCTTTCCACGCAAGGCAGCCCCGCCGCGCGATAGGCATCCTTCGTGCGCTGCTTGTCCATCGCCAGGCTCGATGCCAGCACGCCCGAATGCGTATAGGGAATGCGCAGCCATTCCAGCATCCCCTGCACGCAGCCATCCTCGCCCCAGCGGCCATGCAGGGCGTTGAAACAGACATCGGGGGAAATCTCGACAAGTCGCGCAGCCAGATCGAGGCCGCAATCGACCTCGACAACCTCATATCCCGCCTCACGCAGTGCCTTGGCGCATTCACGCCCCGTAGACAGGGAAACCTCCCGCTCTGCGGAAAGCCCACCCTTCAACACCGCCACAAGGGGGACGCTTCTGCCCGAACCGCCCGCCATTTACGCCTCAAACCCCGGGTCTTGCGCCCGATTTTCGTTTATTCCGCCGCCGGTTCCCCGACGCGCATGATTTCCCATTCTAGCGTGATCCCGCTGTGTTGGAAAACCCTTTTTCGCACCTCTTCCCCCAATCCTTCCAGATCGGCGGCCGTCGCCCCGCCCGCATTGATCAGAAAGTTGGAATGCATCTCGCTCATCTGCGCCCCGCCCCGCCGGGCGCCCCGCATTCCGGCCTCGTCGATCACCTTCCAGGCCTTCAATTCATGCGTGTCATCGGCCCGCCCCGTGGACGACCGCCCCAAGGGATTGCGGAAGGTCGATCCCGCCGACCGCTCCTTCGTGGGCTGGCTCGCATCGCGCTTGGCGATCTGCTCGGCCATCCGCGCCTCCAGCGCGGCAGGCTCCCCCGCCCCCGCGCGGAAGGTCGCCGCCACGATCACCCAGCCCTCAGGCAGGGTCGATTGCCGATAGCGCAGATGCAGATCCGCCGCCGGGATCGTCACCACATCCCCCGCCCGCGTCACCGCCCGCACCTCCAGCAGATGATCGGCGACATAGCTGCCATAGCAGCCCGCATTCATCCGCACCGCACCGCCGATGCTCCCGGGGATGGTGCGCAGGAACGTCAGGTCCAGCCCCGCCTCGGCGGCCCGCCGCGCCACATGCGCATCCAGCGCGGCCGCCCCCGCCGTGACCGTTTCGCCGTCAACCGAAATGGAATTGAACCCCCGCCCCAGCCGGATCACCACCGCCCGCAGGCCCCCATCCCGCACGATCAGGTTGCTGCCCACCCCCATGGGAAAGACCGTCACCCCCGGGTCCAGATCGCGCAGGAAGGCGGCAAGGTCCGCCACATCCGCAGGCTGGAACAGCGCATCCGCAGGCCCGCCCACGCGCAGCCAAGTCAGATCGGCCAGGGGCCGGGCTTCGGTCAATGTGCCACGGGGAACGGGAAATGCATGTGCCATGCCGCCTCCTACCCGCGCCGCGCCCCCGAATGCAAGCCGCGCCACACCGGTTTGCCGGGAACCGGGGGTGCGGGGGCGGATGCCCCCCGCCCTGACCCGGCCGGAGGCGGGGCATCCGCCCCCCGCACCCCCTATTCCGCTGGCTCCGCGCCCTTCCGGCGCAGCCAGCGCACAAGATAGATCACCGGCCAGCGCAGCACGCTCGCCCCCGCCGCCAGCAGCACCATGCCCCAGATCGGCCCGGCCATCCACGTCACCCAGCCCAGGATCGGAATGCCCACCGAGATCAGCGCAAAGGCAAAGCGCCAATGCTGATCGCGGCTCGGCAGCATGGCGATCACATTCGCCACGATCAGCCAGAGGAAGGCCGCTCCCAGCGCCCAGATCATGCCGCAGCCCCCATCAGGCGCGCGGGCAGCCCATTGGCCCAGGCGCTGATCGTGCCCGCGCCAAGGCAGACAACCATATCCCCCGGCCGCGCCTGCTCCTTCACCAGACGCGCCAGATCGGCCTCGTCGGTGATCCCCCGCGCATGTCGGTGCCCATGCGCGATAAGGCCCGAAATCAGATCATCGCGCGACGCACCCGGAATGGGATCCTCGCCCGCCGCATAGACATCGGCAATCGCCACCACATCCGCCTCGTTGAAGCAGGTGCAGAACTCCTCGAACAGGCTCGACAGCCGCGTATAGCGATGCGGCTGATGCACCGCGATGATCCGCGCGCCGGGATTGCCCGCCACCGCCTGCCGCGCCGCCTTCAGCACGGCGGCAATCTCCACCGGGTGATGGCCGTAATCGTCGATGATGGTGACGCCCCCCACCTCGCCCACGCGGGTGAACCGGCGGTTCACCCCCCCGAACCCTGCCAGCGCCTCGCGGATCTCGTCCTTCTTCATCCCCAGATGCCGCGCCACGGCAATCGCCGACAGCGCGTTGGACACGTTATGATCCCCCGGCATCGGCAGCGTGCAACCCTCGATCATCGCGCCCTCCCCTTCATTCTGAAGAAGAACGTCGAACATGGCCTTTCCATTCCGATAGGACAGATTCACCGCCCGCACATCGGCCTGCGCGTTGAAGCCGAAGGTCGCGATGCGCCGATCCGTCACGCGCCCCACCAGCGCCTGCACTTCCGGATGATCCGTGCAGCAGACCGCCAGCCCGTAGAAGGGAATGTTCGACACGAAATCGAGGAAACCCTTCCGCAGCGCGTCGAAAGACCCCCAATGCTCCATATGCTCGGGGTCGATATTCGTCACGATGGCGATCGTCGCGGGCAACTTGTTGAACGAGCCGTCAGACTCATCCGCCTCCACCACCATCCACTCGCCCGCACCGGCCCGCGCGTTCGACCCATAGGCATGGATCACGCCGCCATTGATCACCGTGGGATCAAAGCCACCCTTGTCCAAGAGCGTCGCCACCATCGTCGTGGTGGTCGTCTTCCCATGCGTCCCGGCAATCGCGATGTTCGATTTCAGCCGCATCAACTCGGCCAGCATCTCGGCCCGCCGCACGACGGGCAGCTTCCGCCGCCGCGCCTCTTCCAGTTCCGGGTTGCCCTTCTTGATGGCGGATGAGATCACCACCACCGCCGCCTCGCCGATATTCTCGGCCCGCTGCCCCTCGAAGAACCGCGCGCCAAGGCTCACCAGCCGATCCGTGATCTTCGATGCCTTGCTGTCCGATCCCTGCACCGGATAGCCCAGCGTCATCAGAACCTCGGCAATCCCCGACATCCCGATCCCGCCGATCCCCACGAAATGGATCGGCCCCAATTCCCCCGGAAGCTTCGTCGCCGCGTTCATGCCGGAATTCCCTTCGCCAAAGCTTCGACCAGCGCCACCAGCCGCTCGGTCGCATCGGGGCGCCCCTGCCCCAGCGCATGCTGCGCCATCGCCACCGCCGCATCGGACGAGGCCAGAATTGCCCCCATCTGCGCGGAGAGGCTTTCAGCGTCAAGCAGCTTTTCCGGAATCAGCACCGCTGCCCCCGCGTCAACCAGCCCGCGCGCATTGGCCGTCTGATGGTCCCCCGTCGCCGCCGCGAAGGGGATCAGCACCGCAGGCCGCCCGATCACGCTGATATCCGCCACCGAAGACGCGCCCGACCGGCTGATCACCAACTGGCACTCCGAAAGCCGGCGCGGGATGTCGCGAAAGAACGGCTCTACCTCCGCCACGATCCCCGCCGCCTCATAGGCGGCAACAACGCGCGGCAGATCCTCCTCCCGCGCCTGATGCGCCACGCGCAGATGCCGCCTTATGCCCTCGGGCAGGGCCGCCACGGCGTTCGGCACCACATCCGACAGCACCCTTGCCCCCTGCGACCCGCCGATCACCAAAAGGCTCATCGGGTAATCGCCCGGCGGAATATACCCCGCCGCCGCCCGCTCCAGCACCGCCGCCCGCACCGGGTTCCCGGTATGGATGCCCTCCACCCCCGCAGGCAGCGCCGTGGGCCATGTCCCGCAGGCGACCCGATCCACCCGGCGGGCAAAGATCTGATTGACCCGCCCCAGAACCCCGTTCTGCTCATGGATCATCCTTGGCCGCCGCAGCACCCAGGCCGCCGACAGCGCCGGGATCGTCGGATATCCGCCAAACCCCACCACCACCGAAGGCCGATCCCGCAGCATGCCGAACACCGCCGACAGCACCCCGCCCGCAATCCGGAACGGCACCGCCAGCTTGGCCGCAGCCCCCCCACGCGCGAAGGTGGCGCTCGGCACCTCTTCCACCTGCACCACATGCGGAAACCCGCCCGCATAGCGCGCGCCGCGCGCATCGGTGGACAGCTTCACCCGCCACCCCTTGCGCACCATCGCCTCGGCCAGCGCCTGCGCGGGGAACATATGCCCCCCCGTCCCCCCTGCGGCGATCAGGAGAAGCGGCCCCGCCATCAGCGCCCGCCTCGTCCGAAGATGTCGCCCATCTTCCCCTGCGGCCGCATCCGCGTCATCGCCAGAAGCGCGCCCGCCGTGATCCCGGCGGCAATCACCGAAGACCCCCCGTAACTCACAAAGGGCAGCGTCATCCCCTTCGCGGGCAGCAGACGCACCGCCACCCCCATATTGATCATCGCCTGCACGCCAAAGATGCAGGCCAGCCCCGTCCCCGCCAGCCGGATGAAGGGATCGCGCTCCTTCGTCAGCCGCATCAGCGACCGCACCACGACAGTTGTGTAAAGCGCGATGATCACAAGGACGAGGATCAGCCCATATTCCTCGGCCGCCACCGCGATGATGAAATCGGTATGCGCATCGGGCAGCGACCATTTCACCTGCCCCTCGCCCACGCCCACCCCGAAGAACCCGCCCTCCTGAATGGCATTGGTCGCATAGCCAAGCTGCGTCCGCGGATCCAGATCGGGCGTCAGGAACCCGTCGATCCGCCGCGCGAAATGCTCGCTGCTCTCATAGGCGGCGAACCCGCCCACCACGACCAGCCCCACCACGATGGCAATCAGCGTCATCGGCGCACCCGCCACGAAATAGACAACACCCCAGCCGAACAGCACCAGCGCCGCCTGCCCGAAATCCGGCTGCATGGCCAGCAAACCCACCACCACCATCGCGATGGCGAAGCTTGCCGTCTTGCCCGGCGGACCGTTCAGATCGAAACTCGCCGCCATCAGCCAGGCCACCACGATGATGAACCCGGGCTTGAGGAATTCCGACGGCTGAACCGAGGCAAAGCCGAAGCTGAACCAGCGCACCGCGCCCTTGCCGAAATCCGTGCCGACGAAGGGCAGCAGGCAGATCGCGACAAAGGCCATCGCGAACCCCATCACCCCCACCCGCCGCACCATCGCGGGCGACATCATCGAAATGCCCAGCATCACCGCCATGGCGATGCCGCCAAAGAAGGCCTGCCGCTGCACGTAATAGAAAGGCTCCAGCCCGTTCCGGCTCGCCAGCGGCACGCTCGCCGCAAGGCCCAGCAGCAGCCCGATCCCGAACAGCACCATGATGCAGGTCATCGACCATTTGTCGATTGTCCGCCACCAGCGGGGAAGAACAGGCTCCGTCACCCGTGAGGGCATGGAGCCATAGACCATCTCAGTCATGGTTGATACGCCTGTCGCCTGCACTGCTCGATGCCCGTTGGCCGGGCTTGTCGGAAACTCTAGCCCAAGTTTCCGAATCATGCCAGCGCAAAGCGCCGCCGATTCCCCCTGATTCGACAGCGCGCAACCGGGGCCAGAACGCAAACCGCCGCCCGAAGGCGGCGGTCCCGATCTCGTCTCGCGCGCGGCCGTTCAGCGGGCGACCAACACCGAACAATGCGCCCGCCCCGACACATCCGCCGCGACCGATCCCAGCACCAGCCGCGACAGGCCCCGCTTGTCGCCGGTGCCCATCACGATGCAGTCGTAATGCTCCGTCTCGGCATATTGCACGATCGACGGCCCCACCTCGCGCGCCACCAGTTGCACCATGTTCGGCGCGGCATGGCCCAGACTCTTGGCCAGCGCCTCGGCATTGCCAAGGATCTCGGTCACCTGATCATCGGTCCAATGATTGATGCGGGGGCTGCGCCCGGTGCCATGCGCCACATTGATCAGGCAGATGGTCAGCGCCGCCCCGTATTTGCCCGCCAGTTCGACAGCCCGCTCCAGTGCCAGCGTCGCATGCTCGGTCCCGTCCACGGGACACAGGATTTTCTGGAACATGTCTCGATCCTCCGATTGTCCATGCGCCCAGACTAACGGGCCCCCCCGCCCCCGCCTTGATGCAGGTCAGACGGTTCTGCCAGAACCGACACGCCGCGCCGCCATGTCCATCGCCACAAGACGTGCGGCAAAACCTCCCTGCTCCGACGCAGGCACGCGGCCTAGTCGCCCGCAATCAGATGCCAAAGCCAGTGGGAACAGAAACCACCCCGGCCAATGCCCGCGCCGCCTTGGGTCTGGCCGGTCCTCGCCTTGCCGCCCATCACGCGCCCCGAGTCCGGTCACGGACAAACCACGCCGACAAATCCCGCCGCCGCGATCGCGTTGCAAGGCACGGCCCGGATAGCCGGGCATCGTCGCCTCCGCCCCCCTCTCGCTCCACCCGCCCAGCCTCTGCCTTCACGCCCAGCCTCTGCCCTCACGCCCCGCCTCCGCCGTCACGTCCCGCCTCCGCCCACACGCCCCGCCTCTGCCCTCACGCCCCGCCCCTGCCTTCACGCCCCGCCTCTGCCCTCACGTCCCGCCTCCGCCCTCACGTCCCGCCTCTGCCAACACCCCAGCCTCACCCCCCAGCCTCTGCCCACTCTCCCGACTCACCCCGCACCGTCCACAGCCCATTAACCTTAACGCGCTCTCACCACCCCGCGCGTCTGCACCGCCGTCTGCACCGGCTGTCTGCACCGGGCGCGGCACCGCCAAAAGCCGAAAAGTCCGGAAATTTATCCAGCGTCCGCAGGGGCTTGGCCCAGAACCGCCGCGACCTGCGCCATGAAATCCTCGCCCCGCTTCTCGAAGTTCGGATATTGGTCGAAACTCGCCGCCGCCGGGGCCAGCAGCACCACTTCCCCCGGCTCGGCCTCTTCCGCCGCCCGCGCCACGGCGCGCTCCATCGTCTCACAGATCTCGTGCGGCAAACCCCCGATCTGCAAGGCAAAATCCCGCGCCGAATGGCCGATCAGATAGGCTTTCACCACCGATCCCAGCAAGGGCTGCAAGGCGGCGATGCCGCCCTCCTTGCCCATCCCCCCGGCAATCCAGCGTATCTTTTCAAAGGCTTGCAGCGCCTTGGCCGCCGAATCCACATTCGTGGCCTTGCTGTCATTGACGAAACGCACGCCGCCCCGCTCGCCCACCAGCTGGCTGCGATGCGGCAACCCCGCAAAAGACCGCAACGCCGCCTCGATCTCCTTCGGACCAAGGCCCAGCGTCCGGCAGGCCGCATAGGCCGCGCAGGCGTTCTGATGGTTGTGCGCGCCGGGCAAGCCATTGATTTCCCTCAGGTCTATCGCCGCCACCTGCCGCCCCTTGCGCCACTCCGCCAGAAAGCCCTTCCGCGCGAAGACCGCCCAGCCGAACCCTTCCAGCTTCGTCCCCGAAGACACCCGGATCACCCGGTCATCCGCCGCCCCCTGCCCCAGCTGATCCGCCAGAAACCGCCCCTCCACCTCATCCACCCCGATCACCGCGCGATCCGGCCCGCCCTCCGAAAACAGCCGCCGCTTGGCCGCGAAATAGCCGCCCATCCCGCCATGGCGATCCAGATGATCCGGAGAAAGGTTCGTGAAAACAGCCACATCCGGGGTCAAGGCGCGGGCCAGTTCCGTCTGGTAGGAGGACAGCTCCAACACCACCACCTCGCCATCCCGCGCGGGGTCAAGGTCCAGCACCCCCCGCCCGATATTGCCCGCCATCTGCACCGGCCGCCCCGCCTCGTCCAGAATATGCCGGATCAGCGCCGTCGTGGTGGATTTCCCGTTCGACCCCGTCACCGCCACCACCCGGGGGGCCTGATCGAACCCGTCCCAATCCTTCGTGGCAAAGCTCCGGAAGAACAGCCCGATGTCATTGTCCACCGGAACCCCCGCCTCCATCGCCCGGGCAATCACCTTGTGCGGTGCCGGGTAAAGGTGCGGAATCCCTGGGGAAACCACCAGAGCCGCCACCCCCTCCAGGGCCCCGTGCCGCGTCAGATCCGTCATCACGAACCCCTCCGCCTCGGCCTTGGCGCGGCTTTCCGGGCTGTCATCCCAAAGCAGCGCCTCCGCCCCCCCGGCCAGCAAGGCCCGCGCCGTGGCAAGCCCCGATCGCCCCAGCCCCAGCACCGCCACCTTCCGCCCCTGCACGCCCTGAACCGGGATCATCGCACCACCTCCGCCAAATCCTGCCCCATGGGATAGGAGAATCCCGCCCAAAGGAAAACCCCGCCGCCACGGCCCCCTTCATCTTGGCAAAAATACCCTCTGCCCGCCGGCAGCCTCGCCACCCGATAAAACCCTTGTCTCCAAAGGGAAAACCGCTTCCCATCCGCATGGCAACGGTCGCTCCGGCAGGCGGAAGGCCCCACGCGCGCAGGCGCATTGCGCCCCCGCTTGCGCGCCGCCCCGATAAGGTATCTCCTGCCCCCATGTCCGATGCCCTCCCCCCCTTCGCCCAGCGGATGGAACAGGTCCGCCCCTCCGCCATCCGCGACCTCCTCGCGCTCGGCGCCGATCCCTCCATCCTCTCCTTTGGCGGCGGCTATCCCGATGCCACGCTCTTCCCGCGCGACCTCCTGCAGGGCGTCTTCCGCGACGTCCTCGCCGATCCCACGGGCGATCCCCTGCAATACGCCCCCTCCGACGGCCTGCCCAAACTCCGCGCCCAGATCGCCGCGCTGATGACGCAGGACGGCACCCCCACCGCGCCCGAGGATGTCCTCATCCTGCAAGGCTCCCAGCAAGGCCTTGATTTCGCAGCAAAGATGCTGGTGAACCCCGGCGACACGATCCTCGTCGAAGACCCCACCTTCCTCGGCGCGCTCATCGCCTTCGCCCCCGCCCAGCCCCGCTATGCCGCCATCCCGATGGATGCCGATGGCATGGACATGGACGCGCTGGAGGCCACGCTGCGCGCCACCCCCTCCGCCCGCCTGCTCTACACCGTCCCCGATTTCCAGAACCCGACCGGCGCCACCCTCTCCCTGCCCCGCCGCCAGCGCCTGATCGACCTTGCGAACCAGCACGACATCATCGTGCTGGAGGATACGCCCTATCGCCACATCCGTTTTGCCGGCGACCCGCTGCCCACGCTGAAATCGCTCGATACCCAAGGCCGCGTGATCCATCTGGGCAGCTTCTCCAAGATCCTCGTCCCCGCGCTGCGCATTGGCTGGGCCATCGCCTCCCCGCCCCTGCTGGAGAAACTCTCCCTCCTCAAGGTTGCCGCCGATACGCAAACCTCCACCCTCAACATGGCCGCGACCTCCCTCTTCCTCGAAAGCCACGATATCTGGTGTCATATCGCCACCCTCCGCACCACCTATGCCCATAAGAAAGAGGTGATGCTGCAGGCCATCCGCCAGCATTTCCCGCAAGAGGTGACCGTGACCGATCCGCAAGGCGGCCTCTTCACATGGGCGCGCTTCCCGCACGGCTTCGACGCCACCGCCTTCCTGCGCGACCACGCCCTGCCAAAGGCGCGGGTGGCCTATGTCCCCGGTGGCACGTTCTTTGCCACCTCCCCCCAACCGAACCACGCCCGCATCAACTTCTCCGCCCAGTCCGAAGACCGCATCCGCTCCGGAATCGCTGCCCTCGGCCAATGCCTCAAGGATCACATGACATGCCCGTAACGGTTCATGCCGCGACCCTGCCCGCTGCGCCCGCTCTCTCAGGCTGGGCCGATATTCCCACGGCCATCGCCATCGACACCGTCCCCGGCGCGCGCCAGATCGACCCCGACATCCGCCCCCTGCGCCCGGCAGGGCAGCAACCCCGCCTGATGGGCCGCGCCGTGACGGTGGATTGCCGCGCCCCCGATTTCGGTGCCGTCCTGCACGCGCTCGACCTCACGGGTCCCGGCCATGTCCTCGTCATCGCCGCGCGCGGCCACCGCGACCACGCCATGATCGGCGACATCCTCTCGGGCCACCTGCGCGACAAGGGCGCGTCGGGCGTCATCGTCGACGGCGCGATCCGCGATACCGGCACGATCGGCCAATGGGACGACTTCGCCGCCTTCGCCCGCCACATCACCCCGCGCGGCCCCACCAGCGCCACCGAAGGCGGCGTCAACGGCCCCGTCACCTTCGCCGGAACCCTCATCCATCCCGGCGACCTGATCCTCGGCGATGACGACGGCCTCGTCTGCCTCCCGCCCGAAACATGGGAGACAGGCCTCACCCCCGCCCGCGCCAAACTCGCGCTGGAGGACGCGTGGACCCGCGCCCTGCGCGACGGCACCGCAGCGCAGGCCTTCGGCCTGCCCGCCCCCTTCCGCCGCTGACGCAGTCAGCCCGATTTTTCGCAGAAAAATCGCCCCTACCGCTCCAACAGCAGCGCCGTCCCGATCCCCCCGGCGGCGGCAATCGCACACAACCCCGATCCCGCCTCCAGATCATGGAAGGCCCGCACCGCCAGCACCGCGCCCGAGGCCCCGATGGGATGCCCCCGCGCCAGCGCGCCCCCCTTCCGGTTCACCCGCGCAGGGTCCAGCCCCGCCCCCTCCACACAGGCGATGGCCTGCACCGCATAGGCCTCCATTACCTCCGCCAGCGCCAGATCCCCCGGCCCGATCCCCGCCCGCCCCATCGCCTCCCGCATCGCGACCAGCGGCGCCAACCCCGGCTCCCAAGGCACCGATCCCCGCGTCGCCCCGCCCGCCAGACGGCAGGCCCGCGCGGCCCCCGCCGCCACCCGCTCCGACACCACAAGGACAAAGGCCGCCGCATCCGCCGCCACCGCCGCCGTGGCCGCCGTCACATCGCCCACCACCACCTTCGCCCGCGCCGCCAGCGCAGGTGTCAGATCGCGCGCAAAGGCATCCCGCCCTACGCCCGCGACCGGCACGATCTCACCACCCATATCCGCGACAAGGGCCTTGCGATGGCTTGCCACCGCCCACTCCTCCGCCCGCGCCCGCGATATGCCCAGCCGCCGCGCCAGCGCATCCGCCGCCGCCGCCATGTCCGGGTCGCGCTCCGGCCACGGGGTGAAGGGCGCGGCATCATAGGGGGCCGCTGCGCCCGGCATCCGCCGCTCGGGCCTTTGCGAATGGCTCTCCACCCCGCCCGCGACCACCACCTCCGCCATCCCCGCCCCGATCAGCGCCGCCGCCAGCAGCACCGCATCCAGCCCCCCCGCGCATTGCCGATCCACCGAAAGCCCCGCCACCCGCTCCGGCAGCCCCGCCGCCAGCGCCACGCGCCGCGCCGGGTTCCCGCCCGGCCCGATGGCATTGGCAAGCACGACCTCATCCACCTGATCCGGCGCGATCCCCGCCGCCTCCAGCAGGGCCACCACGACCGGCGCGCCCAAGGCCTCGATCGACAGGTCCCGAAAGCCCCCCCCGCGCGGCACCACCGCCGTCCGCCTGCCCCCGATCAGGAATACGCCCATCCCGCCCCCCGACCCGAAGGCGCAGAGAAAGCCCCTTCATCTTGGCCCAAATACCCAAAAGACGCCTGCACAGGCGCGCCGCCCCGGCCTTTCAAAACACAGGCCCTCACAACCCCGCCTCCGCCGCGATCCGCGTCAGGTCCGTCTTGCCGCTGGCCAGTTCCGGCCAATCCGCCCGCCAGATCACCGCTTTCGGTGCCTTCAGCGGCCCCAGCCGCTGCCGCGCCGCGCGCAGGATCTCCGCCTCCCGCCCCGCATCGCCCAGCATCACCGCCACCAGCACATGCCCCCGCATCAGGTCCGCCCTGGGCAGCACCGCCACCCGCCGCACCCCCGGCAATCCCGCCAGAAACACCTCGATCTCCTCGGGAAAGACATTCTGGTCGGCCACTGTCACCATCCGGCCCATCCGCCCCGCCAGATACAGCTCCCCCCGCTCCATCCAGCCCATCTCACCCACCGACACCCACCCCCCCTGCCGCAGCGCGGGCATCCCCCGCCCCCCGGCATAGCGGTCGCACAGGTATGGCGACTTCACCCAGATCTCCCCCACGCCGCCCTGCCCCAGCACCACGCCGCCCGGCGACCGGATCTCCAGCCGCACCCCCGGATAGGGCCGCCCCACGCTCCCCTCGGCACAGGTCGCATCGGTCAGCGTCACGAAAGAGACCTCCGCCGCGCCATAGAATTCGCGCACCTCCGCCCCCGGCGCGATGGCCCCCAAGGCCGCGCGCAGCACCGCGTCCAGCTTCGATCCCCCCACGATCACCCGCCGCAGCGCCGGAAGCGACGCAGCCCCCGCCTCCACCATCAGCCGCAATTGCGCAGGCGTCGCATAGAGAACCGCCACCTCCCGCGCCCGCAAGGCCGCCACCTGCGCATCCGGGCGCAGCCCTGCCAGAAGATGCACCTCCGCCCCCAGACAGGCCCCTTCCAAGGCCCCGTAAAGCGATAGCGAATGCACCATCCGCCCCGGCACCGCGACCCGCACCCCCGGCCCGATCCCGAACAGCCCCGAATTCACCGCGAAACTCGCGCACCAACTGCGCTGGCTGCGCCGGATGCGGCGCGGCACCCCCGTCGACCCCGATGTCAACGTCTCGAAGACAGGCCGCCGCCCCGCCTCCGGCGCGGGCATTTCCTCGGCCCCCACCCGGAAAGGCAGCCCAGCCGCCCCCCGCGCCAAGGCCGCCGCCACCGCCGCCCCGCAAGGCGCGGGCGCGATCACAGCCGATTCCGCTCCTGCAACACGCCGCACCTCCGCCCCATCCGGCCCGACGATCCGCGCCTCAGGATGCCAGCGGAACCTGTCCGGTATCGCCGCCCCCCGCGCCATAGGCCGCTACTCCGGCCGGAACCGCGCCGAAAGACCCCGCGCCGCCTGCGCCAGAAGCGAGATATCCATCCCCACCGCCGTGAAGGTCGTCCCCCATTCCATGCAGCGCCGCGCGAAATCCGGGTCCGGGGTCAGGATGCCCGCAGGCTTACCCGCCGCCACGATGGTCCGGATGGCACCTTCGATGGCCGCCACCACATCGGGATGGCTGCTGTTGCCCGGATGCCCCATGCTCGCGGCAAGGTCGGCCGGCCCGATGAACAGCCCATCCACCCCGTCCACCGCGGCGATTTCGGGAATGCGCGCCAACGCCTCGGCGGTTTCCACCTGCACCAGCAGGCAAAGCTCCTCCTCCGCCCGGGCATGATAACCCGGCACCTGCCCAAAGACCGAGGCCCGCGTCATCCCCGCAACGCCCCTGATGCCGCGCGGGGCATAGCGCATCGCCGCCACCGCCGCCCGCGCCTCCTCCGCCGATTGCACATAGGGGATCAGCAGCGTCTGCGCGCCAAGGTCCAGAAGCCGCTTGATCAGCACCACGTCATTCGACGCGGTCAGCACCACCGGATGGCCTGATAGCGCCATCGCCTGCATCATCGCTACGTGTCGGGCACATCGGTCACCGCATGTTCGGTATCGATCACCACCCAGTCATAGCCGCAGGTCGCCAGCAATTCGGAAACCAGCGATCCGGGAAGGGAATTCCACAGCCCGATCTGTTGCCGCCCGTCCTTCAGCGCGCGCTTGAACCTGTTCTGCGGCAGCATCATTTCGCCCCCACCAGCGTCTTCATCCGCCGCAGGGCCAGCAGATAGCCCTCCGTCCCGAACCCCGCGATCACCCCTTCCGCCCGCAGGCTCACATAGGAATGGTGCCGGAACGCCTCGCGCTTGTGGACGTTTGAGATATGAACCTCGATCACCGGCCCGTCGAAGGCATTCAGCGCATCAAGGATCGCCACCGAGGTATGGGTGAAGGCGCCCGGATTGATCACGATCCCCGCCCCCTCCCCCCGTGCGACATGGATCCAGTCGATGATCTGCCCCTCGTGGTTCGACTGATGGAAGCGGATCGAAAGACCCAGATCCTCGGCCAGCGCCGCGCAGGCATCGGCCACATCTTCCAGCGTCTCGCGCCCGTATATCTCGGGCTGCCGCATCCCAAGAAGGTTCAGATTGGGGCCGTTCAGGATGAAGATGGGCTTTGCCACGGTGGGGGATCCTCGGGGTCTGTGTCGCCGATGACGTTAGCCGCCACCCCGCCGCGCCGCAACCACGGCCGACCTCACGCGGGGGCCGAAAATTCTTGCTTCGAAGAATTTTCTGCGCCCACCGGGCGCATCCCACTGCCCCTGACCCGATGGAAGATCGACGCGCGCCTCGCGCGCGTCCGAAAATTCTTCGAGGCAAGAATTTTCGCCCCCGCCCCCGACCTGTCGCCAAAAACGGGCGCCCGCCCCCCAAGGCGACCCGCCCCACCACCCCACGGGAGCCGTGCAGGATGGCAGGCCGGATCAGGAACGGACGCCCAGTCAGCCACTCCTCTGGGGACAGAGAAGTTTCGTCAAACCCTCACGCCACCTTCTCCAGCGCCACCTCCGGCGTGATGCCCAGCGCGCGCACCACCGCCTGCGTCAGATGCGGCCGGTTCAGCGTGTAGAAATGCAGGTCCTCGACCCCACCCTCGATCAGCCGCGCACAAAGCGTCGTGCATTGCGTCAGCGCCAGCAATTCCTCGCGCCCGTCGCGCGCCGCGACGCGGAACCCCTCGTCCAGCGCCGCAGGCACATGCGCCCCGCAGCGGGCGGCGAACTTCTTCGCCCCCTCCCACGAAATGATCGGCAGGATGCCCGGAATGATCGGCACATTGATCCCCGCCTTCACGCAGGCATCGCGGAAGCGGAAGAAGGTGTCAGCGTTGAAAAAGAACTGCGTGATCGCGCTCGAAGCCCCCGCATCCACCTTGCGCTTCAGATGCTCCACATCCGCACCCGCGAACCCGGCATCGGGATGCGGCTCGGGGTATGCCCCAACCCGGATCTTGAACTTGCCCGTCTTCGCCAGCGCCTCGACCAATTCAACCGACGAAGCGAACCCCTCCGGATTCGCCGTGAACCGCTCCGCCCCCTTGGGCGCATCACCGCGCAGCGCCACGATCTCCGTCACGCCCGCAGCCGCATAGGCCTCGGCGATCTCCAGCGTCTCGGCCTTCGTCGCATCGACGCAGGTCAGATGCGCCGCCACGTTCAGCCCGTAATTCCGCCCGATCGCCCCCACCGCCTCATGCGTCAGTTTCCGCGTGGTTCCGCCCGCCCCATAGGTCACCGACACGAAGGACGGCTTCAACGGCGCCAGCATCTGCACCGTCTCCCACAGCCGGAAAGACGCATCCAGCGTCTGCGGCGGAAAGAACTCAAAGCTGATGCGCGGGGTCGACATGGAAATACCTCATCCTGTGATGCCCCCTTGTCGCAAATCCCGCGATGTGAGACAAATTCATAATACTCATCATCAACATGAAATCCCCGCATAACCATGCATCTCGAATTCCGCCACCTCCGCACCATCCGCGCCATCCATCAGGCCGGCGGCCTCGCCCGCGCGGCGGATATCCTGAACATGACGCAAAGCGCGCTGTCCCATCAGGTGAAGGGGCTGGAGGATCAGGCCGGGATCGAGCTTTTCGTCCGCCGCTCCAAACCCATGCGCCTTTCGGCGGCGGGCCTGCGCATGCTGAAACTGGCGGAAAGAATCCTCCCCGAAATCGACGCGCTGGAAGAGGAATTCCGCGCCCTCAAATCCGGCAAGACGGGGCGGCTCCACATCGCCATCGAATGCCACGCCTGCTTCGACTGGCTCTTCCCCGTCCTCGAGCAATTCCGCCACGCCTGGCCCGAGGTGGACGTGGACATCCGCGCTGGGCTGGCCTTCGACGCCATCCCCGCCCTCCTGCGCGAGGAAGTGGACCTCGTCATCTCCTCCGACCCGCTCCGCCTCGACGGGGTCGTCTACAACCCGCTCTTCGACTACCACCCCACCTTTGTGGCCTCCAAGGATCACCCGCTGGCCTCGAAGGACTGGATCGGGGCCGAGGATTTCCGCGACGAAATCCTCATCACCTACCCTGTCTCCCGCGACAAGCTGGACGTCTTCACCGAACTCCTGACCCCCGCCAAGATCGAACCCCGCGGCCAGCGCCCGGTGGAACTGACTGCCGTCATCCTGATGCTGGTCGGATCGAACCGCGGCGTCTCCGTCCTGCCCGACTGGGTCCTGCGCGACATCCGCAGCAATGCCGATTACGTCACGCGGCCCTTGGGGCCAAAGATCATCACCCGCCGCCTCTACGCCGCCACGCGCGAGGAGGATGCCGCGAAACCCTTCATGGCCCATTTCCTGCGCCTCGGCCGGACCGAGCCGGTAAAACTCCAACGCGGCTGAAGCGGTTTTTGACGCAAAAACCGCGCCGGAATTTGACACAAATTCCGGCCCCATGCATCGGCGAGACCCCGATTTCTGCGTGCAGAATTCGTCGCGAAATCTGCGTCAGATTTCGCCTCCCCGCCCCCGCTCCCGCGCAAGCGTCGCCGCTTCCACCTCTGCCAACCGTCGCAGGGCCCCTTCCACCCCCGACCGCCGCAGCTCCCGCTCCCAGACCCGCCGCGCGCTCACCGCCGACCACGGCAGCGCCGCCTCCTTCAGCCACAGCCGCAGCGGCGCAGGCAGCGCGTCATGCGCCGCCATCGGGCACCCTGCCCGCCACCGCGCCATCGGGGACCGCAGGTTCCTCATGCCGCCCTCCACAGCGGGAAGGGATCCGCCATCTCCTCCCAATCCCAAGGCGCGAACTCCTCCGCCTTGACCAAGGCCCCCTCAAGCGCCGCCTCGATCGCCCTTCGGTCCATCCCATGCCCGATGAACACGATCTCCTGCCGTCGGTCCCCCCACGGCTCCGACCAGACCGCCTGCACCGATGCCAAACCCTCGCCCCCCTTGGGCCAGCGCGCCTGCGGCACCGCCGCCCACCACCGCCCCAGCGGCGCGACCGAACTCACCGCCCCGGCCAGCGAAAACTCCGCCGCCCAATCCGGCCGCGTCGCCAGCCAGAAATGCCCCTTCGCCCGGATCACCCCCGGCAAATCGCCATTCAAGACGCAATGCACCCGCGCCGGGTCAAAGGGCCGCCGCGCGCGAAAGACGAAACTCTCGATCCCGTATTCCTCGCTCTCCGGCACATGGCTGTCGAACCCGTACAACTCCTTCGCCCAAAGCGGGTGCTCCGCCGCGCGGTCGAAATCGAACAGCCCCGTCCCCATCACCGCGCCCAAGGCCACCGCGCCGCGATCCACCTCGATCACCCGCGCATCAGGGTTCAGCGCCGCGATGATCTTGCGCGCCGCTTCCACCTTCTCGGCCCCCGCATCGCTCACCTTGTTCAGCACGACCACGTTGGAAAACTCGATCTGCTCCACCAGCAGGTTGACCAGCGTCCGCCCGTCCCCCTCCGGCACCTCCACCCGCGCCGCTAGGAAATCGTGGCTGGAGAAGTCGCGCAGCAGGTTCACCGCATCCACCACCGTCACCATCGTATCCAGCCGCGCCACATCCGACAGGCTCACCCCTTCCGCATCGCGGAAGTCGAAGGTCGCTGCCACCGGCAAGGGCTCGGAAATCCCGCTCGACTCGATCAGCAGATGGTCGAACCGCCCCGCCTCGGCCAGTTTCCGCACCTCGGACAGCAGGTCATCGCGCAGGGTGCAGCAGATGCAGCCATTGGTCATCTCGACCAGCTTCTCCTCCGCCTGATGCAACTCCGCCCCCGCGCGGATCAGGTCGGCGTCGATATTCACCTCCGCCATGTCATTGACGATCACCGCCACCCGCAGCCCCTGCCGGTTATTCAACACATGCGACAGCAGCGTGGTCTTCCCGGCCCCGAGGAAACCGGACAGCACGGTGACGGGCAGGCGTTCATCCCTGATCTGGCGGGGCATGATGCGACTCCAATATGTTATACTATTACATAGCTGCCGCAAATCACCCACCCTGTCCAGCCCACCCCCGGAAAGAATTCGGGGCGGCCCGAAGGACCGCCCCGTGAAACCCGATGAAAACCGCGCGGTCCCGGATCAGAACAGATCGAAATACGCAGCTGTCAGGCTGTTCACCCCGGTCAGCGTCGCCACCCAAATGGCGGCGGACCCGCCGGTCCCGTCGGCATCCCAGAACAGTCGGTCATTGGCGGCGTTGAAGAAGAACCATGATTGCCCGCTGCTTCCGGCAGAGGTGCCGTTCTGGAACCGCAGCACCCCGTCCATCCCGGCGAAATCTCCAGTGGCAAAGGCCAGACGATCCGTGCCGGAAACAAAATCCGCGATCGTGTCGCCAAAGGGGTTCGACCCGTCCCAACTGTCAAAGACAAAGACGTCCGCGCCCGCGCCACCCACCAGGCGGTCCCTCCCGGCCCCGCCATTCAGCGTGTCATCGCCCGCCCCGCCAGACAGCGTATCGGCCCCCTGATCCCCGTAAAGGGAATTGTTCGCCGCATTGCCGGTGAAACTGTCGGCCCGCGACGTGCCCCAAAGGTCTTCGATGCCGGTCAGGTTCTCGATATTGCCGAAGCCGTCATTGCGCACCTGCCCGCTGGTCCGCGCCAGATTGACGACAGCCCCGCTTTCCACGTTGTCCTGCCAGAAATCCACCGCGTCCCGCCCCGCGCCGCCGCGGATGTCATCCACCCCTTCCCCGCCCGCGAAGGTATTGTCGGCGGAATTGCCGATCAGCGTGTCATTCCCTGCCGTGCCGATGACCCCTTCGATATTGCTCAGCCGGTCGGTATTGCCCCAGCCATCCGTGGCAAGCCCGGTCGCCAGATTGACATTGACCGCCAGCATCCCGCCCCATTCGTGGTCACGGTCATAGCGGACCCAGTCATCCCCCCCGCCGCCATTGATCGTGTCATTCCCGCGCAACCCCATGAACTGCTCGTCCGCCGCCGATCCGATGAACCGGTCCGCCATGCGCGATCCCTGAACCCGTTCGATGGAGGAAACCGTATCCGTGCCCCCCCAACTGTCGGTCACCACGCCCGTGGCAAGGTTGACGATTGCCCCGCGATAGGCCGCGCTGTCCCAGAAGCTTTCCGTCAGCGAATAGGTGTCGCGCCCGTCGCCGCCAAAGATCGTGTCATTGCCCGCATCGGCCTTGATGTAATCCGATCCGCCCCCGGCATTGATCAGGTCATTGCCGGTATTGCGACCGCCGATGATGTCATCGCCATTGTCCGATCCGTTGATCGTGTCATCCCCTGCCAGCATCAGCGAAAAGAAATCGAACCCGTTTCCGGGCCGATAGACCCCGTTCCGCGCCCAGCCGAAGATGAAATGATCAAGGTCTGTCAGTTCCAGTGACAGCCCGATCACCGTCATCCAGACCTGACCACCCACCGTCAGCGTGATCGTCTGCACCTCGCCCGTCAGCGGCCATCCCACATCCTCGCTGCCATCCTCGAAATAGGTGAACCCCTCACCCGTCACGGAAATCTCCACCAGACCCGCATAGGTTGGCGCGAAGACAGTTACCGAAATCGGGGAAATCGTGCCGTCGATGATCACGTTCGGATCGTCGGCATCGAATTGGAAAAGATCGGGCAGCCACACGGAATCCGTATCGGCTGCATTGGTCAGCGTCAGAACCGCCATCGGG
Source organism: Paracoccaceae bacterium (assembly GCA_041397045.1). Classification (GTDB taxonomy): domain Bacteria; phylum Pseudomonadota; class Alphaproteobacteria; order Rhodobacterales; family Rhodobacteraceae; genus Paragemmobacter. The sequence continues at coordinate 59,302 of JAWKXK010000009.1, forward strand.
AACCCCCCTCACACTCGCTACAAACCGCAGTCACCCTAGCGCCAGCGCCAACCCGGGCCAAGCCTTTTCCCGCTTCCCCCTTCCCTTCCCGCCCGCCCGCGTGTAATGCCCCCGTCTTGATCCCAAAGCCCGGAGCCCGCCCATGCAAGGCAGCGCGAACCTCAACCTGATGATCAAGGCCGCCCGCAAGGCCGGCCGCTCGCTCGTCAAGGATTTCCGCGAGGTGGAGAACCTTCAGGTCTCGACCAAGGGACCGGGCGACTTCGTCTCCAAGGCCGACCGCGAGGCAGAGCGCATCATCAAGGAAGAGCTGATGGGTGCCCGCCCCACCTATGGCTGGCTGGGCGAGGAAACCGGCGGTGAGGACGGGCAGGATCCCACCCGTCGCTGGATTGTCGATCCGCTGGACGGCACGACGAACTTCCTGCACGGCATGCCGCATTGGGCCGTCTCCATCGCGCTGGAACACAAGGGCGAAATCGTCTCGGGCGTGGTCTATGACGCGGCGAAGGACGAGCTTTTCTGGGCCGAAAAGGGCGCCGGTGCCTGGATGAACGACCGGCGCATGCGCGTCTCAGGCCGGCGCGAGATGCATGAGGCGGTCTTCGCCACGGGCGTGCCTTTCGGCGCCAGATCCACCCTGCCCGCCACCCTGCAGGATCTGGCCCGCCTGATGCCCGCCTGTGCCGGGGTCCGGCGCTGGGGCGCGGCGGCGCTCGATCTCGCCTATGTGGCGGCTGGCCGCTACGACGGCTTCTGGGAACGCGAACTCAATGCATGGGACATCGCCGCCGGGATCCTTCTGGTGCGCGAGGCGGGCGGTTTCGTCTCTGCCATCCGCGAGGGGGACGATCCGATGGAAAAGGGCGCGGTGATCTGCGCAAACGAGCCGCTTTTCGAACCCTTCCGCCGCATCATCCGCGGCGCCTGAACCGAACTAGCCCCAGGGCCCCGGGCCGCCCCGCCGGACGCGCGGGATGGAACTGCGCGCCGCACGGTAGACTGCCTCCGGATGGGGCGGCACGCCGCGCGTGCGCGCCCAGAACCCCGGCCCGCCCCGCCGCAACCACAGGGGCAAGCACAGCGCCAGCCCCGCGATGAACCCGCCCGCATGGGCCCAATAGGCCACCCCGCCCACATCGGCAGGCGTCATCGCGCCGTTGAAAAGCTGCAAGCCGAACCAGACCCCCAGCATGATCCAGGCCGGAATCGGAAAGACCCGGAAAAAGATGATGAAGATGAACAGCACATCCACCTTGGCCCGCGGGAAGAGCAGCAGATACCCCCCCATCACCCCCGCAATCGCCCCCGAGGCCCCGACCATCGGGATCATCGACCCCGGCTCCGCCGCGAATTGCAGCCCCGCCGCCGCCAGCCCCGAGAGGAGATAGAACCCGAGAAAGCGGCCATGCCCCATCTCGTCTTCCAGATTGTCGCCAAAGACATAGAGAAACAGCATGTTGCCCAGCAGATGCATCCAGCCGCCATGCAGGAACATGGAACTGAGAAAGGTCAGCCCCCCCTCTCCCGCCGCGACCCGCGCCGGAACCAGGCCCCAGTCGAAGAAAAAGCGCGCCAGCGCCATCTCGGAGGGCAGGGTGAACCAGTAGACCAGAAAGATCAGCACATTCGCCGCGATCAGCAAGCGCGTGACATGGGGCACCCGCCCGGAAGGATTGTGATCGCGGATCGGAAACATGCGCCAAGCGTCCCGCAGCCTGCCCCCGCCGTCAAAGCGAAAATTCTTCTCCGAAGAATTTTCGTCCGATCTTTCTGCGAAAGATCACACTGGATCCTCACCGAAGTTCCAAGCGGCAGGATTTCCGCCGAAAATCCTGCCGCTTGCCCCTAACCCGCCACTTCCATCAGAAGCTGCGCATTCCCGCCCGAGGCGGTGGTGTCGATGCAGACATGCCGCTCCAGCCGGGCATGGCCCGCATCGGGCGCGCCGCCGATCAGGGGCAGGATCGGCCCCTTCCGCCCGGCCAGCACCTGCGCATAGGCCCGGCCCGGCCCGGCCTCACCCCACCAGATCGCGCCTGAAATCCCGGCCAGCCCCGCCAGATCCTGCGGGCGCAATTCCGGCGCCTCGACGGCCTGCCCGCCCAGCGCGCGGATTGCTGCCGCCTGTGCCGCCGCGGCGGCGGTCGTCGGGCCAAGGCAAATCACCGGGTCGCGGGCCACCGTCGTCAGCCGGTTCGATTCGCCCGTCGGCCCCGGCAGATCATGGCTGCGCGGCGCTTCTGGCAGCGCCAGCCCATGCAGCGCCCGCGCCACCTCATCGGCCGTCGCCACCCGGTCCGATCCCGCAGGCACCGGCATCCCCGCCCGCGTGAACCGGGTCAGATAATCCGGCCCTCCCGCCTTTGGCCCCGTTCCCGAAAGCCCTTCGCCACCAAAGGGCTGGCTGCCCACCACCGCGCCGATCTGGTTACGGTTCACATAGGTGTTCCCCACGCGCAGCCGCTCCACGATCCGCTGCACGCGGTCGTCAATCCGCGTATGCAGGCCAAAGGTCAGGCCATAGCCCGTTGCATTCACCGCCTCCACCACACAGTCGATCTCTTCGGCGCGGAAGGTGGCGACATGCAGCACCGGGCCAAAGATCTCGCGCCCCATGCCCGCGATCCCGTCCACCCGGATCACCACGGGGGCCACGAATGTTCCGCCCGCCGGCGCGCCCATTTCCTTCAGCACCCGCCCCTGCGCGCGCGCCGCCGCGACATGGTCGCGGATCACCCCCTGCGCCTCGGCGTCGATCACCGGGCCCACATCGGTGGCTAGGTCCCACGGATCGCCCAGCACCAGTTCATCCATGGCGCCCGACAGCATCTCCAGCACCGTCTCGGCCACGTCCTCCTGCACATAAAGGCAGCGCAGGGCCGAACAGCGCTGCCCCGCCGACTGGAAGGAAGAGGCAAGGATATCCCGCACCGCCTGCTCGGGCAGGGCCGTCGAATCCACCAGCATCGCGTTCAGGCCGCCGGTTTCCGCGATCAAGGGCGCTGTCGGGTCCAGATGGTCGGCCATCGCACGTCGGATCATCAGCGCAGTTTCCGTCGATCCGGTGAAGCACACTCCCCCCACGCGCGGATCGGATGTCAGCGCCTTGCCCACCACCGGCCCATCGCCGGGCAGCAGTTGCAACGCCGTCACAGGCACCCCTGCCCGATGCATCAGCCCCACCGCGAAACCCGCGATCAGCGGCGTCTGCTCGGCTGGCTTGGCCAGCACCGCGTTCCCCGCCGCCAGCGCGGCGGCAATCTGCCCCGTGAAGATCGCCAGTGGGAAATTCCACGGCGAAATGCAGGTGAAAACCCCAAGCGCGGGGGCCTTCAAACCCTCGGCCCCGTCGGCGTAATAGCGCAGGAAATCCACCGCCTCGCGCAGTTCCGCCACCGCATCGGCCAGCGTCTTGCCCGCCTCGCGCGCCAGCAGCGCAAAGATCGGCCCGAACTCGGCTTCGTAAAGGTCGGCCACCCGCCGCAGCACCGCCGCCCGCTCTGGCGCGGCAGCCGCCCATGGCTCCGCCAGCCGCAGCGCGGCATCCACATCCGGCGCCGCCGCCTGCACCACATGCCCCACCAGATCGCCGGTCGCGGGATTGCGCACCTCGACCCGCAGCCCGCCCACAGGCCGCCCCGCGATCATCGGCCCCGCCTCGAACCGATGCACAGCCCAAGGCGCGCGCGCGGCCTCGATCGCCGCCAGATGCCCCGCATCCGTCAGATCGAACCCCTTGGAATTCACCCGCGCGCCAAACAGCGCAGGCCCCGTCTTCAGCGCCGGATTGGCCACAGCCACCCCCTCCATCGCCGTCAGGGGGCAGGCCGCCACCACCTCGGGCAACACCTCGTCATTCACGATCTGGTTCACGAAGGATGAATTCGCCCCGTTCTCCAACAACCGCCGCACGAGGTAAGCCAGCAGATCCCGATGCGCGCCCACGGGCGCATAGATCCGGCACCGCGTCCCCTCATCCGTCAGCACCAGATCATGCAGCCGCTCGCCCATTCCGTGCAGCCGCTGGAACTCGAAGGCCCGCTTGTCGCTGGCCACCTCAAGGATCGCCGCCACCGTATGCGCGTTATGCGTGGCAAACTGCGGATAGATGCGGTCCGTCATCCCCAACAGCTTCCGCGCGTTCGAGATATAGGACACATCCGTCGCCTGCTTGCGCGTGAAGACGGGGAAGGACTCCAGCCCCAGCACCTGCGCCCGCTTCACCTCGGCGTCCCAATAGGCCCCCTTCACCAACCGTACCATGATCTTCCGGTCCAGTCGCTGGCTCAGCGCGTAAAGCCAGTCGATCACCGCCCCCGCACGCCGCCCATAGGCCTGCACGACCACGCCGAACCCGTCCCACCCGGCCAGCGACGGGTCCGACAACACCGCCTCGATCACCTCCAGCGACAGCGCCAGACGATCCGCCTCTTCGGCGTCAATGTTGAAGCCCAGCCCCGCCGCCTTTGCCAGCCCGGCCAAGGCGCGGACGCGCGGCACCAGCTCCGCCATCACCCGCGCGCGCTTGGCCACCTCGTATCGCGGATGCAAAGCCGACAGCTTCACCGAAATCCCCGGATTGGCGCGGATATCCGCGCCCTTCGCCGCCGCCGCAATCGCCGTGATCGCCTTGGAATAGCTCAGATGATAGCGCCGCGCGTCCCCTTCCGTCCGCGCCGCCTCGCCCAGCATGTCATAGCTGTAGGTGTAGCCCTTCGCCTCCAGCTCCTCCGCCCGCTTCATCGCGGCCTCGATCGTCTCGCCCAGAACGAACTGCCGCCCCATCTCCTTCATCGCCTGCGCCACCGCGCGGCGGATCACCGGCTCGCCCAGCCGCTTCACGGCGGCGCGCAGATGCCCCACCACCCCCGGCTCGCGATCCTCCAGCACCTTCCCCGTCAGCATCAGCGCCCAGGTTGACGCATTCACCAAGGACGACGCCGACTTCCCCAGATGCCGCCCCCAGTCGCTCGGTGCGATCTTGTCCTCGATCAGCGCATCCATCGTTTCGGCATCCGGCACGCGCAGCAGCGCCTCGGCCAGACACATGAGCGCGATCCCCTCCTCCGTCGACAGCCCGTACTCGGCGAGGAAAACCTCCATCAGCCCCGGCTTCACGCTCTCGCGGATGCGCCGCACCAGCCCCGCCCCCGTCGCCGTGATCCGCGCCCGCGCCGCCCCATCCAGCCCCGCCCCGGCGATCAGCGCGCGCAACAGCGCCGCCTCATCGGCAAGGCTTTCCATCTCGATCACGGTCCAAGGGTCGGCGGGAATGTCGCGGGGCATGGGCTTTTTCTCCTGTTTGGCCCATGATACCGCAAGATTTGCGGGCGGTTCTCCCGAACATGGCCCGAATGACATTCCTTTCGCCCGCATTCATGGGGGATTTCATGGCAATCGACCGCGTCCCGCTCGACCGCTTCGACGAGGCGATCCTTCGCATACTCGCCACCGATGGCCGCATCAGCGCCACCGAACTCGCCCGCCGCATCGGCCTGTCGAAATCGCCCACGCAGGCCCGGCTCAAACGGCTGGAGGATTCGGGCATCATCACCGGCTATCGCGCCCTGCTTGACCCAATCCGCATGGGTCAGGCCCATGTCGCCTTTGTTGAGGTGAAACTCTCCGACACCCGCGAAGCAGCCCTTCAGGCCTTCAACAAGGCCGTGCTTGCCGTGCCCGAGGTGGAACAATGCCACATGATCGCCTCGCGCTTCGACTATCTTCTCAAGGTCCGCACGGGCGACATACAGGAATATCGCCGCGTTCTGGCCGAACGCATCAGCGCCCTGCCCCATGTCGCCTCGACCTCCACCTATGTCGCGATGGAGGCGATCAAGGAAGTCACCTGACCCGGATCCACCCGAACCGGCAGGGGCGGAAAATACCCCTTGCGCCGCCCTGCGCGCCACACTATCACGCCGCTACGGAGTGCGGGCGTAGCTCAGGGGTAGAGCATAACCTTGCCAAGGTTAGGGTCGTGAGTTCGAATCTCATCGCCCGCTCCAGTTTCTCGAAAATGCATCATCACCACGCGGCGCGGGCCAACCCGCCCGACGCGCGGCCGGTCATTCCAGCCGGAAGGCCGCGCTGCCCTTGCTGCCATCCTCGCGCGAAAAGATCAGCGCGGCGCGCTTGCCCTCGATCGACATCAGCGCCTTGCCCTCCACGTCATCCGAACAGGACAGCGGAAAGCGCACGGCATCGCCCCGTCGCTCCGGATGGGCAAAGACCCCCTCGCAGCGCCAACCGAAGGCGCTGCTCACCCGCACCTCGACCTGATCCGCCGATACCGCCCGCGCCGATACCGCATCGCCTGCCATGGCCGCAGTCACGCCCGCCATCGCCACCAGGATACCGACCATCAACGCATTGGTCCGCTTCATCTTTCCGCCCTCGCCTCTGACGCGGTCCTTGCTGGCCGCCGATTATGGCACCAGCAGGGCACAGGCGCGGCAATCCGGTCAAGCAACCCGGCGCGGCCTAGCCGCCGATGGCGATTTTCCGCCCTGCCGCCTGCCGCGCCGCGCGGATTTCCGCTTCCGGCAGGCCCAGATCCGTGGTCGCCACCCGTGCGCGCGCCTCCTGGATAAGCCGACGGGGATTGCCGCCGATAAAGGGCGCATGCACCGGCACCCCCACCGTCAGTTCGGGGGCCGGGATCCCCAGCAGGCGATAGGCCTCCCACATCTGCCCCTCCGCCGCCTGCAGGGCCATCTGCAATTCCACCGGGTCAGGCCGCTGCCCCCGGTCCAGAACCGCCACGAAATCCCCGCCCCCGGCATAGGCCAGCCGGTAATGCGCGCCCGGGCATTCCTCAAGGATGACCGAAGCCGCCTCCGACAGGAAATCGAAGTAATCGACCCGCTCCAGATTGGCATAGGCCCAAAGCGCATTGCGCAGCCGAAAACACAGCACCACCGTCCCCGGCAGCCCCGACCAGCCCAGCGACATCAGATGGTTTTCCAGCGCCAGATAATCCACCACCCCATCCTCGGCATTGGGCAGAACCGCATCCTCGAAGCGGAAGCTGAACTCTGGCTGGGCCTTGATCGCGCGCATCTCGCTTTCCAGACGAGCGCTGCGTTGTCGCTCCTTCAGCACGCGCTCCACCATCGACAGCCGCGCGCCCAGTTCGACCGTCTCCAGCGGCTTGTTCAGGAAATCATTCGCCCCGGCCGCCAGTGCCTCCTTCACGCGCCCGCGTTCCTTGACCGATGACACCATGATGATCGGCGTGGCCTTGTGCGCCTCGGTCGCGCGCAGCGCCGCGCACAGCTCCGCCCCGGTCATCCCCGGCATTTCCAGATCCAGCAGGAAGACATCCGCCCCGATCCGCCCCAGCACCGCCTGATCCGCAACCTTCACCGGATCGCCGAATGTCGTCACCTCGGTCTGGCCCTCGGCGCGCAGGAATTCCGTCAGGATCGACAGGAAGATCGGATCGTCGTCGACACAGACAATGCGCATGGGTCCTCCAGCACCCCGGGCCAAAAAACGGGGGTCATCCATAAAGTGAGAACGGCAGCGCCCCCTCTCGTTAAAGTGGTGCAGGCCGGGTTTTCCACAGATTCTTCGCCCCCGCCGCCCGGTGATTGCCCGAAAAGGGCGCCGCCCGCTCACAGTTTTGCGAATGCTTCTCATTCCAATTGACTTTTGCGAACCATTCTCACATCTTCTCCCCCATAGCCCCGCCCGACGGGCCGGGCCGCTGCAGCCCTGCCGCAACCCCATGGGAAACGCCCGCATCATGACGATCACCCGCCGCTCCCTTCTTGGCCTTCTCGCCGCCGCCCCGCTGGCCCGGACGCCGGCCTTCGCCGCCGCCCCGCCAGCCATCACCGCCACCACCGGCATGATCGCCGATATCGCCCGCCGCCTGACCGGGGGCGAAGTGACCGCGCTTCTCGGTGCCGGGATGGATCCGCACAGCTACCGCCCCACCCGGTCCGATATCCTCGCCCTGTCGCGGGCCGATGTGATCCTCTGGCACGGCCTCAACCTCGAGGCGCAGTTCGCCGATGTCCTTTCTGAACTGGCCAGCCGCCGCCGCGTGGTGGCGCTGGCCGACAGCCTGCCCGCCGACCGGCTTCTGTCCGATCCGCACTATCCCGACCGCCCCGATCCCCATGTCTGGTTCGATCCGCGCCTGTGGTCCGATGTCACCCGCCATGCCGCCACGGTCCTTGCCGAAGCGGGTTTCGCGACCGAAGACCCCGCGCGCCTGTTCCTCGATGAAATCGCAGCCCTTGATGCCTATGCCGGGCAGGTGCTGCAAACCGTGCCGGAAGACCGGCGCATCCTTGTCACCGCGCATGACGCCTTCGCCTATTTCGGCCGCGCCTATGGCTGGCAGGTCGAAGGCATTCAGGGCATCTCCACCGATTCCGAAGCCGGCCTCGCCCGGATCGCCGAACTGGTGGATCTGCTGGTCGCCCGGCGCATCCCCGCCGTCTTTGTCGAAAGCTCGGTCTCCGACCGCGCCATCCGCGCCCTTGTGGAAGGGGCCGCGGCTCAGGGCCACACCGTCCGCATCGGGGGCGAACTCTTCTCCGATGCAATGGGGCCGGACGGCACCTATGAAGGCACCTATCCCGGCATGATAGATCACAACGTCACAACCATCGCCGCGGATCTTGGCGGCACCGCCCCGCCCCGCGGCATGGCGGGCAGGCTCAGCGCGGGGCTCTGAACATCATGTCCCCCGCCGACAGCGCCACCCCCCTGCCCGAAACCGCCCTCGCCCTTTCGGGCCTCAGCGTGGCCTATGGGGGCACGCCGGTGGTCGAGGCCGCGACCGCGCGCTTTCCGGCAGGCTCCATGACCGCGATCATCGGCCCCAATGGCGCGGGCAAGTCGACGTTGCTCAAGGCCGCGCTCGGCCTCGTGCCCGCCCTCTCGGGCGAGGTGCGCGCCTTCGGCCAGCCCATCGCCCGCGCCCTGCACCGCATCGCCTATGTCCCCCAACGGGCGGCGGTGGACTGGGATTTCCCCGCCCGTGTCATCGACGTGGTGCAGATGGGCCTTTACCGCCAGACCGGCCTTCTCGGCCGCCTCACCCCCGACCTGCGCGCCTGCGCAGAGCAAAGCCTTGCCGATCTCGGCATGGCCGATTTCGCCCAACGCCAGATCGGCGCATTGTCGGGCGGCCAGCAGCAGCGCGTCTTCCTGGCCCGCGCGCTGGCCCAGAAGGGCGATCTGATCGTGCTGGACGAACCCTTCGCCGGCGTCGATGCCGCGACCGAGGCCGCGATCATCGCCGTCCTGCATGGGTTGCGCGCCCGGGGCCGCACCGTCATCGCCGTGCATCACGATCTCTCCACCGTGCCCGCCTATTTCGACCGCGTCCTCCTGATGAACCGCCGCGTGATCGCCGAAGGCCCCACCCCCACCACTTTCCGCCGCGACCGCGTGGCCGAGGCTTACGGAAACCAGCTTCTCACCGCGATCCCCGCCTGACGATGCCCTGTCCCGCATGATCGAAACCCTGCTTCACGCCCTGTTCTTTCAGGCAGGCTACAATGCCGCGCTCGTCAGTCTGGGCGCGGCGCTGCTTGGCCTTGCCGCAGGCGCGGTCGGGGCCTTCACCACCCTGCGCCGACGCGCGCTCGTCTCTGATGCCATGGCCCATGCCACCCTTCCCGGCATCGGCCTTGCCTTCCTTGCCATGGCCGCCCTCGGGGGCGATGGCCGGGCGCTGCCGGGCCTTCTGGCCGGGGCCGCGCTGTCCGCCGCACTCGGCCTCATCCTGCTGCAAGCCCTGTCCAGCCGCACCCGCCTGCCCGAGGATGCCGCAACCGGCGCCATCCTGTCGGCCTTCTATGGCGCGGGCATCGTCATCCTCACGGTGATCCAGAATGTCGGGATCGGCCGCCCAGCCGGGCTAGAAGGTTTCCTGCTCGGCTCCACAGCCGGGATGCTGCGCGCCGATGCCCTGCTGATCGCGGGCGGTGGGGCGCTGCTTCTTGGCCTGCTGGCCAGCCTGCGCCGCCCGCTGGCCATGACGGCCTTCGACCCGATCCATGCCCGCATGATGGGCATCGACACCCGCAGCACCGATCTGATGCTGCTTCTGATGACGCTGGCCTGCGTCCTGCTCGGCCTGCGCGTCGTCGGGCTGATCCTGATCGTGGCCCTGCTGATCACCCCGGCCCTTGCCGCGCGGCTCTGGTCCGATCGCATCGGCATCGTGGCCATCCTCGCCGGCCTGATCGGCGCGGCGGCGGGCCATGTCGGGGCGGCGCTCTCGCTCGCCCTGCCGGATCTGCCCACCGGCCCGGCCATCATCCTGCTGGCCTTCGCGACATTCGCCCTGTCGGCGCTGCTGTCGCCCCAGCGCGGGCTCCTGTCCCGCCTGCGCCGCGCGCCCCTGAGACCGGGGGGCTGATCCATGCTGGCCGAATTCCTCGCCCTCACCCTGCCGCCCATGCTGATCGCCACACTGGCCGCACTGATCTGCGCGCTGCCCGGCAATTTCCTGCTCTTGCGGCGGCAGGCCATGCTGGGCGATGCCATGTCCCATGTCGTCCTGCCCGGGATCGTGGCGGCCTTCCTTCTGACCGGCTCCGCCGCCGGGCCCGTCATGCTGGCGGGCGCGCTGGCCGCCGCCGCCCTGTCCGCCCTGATGATCGAGGCGATCCGCCGCACCACCCGTGCCGATCCCGGTGCCGCCATGGGCGTGACCTTTACCACCCTCTTCGCCACCGGCGTGCTGTTGCTGGAGGTTTCGGGCGCATCGGCGGTGCATCTCGATGTCGAACACGCCCTCTACGGCAATCTCGAAGGGCTGATCTGGCTTGATGGCATTGGCTGGGCCGCGCTGGCCGATCCCGCGGCCCTCGCCGGGTTGCCCGTGGAACTGCCCGCCCTCGCCGCGGCCCTCGCCGCCATGGCGCTGGCCTTCGCGCTGATCTGGCGTCCCCTCGTCATCGCCACCTTCGACGAAGGCTTCGCCGCCACGCAGGGCATTCCCACCCGCCTGCTTTCCGCAGGGCTCACCGGGCTCACCGCGCTGGCCGCCGTCTCGGCCTTCGCCGCCGTCGGCTCCATCCTGACCATCGCCATGCTGATCTGCCCGCCCGCCGCCGCCCGCCTGCTGACCGACAGCCTCCCCCGGCAGGTGGCGCTCTCGCTCGTCATCGCGGCGGCCTCGGCCATCCTCGGCACCCTCGCCGCGGGCTATCTGCCACCCGCCCTCGGGCTTGGCTTCACCGTCTCGGCCGCGGGCAGCATCGCCACCCTGTCGGGCCTCTTCCTTGCGCTTGCCGCCACCTTCGGCCCCCGCCGCCACGCCCCCGGCCACCCAGCCGGACGCCAGTCCGGGCCATCCGCCTGACAGCTTTCCAAAGCGCGGCCAAGCCCCTATAAGGCGGCTCGAAATCCTACGGAGTCGGTGATGCGCCAGGTCGAAATCCATCGCAAGACCGCCGAGACGGAAGTCGCGGTCGTCCTCAACCTCGACGGCATGGGCCTTTACGACAACCATACCGGCGTCGGCTTCTTCGACCACATGCTGGATCAACTGTCGCGCCACTCCCTGATCGACCTCACGGTCAAGGCCGATGGCGACCTGCATATCGACGATCACCACACGGTCGAGGATTGCGGCATCGCCCTCGGTCAGGCGCTGGCGCAGGCCCTGGGTGACAAGCGCGGCATCCGCCGCTACGGGCATTTCAACCTCGCCATGGATGATGCGCAGGTGGCCTGCGCGCTCGATCTGTCGGGGCGGCCCTTCCTTGTCTGGAACCTGCCCTTCCCCACCCAGAAGATCGGCCGCTTCGATACCGAACTGGTGCGCGAATTCTTTCAGGCGTTGGCCACCCATGCCGGGATCACGCTGCATGTCGACCTGATCCATGGCATCAACAGCCACCATATCGCCGAGGCCGCCTTCAAATCCGTCGCCCGCGCCCTGCGCATGGCAGTGGAACTCGACCCGCGCGCCGCCGGATCGCTGCCCACGACCAAGGGCGCGCTCTGATCCGCCCAACCCGGGGGGCGCAGATGTTTCCTGCGGAAACCGGCGCCCCTTTCCCCCGCCCGCTGCGCCCGGGCACGAAACCGCCCGTGCGGAGCTTGCGATGACCCTGACCGTCCTTGTCGACTATGACAGCGGCAACCTGCATTCCGCCGAAAAGGCGTTCCAGCGCATGGCGGCGGAAACCGGCGGCGGCACGGTGATCGTCACCTCCTACCCCGAAGACGTGGCCCGCGCCGACAGGATCGTCCTGCCCGGCGACGGGGCCTTCCCCGCCTGCCGCAAGGCACTGGGCAACTATGGTGGCCTGTTCGAGGCGATCGCCGAAGGCGTGACGCAGGGCAAACCCTTCCTCGGCATCTGCGTGGGGATGCAGATGCTCGCGAGTTGGGGCCGCGAATACGAAGACACCCCTGGCTTCGGCTGGATCGCGGGCGAGGTGACGCGCATCACCCCCGCCGATCCCGCGCTGAAGGTGCCGCATATGGGCTGGAACGATCTGGTCATCGACCAGCCCCATCCCGTTCTGGCCGGCATCGCGACGGGCGACCACGCCTATTTCGTGCATTCCTACCAGTTCCGCGTTCAGGATCCCGCGCATCTTCTCGCCCATGTCGATTATGCCGGGCCGATCACCGCCATCGTGGGCCGCGACAACATCATCGGCACCCAGTTCCACCCCGAGAAATCGCAGGCCACCGGCCTGCGCCTGATCGGCAACTTCCTGCGCTGGACGCCCTGACACGCAGCCGCGCGCGCCATTCCCCGCTTGCCGCGCCGCCCCATCGCCGCCATCATCGCCCCGTTCCCGGTTGCCGATGGTTTCCCATGTCCCTTGTCCCGCCCCCACCGGCCCGCCTCTGCCTTTGCAGCCTGCTTCTCCTCGCGGCCTGCGGCGCCTCTCCCGCCCCCGAATTCTTCGGCGCCACCCGCCACGAGGTGCAGATCGACGGGCGCAGCTTCACCGTCCTGCGCAAGGAAAACCGGGTCGAGGTGATCCGCCTCGGCTATGCCCGCCCGGCCGAGCGTGCAGCCATCCCCGAACAGATGCTGCGCGCCGTGGCCACGGCCACCGGCTGCACCCCGGTCGAAGCCAGCTTTCAGGGCGACAGCGGCGAAAGGCGCGGCCGCATCCGCTGCTGACCACCCAAACGAAAGGGGCGCCAGCCCGCGCCGCGCCCCTTCCCCTCCATTCCTTGCAAGAAAGGCGCTACTGCAGCCGCTTCCACGTGCCGCCATTGCGGCAGATGCCCAGCACGCAGCCCTTCACCGTCAGGCCATTGCCCTCAAGGATCATGTAGGAATTATAGGTCTTGTCCCGATCCGGCGACCAGACCTTGCCGTCCTCATAATTGCCATCGCCCTTGGCGACCATGTCCCAGACGATCTTCCGCCCGACATTCTCGCTTTCGATCTGCGCGCCCGCACCATCGAAAGCCTTGATCAGCGTGCCGCAGAAGGCCGGCCCGCAGGGCTTCACCTCGATATGGCCGAAATTGCCATTATCATCCGGCGCGGTCTGCCATACCCCCTCGACCGGGTCCGCCGCATGGGCCGCACCGGCAAGCGCAAGACAGGCCGCCGCCGCCAAAGTCATCATCCGTTTCATGGGGCCGATCCTCCCTGATATCCCCGTCCTGCCGCAATCATCCCCAAGCCCCGCCGCCGATCAAGCCTGACGTTGGGTCGCGCGCCCCTTGCCCTGCCCGCCGCCCCGTGCCAAAGGGCCGCCAGACGATGGGAGACCCGCCATGATCCTCTACCCCGCGATCGACCTGAAGGATGGCAACTGCGTCCGCCTCCTGCGCGGCGAGATGTCCGCCGCCACCATCTTCGGCGATGACCCCGCCGCTCAGGCCGCCAAGTTTCAGGCGGCAGGCTGCGAATGGCTCCACCTCGTCGATCTCAACGGCGCCTTCGCGGGCCAGCCCGTCAATGCCGCGGCGGTCGAGGCGATCCTCGCCCGCGTCACCGTCCCGGCCCAACTCGGCGGCGGCATCCGCGACATGGCCACCATCGCCATGTGGCTGGAGAAAGGCCTCTCCCGCGTGATCCTCGGCACCGTCGCGGTGGAAAACCCCGCGCTGGTGCGCGAAGCGGCAAAGGCATTCCCCGGCCATGTCGCCGTCGGCATCGACGCCCGCAAGGGCCGCGTCGCCACCAAGGGCTGGGCCGAGGAAACCGATGTCATGGCCACCGACCTCGCCCGCAGCTTCGAGGATGCGGGCGTCGCCGCCCTGATCTACACCGACATCGACCGCGACGGTGCGATGGGCGGCCCGAACATCGAGGCGACCGAGGCGCTGGCCCGCGCCGTCACCATCCCCGTGATCGCCTCCGGCGGCGTCTCTCGCATGGAAGACCTGATCGCGCTCCGCGACACCGGCATCATCGCCGGCGCCATCTCCGGCCGCGCCCTCTATGACGGCGCCATCGACCTCGCCGCGGCACTCAAGGCCCTCAAGGCCTGAACAGCACCAACCCCGCCCCAGACCGAGTCTCAGACCCAGTCCCAGTCCCAGTCCCAGTCCCAGTCCCGCACTGAGGCCTCAACCCCTGATGGCAAGGCCAAGATCGCCCCACCTCGCGGCCTCCCGCAAGCCATTTCCCGAGTCCGTCCTGAACCCGACACCCCACCTCTCCACCCGTCCAGCCGTCCAAACTTTCGCTGTCCAACTGCCCAACCCTCCACCGCCCAACCACACACAATCGGATCTCCCTCTGCCGCCCAACCGCCCAGACCTCCGCCACATAACCACCCAACCGCGCCCCCCGCCAAACCACCCACAATCGGATCACCATCCGCCACCCAACCACCTGAATGCCCAGACCTCCGCCGCCGATCCGCCCTGAAGCGGTTCACCCTCCGCCGCCCAACCGCCCAACCGCCCAACCGCCCAACCAACCGCCCAACCGCCCAACCGCCCAACCGCCCAACCGCCCAACCGCCCAACCGCCCAAAGGCAGATCACCCTCCGCCGCCCCCGCAAGCGACACGCGTTAACCTTAACACCTCACACGTTAACCTTAACGCCCCCTCCTTCATCTTGGCTCCAAATACCCCGGGGTGCGGGGGCGGGCCCCCTCCGACGCATCCCCAAAGACAACGCTCAGAAAACCGGGTACCCTGCACCCATGCGCACCGCCTGTATCGTCCTGGGTTCCCTTCTGTTCCTCTGCCTGCTCCCGGTGCTGGCAGCCTTCGCCGCCTTGGCCCTCACCGGCCCCATGGGCTGCGAAACCGACGGCTCCGCTTTCACCAACTGCACCCTTTTCGGCAGCGACTGGTCCGACGCGCTCACCGCCGCCACGATGCTGCACTGGCTCGGCATCGTCACCCTCCCCTTCGCCGCCCTCTTTGCCCTCGCTTTGCTCCTCTTGGCCCTCGTCCACCTGATCCGCACCCTGCGGCGGTGATTGTGAACCCTCACCCCCGCGCCGCCCGCCACAACAGCCACAGCCACAGCCCAAACCCAACACCGCCCGAGGCCAGCGCGATGGGCACGTTCACCCCACCCCGCCGAACTGCGCCCAAGCAGGCACCACCAGCAAAGCCGTCACGACAGGTGCCAGCACAAAGACCAAAGCCCGCCCCCATTCCACAGGCGGCCCGAACAGATCGCCCCCGCCAGACCCAAGCCGCCCCATGGCCCAGACCGTGGCACCCACCATCACCGGCCAGATCAACCGCAGCGGCGCAGGCGCAAGCACTGTCCCCACCAGCCACAGCGCCCCCATCGCCACAGGGGCCACCCACAGCCACCACTGCCCCCAGCGCATCTCCGGCAGGCGCGACAGCACCCCCATCGCCACCCCGGCCCCCAGCCCCGTCACGCCCAGATAGGCCATCAGCCCCGGCACCCCTGCCAGAAGCTTCCCCTCCAGCGGCCAGTAAAGCCCCCAGACCGCCCCGAACACGCCCAACAGCAAAAGGCCCAGGCCCTGCCGCCAGACTGGCCCCCGCGCCAGCGCCATCCCGCCCCCCAGCACGCAAAGCCCCGATATCAGCGCGTGCCATGCCAAAGGCGTCCAGACCAGTTGCAGCGGAAAGGCATCATACATCGTGCCCACCACCGCCCCCTCGATCCCGAACCCCAGCAGCGCCCCGCCCAGAAAGGCCGCCCGCCACCCCCGCAGCCCGGACCAGATCACCGCCGACAATGCCGCCCCCGCCGCCACCGAATAGACCACCCAGGTGATCCCAAGCTCCACCACCCGAAAATCAGGCGCGGGCGTCGTCCAGAACAGGTTTTCGCTCGCCCAGATCGCGATCCAGCCCAGACAGAGGCTCGCCACCAGATAGGCCAGACCGTCGCGCATCAACCCACCCCCTCGCTACCCACTGGCCCTTTCTGCCCCGCGGCGCTAGAAGGCCGCAAGCTTTTCGGTGGCACCCATGCTCAAGACCCGTATCATCCCCTGCCTCGACGTGGCCGATGGCCGCGTGGTGAAGGGCGTGAATTTCGTCGACCTCCGCGACGCGGGTGATCCGGTCGAGGCCGCGCGCGCCTATGACGCGGCCGGCGCGGACGAACTCTGCTTTCTCGACATCCACGCCACCCATGAAAACCGCGGCACGATGTTCGACCTCGTCACCCGCACCGCCGAACAGTGCTTCATGCCCCTCACCGTCGGCGGCGGCGTCC
Organism: Paracoccaceae bacterium; assembly: GCA_041397045.1. Lineage (GTDB taxonomy): Bacteria > Pseudomonadota > Alphaproteobacteria > Rhodobacterales > Rhodobacteraceae > Paragemmobacter. The sequence goes on from JAWKXK010000009.1 coordinate 75,931, forward strand.
GCACAGCCGAGGATGTGCGCGCCCTCCTCCTCGCAGGTGCCGACAAGGTCAGCTTCAACTCCGCCGCCGTGGCCGATCCCGATGTCGTGGCCCGCAGCGCCGACCGCTTCGGGTCGCAATGCATCGTCGTGGCCATCGACGCCAAGACCGTCGCCCCCGGCAAATGGGAAATCTTCACCCATGGCGGCCGCAAACCCACCGGCATCGACGCGGTCGCCTTCGCCCGCACCGTCGCCGCCAAGGGCGCGGGCGAAATCCTCCTCACCTCGATGGACCGTGACGGCACGCGCGGCGGCTACAACCTGCTCCTCACCCGCGCCATCGTCGATGCCGTGGGTATCCCCGTCATCGCAAGCGGCGGTGTCGGCACGCTCGACCACCTCGTCGAAGGCGTCACCCTCGGCGGGGCCTCTGCCGTTCTCGCCGCCTCCATCTTCCACTTCGGCGACTTCACCATCGCCGAGGCCAAGGCCCACATGGCCGCCGCCGGCATCCCGATGAGGCTCGCATGACCACCCTCACCCGCCTCGCCGCCACCATCGCCTCCCGCAAAGCCGACCCCGATTCAAGCTGGACAGCCAAGCTCCTCGCCAAAGGCCCCGAAAAATGCGCCGAAAAATTCGGCGAAGAGGCGGTGGAGGCCATCATCGAAGCCGTGAAGGGCGACCGCGCGAAACTCACGGCCGAGGCGGCAGACGTTCTCTACCACCTCCTCGTCATGCTGGCCGCCCGCGATGTGACGCTGGAGGATGTGCTGGCCGAGCTTGACCGCCGCGAAGGCACCTCCGGCCTTGCCGAAAAGGCGGCGCGCGGCTGACCGCGCCCCGCCCGCCTCGGATCACAGCAGGAAATCCGAACGATCCAGCTGCGAAAGCTGCACATCGGCCAGCGTGATGGAATCGCGTGCCGACAGGGTCAGCACCACATCATCCCCCACCTGCCGCGCCCCGTTCAGGATCGCCGTCAGATCGCGCCCGCTGAACCCGTCCAGCTCGATCCGGTCCACCCCATCGGTGAAATCGGTGATCAGGTCGCGCCCATCCCCGCGCCGGAATTCGAAGAGGTCCGCCCCACTTCCGCCCGTCAGCGTATCATTCCCCCGGCCACCGACCAGAATATCGTCGCCCGCGCCGCCATCCAGCCGGTCATTGCCGCGCCCGCCGTCGATATCGTCGCGCCCGTCCTCACCCCAAAGCCGGTCATTGCCATTGCCGCCATCCATGTCGTCATTGCCCGCGCCGCCGCGCATCTGGTCATTGCCGGCGCGCCCGTCCATGTCGTCATTTCCGGCCGTCCCGATCAGCACATCGGCGCGGCCCGTCCCGTAGATGTCGCGCCCCGTCCCGCCGGGGGCGGGCGGCACCATTGGCGGCACCACCGGCGGCACAACGGGCCCCGTCCCACCGCCAAAGCCCCGGAAATCCGACAGATCCAGATCCGCCAGACGGAAATCCTGCAGCGTGATCGCCCGGCCCGCGCCCAGATCCAGCACCACATCCCCGCCCACCTGCCGCGCCGCGCCGATCAGCGCCTCAACCGCCACGCGACCGAAACCGTCAATCTCGATCCGGTCCTGCCCGTTGGTGAAATCGGTGATCACGTCGCGCCCGCTGCCGGGGTAGAATTCGAAGATATCCGCCCCGGCCCCGCCGGCCAGCACATCATCCCCCGCGCCGCCGTTCAGCAGATCGTTCCCGTCGCCGCCGAACAGGCTGTCATTGCCCGCCTGGCCGTCCAGATCATCCGCCCCGGCCCCGCCCTCCAGCAGATCATCGCCGCGCCCGCCGTCGATCTCGTCATTCCCGGCCAGACCGAACAGCCGGTCATTCCCGACGCCTCCGTCGATCTCGTCATTGCGGGCCGTTCCCATGCGCACCATGCCACTCATACCGATACAGTCCTCTCTCCCAAAACACACAGATCAGACGGTCCTCGCCCGCACCCAAAGGATCAGGGCCGCGACCGCAACAACAAAGCCGCGCAGTGCCATGCCATCATCGGCTTGAAAGGGGGCTTCGGGCAGGGTCCCGCCCCGCACCTGCCGGGCAGGCCCGCGCAAGGCCAACCCGCACCGCCAACTCGCACCAGTGACACGCGCAACACGCATTCCGGCAGATCGGAATGCCCTGCCCCGCCCACAAGGCCGGGGCAGCGCTGCTGACGAAAATGTCAGAAAGCCGCCTCACGCCGTGATGATCCCGCCCCACCACAAGCAAAAGGCGCGGGGTTTCCCCCGCGCCTTCGCCCAGTGCCGGACCGTCCGGATAAAGGATCAGAAGAAGCCCAGCTTGTTCGGGTTATAGCTGACCAGCATGTTCTTGGTCTGCTGATAATGGTCCAGCATCATCTTGTGCGTCTCGCGCCCGATGCCCGATTGCTTGTAGCCGCCAAAAGCCGCATGGGCCGGATAGGCGTGATAGTTGTTCACCCAGACACGCCCCGCCTCGATGTTGCGGCCAAAGCGATAGGCGCGCGTCCCGTCGCGCGTCCAGACACCCGCGCCAAGGCCGTACATCGTGTCATTGGCAATGGCCAGCGCCTCGGCCTCGTCCTTGAAGGTGGTCACGCTGACCACCGGGCCAAAGATCTCCTCCTGGAACACCCGCATCTTGTTGTGGCCCTTCAGGATGGTGGGCTGGATGTAATAGCCCTGCGCGATATCGCCGTTGAAGCGCGCGGCATCGCCCCCCACCAGAACCTCGGCCCCTTCCTCGCGGCCGATGGTGAAGTAGGACATGATCTTGTCATGCTGCTGCTTCGATGCCTGCGCCCCCACCATGGTGGACATGTCGCGCGGATCGCCCTGCTTGATCGCCTTCACCCGCGCAATGCAGCGCGCGATGAATTCCTCATAGATATCTTCCTGGATCAGGGCGCGCGACGGGCAGGTGCAGACCTCGCCCTGATTGAAGGCGAACAGGACGAACCCCTCCACCGCCTTGTCGAGGAAGGCGTCATCCTGCGCCATCACGTCCGAGAAGAAGATGTTGGGCGACTTGCCGCCCAGTTCCAGCGTGACCGGGATCAGGTTGACGGTCGCCGCCTCCATGATCTTGCGCCCTGTCGCGGTCGATCCGGTGAAGGCGATCTTGGCGATCCGGTTCGACCGCGCCAGCGCATTGCCCGCCTCCGCGCCCAGCCCGTTGACGATGTTCAGAACCCCCGCCGGCAGCAGGTCGGCGATCAGTTCTGCCAGAACCATGATCGCCGCCGGGGTCTGTTCGGCGGGCTTCATCACGATGCAATTCCCCGCCGCCAGCGCCGGGGCCAGCTTCCACGCCGCCATCAGGATGGAAAAGTTCCACGGGATGATCTGCCCCACCACGCCCAGGGGTTCGTGGAAGTGATAGGCCACGGTGTCATGGTCGATCTCGCTCATCGTGCCTTCCTGGCTGCGCAGGACACCGGCGAAATAGCGGAAATGGTCCACCGACAGCGGAATGTCGGCATTCACCGTCTCGCGGATCGGCTTGCCGTTGTCCCATGTCTCGGCCATCGCCAATAGATCAAGGTTCTCTTCCAGACGGTCCGCGATCTTCAGCAGGATGTTCGACCGATGCGCCGCGCTGGTCTTGCCCCAGGCCTCCTTCGCGGCATGGGCGGCATCCAGCGCCTTCTCGATATCCTCGGGGCCGGACCGGGCCACCTCGCAGACCTTCGCCCCGGTGATCGGGGTGATGTTGTCCATATAGCGCCCGGCCAGCGGGGGCACGAAGGCCCCGCCGATGAAATTGTCATAGCGGGCGCGGAAAGGGGAACCGGCCGTCGTCTCGGACTGCGTCATCACGTTCATGGGATATCCTCCTTGGGGTTGGACCGCCTCCTCGCGGCCTTGGCCCAACCCTGCGCCCCGCGCCCTGAGTCGCGCATCCCGCCCCCGGACGATGGCCCGCCCCACCTGTCGCAACCCTGCGACAGGTCAGCCCCGGAAACTGCCGCAGCCCCCCCGCTCGCATCCCGGCCCTGCCCGGGCCGCCTGCCCCGCCGCCAGTAGAGCCAGGATCGCCAGCAGCGCCAGCACGACCGCCCGCCGCCGCCGTTGGGCGCTCCTGTCCCCCATCTCGGACAGGCATTTCGTCACGCGCCGCGCCATGAACGTCCTCCCCCGCGCCAGTTCGGGCCGGGCTTCCGACCGGCTCGACTCGCTATATTCCATAAACCATATCGCAGCTTCCCCCTGCGCCGTCCAGACACCCACGCTCCAACTTGGATATTCCCTGCGGAAAATATCGCTTGCCAGTCCGCCCTCTCCGACTGATATATCCGTCAAACCATATCGACAGGAGGAATCATGCCCCGCCCCCTCACCCCCGTGCTTGCCTCCACCCCCGTGCTTGCCTCTACCCTCGCGCTGGCCCTGTCCGCCGCCGCCCCGGCCGCCGCGGATGAGGTGGTCGTCTTCGCCGCCGCCTCGATGAAAACCGCCCTCGACGCCGTTGCCGCCGATTTTCAGGCCGCCACCGGCCATCAGGTGACCATCAGCTATGGCGGCTCCAACGCGCTGGCCAAGCAGATCATCGAAGGCGCGCCCGCCGATATCTTCCTCTCCGCCGCCGTGAACTGGATGGACGAGGTGGAAAAGGCCGGCCTCATCGCCGATGACACGCGCCGCGATCTCTTTGGCAACACCCTTGTGCTGATCGCCCATGGCAAGGATGCGGCCCCGGTCGAGATCGGGCCCGGCCTCGATCTGGCGGGCCTGCTGGCCGGGGGGCGCCTCTCCATGGCCATGGTCGATGCCGTGCCCGCCGGGCAATATGGCAAGGCCGCGCTGGAAAGCCTCGGCCTCTGGCCCTCGGTCGAGGCCTCGGTCGCGCAATCCGAAAATGTCCGCGCCGCCCTCACGCTCGTCTCCACGGGCGAGGCCCCCTTTGGCATCGTCTATGCCACCGATGCCGTTTCGGATGACAATGTCACCGTCATCGGCACTTTCCCCGCCGACAGCCACAAGCCGATCACCTCTCCCGGCGCGCTGCTGACCAACGCCGCCGATGATGCCGACCGCGCCTTTCTTGAGGCCTTGTCGTCCGATGCGGGCGATGCGAAATTCGCCGCGCAGGGTTTCGCGATCCTGAACTGATCCCTTTGCCCGAGGCGGCCCCGACACGGCATGACAGACTGGCTCACCCCTGACGAATGGCGCGCCGTGGCCCTGTCCCTGCGCGTCTCCTTCTGGGCCACGCTGATCAGCCTGCCCTTGGGCATCTTCATCGCCTATGCACTGGCGCGGTGGAATTTCTGGGGCAAGCAGATCGTCAACGGCATCGTCCATCTGCCGCTGATCCTGCCACCGGTGGTGACGGGCTACCTTCTCCTTGTCACCTTCGGGCGCAAGGGCAGCGTCGGGCAGTATCTCGACCAGTGGTTCGGCATCGTCCTCGCCTTCCGCTGGACAGGGGCCGCCCTCGCCGCAGGAGTCATGGCCTTTCCCCTGATGGTGCGCGCCATCCGCCTCGCGATCGAGGCGGTGGATCCCCGCCTCGAACAGGCCGCGGCCACGCTGGGGCCTCGCGCCTCTGGGTCTTTGCCACCGTCACCCTGCCCCTGATCCTGCCCGGCATCATCGCCGGGGCCATCCTCGCCTTCGCCGAAGGCGGGGGAAGTCAGGGCCACGATCACCTTCGTCTCCAACATCCCCGGCCAGACCCAGACCCTGCCCTCCGCGATCTACGCCTTCCTTCAGGTCCCCGGCGGCGAAGGCAATGCCGCCCGCCTCGTCTGGATCGCCATCGCCATCGCCATGGTCGCCCTTCTCGCCTCGGAATGGCTGGCCGGATGGTCGCGCGCAGGATATCGGGCCAATGACGCTGCATCTGTCGCTGACCCACCACTTTCCCGGCTTCACCCTGCAGGTGGCCTTCGACGCCTCGCCCGGCGTGACCGCGCTTTTCGGGCGCTCCGGCTCGGGCAAGACCACGGTGATCAACGCCGTGGCGGGCCTGCTGCGCCCCGATCAGGGGCGCATCACCGCCAATGGCACCGTGCTTCTGGATACCGAAGCCGGCTGCGATCTGCCCGCCCATCGCCGCCGCATCGGCTATGTCTTCCAGGATGCCCGCCTCTTTCCGCACCTGACCGTGCGGCAGAACCTGCTTTATGGGCGCTGGTTCGCCCCCCGTCGGGGTGCCATGGGCAAGGACGCCTCAGGCAAGCCCGCCGATTTCGCCCGCATCGTCGACCTGCTCGACATCGCCCCCCTGCTCGACCGCCGCCCCGCCGCCCTTTCGGGGGGCGAGAAAAGCCGTGTCGCCATCGGCCGCGCCATCCTGTCCGACCCGCGCCTTTTGGCGCTGGACGAACCGCTCGCCGCGCTGGACGAGGCGCGCAAGGCCGAAATCCTGCCCTATCTCGAACGCCTGCGCGATGAACTACGCCTGCCCATCCTCTATGTCAGCCATGCCATGGCCGAGGTGGCCCGCCTCGCCAATACCATCGTCCTGATGGAGGCGGGCCGCGTCACCGCCGCGGGCCCCACGGCCGAGATCCTCTCCGATCCCGCCACCGCCCCCGGCCTCGGCCTGCGCGAGGCGGGCGCGCTGCTTGTCGCCCGGATCGACAGGCATGAGGCCGACGGCCTTACCCGCCTCGACAGCGCGGCAGGCCCGCTCTGGCTGCCCCGCGTGGCCGCCCCGCCCGGAACCCCCCTGCGCATCCGCATCCTCGCGCAGGATGTCATGCTGGCCACCACCCGTCCGCAGGACATCTCGGCGCTGAACATCCTGCCCGCCACCATCCGCGACATCCGCCCCGGCGATGGCCCGGGCGCATTGGTGCGCCTCGATGCCGGGGGGGAAACGATCCTCGCCCGCATCACCCGCCGCTCGGCCGATGCGCTGGCCCTTGCGCCGGGCAAGCCGGTCTTTGCCATTCTCAAGGCCGTCTCCGTCGCGCAGGAAAGCGTGGGCCGCGACGGCTGACCCGGGATCAGCCCGGCAGCGTCACGATGATCGGCCCGCCCCGCGTCGCAACAACCGTATGTTCATATTGCACGACCGGGGCCTCGGGCGCGCTGAACAGCGTCCAGTCATCCGCCTCCCCCTGCACCGCCATATGCCCGCCCAGAGACAGAAAGGGCTCCACCGTCAGAACCATCCCGTCCCGTATCCGCCGCGCGTCCCCCCGCGTGGGCCAAGTCGCGATCTCTTCGGGATATTCGTGCAGCGCCCGGCCCACGCCATGGCTCGCCAGATTGCGGATCAGCGTATAGCCCCGCGCCTCGGCGAAACGCCCGATGGCCTTGCCGATCCCCGCGATGGGCCGGTCATGGCCCACTTGCGCGATCCCGATCTGCATCGCCCGCCGCCCGTCCCGGCACAGCCGCTCCAGCGCGGGCGTCACCGCGCCCAGCCGAAAGCTCGCCCCCGTATCGGCAAAGAACCCATCGCGCGAGGCCGACACGTCGATATTGACCAGATCCCCCGCCGCCAGCCTGCGCCCGCCCGGAATGCCATGGGCAATCTCCTCGTTCACGCTGATGCAGGCCGTCCCCGGAAAGCCATAGGTGGCGCGCGGCGCAGGTATCGCCCCCTCCCGCTCCAGCAGATCCTGCCCGATCTCGTCCAACTCGCGCGTCGTCATCCCGGGTTCCATCGCCCCGGCCATGGCCTGCATCGTATTGGCCACGATCCGGCCAATCGTCCGTAGCCCCTCCAACTCGTCCTGATGCGTGATCGTCATGCCCGTCCCTTCCGGTTGGCCCCGCGCCGGAATGCCCCGGCTCCGGCAACGCTGCCCGCCCCAACCCTGCCCGTCCCGCCCCCGCAGGGCAAGGCATCACCGCCGCTCATGCCGGAAAAAGCCACGCCATGACAGCCGCCCGCCTCACGCCCCCCCGGCCCCGTCTCACCCTCGGGTGCCAGCGCCTGCCGCGGCAACGAACCGGCGCAATGGCAGCTTTGCGATCCCGCCCGCCCCACCACCATCGTCCCCGGCGGCCCCGGCCCCGTTCCGGGCGGCCCCGCCCGGCGGCGGTGGGAATTCATGGTCCTCCCTGGCGAATCCGCGCATGACCTGCAAAAACCCGAACGCGCCTGGGAGTTGCTCAAACCCTGGGGCCTGACGCCCGACAACGCCACCCTCGAACGCAGCGCCGTCTACCGCTTTCAGGCCCGCTGGGCGCGGCAATGGAACAAGGGCCGCTGCCTGATCGGCGGCGACGCGGCGCATCTCATGCCGCCCTTCGCGGGCGAAGGCATGTGCGCGGGCATCCGCGATGCTGTGGCGATGGCCTGGCGGCTGAACGGCATCCTCGAAGACCGCCTTGGCCTTGATGTGCTGGACAGCTACACCAGCGAACGCATCGCCCATGCCCGCCATTACATCGACTTCAGTCAGGAACTCGGCCAGATCATCTGCATCGCGGATGAAACCACCGCCGCCGAACGCGACGCGCGCATGATCGCCGATCTCGCCGCCCGTGGCGGCACGCCCGTCCCCACCGATATCTGCCAGCTTGGGTCTGGCGCATGGTGCGCCGAAAACACCCACGCAGGCGAGCTTTCGGTGCAGGGCGTGGTGGAACGCGACGGCAGGCAGGGCCGCTTCGATCAGGTCGCAGGCCAGGGCTGGGTTCTGCTGGGGCATGGGGTCGATCCCCTCGCCGCCCTGACCGAAGCCCAGCGCCGCCAGTTCGCCGCGCTCGAAGGGGTGGCCGTCCGGCTGGCCGCCCCGGATGGCAGCGCGGGCATTGCTGCGGGCGATGTCGTGGATGTCGAAGGCACCATGGGCCGCTGGCTCGACAGGATCGGCGCCCGCTACGTGCTGATCCGCCCCGATTTCTACGTCGCCCTCACCGCCGAAAGCCCCGATGCGCTGCACTCCCGCTTTGCGCGGGTGATGCAGGCGCTGCACCTGCGCGCGGATCAGGCCATCGCCGCGGAATGAACCACGCCTGACCCGCCCGCTATATACCAAAAAGGCATAAAACGGCGGGTTCATGCGATCAAACCTGCCCGGATGACATCGTAGCATCCCGGCAGTCGCCAAGGCCCGCCCGTCCGGAGGAGACGGGCAGGCCACGGGCGGAACACCGCCGTCGTGACAGACATCACCCAAGGGAGGACAGGAATGATCACTCGTCGCAAGCTGCTCAAATCCGGCGCGGCCTTTGCCGCCGCCACGTCGTCGGGGCTGGCCCTGCCCGCCTATGCGCAGGCAAAAAAGCTCAAGATTGGCTATGTCAGCCCGCAGACCGGCCCGCTTTCGGCCTTTTCCGCCGCCGACAGCTTCATGGTGGAAAAATTCCTCGCATCCGCCCCCGGTCTGGGCCTTGATGTCGAGGTGATCGTCAAGGACAGCCAATCCAACCCCAACCGCGCCGCCGAAGTTGCCAAGGAACTGATCAGCCGCGATGAGGTGAACCTGCTCCTCGTGGCCTCCACCCCCGAAACCACGAACCCCGTCTGCTCCATCGCGGAACAGGAGGAAATCCCCGTCATCTCCACCGTCGCCCCGTGGCAGCCATGGTTCATCGGCCAGCAGGGCAATCCCGGCGATCCGTCAAGCTGGCAGGAATTCGACTACGTCTATCACTTCTTCTGGGGGCTTGAGGACAACATCGCCACCTTCATGAACATGTGGGGCATGGCCTCGACGAACAAGAAGGTCGGCGCGCTCTGGCCGAATGACGGCGACGGTAACGCCTGGGCCTCGCCCGATGTTGGCATGCCCCCGGCCCTGGCGGCGGCGGGCTACGAACTCACCGATCCGGGCCGCTACCAGAACCTGACCGATGATTTCTCGGCCCAGATAAACGCCTTCAAACAGGCGGGCTGCGAAATCATGACGGGCATCCCGATCCCGCCCGATTTCACCACCTTCTGGACGCAGGCGAAACAGCAGGGCTTCAACCCGAAACTCGTCTCGGTCGCCAAGGCGCTGCTCTTCCCCGAAAGCGTCGCCGCGCTGGGTGAACTTGGCCACAACCTCACGGCCGAGGTGTGGTGGTCCCCCAACCACCCCTTCAAATCCTCCCTCACCGGCGAAAGCGCGGCCGACCTCGCCACCGCCTTCGAAACCGCCGCCCAGCGTCAGTGGACCATGCCCGTGGGCTTTGTCCACGCGCTGTTCGAAGTGGCCGCCGACGCGATCAAGCGCACGGATGACCCGACGGATGGTGACGCCTTGGCCGAGGCGGTGGCGACCACCAACCTCGATACCGTGGTGGGCAAGGTGCAATGGGGCCGCGACAACGTGCCGGAATTCGCGCGCAAGAACATCTCCAAGACCCCGCTGGTCGGTGGCCAGTGGCGGCGCAAGGACGATGGCGCCTTCGATCTGGTGATCGTGGAGAATGCAGGCGCACCGGAAATCCCGCTCGGCGGCACGCTGGAAACGCTGGCCTGACGAAACCCCGCCCTGCCCCCGCCCCGGCCTCGCGCCGGGGCCTCCCCTCCCCACAAAGGCCACGCCCATGGCGATCCTGTCCCTGCATTCCGTCTCGAAATCCTTCGGCGCGCTCAAGGTCACCGATGATGTCAGCTTCGACCTGCGGGCAGGCGAGGCGCTGGGCATCATCGGCCCCAACGGCGCGGGGAAATCCACGCTCTTCAACCTGATCACCGGCAACATCGCCCCCGATCAGGGGCGCGTCCTCCTCGATGGCCGCGATGTCACCCGCACCCCACCGATGGAGCGTGTGCGCGCGGGCATCGGGCGCTCCTTCCAGATCCCGCAACCCTTCGGCCATCTCTCCGTCTACGAAAACCTGCTCGTCGCCGCCCGCTTCGGGGGCGAGGTGACCGCCGCCGAAGCCCCGGCCTTCTGCATGGATATCCTTGCGCGCACGGGCCTTGGCGCGGTGGCCGAAAAATCCTCGGGCGGCCTGCCGCTCCTGCAGCGCAAGCGTCTGGAACTCGCCCGCGCCATGGCCACGCGCCCCCGCGTCATCCTGCTCGATGAAATCGCGGGCGGCCTGACCGATGCCGAATGCGTCGAACTCATCGCAACCATCCGGGCGATCCATGCCGAAGGCACCGCCATCGTCTGGATCGAACATGTCCTGCACGCGCTCACCTCCGTGGTGGAACGCCTCATGGTGCTGAACTTCGGGCGCATGCTGATGATCGGCGCGCCCGACGCCGTCATGGCCTCGCCCGAGGTGCGCGAAATCTATCTGGGGATCGACGCATGACAGCCCTTCTGCAGATCGCGGGCCTCACCGCCCATTACGGCGATTTTCAGGCCCTCTTCGGCGTCGATCTGACGCTGGATCAGGGCCAGACCGTCGCCATCATCGGCGCGAACGGCGCGGGCAAGACCACCCTCATGCGCGCCATCACCGGCGTTGCCCGCGTCACCGCAGGCACCGTCACGCTGGCGGGGCAGGACATCACCCGCCACCCCGCCCCCGACATCCTGACGCAGGGCATCGCCATGGTCCCCGAAGGCCGCCGCCTCTTCCCCTCGCTCACGGTCGAGGAAAACCTCCTGATCGGCGCCCATGCCCGGCGCGGCAACGGCTTCTGGACGCTCGATCGCGTGCAGGCCCTGTTCCCCATCCTGAAAGAGCGCCGCCATTCCCCCGGCACGGCCCTTTCAGGCGGCCAGCAACAGATGGTCGCCATCGGCCGCGCGCTCATGTCCAACCCGCGCGTCCTTCTCTGCGACGAACTCTCGCTGGGCCTCGCCCCCGTGGTCATCAAGGAAATCTACGCCGCCTTCCCCCAGATCCGCGAAAGCGGCACCTCCATCATCGTGGTGGAGCAGGACATCGGACAGGCCCTGCGCGTGGCAGACCACGTGCATTGCATGATGGAAGGCCGCATCACCCTGTCGGGCCGTCCCGTCGACCTGTCACGCGACGCCATCCACGACGCCTATTTCGGAGTGAGCCACGCATGATCCTGATCGACACCCTCGCCCAGGGCCTGCTTCTGGGCGGCCTCTACGCCCTCTTCGCGGCGGGGCTCTCGCTCGTCTTCGGCATCATGCGTCTGGTCAACCTCGCCCATGGCGATCTGATCATCCTTGGGGCCTATCTGATCCTGACGGTGACCACCCTCACCGGCCTGCACCCCTTCCTCGCCGTCCTGCTGGCCGCCCCCCTGATGTTCGCCCTCGGCTGGCTCTTGCAGACCCACCTCCTCAACCGCGTCCTCGGCACCGATATCCTGCCACCCCTTCTGGTGACCTTCGGCCTTTCGGTCGTCATCCAGAACGGCCTTCTCTCCACCTTCACCGCCGACAGCCGCAAACTCACCGCCGGCCCGATCGAGGCGCAATCCCTCGACCTTGGCATCGTCACCCTCGGCATCATGCCGCTGCTGACCTTCGCCTCCGCCGTCGCCGTGATCTTCGCGCTGAACCAGCTTTTCTACCGCACCGCCCTTGGCCGCGCCTTCCGCGCCACGTCCGACGATGCCGTCACCGCGCAACTGATGGGCATCCGCCCGCAGCGCATCTTCGCCATGGCCACCGGCATCGCCCTTGTCGTGGCCACCATCGCCGCGCTCTACCTCGGCACCCGCGCCAATTTCGATCCCTCCATCGGCCCTGCCCGCCTGCTCTATGCCTTCGAGGCGGTCATCATCGGCGGTCTGGGCAGCCTCTGGGGCACGCTCGCGGGCGGCATCGTCATCGGCATGGCGCAGGCCATCGGCGCGTCGATCAACCCCGAATGGCAGATCCTGTCGGGCCATGTCGCCTTCGTGCTGGTGCTGCTGATCCGCCCGCGCGGCCTCTTCCCCCGCGCCAATGACTGAGGACCGGACATGACGCCTTCCCGCAACCTCGGCCTTGCCCTCGCCTTCGCGGCCCTCGCGCTGATGTATGCCCTGCCCGCCATCGCCCCCCGCGCCATCGTGCAGGATCTGTTCGGCATCCTGACGCTGCTGGTCCTTGCCATGAACTGGAACATGCTGGCGGGGTTCGCGGGCCTCGTCTCGGTCGGCCAACAGGCCTTTGTCGGCATCGGCGCCTATGCCATGTTCGCCGCCATCATCCTGCTGGACCTTGACCCTCTGATCGGCGTGCTGATCGGCGGCCTCGCCGCCGCCGCCTTCTCCATCCCCATGGCCTTCTTCGCCTTCCGCCTGAACGGCGCCTATTTCGCCATCGGCACCTGGGTCGTGGCCGATATCGCCCGCCTCGCCATCAGCCAGTGGAAGGCACTGGGCGGCGGCACCGGCACCTCGCTGCCCAAGGGAACAGCCCGCGACATGGCCTTCGTCGAACAGATCAAGGAGATGCTCGATGTCTCCAACGCCGCCGCCGCCGACGCGCTGACCTACTGGCTCATGCTCACACTGGCGGTGGCCATGCTGGTTGCGAGCTACATCTTCCTCCGCTCGCGCATGGGGCTGGGCCTGCAGGCGATCCGCGACAATGAAAACGCCGCCCGCTCCGTGGGCGTGGACCCGGTCAAACTCAAGGCGCTGGTCTTCCTGCTCACCGCCTTCGGCACCGGCCTCTGCGGTGCGCTGGCCTTCATCCAGATCACCCGCGTGACGCCCGACGCCGCCTTCTCGGTCATCGACTGGACCGCCTTCGTCATCTTCATCACCGTCATCGGCGGCATCGGCACCCTGCCCGGCCCCATCATCGGCGTCATGGTCTTCTACGCCCTGCAACGCGCGCTGGCCGATTACGGCACCATCTACCTCATCGTGCTGGGCTGCCTCGGCATCGCCGTCATGCTTTTTGCCCGGCGCGGCCTCTGGGGCCTGTTCACCGACCGCACAGGCATTGATCTCTTGCCCCTCACCCATCGCCCGCCGCAGCCTGCGGCGCACAAACCCGAAGCCCCCCGCGCCGCCTGACGCCTTCAGCAAGGACCGCCGCATCATGCACTACTTTTCCGAAGACACCTCCGCCGAAACGGTCAATGCCCGCATGGGCGAAACAACCACCCCCCGCATGGCCGAGGTGATGTCCTGCCTCGTCCGGCACCTTCATGCCTTCGCCAAGGAAATCCACCTGACACAGGCGGAATGGGAAGCGGGGATCGAATTCCTGACAAGGACAGGCCAGATCTGTTCCGGCGAACGGCAGGAATTCATCCTGCTGTCGGATGTGCTGGGCTTTTCCATGCTGGTCGATGCGATCAACAACCGCCGCCCCGCAGGCGCGACCGAAAACACCGTCTTCGGCCCCTTCCATGTCGAAGACGCCCCGATCCGCGCCATGGGCGATAACATCAGCCTCGATGGCAAGGGCGATCCCTGCCTCTTCGAAGGCAAGGTGCTGGATCTGCACGGCACCCCCATCGAAGGGGCCTGCGTCGATGTCTGGTCCGACAATGCCGACGGCTTTTATGATGTGCAGCAGCCGGGCATCCAGCCGAAATGGAACAACCGTGGCCGCTTCATCACCGGCCCCGATGGCGCCTATGCCTTCCGCGGGATCAAGCCCATCTCCTACCCCATCCCGGACGATGGCCCCGTGGGCAAGATGCTGGCCCAACTCGGCCGCCACCCCTACCGCCCCGCGCATATGCATTTCCTCGTCACCGCGCCGGGCTTCCAGAAACTGGTGACGCACACCTTCGTCGGCGATGATGCCTATCTGGAAAGCGATGCCGTCTTCGGCGTCAAACAGACCCTCATCGCCCCCTTCGAACGCCTGCAGGGGGCCGATACGCTCTGGCGTTCGCCCTTCGATTTCGTCCTGACCCCGGAATGAGGGCCGCGCCATGCCGAATGTGAAGATCTTCGTCGATGACAGCCTCTATCCCGGCATCCGCGCCCCCCTGACACAGGCGCTCGGCCCGATCCGCGACATGCTTTGTCAGGATCTCTCGGTCGATGTGCCCGCCTGCCAGTTCGCTGTCCTGCCCGTGGGGGCCATGCCCGACCTGCCGCGCGTCAATGTGGAAATGGCGATCCTGCCCCGCCCCGACCGCACCCGCGAGGTGATCCTCGCGGTCTGCGCCAAGCTGCGCGCCATGGTCGAGGCCGCCACCCACACCCATGTCGCCGTGCGCGTCACCGCGCTCGACCCCGAAACCTACATCGCCTTGAAATAGGGAACCCGGAATGGACAAGACCCTGCCCGACCTCGCCACCGCCGTGGCGGGCATTCAGGATGGCATGACCGTGATGATCGGCGGCTTCGGCGGCTCCGGCGCGCCCATCGAACTGATCCACGCCCTGATCGACCGCTTCCTCGCCACCGGCCACCCCCGCGACCTGACGGTGGTGAACAACAACGCAGGCAACGGCCATGTCGGCCTTGCCGCGCTGATCGAGACGGGGATGGTGCGCAAACTGATCTGCTCCTTCCCCCGCTCCGCCGATCCGGTGGTTTTCACCGAACGCTACCTTGCCGGGCAGATCGACCTGGAACTCGTCCCCCAAGGCACGCTGGCCGAACGCATCCGCGCGGGCGGGGCAGGCATCCCCGCCTTCTACACCCCCACCAGCTATGGCACCGACCTCGCCAAGGGCAAGAAGGTCGAGGAATTCGAAGGGCGGCCTTACGTGCAGGAACGCTGGCTCAAGGCCGATTACGCGCTGGTCAAGGCGCATCTGGGCGATCCCTTGGGCAACCTCACCTACCGGATGGCCGCGCGCAACTTCAATCCCCTGATGTGCATGGCAGCCGCCACCACCATCGTGCAGGTCAGCCGCATCGTCCCCCCCGGCGGGATCGACCCCGAATCCGTCATCACCCCCGGTATCTTCGTGCAAGGCTTGGTCCTCGTCGCGAACCCCGCGCAGGAAGAAGACCTCAACCGCGCCAACGCCCGCTATCCAGAGGCCGCCGAATGACCGCGAAACTCACCCCCACGCAAATGGCATGGCGCGCGGCGCAAGACATCGCCGACGGGGCCTATGTCAACCTCGGCATCGGCTTCCCCGAAATGGTGGCCCGCTTTCAACCCCCCGGTCGTCAGGCCATCTTCCACACCGAAAACGGCATCTTGGGCTTTGGCGAGGCCCCCGCTGCAGGGACCGAGGATTGGGATCTCATCAACGCGGGCAAGAAGGCCGTCACCCTGAAACCCGGCACCGCCTTCTTCCACCACGCCGACAGCTTCGCCATGGTGCGCGGCGGCCATCTCGACGTGGCGATCCTCGGCGCCTACGAAGTGGCCGAGAGCGGCGATCTGGCGAACTGGTCCACCGGCCCGAAAGGCGTGCCCGCCGTCGGCGGCGCGATGGACCTTGTCCACGGGGCCAAGCGCGTGGCCGTCATCACCGATCACGTGACGAAAGACGGCAAACCCAAACTGGTCAAACGCTGCACCCTGCCCCTCACCGGCGTCGCCTGCGTCACCCGCGTCTATTCCAGCCTTGCGGTGATCGACATCGAGGATGGCCATTTCCTCCTGCGCGAGAAACTCCCCTCCCTCTCGCTCTCGGACCTGCAATCCCTCACCGGCGCGGAACTCCACCTCCCCGCCCCGGTCAAAGACCTTGTCACGCCGGACCTCTGACCATGAGCCCCGTCTATCTCTGCGACTACATCCGCACCCCCATCGGCCGCTTCGGCGGCGCGCTTTCCCCGGTCCGCCCGGATGACCTCGGCGCGATCCCCCTCCGCGCCCTCATGGCCCGCAATCCGGGCGTGGACTGGGACGCCGTCGACGATGTCATCCTCGGCTGCGCCAATCAGGCGGGCGAGGATAACCGCAACGTCGCCCGCATGTCCGCCCTGCTCGCAGGGCTCCCGGTCGCCGTGACAGGCACCACCATCAACCGCCTCTGCGGTTCCGGCATGGACGCGATCCTCACCGCCGCCCGCGCAATCGCGGCGGGCGAGGCGGATCTCATGGTCGCGGGCGGCGTCGAATCCATGTCCCGCGCCCCCTTCGTGCTGCCAAAGGCCGACAGCCCCTTCTCCCGCCACGCCGAAATCCACGACACCACCATCGGCTGGCGCTTCATCAACCCCGCCATGCAGGCCGCCTACGGCACCGATTCCATGCCGCAAACGGGCCAGAACGTCGCCGATGACTTCGGCATCGACCGCGCCGCGCAGGACGCCATGGCGCTCGCCTCCCAGTCCAAGGCCGCCGCCGCCCAAGGCAACGGACGGCTCGCACAGGAAATCACCCCCGTCACGATCCCGCAGCGCAAGGGCGACCCCCTCACCGTGGACCGCGACGAACACCCCCGCGCCACGACGATAGAGGCGCTGGCCAAACTCAAACCCCTCTTCCCCAACGGCTCCGTCACCGCAGGCAACGCCTCGGGCGTCAACGACGGCGCGGCGGCCCTGATCATCGCCTCCGAAGCGGCGATGAAACAGCACGGACTGACCCCATCGCCCGCATCCTCGGCGGGGCCACGGCGGGCGTGCCGCCCCGCATCATGGGCATCGGCCCCGCCCCGGCCAGCCAGAAACTCATGGCCCGCCTTGGCCTGACGCAATCCGATTTCGACGTGATCGAGTTGAACGAAGCCTTCGCAGCCCAAGGCATCGCCACCCTCCGCCAACTGGGCATCCGGACGACGACCCCCGCGTGAACCCCAACGGCGGGGCCATCGCGCTAGGCCATCCCTTGGGCATGTCCGGCGCGCGCATCACCGGCACGGCGGCGCTGGAACTGGCCCTCACCGGCGGGCGGCGCGCGCTTGCCACCATGTGCATCGGCGTCGGTCAGGGCATCGCCATCGCGCTGGAACGCCCCTGATCACCCCCGCCGCCGCGTCACCTGACTTTCATGCTGGATCCGCGCCTCCAGAAGCGCCACCTCATCCTTCAGAAAGGCCGCGAACTGCCGCAGCGCGGGCGGCAGCGACGCGCGGTCAAAGGTCAGCATCCCCAATTGCCGGTCGGGATGTTCGATCTTCAGGCGCAGCGCCTCCAGCCCGGATGTCTTCCGCGTCAGGAAAACCACCGAATAGGGCAGCACCGTCAGCGCATCCGACCCCGCAAGGATCGAGATGATCGAGGCCAGCGTCCCCCCCGAAAAGCTGACACGAAACTCCTCCTTGCCGATGGATTTGAGCGCCCTCTGCAAGTCGCGGTAAAGCGGGCTGTCGGCGGGCGGCGCGATCCAAGGATAGGGTTCGATATCGGCCAGCGTGATCGTCTTGCGCCGCGTCAGGGGATGCCCCGCCCGCGCCGCGATCACGTTCCGCCCCGGCAAAAGCGGCACAAAGGTCATGTCGGCCGGCACGCTGCCCTGATGCAGCGGCACGATCGCCATATCCAGCGCCCCGTTGCGCAGGCTCGCGCCAAGCTGTTCGAAATAGCCGTAGGATTGCGCGATCTGCACATCCGGATGCCGCGTCTGGAAATCCGCGATGAAGGTGGACACCACCCCATCCATGAAGATCGGCGTCCCCGCGATGCGCAGCCGCCCCGTATGCCCCTTGCGATAGCTCTGCACCAGACGGCTCGCCTCGGCATTCAGCGCATGGATGCGCGCGCCCAGCCGGGCCAGATTCTCGCCCAGTTCCGTAGGCCGCAACGGCCGCTTTCCCGGCTCGAAAAGCGGCGCGCCGATCCGGTCCTCCAGCAACGCCATGGTCCGCGATACCGAAGGCTGCGATTTGCCCAGCGCCTCCGCGCCCTCGGTCAGACCGCCCTTCTCGACGATCATCGCCAGGATTTCCAGATGTTCACTGTCCAGCTTCATAACATCAGATCATATTAGCCCCGCGCGATCCGATCAATATCGCACCTTTGGGCCGCTACCTTCCCCCCAGACGATCCGGAAAGCCGCGCAGCATGTCTCACTTCATCGACCAGTTCACCACCACCCTTCCCGGCGTCCGCGTCCGCTTCGGCCCCGGCATCCGCCACCATGTCGGCGAAGAGATGGCCGCCCTCGGCCTGTCGCGCGCCCTGATCCTGACCACGCCGCAACAGGCCGATACCGGCGCAGAATTCGCAGCCCTCCTCGGGCCGCGCGCGGTGGGCGTCTTCTCCCGCGCCGCCATGCACACCCCCACCGCCCTCAGCGAAGAGGCGACAGCCCTCGCCCTGCAATCCGGCGCGGATTGCCTCCTCGCCATCGGCGGCGGCTCCACCACGGGGCTTGGCAAGGCCATCGCCCTGCGCAGCGACCTGCCCCAGATCGTGATCCCCACCACCTATGCCGGGTCCGAGGCCACCTCGATCCTCGGCCAGACGGAGAATGGCCGAAAGACCACCCTCACCTCGCCCAGGGTCCAGCCCGAGGTGATCCTCTACGATGCCGAACTGGTGCGCAGCCTGCCCGTCGGCATGACCGTGACCTCCGCCCTCAACGCCATGGCCCATGCGGCCGAAGGGCTCTATGCGCTGAACCGCTCGCCCCTCTCCACCCTCATGGCCCTCGAAGGGCTGCTCGCCTTCCGCGATGCCCTGCCCCGCGTCCTCGCCAACCCCGACGATCTGCAGGCGCGCGGCGAAACGCTTTACGGCGCGTGGCTCTGCGGCACCGTCCTTGGCACCGTCGGCATGGCGCTGCATCACAAGCTCTGCCACACGCTGGGCGGCAGCTTCGACCTGCCCCATGCCGAAACCCATGCGGTCATCCTGCCCCATGCCATCGCCTATAACGAACAGGCCGCCGCCGCCGAACTGGCCCCGCTTGCCGATCTCTTCGACGGCCCCACCCCCGGCGCGGCACTCCATGCCTTCGCCCGGCGCATGAACGCCCCCACCGCCCTGCGCGATCTGGGCATGGCCGAAGGCGATCTCGACCGCGCCGCCGATATCGCCACGCAAAACCCCTATTGGAACCCGCGCCCCGTCACCGCCCCGGCGCTGCGCGCACTTCTGCAGAACGCATGGTCCGGCACGGCCCCCACGGCCTGACGGCCGACAGACACAGGATAAAGGGAGGAACACATGGCAGACATCACAACCGAAGTGCTCATCATCGGCACCGGCCCCTCCGGCTCGGCCACGGCGGCGCTTCTTTCGACCTATGGCATCCAGAACATGGCGATCAACCGCTATCGCTGGCTGGCCAACACGCCGCGCGCCCACATCACCAACCAGCGCGCGATGGAGGTGCTGCGCGACCTTGGCCGCGATGTCGAGGATGAGGCCTACATGTTCGCCACCCATCAGGATCTGATGGGCGAGAACATCTTCTGCGAAAGCCTCGCGGGCGAGGAAATCGGGCGCATGAAATCATGGGGCAACCACCCCCTGTCGCGCGCCGAACACCTGATGTCGTCGCCGACCCGGATGAACGACCTGCCGCAGACCTTCATGGAACCCCTGCTCTTCAAGACCGCCTGTTCGCGCGGCACGCAGGCGCGCATGTCCACCGAATATCTCAGCCATGAACAGGATGCCGAAGGCGTCACCACCACCTGCCGCGACAGGCTCACGGGCAAGGACATCACCATACGCTCCAAATACCTGATCGGCGCGGATGGCGGCAAATCGCTGGTGGCCGAACATGCGGGCCTGCCGTTCGAGGGCAAGATGGGCGTCGGCGGCTCCATGAACATCCTGTTCCGCGCCGATCTGTCCAAATACGTGGCCCACCGCCCCTCGGTCCTCTACTGGGTCATGCAGCCCGGCGCCGATGTCGGCGGCATCGGCATGGGCCTTGTCCGCATGGTCCGCCCGTGGAACGAATGGCTCATCGTCTGGGGCTATGACATCAACGGCCCCGAACCCGAAGTCACCCCCGAATTCGCCACCTCCGTCGCGCGGCAACTGGTGGGCGACCCCGACCTCGAAATCGAACTCCTTTCGGCCAACACCTGGACGGTGAACAACCGCTACGCCACCCGCACCACCAATGGCCGCGTCTTCTGCATGGGCGACGCCATCCACCGCCACCCGCCGTCGAACGGGCTGGGCTCCAACACCTCGATCCAGGACAGCTTCAACCTCGCCTGGAAACTGGCCATGGTGCTGAAGGGTCAGGCGGGCGAACGCCTGCTCGACAGCTACAATGACGAACGCGCCCCCATCGCGAAACAGATCGTCACCCGCGCCAACCAGTCCATCGCCGAATTCGGCCCGATCTTCGAATCGCTGGGCATGGGCGAAGGCGTCGATCCCGTCCAGATGCAGCGCAACCTCAACGCCCGCACCGAAGGGACCGAGGCCGCCGAACGCCAGCGCGAGGCGATCCGCAAGGCCATCGCCTTCAAGAAATACGAATTCGATGCCCATGGCGTCGAGATGAACCAGCGCTACCGCTCCTCCGCCATCGTCACCGACGGGCAGATCGAACCCGCCTTCGCGCTGGATGCCGACCTGCATTACCAGCCCACCACATGGCCCGGCGCGCGCCTGCCCCATGCCTGGCTCTACCGCCGCGACACCGGGGCCGAGGTCTCCACCCTCGATCTCTGCGGCCATGGCCGCTTCACCCTGCTCACCGGTCTGGGCGGTGAGGCATGGGTGCAGGCCGCGCACTCCGTGGCCGAGGAACTGGGCATCGACATCGTCACCCATGTCATCGGCCCCCGCCAGACCCATATCGACCACAGCGGCGACTGGGCCCGCGCGAGCGAGATCCGCGACAGCGGCTGCCTCATCGTCCGCCCCGATCACCATGTCTGCTGGCGTGCCGAAACCCTTACTGCCGCGCCCCGGGCCGATCTTCTGCGCGTGATGCGCACCGTCCTCGCCCGCTGATCGCGTCGAGGCCGCCCCCGCCCCTGACCGAGGCGCGCGGGGGCGGCCCCAGATGCCTGCCGCTTGCCAAAACGGAAAATATAGGGTAGCCCCCTACCCTATGAGCCATACATCCCACCACAAATCCACCCTCCTCGCCCGTGTCCGCCGCCTCAAAGGCCAGATGGAGGCGATCGAGCGCGCCCTCGAATCCGGCGCCCCCTGCGCCGACATCCTCAACCTTGCCGCCTCGGTCCGCGGGGCGACCAACGGCCTCGTCGTCGAACTGCTCGAGGATCACCTGCACAGCCATGTCGTTCAGGCCGAAACCGATGCCGACCGCGCCACCGCCGCCGCGGAACTGGTCGAAGTCATGCGGAGACACCTGAAATGACCACAGCCCCCCATGACCATGTCTTTCTGGGCCAGGACCACGCGCGCAACGAACGGCGCAGCTGGATGGTCATCGCGCTCACCGCCGCCACCATGGTGGCCGAAATCGCCGCCGGAACCGTCTACGGCTCCATGGCCCTGCTGGCCGATGGCTGGCACATGTCCACCCATGCCTCGGCGCTGCTGATCACGGCGCTGGCCTACCGCTACGCCCGCCGCCACGCGACCAATCCGCGCTTCACCTTCGGCACCGGCAAGCTGGGCGATCTGGCCGCCTTCGGCAGCGCCACGGTCCTTGCCATCGTGGCCCTGCTGATCGGCTGGGAAAGCCTGATGCGGCTCTACAGCCCCATCGCCATCCGCTATGAAGAAGCGATCCTCGTCGCGGTGATCGGGCTCGCGGTGAACCTGCTCAGCGCCTGGCTGCTCCGCGACGATCACCACCACCACGGCCACGGCCATCACCACGACCACGACCACGACCACGACCACGACCACGACCACGACCACGGAACTCACGGCCCCTCGCGCGACAACAACCTGCGCGCCGCCTATCTGCATGTCCTGGCCGATGCGCTGACCTCGGTCATGGCCATCCTCGCCCTGCTGGCCGGGCGCAGCTATGGCTGGACATGGCTTGATCCGCTCATCGGCGTCATCGGTGCCATCGTCATCCTGCGCTGGTCCTGGGGCCTTCTGCGCGACAGCGGCGCGGTGCTGGTGGACTACCTCCCCGAAGGCCAGGACCTGCCCGCTGAAATCCGCGCCGCCCTCGCCACCGAAACCGACGAGATCGTCGATCTCCATGTCTGGCAGCTTGGCCCGGGTCATCATGGCGCGATCCTGTCGATCCTCAGCGCCGATCCCAAACCGCCTCAGGAATACCGCCGCCGCCTGTCCGGGGTGCAGGATCTGTCCCACATCACCATCGAGGTGCAGCCCAAGGCCGCCTGACAGCCCTCCCCCCGCGCCCGCTCCGGCGCATCGGCCCGCCATCCCCAACCCGCATTCCCGGAAACGGCCCCCGTTTCCGGGTGCGACATCCGCCCCGGATGTCGCGCGCCGAAAATTCTTCGGAGAAGAATTTTCGCCCCCTCACATCCCCAGACGCGGCATCTCGATGGCCGGGCAGCGGTCCATCACCACCTCCACGCCCGCCGCCCGCGCGCGGGCCGCCGCCGCCGCGTCCTCCACGCCCAGTTGCATCCAGACAGCCTTCAGCCCCGGCAGCACCGCCAGCGCCTCATCGACCACCGCCCCCGCCTCTTCCGACCGGCGAAAGATATCCACCATATCCACCCCACCGCCGATCTCGGTCAGCGAGGCCCGCACCACCTCGCCCAGCGCCGCCTCCCCCGCCTGCCCCGGATTGACCGGGATCACCCGGTATCCCTTCGCCTTCAGAAAGGCCGCCACCCGATGGCTCGGCCTGTCCGGCTTGGGCGACCAGCCCACCACCGCAATCGTGCGCACAGTGCCAAGGATGCGGCGGATATCGTTATCTGTCATGCGGACCCCCAAAAGAAAAAAGCGCCCGGGCCTCTGCGGCCGGGCGCCAGTCGCGGAACGAGGGACAGTGAACGAGACGCGGGTGTTCCGAACCCGCTCCCTGCCCTGTGACATAGATGGCGCAGCCTCGGATTTAAGGGGCGATCCCGCATTCGTGATCTGCCCTATCCCTTGCCACCGCCGCGCTGCGCGGCCGCATAAAGCCCCACCGCCGCCGCATTCGACACGTTCAGCGACCCGAACCCCCCGGCAAAGGGAATGCGCGCGATCACATCGCAGGTCTCTCGCGTCTTGTCGCGCAGCCCCGGCCCCTCGGCCCCCAGCACCAGCCCCACGGGCCGCGAGCCGACCGCCGCCACGGCCTCCGCCAGCGGCACCGTCCCGTCGCCATCCAGCCCGATCAGGACGTAACCCATTTCCTTCAACTCGATCATCGCATCGGCCAGATTCGTCACCCGCAGATAGGGCTGCCGCTCCAAGGCCCCGCTCGCCGTCTTGGCCAGCGCCCCCGTCTCCGGCGCGCTGTGGTGGCGCGGCGCGATCACCGCCCGCGCGCCGAACACCTCGGCCGAGCGCAGCACCGCCCCCACGTTATGCGGGTCCGTCACCCGATCCAGCAGCACGACCAACGGCGCCCCCGCCCCCGAAATCGCCACATCCGCCAGCTTGCCCCAGTTCAAGGGCCGCGCTTCCAGCGCCGCCCCCTGATGCACCGACCCCTCGTCGATGGGCACATCGAACTTGCGCGGGTCCACGATCTCCGGCTCCACCCCGCTCTGGCCAATGGCCTCTTCCAGCCGATCAAAGGCGTTCTTCGTCACCACCAGCCGCAGCTTCTCGCGGCCCGGGTTCACCAGCGCATCCCGCACCGCATGGATGCCGAACAGCCAGACCGTCTCCTTCGCCTCGGCCCGCTTGGCGCGTTCCTTGTCGATCACCCATGTCGGCTTCTTGCTGCCCGGCTTCATCGTCCCGTTCCCCGTCTGGCTTCCCCCCATCCATGTCCCCCGAACCGCCCCGGATGCAAGCGCGATTTCCCGCCGCTTTCCACCGTGACGCCCCCTCCCCCCTCGGCTATCCCCGCCTCGCGTCGGGCGACGAGCTGCAAGGTGCGGCAGCGGACTGTAACTCCGCCGGGGAGACCCATGCCTGGTTCGATTCCAGGGTCGCCCACCATCCTTTCCTCTGCTAAAGGGTGGTGATCATGACACAAGACGCCTCCTTCCGCTTCACCCACGCCATCACCCGCCGCCCCGCGGCCTCCATCACCGCAGGGCTGCGCGCCGTCGATACCGGCACGCCCGACCTTGCCACGATGGAAGGCCATCACGCGGCCTATATCGCCACCCTGCGCGCCACCGGCGCGACGGTCATCGAACTGCCCGCGCTCGACGCCTTCCCCGACTCGGTCTTTGTCGAGGATACGGCCCTCTGCCTGCCCCAAGGCGCCATCATCATGCGCCCCGGCGCCCCGACGCGCCTGGGCGAGGCGGCCGAGATGGAACCCCATCTCCGCGCCCTCTACACCACCATCGCTCGCATCGAAGGCCCCGGCACCATCGAAGGCGGCGACATCCTCGTGACGGGCCGCGAAATCCTCGTCGGCCAATCCGCCCGCACCGATGCCGCAGGCATCGCCGAACTCCGCGCCATCGTCACCGCATGGGGTCACGCCCTGCGCGAAGTCCACACCCCGCCCGGCGTCCTGCACTTCAAGACCGACTGCTCGCTTCTGGATGCCGATACGATCCTCTCCACCGAACGCCTCTCCGCCTCGGGCTGCTTCGAAGGCTACACCGTCATCCACACCGCCCCGGGCGAAGAGGCCGCCGCCAATACCATCCGCTTCAACGACGTGGTGCTGATGCCCGCAGGCTTCCCCGGCACAAGGGCGCGCATCGAACAGGCCGGTTTCACCGTCGTGGAAATCGGCAATTCCGAATGCGCCAAGCTTGACGGCGGCATGTCCTGCCTCTCGCTCCGCTTCACCCCCTCCTGATCCCGCCCGGGGGCGTCACCAGTGACCGCGTTCAACATCCTCTGCATCGGCCAGGCGGGGCGGCTTCAATACGAAGCCGTCCTCCTCGCCGCCACGCTCCGCGCGCAAAGCCCCGGCTTCACAGGTCGCCTCCTCATCGCCACCCCGCGCCCCGGCCCGCTCTGGCCCGGGGCCAACCCCCAGATCACCGATCCCGCCACGCTCGCCCTGCTCGCCGATCTCGGGGCCGAAATCATCCCCTTCGACAGCCGCGCCTTCGGTGCCGCCTACCCCCACGGCAACAAGATCGAGGCGCTGGCCCATATCCCCGACGCGCCCTTCCTCTTCCTCGACACCGACACGATCATCACCGGCGACCTCTCCACCCTGAGGCCCGATTTCTCCCGCCCCACGGCCTCGATGAAGCGCGAGGGGACATGGCCGCAGATCGAACTCTACGGCCCCGGCTACGCCGAGATCTGGGGCAGCCTCTACCGCCGCTTCGGCCTCGATTTCGAAACCTCGCTCGACCTCACGCAGCCCGATGAATACTGGCAGCGCTACCTCTACTTCAACGCAGGCTGGTTCCTGCATGAAAGCCCCCGCCGCTTCGGCGACCTCTTCCTGAAATACGCAACCGAGATCGCCCGCGCGCCCGGCCCGGAACTCGCCTGCCAATCGCTCGACCCATGGCTCGATCAGGTGGCGCTCCCGCTCGTCATCCACGCCCTCGGCGGCGGCCGCCCCGGCCCCGAACTCGCGGGCCTCGACGGCGCGCTCACCTGCCACTGGCGCATCCTGCCCCTCTTCTTCGCCCGCGAAAGCGACCATGCCGTCGCGGTGATGGAACAGGCCGCCGCCGACAAACGCGTCGAACGCGTCCTGCGCCACTACGCGCCCTTCAAGAAGATGCTCTACAAGGGCCAGGGCCAGGAGGTGCGCGCCCTCTTCGACCGCGCCGACCTGCCCCGCAAGGAACAAGCCATCCGCAACGCGATCAAGCGCGCGGGCCTCTGGACGCGGTGAACCCCCACCGGGACGGCGGGGTGAACCCCGCCCTACCCGTCGCATCCCCCTTCCGACGCGCGCCCCCCCCCGCACCCGTAGGGCGGGGTTCACCCCGCCCCCCCCAACACTCCACACCCTTCCCCCAAGACCACCTGCAGGGCGCGGGTTCACGCACCGCACCGCGCCCTTCACATCTCCATCCCCACCACCGGGAACCGTAGGGTGCGTGGTTCCGCGCCGCCCCGGCGCGGGTTCACGCACCTCACCGCACCGCGCCCCCCGCGTCCCCACCCCACCACCGGGAACCGTAGGGTGCGTGGTTCCGCGCCGCCCCCGGCGCGGGCTCACGCACCTCACCGCACCGCGCCCCTCACATCTCCATCCCGACCACCGGGAACCGTAGGGTGCGTGGTTCCGCGCCGCCCCCGGCGCGGGCTCACGCACCTCACCGCACCGCGCCCTTCACATCTCCATCCCCACCACCGGGAACCGTAGGGTGCGTGGTTCCGCGCCGCCCCCGGCGCGGGCTCACGCACCTCACCGCACCGCGCCCCTCACATCTCCATCCCGACCACCGGGAACCGTAGGGTGCGTGGTTCCGCGCCGCCCCCGGCGCGGGCTCACGCACCTCACCGCACCGCGCCCTTCACATCTCCATCCCCACCACCGGGAACCGTAGGGTGCGTGGTTCCGCGCCGCCCCGGCGCGGGCTCACGCACCTCACCGCACCGCGCCCCTCACATCTCCATCCCAACCACCGGGATCAACGACACAACCAGCAACCCCGCCATCCCCCAATTGAAGGCGCGCAACCGCCCCGGCCCCTCCAGCCAGCGCCGCAACCCCTGCCCCGCCGCCGCCCAGACCGCGACCGACGGCAGGTTCACCAGCGCGAACACCCCCGCCACCGCCGCATAGGCCCCGACCGAGGGCGCGGGCACATAGGCCGCCACCGCGCCCAGCGCCATCGCCCATGCCTTCGGGTTCACCCACTGGAACGCCGCCGCCTGCAGGAATGTCATCGGCCGCCCCGCCGCGCGCCCCTCCCCCGGTGCGCCAGACCGCGCGATCTTCCAGGCCAGCCACAGCATATATCCCACCGACGACACCTTCAGCGCGGTCAGGGCCACGGGATGCGCAAGAAACACCCCCGCCACCCCCAGCCCCACCAGAAACACCATCACCGAATGCCCGACCGAAAACCCCATCATATGCGGCACCGTCCGCCGCAGCCCGAAATTCACACCCGACGCCAGCAGCATCATGTTGTTCGGCCCCGGCGTGACCGAGGTGACGAAGGCAAAGCCCAGGAGGGCAAGGAAAAGCTCATATGTCATGACGCAATTCTTGCCACGAAACCCGCGCCGCAGGATTGCAAATGCAGCGCCAACAGCGCATCCTTCGCAACAAATGACGAAGATGGATGACATAAACACCCGCATCTTGCGCGAACTCCGCCGCGATGGCCGGATCCCCAACCTGATGCTGGCCGAACGCGTGGGCCTCTCCCCCTCCGCCTGCCTCCGCCGCGTGCAGGAAATGGAAAGGTCCGGCCTCATCAAGGGCTACCGCGCCGTCCTTGACCCCGTGCAGATGGGCATCGGCTTCACCGCCTATGTGACCGTGGGTCTGAACACCCATACCAAGGCCAGCCAAGAGGCGTTTGAACGCGCCGTCTCTTGCGCGCCGCAGGTCACCGAATGCCACAACATCACCGGCACGGTGGAATATCTGCTGCGCGTCGAATGCACCGATCTCGCCGCCTACAAGCACTGGCATACCGAGGTGCTGGGAACCCTGCCACAGGTGCAGTCGATCACCACCTTCGTCGTCATGGGCAGTCCCAAGGACGACCGCGCCTGAGGCCCGCCACGGCGAAACCCCGCCCCCCGGGAGGCCCCGGATCACGTCCGGGGCGGGGTCACCCTTCTGTGCAGCCACGCACCCTTAACCACGCCTTCGCAGCCAAACCTGCCCAAACTTGTATGCACGCCCGTCTGCACCGCACGCCTGCACCGGCTGTTGCACGCCCAGATCGGCCAAGCCCTTGGCCTAATGGGCAAAAACCCCCTCTTCCGTCGGGAATCCCTTAACCTCGATCGGATTGCCCGAGGGATCACGAAAGAACATCGTCCATTGCTCGCCCGGCTCGCCCCGGAACCGCACCTGCGGCTCCAGCACAAATTCCACCCCCGCCCCGCGCAGCCGTTCGGCCAGCCGCTGCCAATCGGGCAGATGCAGCACCAGCCCGAAATGCGGCATCGGCACCAGCTTCTCGCCTACCCTACCCGTTGCGGCATTGGGGAATGGCTCCCCCAGATGCAGGCTCAACTGATGGCCGAAGAAATCGAAATCCACCCATGTCGGCGCCGACCGCCCCTCGGCACAGCCCAGCACCCCGCCATAGAAGGCCCGCGCCGCCTCAAGATCGGTCACGTGAATCGCCAGATGAAACGGCGTCGGCATCGCTTGTCCCTCCAATTCCCCGCAGGCCAGACTATTCTTCCCCGCGCGCCCGGCAAGACGCAAAATCCGTTCTGCCAAACCCTTGGAAAACAGGGCAAATCCCCTTTGTTCCCGCGCCCCCTTCACAGCCCGCCCGCCATCCCCTACCCTCCCCGCCGTCACAATCCTTGGGAGGGGAACCCCATGTCCGACGACCGTCCGCTTGCCTTCGAGACACTCCAGATCCACGCAGGCACCGCCCCCGATCCGGCCACCGGCGCGCGTCAGGTGCCGATCTACCAGACCACCGCCTACGTCTTCCGCGACGCCGATCACGCGGCCAAACTCTTCAACCTGCAAGAGGTGGGCTATATCTATTCCCGCCTGACGAATCCCACCGTCTCGGCGCTCGCGAACCGCGTCTGCGCGCTGGAAGGCGGGGCCGGGGCGATCTGCTGCTCCTCGGGCCATGCTGCTCAAATCATGGCACTTTTCCCGCTGATGGGGCCGGGCAAGAACATCATCGCCTCCACCCGTCTCTATGGCGGGACGATGACCCAGTTCAGCCAGACGATCAAACGCTTCGGCTGGTCCACCAAATTCGTCGATTTCGACGACCTCGCCGCGCTCGAGGCGGCGGTGGACGATGACACCCGCGCCATCTTCTGCGAATCCATAGCGAATCCAGGGGGTTACATCACCGACCTCGACGCCGTCGCAGGCGTGGCCGACAAGGTCGGCCTGCCGCTGATCGTGGATAACACCTCGGCCAGCCCCTATCTCTGCCGCCCCATCGAACATGGCGCGACGCTGGTCGTCCATTCCGCCACCAAATATCTCACCGGCAATGGCACCGTCACCGGCGGCGTCGTGGTCGACAGCGGCAAGTTCGACTGGTCGAAATCCGGCAAGTTCCCCTCGCTCTCGGAACCCGAACCCGCCTACCATGGCCTCGCCTTCCACCCGGCACTCGGCCCGATGGCCTTCACCTTCCACTCCATCGCCGTGGGTCTGCGCGACCTTGGCATGACCATGAACCCGCAAGGTGCGCATTACACGCTGATGGGGATCGAAACCCTGTCGCTGCGGATGGAGCGGCATGTGGAAAACGCCCGCAAGGTCGCGGAATGGCTGGAAAAAGACCCGCGCATCGACCACGTCACCTATGCGGGCCTGCCCTCCTCGCCCTACCATCACCGCGTCGCGCGGATCTGCCCGAAAGGGGCAGGCGCGCTCTTCACCTTCGCCGTCAAGGGCGGCTACGATGCCTGCGTCAAGCTGATCGACAACGTGAAACTCTTCTCTCACGTGGCGAACCTCGGCGACACCCGCTCGCTCATCATCCACTCGGCCAGCACCACCCACCGCCAGTTGACCGAGGAACAGCAGGTCAAGGCAGGGGCCGCGCCCAACGTGGTGCGCGTCTCCATCGGAACCGAGAATGCCGATGACATCATCGCCGATCTCGATCAGGCGCTGGCCAAGGCAACCGCCTGATCCGCAAAGAAATAGGGGCGCCCCACCGGGCGCCCCTTCCGCTCTTACTGGGCAATCTCCCAGGTGATGGTCACATTCGCCGTCACCCCCACCTCGCCGCCTTCCACCGGCACCGGCGCATCGGCCATCGCCGCCTCCATCCGGTACATGGGCATCGGCGGCGCATAGCCGCCCCCTTCGCTGATCGTCACGATCCGCCCAAGCCCCACGCCCGCAGCCCCCGTCAGCAATTCCGCCCGCGCCCGCGCCTTGGCCACCGCGGCCTTGCGCGCCTCGTCCATCGCGGGCTCCGGCTCGGCTAGGCCAAAGCTCACGCCATTCAGCGTATTCGCCCCATCCGTAATGGCCGCGTCCAGCACCCCGCCAAGCTTGGCCAGATCCCGCACCCGGATCTGCAGCACATTCGTCGCAACATAACCCTGGATCACCGGCATCGAAGACCCGTCACTGTTGGACCAGTTGGGATTCAGGTTCAGGGTGGATGTCTGGATATCCCGGTCCTCCACCCCGGCCGCCTTCACCCGCTCCAAAACCGTGGTCAGCGCAGCGGTATTGGCCGCCATCGCCTCGGCCGCCGTGGTGCCCTGCGATGTCACCCCAAGACTGACTGTCGCGATATCGGGTGCCGCCGTCACCACCCCCTCGCCCGTCACGGTGATCGTGGCCGGGGCCGTTTCGGCCAGAACCGGCAAAGGGGCGAGGCCCGGCAAAAGCAGGGCCACGGAAACACAGGCCGCCGACAGTGTACGCATTGTGAAAATCCTCTCTGATGCGAGTGACCCTATCTCCACCCAAGCCCCTGCATCGGGCAAGTCAGGAAAGCGTGTAGTCTCCTTCCCTTCGGCAAAAACCTGCTGTAGGAAGTTGCTCAGCCGCCGCCTTGCATTCCCGCCCTCCCGGAAGCTGTGCTAGACCCGCCCCATGAAGCCGAACTTCGCCCTGAACTTCACCGATGACAGCATCGTGCTGCTGCACCGCACCAAACGCGGCTGGGCCGAAATCGGCAACACCGCCTTTGATGCCGAAGACCTGCCCGCCGCCCTTGCCGACCTGAAGGCCAAGGCCGAAGCACTGGCCCCGCAGGGCATTTCGACCAAGCTCGTGATCCCGAATTCACAGATCAAGTATCTGGTCATTCCCGCGCCCGGCCCCGATGACACCAGTCGCGAGGCGCAGATCGCCGCCGGTCTCGAAGGGCAAACCCCCTATGCGGTGTCGGAACTGGTCTGGGATTACATCGCAGGGCCGGATACGGCGCAAGTCGCCGTGATCGCCCGCGAAACCTTGGACGAGGCGGAAGGGTTCGCCACCACCCACGGCTTCAACCCCGTGGCCTTCGCGGCGACCCCGCCCGAAGATGCCTTCGAAAGTGAGGTGTGGTTCGGCCCGTCGGGCTTTGCGCAAAGCCTGCTCAAGCCCGGCGAAACCGTTGAACGCGACCACGCTCCGCGCCCGGCCAAGGCAAAGGCAGCAGCCGAGCCGGAACCGGAGCCCGATCCGAAGCCGGAACCCGAACCAGCGCCGGAAATCCAGCCCGAGCCGGAAATCCAGCCCGAGCCCGAAATCCAACCTGAACCGGAACCCAGCGAAATCCCCGCCCCGCTGGTTGAGGCACCTGATACGGCCCCGCTGGAAATCCCGCCCGCCCCGTCGGAATTCTCCACGACCGACGCCCCGATAGCCAGCGAAACGCCGGTGGATCCCGCCCGCATCGGGGCAACGCTCAGCGCCGGTGATCCGCCCGCGGCACCTGCCGCCACGGTCCCCGCCTCGGTGCTCGGCCCCGATATTCCGGATGCGGATGAGGCACCGATCGCGCTCGACGTGCATGATGATCCGACCGATGCCCCCCCCACCGAAGCGCCGCTCAGGGGCGGCACGGCCAGCATCTCCACCACCCGCATCGTCGATCCCGATGTCGAGGATGACCTGCCCCCGATGCCCTCGGGCGCGGCGCTTGCCGCCTTCGGCAACCGGCTGGGCAAGGGTGATGCGCCCGCCCCGGCGGCCCGCCCCATCGTCGCGGCCCCCACTATCGCCGCGCCGTCCGTTGATGCAGATCGCAGCAGCGCCCGCCCCACAGGCAAGGCCGGCACCGAACGGACACCGGGCCAGCGCCCGCCGCCGAAGTTCTCCTACGAAACACCCGGCGAAAAGGCCACCAGCC
Source organism: Paracoccaceae bacterium (assembly GCA_041397045.1). Taxonomy (GTDB): domain Bacteria; phylum Pseudomonadota; class Alphaproteobacteria; order Rhodobacterales; family Rhodobacteraceae; genus Paragemmobacter. The sequence goes on from JAWKXK010000009.1 coordinate 108,390, forward strand.
CCGCGACCAAGGCCCTGCGCGGCATGGCGGGCATGGTCACAGCCCCCACGATCCCGGGGGGCAAACGCGCCAAGGTCATGGCCACGCCAGCGGCGACCACGGCCGATGGCACCACTGCCGCACCGGCCACGCCACGCACCCAATCCGGCCTCGGCACGCGGCCAATGCCCGTGCGGGGCAAGCCCCGCCACCTCGGGCTGATCCTGACCGGGCTGTTGCTGATCATGCTGGCGCTTGCTGCGGGCCTGTCGTCCTTCTACGTCAGCTGGAACAGCAGCGATGACGGGGCCACGGTCGAAACCGCCGACGCGACGGTCGGCGGGTCCACCGCCCCGGATGCGGATCTGCCCGCCCCCGAAGACGAAATGCTCGCCGACCTGCAAGAGGACGAGGGCAGCGATCCGCTGGCCGAGTCCGCCATAGCAGCAGAAGCCGCCGCCGACCTCACACCCGAAGGCGAAGCCATCGCCGGGGCCTCGCCCGACACGACGCCGGATCCAGCGACAGCCGAAGCAACCGCCCCTGCGGAAGAGCCCCCCCTTCCCGAACCGCCGCCCGCCACCGGGATCGCGGGCGACCCCGCCCCGGGCAATCAGCCGGGAACCGAATCGCAGGATGAAATCTTCCTCGCGGCCCGCGACACGCCGCCCAGCCCCGTGGATGCCGCGGCCCTGCCGCCCCCGTCGGCCCGGGCCGATCTGCCACCCGCGGCACAGGCCCCGCCCCCCCCCTTCGGCACGGTCTACCAGTTCGATGAGAACGGCCTTATCCGGCCAACGCCCGAAGGGATCGCAACCCCTGAGGGCGTTCTGCTCTTTGCCGGTCCGCCCGAACTTGTGCCGCCCCCCCGCCCCGAGGCGATCACCGCAGCCGCCGCCGTAGCCGCTCCGACGCCTTCCGATGCGCCCACCGCTACGGCCGATGCTGCGACAGCCATCGAAGACCCCGCCGTCATCATCCCCGCGGATCCCGCGCTAGCCAATGCCCGCCCCCTGCCCCGCCCCGCCGGGCTGGCCCCGGCCCCGCAGGAACAGGACACCGCCACCGATGACGGCGCATCGCTCGCCCCCGAGGATGGATCGCGCATCGCGGGCATCCGCCCGGCCCAGCGCCCGGCCAGCATCCTCGCTGAAAACGCGGGCGGCATCCTCCTGCCCGCCTCCGCCAGCACCAGCGGCAATCTCGCCCTGATCGCCCCGGATGGCGCAGGTAGCCCCATCGGCCTTGCCATCTCGCGCAGACCCGCCTCACGGCCCGACGATATGGCCAGCGCGGTCGAGGCCGCCGTCGCCGCCGCCATCCGCCTGCCCGATCCCGAACCGCCCGCCGCCGAAATCACCCCGGAAACCGAGGAAGAGCCCGAACTCGCCGCCGCCCCAGCGCCGCGCATCCCCTCTTCCGCCAATGTCGCCAAACAGGCCACGATCCGCAACGCGATAGACCTGCGCGACATGAACCTGATCGGCGTCTACGGCACCTCGGCGGATCGCTATGCGCTCGTCCGCAATCCCAACGGGCGATATATCAAGGTTTCGGTGGGCGACCGTCTGGATGGCGGCCGCGTCGCCGCCATCACCGCCTCGGAACTGCGCTACGAAAAGCGGGGCCGCATGGTCGTCCTCGCCCTGCCCAACAGCTGATACCGCCACTGGGGCCGCATTGCCCGGTTGCAGACCGGCCGCGCCTCGGCGCAAGATCGGGCAGGAACAGCAATCCGCAATCAAGGCGACGGCACCATTTTGGAAGGGTTTCTCCTCGAAGCCAGCATCTATCTCGGGGCGGCGGTTCTCGTCGTGCCGCTGGCTATGCGCTTTGGGCTGGGCTCTGTCCTTGGTTATCTTGCAGCGGGTATCCTTGTCGGGCCGGTCTTCGGCATGGCCGGGGCCGATACCGCCGATCTGCAGCATTTCGCGGAATTCGGCGTCGTGCTGATGCTCTTCCTGATCGGGCTGGAACTGGAACCGCGCACTCTTTGGGACATGCGCCACAGGCTGCTGGGCCTTGGCGGGGCGCAGGTCATCCTCAGCGCAACCGCCATCGCCGCGCTGGCATGGATGGCGGGCCTCGTCTGGCAGGTGGCCCTGACGCTGGGCCTTATCCTGTCGCTCTCCTCCACCGCGATCGTGCTGCAGACGCTGAACGAAAAGAGCCTGATGCGCTCGTCCGGGGGGCGGGCGTCGTTTTCGGTGCTGCTGACACAGGATATCGCCGTCATCCCGATGCTGGCCTTCCTGCCGCTGCTGGCCCTGCCCGGCCTTTCCGGCCCCACGGCCGATCTCTTCGGCATCACCAATCCGGGCGATCCGGCCGACCATGCCGCCGAGAACTCGGCCGAACCCCTGATGACACTGGTCGAACAATTGCCCAACTGGGCCACCACCCTGCTGACACTGGCCATCGTCGGCGGCATCGTGCTTGCGGGGCATTTCCTCTCGCGCCCGGTTTTCCGCTTTGTCCATGCCGCGCGCCTGCCAGAAATGTCGACCTTCATTTCGTTGCTGATCGTGCTGGGCATCGCCTTCCTGATGATGCTTGTGGGGCTTTCCCCCGCGCTCGGCACCTTCGTGGCCGGGGTCGTTCTGGCCAACTCAGAATTCCGTCACCAGATCGAGGCCGACATCAAACCCTTCAAGGGCCTGCTCCTCGGCCTTTTCTTCATGACCGTGGGCATCGGGATCGACACCCGCACCCTGTTCGACCAGCCCGTTACCATCCTGTCGCTCACGCTCCTGCTGATCGGGGTCAAGGCGGCGGTTCTCTTCGTCATCGGTCTGGCCTTCCGCCTGCGGCGGCATGATCTGTGGCTTTTCACCCTTGGCCTTGCACAGGCCGGGGAATTCGGCTTCGTCCTGATCAGCTTTGCCCGCCAGCAGGGGATCCTGTCGCTGTCCCAAGGCCAGATCAGCCTCCTTGTCATCAGCCTGTCCATGTTGCTGACCCCGGCGCTCTTCATCCTTTATGAACAGCTTGCCCGCCGGATGCGCAGCCGCACCCCGGAGCGCGCGCCCGATCAGATTGATGAAAAGGGCCGCGTCATCGTGGCGGGGATCGGCCGCTTCGGGCAGGTCGTGAACCGCCTTGTCCGCATGTCCGGCCTGTCCACCGTGGTTCTCGATTCCGACATGGCCGCCATCGAAACCATGCGCCGCTTCGGCGTGAAGGGCTTCTTCGGCGATCCCGCGAATCCCGCCCTGCTCGATGCGGCGGGCCTGCCAGAGGCATCGGTCCTCGTCGTCGCGGTGGATGACAGCGTGAATGCCACCCGGATCGTCCGCTATGCCCGCAGCCAACGCCCGGATATCCACATCGTCGCCCGCGCGCATGACCGGGTTCATGTCTACGAACTCTATCAGGCCGGGGCCGATGACATCGTCCGCGAAACCTTTGACTCCTCCATCCGGGCGGGCCGCTATGTTCTGGAAAACATGGGCTTCACGGAATATGAGGCGGCCAAGCTGTCGCAGACCTATTTCAAGGTCGACCGTGCCGCGATGCGCGATCTGGCCAGCCTCTGGGTGCCGGGCCAGCCGGTGCATCTGAACGATGCCTATGTCGCCCGCGCCCGCCAGCTTGACCGCGATCTCGAACTCGCCCTGACGGATGAGTTGCACGAAACCAACCCGATGGCGGGCGAGGACGTCCCCGCCCCCTTCATCGACACGGCCGAGGAAGACGCCCTCGCCGAGCCCATCCCGCGGGCCGAGGCGACCTAGGCGTCAGAAACCCCGGCCTCGGCAAAGGTGGCCATGCCCGAATGGCAGGCCAGCGCCCCTTTCACCACGCCCAAGGCCAGCGCGGCACCCGATCCCTCGCCCAGCCGCAGGCCAAGGTTCAGAAGCGGCTCCTTCCCCAGCGCCGCCAGCAGCCGCGCATGGCCGCCCTCCGCGCTCACATGGCCCGCCACGCAATGATCCAGCGCGCCGGGCACCGCCCGTTCCAGCACGGCGGCCGAGGCCGTGCAGATGAACCCGTCCAACACCACCGGCACCCGCTCGACCCGCGCCCGCGCGATGGCCCCAGCCATGGCCGCCAGTTCCCGCCCACCAAGGCAGCGCAGCACCTGCAGAGGGTCCGCCAGCACAGCCGCATGCCGCGCCAGACCGCGCGCCACGGCATCCGCCTTGCGCGCCAGCCCCGCATCGTCGACCCCGGTGCCCCGGCCCACCCAGCCCGCCGGATCGCCCCCGAACAGCGCTGCCGCCAGCGCCGCCGCAGGCGTGGTGTTGCCGATCCCCATCTCTCCCGTCACCAGCACATCCGCCGTCGGATCCACCGCCTCCCAGCCGCAGCGCAGCGCCGCCACGACCTCGGCCTCGTCCATCGCCGGGGCAGTGGTGAAGTCCACCGTCGGGCGGTCAAGCTCCAGCGCATGCACCGCCATCTCGGCCCCGAAGGCCCGGCTCAACTGGTTGATCGCCGCGCCGCCATGGCGGAAATTCGCCACCATCTGCACCGTCACCTCGGCCGGAAAGGCAGAAACCCCCTGCGCCACCACCCCGTGATTGCCCGCAAAGACAAGGACCTGCGGCCTGTCGCACCGCGGGCGCGCCGTGCCCTGCCAGCCCGCGAACCAGATCGCCAGATCCTCCAGCCGGCCCAGTGCGCCCGGCGGCTTGGTCAATTGGCCGTTGCGCGCCAGCGCCGCCGCGCGCGCCGCAGCATCCGGCGCGGGCATGGCGGCAAGGGCCGCCCGAAACTCGATCAGCGAGGAAAAGGACATGGACATGAAAACGCTCTTTCGTTGAAGGTCTCGTCCCAACTGGCTAACCAATGCCGCGACCAGCCGCCAGCCGGGAAAGGACAGACCGATGACCAGCCGCGACAATGCCAGCCGCATCCGCGATGACCTGATCGCCGCCTTCGGGCTCCTCTCCCGCCTGCCCCTGCCCGCCCTCGACATCGCCCCCGCCCCGCGCGCCGCCTGGGCCTGGCCTGTCGTCGGGGCGGCGCTTGGCGCGCTTTGCGCCCTGACGGCCAGCCTCGCCCTGTCCCTGTCCCTTCCTGCGGGCGTCGCGGCGGCCCTCGCCCTGACGGCCTCTGCCCTGCTGACGGGCGGTCTGCACGAAGACGGCCTTGCCGACAGCGCCGATGGCCTTTTCGGTGGGTCCAGCCGCGAAAGGCGGCTCGAAATCATGAAAGACAGCCGGATCGGCAGCTACGGGGTGCTGGCGCTGCTGCTCGTCACCCTGATGCGCTGGTCCGCGCTGACGGCGCTGATCCTGTCCGATCAGCACTGGGCCGGGCTGATCGCCGCCGGGGCCCTGTCGCGTGCGCCCATGGCGGTGCTGATCGCCGCCCTGCCCAACGCCCGGGGCAGCGGCCTGTCGCAGATGACCGGCCTTCCCCCGCGCGGCGCGATCCTTGCCGCGCTGATCATCGCCGCCACCTTCGGCTTTCTCTGCACCGGCCTTGCCCTGTTTCCCATGGCCCTCGCCGCAGCCCTGACCACGGCCCTGCTCGCCCGCACCGCCAGCCGCCGCATCAGCGGCCAGACCGGCGACATCCTCGGCGCGTCCCAACAACTGGCCGAAGCCGCCGCCCTTTCCCTGCTGGCCGCGCATTTCGCCTGATCCCGCTCCCCGGCATCCCCCAACCCTGTGCCCTTCGACACATCTCCGCGCCGGGGGTGCCATGCGTCACACCCGGGGCCTGCGTCCTTCTGTCATCCTGTGCCAAGGCCCCAAAGGCCCCCTGAAACAGGAGAGACCGCATGCTTGCCACCGCCGACGAAGCCCTCGCCGCCTTCGGATCGTCAAAAGGCTTGGGCCAACTGGCCTTCAACACGGATCGCATCTGCTCGGTCGAGTTCGACAAATCGCTTGTCGTGGAAATCGAAGATCGCCCCGATGACGCCACGATCCGCCTCAACAGCCCCCTTCGGCCGCTGGGCGATGCCGACATGGACGTCCTGCTTCAACTGCTCGCCGCCAATTTCAACGGCGCGGGCACCGGCAAGGCCGCCCTCGCCTTCAACATGGCCAGCGGTGATATCGTCCTGACCCAAGGCATCGAATACCGCCACCACAGCGCCGCGTCCTTCGTTGCCGAACTGGACCGTTTCCTTCGCATCGCGGTCTTCTGGGAAAGCCACGCCGCCACCCTTCAACCCGACATCGCCACCGAAGCCCCGGCCTTTGGCGATGACATGATCAATATCCGCCTCTAGGCCTCACGAAAGGACCATAACCCATGTTCTCAAGAGATATCCCCTCCGGCGTCCAGAAGACGAACGGCATGTCGTTGCCCACGGAAAACAAGACCAACGACCTCTCGCTCAGCAAATCCAACCCCAAACGGACCGACACCGCCCCGACCGGCTTCAAGGCCTTCCTACAGACCTTGAAGAACCTCATCTTTCCCAGCGCCGAGGTAAAGGCAGAGCGCGAAATGAAACGCGCCGAGACGAATTTCAACAAGTCCTTCAACACGTTGATGAAGGGCCTGTCCGACTATACCGCCAACTCCAAGACCTTTTACGCCATGAAATCGCTGATCTCCGCGCATGAGACCATGGCCAAGACGGACAACAAGGCGCTGTTTCAGCGCGTTGCCGAAATGATGCCGAATGTTTCCAACGCAACCGTCGAAAAGTTGCAGAACCTTGGCGAGAGCGGGCTCGACAAGATGGCCAACATCCTGAAAGAGAAAGGAACAAGCTTCATCGAGGGCGGCACCAGCGTCGGCCTGGGCATGGATGCGGGCGGCTTCTACGACAAGGACGACAATCCGACCACGCGGATGCAGAAGCAAAAGTCAGACATCAACGCCCTGAACCGCGACCTCGGCCAGATCTTCTCGGCGATCAAGTCCGGCATCAGCTGATCCGCGATCTGCAGGCCGCGTTCCATTGGAAAAGGGCCGCAGACAGGATCTGCGGCCCTTCTTGAAACATGTCGAACGGGATCAGGCCGCGCGGCTCAGCAGCACGTCGTCCACCTTCTTCTGCGCCCCGGCCTCATCCACCCCGGACACAGCCGCCACTTCCCGCGTCAGCCGCTCCAGCGCCGCCTCGTAAAGCTGACGCTCAGAATAGCTCTGCTCGCGCTGGTCATCGGTGCGGTGCAGGTCGCGCACCACCTCGGCAATCGACAGCAGGTCGCCAGAATTGATCTTCTGTTCATATTCCTGCGCCCGGCGCGCCCACATCGCCCGTTTCACCCGCGCGCGGCCCTTCAGCGTGTCCAGCGCCTTGGTCACCACATCGGGCGAAGACAGCTGGCGCATCCCGATTTCGGTCGCCTTGTGGGTCGGAACCCGCAGCGTCATCTTGTCCTTCTCGAACGAGATGACGAACAGCTCCAGATGGAGCCCAGCGATTTCCTGCTCTTCGATCGAGATGATCTTGCCCACGCCATGCGCGGGATACACGACGAACTCGTTAGGGCGGAACTCGGGCTTCTTGGTCTTGGTCATTCAGACGCATCCTCGATGGGATTGCCTGCCTCACGCGACAAAAAGGACGACCGGGCCCTTGTGGCCCCGGCATACCGGCCAAGTTGTCACAGAAAGACCCCGCTCAGGCGAGCAGCTCTGAGCCAGGCATCAGGCTTCCGTGGTGTATGTAACGGACTGTATACCACAGAATCGCCCTGATTCCAACTGAGTCGACGCCGGGCGTGGCGCGCGATTGCGCGCATTTGCCCCGGATTCGGGCAAATATTCGACGGTATTCCGAATCAACAGGGCGGCCATGCCGAATCGACATGGCAACCGTTGGGGTCAGCCGCGATCAACTTCCCTCGCCCGCCGCTTCCGAGAAATACTTGTTCAGCTTGTCCTTCTCACCGTCCCGCTCTTCCGCCTCGGGCAACGGATCCTTTTTCACGGTGATTACCGGCCACATTTCAGAATACTTGCGGTTGAAGGCCACCCATTTGTCCATGTCCGGCTCCGTGTCCGGGCGGATCGCATCGGCGGGGCATTCCGGTTCGCAGACGCCGCAATCAATGCATTCATCCGGATGGATGACCAGCATGTTCTCGCCTTCGTAGAAGCAGTCCACGGGGCAGACTTCCACGCAATCGGTGTATTTGCAGGCGATGCAGTTGTCGATCACGACATAGGTCACGGCGGTCTCCTAAAATCCCGGCAGTCTGACTAGTTGGCTTTTGCGCATCATTCAAGCGGGTCGGATGCCGCGCCGTTCCCTTCCATGTCAAGGTAGAGCATCTGCGCCTCAGGGGCAGGCCCGCGCCGCAGGCCAAGCGCCAGAATCCTCACCACCCGGATCCGGCTTGCCTGCGGAAAGGTCAGCACATCCCCCACCGCAACGCCTGCGCCCGGCTTGCGCGTGGGCTGGCCATTGATCCGCAGATGCCCGCTTTCGGCGATCTCGGCGGCAAGGGCGCGGGTCTTGAAGAACCGCGCCTGCCATAGCCATTTGTCCAGCCGAAGCGTCTGCCGCTCCGGCCCGGACCGCGCCCCGATCTTCTGCGCGCCGGGGCCCGCCAAATCAGCCCTTGGTCTTCAGCGCCGCCAGAACGGCAAAGGGATTGTCCGGGTCGATGGGTTTCTCGGCGCGCGGCGGACGGGACTCAAAGGCCTTGCCGCCACCCGGCTTTCCGCCATCGCGCCGCTCGGGCTTGCCGCCCTTGCCCTTGTGGCCGCCCTCGCGCCGTTCACCCTTGGGTTGCTCGCCGCCCTCGGCCCGGCGCGGACGGTCGCCCTGCGGCCGCTCGCCACGGTTCGGGCGCTCGCCACCCTGCGGGCGGTTGCCCCCCCTTTCGGGCCGCTGAAAGCGCGGCTTGGGTGCCCAGCTGAAGCTGTAGAAGGTCTCCATCTCCACCGGTGCATCCTCAACCGGCGGATCCCCGGCCGCTGTCTCCTCGGTCACGGGTTCCGGCGCGGGGGGCGGGGCAAGGACCGACTCGCCTTCGGGGATCGGGGCGGTCGAAACCGGAGCTTCGAGCGCGGCCACCGGCTCGGCGGCCTTCACCTTCACCCGCTCGCCCTTCTCGGCCTTGTAGCCAAGACCCGTCATCAGATCCGCGAACTGCTCCAGCGTCATGCCCGTGATCGACAGCATGTCCGGGCTGGCCTCGAACCCGGCCCGGCTGTCGCGCGCGCGCAAGAGATCCGCCAGCCGCTCCAGCATGTCGATCCGGATCGCCCGCGCGCCCGCCGGATGATAGCCCGACAGCGTGTAATGCTGCTTGGGCACCTCGGCGATGTTCGGGATCGTCACCAGACCGGGCGGCGGGCTTTCGGGAAACTCGTCCAGCCCGTTCGCCAGCGACCACAGCACCAGCCGCAGCCGCGTCGGCGCGGGCTTCAGAAGCACCGGCAGGAATACCGTGAACTGCCCGAACCGCACGCCGTGCTTGCGCAGCGCGCCGCGCGCCTCCTGGTCCAGCGCCTTGACCTCTTCCGCCACCTCGTCACGCGGCAGAACGCCCAGCCCTTCCACCAGACGGAAGGCAAAGCCCCGCGCCAGCCCCGTCAGCGCCTCATCCCGGCTCATCGCGGCCAGCGGCTCGAACAGCGCGGCCACCTTGCGGTCGATGAAATGCTGCAGCCGCCGCTTCACCTTCTCGGCGACATCCGGCCCGGCTTCTTCGTCGACAAACCCCTCGACCGACGGGCGCAGCGCCTCGGCCCCCTTCACCAGCTTGCCGACCGCCGTGGTCCCCCACATCAGCCCGCCCTGCTCGGTGAAATCCAGCTCGGTATCCGGCGCGTTATAGAACCTGTCCGCCCGCAGATGGAACTCGGGCCGCAGCGCCTGCACCGCCGCCTGCCGCAGCGTGCGCGCCTCTTCCGGCGTGGCCGATGCGTCCTGCCGGAACCGGAACCCCTCCAGCCGCCCGACGAACTCGCCCTCGACCATCACTTCGCCCTTGTCATTCACCTCGGCCACGAGGGTCTCCTTCTGCTTCAACCGCCGCAACAAGACGCTTGTCCGCCGGTCAACAAATCGCTGCGTCAGCCGCGCATGCAGCGCATCCGACAGGCGGTCTTCTACAGCGCGCGTCTCGTCGCGCCAATGGCTTTCATCTTCCACCCATCCCGACCGTTGCGCCACATAGGTCCAGGTCCGGATATAGGCCAGCCGCTTCGAGATGGCGTCGATATCCCCATCCGTCCGGTCGATCCTCGAAACCGCCTTCGCCAGCCAGTCCGTCGGCACCTTCCCGCCCCGCACGAATTCGAAGATCCGCGCCAAGAGCGACGCATGTTCGGTGGTGGACGATGACCGGAAATCCGGCACCCGGCACACATCCCAAAGCAGCTTCACATCCTGCGGCCCCTTCACCCGGTCCCGCACCTCGGCCATCTCGGACAGCGCTTTCAGCGCCACCACGTCATCGGCATCCCGCGCGCGCGTCAGCCATTCGTTGCTCGTCGGCGCCTCCAGCGACCGCACCAACCGCTCCACCGTCCCGAACTCCAGCCCGGCATTGCGCCATTGCAGCTTTTTCACCGGCGCGAAACGGTGGTTCTCGATGGCATCCACCATCTCTTCGTCCAAGGGCCGCGCCTCGCCCGTCACGCCAAAGGTGCCGTTCTCCGTATGCCGCCCCGCACGGCCTGCGATCTGCGCCAGTTCCTGCGGATAAAGCGCGCGCATCCGCCGCCCGTCGAACTTCGCCGTGCTGGAAAAGGCCACATGCCGGATATCGAGGTTCAGCCCCATCCCGATGGCATCGGTCGCCACCAGATAATCCACATCGCCATTCTGATAGAGTGCCACCTGCGCGTTGCGCGTCCGGGGCGACAATGCCCCCATCACCACCGCGCAACCACCCTTCTGCCGCCGGATCAGTTCCGCGATGGCATACACATTTTCAACAGAAAACCCCACGATGGCACTGCGCGGCGGCATCCGGCTGATCTTTTTCGAACCTGACCATGTCAGCGTGCTCAGCCGGTCGCGCTTGACGAAACTCACCCCCGGCACCAGCGCGGCAATCGCCCCGCGCATCGTGTCCGATCCCAGAAACAGCGTCTCATGCAGCCCCCGCGCCCTGAGCAGGCGGTCGGTGAAGACATGCCCCCGCTCAGGATCAGCGCAAAGCTGGATCTCGTCCACGGCGACGAAGTCCGCCCCGATCTCCAACGGCATCGCCTCTACCGTGCAAACCCAGTACTGCGTCCGCTCCGGCACGATCCGCTCTTCGCCCGTGACCAGCGCCACGACCGAAGGCCCGCGCTGCGCCACGATCCGATCATAGACCTCGCGCGCAAGCAGGCGCAGGGGCAGGCCGATGACCCCTGTCCGATGCGCCAGCATGCGCTCGATGGCATAATGCGTCTTGCCGGTGTTCGTCGGTCCGAGAACCGCCGTCACCCGTCCGGTCATGGCCATGATCTTGCTGCCCTTACAGGTCCTGCCCGGCGGTTTCCGCTTCCAGTCGCTCTACCGACTCGATTACCCCCTGCAGATGGGGATGTATAGCCAAGGCGGCCTTATAGGCCTCCAGCGCCTTTTCCGGCTGCTCCAACTGCTCAAAGATCATGCCAAGCCCCGACAGCGCCCCGAAGTGCCGCGGGTTCAGCGTCAGGGTGCGCGCGATATCGTTTACCGACGGCCCCAATTCGCCCAGCGTGAAATAGGCCGTCGCCCGCGCGTTCCAGCCTTCGGCGAAATCGGGCGCATGGTCGGTCAGCGCGGTGAAATGCTCGATCGCCGCCACCGCATCCCCTGATTCCATCGCATCACGCCCCCGCTGCAGCAGCAGATCCATCGCGGGCGACCCTGATTTCGACCATTCGTTCCAGATCTCGCGCTCGATCCGCGATGCACCCTGTGCATCCGCCTCCTTCAGTTCCGCGAACAGATCATCCAGCGCCGCCGTCTGCGCCCCGACCGGCGGCGCAAAAGCCAGCACCGTGCAGAAAACCAGCACGAGTGCCGCAACGACACGATTGTGTAACGGGCGAAGCGCTTCCATAAAACCAAGGTAACGCAACCGCGCGGAAAGGCCAGCCTCCCGCGGTCACGACCAAGCGATGGAGACGAGAAGAATGAGCGACGTGATCGACGCAGCCGTAACCGCCCTCTCCGCCAAGCTGAACGGCGGCTTTGACGGCGTGGCGAAATTCGTGATCCCGGGCGAAGGCGCGATCATGATGGATGCCAACGGCGTCCGCGCCGGGGATGAAGAGGCAGACGTCACCCTTACCGCTTCGACCGAAACCTTCCGTGCCATCCTTGACGGCGACATGAACCCCACCATGGCCTTCATGACCGGCAAGCTGTCTGTCGACGGGTCGATGGGTCTTGCGATGAAACTGGGTTCCGTCCTGTCGTGACCGGCAGCGCGCCGCTTTTCGCCGATCTCGCCGATGGGCCGACGACCGGGCGGGCGCTCTGGTTGCGCACGTCCGATGATCTGCGCATCCGCGCGGCAATCTGGGGCGACGGGGAAAAGGGCACGGTCTTTCTCTTTCCCGGGCGTACCGAATATATCGAAAAATACGGTCGGGCCGCCGCTGTCCTTGCGGCACAGGGCTACACCATCCTTGTGGTGGATTGGCGCGGGCAGGGTCTTGCCGACCGCGCCTTCGATGATCGGCTGATCGGCCATGTCGGCCATTTCGACGAATACCAGCGCGACGTGGATGCGCTGCTCGCCCTTGCCGGGGCAGAAGGTCTGCCCCGGCCCTTCCACCTTCTTTGCCATTCCATGGGCGGATGCATCGGGCTTCGCGCCCTCATGCGTGGGCTGCCGTTCGCTTCGGCTGTCTTTTCGGCCCCGATGTGGGGCATCAGCATGGCCGCATGGTCGCGCCCGATCGCCCATCTGCTTGGCCGCCTCGCGGCGCCTTTCGGACAGGCGCATCGCTATGCCCCCGGCACCGGTGGCCAGACTTATGTCCTGTCCGCCCCGTTTCAGGGAAACGTCCTGACCACCGACCCAGAAATGTGGGAGTACATGCGCCGTCAGGTGGCCTCTCAGCCCGATCTGGCGCTGGGTGGCCCCTCGCTTGGTTGGCTGGGGGCGGCGTTGCAGGAATGCGGCGCGCTGGCCGCCCTGCCGGCCCCGGCGACCCCCGCGATCACCGCCCTGGGAACGGCGGAAAAGGTTGTGGACATCGCGCCGATCCATCTGCGCATGGCGGGATGGGCCTCAGGCCGGCTCGATATCTATCAGGGCGCGGAACATGAGGTGCCGATGGAAACACCCGCCCATCGCAGCCGCTTTTTCGACGCGTCCGTCGCGCTTTTCTCCGCTCACGGCTGAACTGCCATGGCTGCGCCGCGGTGCATACCCTGTGCTGCACCGCGCACTGCACCGCACGTTGCATCGGATTTCAGAGGTTTATCTGGCTGAACCCGTCCCGCAGAGCCCGGCTCCACGCCTCTGACATGGCGCGAAACTGTTCGTCCCCAGCCTCGATCCGGCGGGTATGCGACACCCGGCAGGCATCCCTCTCGATCACGCACAGATCCAGCGGCATCCCCACGGAAAGGTTTGATCGCAAAGTGGAATCCATCGAAAGCAGCACCGCCTTCTGGGCATCCTGCAGGCTGGTCGCGGGTGTTACAACCCGGTCAAGGATGGGCTTGCCGTATTTGTGCTCGCCGATCTGCAGAAAGGGCGTGTCCTCGGTCGCTTCGATGAAATTGCCCTCGGGATAGATCAGGAACAGCCGCATAGCCCCCCCCCGCCGCTGCCCCGCGACAATCATGGAGGCCGTAACCCCTTGCATTGCAGACAGTTTTTCGTCGATATCCTCGCGCACCCGGGCCAGCATATTGCCCACGATCTCGGCCACCTTCAGCATCGTGGGGGCCTTCATGATCGACTGCGTCTCATCCGAATCCGGATCTTCGATCGCCTCGCGCAGCCGCGCGATGGTCGTTTGCGTCACCGAAAGACTGCCCGCCGTCATGATGGCAATCACCCGCTCGCCCGGCTCTTCGAAATGGAACATCTTGCGATAGGTGGAAATATTGTCGAGCCCCGCATTCGTGCGGGTATCCGACAGCAGCACCATCCCCTCATTCAGCATGAGGCCTACGCAATAGGTCATTTCTTCTTCCCCCTGAACGCGCTGACCCTATTGCTGCAAGTTCTGGACCGCAACTGTCACATCAAGGGTTTCGACACCATGCCCCCGGGCGATCCCGCGAATGGGGGCTGCATCCTGTGCATCCAACCCCGATCCCAACCGGATATAGCGGTCATCCGGGCAGCAGCGGTTTGCAGGATCGAAGCCCACCCAGCCGAGCCCCGCCACATGGATTTCGGCCCAGGCATGGGCCGCCTCGTGCGGGGTCCCGTCTGACGTGGCGAACAGATAGCCCGAGACATAGCGTGCAGGCAGCCCGATCACCCGTGCGCAGGCGATAAGGGCATGGGCATGATCCTGACAAACCCCCTCACCCAGCCCCAGCGCCTCGGCAGCGGTGGTATGTGCATGGGTGGCCCCCGGCCGATAGGCAATGGCATCCGCCACCAGCGCAGCCAGCCGATGGGCACGCGCAAGCGGCCCGTCCTCACCCAGCGCGCCTTGCGCCAAGGCCGCCAAGGCCGCATCGGCCCCGGTCGGATGGGTCTCGACAAGGTAGACCTCGGGTTGGACCATCTCGCGGTGGCCGCGCAGAACCCCCGCAAGATCAAGGGTTTCCACCGTGCCAACGACATGCACCTCGATTTCGCTGACCGGGCCCTTCACCGTCCAGGCCTGCACCCGATCACCGGCACCATCGCGAAACGCCCCGCCGGGGATCCCATCGCTCACGCTGACCTTCCAGTTCCGCACCTTTTGGCCATCAAAGACCGAAGGCGTCATTCGGTGGCTTTGCATCACCGCGCGGACCGGCTGATCATAGCGGTACCGCGTCACATGATCGACCGACAGCAGCATCAGCGCATATCCCCGCTCAGATAGGTTTCGTGGATCAAGGAGCCGAGGGCCGCCATCTCGCGGATGAAGCGGGACAGGAAATCATGCAGCCCCTCATCAAAGATGTCATCCTCGCGCGTTTCGCTTAACGCAACAAGCATCCCCCGCGCCTGTGCCTGCGCTTCGGTGGTCGTCCCATAAAGCCGCGCAAGCCGATCAAGATGGGCCGACAAACCCTCGACACAGGTGATCAGGGACCGCGGACATTGCGGATTCAGGATCAGGAAATGCGCGATCTTCGCTGCCGTCACCTCGCCGCCATAGGCCCAGTGAAAGGCCCGATGCGCCGACATTGCACGCAGCAGCACTGTCCATTGGTAATTGTCCAACCCCGATCCGACGAATTCCACCCGTGGCAGCAGCACATAGTACTTCACATCCATAAGGCGCGCGGTGTTGTCCGCGCGTTCAAGGCTGTAACCGATGTTCAGGAAATCCCAGCCATCATTGCGCAGAAGCGTGGCCTCGATCGAGCCGCGCACCATGGCGGCATGGCGCATCGTCCATTCGGTCAGGCGTGAAAGTTCAAGCTCGCTGCGTGGAGTCCGCTCCAGTTGGCGCAACTCCTGAAAGGCCGTGTTCAGCGCATCCCAGACCTGCGTCGTCAGGGCGGTGCGGACGATACGGCCGTTCTCCCGCGCTGTCGTGATGCAGGATGCGACAGAGGATGGATTGTCTCGGTCGAAGAACAGGAAGCTTTCGATGTTCCGCTGAACAGGGTCACCATATTTTCGGGCGAAAGCATCGGCATTGCCCGACGCCTGCAACAGCGAATCCCATTCGTTCCGATAACCGGCCGCCGAAGGCAGCAGCGCAATACGCGATCCCACCTCCAGCAGCCGCGCGGCGGTTTCCGCCCGTTCCATGTAACGGGCAATCCAGAAAAGGTTGTCTGCGGTCCGGCTCAGCATGACTGTCTCACTCCGCCAGCACCCAGGTATCCTTCACGCCCCCGCCCTGAGAGGAGTTCACGACAAGCGATCCCTCCGTCAGGGCAACGCGGGTCAGCGCGCCGGGCACAAGTTCGATGCCTTCGCCCACAAGGCAATAGGGCCGCAGGTCGACATGGCGGGGGGCCACCCCTTCGGCCACGAAGGTGGGCGTGGTCGAAAGCGCCAGCGTCGGCTGTGCGATGTAATTGCCCGGGTCGGCCTCGATCTTCATGCGGAAGGACTCGATCTGTTCCTTCGTCGATTTCGGCCCGACCAACATGCCGTAACCCCCCGATCCATGCACCTCTTTCACGACAAGTTCGGATAGGTTGTCGAGGACATAGCGCAAATCGGCATCCTTGCCGCATTGCCATGTCGGCACATTCTGCAGGATCGGTTCTTCGCCAAGGTAGAAACGCACCATCTCGGGCACGAAGGTGTAGACGGCCTTGTCATCCGCCACACCAGCCCCCGGCGCGGAACAGATGCTTACCCCGCCCGAGCGGTAGACATCCATCAGGCCCGGCACGCCCAGCATGGAATCGGGGCGGAAGCAGAGCGGGTCGATGAAGGCATCGTCGATCCGGCGATAGACCACATCCACCTTCTTCGGGCCTTCGGTCGTTCTCATCCAGACGAATTCGCCCTCGACGAACAGATCCTGTCCTTCAACCAGTTCGATCCCCATCAGATCGGCAAGGAAACTGTGTTCGTAATAGGCGCTGTTGAAATGGCCGGGCGTCAGCAGAACGATGGTCGGCTCGCCACTGCATTTCTGCGGCGCGACGGATGCCAGCGTGCGCCGCAGGATTTCCGGATAGCGGTCGACGGGTTCGATCCGATTGCCGCGGAACAGGTCAGGGAACATCCGCATCATGATTTCGCGGTTTTCCAGCATGTAGCTGACGCCCGATGGTGTGCGGCAGTTGTCTTCCAGCACAAAAAACTCGTCCGGCCCGGTGCGGACGATGTCGATGCCGACGATATGCGAATACACCCCTTTGGGCGGCTTAAGGCCGACCACGGCTTTTTCGAAGGCTTCGTTCTGATAGACAAGCCGCGACGGAATCCGCCCTGCGCGGATGATTTCGCCCCGGCCATAGACATCGACAAGAAAGGCATTCAGCGCCCGCGCGCGCTGCTTGATCCCTTTTTCAAGCTTCGCCCATTCCGAGGCTGTGAAGACCCGGGGGAACATGTCGAAGGGGATCAGCCTGTCCGGATCGCCCCCTTCGCCATAGACAGCGAAGGTAATGCCGATACGACGAAACAGATCTTCAGCCTCGGCCTGTTTCAAGGTCCGCAATGAGGCTGGCATGGCGTTCATCCAGTCCTCCAGCCGCGCGTAGGGAATGCGGACCTTGCCGCCCTCATACATCTCGTTGAAGTATTGTGACACGACCACCCCCGCACAGCGCCTTGGGCAAGTTAATCAGCGCCCCTTGCAGGGGGGAAGTGTTTCATCTCGCCTCAAAGGGTACCGCATGGGCAATTGCACAAAAAACAGGCATTATCCCTCTCTCGCCCCGGGCCGAGCCCGCCCTAGCTTTGCCCCATGTCGCATGATCCTGTCCTGACGCTGCAGCAGGGCATCTATTGCCCGGATGGTGGTTTTCACATTGATCCGTGGCGTCCGGTCGACCACGCGCTGATTACCCACGGCCATTCCGACCATGCCAGATGGGGCCATCGCCGCTACCTTGCCACGCATCAGGCCCTGCCGGTGATCCGCCACCGTCTGGGCCAGATCGACGCGAGCGGCATCGCCTATGGCGAGTCGTTGCGCATCGGCGGCGTCACCGTGTCATTCCATCCCGCCGGTCACGTGCCGGGATCGGCGCAGATCCGGGTGGAGCGACGGGGCGAGGTCTGGGTCGTCTCGGGCGACTACAAGATCGAAGCCGACGGGTTGGCCGAAACTTTCACCCCGGTCCGGTGCCACTGCTTCATCTCGGAATGCACCTTCGGCCTGCCGGTTTTTCGCTGGCAGCCCCAAACCATGGTCATGGGTAGCATTCGCGACTGGTGGCAGCGGAACGCCGAAGCGGGGAAAACTTCGGTCATTGGGGCCTACAGTTTTGGCAAGGCGCAGCGGATTCTGTCCGGCCTTGGCAATGCCGGGCCGATCCTGACGCATGGCGCGGTCGAGGACACGACCGAAATCCTGCGGCAACAGGGATACCGCCTGCCAGAGACGATCCGCGTCTCGCCCGGGCTGGATACTGCCGCGCAGCGGGGCGCGCTGGTGATTGCGCCGCCTGCGGCCCTTGGCACGGCCTGGACGCGCCGGTTCGGCGAGGTGGAGGAAGCCATGGCCAGCGGCTGGATGGCCCTGCGCGGGTTGCGCAGGCGACGAGGCCTTGGCACAGGGTTTGTCGTGTCGGATCATGCGGATTGGGGCGGGCTTGTCTCGGCTATCCGGGCGACCGGCGCGGAGAAGGTTTTTGTGACGCATGGGTATACGGTGCCCTTCCGGCGCTGGTTGTCAGAGCAGGGATATGACGCAGGCATCGTTGCGACCGAGTTCGGCGAAGAAACGGCCGAGGTCGCAGAATGAACCGCTTCGCCGCGCTGTTTGCCACGCTCGACAGCACCACGAAAACCTCGGCCAAGGTCACGGCGCTTGCGGATTACTTTCGCAGCGCCCCGGACGAAGACCGGCTCTGGGCCATCGCACTTTTGTCCGGCAAGCGTCCAAGGCGCAGCGTCAGCAGCACGCAACTTCGGGTCTGGGCTGCGGAAAAGGCATCCCTGCCGCTGTGGTTGTTCGAGGAAAGCTATGCCGTGGTGGGCGACCTTGCCGAAACCATCGCGCTGATCCTTCCCGTTGGCACCACCTCTGATCCGCCCGCGCTTTCGGCACTTATGGGTGATCTTGCCGCCCTGTCGGGCCTGTCCGAAGACCGGCGCAAGGCGGAGATCCTGGCAACCTGGGATCGGCTCGGCCCTATGGAACGGCTTGTCTTCAACAAGCTGATCACCGGCGGTTTCCGTCTCGGCGTCAGCCGCGGTCTGGTGACACGAGCGCTGGCCCAGTCGACGGGCATGGACGAAGGGACACTTGCCCACAGGCTCATGGGCGACTGGACGCCAACCAGCACCAGCTTTGACCGTTTTCTGGGCGATCAGGAGACCCGCGCCGACACGCGCCCCTATCCCTTTGCACTTGCGTCAGGGCTGGAGAAACCCCCGGAAGATCTGGGCGATGCATCGCAATGGACGGCGGAATGGAAATGGGATGGCATCCGCGGCCAGTTGATCCATCGGGACGGCCTGCTCGCGCTTTGGTCGCGGGGCGAGGAGTTGATCACAGACCGCTTCCCCGAATTCGCGCTGCTTTCGGATTTCCTGCCACCCGGAACGGCACTGGATGGCGAGGTGGTGGTCTGGGATGCAGACGCCCAGCTGCCGATGGCCTTCAACGCGCTGCAGAAACGGATCGGTCGCAAATCCGTAACGCGGCGGTTGCTTGCCGAAGCCCCGGCGCGCTTCATCGCCTATGACCTTCTGGAGGCCGGGGGAAAGGACATTCGCAGCACATCCCTGATCGAGCGGCGCGCGCGGCTGGAAACGCTGGTTACCGCTCTGCCGGCCACCCTTCCCTTGGGTCTGTCGCCCCCGCTGGCCTTCGATGACTGGGCAAGACTTGGCCAGATGCGCCAGACAGCGCGGCAGGTCCGCGCCGAGGGGGTGATGATCAAGCAGGTGCAATCCCCGTATCACAATGGCAGGAAACGCGGGGAATGGTGGAAGTGGAAGCTGGATCCCTGGACCGTGGATGCCGTGATGGTCTATGCGCAGGCCGGGCACGGACGCCGGGCCAATCTGTTCACCGATTTCACCTTCGCCCTGCGCGACGGGGATGAGCTGGTGCCCTTCACCAAGGCCTATTCCGGGCTGACCGATCAGGAGTTCGGTGAAATCACGCGCTGGGTCCAGAAAAACACGCTTGAACGCTTTGGCCCGGTTCGTCGCGTCACGCCGGAACTGGTGTTCGAGATCGGCTTCGAGGGCATCCAGGAAAGCCCCCGCCACAAATCGGGGATCGCGCTGCGGTTTCCACGGATGATCCGGTGGCGCAAGGACAAGCCGCCATCCGAGATCGACACGTTGGAAACCCTGCGCGGGCTGCTTGCGCAGGCGCAGGGGTGACGGGCTTCACGCCGAATTGGGCCACTCTCCCTTGCACCTTCCCGGCCGCCCGCCCTAGATGGACAGAAGCAACGTGCAAAGAGGTTCAAGATGACGCTTCCCCTGCCCCGCCCCGTCCATGACGCGAACGCCTCTGGTGGCGGGCTTGGCAAGCTGCCGGAATGGGACCTGTCAGATCTCTATCCCGCGCCGGACAGCGCCGAGTTCACGCGCGACATGGCATGGCTGGAAAAGGCCTGCGCCGATTTCGCCGCGCGCTATGAAGGCAAGCTTGCATCGCTTGATGCGGCGGGACTGCTTGAATGCGTGCTGGATTATGAAAAGATCGACGTTGCGGCGGGACGCATCATGTCTTTTGCCGGTCTGCGCTATTACCAGAACACGATGGACAGCGAACGCGCCAAGTTCATGGCCGATGCGCAGGACCGGATCACCACCTTCACGACGCCGCTTGTCTTCTTCAGCCTTGAATTCAACCGGCTTGAGGAAGATCACCTGAACCGCCTGCTGCAGGCGAATGCCGATCTGGCCCGCTACAAGCCGGTTTTCGATCGCATGCGGGCCATGCGCCCCTACCAGCTTTCGGATGAGCTGGAGAAGTTCCTGCATGACAATTCCGTCGTCGGTGCCAGTGCGTGGAACAAACTGTTCGATGAAACCATGGCCGGGCTGATGTTTTCCGTCGAAGGCGAGGAAGAGGAGCTGAACCTTGAGGCCACGCTGAACCTGCTGACGGATACGGACCGCACCCGCCGCAAGGCTGCGGCGCAGGCGTTGGCGGGGGTCTTTGATCGCAACATCAAGCTTTTCGCCCGCATCCACAACACCTTGGCCAAGGAAAAGGAAGTCGAGGATCGCTGGCGCAAGATGCCCAGCCCCCAGACCGGGCGGCACCTGTCAAACCATGTGGAGCCCGAAGTGGTCGAGGCGCTGCGCAATGCCGTTGTGGCCGCATACCCCAAGCTTTCGCATCGCTACTATCGGCTCAAGGCGAAATGGATGGGTCTTGAGAAACTGCAGATCTGGGACCGGAACGCCCCGCTGCCGATCGAAGCGCCGAAATCCGTGGATTGGGACAGCGCCACGGACATGGTGATGAATGCCTATGCGGCCTTCGATCCGAAGATGGCTGATCTGGCCCGGCCCTTCTTTGAAAAGGGCTGGATTGATGCGGGCGTGAAGCCGGGCAAGGCGCCGGGGGCCTTTGCCCATCCGACGGTGTCGACCGTGCATCCCTATGTGATGCTGAACTATCTGGGCAAACCCCGCGATGTGATGACACTTGCCCATGAACTGGGCCATGGCGTGCATCAGGTTCTGGCGGCGAAACAGGGCGAACTGCTGTCTTCAACCCCGCTGACCCTGGCCGAAACAGCAAGCGTCTTTGGCGAGATGCTGACCTTCCGCAAATTGCTGGACGGGGCCAAGACCCCCGCCGAACGCAAGACGCTGCTTGCCGGCAAGGTCGAGGACATGATCAACACGGTCGTGCGCCAGATCGCCTTTTACGATTTCGAGTGCAAGCTGCACGCCGCGCGCCGCGAAGGCGAGTTGACGCCGGACGACATCAACGCCCTGTGGATGAGCGTTCAGGCACAATCCCTTGGCGATGCGTTCGAATTCATGGACGGCTACGAAACCTTCTGGGCCTATATCCCGCATTTCGTGCATTCGCCCTTTTACGTCTATGCCTATGCCTTTGGCGATGGACTGGTGAATGCGCTTTATGCGGCTTACGCGGATGGGTTGCCCGGGTTCCAGGAAAAATACTTCGAGATGCTGTCGGCAGGCGGATCGAAGCATCACAAGGACCTGCTGGCGCCCTTCGGGCTGGATGCCAGCGATCCCGAATTCTGGGACAAGGGCCTGTCGATGATCGCGGGCTTCATCGACGAGTTGGAAGCGATGGAGGCCTGACAGGCCCCCATCAGCGGCGTCAGATCGCCTGGGCAGCCTGCAACTGCCCGGCGATATCGCGCAGCGGCTGGTTGATGAGATCGCGGTCAAGGACCGTTGCTACCCTGTCGCGCAGCCTGTCGGGCAGTTCCTTGCGCATGGCGCAAAGCATCTGGCTGCCTGCCACAAGCGTAAGGCGGTCATAGCCGCCCTTACGCCACTCCACCTCGACCAGATCCGCGATGAGTTTCGGGAACCGGGCGAGTCGGCCCGTTTCGGTGTTGCCGGGTTGGCGATCCAGATCTGCCGCGCGCACGTGGCGGACCTCGGTCACGCCAAGACCCTGGCCTTCGGAAACCAGCAGCCGCAGATCCTTTTCTGCTGCGACCAGGATCATGTTTCGTCTTGTTTTCATATCATTGCCCCCCGTGGACCACGAGACCCCGAGTAACGGAACGGCATTCCGTGTCGGCATCTTAGGCCGCGGCGGCAACAGAAATGCGGATCTTTGGTCCGACGTGCGCGCGCGCCTGCGGGGGGCATGGGCGACGGGGCCACCCATGCAGATCTGCGTGAGATTACCAGGAAATCTCGCGCGCGGTTTCGAAGGCACGGTCGATCATTTCCTGCGTTCCGCGCGTGAATTCCAGCGGACAAGGATAAGCGGCGCCGGTGCGAATGCTTTGGCCGAAATTCTCGACCTGCAGCTTGTAGTGATTGGCAGCGGGCCAGCGTTCGCTGGTCACGGTCTGATCGCGGTGCAGTTCGATCCGTGCCTCGGCGAAGAGATTTGCGTTGAACGGCCCATGCGCCACCTTCAGCAAGCCCTTGTCGCCATGGAAAGTCACCTCCTGCCGGTTTTGCAGGCGCATCGACGTCATCGCGATATAGGTGGCCCGGCCCAGTGGCCCTTCGAGCATCGCATCCACCTGCGCCCAGACATCGACACCGTTTTCCCTGATCATCCGGCAGGAAAGATCGCGCGCCTCGGCCCCTGTCACGAAACGGGCCGATCCGTAGGTGTAGACCCCGATATCGCGAATGCCGCCGCCGCCGGTTTCGGGGCGGTTGCGGATATTCTGCAATTCGTCGGCGTTGTTATAGCTGAAGAAGGCATCGACGTGCCGAAGTTGGCCAATCGCCCCGCCCTGCACCAGTTCGCGCGCGCGCTGCCATTGGGGGTGGTGGACGATCATGTAGGCCTCGGCGGCCAGAAGTCCGGTCCTGTCCCGTTCGGCGATGATGGCGTCGATTTCGTCGGCGGTCATCGAGATCGGCTTTTCCGTCAGCACATGCTTGCCTGCCGCCAGCACCTTGAGCGTCCATTCCACATGCATGTGATTGGGCAAGGGAATGTAGATCGCATCAATCGAAGGGTCGGCGAGAAGATCCTCATAGCTCATCTGCTTCAGGCCGGGGCAGAAATCCCATCCTTGCGCGGATCCGGGGTTTGACGTGCCCAGCGCGGCCAGTTCGGCGTTTTCTGCCATGTGGATGGCCGGTGCCATGTGATCGCGGGCGAACTTGGCGTTGCCCAGCACGCCCCAGCGGACGGGTTTCATCGGTCTTCTCCCTTTTCGTGACAGCCGCACGCTAGGGGTGCGCGCGGCCGGGCGCAAGCGAACTTGTTACGGATCCTGCTTGCCGAGCAGCGCGAAAAGCTGCCCCCGCGCCACAAAGAGAATGCCCGCCAGATAGGCCAGCGACAACGCAAGAAGCGTGACCCAGGGATAGGTGAAAAGCGCCGCGAATAACGCGACCAGGGCGACAAGAATATAGCGCGCATCCTCGGCATAGAAGGTGACACGCTTGAGCGAGGGGGTGCGGATCCGGCTGATCATCAGCGCCCCCATGGCCACCATCCAGATGGCGACAGCCTCGGCCGGAAGCCGGACATCGCCGGGAAAGCAGAAGGCAAGATAGATCGGGGCCAGCACAAGCATGGCCCCGGCCGGGGAAGGCACACCGATGAAGGAGGTGCGTTCGGCCGGTTCCTCGCCATCGCTGCGCTTGTTGCCGACATTGAAGCGCGCCAGTCGCAACATGCAGCAGATCGCGTAGATCAGAACCGCGATCCAGCCAAGGCTGGCCTCGCCCTTCAACCCCCAGAGATAAAGCACGAGGGCCGGGGTCACCCCGAAATTCACGAAATCGCCAAGACTGTCGAGTTCCGCGCCAATCGCACTTTCGGATTTCAACATGCGGGCAAGGCGGCCATCCAAGGCATCCAGCGCCGCCGCAAGCCCGATCAGGGCGATGGCGGTGGAAACGCGGCCGTCGATCGCGAAGCGGATCGCGGTCAGGCCCGAACAGAGCCCCAGAATCGACACGAGATTCGGAAGCAATTGCAGAATGTGCACCTTGCGGCGCGGGCGTGACGGTTCCTCGGGCGGCAGGGTCATTCCATCCTCGCCATGCGCTGCGGGCTGTCCTGCCCGATCATCGCGATCACCGTTTCCCCTGCGACGCAGGTCTGGCCTAGGGCGACCTGCGGTTCGATCCCGTCGGGCAGATAGACATCAAGCCGCGAGCCGAACCGGATCAGGCCGAAGCGTTCCCCGGTGCGCAGATCCTGACCCTTTGTCGCAAAGCACAGGATCCGGCGCGCGACCAGCCCGGCGATCTGCACCACGGCGATGGAGCGCCCATCGGCCATGTCGATCCGAAGCGAGTTGCGTTCATTGTCCACCGACGCCTTGTCGAGCGAGGCATTCAGGAACTTGCCCGGGCGATAGCTGATTTCCGAGACACGCCCGGCGATGGGCGCGCGGTTCACGTGGCAGTTGAAGACCGACATGAAGACGGAAATCCGCATCAGCGGTTCGGGCCCCATGCCCAGTTCGGGCGGCGGCACCGCCCGTTCGATCAGGGACACGACGCCATCCGCCGGGCTGACCATCAGGCCTGCATTCTGGGGCACCGCGCGGCGGGGATCGCGGAAGAAGTAGTAGCACCACACCGTCAGTCCAAGGCCGATCCAGCCCAGGGGTTCCCACAGCAGGAACAGAAGCACTGTGGCCGCAGCGAAGGCCGCGACGAAGCGGATGCCTTCCTTGTGCATCGGCTTGATGAAGGTTTCGAGCATCGTCATGTCGGTCTCCAGCTTTGCTGCGGTCTACCCTTGCAGACGGGTCGAGGCAACCGTGCAGACCGCGGCATCCTGACGTGAATATGGGCTTGGGCACGCCCTGCCCAAGGTGCGGGCGGCGAAATGCGCGGGTTTCAGCGAAAGAACCTGTCGATGCGGAAGCGGCGCAGCTCTGCCCGGTTGCGCAGCCAGCGACCCGCCTGACGGACCCCGGGCAGGTGGCGGAGCAGCGGAACAAGCGGCCTTGCGACCGAGACGATCCAGGGATCGCGCCTTTCGCGATGGCGGAAATCCTGCGCATCATCGCCCGGTTTGTCATTCGTCGTCACGACCGAGGGTGCCTCGGACTCGGGGCGGTTGATGTGGAAAGCCACAATGGATTCAAAGCACTGGACCGACCAGATCCGCTGTTCCGCCGGGCCGTCGCTGACAAGGCTGGAGCGGCGGTTGATCCTGTCGATCACGTTCTGGCTGTAGCGCATGAAGGAGAATTCTGTCGGCCCGTAGCCTTGGAGGTAGGAGGTGTGGGTATCCTCGACCACCAGCAGCCCCTTGTCGCGGATCGTGTCCAGCATGGATTCGACCGTGATGATCTGTTGCGCATAGGTATGGCCGCCATCATCGAGCAGGATATCCACAGGGCCGACCTTGCTGGCGAAATCCTGCCAGAACGCGGTGTCCGATTGCGACCCGATGAAGATCTCGAAACCGTCCTTTTCCCATTTCCGCGCGTTCGGGTTCAGATCGACCCCGATGATCCGCGCCTGCGGCCCGAAGAAGGATCGCCACATGAACAGCGATCCGCCGCCAAGGATGCCTACCTCGACAAAGGTGATGGCCTTGCCGCGATAGGGGCCGAAAAGTTCGTCATAGACCCGGAAATAGGAAGAATGCTTCAGGCTGCGATACGGACTGTCGAGATAGGCGGCGTAGCTGGGCGAGTCATTCATGAAGGTGCAATCCCGATGTCACCCCGTGGTCCTGAAGGGCGGGCAGGCGTTGGTCAACCAATTTTAGTATTTGTTAACCAAGTATTCACGGCATGGACAACCCAAGCCAAAAGGCCCGCGTCTTGTCGCGTGCCTTTCCTTCTTGCTTTGCCTTTCCGCGGATATCAGGCCGGGATCACCATGCCATTGCCGCGCGCAAGTTCACGCATTTTCGATTGCAGCTTTTCAAAGGCCCGCACCTCGATCTGACGGATCCGCTCCCGGCTGACGCCATAGCTTTCCGACAGTTCCTCAAGCGTGACGGGCGTATCGGCCAGACGACGCTGCATCAGGATATCCTTCTCACGCTCGTTCAGCACGGCCATGGCCTGCACCAGCAGCGCGCGGCGGGTATCGAGTTCGTCACGCTCTTCATAGGCGCCGGCCTGATCGCTGTCTTCGTCTTCCAGCCAATCCTGCCACTGCGTCGCGCCTTCGCCATCGGAACCGACCGTCGCGTTCAACGAGGCGTCAGAGCCGGACAGACGCCGGTTCATGTCGATCACCTCATCCTCGGACACGGAAAGGTCCTTGGCGATCTGGGCGACATTTTCGGGCCGCAGGTCGCCGTCTTCCAGCGCGCCGACCTTGGCCTTGGCCTTGCGCAGGTTGAAGAACAGCTTTTTCTGCGCCGAGGTCGTGCCGAGTTTCACAAGGCTCCAGGACCGCAGGATGTATTCCTGGATCGAGGCGCGGATCCACCACATGGCATAGGTGGCAAGGCGGAACCCCTTTTCGGGATCAAAGCGCTTGACCGCCTGCATCAGGCCGACATTCGCCTCGGAGATGACTTCGGCCTGCGGCAGGCCATAGCCGCGATAGCCCATGGCGATCTTGGCCGCGAGGCGGAGGTGGCTGGTGACAAGCTGATGCGCAGCGCCGGCGTCCTGATGATCGACCCAGCGCTTGGCCAGCATGTATTCCTGTTCCGGCTCCAGCAGCGGGAATTTGCGGATTTCCTGCAGATAGCGATTGAGACCCTGCTCCGGGCTGGGTGCGGGAAGTGTCTGATAGGTGCTCATGTCGTGCCCCCTGTTCTGATCCGGGTCTTCATCAAGCCCCCGGGAACCGCGAAATCTAGTGATGCGGTCCTGCCTGCGCAAGTTTGCCGCTAACTCCAGAGATAGTTGGGAAGTGTTCCTTCTTTGTTAAAGGCACGTTTCGGTGCGGTCACGCACATGTCAGCCATTGTTTCAAGCGATCAGCGCGCGGCGCGCAGGGCCTCGACCAGGGAAAGCATGTCGGCGGGCAGCGGGCTTTCGAATTCCATCTCTTCGCCCGAAACGGGGTGGACAAAGCCCAGCGTTGCCGCATGCAGCGCCTGCCGGGGAAAGCTGTTGCCCTGTTCCGCCGCAAGCGGCCCCACCAGCGCGGGCGACAGGCGGCGACGCCCCCCATAGGTCTGATCCCCGATCAGGCCATGGCCCGCATGGGCCATGTGCACGCGGATCTGGTGGGTCCGCCCCGTTTCCAGCCAGCAATCCACCAGCGCCGCCGCATCCCTGCCATAGGCTTCCACAACGCGGGCGCGGGTGACGGCGTGGCGGCCCGCGCCATCCCAGACCACCGCCTGACGCTGCCGGTCGGTCTTGTGCCGGGCGAGGCCGGTCGCGATGCGCAGGATGCCGCCCGCTTCGAAGGTGACACCCCGGGTGCCGCGCAGGCGCGGGTCGGCGGCATCGGGCCTGCCATGGACAAGGGCGATGTAATGGCGGTTGACGCTGTGGGTTTCGAACTGGCGGGCCAGCCCGTGATGGGCGCGATCGGATTTCGCGACGACAAGAAGGCCCGTCGTGTCCTTGTCGATCCGGTGGACGATCCCGGGCCGCTTTTCGCCGCCGACGCCAGAGAGGGTATCTGCGCAATGATGCAGCAGGGCGTTGACCAGCGTGCCGGTGGGTGTGCCGGGCGCGGGATGGACGACCATGCCGGCGGGCTTGTCGATCACGATCAGATCGTCATCCTCATGCAGGATGACGAGGGGGATATCCTCGGGCCGGGCGTGATAATCTTCGGCCGGGGCAAGCCGCAGGGTGAAGGCGTCGCCTTCGGCAACCTTCGCCTTGGGGTCGGAGACAACGGCCCCGCCCTTCAGCACATCGCCTTCGGCAATCATCTTCATCAGGCGCGAGCGCGACAGCGCGGCTTCCTCTGGCACCTCGCGGGCCAGCGCCTTATCAAGGCGGTCAGGCGGGTTTGGCCCGATGACGACGATCAGGGTGGCCCCGCCCTCTTCCGAAAGGTCTGACATGGACGACACTCCTGATCCCGCGGGGCTTCCGCCCAGCCTGAACTTTCTCAAATGGCTCGTGATCGTGTTGATGGTCACGATGATCGGGGGTGTCATAACCATCGTCAGCCTGCTTGTCACCCGCATGCCGGATGGATCGGGTCCGGTTCTGCCGGAAAGCCTGACCCTGCCCGCAGGGGCCACGGCCGAGGCCGTGACGATCAGCAAGGACCGGATGCTGGTGGTGACAGGGGATGGGCGGCTGCTGGTCTATGGGCGCGACGGGCAGTTCCGGCAGGAAATCCGGCTGGAGGACTGACAGCCTACGCCCCTGCCCTGCCCCAGAGCGCCTGAAGGATGGCATCAAGCCCATCGGTGAGCGCGGCCGGGCCGGGCTGGAGGATCAGCGGCGACTTGATTTCGTGGATGCGGTTGTTGCGGATGGCGGGCAGCACATCCCATCCCGACCGGGCAGCGATGCGGGCGGGCACCACCTTCTTGCCGCACCATGAGGCAAGGATCACATCGGGTGCGCGCGGGATCACCTGATCGGGCGTCAGGATCCTGTCCTTTGCGGCTTTGCAGGCGGCCAGTTCGGGAAAGACATCCTGCCCGCCCGCAATCGCGATCAGTTCGGATACCCAGCCGATGCCGGATATCAGCGGCTCGTCCCATTCCTCGAACAGGACCTTTGGGCGGTGCGGGTGTTCAATCGCGGCGATCCGGGCGAGGCGTTCTTCATAGCTGCGGGCAAGATCCACGGCGCGGTCGGGAACGCCGGTCAGCATGCCGCAGGTCCGGATCATGGCAAGGATGCCTGCGACCGTTCTTTGGTTGAAGGCGTGAACCTCGATCCCTTCGCGGATCAGGTCGGCGGCGATCGGGGCCTGCAGATCGGAGAATGTCAGCACCAGATCAGGGTCAAGCGCCCGGATCTTTTCGACATCGGCGGAGGTGAAGGCCCCCACCCGGGGCTTTTCGCGCCGAACCTGCGGCGGGCGGACGGCATAGCCCGTGACGCCCACGATCCTGTCGGCCTGCCCCAGAAGATAGAGCGTCTCGACCGTTTCCTCCGTCAGGCAGACGATCCGGGAATAGGTCATGACCGGCGTCTCCGCTCTTCTTCGGCCTGACGCCAGATCATCCAGTCGGCGGCCGCCGCGGCTATGGCGGCACGCGTGGCGGCACCGACCGCCTCGCCCACGGCCGTGTGAAGGCCCGCATAGCGGCCATCGCCCGGCGGGCAGGCAATTGCCGCGCAATCCGTTCCCGTGCCGGAGGCGATGCCGGTGGGCAGGGAAAGACCCGCCTCGATCACCGCGGCGGTCCGCGCCTCGACCGCGATCGACAGCGCCTCGATCTGGGCGGCTTCGGTCAGGGGGGCATCCAGTGCGGTGCAAAGGTTGATCGTGCCCCAATCGGCGGAATGATAGGGGCGGCGGAGGCCCACCGCTTCGGCATTGGACAGGCCGACCGTGGCGAGGCAAGTGGCATGGACGCCATCGACCCGGGCCTCGGACAGGCGATATGTGCCGATGTCGCGCGATGTCAGCATCCCGACGGAGGCCGGCCATTGCGCCATTTCCCGCGCAAACCAGGTATCGACGTCGAAATCCTGCGGAAGATCCGCATTGCGCACCTCGCGCCAGATCACGCGTTCGGCCTGCACGAAGCCGGGGCGGAAGGGCGCCCAGCTTAGCACCCGCAAGGGGTGGGCGAACTCGGCCAGCAGCCAGGGGCGTTCGAGGCGGACCGCGATCAACGCGTCACCGCCATCGGCTGAAAGACCGGCCCATCCGGCGTATCGGCCAGAAAGCCGCGGATCCCGAACACCTCGGACAGGCGGGGATCCGACAGCACCGCGCGCGGCGGGGCGTCGAGGACGATGCGCCCGTGATCCAGCACGACAAGGCGCGTGCAGAACCGGGCGGCAAGACCCAGATCATGGATCGACACGACGATCCCCCGCCCTTCCCGTGCCAGATCGGCAAAGACCTGCATGGTGCGCAATTGCGCCTCGGGGTCGAGGCCCGCCACGGGTTCATCGGCCAGAAGAAGCGGCGTTTCCTGCGCAAGCGCGCGGGCGATCAGGACGCGGGCCTGTTCGCCGCCCGACAGGGCCGTGGCGATCCGGTCGCGGTAGCCGTCAAGGCCCATGCGCATCAGCGCCCGGTCGATGGCGCGGCGATCTTCGGGATGAAGCTTGCCCGATCCCTGCAGGGCCCGCCCCAGTGTCACCACCGCATCGACGGTGACAGGCCAGTGGATATCGCGGCTTTGCGGCAGGAAGGCCGCCTGCCGCGCCCTTTCGCCCAAGGGAAGGCGGGCGAGGTTCGAGGATCCTTCATGCGGCAGCAGGCCCAGCGCCGCACGCATCAGCGTTGTCTTTCCGGCCCCGTTCGGCCCGATCAGCCCGACACATTCCCCCGCCGCAACACGGAGGGTCACGTCATCGACAACCGGCTTGCCGGCGCGGCGCAGGGTGAGGTGATCCAGTTCAAGCAAAGTCATGCCTCGACCCCGCGCATCCGCCAGAGAAGATGCAGGAAGAAGGGTGCCCCCACCAGCGCCGTCAGGACGCCCAGCTTCAGATCCTGATCCGGCGCGATCAGCCGCACCGCGATATCGGCGGCCAGCACCATGGCCGCCCCGCCCAGCGCCGCCAGGGGCAGCAGATGCGACGGCCTGCCCCCGACGAGCGGGCGCAGCAGATGCGGCATGACCAGCCCGACAAAGCCCACCGCCCCCGCCACGGCCACCGACGCCCCGACAGCCGAAGCCGTGCCCAGAACGATCAGCAGGCGCAGCCGTGCCAGATCAACGCCCATGGATCGGGCCGCATCCTCGCCCAGTGTCAGCGCATCGAGCCCGCGCCCCGTTGCCAGAAGCAAGCCGCAGCCGAGGATCATGAAGGGCAGCGCCAGCCAGACATGGGTCATCGACCGATCCGCAAGCGAGCCCATCATCCAGTAGACGATTTCCATCACCGCAAAGGGATTGGGCGAAAGGTTCAGGACCAGCGATGTCAGGGCACCCGCCAGCGCCGAGATGGCAATTCCGGCAAGGATCAGGGCAAGCGCCCCGCCATGCGGCCCGGCCATGAACAGAACCAGCAGAACCGCAAGCGCCGCACCGGCCAATGCGGAAAGCGGCAGCGCAAGAGCAAAGCTGGCGGCAAGCCCTGTCTGCAGCGAGAGCACGGCCCCAAGCGCGGCAGAGGAGGAGACGCCCACCAGCCCCGGCTCGGCCAGCGGGTTGCGCAGGAAGCCTTGCATGGCAGCACCAGAGAGGCCCAGCACCGCCCCGACCAGCAGCCCCAGCAGCGCGCGCGGCAGGCGAATTTCCTGCATCACCAGGGCAACCGGCCCGCCTTCGCCGCTGAGAAGCGCACCGATGCTCTGTTTCAGGCCGAGGGCCGCGGGGCCGATCAGCAGCGAGGCGAGGAACAGCAGCGCCACCAGCAGCGACAGAAGAACGAGGGCGGTGATGCGCAGGGTCATGGCGCCACATCCAGCCCGGCGCGGGCATCGGCCATGGTCCTGATGGCGTTCAGAAGATGGGGCGTGCCGCAGACCCAATCGGCATCGCGGACATGCGCCTGCGCCGCCCCGTCGCGCAACTGGCGCAGCGCCGGATGGGCGAGGATCTCTTCCGAGCGTGACGCCCCGGGATAGGGGGTCGAGGTGACGACGACCTGCGGTTCGGCCATAACGAGACGTTCCAGCGGCAGGATGCCACCGCCGGTCAGCCCGGCCTCGGCCCCGACGTTGCGGAAACCCGTCAGCGACAGGATCTGATCCGACAGGGTGCCGGAACCGGCCGTGTAACCGTTGGGGTAATACATGGCGGCGGTGGCCGCCGGGCCTGTGTGGCCAAGTGCTGCGAGGTCTGCCTCGAAGGCGCGGGCCATCGCCTCGCCACGTTCGGGATGCCCGAGAGCTGCGCCGATCTGGCGCATATGGGCGGCGACATCCTCCAGCCGGTCGGCGGGCGGCAGTTGCACGACCTCGATACCCAGACCACGCAGAAGATCGACCGAGGCGCGCGCGGTATAGGTGCCTGCAAGAACCAGATCGGGATCCATCAGGTATATCTGTTCCGCCCCGCCACGGTTGATGGGATAGGCGCGCGCCTCATCGACCATGGCGGATGACAGCGGATCCAGCGCGAGGTTGCTGATGGAAACAAGCTGCCCCGGATCGGCCAGCAGCATGGCCAACTGATCCGTGCAGAGGTTCATCGACACCACCCGTTCCGGCGGTGCCGCGACCGCCGCCCCGGCCCAGAGGGCAAGGGCGGCGATCAGAAGCGGATCAGAATTTCGCGGAAATGCCAACATAGACCGCCCGACCGGAGGTGCCGTAATCTGCAATCTCCTGGTAGTCCTCATCGAAGAGATTGTCGACGCGCAGCGAGAGTTCCGCCGTATCCGACAGGGCATAGCCGATCTTGGCATCGACGACGGTGAAGTCGGGCATGGCGCGCGACGGGAAGCCGTCAGCCGGGCGATCCGCGACATGGCGGAGGGCAAGGCTGCCGGTGACGCGATCTGCCAATTCACCATCCAGCGACAGCGTCAGAAGGTGCCGGGGAACGCGCGCGATCCTTGCCCCGCTGGGCTGGCGCGCATCGGTATAGCTGTAGGCAAGGCCAAGTTCGGCCGTGCCGAAGACCGGAACGCGGGTTTCCAGTTCGATGCCCTTGCGCTTTGATATGCCGGCGACGTTGATGTAGCTTGCGCCGAAGCCGATCTCGTTTTCGGTATCCAGCTTGAACAGCGTGGCCGAAACCGAGGCCCCGCCCGCCCATTCGTAATCGACGCCGATCTCATAGCTGTTGCTGCGTTCCGGGGTCAGGTTGGGGTTGGCGGCGATGCCGAAGCGGGCGTCACCGAACTGTTCATAGAGCGACGGCGCACGGAAGCCCCGCGCGATGGCACCGCGCAGGGTAAGGCCATCAGCCGCCTGCCAGGACGCCGCGATGCGGCCGCTGGTGAAGCTTCCATAGCGCGAATTGTCGTCAAAGCGCAGGGTAGCGGAGACGTCGATATCGCCGGTGGGGGACCAGATCCCTTGAGCGAAGACGCCGTTCACCTGCGTCTGCTGACCGCCCGGCTGGGCCGAGGTGCGGACGGAATCGCGTGTCGCATCAGCGCCGTAGACAAGGGTGAAGGCCGAAGAAATCTCGGTCGTGCCCTGATAGCTGATCGCCTGCCGGTCGCCGTAGAAGAACCCGCCGGAGCCGAGCGGTTCGACCAGATCGCGATCCACGGAATAGCCCGAAAGGCGCAGTTCGTGCTGCGTGGCACCCAGATCCCATGTGGCGAAGGCCGAAAGGCTGCGCTCTGATCCGTCGGTGACATTGGCGGCATCGGCCCCGAAATCATCGTATTCGGCGCTGGATTCGGCGACAAAGCCGTTCAGGCCGACGGTGAGGACATCATTGACCTTGTAGCTGGTCGAGAAGCTGAGGCGCTGGCTGGAGAGGCCGTCATATTCCAGCCCCGGCGTCGGGGGAAGGGTGTCGAAGGCGGAGTAGCCGTCGCTTTCATAGAACGAAAGCGTCAGCGCGGCGGACCAGCGATCATCGGAATAGCCAAGGCTGTAGGAGCCTTCGACGGTGCCGTAGCTACCCGCCTCGAGCGCCACGGATTGCGTGAAGCCGGGGGCTTCGGGGCGCTTGGTGGTGATGTTCACAACCCCCGCGATGGCCGAGCCGCCATAGAGGGCGGATTGCGAGCCGCGCAGCACTTCGATGCGCGAAATGTCAGAGGTGCGGAGCGTGGCGAAATCGAATTCCGTAGCGATTCCCGTGGGATCGTCGACGCGGACGCCGTCGATATAGACCGCCGTATAACGCGGCGTCGCGCCCCGGATGCGGAGTTTGGCCTGCGTTCCGGCCGGCCCCTGACGGGTGACCTGAACCCCGGGAATGCGCGACAGGATCGTCGCCACCGATTGATCGCCGGCCCGGTCGAGGGCGGCTTCGTCGATTACGGTGACGGAGCTGCCGGTGCGGTTCAGGGCGATGGCAGTGCGGTTGGGGCTGACCACGATGTCATCGAGGATGATCTCTTCGCTGTCAGTGGTTTGCGCGAAGGCGGGCAGCGCTGCGAGCAGCGCGACAAGGGATATCGAAAGGCGTTTCATGCCTGTCTTCCTTTCCTGCGGGCCTGCGGGCCCGGACAAAAAACCATGTCATGGGAAAGGGTTACGCGCCCCTTCCGCCGACGGTGAGATCGTCACCACAAGCGGAAAGTCCGCCACCCGAAGCGCGCCCCGCGCATCGGAAAGGTGATCTCCCTGGCAGGTCTCCTGGCTTGCGGGTCTGCGATTGGGCGGCCTTCCCGGAAGGATTCCAGTGGCTTAGTCGCCGTCTCTCGCCGCTTACAGTTGCGGGGGCAGCCGCGGATTTGCACCGCGTTCCCTTTTCATCCGACATCGCTGCCGGAACCTAAGGCCCCCCCTGCATAGTGCGATGGGGGCGGGTGTCAATTGTGGTTTTTCCGGCGGTGTCGCGGATTTGTGACGGGGTGTCGCTTTGCCGGGGTGGCAGAGGGCGAAAGGCGCGCGCGGTGGGTTAATTCCCTGCGAAAACGGGCCGCCGCGGCCCGGGGCCGGTGCAACGGCCGGTGCAGACGGTCGGTGCAGATGGCGGTATGCACGCCACGAACGGCGATTTCACCTTCGCTTCAGGATTAACCATCCTGCCGAATCGCGCCGGCAAATCGCGCCGGCAATTCGCCCCGGCGCGGCGGAAACGGACGCCGAGGTGGCGGGCTTGGGCATGACCGGGGGCGGGGCGCGGGTCCAGCATGGGGGTGGACTGGACGGGAGAGGGCAATGATCGGAGATCTGGGGGCGCTGGATGCCACCGCGCTGGCGGGGCTTGTCGCGGCGGGCGAGGTGACGCCTGAGGAAGGCTGAGGCCGCGCTGGCGGTGGCGGTCGAGGCGCGCAACGGGGCGATCAACGCGGTCGCTTCTATGCAGGAGATGTGGCGCGGCGGGCCATCGCATCGGGCCTGCCGCGCGGCCGTTCCGGGGGTGCCGTTCCTGTTGAAGGATCTGGCTGGGTGAGGCGGTGGATTTTCCATCGGCTAACGGATCGCGCCTGTTGGCGAATACGCGATACGACCGGATCTCGGCGATCTATGCGCGCATCCGGGCAACGGGGTGGTGACCTTTGGCCGCACGACCAGCCCGGAGGGTGGATCGGGGCGGCGACGGAGGCCGCCGTCTATGGCGGGCCGACGCGAAACCCGTGGAACACGGATCACACTTCGGGCGGGTCTTCGGGCGGCGCGGGGGCGGCGGTGGCGGCGGGGATCGTGGCCATGGCGCATGGGTCGGACGGGGCGGATCGGTGTGATACCGGCCTCAAGCTGCAGGCTGTTCGGGTCTGCCGAGGCGCGGCTGCCGGATGGGCCTTATGTGGGCGAGGGCTGGGCGGGATGGCGATCGATGTGGTTCCTGACGCGGTTTGTCCGGGATACGGCGGTGATGCTGGATGCCTGCGCGGGCCGGATCTTGGGGCGCTCTATGTGGCCCCTGCCCTGCTGCGCGGCTACGTGGATGCGATCAGCCGCCTGCCACGGCGGCTGCGCGTGATGATCTGGCGACACGACCTACCGGCGCGCCCATCCATCCGGAGGCGCGCGGCGGTGCATCAGGCGGGGCGGTTGCTGAGTCCTGGGGGCATCAAGTGGAGCCGGGCGGCCGCAGGCCGACATTCCGATGATGATGCGGGCCTGGACGGATATCGTGGGCGTGGGCACGGCGCTGGGTGCGGCGGGCGCTGAGGGGGCGCGCGCGATGGAGGGGCTGGTGGAGGGCGTGTCGCGCGGGGCGGTGGCTCATGCCGAGGGGCTGCATCCGACGCGATACCTTGAAGCGGTGGGAGAGATCCATGCCTTTGGCCGGCAGATGGCGGCGGTCTTTGGCGAGGGGCCGGGGGATGGGCCGGATATCATCCTGTCGGCCTGTCTGGCGGAGCCGCCCGCTGCGGTGGGGCGGTTCAGCCATGCGACCGAGGATTATCTGGGCTATCGCATCGGGCCGGGCGGCATCTTTGAATATTCGCCCTTCTGCGCGGTGTTCAACGCCAGCGGCCAGCCTGCGGCGAGCCTGCCGCTGGGCTGGTCGGCGGATGATCTGCCCATCGGCGTGCATCTGGCGGCGCGTTATGGGGCGGATGAGGAACTGATCGCGCTTTGTGCAGAGATGGAGCGGGCGGCCCCTTGGGCGGGGATCCGCGCCCCTATGGCGGGGGCCGCTACCACGCCACAAGGGATCTGGCGATCGATATGATCAAAAGAAGATAACAACGGGGAGCGCTGCAGAGTGACCGAAGCCGTCACCATCGAGGCCCGGAATGCCGTGAAGGCCTTCGGACAGGGCGATCATGTGGTGCGGGCGCTGGACGATGTTTCGATCCAGATCCGCAAGGGGGAGTTCTTCACGCTGCTGGGGCCCTCGGGCTGTGGCAAGACAACGCTGTTGCGGCTGATCGCGGGGTTCGAGATGCCGACCAGCGGGACGATCCCCGCCGGGGCGGATATCACCGAACTGCCGCCGAACAGCGGCCGGTGAACACGGTGTTCCAGAGCTATGCGCTGTTTCCGCATCTGACGGTGGCCGAGAATGGGGTTCGGCCTGATGATGCAGGCGGCCCTGGGCCGAGGTGAAGGCGGTCGACGATGCTGGCGCTGGTGAAGCTGGAGGCGATGGCGGGGCGGAAGGTTTCGCAACTGGTCGGGCGGGCAGCAGCAAGCGTGGCGCTGGCGCGCGCGCTGGCCCCGCAGCCGAAGGTTCTATTGCTGGATGAGCCGCCGAGCGCCTTGGACCTGAAGCTGCGTTGAGATGCAGGTCGAGTTGAAGCGGTTGCAGACGGAGACGGGGATCACCTTCATCTTCGTGACGTACGATCAGGAAGAGGCGCTGACCATGTCCGACCGATCGGCGTGATGAGCGTGGGCAGCTGCAGCAGGTGGGCAGCCCGAAGGAGATCTATACCTCGGCCCGTCGTAACCGCTTTGTGGCCAGCTTCATCGGCGAGACGAATCTCCTGCCCGCGACGGTGTGTCGGGCGGGGTGACGCTTTCCACCGGGGATGTGGTGGAGGTGGCGACGGGGCCACGGGGGCGGTCACGTTGACCGTGCGGCTGGAACAGGGTGCGGATCATGCAGGTGAGCCGGGGCGATTGCCGCCACGGTGAAGTTCCTTGTCTATTTCGGGACGGATACGCATTGCCATCTGCTGGCCGACGGGACCGAGGTTGTCGCGCGGGTAATCGCCCGCCAGCGGCGAGGCGGGGATCGAGGCGGGATCGGCGGTCGGCATCCGCTTTGCCCGGCGGCGGCGCAGGTTCTGGAGGATTGAGGATGGCAAGCTGGCCGAGGAACGGATGCGCGGCACGTCGGCGCGGGAACGGCTGGCTTTTGTCGATGCCGGCGCTCGTGTTGAAGTGGTGGCGGCGCTGGGCCGCTTCTGATCATCTGCTCATTCGGTGCTGGATGCCGGGGCAATATGGCAATGTGGTCTGGGAGTTCAGCTGGGACGGCTGGGTGTCGATCCTGTTCACGCGCGAGCACATCTTGAAGGCACGCTGGGGCTGGCGGATGCGCATCTGACGATCTTCTGGCGGTCGGTTTCGTCCCTGATGACGACGCCACGTACCTTCGCGCTGGGTTTTCCCACGGCATGGTTCATCGCGACGCGGCCGCCCGGCAGCGGGGGTTGTGGCTGTTCCTGATCACGATCCCGTTCTGGACGAACCTGCTGATCCGCACCTTCTGCGATCATGGAGGTGATCCGGGTGGAGGGGGTGATGAACACCTTCCTTTGTGGACCGATCATCGAGCGGCCGCTGGCGATCATCTATACCGATCTCGCGGTGCTGATCGATGGGCCTATGTCTATCTGCCGCTGATGGTGCTGCCGCTGTTTGCCGTGATCGACCGGTTCGACATGCGGCTCTTGGAGGCGGGGTATGACCTATGCGACGCGCTGGCAGGTTCTGCGGCGGGTGATCCTGCCCATCGTGAAGCCGGGCATCGTGGCGGGATCCATCCTCGTCTTCGTCCCCTCGCTGGGGGCCTATGTGACGCCGCGCGTGCTGGGCGGGGGCAAGAACATGATGATCGGGAATTTCATCGAATTGCAGTTCCTTGCCGGGCGCAACTGGCCGCTGGGCGCGGCGCTGTCGGTGACGCTGCTTCTGATCGTGACGGCGGCGCTTCTGATCTATGTGCGGGCGGCCAACCGGGGGAGCAATCCGCATGGCTGAGCGGCGGTTCGAGATCGGGCGCATTCCGGGTTTTGCCACGGTGGCGATGGCGACCTTCGTCATGCTTTACCTGCCGATTGCCACGCTGGTAACCTTTTCCTTCAACGCGGGCAACAGCATCGCCGTCTGGGAGGGGCTGTCGCTGCACTGGTATCGCGAGGCGTGGGACAATCAGGCGGTGAAGGACGCGACCATGCGGTCGCTGATCATCGCGGTCTGCGCGGCGGCGATATCGACCACGGTCGCCACCATGGCGGCGCTGGGCACGACGCGGCGGGCAAAGTTCCGGGGCGAGACCTTCATCTATGTGGCGATCAACCAGCCCCTGATGGTGCCCGAGATCGTGACGGCGGTGGCGCTGATGATCTTTTTCGGGATGATCAAGGTGGCGACGGGCTATCAGGGGCTGGGCTATCTGATCCTGGCGCATTCGGCCTTTTGCATCCCCTTTGCCTATCTGCCGATCCGCGCCCGGCTGGAGGGCATGGATCTGAGCCTGGAATCCGCGGCGGCCGATCTTTATGCGACGCCATGGAAGACCTTTCGCCATGTCACCCTGCCCCTGCTGGGGCCGGGCATCCTGGCCGGGGCGATGCTGGCCTTTGTGATTTCGCTGGATGATGTCATCATCACCGAATTCGTGAAATCGGGCGGGCAGGACACGCTGCCCACCTATATGCTGGGCCAGTTGCGCCGCACGATGACGCCCGAAGTGAATGCCATCTCGACCGCGCTGCTGGCGCTGACGGTGATGCTGCTGACCGCCTTCTTCCTGCTGACACGCAAGCGGGATTGACGAAGACAAGAAGAAACCACCTCAACATGGGAGCGACTGCGATGAAAAGACTGATCTCTGCGACCGCGCTGCTGATGGCCACCAGCGCCATCGCGCAGGCGGAAGGGCAACTGAACCTGTATAACTGGGGCAATTACACGAGCCCCGAACTGCTGGAGAAGTTCAAGGCCGAGACCGGGATCACCGTGACGGTCACCGACTATGACAGCAACGATACCGCGCTGGCCAAGGTCGAGGCGGGCGGGCATGGCTTTGATCTGGTGGTGCCTTCGGCCAACTATGTGCCGATCTGGGTGGAGAAGGGGCTGATCGTCGAACTGGATGCCTCGAAGCTGCCCAACAAGGCCAATATCGCCCCGGAATGGGCGGATGTGAGCTGGGATCCGGGCCGGACGCATACCGTGCCGTGGCAATGGGGTTCGACCGGGGTCGCGGTGGATACCACGATCTATACCGGCGACATCAACACCAGCGCCGTCTTCCTTGAGGTTCCGGCGGAGCTGAAGGGCAAGATCAACGTGGTGCCCGAGATGAACGACATCGTGGCCATGGCCACCATGTATGCGGGCGGCGAGCCCTGCTCGGAAGACCCGGAGGTGCTGAAGAAGGCGCGCGATCTGCTGGTGGCGGCCAAGCCGGACTGGATCAGCATGGATTACGGCGCGACGGAGCGTCTGTCGAACGGCGACTGGGCGGCGAGCGTGAACTGGAACGGATCGTCGATGCGCGTGCGCGTGGCCAATCCGAAGGTGGCCTATGGCTATC
Source organism: Paracoccaceae bacterium (assembly GCA_041397045.1). Lineage (GTDB taxonomy): Bacteria > Pseudomonadota > Alphaproteobacteria > Rhodobacterales > Rhodobacteraceae > Paragemmobacter. The sequence continues at coordinate 148,377 of JAWKXK010000009.1, forward strand.
CCAAGGAAGGCTATCCGCTGTTCATGGATTCGGTCGCCCTGTTGGCCGATGCGCAGAATGTGGAGGAGGCCTACAAGTTCCTCGACTTCATCATGGTGCCGGAGAATGCGGCGATGATTTCGGCCTTTGCGCGCTATGCGAACGGGATCGCGGGGTCTGAGGCCTTCATGCCTGAAGACATGAAGACCGCGCCGGAAGTGGTGATCCCGGAAGAGCACAAGGCGGCGGGCGTCTTCCTGCCGACCTGCACCGGCAAGGCGCAGGAATACATCACCGCGATCTGGACCGAGTTGCAGAAGTGATCATGCGGAGTGCCAAAGGCCCAAGGGCCTTTGGCACGTTTTCTTGGGTCACGGGCGCGGGCCTTCGCCCGCGCCCGTTCCAGTTGGGGTTCCACCCCAAACCCCGGGGGTATTTTCGCCAAGATGAAGATGGATGATCTTTGTGCGCTGTCGGCCACGGATCTGTCGCGCCGGATCGCGGCGCGGGAGGTGAAGCCTTCGGAGGTGATGGCGGCGACGCTTTCGCGGGTGGCCGCTGTGAACGGGGCGGTGAATGCGATCGTGTCGATGCCGGATGCGGACATGCTGATGGATCAGGCGCGGGCGGCGGATGCGGCGGCGCCTGCCGGGTGGCTGCACGGGATCCCTTTGGCGGTGAAGGATCTGGTGGCAGTCAAGGGGATGCGCACCACCTGGGGATCGCCGATCTTTGCCGATCACGTGCCGGTGGCGGATGACCTGCTGGCCGCGCGGATGCGGCGCGCGGGGGCGATCTTCATCGGCAAGACGAACACGCCGGAATGGGGGCATGGGAGCCATTCCTTCAACCCGGTGCATGGGGTGACGCGGAACCCCTATGACCTGACGCGCACGGCGGGGGGATCGTCGGGCGGGGCGGCGGCGGCGCTGGCATCCCGGATGGTCGCGGTGGCGGACGGGTCGGACATGATGGGATCCCTGCGGAACCCTGCAGCCTTTTGCAATGTCTATGGGTTTCGCCCGAGTTACGGGCTGGTGCCTGCGGATGCGGTGGGGGACACCTTTCTTGCCACGATGGCGACGGAAGGCCCCATGGCGCGGACGGTGGAGGATGTGGCGCGGCTGTTGGAGGTGCAGGCGGGGGTGAACCCGGAGGTGCCTTTCGGGCGGGAGGGGGAACCGTTCGGCGACCGTCTGGCGGTGGAGATGCGGGGCAAGCGCATCGGCTGGCTGGGCGATTGGGGCGGGGCCTATGGGTGCGAGCCGGGGATATTGGACCTGTGCGAGGGGGCCCTGCGGGGGTTCGAGGATATGGGGGCGGTGGTGGAGCCGGTGGCGCCGCCCTTCCCTGCCGAGAAGCTGTGGTTCGCATGGACGACGATCCGGGCCATGCTGAATGCCGGGGACAAGCAGGCGATGGCGGCGGATCCGGCGAAGCGGGCGCTGATCAAGCCGGAAAGCCTGTGGGAGATCGAGCAGGGGTCGCGCGTGACGGCGGCGGAGTTCCATGCGGCGAGCGTGATCCGGTCGCGGTGGTATGCGCGGGTGGCGAAGCTGTTTGGGGAATATGACGCCTTGGTGATGCCTTCGGCGCAGGTCTGGCCTTTCCCGGTGGAATGGCGCTGGCCGGAGCGGATCGGGGAGCGGGTGATGGATACCTATCACCGCTGGATGGAGGTGGTGATTCCGGTGAGCCTTGCGGGGTTGCCGTCGCTGAATGTGCCGGTGGGGTTCGGGGCGCAGGGATTGCCGATGGGGATGCAGATCTTCGGGCCCTATGGCGCGGATGCGCGGGTGCTGGCCATGGGGCAGCAGTATCATCTGGCGACGGATTGGCCGAGGCTGCGGGCGCCTGTGATCTAGAGCGACCCTGTCCCGGGCTTGACCCGGGACCTCCCGTGTGGCGCGGTTGGCTTTTGGGAGGCGGAGGCCCCGGATCAGGTCCGGGGCGGGGTTTGCCTGCAGTCAAAGGCTGTAGCGGGCGAGTTCGCTGTAGCGGCTGCCCTGTTTCGTCTGGTGGCTTTGGTAGAGGATGACGTGATCGACGGTCCATTCCGGGCTGGCGAAGGTGCTGCCTGCGGCGATCGCGCGTTCAAGGCGGAAGGTTTCCTCGGGGCCGGGTGGGGGGAAGCGGCCGAGCGTGACATGGGGGGTGAAGCGGCGGCTTTCGGTTTCGATCCCGGCGCGGCGGGCGGCGTGGTTGAGTTTGGCCTGCAGGCGGGTGAGCGGTTCGGAGGGGGCGGTGCCCGCCCAAGCCGCGCGGGGTTTCGCGCCGCCGAAGAGGCCCAGGGATTTCAGCGCGAGGGGGAAAGGGGGAAGCCGGATTTCGGCGAAGAGGTCATGGGCGGCCTGAAGCGTGGGTTCGGGCTGTTCGCCAAGGAAGACGAGGGTGAGGTGGAAGGTTTCGGGATCGGTCTTTTTCGGGAGGGGCAGCAGGAATTGCTGCATGCGGAGGGCGGAGAGGACGGGGTCTGGCAGGGGAAGGGCGAGGAAGGCGCGGATCATCTTGCGGCCAGATGAGCGAGGCGGGTGGTGATTTCCGGGCGGAGGGGGCCTTCGCGCGCGGGGTCGAGGAGGGTGGTGAGCATGTGCGGGTCCGGGGCCGGGCGGGTGCCGCCGCCCCAGGAGAGGGCGCGGAGGATGTCGGAGGCATCGTCGGGCAGGCGATCGGGGATGTCCAGCCCGGCGAGGGTGGCCCAGAGCGCCGTCCAGCAGCGGCCGACGGACCACGGGTTGTAGCCGCCGCCGCCGAGGAGGAGGAGGCGGGGGGCGAGCGGGCGGATCTCGGCAAGCGCCTCGATATAGGCGCGGTTGGAGAGGGCGAGGCGGGAGAGCGGGTCCTCCTGCAGCGAGTCGGCACCCATCTGCAGGACGATGGCCTGCGGCGCATGGGCGGCAAGGCGGGGGAGGATGAGGTGGTGGAGGACGGCCCGCGCCTCGGTATCGTTATAACCGCGGGGGACGGGGAGATTGAAGGCGTTGCCGCCCGCGTCATCGGTGAGGGCGCCGGTGAAGGGCCAGCGGTTTTCTTCATGCACGGAGATCATCAGGATGTCGGGATCGCCCGCGAAGGCGGGTTCGACGCCATCGGGGTGGTGGGCGTCGAGATCGACATAGGCGAGGCGGTGGAGGCCCGCATGGCGGAGCGCCATGAGGGCGAGGACGGGGTCGTTGAGATAGCAAAAGCCATTGGCGCGGTCGGGCAGGCCGTGATGGGTGCCGCCGCCGGGGACGTGGATCGCGCCCGCGCCGTGGCGGGCGAGGAGTTCGGCGGCGAGCATCACGCCCCCTGCCCCGGTGGCGGGGCGGCGGAACATTTCGGGGAAGACTGGGTTCGAGGTCGTGCCGAGGTGGTGGCGGGCGCGAGTGGCTTCGTCCACCGCGCCTGACGCCTCGGCCTGTTGCAGGGCGGCGATATAGGCGGGGGTGTGATAGGCGGTGAGGGCGGCCGGCTTGGCGCGCGGGCTGGTGCGGTAGCGGGCGGGGGGCAGCCAGCCGAGCGCGGCGCAAAGATCCATCACGGTGGAGACCCGGGGCACGCGCAGCGGGTGATGCGGCCCGTAGGAGGAGCCGCGATAGATGCCGGAGCCGAGGAAGAGCGGCCCCGGAAGCGGGGCGGTCACGGCAGCAGCGCCTCGATCCTGCGGGTGATCGGCTGGGCGGTGGGGCGTGTCACGCTGCCCCATGTGGCCACGACCGCGCCTTCGCCATCGAGAAGAACCTTGTTGAAGTTCCAGCCCGGGGCAAAGCCTTCGGTATCCAGCAGCCATTTGTAGAAGGGATGCGCCTGATCGCCCTTGATCGGGGTGATATCGGTCATCGGGATGGTCAGGTCGAAATTGACCGCGCAGAATTCCTTGACCTGTTCACCCGAGGCGAGTTCCTGGCGGAAATCGTCGGACGGGATGGCCAGCACGACAAGGCCCCGGTCGGCATAGGTATCGTGGAGTGCCTGAAGATCGTCGAACTGGGGCGCGAAGCCGCAGAGGGAGGCCGTGTTCACGACCAGAACCGGGTGCCCGCGGAATTCATCAAGGTCGATCGTGCCGCCGTCGATCGAGGGAAAGCTGAAGCCTGCGAAGGCCGCCGCGGGCAGGAGGGCCAGAAGGAGCGAGGGACCGAGGGGCAGCAGGCGCATGGGCATGATCCGGGTTGGACATTTGTTGAGAGAGATAAGGCGAGGACCGGGCAGGTCAATCGCGACTTGGGTCGGGGGGGTGTCGCCTGAGTGGCAGGGGCATGCCCGAAGATGCGCCATCGGAGCCGGAAAGACAGTCAAATCTTCGCGGTTTCCGTCGTTCAGGTGGAAATCGGGGCAATCTGGTGCCATATACTGGTGATGAGCAGCAAAACCCGAACAGAACATCCGGATCGCAAGGATCGGCGGGACAGGACGAGATGAAGCGCACGCAGTCGGATCAGTTCCTTCGCCCCGAGGGGGAAGGGCCACGCAGCCAGTATGGCGCGCTGTGCTGGCGCATGCATCGCGGGCGGGTGGAGGTGCTTTTGATCACCAGCCGCGATACCGGGCGCTGGGTGATCCCGAAGGGATGGCCGATCGACGGAAAGAACCCCGCGCAATCGGCGGCGCAGGAAGCCTGGGAAGAGGCGGGCGTGCGCGGGGCGAGCCAGGATCAGGCGCTGGGACTTTATGCCTATGACAAGACACGCAAGACCAAGGATGCGCTGCCCTGCGTGGTGGCCGTCTATCCCCTGCGGGTTGAGGCGCTGGCGGCGCAATTCCCGGAACGCAGCGAAAGGCGGCGGCGCTGGTTCAGCGCGGATCGGGCGGCGCGTCTGGTGGCCGAGCCGGAACTGCGCATGATCCTGAGCGGGGTGGCGGGCGATCCGTCGCAGTTGACGGGACAGGTGTGAGAGGGCGGGAGCGGTTGCATTGGCGGGCGTTCCGGGCTTCTATCGCGGCTTGCGGCGGGGCCGGTTGCCATCCGCCGCGTGAAGACTGACGAAGGATATGTGAGACCGCAGCAGGCCGAAATGATCCGCTTCCATCTGAAATGCGCAGAAGATCATGCCTTTGAAAGCTGGTTCCAGTCGGGGGCGGCCTTTGCCGCCCTGCAGGCCGCGGGCCATGTGACCTGCCCGGAATGCGGATCTGCCAAGGTGGAAAAGGCCCTGATGACCCCGGCGCTGCGGCCCGGCCATCGGACAGAGGCCGCCCCGCCCCGGCCCGACCTGCGCGATCCCGCCACCGAGCGCGAGGCCGCGCTGGTGGAATTGAAGCGGCAGATCGAGGCGAATTCGGAATATGTGGGCATGAACTTTGCCGCCGAGGCCCGGCGCATCCATTCAGGCGACGCGCCCGAGCGATCCATCTATGGCGAGACCCGTCTGGACGATGCGCGCAAGTTGATCGAAGAGGGTGTGCCGGTGGCCCCCCTGCCCTTTCTGCCCGCCCGCAAGACCAACTGACAGGCCCGCCGGAACGGGCGGATTTGCCTTGAACCGGTAATCATTTTCCAAACCTTCGCGCTCATTCTGCCCCATTTCGGCCATGTTTGAAGCCGAGTCTTGGACCTGTTCCAATGTGAATGGTGATCGGTATGGCGAGTTCGGACATGACCAAGGGGCAGCGCATCGACAGGGCGCTGGATCTGGCGGTAGAGGTCTTTCAGACAACGGAACTGGCCTGCTTCGTCCGTGGCACGCGGATCGAGACGGCTGCGGGTTTTGTCGCGGTCGAGGATCTGCGCGACGGGATGCTGATCGAAACCATGGATCACGGCCTGCAGCCGGTGCGGCGCGTGCTGTCGAAGACGGTGGCGGCGCTGGGGGCGCTGGCGCCGATCCGGATCGAACGCGGGGTTCTGGGAAATATCCGCCCGCTCTTGGTTTCGCCGCATCACCGGATGGTGCTGTCGGGCTGGCGGGCGGAGTTGATGACGGGTGAGGCAGAGGTTCTGGCCGCCGCGCGCGATCTGGTGGGGCGGGGGCGGGTTACCGTGGAACCGCGCGAGACCGTGGATTATTTCCACCTGCTGTTCGACCGGCACGAGATCATCTTCGCCGAAGGCGCGGCGACGGAAAGCTATCATCCCTTTGCCGAGGGGCTTACGGTGCTGGCCCCCGGGACGCTGGCCGAGCTGGCAGCGATCTTTCCGGATCTGGGGCCGGCCTTCTGGCAGGATACGCTGCTGGGCGGCACGGCCCGGCCCTGCGTGGACCGGGCCGAGGCGGCGCTGCTGATGGCGGAGTGATCAGATCTGCTTTTCGGGCATCTGGACGCGCAGGCCATCCAGCGCGTCGGTGACCTTGATCTGACAGGTCAGACGGGACCGGACGGGATCGGGGTTCCAGGCGAAATCGAGCATGTCTTCTTCCATGCTGTCCTTCTTGGGCAGGCGATCGACCCAGGCGGGATCGACATAGACATGGCAGGTGGAACAGGCGCAGGCACCGCCGCAATCGGCCTCGATCCCCGGGATGCCGTTGTCGCGGGCGCCTTCCATCACGGTCAGGCCGGGGGCGACCTCGACCACGTGTTCCTTGCCGCCATGTTCCACATAGGTGATCTTCGCCATTCTAGCCCTGCCTTGTCGGTGAATGCATTCCTTGCGCGTGACATAGGCCATTCCCGGCGGATTTGCCAGTGCCCGAGGCGACGGGGCGGCTTGTCATTTGCGACAGATGTTCTATCTTTGTTCCGATGCCGCCCCGGGCAGGCCCAGGAATGACGCGCCCCAGATGCAGCCGCCCCCCAGATGCAGTCGCCCCCATGAGACCGCCCCATGAGACCGCCGAGGTGATGCCGGATGGCACCCTGCCCCCTGCCCGCCTGGATCACGGGGGACGGGGTGGGGCGGAACGGGGTGGGGTGGGCCGCCCGATCGGCGATTGGCTGGCCCCCACGGCGCGGCCCGGCACATGGCCGCGCCCGCCCGCGGCGCTGGTCGCGGCGCGGCTGGACGAACCGCCCGCCGGTGCGCGTGTCTGCGTGGCGGGGCTGGTGCTGGTGCGGCAAAGGCCGGGCACGGCGAAGGGGGTGATCTTCGTCACGCTGGAGGATGAGACGGGCAGCTGCAATGTGGTGGTCTGGGCGAAGGTCTATGAACGCTATCGCCGGGCGGTGATCGCCGGGCGGATGCTGCGGGTGACGGGGCGGGTGCAGCGCGATGCGGGGGTGGTGCATGTGGTGGCCGAGCGGATCGAGGATCTGTCGGCGATGCTGGACCGGCTGCTGCATCCGGATTTCCGCCATGATGGCACAAGGGCGGGCGATCAGCCCTGACGGCAGGGTTCCGGTGGCGCGGCTTTGCCGCTATGCTGCGCCCCGGTGATCCGGGCGAACCGGGCGGGCGGGAAGAGCAGATGCGGAACAGGACCCTTGTCATGGGCATGATTGCAGCCGCGCTGGCGGCCTGCCAGGGCGGGCTGCCCGCCCCGGAGGCGCGCAGCGACCTTGGGGCAGAGATCGTGCGCCTGAGCCGGCCCGGCCCGCCGACCCGGCCCGAAGGGGCCTGCTGGGAAAGCGACGTGACGCCCGCCGTGATCGAGACGGTGACGGAGCAGGTCGTCGTCACGCCGGAAACCCGCGACGAGACGGGCCGCCTGCTGCAGCCCGCCACCTATCGCACCGATACAAGGACGCGGATCGTGAACGACCGCGAGGAGATCTGGTTCCGCGCGCCCTGCCCGGCGGATTACACGGTGGATTTCGTCGCCTCGTTGCAGCGCGCGCTGAAGGCGCGGGGCTATTACCTTGCGGCACTGACGGGGCAACTGGATGCCGCCACGCGCGATGCGGTGCGCCGGTATCAGGCGGATCGCGGGCTGGACAGCCCCCGCCTTTCGCTGGCGGCGGCGCGGGAACTGGGCCTGCTGCCCACCGCGCTGGACGAATTGTGAGCGGCTGGGCAGGCCGCGCCCGGGCGCGGATGGCGGAAATCTGGGGCGCGGCGGCGGATGGGGCGCATGATCTGGGGCATCTGGATCGGGTCTGGGCGTCCTGCCGGATGATCGCCATGGACGAGCCGGGGGCGGATGGCGATGTGCTGGCGGCGGCGGCCTATTTCCATGACGCGGTGAACCTGCCCAAGGACAGCCCCGACCGCGCGCGCGCCTCGATCCAATCCGCGGATCTGGCGGTGCGGGAACTGGCGGCGATGGGGTTCGATGCGGGCAGGCTGGCGGCGGTGCATCATGCCATCGCGGCGCACAGCTTTTCCGCCGGGATCACGCCGGAGACGGCCGAGGCGCGCATCCTGCAGGATGCCGACCGGCTGGAGGCGCTGGGGGCCATCGGGCTGGCGCGGATGTTCCTGATCGCGGGGCAGATGGGGGCGGCGCTGTTCGATGCCGCCGATCCCTTGGCGATGGAGAGGCCGCTGGATGACAAGCGATTTGCGTTGGACCATCTGGAGGTGAAGCTGTTCCACCTGCCCGGGCGGATGCAGACGGCGACAGGCCGCGCCATCGCGGCCGAGCGGGCGGAATGGATGGAAAGCTTTCGCAGCCGCCTTCTGCGCGAGATCGGATAGCAGAAGGGGCGGCAGATGCCGCCCCCCTTGCCCCTGTGCCGCCATGGCCGGTGTCACTGTTCGGCGGGTGCCGTTTCATCGACCGAAAGCGCGACGAAGCGCGGATCGCCCGCCCGACGGACGAGAAGAAGCAGCGACTTGCGCCCGGCATCGCGGGCCTCGGTCACGCGATCCTCAAGATCCTGAAGACGCGCGACGGGCTGCTGGCCTGCCTCGGTGATCACGTCGCCTTCGCGCAGGCCCTTGCTGTAAGCCTCGGAGGCTGCATCGACCGATGTCACGGCCAGACCTTCGGCATCCGCGGGCAGGCCCAGTTCGGTGGCGCTTTCCGCCGTGAGCGGGGCAAGCGTCAGGCCAAGCAGTTCCAGCTTGGCCGGATCCTGCTGCGGATTCGCGGCGGCGGGGACGACTTCGGCGGCCTCGGCCTCTTCGCGGCGGCCAAGGGTGACGGAGAGCGAAGTCGTCGCCCCGTCGCGCAGCACGATGACCGGAACCGCCGCGCCGACCGGGCTGTCGCCGACCTGACGCGTCAGATCGCGGACATTGGCGATGGCCTTGCCATCAAAGGTGGTGATCACGTCACCGGCCTGCATCCCGGCATCCTTGGCGGGGCCATCGGGCACATCGGTGATCAGCGCGCCGGTGGCATCGGCCAGACCATCGCCTCGGCCACGTCGGGGGTGACGTCCTGGATGCGCACACCCAGCCAGCGCAGCCGGGTTTCGCCGAATTCGCGCAGCTGATCGACGACCTTGGTGACAACGTTGGAGGCCATCGAAGCCGATCCCGATGGAGCCGCCATTGGGCGACAGGATCGCGGTGTTCACGCCGATCACCTGCCCGTCCATGTTGAAGAGCGGGCCGCCGGAGTTACCGCGGTTGATGGCGGCGTCAGTCTGGATGTAATCGTCATAGGTGCCCAGCGCCCGACCCCGGGCCGAGACGATGCCCGCCGAGACGGAGAAGCCCTGACCGAGCGGGTTGCCCATGGCCATGACCCAATCGCCCACGCGCATCAGATCGGAATTGCCGAATTGCACGAAGGGCAGCGGTTCGTCCGATGTCACCTTCAAGCGCGATGTCGGTCTTGGGATCGGTACCCACCAGTTCCGCCTTGAGGCGGTCACCGGAGAAGAGAATTCGATCTCGATCTCGTCCGCGCCTTCGATGACGTGATTGTTGGTGACGATATAGCCGTCTTCGGAGATGACAAAGCCGGACCCCAGCGCCTCGGAGCGGCGGGGTTCGCGAAGCCGCTATCATTGCCCAGCGGCATGGGGAATCGCTGGAAGAAGAAGCTCCTCGAACGGGGATACTTCCGGCACCATGAGGCCGTTGCCTGTATCGGGGCCGCGACCACGGCAGAGGTGGTGATGTTCACGACCGAGGGCTGATCTGTTCGGCAAGATCGGCAAAGCTTTCGGGGGCCGACCGTGCCGCCGCGTCCAGCGCATTGCCCAGCGCCAGCGACATGCCAAGCACGAGGGCAAGGAAAAGGCGGGGAATCGGACGCTGCGCGCCCGGGGCGCGAACGACCGGGGACTGGGTTATGGGATGCACTCCGAGAGAGCTCCCTTTCGTTTCGAGGTGCCGCACATGCCTGAAGGGCCGCGGCTGGAAGGCACAGTGGTGTTATCCAGTTAGCCAGGGCGGAAAGCAATGCAAACCGGGTCGCGCCCTCTCAACTGCATGTGAACCCTTTGGGGCAATTGTTTCAACCCGGCAGGCGGAAAAAGCGCAGGTCACGCCAGCAGATTCTGCGCCAGCCAGATCAGGGCCGTGCCCAGCGCCACGGCCACTGACCCGACGAGGCGGCGGCGATCGGGCCAAGGGATGCGAGCAGCGCCGGCACCTGTTCCAGACGAGAAGGGCCAGCGCAAGCGCCAGCCCTCGATCCTGGCACAAGAGCCGAGGCCCAGAAGAACCCAGGTCATTCCTGCGCAGGCGTGGCCGCGCAGGACCCACTGGACCGGAGATAATTTGAAGAGAATTCGCTGTCCGGCTGCATCACGATGGAGGAATTGCCCGGCGGCTGCAGCGCCCGTTCATAAGAGGTGAGCGAGCAGGTGAAGGCAAAGAATTCGGATCGCGACCGAAGGCTTCGGCATAGATGGCGTTGCGTTCGGCATCGGCTTCGCCGCGGATGACGTCGGCGGCGGCGCGCGTCGGAGGTGAGTTCGACGCATCCGGTCGGCGCTGGCGCGGACGCGCTGCGCGGCCTCGCCGCCGCGGGCGATTTCAGCTCGGCGGCCTCGCGTTCGCGTTCGGCCCGCATCCGGGCGAAGGTCGCCTCTAGGTTCTGGTCGGGCAGATCGGTGCGGGTGAGGCGCACGTCGATCACCTCGATCCCCAGATTGGAGGCCTGACGGCGCGCGATGTCACGGATCTGGTTCATCAGCGCGGTGCGGTCTTCCGACAGGACGCGGCTGGAGGGGACCGAGCCCAGCACCTGCTGGATCGCCGGGTTGATGATGCCTTCGAGGCGGCGCAGGCCCTGCACCTCGCCCCCGGCGCCGACGGCTTCGCGGAATTCCACCAGATCGGTGATCCGCCAGCGGGCGAAGGCATCGACGACAAGGCGGCGGTCATCCAGCATGGTGACCTCGACCGGGGTCGTGGGCAGGCCGAGGATGCGCCCGTCATAACGGACGACTTCCTGGATCAGCGGGATCTTGAAGCCAAGACCCGGGTCTTCCTTGATCTGCTTGACCTGGCCGAATTGCAGCACCAGCGCCTTTTCGCGTTCATCGACGATGAAGAGCGAGGAGAGCGCGGCCGCCCCGAGAATGGCCACAACGGGAAGAAGGATTGCGCTTTTCATCAGTTGTTGCCCCCGGTGGATGCCGCCGCGCCGGCTGCGCCGGTGGGACGGTTCAGTTCGTTCAGCGGCAGGAAGGGCACCACGCCCTGGCCGCCGCCTTCGCCACTGGCAACACCATCAAGGATGACCTTGTTCATGCCACCGAAGACCTTTTCCATGGTTTCCAGATACATGCGACGACGGGTCACTTCGGGGGCCTTCACATATTCCTCGTAGACAGACAGGAAGCGGCTTGCCTCACCCTGAGCCACGTTGACGACCTGGGCGCGGTAGGCCTCGGCCTCTTCCAGAAGGCGGGCGGCGTCGCCGCGCGCGCCGGCGGTGACGCGGTTTGCATAGGCGTCGGCCTCTTTCTCAAGCCGGTCGCGTTCCTGCTGGGCGGCCTGCACCTCGCGGAAGGCGTCGATCACCTCGGCCGGGGGGGCGGCGCGCTGCAGGTTGACGCGGATCACGTTGATGCCGGCCATGTAGCTGTCGAGCGTGTTCTGCACGTTGGTCTGCAGATCCGAAGCGATCACGCCCCGGTCGCGGTTGAGGATGGGCGAAAGCTCCGAACGCGCGATGATGTCGCGCATGGCGGATTCGGACACGGCGCGGATGGTGTCATCCGGATCGGCGAGGTTGAAGAGGAAGGCCGCGGGATCCGACACGTTCCAGACGACCTGAAAGCCGATGTCGACGATGTTCTGATCGCGCGTCAGCATCAGGCCATTGCCCATGGCCCCATCGCCCACGGTGCCGATATCGGTGGTGCGTTCCCCCGTCACCGGCACGATTTCCGCCGTGATCACGGGCCAGGGCGCGAAGTTCAGGCCCGGATTGCCCACGGCAGAGAATTCGCCAAGGAAAAGTTCGACCGAGCGTTCTTCGGGCCGGACAGTGTAGAAGGACATGAAGGCCCAGAGCCCGACAGCCGCCAGCGCCCCCAGCATGAGGCCCTGCTTTGACACAAGCGGACCGTTCGGATCACGCCCGCCACCACCGCCGCCGCCGTTGAAGCCGCCGCCCTTGCGTCCGCCCATCAGGACGCGCAGCTGTTCCTGGCCCTTTTTGACGATTTCGTCGATTTCCGGGATCTGGGGCCCGCTGTCGCCCGGCTTGCGGCCCCCGCGGCGATCATCTCCACCGCGCCCGCCGTTCCGGTCATCATCGCCCGGGCCGCCACCGCCGCCCCAGGGACCTCCGCTTCCTGCCATTGATCGAACCCTTTTTCTTGTCTTCCGGCATAAACTGGTCATGCCCGCGTCAAATTCAAGCAGTTGCCTGCCCGCGTCTAGCCTTTTCGGCTGGCTTTGCGCATCGTCACCAGTTCTTCGGCCATGGTCGGATGAACGGCGACGGTGCGGTCGAAATCCTCTTTCGTGGCCCCCATGCCGATGGCGATGGCGGCAAGCTGGATCAGTTCGCCCGCTTCGGGTGCGACGATATGGCAGCCCAGAACCTTGCGGCTGGACTGGCTGACCACCAGCTTCATCAGCACCCTGTCCTGACGGCCCGCGAAAAGCGTCTTCATCGGGCGGAAGGTGGCGGAATAGACCTCGATCGGTTCCTGATCGCGGGCCTGTTCTTCGGTCAGGCCGATGCTGCCAAGCTCGGGCTGGGTGAAGACGGCCGAGGCGATGAGGCCGTGGTCAAAGCGCGTGGGGATGCCACGGAAGACGGTATCGGCAAAGGCATGGCCTTCGCGGATGGCGACCGGCGTCAGGTTGACGCGGTCGGTCACATCGCCCACGGCGAAGATCGAGGGAACGGCGGTCTGCGACCATTCATCGACAAGGATCTGGCCGTTGCGGCCGAATTTCACGCCGAGATCTTCCAGACCCAACCCCACGGCATTGGGGCGGCGACCGGTGGCGTAAAGCACGAGATCGAATTCCCGCTCTGTCCCGTCGGTGGCGACGGCAGAGATGCCGGTGGCGGTCTTTTCCAGCCGGATCACATCGGTGCCGCAATGGATGGCGATGCCGCGGGTCTGCATGGCATTGGCGACATGGCCGCGCGATTCATCGTCAAAGCCGCGCAGGATCTGCGCGCCGCGGTAATATTGCGTGGTTTCGACGCCAAGCCCGTGCAGGATGCAGGCGAATTCCGACGCGATATAGCCGCCTCCCACGACAAGGGCGCGTTTGGGCAGCGTGTCGAGATGGAAGATCTCGTTCGAGGTGATGGCAAGGTCGCGGCCCGGGATATCGGGGACGAAGGGCCAGCCGCCGGTGGCAATCAGGATATGCCCGGCGGTGATCGTCTCGCCGGTGGCGAGGCGCACGGTATGGGGATCGACCACGGTGGCGCGGGCATCGTGGATGGTGACGCCCGCATTGACGAGGGTGGCGCGATAGGCGTTTTCCAGCCGCGTCAGTTCCGCCTCGAGCGCGGTGCGGAAGCGGGGCCAGTCGAAACCTTCGGATTTCACGCGCCAGCCATAGGCGTTGGCGTCTTCCATCAGGTCGGGGAAGGCGGAGGCGAAGACCATCAGCTTTTTCGGCACGCAGCCCCGGATGACGCAGGTGCCGCCCATCCGGCTTTCTTCGGCCAGCATGACGCGGGCGCCGCCTTCGGCTGCCGCGATGCGGGCGGCGCGAACGCCGCCGGAGCCGCCGCCGATCACGAAGAGGTCGGTGTCGAAGGTCATTCCATATCCGCGAAGATGTTGTCGGTGGGGGCGAATTCGACGAAATCCTCGCCCTCGGTGCCCTGATTGATGTCGCGCACGGTGACGCGGCCATCGCCATGGCCGATCACCACGATGTCGCAGATGTCGATGAAGAGCCCGTTTTCCACGACGCCGGGGATCTGGTTCAGCACGAGCGCAAGCTGGCGCGGGTTGCCGATGCGTTTGAGGTGCAGGTCGATGATGAAATTGGCCTCATCCGTCACCAGGGGGCGGTCGCCGTTCATGCGCAGCGTGCAATCGCGGTTCATCACATCCAGCGAGACGAGGGTTTCCTCGATCAGGGCCTTGGTCGTTTGCCAGCCGAAGGGGATCACCTCGACCGGGAGGGGGAAGGCACCGAGTTGGGTGACCTCTTTCGCGGCATCGGCGATGACGATCATCTGGTCCGAAGCGGTGGCCACGATCTTTTCCTGCAGAAGGGCCGCGCCGCCGCCCTTGATCAGCGCGAGATGGGGGTCGAATTCATCCGCGCCGTCGATGGTGAGATCGAGCCATTTCATCTCATCCAGCGTCGAGATCGGCACGCCGAGCGAGGCTGCGAGTTCCGCCGTGCGGGTGGAGGTCGGCACGCCCACGACGCGCAGCCCTTCCTCGCGGATGCGCTCGGCAAGGCAGCGCACCATCCAGGCCGAGGTAGACCCGGTGCCAAGGCCAAGTTTCATCCCGTCTTCGACGAATTCGGTCGCGCGCTTGGCGGCCACGAATTTCGCCTTGTCGATGGGGGAAAGCTCTGCGGGCATGGGGCACCTCCTTCGGATCGTGCCCCTTATAGGCAATGCGGGCGTGTGGTGTAAGGGCGAATTGCCGCTGCCCGGCGGTGGAGGCCAGTCAGTCGGCCGGGGCGGATTGCATGGCCTGCGCGATTTCGGAAAGGTCCGTCACGCCATCGGCATTGGCGTCAAAGGCGGCGACGGCGCGAAGAAGCGCCTCTTCTGCCGGGCGCAAGGCCCGGGCGGTGGCCGCCTCGGCGTGGCGGGAAAGTTCGGCTTGGGTGATCGTGCCATCGGAATCGGCATCGGCATCGGCCTGCTGGCGCATCAGCCGCGCCCGGCCGGTGGTGGAGAGCGTGGCCGCGCGGGCGGTGATTTCGGGGGCCTTCAAGGTGCCGTCGGCATCAAGATCGGCTTCCATGAAGGGCCGCATGGCCCGCGCGCGGAAATAGGCGCGATCCAGCGCGATGGCGGTTTCGATGGCTGCCGGGGCGATGGCCCCGCCCGTGCCGTGACCATGGATCAGATCGGCGGCCAGATCGGCGAAACGGTCGGGGCGGGCGAGGATCGCCTCGGCCACCTCGGGCGCGAGGGTGGCGGGCAGGACCAAGGCCGGCGGGGCGGGCGCGTCCTGCGCCAGGGCGGGCGGGGAGAGGAGGGCAAGCAGGAGGATGGCGCGGCGCATGGCTTCTCCGATGCGGGGGATGGGCGCAGGATGGGGGCCTTGGGTTAACGGAAGGTAAAAACCGGCGGAAAGATGTGCGGAATACGCATTCCGAATGTCGCTTTCCGCAGGACGTGCCATTGTGCCCCGGCGCATTCTGCGCGGGCCGCAAGGGAGAACGGGATGTACAAGCTTTACGGGGTGCCGGATTTCGCGAATCTGGCGGTGCATCAGGCGCTGGAGGAAACGGGCCTGCCCTATGAAGCGGTCTTTCTGGATCCCGATGCGGGAGAGTTGAAATCCCCCGCCCATCTGGCGCGCCATCCCCTTGGGCTGGTGCCGGCACTGGAGACGCCCGAAGGGACGATCTTCGAGACGGGGGCCTGTCTTCTGTATCTGGGCGAAAGGCATGGACTGGCACCGGCGCCGGGCACGGCCGCGCGGGGGGCGTATCTGTCCTGGTTTGTCTTCGTCAACAACGGGATCCATACGGCGGCGATGGACCTGATCCATCCCTACCGGGTGAGCGAGACCCACGCCCGCATCGTGGCCGAAGCGGCGCGCGCGCGGCTGGTGGAGCGGCTGGCCACGCTGGATGCCATGGCCGAAACCCGCCCGGACTGGCTTTCGCCGGAAGAGCCGGGGGTGCTGGGACTTTACATTTCCATGCTTCTGCGCTGGCTCCGCGCCTTTCCATGGGCGGCGGATCTTGCCATTTCCGCACATGACACCCCTGCCCTGCTGGCCATTGCCCGCGCCTGCGAGGCACGGCCCGCCGCGATCCGCGCGGCGGCGGCCAATGGGCTGAGCGGGGCCTTCTTCACTCAGCCCGAGGCGTAATCCGATGTTTCTTTCCGTCTTCGACATGTTCAAGGTGGGTGTCGGCCCGTCTTCCAGCCACACGATGGGGCCGATGGTCGCCGGGGCGCGGTTTCTGGAGAAGATGCGCGCCTCTCCCTTTCATTTTCACGGGCTGCGGGCATCGCTGCATGGATCGCTGGCCTTTACCGGCGTGGGCCATGCGACGGACCGGGCCACGATCCTTGGCCTCGCCGGGTTCGAGCCTGCGAGCTATGACGCAGAAAAGGCCGAGGCGACGCTGGCCGATATCAAGGCGCGCAAGGTGATCGAGGTGCCGGGGATGGGGGCGCTGGCCTTTGATCCGGGCAAGGATCTGGTCTTTGACTATGGCCCGGCGCTGGCGGGCCATGCGAACGGGATGATCCTGAAGGCCACGGACGCGCAGGGCGACGTGATCATGGAGGAAACCTATTACTCCATCGGGGGCGGTTTCGTGCTGACCGCGGGGGAACTGGCCGAGGCGGGGGGCGCGAAGGCCAAGGCGCGGGCGGATGTGCCCTATCCGTTCGAGAAGGCCGATGAGATGCTGGCCATGGCCAAGGCATCTGGCCTGTCCATCGCGGCGATGAAGCGGGCGAATGAGTTGAAGTTCCGCAGCGCCGCCGATCTGGACCGGGGGATGGAGCGGATCTGGCAGGTGATGAACGATTGCATCACGCGCGGGATGGCGGGTGAGGGCATCCTGCCCGGCGGGTTGAAGGTGCGCCGCCGCGCCAAGGGCATCCATGATGCGCTGCTGGCGGAACGCGGGCTGAACATGACGCCGCCGCATACGATCAACGACTGGATGTCGCTTTATGCGATGGCGGTGAATGAGGAGAACGCCGCCGGTGGGCAGGTGGTGACCGCGCCGACGAATGGCGCGGCGGGGGTGGTGCCTGCGGTGATCCGCTATTGGCTGGACCATGTGCCGGGGGCTTCGGCGTCGCGCGTTGGGGAATTCCTGCTGACGGCCTCGGCCATCGGGGGGCTGGTGAAGCACAATGCCAGTATCAGCGGCGCGGAATGCGGCTGTCAGGCGGAGGTGGGATCAGCGGCGGCCATGGCGGCGGCGGGGCTGTGTGCCGTGCTGGGCGGCACGTCGGAACAGGTGGAGAATGCCGCCGAAATCGCGTTGGAGCATCATCTGGGCATGACCTGCGACCCGGTGAAGGGGCTGGTGCAGGTGCCTTGCATCGAGAGGAACGGCTTGGGCGCGATTAAGGCGGTGTCGGCGGCGTCGCTGGCATTGCGGGGGGACGGGATCCATCTGGTGAGCCTTGATGTCTGCATCGAGACGATGCGCCAGACGGGGCGGGACATGCATGAGAAATACAAGGAAACGAGCCTTGGCGGGCTGGCGGTGAACGTGCCGAACTGCTGATGTCGGTTTCGGGATGGACGGGCCGGGATGGCCCGGCTAGGCCAAGGGGATGACACAGGATCGCATCTTTCCCGGCATCGTCCTCATGCTGTGCTTCTGCATGCTGGCGCCGCTTTTGGACGTTTCATCGAAGCTGGCGGCCGAGAACGGCATCCCGGTGGGCCAGATCACCGCGGCGCGCTTCGTGGTGCAGGGGGCCTTGATGCTGCCTGTGGTGCTGTGGATGGGCCTGCCCTGGGCTGTCAGCCCGCGGGTGCTGGGTTTCGTGTTTCTGCGGGCGGTCTTCCTGATCCTGTCCACCTTTTCCTTTGTGTCGGGCATCGCGGTGATGCCGGTGGCGGATGCGCTGGCCATCGCCTTTGTCGAGCCGTTCATCCTGCTGATCCTGGGCAGCCTGATCTTTGGCGACGAGGTCGGCCCGCGCCGCATCGCGGCCAGCGCCGTGGGGTTCTGCGGCGCTTTGCTGGTGATCCAGCCGTCGATCGCGGCCTTCGGCTATGTCGCGCTCTGGCCGCTGGGGACAGCGTTTTCCTTCGCCTTCTACATGCTGGTGACGCGCGCGATGGCGGCCTACATGCATCCGGTGACGATGCAGTTGCATACCTCGCTGGCGGGGATCGCGATTGCGGTTCCGCTGATGGTTCTGTTCGATGGCACGGGTTGGGCGCAGCTTGATCCGGTGATGCCCGGGGCTGAACTGGCTGTGGCTGTTCGGGGTGGGGTTCTGGGCCGGGGTCAGCCACATGTGCATGACCTATGCGCTGAAATACGCGCCTTCGGCGACGCTGGCCCCGCTGCATTATACCGAGATCGTGGCGGCGGTGGCGCTGGGCTATCTGATCTTTGGCGATTTCCCCAATGCGATGACATGGGCGGGCATCGCGATCATCGTGTCGTCTGGGCTTTATGTCATTCACCGCGAGCGGCTGAGCGCGAAGGCGAAGCGGCGGGCGGCTGCCAGCCTTCCGGCAGAAGCGATCTGAT
Source organism: Paracoccaceae bacterium (assembly GCA_041397045.1). Taxonomy (GTDB): domain Bacteria; phylum Pseudomonadota; class Alphaproteobacteria; order Rhodobacterales; family Rhodobacteraceae; genus Paragemmobacter. Next base: position 166,930 of record JAWKXK010000009.1, read on the forward strand.
CGCCGCATCCAGCCGCGCGCGCGGCAGGATGACGAGCATGCCGGGGCCGTCGAATTCCAGCCGGACCTGCCGGGTGGTGACGCGGTTCGAGGTGCCGATCATCCCGTCGGGGGCGAAGGCCAGCCCGTCGATGGGCCATTCCAGCCCGTCGCTGCGCCCGGTGACCGGGGCCATGGGAAAGAGCGACAGCCGATCCCCGGGCCGCAGGCCAAGCTGCAGGCGGGGCGGGGCGTGAAAGACCACGTCGCGCGGCCCGATCACAAGGCAGCGGCGCGCCGTGTGGCGCGCGAGGCTGGCGAAGACGGCAAGGCCATGGTCGATCCGCGCGCCCGCAAAGCCCAGGGCCAGCGTGAAGGGGGCCTCGACCGAGCGGAGGGCCTTGTCGAAATCGGTCGTCATCTGTTCAGGAATCGGGAACAATCGCGCAGGCCCCAGCCGCGCCCGTGCCGCATCCGAGATCGAGTCGAAATCGCCCACCACCGCCTCGGGGACATAGCCCGCCGCCAGTGCCCGATCCGCCCCCGCATCGGCGGCGAGAATCCTTGGCGCACGGGCGGTTGCCATGCGGAATTCGGCCTTTGTGACAGGGCCGCCGCCGACAAGTGTCACCCCCGTGGATGATTGGACAATCGGGGCATTCATGGCAATACTGTCTTTCCAATTGAGGCAAGTCGAGCGTTCGTGGGCCATAATCAATCCTTCAAATTACCCCTATCTGTCCATGAAAACGATCAGGAGCCGGGTAGATTGAGGACATCGAACTGGCGGAAAGCGAGCATCCGATGAATGGTGCGAGTAAGATTCTAACGGTCTCCTACGGGACCTTCTCATGTACCCTCGAGGGTTTTGACGATCCCTTCAACACCATGAAGGCGATTGCAGAATACTTCCGCGATCTTGCGGCAGGGGACAGGTATTTCGGCGCGGAGCCCCCGACGCCCGATGCCGCCATGCTGCATCAGATCGCAGAGCGCGAAATCCAGCGCCGGGTCGAGGCGAAGATCCAGGAGAATGGCGTTGTCCTGCGGGCCAGCGATCCGGATGGGCGCGCGGCGGATGGTGCCGAGGCACGGCCCGCCGTTGCCGTGGTGGAGCCGACCCCGACCCCGGCCCCTGCGCCCGTCGCGGCCGTTGCCCCTGTTGCCGCGGCGAATGTGACGGCGACCACCGTTCAGGATACCCCCGCCCCGCAGGCGCCTGTTGCAGAGGCAGCCGTGGCGGAGGCAGCCGCCGAAACCGTCACCGCAGAAGCGACGCGGCCCAGCCTTGCCCCCGCCAGCGAAAGCGCGGCGGAATCGGTGGTGGAACGGCTGTCGCGTCTGCGTTCTGAAATCGCGGCGCAGCCTGCCGAAACGGCGATGGCGACGTCGCCCGTGCTGAGCTTTGCCATTCCGGAATATCTGGAGGACCAGCACGCCGATGTGCTGGATCCCGCATCGGAACAGGCGCTGGCCGATTTCCTGCCCGAGGCCGAGGCCGATATCGCGTCGGACCTGCCCGAGGAAACCGAAGCCTCTGCCACGCCCGAGATGGCCGAGGAAGAAGAGGCCTTCGACATCGCCGCGCTGACCGAAGCGCTGCATGACGAACCCGCCATGACCAAAGCCGAAGCGGTTGAACCCGAGATGGCCCCCGAGGCGCTGATCGCGGAGAGCGCAGCCGAGGAAGCGCCGGTCGCGATGACGGAAGAGGCTGAGGCGGAAGAGGCGGAGCCGCTGGAGAGCGTGCCGATGGCCGGGGATGCCGAGGTTGATCTGGACGCCGGACTGAGCGATTCGCTGCGGGCCGCGCTGGATGGAACCGATATGCCCGATGCGCCCGTTGCCGAACGGGCCGAGGATCCGGCGCAGGACAGCGCCGAACCCGCCGAAGCGGCGCAATCGGATGAGGCGCTCTTTGCCTCGCTCGGGGCGGTGCTGGGCCGGACGGACACCGAAGCTGCGCCTGACGAAGTCACCGTTGAGGAGGCCGTCGTTGAGGAGGCCACCGTTGAGGAGGCCCCTGTCGCCGCGGAAACCGCGCCGGAAGCCGACAGCGCCTGGCCCGAGGCTGCCGAGGCTGCGCCTGCGGAAGCGGCGGCTGTGGCCGATGCCGCAGAGCCGACGCCGGATCAGGAGGATGAGACCCCCGCAACCGAGGCCCCCACGGGGTTGGAACTGCGCCCCGGTGCCGCCGAAAAGCTGCAGCGTGCCCGCGCCCGCGTGATCCGCATCCGCCGGGGCGACGAGTTGGAGGTCAAGCCCGCCGAGGCCGAGGCCGCGCCGACGATTTCCGCCGACGCCTTTGCCGAGATCGAGGAAGAGACCGCAGCCGAGGCCCCCGCGCCCCAGCCCGAGGTGGCATCGCCCGCCGAGGACAGGATCGGCGCCCTGCTGTCGGCCGAGGATGAGGCCGAGTTGCAGCGCGAACTTGCGGCGCTGCGTCTGGGCGGGGAAGATCAGGACGGTCTGTCCGAAACCGCCGCCCCCGCCGTGCAGGCCGATCCGCGCAAGCCCTTTGAAGGGGCCTCTGCCGACGAGTCGCTGGGCCGACTGATGCAGCAGACCGATACCGAAATGGAAGGCAGCGAAATCAAGCGCCGCCAATCCGCGATCGCCCATCTGAAGGCCGCTGTCGCCGCCACCGTGGCGGACCGCAAGGTGACGGGCGACACGACGGGCACGGCAGAGACGGTGTCGCGTCTGGCGCGCTATCGCAACGATCTGGCCATGGTCGTGAAAGCCGCCCTTCCCGGGCGCAGCGCCGCGCCCGAGGCACAGGCCGAACGCCCTGCCCCGCTGGTTCTGGTTTCGGAGCAGCGCATTGATCGCCCGCGTCCGGCTACCGCGCCAGTGGCGCAGCCCGCAACCGGAGCGGCTGCCGCGCCGATCCGCCCGCGCCGCGTGACGACGGGGGGCCTCGGCATGGCAACGGCGGCAGATCTTGATCTGTCCGAGGATGATGGCGACGAGGATCTGGCCAATCTCTTTGGCGACAGCCGGGGATTTGCCGAATTCGTCGAACGGGTCGGCGCGACCAGCCTTGAGCAGATCCTTGAGGCATCGGCCGCCTATCTGGCCGGGATCGAAGGCCGGTCGCATTTCAGCCGCCCGCAACTGATGCAGCATCTGAGCGCGGTCGTGCCGCAGGGCAGCTTTCAGCGCGAGGATGGGCTGCGTAGCTTTGGTTCGCTGCTGCGCAACGGGCGCTTTGCCAAGGTGCGGCGCGGGCAGTTCACGCTGTCGGATGAATCGGCCTATCTGGCCGAGGCCCGCAAGATCGCAGGCTAAGGGATCGCGGGCCGAGAGCTGCCACTCAGGCCCCAGGGGAAGGGCGGACCGGGAACGGTCCGCCTTTTTCTATTGGGACGGGCCGCCGTTGCCCGGCGCATCGGGATCGGCCTGCCCGATGCCGCGAAAGACGGAGCGGAAGGGAATCGCCCAGACAACGCCCAGCGCGACATAGATCACGAATTCCAGCCAGATCGGGGGACGGTCGAACAGGCTGATCACGAAAAGGGCCGCCGCGATGTAAAGCGGCAGCCCGATGAGCAATATCAGAAGCGAAAGCCTGCGCCGGGTCTTGTAGGGCAGCGCCATCTGGATCCTTTCAATCTGCGAAGGGATCGGTCACGAGGATCGTGTCGTCCCGTTCGGGCGAGGTGGAAAGTAGCGCGACCGGGCACTGGATCAATTCCTCGATCCGGCGGACATATTTGATCGCCGCGCCGGGCAGATCGGCCCAGGACCGTGCGCCGGCGGTGGATTGCGTCCAGCCTTCCATTTCCTCGTAGATCGGGGTCACGCGGGCCTGAAGGTTGGCGGCGGTGGGCAGGTAGTCCAGCTTCTCGCCATCCAGTTCATAGCCCGTGCAGATGCGCAGGGTTTCAAAGCCGTCCAGCACATCGAGTTTCGTGAGCGCGATGCCCGACACGCCCGAGGTGGCGCAGGTCTGGCGCACCAGCACGGCATCGAACCAGCCGCAGCGGCGCTTGCGGCCCGTGACGGTGCCGAATTCATGTCCGCGCACGCCCAGACGTTCGCCATCTTCGTCGAAAAGCTCGGTCGGGAAGGGGCCTTCGCCGACGCGGGTGGTATAGGCCTTGACGATGCCCAAGACGAAATCCACCGCCGTGGGGCCAAGGCCCGTGCCGGTGGCGGCCATCCCCGCCAATGTGTTGGAGGAGGTGACATAGGGATAGGTGCCGAAGTCGACGTCGAGGAGCGAGCCTTGCGCGCCTTCGAAGAGGATGCGCTTGCCCGCGCGGCGGGCCTCGGTCAGCACTTTCCAGACGGGTTTGGCGTAGGGTAGGATCTTGGGGGCCACCTCAAGGAGTTGCGCCTTGAGGGCGACCGCGTCGATGGGGTCGAGGCCGAGGCCTGCGCGGAGGGCGTTGTGATGCGTCAGCAGGCGGCCAATGCGCAGGTCGAGCGTGGCTTCGTCCGCCAGATCAGCCACGCGCACGGTGCGGCGGCCGACCTTGTCTTCATAGGCGGGGCCGATGCCGCGGCCGGTGGTGCCGATCTTGGCCACCGCTGTCTGGCCTTCGCGGGCGCGGTCCAACTCGCCATGCACGGGCAGGATGAGCGGGGTGTTCTCGGCGATCAGCAGGTTGTCGGGGTTCACCTCAACGCCCTGCCCGCGCAGCTTTTCGATCTCGGACAAGAGCGCCCAAGGGTCCAACACCACGCCATTCCCGATCACCGACAGCTTGCCGCCGCGCACGATGCCGGAGGGAAGCAGCGAGAGCTTGTAGACATTGCCATCAATCACCAGCGTGTGGCCGGCATTATGACCGCCCTGAAAGCGGGCGACGATGTCGGCGCGTTCCGACAGCCAGTCGACGATCTTGCCCTTGCCCTCGTCGCCCCATTGGGCGCCCACGACCACCACGTTTGCCATCGGAGATGTCCTTTTCCGGTCCGGTGAAACCGTGCGTCCTATAGCCGGGCGCGGGGGGGATGGAAACGGGGAAATGGTCGCGGCGGCGGCAGCGGGGAGCCAAATTCGTTCTGAACGAATTTGGCAAATTTCTTCAAAAGAAATTTGCGGCGCGCGTTGCTTGCAGTGGCACGCCCCGGATGGCAGGCTTGCCCCATGTTCCTTTACATCACCCTCGGCACCAACGACCTCTCTCGCGCGACGCGTTTCTATGATCCCGTCATGGCGACCCTCGGGCTGACACGCGCCCGCACGCTGGAGACTGAAATCGGCTACGCCGCCCCCGGCGACACGCGCTGCCGCCTCTGGATCACGCGGCCCTTCGACGGGCGGCCCGCAACTGTGGGCAATGGCTCCATGCCCGCGCTGATCGCCGAGACCCGCGCCGCCGTGGACGCCTTCCACCGCGCGGCGCTGGCGCATGGCGGGACGGATGAGGGCGCGCCGGGGTTGCGGCCCTTTGGCCCCTCTTTCTATGCCTGCTATGTGCGCGATCCGGACGGCAACAAGCTTTCGGCCGTGTGCGAAGGGCCGCACGCCGGGTGACACGCCTACTTGCGCCCTATCCCGCTTGCGCCTAGATAGGCGCGTCAGTTACGGAAAGCGCCTTCATGGAAAATGTCGTCCTAACCATCCATCTGATCCTTGCGCTGCTGCTGGTGGGCATCGTGCTTCTGCAGCGGTCCGAAGGCGGTGGTCTGGGCATGGGCGGCGGCAATTCCGTGATGTCGGGCCGGGGGGCCACCACGGCGCTCCAGAAACTGACATGGCTGCTGGCCGCGGCCTTTATCGCGACGTCGCTGACCCTTACGGTTCTTGCCGCGCGTGGCACGGAGGGGTCTTCGGTTCTGGATCAGATCGGCGTGGATGCCCCGGCGGCACCGCCCGCGGCCGATCTTCCGGCCGGATCCGACCTGCTGCCGCCCGCCCCCGCGGATGCGCCGCTTGCGCCGCCCGCGGCGGACGCCCCGGCAACACCGCCCGCCGCCAGCGAATAACCACCACGTATTGACGAAAAAGCCACGGATGGGCCTGCATCTTGCGGTCCGGTTGCAAGCCGGGCCGAGGTGGATTAAGGCTTAACTCCCGTGATGATGCGATTCCCTGATGGGGATCACATCGCCCCTTTGGACATGACATCACGGGAGATCCGACCATGGCGCGCTATATCTTCATCACCGGCGGCGTCGTGTCCTCGCTTGGCAAGGGGCTGGCCTCGGCGGCGCTGGGTGCGCTGTTGCAGGCGCGGGGCTATACGGTGCGGTTGCGCAAGCTGGACCCCTATCTGAACGTGGATCCCGGCACGATGTCGCCCTTTGAACATGGCGAGGTTTTCGTCACCGACGATGGCGCGGAAACCGATCTGGACCTTGGGCATTATGAACGCTTTACCGGCGTGCATGCGCGCCAGACCGACAGCATCTCTTCCGGGCGCATCTATTCGAACGTGCTGGAGAAGGAGCGCCGGGGCGACTATCTGGGCAAGACCATTCAGGTAATCCCCCACGTGACCAATGAAATCAAGGACTTCCTTCGCATTGGCGATGACGAGGTGGATTTCATGCTGTGCGAGATCGGCGGCACGGTGGGCGATATCGAGGGGCTGCCCTTCTTTGAGGCGATCCGCCAGTTCATCCATGAACGCCCGCGCGGGCAGTCGATCCTGATGCATCTGACGCTCTTGCCCTATCTGGCGGCGAGCGGCGAGTTGAAGACCAAGCCCACGCAGCATTCGGTGAAGGAGTTGCAGTCGATCGGTCTGGCCCCCGATGTGCTGGTCTGCCGGTCGGAGCATCCGATCCCGGAGAAGGAGCGCGAGAAGATCGCGCTGTTCTGCAATGTGCGCAAAGAGGCGGTGATCCCCGCCTATGACCTGAAGACGATCTACGAGGCGCCGCTGGCCTATCACCGGGCGGGGCTGGATCAGGCTGTGCTGGATGCCTTTGGCATCACCCCCGCGCCCAAGCCCAACCTTGCGCGCTGGGAGGATGTGATGGACCGCCTGCTGAACGCCGAGGGCGAGGTGCGGGTGGCCATCGTGGGCAAGTACACCCAGTTGGAGGATGCCTATAAATCCATCGCCGAGGCGCTGACCCATGGCGGGATGGCGAACCGGACGCGGGTCAAGGCGCAATGGATCGACGCCGAGATCTTTGAACGCGAGGATCCCGCGCCATGGCTGGAGAATTTCCATGCGATCCTGGTGCCGGGCGGTTTCGGCGAGCGGGGGACCGAGGGGAAGATCAAGGCGGCGCAATTCGCGCGGGAAAAGAAGATCCCCTATCTGGGCATCTGTCTGGGCATGCAGATGGCGGTGATCGAAAGCGCGCGCAATCTGGCGGGGCTGACGAATGCGGGGTCGGAGGAATTCGATCACGAGGCCGGGGCGAAGCGGTTCACGCCTGTAGTCTATCACCTGAAGGAATGGGTGCAGGGCAACCATGTCGTCGCGCGCAAGCTGAGCGATGACAAGGGCGGCACGATGCGGCTGGGGGCCTATACGGCGACGCTGGCGGAAGGATCGAAGGTGGCGGGGGTTTATGGTGCCACCACGATCGAGGAACGCCACCGCCACCGCTATGAGGTGGATATCCAGTATCGCGACAAGCTGGAGAAATGCGGGCTGATCTTCTCGGGCATGTCGCCCGACGGTCGGCTGCCCGAGATCGTGGAAGTGAAGGATCACCCGTGGTTCATCGGCGTGCAGTTCCACCCCGAGCTGAAATCGAAGCCCTTCGCGCCGCATCCGCTGTTTGCCGATTTCGTGCGCGCGGCAGTCGAGGTAAGCCGGCTGGTGTGAGGTAAGCGAAATCTGACGCAGATTTCGCGGCGTTTTGTGCACGCAGAAAACGCTGAGAGGTGCCGCGCGGGAGGGCCGGAATTTGCGTCAAATTCCGGCGCGTTTCCTGCGTCAGGAAACGCCTTCGCGCTGCCCTGTCAGCCCAACATCGCCGCCATGGCGGGGCCCACCTCGTGCCAGCCTTCCCAGATCATCTTCAGCGCCACATAGACGATGATCAACAGGCCCACATAGGCGATCCAGCGATGCTTGTTCAGCAGCCGCGCGATGAAGCTTGCCGCAAGCCCCATCAGTGCGATGGAGAGGGCCAGACCGAGGACGAGGACGGAGGGGTGTTCGCGCGCGGCCCCGGCCACGGCCAGCACGTTATCAAGGCTCATCGACACATCGGCGAGGATGATCTGGATGGCGGCCTGACGGAAGGTCTTGCGCGGGGCGGGGGCGATCTGGCCGTCGCGGTTGAGATCCTCGCCCGTCAGCGCCTCTTCGGCGATCTGATCGTCATGCGGGCCTTCGCGCAATTCGCGCCACATCTTCCAGCAGACCCAGAGAAGGAGGATGCCCCCGGCAAGGACAAGCCCGGTCACGGCCATGAGCTGCGTCGTCACCATGGCGAAGGCGATGCGCAGGACGGTGGCGGCGAGGATGCCAACGATGATGGCCTTGGTCCGCAACTCCTTGGGCAATCCGGCCGCGGCCAGCCCGATGACAACGGCATTGTCGCCCGCAAGCACAAGGTCGATGGCAATGACCTGCGCCAGGGCCGTCAGCCCCTCGGCCGTGAAGATTTCGAGCATGTCCCCGGTTCCCGCTGTTGCGTTTTTCCGTTGGCTACGCCTTCGCCCGGGGGGCTGTAAACCGAAGAGCGGTGCGACGTGGTGGAATGGCCCCATCTGCAACCGCCATGCATCACCCGCGCCATTGGCCCCGCGAGGGGCGTTGCGAAGCGGGGCGGTTCCGGGTTAGGCGGGGGGATGCTTTCCTATCAGCACAGCTATCACGCGGGAAACCTTGCCGATGTGCAGAAGCACGCGCTTCTGGCCTGGGTGATCGACTACCTGACGCAGAAGGACAAGCCGCTGAGCTATATCGAAACCCATTCCGGGCGCGGGCTTTACGATCTTGGCGGGGCCGAGGCGGGCAAGACGGGCGAGGCGGCGCAGGGCATCGCGCGACTGGAGGCCGGTTTCCCCGCAGATCACCCCTATCTGCGCACGCTGAAGGGGGTGCGGGCGGTGCATGGGGCGGCGGCCTATCCCGGCTCGCCCTTGCTGGCGGCGATGGGGCTGCGCGAGGGCGATGTGATGCATCTGGCGGAACTGCATCCGCAGGAACATGCGGCGCTGGCGGGATTGCTGGCCCCCTGGGGCGCGCATGTGCAAAAACGCGACGGGTTCGAGATGGCGCTGGCGATCACGCCGCCCACGCCGCGGCGGGGGATGCTGCTGATCGACCCGTCCTATGAGGTGAAGGCGGATTACCAGACGATCCCGAAGGTCATCGGGCAGGTGGCGCGGAAGTGGAACGTGGGCATCATCGCGCTGTGGTATCCGATCCTGACCGATGCCCCGCATGAGCCGATGCTGCGCGCCCTGATGGCGGCGCATCCGGGTGCCTTGCGGCATGAGGTGCTGTTTCCGCCCGCGCGCGCGGGGCACCGGATGGTGGGATCGGGCATGTGGATCCTGAATGCGCCCTACGGGATCGAGGCGGAATGCGCGCGGCTGGATGCGCTGTTCGGGGGGCTTGGGAATGCTTGAATTCCGCACGCTGGATGTGTTCACCACGCGGGCCTTCACCGGCAATCCGCTGGCGGTGGTGCTGGGCGCGGATGGGCTGACCACGGCGCAGATGCAGACCATCGCGCGGGAATTCAACCTGTCGGAGACGATTTTCGTGATGGCGCCGCGTGACGGGGCGCATCGGGCGCGGGTGCGGATCTTCTTTCCCACCGCCGAGATCCCCTTTGCCGGGCATCCGACCATCGGCTGCGCGGCGCTACTGGCAGGGATGGATGCGGGGCCGGGCGATTTCGAGTCGCATCTGGTGCTGGAGGAGGAGGCGGGGCTGGTGCCTGTCACGGTCTGGCGCAAGGGTGGCGTGACGGAGGCAGAGTTCACCGCCCCCGTCATTCCGCATGGGACGGATGGCCGGGTGGATGCGGCGTTGGCCGATGCGCTGGGGATTGAGGCGGGCGAAGTCGGCTTTGGCGCGCACCGGCCCGGCATCTGGCAGGGCGGGCCGAGGTTCCTTTATGTGCCGGTCGCGTCGCTTGCGGCCTTGGCGAAGGCCCGGCCGATGCAGCCGCATTGGGACAGGGTGATGGCGGCGGCGGGGGTCGATAGCGCCTATCTCTATACCCCGGGCGCGGACTGCGATTTCCGGGCGCGGATGTTTTCGCCCACGGCGGGGATACCGGAAGACCCGGCGACGGGGTCGGCCACGGCGATCCTTGCGGCGCAACTGATGGACAGTGGGGCGCTGCGGGAGGGGGAGACGCGGTTCCATCTGCGGCAGGGGGTGGAGATGGGGCGGCCCTCGGATCTGCATATGACGGTGGCGGTGGCGGCGGGCGCGATCCGCGCCGTGCGCATCCGGGGCGCGGCGGTGGCCCTGTCGGACGGGCGCATCGCCATCCCCGAAGCGTGAAGCGCCATGTCTTGCCGCAGGCGCGGCGAATGATAATGTCCTGCCCATGTTGCAAGCGATCCTGCGCGCGCTGAGCGCCCCCGAACCCGCCCGCCTGACCGAACCCGATGCGCGCCTTGCCTTGGCGGCGCTGCTGGTGCGGGTGGCAAAGACAGATGGTCTTTATTCCGCCGAAGAGGTGGAGCGCATCGACCGCATCCTGATGGCCCGCCATGGCCTTGGCCCCTTTGAGGTGGCGCGGCTGCGGTCCGAGGCGGAGGAGCTGGAATCCGTGGCCCCCGATACCGTGCGCTTCACCCGCGCGCTGAAGGCCGCCACTGCCCTTGAGGACCGCGCCGCGCTGATGGAGGCACTGTGGCGCGTGGCGCTGGCCGATGGGGTGCGCGATGCCGAGGAGGACCGGCTGTTGCGCATGGTCGCCTCGTTGCTTGGCCTGACGGATGTGGAATCGGGGCTGGCGCGGCAGCGGGCCGAACGGGCGGCGGAGCGGGGATGATCGTGTCGCTGCCGATGTATGATCGCCCGGAACTGCGGGCCGAGACGGATCGCTACTGGGCGCTGATCCGCGAGGAACTGGCCGCGCGGGGGATCGCCGCGCCGGAAGGCTTGCGTCGGGGCGATGCGGTCTTGATGCCGCAATGGGAAGATCCGGACCTGATCCTGTCGCAGACTTGCGGCTTTCCCTATCGCGCGCGGCTGCATGGGCGGGTGGATCTGGTGGGCACCCCGGATTTCGGGAATGAGGGCTGCCCGCCGGGATATTACCGGTCGATCCTGATCGCGCGGGCCGATGATCCGCGCGAAGGATTCGCGGAATTCGACGGCGCGCGGATCGCCTTCAATGACGGGATGTCGCAATCGGGCTGGGCCGCGCCGGTGAATCAGGCGCGGGTGCAGGGCATTCGGCTGATGCCGGGGCCGGAGACGGGGTCGCATCGGGCCTCTTTCCTTGCAGTGGCGGAGGGGCGGGCCGATCTTGCCGCCATCGACGCGCTGACATGGGCGCTGATTTCGGAATTCGAGGATGTCTCGGGCGTGAAGGTGATCGGGGCGACCGATCCAACCCCTGCCCTGCCCTATATCACCGCCCGGGGCCGTGATGCCGGGGCGATCCGCGCCGCCATCGGCGCGGCCATCGCGCGGCTGTCGGCGGCGGATCGCGCGGCGCTGCGCCTGCGCGGGGTTGTGGCGATCCCGGCGGCGGATTATCTGGCCGTGCCCATCCCGCCCGCACCTGAGCAGATCGGCCAGGCGAACTGATCAAATCGGCGGCGATCCGTGCGACGCTATACCGAAAGGACGTTGCATTGCCCCGAATGATGCGCCTTACTCGGCAACCAAGTTCAACAGCGCGACGAGCCACGTGACCAATCCCAGCCCCGACACGCCTGTCATCCGCATCCGCAACCTGCACAAGAGCTATGGCCAGCTTGAAGTGCTGAAGGGGGTGGATCTGGTCGCGCCGCGCGGGCATGTCGTCTCGCTCATCGGGTCGTCGGGTTCGGGGAAATCCACGCTTCTGCGCTGCTGCAACATGTTGGAGGAAAGCCAGGACGGCGAGATCGAGTTCGAGGGCGAGGCCGTGCGCTGGAAGGGGACGGGCCACAATCGCCACCCCGCCGACAAGGCGCAGGTGATGCGGATGCGCACGAACCTGTCGATGGTGTTCCAGCAGTTCAACCTGTGGTCGCACATGACCATCCTTCAGAACGTGATGGAGGCCCCGGTGACGGTGCTGCGTCGCGATCCGAAGGAGGTGGAGGAAAAGGCGCGCGCCTATCTGGCCAAGGTGGGGATCGTGGAGAAATGCGAGGCTTGGCCTGCGCAGCTTTCGGGTGGGCAGCAGCAGCGCGCGGCCATCGCGCGGGCGCTGTGCATGGAGCCGCGCGCGCTTTTGTTCGATGAGCCGACCAGCGCGCTGGACCCGGAACTGGAGCAGGAGGTGGTGAAGGTCATCAAGGCGCTGGCCGATGAAGGGCGCACGATGATCCTTGTCACGCATGACATGCGGCTTGCCGCCGATGTGTCGGACCATGTCATTTTCCTGCATCAGGGCAGGATCGAGGAAGAGGGTCCACCCGACACGCTTTTCGGAAACCCGCAGACCGAACGGCTGCGCGGCTTTCTTTCCGCCACGGCCTGAGCGCCGGACAAGAACAAGATTGCATCAACCCTGGGAGATACCGATGAAAAAGATGATGCTTGCCACCGCGCTGATGGCGCTGACTGCGGGCGCCGCGCTGGCGCAGGACGTGGTGCGGATCGGCACCGAAGGCGCCTATGAGCCCTACAACTATATTGATCAGGCGACCGGCCAGCTGACCGGCTATGAGATCGAGCTTGGCAACGAGCTTTGCAAGCGCGCCTCGCTGAACTGCGAATTCGTGCAGAACGCGTGGGATTCGATCATCCCGAACCTGCAATCGGGCAACTACGACATGATCATGGCCGGCATGTCGATCACGGCAGAGCGTGAAGAAGTCATCGACTTTTCGCAGAACTACATTCCTCCGGCCTCTTCGGCCTATCTGGCGTTGACGGCCGAGGCGAATACCGGCGAGGGCGCGGTGGTTTCGGCGCAGACCGGCACGATCCAGGCGGGTTACGTGGCCGAGTCGGGCGCGACGCTGCTGGAATTCGCGACACCGGATGAAACCGTGGCCGCCGTGAAGAATGGCGAGGCGGATGCCGTCTTCGCCGACAAGGACTATCTGGCCCCGATCGCGGCGGATTCGAACGGCGAGCTGGTGCTGCTTGCCAATGAAGTGCAGCTGGGCGGCGGCGTGGGCATCGGCCTGCGCGAAACCGACACCGAGCTGAAGGAAAAGATGAACGCGGCGATCCAGTCGATGAAGGATGATGGCAGCCTGAACGCCATGATCACCAAATGGTTCGGCCCCGAAGCCGTGACCTTCTGATGCGGAAAGGGGCGGCCCCCGGGCCGCCCCGCCCTTTCACATGTTCGAATATTGCGCCGATCCCAGCCAATTGTCCGGCCTGAGCTGGCTGAGCTGCTACCTGACCACAGGGACGCATTTCAGGTTCTATTGGTCTTTTGCCACGGTCCTGATGTTGCTGGCCGTGACCGCGCCGGTGGCGCTGGCCTTCGGATTCGGTGGCGCGATGGCGGCGCGGTCGCCCTTTCTACCGGTGTCGCTGATCGGGCGGGGTTATATCGCCGCCGTGCGGGGCGTGCCGGACATCGTCTATTTCCTGTTCTTCGTGATCGCGCTGGATCAGGGGATCGAATGGACCAAGCATCTGTTCGTCTGCGATGATCTGGGGCAGCCGGTCTGGAACGGCACGGAATTCCGGGTTTGCGCGGCGGCCAAGGTGCCTTTGGCGGCATCGTCGGCGATCTGGCATTCCGCCTATGCCTTTGCGCTGGCCGTCTTTACCTTTGCGCTGGTGTTCGGGGCCTTTGCGGCCAATGTCCTTTACGGCGCCATGCAAGCCGTGCCGCGCGCGCAGCTGGAAACGGCGGAAGCCTATGGCATGACGCCCCGGCAGGTGTTCCGCCGGGTGCTGGTGCCGCAGATGTGGGTCTATGCGCTGCCGGGGCTGTCGAACCTGTGGCTGATATTGATCAAGGCGACGCCCTTGCTGTTCCTGCTGGGCATACAGGACATCGTCTATTGGGCGCGCGAATTGGGCAGCGCCAAGACGAGCGGGAACAACCCCTATCCGCATGGCGATTGGCGGGTGTTCTACTTCCTTGCGCTGCTGGTCTTTTATCTGGCCTTCACGCGAGTGTCGGAGGTGTTCCTTGCCCGGCTGACGCAGCGCCTGTCGCATGGGCAGGCCACGCTGGGTGGCGAGCAGTTGCGCAAGGCGGGGGCCTGAGATGGAGCCGATGACCTGCCTTGAAACGATCCAGGCCTATGGCCTGCGCTCTATCGGGATCGGCGAAAGGTTGCTGCCGCGGTCGGACTATACGCTGTGCCAGCATTTCACGCTGATCGGGTCGGGGCTGATCTGGAACATCTATTTCGGCGTGCTGGCGCTGGCCTTCGGGTTCGTGCTGGCCAATGCGCTGGCGCTGGCAAAGGCGGCGCAGAACCCGTGGCTGCGCAAGCCGGCGGAATGGTTCATCTTCGTCTTCCGGGGATCACCCCTCTTCATCCAGTTCTTTCTGGCCTATGAATTGCTGGTCCTGCTGCCCAAGGCCGGGATCAACGTCCTTGGCATCACCATCGAGACGGCCTGGACGACGCGGGCCTGGGCGGGGGCGTTGTTCGTGCTGTTCTTGAACACGGCGGCCTATTCGGCGGAAATCTTCCACGGCGCGTTGAAATCGGTGCCGAAGGGGGATGTGGAGGCAGCGGACGCCTATGGCATCACGGGGTGGTCGCGGTTCCGCCGGGTGCTGTGGCCCACCATGCTGCGCCTTGGCTGGCCCGCCTATACGAATGAGGCGATCTTCCTGTTCCATGCCACGACGCTGGTGTTCTTTTCGGGCTTTCCGGCGTTCCAGCAGAAGGGTGACGCGCTGTATTACGCGAATTACTTCGCCGACAAGACCTTCAACCCCTTCATCCCCTACCCCATCGTGGGCTTCTACTTCATCTGCCTGACGCTGCTGCTGATCTGGGTTTTCGGGCTGATCAACCGCCGCCTGAACCGGCATCTGCCGTCTAACATGCGTGGCAGAATCCGCTTGCGTCCACAGGTGATCCGATAGTAGCCTAGATTTGATCAAATTCCTCGGGCGGCTTTCGCCCGGGTCCGCCGAAGATGCGGCACCGGGCATGGGGCCTGGATGGAAGGGGATCGAACACAGGGGAAGGACCGGGGCCGGGCATTCATGCCCC
Source organism: Paracoccaceae bacterium (assembly GCA_041397045.1). Taxonomy (GTDB): domain Bacteria; phylum Pseudomonadota; class Alphaproteobacteria; order Rhodobacterales; family Rhodobacteraceae; genus Paragemmobacter. The sequence continues at coordinate 182,110 of JAWKXK010000009.1, forward strand.
CCCGCCTGAAGAGTGATGATGAAGGATTGGCTGAGAAAGCATCCGGCCGTGCGGACCATCCGCGTGGCCGCCGTCGACCTGAACGGTCAGGCGCGGGGCAAGCGCGTGCCGGCGCGATTTGCGGAAAATGTGGTGAAGAACGGGACGCGGTTTCCGTTCTCTGTCCTGAACCTCGATATCTGGGGCGAGGATATCGACGACAGCCCGCTTGTCTTTGAACAGGGCGATCAGGACGGCGTCCTGAAACCGACCGAGCGGGGCTTCATGCCGATGCCCTGGCTGGAGGCGCCGACGGCCCTGCTGCCGATCTGGATGTTCCGCGAGAATGGCCTGCCCTATGAGGGCGATCCTCGCCACGCGCTGCGCGCGGTGGTGGAAAAGTTCAAGGAACGCGGCCTGACGCCGGTGGTGGCGATGGAGCTGGAATTCTTCCTGATCGACGACAGCGGCAAGACGCTGCAGGTGCCGCCCAGCCCGCGCTCCGGCAAGCGGCGCAAGGCGGCGGAAACCCTGTCGATCCGGGCGCTGGATGCCTTCGACAGCTTTTTCACCGATCTCTATGACGCCTGCGAGGCGATGGACATTCCCGCCGACACGACGACATCGGAAACCGGCCTTGGCCAGTTCGAGGTGAATCTGATGCATTGCGACGATCCGCTGCGCGCGGCGGATGACGCATGGCTGTTCAAGATGCTTGTGAAGGGTCTGGCGCGGCGGCATGGGTTCGCGGCCAGTTTCATGGCGAAACCCTATCCGGAATATTCCGGGTCCGGCCTTCATACGCATTTCAGCCTGATCGACGAGGACGGGAAGAATGTCTTCGATTCGGGCGGCCCCAAGGGCACGGCGACGCTGCGCTCTGCCGTGGCGGGCTGCCTGAATGCGATGCATGACAGCACGCTGATCTTTGCCCCGCATCAGAACAGCTATGAACGGCTGGTGCCGGGAAAACATGCCCCCACCGCGATCTGCTGGGGATATGAGAACCGGACCGGCGCGATCCGGATCCCCGCCGGGAACCCCTCGGCCCGCCGCATCGAACATCGCGTGGCGGGGGGCGATGTGAACCCCTATCTGATGCTGGCCGCCATCCTTGGTGCGGCGCTGGACGGGATCACGCAGGCGATGGAACCACCCGCGGCGATCACCGGCAATGCCTATGCGCTGGAAGGGCTGGCCCAGATCCCCGACACCTGGGAAGGCGCGATCGAGGCGCTGGAACACAGCACGATCGTGCCGCGCTTCATCCATCCCGAACTGATCAAGAACCTGATCCAGACCAAGCGGCAGGAACTGCATTACATTGGCGAGTTGAGCGAAAGCGAGAGGGTGGAACTGTATCTCGATACCGTGTGAGCGGGGTGCGCCCTAAATTTTCGCAGAAAATTCGTGGGGCGCATGGCAGGGGCCAACGATTTTTCTGCGAAAAATCAGGCCCCTTGCCGAAGGCGGGGCCATGACACTACCTTTGGTGACGGACAGATAGGCGGAACATGCGGATCGGCATCCTTCAGACCGGCCTCGCCCCCGAGGCACTTGCCCCCGAAATGGGGGATTATCCGGACATGTTCGCCCGCCTGCTGGACGGGCATGGCTTCACCTTCGCACCTGGAAGGTGGTCGAGGGCGAGTTGCCCGCCTCGGTGGACGAGGCGGATGGCTGGCTGATCACCGGATCTCGCCATGGCGTCTATGAGGATCACCCCTGGATCCCGCCGCTGGAGGCCTTCATCCGCGATGCCTTTGCCGCGCGGGTGCCTGTCGTGGGGATCTGCTTTGGCCATCAGATCGTGGCGCAGGCCATGGGCGGCAAGGTGGAACGCTATGACGGCGGCTGGGCCGTGGGGGCGACCGAATATGATTTCGGCGGCGAAACGCTGCGGCTGAACGCCTGGCATCGTGATCAGGTGGTGAAGGCGCCGCCCGGCGCGAAGGTGATCGCGACCAACGATTTCTGCACCAATGCGGCGTTGCTTTATGACGACCGCGCATTGACGGTGCAGGCCCATCCCGAATTCCGCCCCGAATTCGTCGATGGGCTGATGCGGACGCGGGGCAAGGGTCTGGTTCCCGACGAGGTGATGGCGAAAGCCGCCGCCAAGCTGGACCTGCCCATTCAGGACAAGACCATGGCGGGCCGTATTGCCGCCTTCTTCAAGGAACCACGCGTCTGACAAGGGGCGCGCGGACAACCGCAAAAACATGAGTTGCACATGTCCAAATGGACCGAGAAACTGCCCGAGGCAGCGCGCGATTTCATCGCAGGACGCCGCGTCGACGAAGTAGAATGCATCATCGCCGATATCGCCGGCGTGGCGCGGGGCAAGGCGATGCCCGCCTCGAAATTCGCCAAGCAAGCCAGCTATTTCCTGCCGAACTCCATCTTCCTGCAGACGATCACCGGGGAATGGGCCGACAACCCGACCGGGGCCTTCACCGAACCGGACATGATCCTTGTGCCCGATTTCAGCACGGCCACCGCCGCGCCCTGGACGGCGGATGTCACGCTGCAGGTGATCCATGACGCGCAGGATCAGGCCGGGAACCCCGTTCCCACCGCGCCGCGCAACGTGCTCAAACGCATCGTGCAGCTTTACAATGCCGAAGGCTGGCAACCCATCGTCGCGCCCGAGATGGAATTCTTCCTTGTCGCGCGCAACATCGACCCGAACATGCCGATCATCCCGCCGATGGGCCGGTCCGGCCGCCGCGCGGCGGGCAAGCAGGCCTATTCGATGAGCGCGGTCGATGAATACGGCAAGGTCATCGACGACATCTATGATTTCGCCGAGGCGCAGGGCTTCGAGATCGACGGCATCCTCCAGGAAGGCGGGGCGGGGCAGATCGAGATCAACCTCGCCCATGGCGACCCGGTCGCGCTGGCCGATGAGATCTTCTTCTTCAAGCGGCTGATCCGCGAGGCGGCGCTGCGGCATGATTGCTTTGCCACCTTCATGGCCAAGCCTATCGAAGGCGAACCCGGCAGCGCCATGCATATCCACCATTCGGTGGTGGACATGAAGACGGGCAAAAACATCTTTTCCGACAAGAAGGGCGGCGAGACGCCGGAATTCCTGCATTTCATCGCCGGGATGCAGACCCATCTGCCCGCCGCCGTGGCGTTGCTTGCGCCTTACGTCAACAGCTATCGCCGCTACGTCCCCGACTTTGCCGCGCCCATCAATCTGGAATGGGGCCGCGACAACCGCACCACGGGCCTGCGCGTGCCGATTTCGGGCCCCGAGGCGCGGCGGCTGGAGAACCGTCTGGCGGGCATGGATTGCAACCCCTATCTGGGCATCGCGGCCAGCCTTGCCTGCGGCTATCTCGGCCTGAAGGCAGGCAAGATGCCCCGCGCCGAATGCACCGAGGATGCCTATAACATGGAGACGGACCTGCCCTACAATCTGGGCGATGCGCTGGATCTTCTGGAAGAGGATGGCGCGCTGCGCGAGGTGCTGGGGGTGGAGTTCTGCAATGTCTATGACAGCGTGAAGCGCAACGAATACAAGGAGTTCCTGCAGGTGATCAGCCCGTGGGAGCGCGAGCATCTGTTGCTGAACGTCTGATGCGGATGAACCTGCTGCACGCAAATGACCGGGCGGGGGACTATCCCCCGTCCTACTATGCCGCCACGCGGGCCGACTTCGCCCCCCTGCCCCCGTTGCAGGGGGCCGCGCGGGCCGATGTCTGCATCGTGGGGGGCGGCTATACGGGCCTGTCCGCCGCGCTGCATCTGGCAGAGCGGGGCCTGTCGGTGATCCTGCTTGAGGCGCATCGCGTGGGCTTTGGCGCATCGGGGCGCAATGGCGGGCAGGTGGGCAGCGGGCAGCGCCTCGATCAGGATGAACTGGAGGCGGCGGTCGGGCGGGAGGATGCGCGCAGGCTGTGGGATTTCGCGCAAGAGGCGAAAGACATGGTGCGCGGCCTGATCGCCGCCCATGACATGCCGGTGCGGTTCCATCCCGGCATCGCCCATGCCTGCTGGTCCGAGGGCGAGGCGCGCCACGCGGCCCGCTATGCCGAAAAGCTGCGCCGCGACTATGGTTATGACCAGATCGAGCCGCTGTCGCGCGAGGGGATCGCGCGGCTGATCCCTTCGGGCGTCTTTGCGGGCGGCGAGGTGGATCGCGGCGCGGGCCATGTACATCCGTTGAACTATGCCATCGGGCTGGCACAGGCGGCGCTGGCGGCGGGCGCTGTGATCCATGAAAGGTCCGAAGTGACGTCGATCACCCATGGCGCGAAACCCTTGGTGACAACGGCGGGCGGGCAGGTGACCTGCGATCATCTGATCCTTGCCTGCAACGGCTATCTGGGCGGGCTGGAGCCGCAGGTGGCGGCGCGAGTCATGCCGATCAACAATTTCATCGTCGCGACAGAACCCTTGGGCGATCGCGCGGCCGAAGTTCTGGCCGAACCCGTGGCGGTGGCGGATACCAAGTTCGTGGTCAATTACTGGCGTCTGTCCGAGGACAACCGTTTGCTGTTCGGCGGCGGCGAAAGCTATGGCTATCGCTTTCCCGACATCGTGAAGACGGTCCGTAAACCGATGCTGGAGGTCTATCCCGGCCTGCGCGACGTGAAGATCGACCATGCCTGGGGCGGGACGCTGGCCATCACCATGACGCGCAACCCCTGCTTCCTGCGGGTGGCGCCAAATGTGCTGTCGGCCTCTGGCTATTCCGGCCATGGCGTGGCGCTCGCCACGCTGGCCGGGCGCATTCTGGCCGAGGCGGTGGCAGGACAGGCGGCGCGCTTTGACCTGATGGCAAAGCTGCCAACCCCGCGTTTCCCCGGCGGGGCGGCGCTGCGCTGGCCCATGCTGGTGCTGGCCATGACCTGGTATTCCTTGCGCGACAGGCTTGGCCTTTAGGCCTCGCTTTCGGCGATTTCCCGCCCCCTGACGCAGGGAAAATGCCGCTGTCGTGAACTTGTCACTGGAAATGTACCCGGCCCCCCATTACAGAAAATGCGAAGAAGAGTTTCAGAAAAGGTGCAGGCATGGCCCCGGACGGACAGACCCTCGCCCCCAATGTCTATGACGCCGAACCGATCCCCGAGGCGGCCCGGGCAGAGATCGACCGCCTTCTCGCCAGTGGCGACCTTTTCCGCTACACTGCCCCCGAGAATGCGCCCGTGGCCCTGCTGGAAGCCGAATTCGCGGAACTCCTTGGTTCACGATATGCGCTGGCGGTGTCCTCCTGCTCTGCCGCGCTGTTCCTGTCGCTGAAGGCGCTGGATCTGCCGCGCGGGGCGAAGGTCCTGATCCCGGCCTTCACCTTTGCCGCCGTGCCATCTTCCATTGTGCATGCCGATTGCGTGCCGGTGCTGGTGGAGGTGGGCGAAAACTACCGCGTCGACATGGCGGATTTCGAAGCGAAGCTTGGCGATGCGGCGGCGGTGATGATCAGCCATATGCGTGGCCATACCTCTGACATGGATGCCATCATGGCACTATGCGAAGCGCGCGGCATCCCCGTGATCGAAGACGCGGCCCATTCTTTGGGCACGACATGGAACGGGCGCAACATCGGCACCCTCGGCAAGATCGGCTGTTTCAGCTTTCAGTCCTACAAGCTGGTGAATGCGGGCGAAGGCGGGATCATGGTGACGGATGATCCGGAGCTTGCCGCCCGCGCCATCATCATGTCGGGCGCCTATGAGGAAAACTGGAAAAAGCACCCGGGCCTGTCGAACAGCTGCGCGCATTGGCAGAACAAGCTCCCACTCTACAATCTGCGGATGCAGAACCTGTCGGCGGCGGTGATCCGCCCGCAATTGCCCGAAGTGGCCCGCCGTGTGGCGCAGGGCCGCGCCAATCATGATTGGGTGGCCGCGCAGTTGAATGCCTGCGGCCTGCTGGAGGTGCCCCCTGCCCTGCCGCAAGAGAACCGCGCCCCGGATTCCATCCAGTTCAACCTGAAAGGCGATTGGTCCGACGGGGCGGCGCTGGCCTTCCAGAAAGCCGCGAAGCGGCGTGGTGTGTCGGTGCAGGTTTTTGGCCTGTCGGAGGGAAATGCCCGGGCCTATTGGAACTGGCAGTTCCTTGGCGACCTGCCGGATCTGCCCCGGACGCGGGCGATGCTGATGCGCGCCTGCGACGTGCGCCTGCCCGCCCGGCTGACCGGGCCGGAGCTGGACTATATCGCCAGCGCCCTGACCGATGCCGCCAACGAGGTGATGGGCTGAGACCGAAGAATTTTCATCCGAAAATTCTTCGCGGCCGATCTTCCAATGGAAGATCGTGAAAATTCTTCGGAGAAGATTTTTCGGATGAAAAATCTTCCGGCTTAAAGGATCCGCAGCGTATCGCCCAACCAGGGCCAGAGCGCGCGGCTCGGCTGCACGACCTGCCGATCAAGCAACCGGCGCAACCGGACAGCAACTTCGCCCGGCATGTCGCGCAGGACGCCGGCCCTGGCCTGCAGAGACAGACTGCGCCCCAGCGGCTCGAAGGGCAGCGGTCGCAGGTCCACGGCATCGCGAAACCGCGCGGCATGATGCAGGGCGAGCGGGGTCAGGATCGTCCAGCCCGCGCCTGAGGCAACCATCGCAAGGATCGGCGTGTAGCTGTCCAGTTCGAAGCGCGCGCCGACGCGGATGTTCTGCCGCGCCAGATGCGCCGCGATCTGGCGGCCCATTAGATGGCGGGTGGTATACTGGATAAGCGGCAGGCTGGCCGGATCGCCGCCCTTGGGGGCCACGGCGAGGAAGGGTTCCGCCAGCAGCGGATGCACCTCACGCCAGCCTTCGGGCGCATCGAGCGGCGCGTCGGCGGACACGACCATGTCCAGCGCGCGGTTGGACAGTTGTTCCAGCAGGTGATGGCTCGCCCCGGTTTCCAGCAAAAAGCGGCACCCCTTCATCTCGCGCGCGAGCTCGGCCAGAAGCTGCGGGGTCACTTCGGCATCGAGATCCTCGATCATCCCCAGCCGAAGCGTTGTCAGACCGGAGAGATCGGCAAGGGCAAGCTCTGCCCGCGCCTCGGCTTCGGCGTTCAGGATGACTTGCGCGTGGCGGCGGAACATGGTGCCTGCGGGTGTGGTCATCATGGGGCGCGCGCCGCGGTCCAGAAGCACCGCGCCCAAGGCGGACTCGAGCGAGGCGAGTTGCTGGCTCACGGCCGAAGGGCTGACACCCAGCCTGCGGGCGGCAGCCGAAATCGCGCCTTCCTCGGCCGTGGCGAGAAAGACCTCGATCCCCCAGAGCGTGACGCGACCCTGGCTTTCCGACATGGGTCGCGCCCCCTGCCCTGTCAGAGCCGGGACAGCTTCTTCTGAAGCTCGGCCAGCTGCTTCTTGATCTGGGCCAGTTCGTCATCCTTCGATGCGCTGTCCGCGGCGCTGTCTTCCTTGGTGGCCGGGCCGGAGCCGCCCCAGCCGGGCAGGCCGCCCATGAAGGCCTGCATGAAGACCTCCTGCTGCTTGCGCATCGCATCGAAGCCGGGCATGGCGGCCATCGGGTTGGGGAAGGCCTGCAGGTTTTCCATCATCTTGGACTGGCCATCGCGCAGCATCTCGAATGAGGCGGCAAGGAATTGCGGCACCACCGATTGCATCTCGGTCGTGTAGGAGCGGACCAGATCGGTCAGCACATTGATCGGCAGGACATTCTCGCCCTTGGATTCATGTTCGGCCACGATCTGCAGCAGGTATTGCCGCGTCAGATCATCGCCGGATTTCAGATCCACGATCTGCACCTCGCGCCCGGCGCGGATGAAGCCTGCGATATCCTCGAGCGTCACGTAATCCGATGTCTCGGTGTTATAGAGGCGGCGGCTGGCGTAACGCTTGATCAGCAGCGGCTTTTCGGTCTCGGCCATCTGGCCCCCTCCCCTGTTCTTTTGCAGTTGCATTGGCTGCATTGCAGAGAAGCTTAGGACAGGGATTTTCAAAAAGAAAGGGCGGGCATGAAGCCCGCCCAATGGCGCCTGTCCGACAGGGAGGAGTACGAACGGCGCGCGATCCTTGCGGATTACTTCGCAGCCGCAGCAGCTTTCTTGGCGACCGAGGTCACTTCCGCGGTGGCTTTCTTGACGGCGGCGGTGGCGTCTTCCGAAAAGTCCTTGCCGGCGGCCAGCATCAGTTCGACGGTTTCCATCTGAACCTTCTTCGCCACTTCGGCAAAGGCGGCCATGTTTTCAGCGGCCATTTCAGCATAGGCCGAAGCGAAATCCGTCACCGATTTGGTGTAGTCGGTCGGCTCGGTCTTGGCCTTGGACACGTCGCCCAGCTTGGCGATGGTGTCTTTGGTCCACTTGGCGGTGATCTCGGTCGATTTCTCGGCGGCTTCGAGGGCCACTTTCGACAGCTTCTCGCCCATCGCGGCCTGGGTCTTGAATGCGTTCTGGAGGGCCGACGAGTCGACCGGGAACGAAGCCATCATGTCCTGCATGACTTTGGTGAAGTCGGGGGTCTTGGTCATTTCATTTGCTCCTGGCGTTCCGGGTGTTGGCCCGTTTCCTGATGAGCAAGATATACATGCTGCACCGCAGCATTTCAAGTATTTTTCTGCAATGCAGCATTGCGATGACGGAATGACGCGCGCAACCGGGAATTGCGCGCGGGATCAGTCACTTGGCGTTGTCACCACATAGGTGCCCGGCGCGGGGGCAAGGATTTCCGCGCCCGAATCGCCCGGAATGCGCGCCTTGACCTTCTTGCCGGACCGGCCTGCCAGCCAGTCGCCCCAGCGCGGCCACCAGCTTCCTTTGTGATAGGTGGCGGCGGCCTTCCAGTCTTCGGGGGCGCCTTCCAGCGGGGTGTCGCTGGTGTAATGCCCGTACTTTCCCTTGGAGGGCGGGTTGATGATCCCTGCGATATGCCCGCTTTCCGACAGGATGAAGGTCTTGTCCTTTGATCCCATCTGCTTCACGCCGTTGAAGCTGCCGCGCCAATGGGCGATGTGATCGGTCTCGCAGGCGATGGCGCAGAGTGGAAGCTTCACATCGGCCAGCGTGACCGGATGGCCGAAGACGGGAAAGCCCGTGGTGGCGAAGCGGTCGCTTTGGCACAGGCCGCGCAGGTATTCGACCGCCATCTTGGCGGGCAGGTTCGTGCCATCGCCGTTCCAGTAGAGCAGGTCGAAGGCGGGCGGGGCTTCGCCCATCATGTAGCTTTTGATGGCGGGCTGATAGATCAGGTCGTTGGAGCGCAGGAAGCTGAAGGTGCGCGACATGAAGAAGCGCGACAGGATCCCGTCCTGTTCCGACTGGCGTTCGATGCCATCGACGAAATCGTCGTTCAGGAAGACCCCAACCTCGCCCGGATCGGAGAAATCGGTCAGTGTCGTGAACAGCGTGGCCGAGCGGACCGATTGATCCCCCGCCTTCTGCAGATGCGCGAGTGTCAGCGAAAGCGTGGTGCCCGCGATGCAATAGCCCACGCAGTTGATCTGCTTTTCGCCGGTGATGCGCCGCACCTCGGCCATGGCGCGCAGATAGCCGTCGCGGATATAGTCATCCATGCCAACGTCCCGATAGCTTTGATCGGGGTTCACCCAGCTGACGACAAAGACCGTGAAGCCCTGTTCGACAACCCATTTGATCAGGCTGTTGGCGGGCTTCATGTCGAGGATGTAGAACTTGTTGATCCAGGGCGGAAAGATCAGCAGGGGCGTCTGATAGACCTTTTCCGTGGTGGGCGTGTACTGGATCAGTTCGAACATGCGGTTGCGATAGACCACCGCGCCGGGCGAGGTGGCAAGGTTTTCGCCCACCTTGAACGCCTCGCGGTTGGCGAGCGTCACCACCAGATCGCCCGAGTTCGACTCGATATCATGGACGAGGTTTTCAAGCCCCTTCACAAGGCTTTCGCCATCGGTTTCCACCGCGCGCTCCAGCGCATCGGGATTCGTGCCGAGGAAATTGGTCGGGGAAAACATGTCGACGATCTGCCGGGTGAAGTATTCCACGCGGCGTTTGTCGGCCGGATCCAGCGATTCCATGTCGCCCACCGCTTCGGTGACGGCCTCGGCATTCATCAGATATTGCTGCTTGAGGTAATTGAAGAAGGGATGGGTCTGCCAGAGGGGATTGGCAAAGCGCCGGTCCTGCGGGGTGGCATCTGGCGGGGCTTTCAGCTCTCCCTTGGCCAGAACCTGCTGCGCTTCGACATAGTGCTTCAGGCTTTTGCCCCAGTAATTGATCTGATGTTCCAGTATCTTGGCCGGGTTCTGCATCATCTCGGCCAGATAGGCGGCGGCGGCTTTCATATAGACATCGGGGGCCGGGCCGTGCAGGGAATTGTCCACCTGCTTGCGCTTGGCCAGCGCGGCCACGAGGCGCTGTGACAACTCTTCGACCTTGGCGAGATTCTCGTTCAGCCTAACGAGCCGTTCGCCTGCGTCGTTGTCTTCCGTTGTCATGCGAATATTTCCCCCCTATCCTCGCCGCTATGCAGCATATCGCCGCCGGTCCGGGGGGGAAAGCTGTGAATGCCGGTATTGGCCCACCCGGACAAGGAGACGCACTTGCGGTACATGTACACCTACGACCTGATGGAGACCGCCCGCAACACGAATGAGTGGCTGGGTGCGACCGCGCGGGCGATGGCCTCTTACCCGGCCTTCGCACTGTCGATGAACCCGGTGCTGCCCCTGATGGCCGCCTGGGGCGAAGTGACCGAGCGGACCTTCGGGCGCATGGTGGCCAAGCCCGATTGGGGCATCCGCTCCATAGTCGGGCCGGATGGCACCGACCATCTGGTCGATGTGAAGACCGTGGTGGAAAAGCCCTTTGGCAATCTGGTGCAGTTCTTCGTGCGCCGCCGGGCCCCGATGGCGCGCAAGATCCTGCTGGTGGCCCCGATGTCGGGCCATTACGCGACGCTGCTGCGATCGACCGTCGCCTCGCTGCTGCCGGATGCGGATGTCTATGTCACCGACTGGCACAATGCGCGGGACATCCCGGTGTCGGCGGGCAAGTTCGATGTCGAGGATTACACGCTTTACCTGGTCGACTTCATGCGTGCGCTGGGTTCGGATGTGAATGTGATCGCCGTTTGCCAACCCGCGCCGCTGACACTGGCCGCGGCCGCCTATCTGGCCGCCGAGGATCCGGCGGCACAACCCCGCAGCCTGACGCTGATCGGCGGGCCGATCGACCCGGACGCCGCCGCAACCGAGGTGACGGATTTCGGCCGCAGGGTGACCATGGGCCAGCTTGAACAGACCGCGATCCAGCGCGTGGGGTTCAAGTACAAGGGTGCGGGGCGGCTGGTCTATCCGGGGCTGCTGCAACTGCAAAGCTTCATGTCGATGAATGCCGAGCGGCACTCCAAGGCCTTTGCCGAACAGATCATGCGCGTGGCACGCGGTGAGGCGTCGGATCACGATGCCCATAACCGCTTTTATGATGAATATCTGGCCGTGATGGACATGACGGCGGAATTCTATCTTTCCACGGTCGAACGGATCTTCAAGAACCGCGAAATCGCGCGGAACGAATTCCGCGTGAACGGCAAGAAGGTGGATATCGGCGCGATCAGCCAGATCGCGGTGAAGACCGTCGAAGGTGCGAATGACGATATCAGCGCCCCGGGCCAATGCGTGGCCGCGCTGAAGCTGCTGACCGGTCTGCCGGAGGAGAAGAAGGCCAGCCATCTGGAACCGGGGGCAGGCCATTACGGCATCTTCGCTGGCAAGTCCTGGCGCCTGAACATCCGCCCGCTCGTGCTGAACTTCATCGACGCGAACGCCGCCGCGCCAAGGCCGAAGAAGGCCAAGATCAGCCTGGCTTCCTCGCAGTAGGGCGCAGCATCATCGGGCCGTCGAGAAAGGCCGCGATCTCGGCGCTGACGGTTTCGGGCTGCTCCAGCGTGGGCAGGTGGCCCGCGCCATCAACGACATGCAACCTGCCATGCGGGGCCAGTTGCGCGGCAAAATCCTGCCGCCGCAGCGGAACGATGCTGTCCTGCGCCCCGGCGATGAAGAGCAACGGCAGATTGGCCCGGCGCAGCGTCTTTTGCTGATCCGGGCGGCGCTGCAGGGCGCGTGTCTGGCGCAGGAAGACCCCCTCGCCAAGCGACAGGGCCATGTCCTGCAAAAGATCCATGATCTCGGCCCGCCATTCGCTGGGGGCGAAGGCGGTTTCGGGGAATTCCTGACGGACCACCTCTTTCAGCCGCCCGGCCTTTGCGGCGACAAGGCGCGCCTCGCGCGCGGCGGCGGTGGCGGGGGGTTCGGCCAAGGGATCGGTGGAAATCAGGATCGCCCGGCTTACCCGGCCATTGTCGCGGCGCAGGATATCCAGCGCCACATCGCCGCCAAGGCCGTGGCCGATCAGGGCAAAGCGGGGCGGGGCCGAGGCGAGGATCGCCTCGGACATCTGTTCGACCGTTTCGCCCTTGGCGGGCAGGGCGATATGCAGCGGCTGCCGCGCGCCCAGATGCACGATCAAGGGCAGGAAGATCCGCGCATCGCACAGAAGCCCGGGGATGAGGAGCAGGGGTTCGTTCACAACGCGCGCGCCCAGTCGGTGATGAGGCGGATGGTCTCTTCCGTCTGGCCCGGCGACAGGATGTCGCCTGCGATGACATGGGCATAGGGATCGTCGTCGCCCTGCATTTCGCGCAGTTCCACCTGTGTGGGGCCGCCCCATGCCGCGATCACGGGGGGAATGCGGGCCGGGTCGATCACCTGATCGGCGGGGGCATAAAGCACCAGCGCGGGCGTGGTGGCCTGCGCGTAATCGGTGGCGCGGGCGGCGCGGATCAGGCGGGCCATCGGGTAAAGCGCGGCGGTCGGATATTCCGTCGTCCAGTGCCGGGCCTGTTCGGTGTTCAGCGGCGTGACGGACCGTGTCTCCCCCGCGACTGCCGCCCCCCAATGTTCCACGAAGGGCGCATCGAGGATCCATTGCGCGGGCGCGTGGACGCCGAAATTGGGCGAGATCAGCACCGTCCCCGCCAGCCCTTCGTTCAACTGCGGATCGGTCGCGGCCAGTGCGGCAAGCGTGCCGCCGGTGGATGTGCCGATGACGATGACCCGGTCCCCCAGACGGCGGCCGATGGCCATGGCCTCGGCCATGTCGAAAAGCCAGTCCTCGGCGCTGGCCTGGCCCATGGCGGCCCCATCGCGGCCATGCCCGGCCAGACGGGTGAAGAAGAGGTTCGCGCCAAGCGCCTTTGCCACCTCGTCCGGGACGGGGCGGATTTCGGCGGGGCTGGCGGAAAAGCCATGGATGTAGACGATGGCGAGGGGCGTCCTGACCCCGGCCTCTCTGGCCCAGAGGATGCGCTTGCCGTCACCGGGGCGAATGTCCGAAAATGCCGCTTCGCGCTGGATGACATAGGCCTGAACATCGGCCGGAATGTTCGCTTCGGAAAAGTCGATGGCAGGGTCCAGCCCCGTGCGCGGCACCCCGAACCACAGCGCAAACCCCGCCACGGCAAGGGCCACCAGCGCCCGACCGAGCCATTTCCCGAAGGCACGCATCAAACACTTACCTCATTCACCGCCGCCGCGATCATGGCGAGGCAATCGGGCGTTGAAAAGCGGTGATCGGCCCCCTTCACCAGCGTCAGGCGGAAATCGTCGCATTCCGCATGGTCCATCAGGCGCAGCGCCACTGCGGGGGGGACATCGGTATCGGCCGTGCCCTGCAGGATGCGCACCGGGAAAGGCAGCGGCAGGGGCGCGCGCAGGACAAGGCGCTGCCGCCCCTCCTCGATCAGGCGGCGGGTGATGGGATAGCCGTCGGGCGAGTAATCGGAGGGGATCACGATCCGCCCTTCCGTCATCAGGCGCCTGCGCTGGCCTTCGGAAAAGCCTGCCCACATGCTGTCTTCGGTGAAATCCGGCGCGGGGGCGATGCCGACAAGGCCCTTGATCCGCTCTGGCAGGGCGCGGGCGATCTGCAGGGCGATCCAGCCCCCCATGGAGGACCCGACAAGGATCTGCGGCCCCTCGGTCCGCGCCTTGATCACGGCGAGCGCATCCTCGAACCAATCGCCGATGCAGCCCTCTTCGAAGGTGCCGGAGGATTGCCCGTGACCGGAATAGTCGAAGCGCAGGAAGGCGCGTCCGTGCCGTTCGGCCCAGTCCTGCAGGAACAGGGCCTTTGATCCGCCCATGTCAGACATGAAGCCGCCAAGGAACACCACCCCCGGCCCCTGCCCCGGCGTCTGCACATGGGCGATGCGGCGGCCCTTTGGCGTGGTCAGATGGTCGGTCATGGCGCGTCCTCCTTGTTGCGCAAGGACATAAGCCAGCCCGCGCCGGGATGCCACAGCCGCCGAGCGGTTGACATTCCGCCCCCGCCCGCGCAGGAAAGCGGCTCATAACCCGCAACCGGGCGTTCCGTGGGCGCCAAACCGACGAGGGAGCCGCATATGGCCCAGATTTCCCTGACATTCCCCGATGGCAACATCCGCAGCTTCGACGCAGGCATGACGCCCGCGCAGGTGGCGCAGGCCATCGCGCCTTCGCTGGCCAAGGCCGCGATCTCGGCCATGGTCGACGGCCAGCACTGGGATCTGCAATGGCCGATCCACAGCGATGCCCGCATCTCCATCAATACGATGAAGGATGATGTGCCCGCGCTGGAACTGATCCGGCATGACCTCGCGCATATCATGGCGCGTGCGGTGCAGGAAATCTGGCCCGATGTGAAGGTGACCATCGGCCCGGTGCGCGATTACGGCTGGTTCTACGATTTCGACCGGGCGGAACCCTTCACGCCCGATGACCTTGGCCAGATCGAGGCCAAGATGAAGCAGATCATCAACGCCCGCGATCCCGTGCGGACGGAAATCTGGTCACGCGCCGATGCGCTGGCCTATTATGAAAGCCGGGGCGAGCCCTACAAGGTGGAACTGGTCCACAAGATCCCCGAGGATCAGGACCTTCGGATGTATTGGCACGGGGATTGGCAGGATCTTTGCCGTGGCCCGCATTTCCAGCATACGGGGCAGGTTCCCGCGGATGCATTCAAGCTGACGCATGTGGCGGGGGCCTATTGGCTGGGCGACAGCACGCGCCCGATGCTGCAGCGTATCTATGGCGTGGCCTTCAAGAACCGCGACGATCTGAAGGCCCATATGACCATGCTGGAAGAGGCCGCAAAGCGCGACCATCGCAAGCTGGGCCGCGAGATGAACCTCTTCCACATGCAGGAAGAGGCACCGGGGCAAATCTTCTGGCACCCGAACGGGTGGACCATCTACACCACGCTGCAGGACTATATGCGCCGCCAGCAGCGCCGCGATGGCTATGTCGAGGTGAACACACCCCAAGTGGTGAACCGCAAGCTCTGGGAAGCCTCCGGCCATTGGGAAAACTACCGCGAGAACATGTTCATCGTTGAGGTGGACGAGGAAGGCGCGCGGGAAAAGGTCGTCAACGCCCTGAAACCGATGAACTGCCCCTGCCATGTGCAGATCTTCAACGTGGGTCTGAAATCCTATCGCGACCTGCCGATCCGCATGGCGGAATTCGGGTCCTGCGCGCGCTATGAACCATCGGGCGCGCTGCATGGCATCATGCGCGTGCGCGGATTTACACAGGATGACGCGCATATCTTCTGCACGCTGGATCAGGTGGAGTCCGAATCCAAGAAGTTCATTGAATTCCTTGCGAAAATCTATTCCGATCTCGGCTTTGACAAGTGGCGCGTGAAGCTCTCCACCCGGCCTGAAAAGCGCGTCGGATCGGACGAGATCTGGGACAAGATGGAAGCGGCGCTGGCCAATGCCTGCATGGCCGCCGGATATCCCTATGAACTCTTCCCCGGCGAAGGGGCCTTCTATGCGCCCAAGCTGGAATTCGTGCTGACCGATGCCATCGGGCGGGATTGGCAATGCGGGACGTTGCAGTTGGACCCGAACCTGCCAGAACGTCTGGATGCGAGCTATATCGGCGAGGATGGCGCGAAGCACCGCCCCTTCATGCTGCACCGCGCCTGCCTTGGGTCGTTTGAGCGGTTCATCGGCATCCTGATCGAGAACCATGCCGGGAAGCTGCCCTTCTGGCTGGCCCCGCGGCAGGTTGTCGTCGCCTCCATCGTCTCCGACGCCGATCCCTTCGTGGAAGAGGTTGTCACCGCGCTGACCCTTGCCGGGGTGCGGGCCGAGGCTGACATGCGCAACGAGAAGATCAACTACAAGGTCCGCGAACATTCCCTGGGCAAGGTGCCGGTCATCCTTGCCGTGGGCATGAAAGAGGTGGAGGAGCGCACCGTTTCCGTCCGCCGCCTGGGCGAAACGCGGACAGAGACGATGTCGCTTGACGCGATCGTGCAGGAAATGGCCGCCGCCGCCCTGCCGCCCGACATGCGCTGACACTGCGGGAAAAAGGTGCCAGAGGGCGTCTTTTTCCCTTGTCCGCCCGATTCGCGCCAACCGCCACAATCGGCCTGCCGTGCAATTATCCCCTTGCTTCATTGGGTTGCGTCCCGCGCCTTCCGGTCGCAAGGGGGGTTGATTTTATGTCGCGCTTTGGCATGATTTTCCCAGTGACGACAGACTTTCGACCGCCTCCTGCAACGCACAGGCCGGACCTAGGAAGACATGGGCGCACGGCCTGACGGCAATTCCGCCGCAGGGGGTTTTGAAATGGAGAAGCGGAATGCCGACCGGCACCGTTAAATGGTTCAACACGACAAAGGGCTATGGCTTCATCGCCCCGGATGATGGCGGCAAGGATGTTTTCGTCCATATTTCGGCGGTGGAGCGGGCCGGGCTCAAGGGGCTGAACGATAACCAGAAGATCGGTTACGAATTGCAGTCCGGGCGCGACGGGCGGGCCTCTGCTTCCGATCTGAAACTGCTCTGATCCCCGCAAGCCATTGAAATCAAAAGGCCCGCGCCGGTGGGCCTTTTGCGCTAGAGCAGCCTTGCCTGCACCGCATCGTCCCAGCCGAGGTGCCAGTCCGCCCCGTTGCGGATGACAGGGCGTTTCATCACCGTGGGCTGGGCGGCGATCTGCGCCTCGGGCTCGGACGCTTTCAGGAAATCGTTGAAGGCGCGGTAGGTGGTGGAGGATTTGTTGATCACCCGGTCGCCGAATTCCTGAACGATTTCAGTAAGTTCCGCATCTGTCAGGGGATTTGCCCGCACATCGCGGAAGGTCACCTCATGGCCTGCCGCCTGCAGGGCCTTCAGCGCCTTCTTGCAGGTATCGCAGGTCGGAATGCCGTAAAGGATCATGGTTCTGCCCCCCCCTTGTCGCCTGTGCAGCCGCCGGTGCAGACGCCCGGTGCAGCAGGCCGTGCATACGCCGCGCACGCCCGATTTGCCAGTGGTTAACCCAAAGTTATCCGGCAACCGCCCGGGTGATCGCCACCCCCGCCCAGGCCGACAGCGCCGTCAGCACCGTGCCCCAGAGCGTATCGGTGGCCACCATCTGCCAGTGCCAATCCTTCATGATGGCATAGGAGGTGAATTCATAGGTGCCATAGGCCATGGCCCCGATGATCGCCGCAGGCAGCAGCACCGGCGCGCCCGTCCGCAGCGCGGGCAGGGAGACGAGGTAGAGCAGCCCCGCCACATAGGCCGCATAGAAGGCCGCCGCCGGAAGCGCGCGGATGTTCTCGAGCATCAGCGGCCCGATATGGCGGCTGAAGAGCGGCTTCATCACGAGGGTCAGCATGATCGCGTCGAGGATCAGGAAGACGGCGGCGGTGGAGAGGTAGAGGACGGCGAGTTGCATGGGGCGGCTCCTTGTGGAGCGGGAAGGTAGCGCGGCGGGCGGTGGGGGGAAGGGGATACAGAGATCGTGGCAGGTCGGCGGGCGATCACGGGGGAGGCGGCGCTGCTGCTGGCGGTCGCCTAAGGCACGTCGGCGGAGTTCTGGATGAGGTTGCAGATACGGCGTGAGTTGGCGATGGCTATGCGGTGGATTGAGGCGGTCCGACTGGTAGGGTGTGCGCTCTGCGCGCACCCTTGCCAGCGACGACGCAAAAGGAGGTGCGCGCGGAGCGCACACCCTACAGAAATCCTTAACCCTTTCATGTGACCTTGGGGCATGTCGAACTACCGTCGTCCCCGCATTCCCGGTGCCACGATCTTCTTCACTGTCGCCCTGCAGGAGCGAGGCAGCGACCTCTTGCTGCGTGAGATCAATCGGTTGCGGGCGGCGGTGCGGCAGACTCGAACGGAGCGGCCGTTCGGGATCGACAGTTGGGTGGTTCTGCCCGATCACTTGCATTGTATCTGGCGGTTGCCGGATGGCGATGATGATTTCCCTTTGCGCTGGCGCCTGATCAAGGCGCGTTTCTCAATGGGCCTTGAGGCGTCACCCGACAGGCCGAGCCTCTTGAAGCGCCGCGAGAAGGGCATCTGGCAAAGGCGATATTGGGAACACCATATCCGGGATCGTTCGGATTGGGAGAGCCACCTGCGCTATTGTTGGCACAACCCTGTCAAACACGGACTCGCGGCGTCGCCAGCGGATTGGTCATTCTCGAGTTTTCACAGGGATCGCCGGATTTATGGGATGTAGGGTGTGCGCTCCGCGCGCACCGTGCAGGAAGACCGAGGACGAAGGTGCGCGCGGAGCGCACACCCACATGGCCGGAGCACCGCCGGAAACGCAGATATGCGGCATCGCAGTCAGATTGGCTCTCTTTAGACTTTCACAGCAATCGGCACCATTTTGGAATGTAGGGTGTGCGCTCCGCGCGCACCTCCTTTTGGCATTTTCTCTTCGCATGGTGCGCGCGGAGCGTGCAGCCTACCGCACCCATTCCCTGATCACGCAACCCGGCCGGCTTTCCCGCAACCGCCGCTCATGGATCACCCGCCATTCCGCCTCGTCGAAGGACGGGAAGTATGCATCCGCCCCCTCTACCTCCATCTCCACCTCCGTCACCAGCAAGCGATGCGCCAGTGGCAGGAGGGCCTGATAGATCGCCTGCCCGCCGATGCCGTAGATGCGGGCGTGGCCTGCGGCCTGTGCCATTTCCACCGCCGCCTGCGGCGTGGGGGCGGTGGTTTCCCACAAGCCCGCATCACGGGTGACAACAATGTTCAGCCGGTTCTTCAGCGGCTTGAAGGGCAGGCTCTCCCATGTGCGCCGCCCCATGATGACCGCGCCGCCGGTCGTTTCGCGCTGAAACGCGGCGAGGTCTTCGGGGGCGTGCCAAGGGATGGTGTTTCCCTTGCCGATGGCCCCGTTGCGGGCGCGGGCGACGATGAGGGTCAGCATCACACGGCCACCGGGGCCTTGATGGCGGGATGGGGTCGTAGCCCGTGATCGCAAAATCCTCATACCGGAAGTCGAAGATGGAGGTGACGGGGCGGGTGATGCGCAGGGTGGGAAGCGGGCGGGGATCGCGGGCGAGTTGGGTTTTCACCTGCTCCATATGGTTGGAATAGATATGCGCGTCGCCGATGGAGTGGATGAAATCGCCCGGTTCATACCCCGTGACATGGGCCAGCATGACGAGGAGGAGGGCGTAGGAGGCGATGTTGAAGGGCACGCCGAGGAACATGTCGGCGCTGCGCTGGTAGAGTTGCAGGTGGAGTTTGCCGCCGAGGATGCGGACCTGCCATATCGTATGGCAGGGGGGCAGCGCCATCTGGGGCACGTCGGGCGGGTTCCAGGCGGAGACGATCAGGCGGCGCGAGTCGGGGCTGCGGCGGATCATGTCGAGGAGCGTCTCGATCTGGTCCACCCCGCCGAAATCGCGCCATTGGCGGCCGTAGACGGGGCCGAGGTCGCCGTTTTCATCGGCCCATTCGTCCCAGATCGTGACGCCGTTGTCGTTGAGGTAGCGGATGTTGGTGTCACCCTGCAGGAACCAGAGGAGTTCGTGGATGATGGATTTGATGTGCAACTTCTTGGTGGTGACGAGGGGGAAGCCGTCGGCGAGGGGGTAGCGGCATTGCAGGCCGAAATGGCTGATCGTGCCCGTTCCGGTGCGATCGGAGGAGGGGATGCCTTGGGCAAGGACGGTGCGGAGCGCGTCGTGATATTGCTGCATGGGCCTGATCGTGGTTCATGAGTCGGGGGACACTATATATTGCGGTGGCGCTGCGGGCGACCGGCTGTGTACTGTGGCGGGGAAGAAAAAGCGAAGGAGGAATGCGATGGGCATTCGGTATCTGCATACGATGGTGAGGGTTCTGGATCTGGAGAAGTCGATCGCCTTTTACAAGCTGTTGGGGCTGGAGGAGACGCGGCGCTATGACAATGAGGGGGGGCGGTTCACGCTGGTGTTCATGGCGCCGCCCGGCCAGCCGGACTGCCCGGTGGAGTTGACCTATAACTGGGACGGGGATGAGGGGCTGCCAAGCGACAGCCGCCATTTCGGGCATCTGGCCTATGAGGTGGATGACATCCATGCGACCTGCGCG
>JAWKXK010000010.1:0-199293 GCA_041397045.1 Paracoccaceae bacterium
GGCGGCGATCCACGGGCTGAACCTTGTGCATCCGGCGATCACGCTGGCCACGCTGCCGCCATGGCAGCGGGTGACGGCGGGCACGCTGGTGGGAACGGTGAAGATCATCGCCTATGGGGTGGAGCGCGCCGCGCTGGATGCGGCGACGGGGATTGCCCGGGCGGCGATCCGGATCCTGCCGGTGGTGCGGCAGAGCGCGGGGCTGATCCTGACGGAAGTGCCCGGGATGGATGCCAAGATCGAGGCCAAGGGCCGCCGGTCGGTTGAGGGGCGGTTGCGCGCGCTGGGGATCGGGCTGCAGGCAGTGGCAACGGTGCCGCATGAGGCCGGGGCGATCGCGGCAGCGCTGCGCGACCTTCCGGGGGAGATTGCGCTGATCCTGGCGGGTTCCGCCACATCGGACCTGATGGATACCGCCCCGCAGGCGGTGCGGCTTGCGGGCGGCGAGGTGTTCCGCTTTGGCATCCCGGTCGATCCGGGGAACCTGCTGTTTCATGGCCGACAGGGCGGGCGGCCCGTGATCGGGCTGCCGGGCTGTGCGCGCAGCCCCGCGTTGAACGGGGCGGATTGGGTGCTGGAGCGGCTGGCCTGCGGCCTTGCCGTGACGGATGCCGATATCGCGGCGATGGGCGTGGGCGGGCTGTTGAAGGAGATCCCGCTGCGCCCGCAATTGCGCGAGCCGTCTTAAACGATTTTTCATGCGAAAAATCTGGGGACCGCCCCGGGGGGCGGTCAGGCCACCGGGGGGCGGGATGCAAAAGGCCGCGCGGAGGGCGCGGCCTTTTCAGCGGTTCGGACGGAGCCGCGCTATTTGGGCGCGATCATCATCACCATCTGGCGGCCTTCGAGTTTCGGCATCGATTCGACCTTGCCGGCATCGCCCACATCGGCGGCCACGCGGTTGAGCAGGTCGAGGCCAAGTTCCTGGTGCGCCATTTCGCGGCCGCGGAAGCGCAGGGTGACCTTCACCTTGTCGCCTTCGTCGAGGAACTTCATCACCGAGCGCATCTTCACATCATAGTCATGGGTATCGGTTCCGGGGCGGAACTTGATTTCCTTGATCTCGATGATCTTCTGCTTCTTGCGCGCCTCGGCCTCGCGCTTTTGCTGTTCGTATTTGAACTTGCCGAAATCCATGATCTTGCAGACCGGGGGTTCCGCATTCGGGCTGATCTCGACCAGATCGAGGCCGGCTTCTTCGGCCATGGCCATGGCGCGGGCCGGGGTGACGACCCCGATGTTTTCGCCATCGGCACCGATCAGGCGGATTTCCGGCGAACGGATGCGATCATTCACGCGGGGGCCCGTTTCGCGTTGCGGCGGGGCGTTGTGGGGTCTGCGGGCTATGGTGGTGGTCCTTCTGCGGTTTCAGGCTGCGCGCGCAATCTAGTCGGCGATGGCGGGCGTTTCAACGGGAATCGCTTGGCAAACAAGGCAAAAGCGGTGGCGGGCGGCGGTTGGTTGCGCGGCAACGGCCGCGGGGGGTTCAATTCGCGGGCCGGAAGGTCCATATGGGCCATGCAACCGGAAGTGATCCGGGAATGGGAGAACTGAGATGAACAGAAATGTCATGATCGGCGCGGCAGTGGTGGTTCTGGCCGGGCTTGGCTATTACCAGTTCAGCTATGTGCCGGCACAGCGCGCGGCCGAGGAGGCCGCGGCAGCGGCGGCGGCGGCGGAAGAAGCGGCAGCGGCGGCGGCGGCGCAAGCGGAAGCGGCGGCAGCAGCCGAGGCGGAAGCGGCGGCAGCAGCGGCGGCCGAAGCAGAGGCGGCAGCGGCGGCAGCAGCCGAAGAGGCGGCGGCGGCGGTTCAAGGGGCGGCAGAGGATGCGGCGGCGGCGGTCGGTGAGGCGGCCCAGGGTGCGGCGGAAGCCGTGTCCGAAGGTGTGGCCGATGCCACGGCTGTGGCGACCGAGGGCGCCGCCACGGTGCAGGATGAGGCCGCGGCGGCGCTGGATGCCGCCAGCTTTGACCCGGCGCGGATTTCGGCGCTGATCGACGCCTCGCAACTGGATGCGACGACCAAGACCACGCTGAAAGCGGCGGTCGAGGCGGCGGCCTCGAACCCGGCGCTGGTTCAGACCGCGGTCGATCAGGTGCGCGCGGCGCTTGGGCTTTGATCGCGGAGCGGGGGGCGGTCCAGCCCCCCGCACCCCCCGGGCACCCGACCCGGACCGTCCGGTTCGATGGCAAGGTCGCAGGGGTATTTGGGCCAAGATGAAGCGGAAAGGCCGCGCGGGGGGAACCGGCGCGGCCTTTTCCTTTGGGCAGGCCCCCGGTGCGGATCAGATGCCGTCGCCGACGAAGGCTTTTTCGACCACGAATTGTTGCGGATCGGAATTCGCCTTCGGTGAGGCCGAAATCTTCGTCGGGGATCTTCTTCACGTCGATGTTGAAGGCGAGGCTGCCGCAGACCATGGCGCGGTCTTCAGCCCGGTTCATGGGGAAGACCCAGATCGGCGAACCTTGCCGGAGGTGAGGTTGTCGGTCGCAGCATATGGTGGAAATCTTCACGCGTGGTGGTGGGGTAGTAGCGGGAGCTTGTCGCACCAGTTCCCCGATCAACGGATCATCCTTGAGGCTTTCGACCAGTTGGCGGCCATATTCGAGTTCGGCCACCTCGCGGCAGGTGTGCATCATGACCTGACTTGATCGTATTTCTCATAAGTTTCCGGTTCGCGCATGAGCGAGGCGAAGGGGCAAGCCCGTGCCGGTGGCGAGGAACCAGGCGTTTTGCCGGGAGGAGCGCGTCATGGACCCGAGCGTGCCACAGGTTTGGGGCGCAGGATGATTTCATCCCCCGGCTGGATGTGCTGGAGCTTGGATGTCAGGGGGCCGTCGGGCACCTTGATCGAGTAGAATTCCAATTCCTCGTCCCAGGCCGGGGAGGCGATGGAATATGCGCGGAGCAGCGGTTTGCCGTTGTCGCCCAGAAGGCCGATCATCACGGGTCGCCCGAGCGGAAGCGCAGGGAACGGGGGCAGGTGACGCGGAAGGAAAAGGAGCGGTCCCGTCCAGTGGGTGACCTGTGTCACGGTCTGCGCGTCGGGCAGGTGCGGTTTGGCCGTTTCGGTTCTGGCGGGGGCGTCCATCGTGGCACCTTGTTCGGTCATGGGTCTTGTCCGGGCATAATGCAGGACGCGCCGCGCGGCTGGAGGCGCGGGGCGTCGCGAAAGTGGTGTTGCGGATCAGGCGCGCAGGCGGGCTGATAGTAGTGGTCCTGCCAGTTGGCGCGGAAGGCCCATTGATCGGCGGCTGGCGCACGGCGAGGTCTTCGGGGATTTCCACCTCGTCCAAAGCCGCGGCGGATCATGGCGTATTGGTCGGCGATGACAGGGCCATGGGCGCGCAGGCGGCCCGTGTAGCCCATCATGCGCAGGCGGCGGGCGATGGTGAAGGCGCGGCCATCGTTGAAGGCGGGGAAGGCCAGGCGGATGAGCGAGAGATCGGCCAGATGGGGCTGAAGGGCGGTCGGGTCATCGGTATTGGCGAGGTCGATCGCGCCCTTGTGGGAGGCGATCTCGGCCAGTGCGACGATGGGCGCGTTCCAGTCTTCGGGGCGAAGCCGGTATCAGTGACGATCACGGTCATGCGTTCTCCTTGGTGGTGGTGCGGACGGGTTTGCCGTCGATGAAATGGATGCCGCATTCGGTTTCTGGCTGCCGCGCCAGCGCTGCGCAGGTCTTCGCCCGGTTTCACCGGGCTGGTGCGGGGCGCAGCGTGGAGGGGTAGCCCTTGGCCACCAGCGGGTGGCGGGGCAGGCGGTTTTCGACCATGTATTCCTCAAGGTCCTCGCGGCCCCAATGGGCGAGGGGGTTGACCTTGATGCGGGTCTCGCCTTCGGCTTCGAAGAAATCCACGGTTTCGCGGGTGCTGGCCTGATAGCGTTTGCGCCCCGTGATCCAGCCGTCGAAATCGGCCAGCGCGCGTTCCAGCGGTTCCACCTTGCGCACGGCGCAGCAGGCATCGGTGTTGAACTGGTGCAGCGTGCCATCCGGGTCTTCGAAGGCGACCTTGCCGGGATGGGCGCGGATCGTGCGGATATCGCAAAGCGCGAGCTTCTCAGCCAGGTCGCTGGTATTGCGGCGTTTCGGCAAAGAGCATTCGCGTGTCGATGAAGAACCGGGGTTTCCGGCGCGATGACCGAGACGAGGTGCAGGAGCACCACGGACTCTGCCCGAAGGAGGAGACGAGCGCCACCTTTCCCAGATCCTGGCATCCGCTGGCGCATGTTCGAGCACCGCGGTCACGCCGTGGTGCTTGTAGCGTGCGTTCAGGGCCACGCGGTTAGCGACGTTGCCATCCAGGGTGGAGGTGTCGCGGCATCCTTTTTCGCCTTCCTCGCCATAAAGCGCGGCTTGAACGGGGCGATGCCATGCGGCGGAAGGTTTCGAGGAAGGTTTACCCTCAGGGCTTTCCCGCACGTCGAGATAAACCGCCGGACGGTAAAATTCGATGGCGGGAACGATCTCGTCATAGAGCGAAGCCGGGCCGGTCTTTTCGCCGATGGTGGCGGATTCTGGTGCCGTCGCCGCCGAGGGTGATCTGGTAATTCTCCACCCCAGCGCGATCCAGCCCGAGGATACCGATATGGCCCACGTGATGGTGGCCACAGGCGTTGATGCAACCGGAGATCTTGATCTTGAGCGGGCCGATGTCGTGTTCCAGCTTCAGCTCGTCGAAGCGGGTGGCGATCTGCTGCGCAACGGGGATGGAACGGGCGGTGGCCAATGCGCAGTAATCCATGCCCGGGCAGGCGATGATGTCGGAGATGAGGCCGACATTCGCGGTGCCGAAGGCCCCGCCTTGACCAGCGCGGCGTGGAGCGCCCGGGAGGTCCGATTTATGGACATGCGGCAGGATGACGTTCTGTTCCGTGGCTGATGCGGATTTCGAATGGCCGTAGGTTTCGGCAAGGTCGGCGATCAGGCGCATGCTGATCAGACGTCGCGTCGCCGGGGTTTCGCCATGCGCCTTGAGGCTGATGGTGACGATGGCGTATTGCGCGTTGCATTGGGCGTGCGGGTTGGTGTCCGCCCATGCGCGGAGAAGGGCCGGGTCGGCCTTGTGGAAGGCGTCATAGGCATCGGTCGGCGCGTTGCGGAAGGCGGGAGGGGCGAAGACCTCTTCGATCTCGGCAAGTAGCTTCTGGTCGTTGCCGCCGAAGAGAGGCGGAGTTCGGCGCTCTTCGATCAGGCGCGTGAACCCTCTTCCTTGCCGGTTTCATCCTGCACGGTGATCATGATGCGCGCCTTGTACTTGTTATCGCGGCGGCCGAGCGTGTTGTAGACGCTGAGGACGGCTTCGACATAAGGGCAGCAGATCGGCCTTGGGGAGGAAGTCCCGCACGGTATGGCCGATCATGGGGGTGCGGCCAAGGCCGCCGCCGACGATCACCTCGAAGCCAGGTTCGCCCGCTGCGTTACGGACCAAGCGCAGGCCGATGTCATGCGCGCGGGTGACGGCGCGGTCGTTCGGCGCGCGGTGATGAATCTTGAACTTGCAGGGCAGGAACTGGAATTCCGGGTGGTCGGTAGACCTGCGGCAGGCCAGTTCTGCGACAGGGCGCGGAATCGCTGATCTCATCCGCGGCAGCGCCTGCCGAATGGTCGGCGGTGACGTTCCTGACGCAGTTGCCGGAGGTCTGGATGGCGTGCATGCCGACATCGGCCAAGGCTTGCAGCATCTTCGGCACGTCTTCCAGCTTCGGCCAGTTGAACTGGATGTTCTGGCGGGTGGTGAAGTGGCCGTAGCCCTTGTCCCATGTCTGGGCGATGTAAGCCAGTTGGCGCATCTGGCGCGGGTTGATCGTGCCATAGGGAATGGCCACGCGCAGCATGTAGGCATGCAGTTGCAGGTAGAGGCCGTTCATCAGGCGCAGGGGGCGGAATTCATCCTCGGTCAGCGAGCCGTCGAGGCGACGTTCCACCTGGCTTGTGAACTGGGCGACACGTTCGCGGACGAAGGCTTCGTCGAATTCGGAGTAGCTGTACATCGGTGCGGCCTTTTGAACCTTGGTCGGGGAGGCGGGGTGAACCCCGCCCTACGGGTTTTGTAGGGATGTAGGGCGGGGTTCACCCCGCCTACCGTCAGGCGTAATCGGCCTGCTTGCCGTGATTGTAGTTGGACGGGCCAAGGG
Source organism: Paracoccaceae bacterium (assembly GCA_041397045.1). Lineage (GTDB taxonomy): Bacteria > Pseudomonadota > Alphaproteobacteria > Rhodobacterales > Rhodobacteraceae > Paragemmobacter. The sequence goes on from JAWKXK010000010.1 coordinate 6,139, forward strand.
TGCGGAATTCCTCGCGGAAATGGGTGGGTTCCGGGCCGTTCGCGCCTGCCTTGGCATCGGCCAGATAGGCCCCGACCACCACCAGTTTCTGCGCCGAGGCATGGAGGAGGCGCATCTGGGCATGGGCCTCATCCTCGATCAGTTCCGCCTCGTGGTGGAAGGGGGACCAGCGATCATCGGCGGTGAGGTAGACGACATCGCCTTCGCGCAGGCGGTTGGCGGTCACGACCTTGGGGGTGAAGCGGCGGCTCATGCGGTGGCTTCCTTCAATTCGGTGAGCGCCGCGCGGGCGCGGCGGGGTTCGAGGCCGTAAAGCAGGACGGCGGGGCCGTCGACCTGCGCCACGGCTTCGGGGAGGGCGGCGAGGGTGGCGGCAATGATGCGCTGCTCGGGGCGCGAGACGTTCTCGACGATGGCCACGGGAGTGGCGGGGTCGGCGCCGTGCATCATGAGACGGCCCTGAATGAAGCGGCTGGATTTCTTGCCCATGTAGATGGCCGCAATTTCACCAGCGCGGGCCATGCCGCGCCAGTCCTGTTCGGCGAAACCTTCCATGTCGTGGCCCGTGACGATCCGCAGCGCGCCGTTGCGGCCGCGTTTCGTGAGGCTTTGGCCGATGCTGGCCGCCGCGACGGCGGCGGAGGTCAGGCCGGGCAGGATGGCGAAGGAGAGACCCGCCGCCTCCAGCGCGTCCATCTCTTCGTCGAGCCGCCCGAAGATGCCGCAATCGCCGCCCTTGAGCCGCACGACGCGCGCGCCGGTCATGGCCTGCGCGACGAGGGTGGCGTTGATCGTGCCTTGCGTGGTGGAGGGGCCGAAGCCCTCTTTGCCGACGTCGATGCGGGCGACATGGGGCGGGATGAGCGACAGCACCTCATCACCCACCAGACGGTCATGGATCACCACATCGGCGGCCTGCAGGGCGCGGAAGGCCCCGAGCGTGAGATGCGCTGCAGCACCGGGACCGGCCCCCACGAAGGTGACGGCCACGGGGGCGGGGGTGAAGGTGGGCAGATCGGTCATGGCTGCGGTTCCGCGTGTTGCTGGAGCGAATATAGGATATTTTCCCGGAAATGGGCCAGACGCCCTTGCAGATAAGGAAGTTTGTTCCGATATTGCGGCGGATCGAAACGGGTTTCCGCGAAAACGGGGGATTTGACGAATGGCAGTCCGGCTGGACGAGATGGACAGGAAAATCCTTGCCGAATTGCAGGCCGATGCCGAGCAATCGCTGGATGAGATCGCGCGGAAGGTCGGGTCTTCCAAGACGCCGGTCTGGAACCGCATCCGCCGGATGAAGGAGGCGGGGGTGATCACTCGGCAGACCGCGATCCTTGATCCCGAGGCGCTGGGGCTGGAGGCCTGTTTCTTCGTGCTGATCCGCACGAGCGAGCATGAGGCGGAATGGCAGCGCAAGTTCCTCAAGGCGCTGCGGGAACGGCCCGAGGTGATGGAGGCGCATCGTCTGGCGGGGGATATCGACTATATCCTGAAGGTGCGGGTGAAGAACGCGCGGGCCTATGACACCTTCTATCAGGCGCTGATTTCAGAGGTGCGGATCTACAATGTGACGGCGCTTCTGAGCATGGAAGAAATCAAGACCACGACGATGCTGCCGCTGTGACCGGGCGGTTGCCTGCGCGGGTCAGATCGCGACCAGCAGCATCAGGATGACCAGCAGTTCCAGCCCATGCTTGGCCAATTCGAAGCCGAGCCCATACCAGGGATCGAAACCGAAGAGATCGGGCGAGATCAGGTGCAACAGCAGCATGAGCCCACCCCCGACGGCCGTCAGCCCCAGATCGACGCCAAGGCTGCGCTGCATCCGGAAGACGCGCCGCACGACCACCAGAAGAAGGCCGATCAGGAGACTTGTCAGGATGGTGGACAAAAAGGGTTGCAGCACGGGTGGGGCCCACTCTCTGTTCGACAGGGGCCATACTTGGTCCTGTCTGGCTGCGGCGGCAACCTGACCTTACGGCATGTCGATTGCCTTTCGGATGGGTGTGCCGCGTCAATCCGCGCGCAGCGTCAGGGATTTCAGGCCGTGGAAATGGTAGACATCCGCATATTGCGGGGGGCTTGCCAGGCGCAGGCCGGGCAGGCGCGCGAAGAGGATGGGCAGGGCGATCTGCAACTCCAGCCGGGCCAGCGGCGCGCCGACGCAGAAATGCAGCCCCGCGCCGAAGGTGGCGTTGGCCTTCACGGGGCGGTTGGGCAGGAATTTTCCTGCCTTTTCCCAGACGCCCGGATCGCGGTTCGCTGCGGCCAGCAGGAGACCCACCTGATCGCCACGGCGGAAGGTCTGTCCCATCACCTCGACATCCTCATAGGCCCAGCGGGTGAAGAGATGCAGCGCGGGATCGAAGCGGAGGATCTCTTCGACCGTCGCCTCGATATGGTCGGGTGACAGGAGTTCGCGGGAAGTCTTTGTTTCGAGGAGGGTTTTTACCCCGTTGCCGAGGGTATGCACCGTCGCCTCGTGGCCTGCGTTCAGAAGCAGGATGCAGGTGGTGATGAGTTCGTCGGTGGAAAGGCGGTCGCCTTCCATCTCGGCGGCGATGAGATGGGTGATGAGGTCGTCGCGCGGGGCGGTGCGGCGGGCGTCGATATAGCCGCGCATGAAGGCGACGAAATCCCCGGTCGCGGCGATGGCGCGGTCTTCGGTTTCACGGGTGCGGCCGGCCATGTACATGCCGACCATGGCGTTGGACCAGCGCAGCAGATCATCCGACATCTCTTCGGGCACGCCAAGGAGGCGGGCGATGATGATGACGGGCAGTTTCTGCGCGAAATGCGGCAGGAGGTCGAATTTTCCGCTGGGAAGGTCGTCGACCAAGTCGTTGGAAAGCTGGGTGATTTCCGGGGCGAGGGCGGTGATGCGGCGCGAGGTGAAGGCGCGCAGCACAAGGGCGCGCAGGCGGGTGTGGCGGGGCGGTTCAAGCTCCAGCATCGAATGCGCCTCGACCGCGTAGAAGGGGCGCAGGTGATCGGGGATCGGGGGGGCGTGTTCGGGCGGGGCCTCGCGGCCAAAGCGGCGGTCACGCAGGATGGCGTTCACCGCGGCGGCGGAGGGGGTGCAGGTGAGGGCGTAGTCCTGCCAATGGAAGAAGGGGCCGGTGGCGCGGGCGCGGTCGTAGAACGGGTAGGGGTTCTGGACGAAGGCGGGATCGGTGGGCGATTGGGAAAGCGTCTGCATGGGCCTGTCAGCGGCGGGAGATAGGGATAAGCCCTTGTGCCACAAGCACTCCGACCGCGACAAGGGCTGCGCCTGCGGCTTGAACCCAGCTCCATGTGCCGCCCAAGGCCAGCATGAAGACCATGACATAGAAGGGCGTCAGGTTGATGTGCAGCGCCGACATGGCGATGCCGAGGCTGCCCACGGCGATGATCCACAGCACCTGGCTGATGGCCAGCCCGCCGATGCCGTAGATGGCGAGCGCCGAGAATTCCGTCAGGCCGAAGGCGGCGAGGTTGGGGCCGGGGAAGCCGAGGGCGAGGCTGATCAGGGCGAAGGCGGTGCCCGCGATGGCCGCGCCGCAGACGGTGAGGCTGGTGGAGCCGAGGGGGGAGAGGCCGGGCAGGGCGGTGACCGTCCAGCGCGAGGCGAGGGTGAAGGTGATGACCGAGCCGAGGCAGAGCAGCGCGCCGATGCCGAAGCCGAGGCCGCCATCGAAATTCCCCGCAGCGAGGATGCCGCCGATGACGGAGAGCATGAGGCCCAGCACGATTCCGGGCGTAAGTCTGCGCCCATCAAGGAAAATTTCCAGCGTCATCCCGATGAGCGGCATGGCGGAGGAAACCACGGCGGCCATGACGGCGGAGGTGCGGGTCTGCCCGAAGACGAGGAGGAGCGCACCAAGCGCGAGGAGGGATCCCACCATCGTGCCGCGCAGCCAATTGGCGCGGCGGAGGGATTCGGTGCCCTCCACCATCCACCAGACGGGCAGCAGGAAGGCCGCTGCCATCACCATGCGGGCGGCGTTCAGAAGGATGGGCGGAAGGGGGGCGGGATCGGCCCGGATCAGTACTTCGGCGGCAGGAAGGGCGGCGGCCCAGATCAGCATGGAGGCCATGCAGATGAGGTTGGAAGCAAGGGGGGGGCGGGCGGGGGAAAGGGCGGTCATGGAATATCCTGAATCACCCCTGCACCATCCCCCGGAGCGGCCCTGCGGGCTGTTCCGGGGGCGACGTGAAAGGGCGCGATCAGGCGTCGGAGAGGGCCGAAACGATGGCGCCGAAATCGGCGGCCTTGAGGCTGGCCCCACCGACGAGCGCGCCATCGACATGGGGAACAGCGAAGATTTCCTTTGCGTTGGAAGGCTTTACGGAACCGCCGTAGAGAAGGGGAACATCCGCCGCCGCCGCGCCGATGCGGGCGGTGAGGCGGGTGCGGAGGAAGGCGTGGACCTCGGCGATTTCGGCGATGGTGGGGGTGCGGCCGGTGCCGATGGCCCAGACGGGTTCATAGGCGATGACGAGGTTCGCCGCCGTGGCCTCGGCGGGGACGGAGCCGTGGAGCTGCGTTCCCACCACATCGAGGGTGCGGCCTGCGTCACGCTCTGCCTCTGTCTCGCCGATGCAGACGATGGCGATGAGGCCCGCCTTGAGGGCGGCCTCGGCCTTGGCCAGGACCTGCGCATCGGTTTCGCCATGGTCCGTGCGGCGTTCGGAATGCCCGAGGATCACATGCGAAGCCCCTGAATCCACAAGCATTTCCGCCGATATGTCGCCGGTGTGCGCACCTGAGGATTTTGCGTGGCAATCCTGCCCGCCAACCCTGATCGCGGTGCCCTTGGCCAGATCGGCCATGCGCGAGATCAGCGTGGCGGGGGGGCAGAGGAGGACGTCGCAGGCCGGGGCCGGATGGGCCTGTGCCAGCGCCGAAACCTCGGCCAGGGCGGCGGTGGTGCCGTTCATCTTCCAGTTGCCTGCGGCGAGTTTTCTCATCCTGTCCTCCGGTCCCCTGTGAGCGCAAACAGGGTTACGGGGAAAGGGTTTCAAGGAAAAGGGGGGTGCAACAATTTGTGCAGCCGCGCGGTGCAGCAGGCGGTGCATACCGATTTCGGCAGGGACATCGGGTGGCGCCGGGGTTTCGGTGCGTGGGTGCGGAGGTTCGGGTGGGGATGGCGGGGTGAACCCCGCCCTACGGGGCCTCAGGCGGCGGGCTGATCCTTGAACTTGATCGACTCGCCGCAGCCACATGCCTCGGCCACGTTGGGGTTGTTGAAGCGGAAGCCGGATTCGAGGAGCGAGGTCTGATAGTCGATCTCGGTTCCGAAGAGGAACATCTGCGCCATGGGGGCGATCATCACCCGCGCGCCATCCTGTTCCACCACCTCATCCATCGGGTTCACATCCGCGACGTAATCCATGGTGTATTCCATGCCCGCGCAGCCGCCCTTTTTCACGCCGATGCGCAGGCCCGCGCTGCCCTGCTTTTCCATCAGGCGGGTGATCTGCCGGATGGCGGCGGGGGTAAGGGTGACGGCCTGTTTGCCGGGGATGCCGAACATGGGGGTTCTCCTTCGTCACGCTTAACTTAGGGCGGAAAGGCAGGAATTCCAAGCGGGGGCAGCGTTGCGATCAGCGCAAGGGTCGCCCAGGCCGAAACGAGCGCCCAGCCGAAAGAGGCAAGCGTGCCGATGATGACATATTCCGAGAGCCGCGATTCCTCGCGCACGGTGCCGAAGCGGAGGACGGATTTCGCGGCGATGAGGAAGCCGATGCCCTCGGGCAGGCCGCCTAGGACCATGAGGAAGATCAACCCGCGTTCGAGTTGTCCGATGACGCGGCCGCCGTTGGTGAGGCCGTCGAGCGTGATCTCATCCGCCCAGGGCTGCATCAGGTGGCCGATGGCATGGCCGCCTGCGCGGATTGTCCAGAGCGCGCCTGCGGCAAGCGCGAAGAGGGCGGGAAGCTGGCTTTGCGCGCCCCAGAGGCCGGTGGAGAAGAGCGTGGGGGCGAGGAGGGCGGTCGCGGCGATGGAGGCGAGATGGGCGGCCTGATCGAGGGTGAAGGCGGTGGCATCGCTGCGCCGGGAGGCGAGTTTCGCGGCGTCGATGGCGGCATGGGCGGCGGCGAGGGCGAGGAGCGCGGGGTGCAGGCTGCCCGTGGCGGCGATGGCGGTGGCGAGGACGATGGTGACATGGGCCGCGAACCAGAGCGGCCTGCGCTTGTTCGCGACCATGCGGTCGGGTTGCAGCAGGAAATCCGCCGCGACATGGGCAAGGAGGAGGGCGGCGAGGGTTTCAGTCATCGGTGATGCCATCCCCCTGCCACTGATCCCACATCTGCAAGGCCGGGGTCCATGCGGCTATCCCTGACCCGTCGAAGCGCGCCTTCCATGCCTGACGGGTGAGGCCCATGCGGGAGGCCCATTCTTCCTGTGTCCGATCCACGGGATCAAGCCATTCCGCGACGACGGCGGCCTGACCGGCAGTCCAGCGGGCGGAATGCCATTCGGCCAGAGCAAGGGTCGCGGGGATCCAGGCCGGGAGGGTGGGGCCGCCCGACACCCCCCAGCGCCGGTTGCGCGGCATATGGTCGAGCGCGCGGCCCGAGCGGGTGAAGGCGGAGCCGGTCGCGCCGGAAAGATCGCCTGCGCGCAGGCGGGATGCCGTTCCGAAGCCGATGGCAAGGCGGGTGGCAAGGCCCGTATCGGCGGCGGCGAGGGCGGCGGTCATGTAGAGGGCGAGGCGGAGGGCGGATTGCGGGTGTTCCAGCAGGATCTGCCAGCCGTCGCCCCGGAAGCGCGTGAAGTGGAGGTCGCCGCCCCATTCATCTGCGGCTTTCCTAAGCGCGAACATGGCGGCATCGGCCTGCTTTGGCGGCAGGCTTGTGGAGCGGATCAGGTCGCCGGTGAGGACGGCATGGAGGCGATCTTGAGACATGCGCAAATGAAAACCTTTGCATTGGTCAAATGCAAGGGAAAAGCTTTGCGTTTCGAAAATGCAAGGGAAAACCCTTGCGCCCAGATCACATGAAGCCGAGTTCGAGGCGGGCTTCGTCGGACATCATGTCCATGCCCCATGGGGGATCGAAGGTCATCTTGACGTTAACGGATTTGACGCCTGCCAGCGGTTCCACCGCATCGGAGACCCATCCCGGCATTTCGCCCGCGACGGGGCAGCCGGGGGCGGTGAGGGTCATGGTGATGTCGACGTCATTTTCGGCCGTGATCTCGATCGTGTAGACAAGGCCGAGATCGAAGATGTTCACCGGGATTTCGGGGTCGAAGACGGTGCGGCAGGCCTCGACGACCTGATCATAGAGGGGGTGATCGGTGCTGGAAGGGGCGATGAGGGGCGCGCCTTCGATCTTGTCCGCGTGGGTCATGGGTAATCCGGTCGGGTTTCTTGACTGAATATATAGGGATTGTCGGCCCCAAGGTCCAGCCATCAGAACGGATCAGTTCGGCGCGGCGACGGCCACGGGATCGCGGCCCGGTTCGATGCGCCAGAGGGCATTGGCGGCGAGGGTCTGCCAATCGCCCGCCGTGCCATCGGGCCAGAGGATGCGGATTTCGGCGCTGGTGGCGGGGCCGAGGCCGAAATGATGTGGAACGAGGATGCCGCCGACATGGCCGCCGCCGACCTGCACCTCGCGCTGCATAATGCGGCCATCGGGGCGGCGGAGTTCGATCCAGGCGCCGATGGCGTTGCGGTTGGGGCCGGGCATGGCAAGATCGAGGGCGATCCAGTTCGCGGGGGGGACGGTGGTGTTGCGCCAGAGTTGGGCGGGTGCGTTGCGGTTCAGCGCGATCATGTCGAGCAGGCCATCGGCATTGAGATCGACCAGCGCGCCGCCGCGCCCCTGCGCCATGGAGGCGATGCCTGCGGTGTCGCCGGATTCGAGGAAGGTGCCGTCGGGGCGGCCGATGAGGAGGTTGTTTGGGTCATCCTCGGCGAAGTCGGGCATGGCCCAGACATTGCCCTTGACCACGTAAAGGTCGGAGAGGCCGTCATTGTTCACATCGCCGAATTGCGCGTGCCATGCGGTGGAGGGGCGCAGGTCGCCGCCTGTATAGGGGCGATGGGCGGTGACGCCGGATTTCAGCGCGATGTCGCGATAGCGGGGGAGCGGCGCGCCTTGGGCCGGGATTTCGGCGAGCGTCTGCAGCTTGTTATCGGCCATGGAGGTGAGGAAGAATTCGGGGAAGCCGTCGAAGTTCAGGTCTTCCTGCGCGATGCCCATGCCCCAGATGCGCAGGCGCTGCCAACCCTCGGCCTCTGTAAACAGGCGGGGGGGCTGGCCGGGTTCGACATGCCAGAGCTGTTCCTGCCCGCCCTTGTAATATTCGCGGTCGTTGGAGACGCGCAGATCGGGGGTGCCCTGCCTGTCCCAGTCGGTGAAGAGGATCGAGAGGGCGCAATGGCCGGGTTCGAGGGGGAGGGGGGCGGCGTAGCCTGTCCCGTCGGCCTTGGGGCGGTAGAGGTGGTTGGGGGTGCAGTTGCCCCAAGGGAAGGCCTCTTGCGCGCGGTCGATATAGGTGCCGATGGCGAGGGTGGGGAGGGTGGCGCCCTGTTCCCATGTGGCGGCGAAGGCGGTGGACCAGAGATCGAGCCCGTCAAAGCCCCATCGGGCGGAGGCGTCTTCGAAGCGGCAATCGCCGAGGCCGCGCATCAGCCGGTCTTGCCCGACGCGGAGGAGGGCGAGGTCGAGGAGGCCGTCGCCGTCGATATCCAGCGGGTAGGCGCCGGAGACGGAGGTTTCCTCCAGCCCCGAGGCATGGCGCGTGAGGGCGAGGGGGCCTGCGGGGGCGCTGTCGTTCACGAAAAGGGCGGCGGGGGCGGTGCCGCCTGCGGCGAAGATGTCGGGGCGGCTGTCGCCGTTGCAATCGAAGACGGCCACGCCGCCGCCCACCATGAATTCCCATTCGCCGGTGAAGGCATGGGCGAAGCCTGCGGGGGCGGTTTCCTCGGCAAAGCTGGGGATGGCCAGATCCTGCGCGAGGGCGGGGGAGGCGGTGGCGAGGGCGAGGAGCAGGAGGGCGCGGCGCATCCCGATCATTTCCACGTCTTCAGCGCGTTGACGTGATCGCCGACGCAGGCCCCCTGATCAAGGCCGAGGTCGATGGCCGCACGGAAATGGATGCCGCCATAGAGGCGGGAAATGCCTGCCTCATTCGCGGCTGTCCAGAAATCGGGGAAGGCGCGGGGGGCGAGGCCATCGGCCTCATGCGTGCTGTCGGTGAAGGGGAAGGGATCGCCGAAGACGTCGGTCAGGACCTGCGCCACGGCACCCGATTGGGTGGAATGGCCGGAGGGATATTCGGGGAAGGGCGGCGTGATCAGGAGCGGCTGCCACTTCGGATCAATCAGGCGGTTGATATAGGTGACGGGGCGGAGAAGATCGTAGCGATACTTGTCGCGCCAGTTGACGATGAAACCGTCGGAGACAGCCATGCCGAGGCGGACGAGGGCGTTGACCTGTTCCTCGATCGGCAGGCTGTCGCGTTCGGCGATTTCGAAGATGATGGAAACCCAGTGGCCCGGCGGGGTGGGCGGAGCATGGGATCATCGGACCAGAAACGGGCGATGATCTTGTGTTCCTCGGTCAGCGCCTTGGAGGCGTCATAAACCTCCATCGCCTGTTTGTAGAATTCGGAAGCCGGGTCTTCGGAATAGGCGGGCGGCGGCGGCAGGGGGCAGGCTTCGCCATCGGGAAGGGTGAAGGGGCGGTTCTTGCTCCAGTCCGGGAGAAGGGGGGATTGCTGAAGCTGGATGAGGTTGGTGGGCACCCAGTCCTGCGGTTCGCCGCCCAGCGTGTAGGTCATGGGAAAGCCCATGTTTTCCACCAGCGCGCCGCCATCATCGGCGGAGGCGGTGATGATCGCCTCGGCCAGCGCTGCGCCATAGGCCTGAGAGCGGGCGAGGGTGTCGGGATCGGTGCCTTCGGCGGTGAGGGCGTCGAGCTGTTTCGTCAGCGCGGCCTTGGCGCGTTGGCCGGTGGGGCCGGTGTTGGAAAAATAGACGTCCACCGCATGGGCAAGGGCGGTGTTGAGGATGACATCCTCGTCATAGGTGGCTCCCGGGTCGCGCGGGGGGGGCGGGGGAAGGGCCGCCACCTGCCCGGCGAGGGTTTGCAGGCGGTCGCTGCCCGAGGCGGTGGCCTCATAGGCGATGAGGGCGGTATAGGCGAAGGCGCGGCTGGCGACGGGGGGGCTGTAGGTGGGGGTATGGCGGACGAGTTCGAGGATCATCCGATACCAGTTGCCCAGCACCTGCACGCGGTCATCGCGGGCCCCGGCCTGTGCCTGATCCTGTGCCTGATCCTGTAACTGATCCTGCGACTGGTCTTGAGATTGGGCCTGCGCCGGTGCTGCGAGAATGCAGAGGGCAACCGCGAGGGTTGCAGAGAAGTCTTTGAATATGTTCATATTTCCCCCCTGAGGTGGGTCTTTGCGACCTCTGCCCCGGACGGAAGCACGGCGCAGGCATCCTTGCAAGGAAAACCCGCGCCGGACGGTTGCCGCGATCAGAAGGGGATTTCGTCGTCCATGTCGGCGCGGCCGCCGCCACCACCGCCAGCGCCGCCCGAGCCGCCACCGGAATAGCCGCCGCCCGACCCGCCGCGCCCGCCGCCAGAGCCGCCGCCGGAATAGCCGCCGCCGCCCTGATAATCATCCTGGCCGCCGCCGTAATCGCTGACGCCGCCGCCACCGCCGCCGTCGCCGCGCCCGCCCAGAAGGGTGAGGTTGCCATTATAGGGGCGCAGGACGATTTCCGTCGTATACCGGTCCTGACCGGACTGGTCCTGCCATTTGCGGGTTTCGAGGGCGCCTTCGATATAGACGGTGGAGCCCTTGCGCAGATACTGCTCGGCGATCTTGGCCAGCGCCTCGTTGAAGATGGCGACCGAATGCCATTCGGTGCGTTCCTTGCGTTCGCCCGAGTTGCGGTCGCGCCAGGTTTCAGAGGTGGCGATGCGCAGGTTCACCACCTTGCCGCCGTTCTGGAAACTGCGCACCTCGGGATCGCGCCCGAGGTTGCCGATGATGATGACCTTGTTGACCGAGCCAGCCATGGAGTTCTCCCCGAATCTGTTCTTGCGGACCTTAGGCCCTTGAAGGTTAACGAATCCCTTCGGGCAGAGCGGACCGGCGTCCTGCGACGCTTGTCCTGACGCTATACCTGCCCCCACGGCCTGCCGCAATGCGAAGGCGCGGGTGGAGGGGGGCGAAGTTGCGCGCCGACCTCTGCAACCGGGGTTGCAGATGGGGGTGCGGCGGGGATGGGGGATCTGCAACCGGGGGGGCAGATGGGGGCAGGCGGGGTGGTCTATACCTTGCGGCGGATTCCGGTTGGCGGGGCGGGGTGGCATCTGCTGCGGCGACGGCCGGGCAGATCGCCCTGCCGCGCAACATGAAAGGTTGAAGAGATGATCCGCAAGATTGCCGTGGCCGCGCTGGCCCTGACGGTTCTTTCCGCCCCGATCGCCATGGCGTCGGAGGGCATGGTGGAGGCCGCCGCGCAGGAAACGCTGACCGCGCAACTGACCGCCGAGGGCTATGAGGTGCGCCAGTTCAAGGCCGAGGACGGGCTGATCGAGGTTTATGTCGTGAAGGACGGCAAGATGGAGGAGCTGTGGTTCGATGCCGATCTGAAACAGATCGAGCATGAGGAAGACGAGGGCTGATCGCCCGACCCCACCGCAAAGGGGGGCACGGCCGCCCGCGAGAGGGCGGGCCGTGCCCCTGCGTTCAGGCCCGAAATCCACAGCAAGGGATGAAGATGATGTCGGAAAGGGTGCGAGTTTGGGATCCGCTGGTGCGGATCTTTCACTGGTCGCTGGCGGGGGCCTTTCTGGCCAATGCCTTTTTCACGCGGCCGGGCAAGGAGGTTCATCAATGGGTGGGCTATGCCGTGGCGGGGCTGATCGCGCTGCGGGTGATCTGGGGGCTGGTAGGCACGCGCCATGCGCGCTTTGCCGATTTCCTGCCGATGCCCGGGGCGGTGCTGGGCCAGATCCGCGACATGGCGACGGGGCGGCGGCATGCGCATGAAGGACATTCGCCGCTGGGCGCGCTGATGATCTGGAACCTGCTGCTGACGATGGCGGGGCTGGCGGCCTCGGGCTATGCGATGACGACGCTGACCTTCTTCGGGGTGGGATGGGTCGAGGAGGTGCATCAGGTGCTGGTGGTCTGGGCCGAGATTTCGGTCGTGGTGCATGTGCTGGCGGTGGTGGGAGAGAGCCTGCGACTTGGTGTCAATCTTCCGAAGTCGATGGTGACGGGCTACAAGACCCTGCCCTGACCCAGCCGGACCGGGCCATGGCCCACCATGCCCGGCTTGCCGGGCGCGGGGGGCGACAGGCCCGGCCAGCCACCCGTAGACGGACCCGGACGCCATGACGGACGATATCGAGACGACGCGCAACTTTCCCCGCCCTGCGCCGCGATCGCCGCGCCGCATTCTGGTGCTGCTGCTGTTCCAGATCCTTTGCGCGGGGTTCTTCCTTGTGGATGTGATCGCCGATCTGCGCGAACTGGGTTTTCATCCTTGGCACATGCTGCCGGAACTGGCCGCGACCGCGGGGCTGTTTCTGGGCATCGCCTTCGAGGTGGGGGCCTTGCTCGCGCTGCTCAGGCGGCAGGCGCATATGGAACGGTCGCTGGGCGTGGCGGCGGGGGCGCTGGCGGAGCTGATGGAGGATTATTTCCGGCAATGGGGGCTGACGCCTTCGGAGGCGGATGTCGCGGGGTTCACCATCAAGGGCTGTTCCATCGCCGAGATCGCCAAGCTGCGCGGATCGGCGGAGGGCACGGTGAAGACGCATCTGAATGCGATCTATCGCAAGGCAGGGGTGCAGGGCCGCGGGCAACTGGTGAGCATCCTGATCGAGGATCTGCTGAATGCGCCGCTGGTGCCGGAGCGGGCGGACGGGGCTGACGGGGCAGACGGGGCCGCGCGATCCTGACCCACTGGTCAAGCGCGCGGCGGGGATGTATGGTCCTGCCTGATCTGACGGGGACGGTGGCATGCGGGCTTTGGCCTTCGGGGCGGTGATCCTTCTGGGCGGCGGTCTTGCCGAGGGCGGGCTGCGGGCAGAGGGGCTTGTCCTTTCGGGATCGGGCCAGTCGCGGCTGGCGATCTTCGAGAAACAGAAATCGCTTCTGGAAGGCCGGCTGGCCAAGCAGTATTCCGGATCGGACCGGCTGCGCCCCAAGCGCGAGGGCGAAGAGGATGACGGCCCGCTGCCGGCTTTTCGCGGCAGTTACAAGGGCGAGTTCCTTGAAGTGGCCAAGGCCGCGGCGCGCAAGCACAACATCCCCGAGGACCTGTTCCTGCGGCTGGTGCAGCAGGAGAGCGGCTGGAACGCGGGCGCGGTCAGCCCCAAGGGCGCGACCGGGCTGGCGCAGCTGATGCCGGATACGGCGCGGCTTCTGGGGGTGGATATCAACGACCCGAAAGAGAACCTGGAAGGCGGCGCGCGCTATCTGCGGATGATGTATGACCGTTTCGGATCATGGCGGCTGGCGCTGGCGGCCTATAATGCGGGGCCGATGGCTGTGGAGACGCATGAGGGCATCCCGCCCTATGACGAGACGCAGAATTACGTGAAGGCGATTTTGGGCTAGCCCCAATCGCCCCAAGAATTTTTTGAAAATTCTTGCAAAAATCTTTCAAGATTTTTGAGGAAGGGCGGGGTGAACCCCGCCCTACTCTGCCGCGATCTTGATGACGGGTTCCATGCCGGCAAGCACCTCGTCGGGGAGGTGGCATTTGATCTGATGACCGCCCTCCAGCATGCGGACGGGGGGGACCTCTTTTTCGCACAGCCCGCCCGCAACCTTGGATTTCCAGCGGCAGCGGGTCTGGAAGGGGCAGCCGGGGGGCGGGTTGACCGCCGAAGGAATGTCGCCTTCCAGCACGATGCGCTGTTTCTGCACACGGGTATCGGCGATGGGGACCGCCGACAGCAGTGCCTCGGTATAGGGGTGGTAGGGGGGCGAGAAGACCTGATCGGTCGTGCCCATTTCCACCACATGGCCGAGATACATGACCATCACGCGGTCCGAGAGGTAGCGCACGATCGAGAGGTCGTGGCTGATGAAGAGGAGGGTGGTCTTGTTCTTCCGCTGGATGTCCATCAGCAGATCGGTGACGGCGGCCTGGACCGACACGTCAAGCGCCGAGACGGGTTCGTCGGCGACCACGACCTTGGCGCCGCCCGCGAAGGCGCGGGCGATGCCGACACGCTGTTTCTGGCCGCCCGAAAGCTGGCGCGGCATGCGGTCGGCAAAGGCGCGGGGGAGTTTGACGAGATCGAGGAGTTCGAGCATGCGGGCATGCCGTTCCTCATCGGAGTTGCCGTAGTCGAAGATTTCCAGCGCACGGATGATCTGGCGGCCTACGGTGGAGGAGGGGTTGAGCGTGTCGAAGGGGTTCTGGAACACCATCTGCAATTTCGAGATGGTGCCCGTATCGCGCATCTGGATGGGCGTGGACTGCACGTTTTCATCAAACAGCATGATCTGGCCGGAGGTAGCAGTTTCCAACCCCATCAGCACCTTGGCGAAGGTGGATTTGCCGCAGCCTGATTCGCCCACGATGGCCAGCGTCTCGCCTTCGCGTGCCTCGAAGGAGAGGGTTTCGTTGGCCTTCACGACCTTCTTCATGCCGCCGCCGAAGGCGGAGGAGCCGACGGAATAGTATTTCTTCAGATCATCGAGTTTCAGCACGACGCGGCCCGGTTCGGCCTTTGCCGTGGTCTTGCCGATGGCGGGGGGCGAGGACCAGTCGATCTCCTGCGAGCGGAGGCAGCGGGTTTCGTGGCGGTGGCCGCCGGGGACATCGACCATGGGGATGTCCTGCGCATTGCAGCGCCCGTCGGCGAAATAATCGCAGCGGGGGCCGAAGTTGCAGCCCCTTGGGCGTTCATGGGGCAGGGGGAAGTTGCCGGGGATGGCGACGAGGGGGCGCGAGTTCTTGTCGGCCCCCGGCAGCGGGATGGAGCGGAAGAGCGCCTGCGTATAGGGGTGGCGCATCTTGTCGAAGACCTCTTCGACATTGCCCGTCTCCACCGCCTCGCCGGAATACATGACGCAGAGGCGGTCGCAGACATCGAGGACGAGGCCGAGGTTGTGCGAGATGAAGAGCATCGAGGTGCCGTATTTCTCGCCCAGATCCTTGACCAGATCGACGATGCCCGCCTCGACCGTCACGTCGAGCGCGGTGGTGGGTTCGTCGAGGATGAGGAGCGCGGGTTTCGACATCAGCGCCATGGCGATGACGATGCGCTGCTGCTGGCCGCCGGAGAGTTGGTGGGGGTAGGAATTGATGATGCGGTCGGGGTCGGGGAGGCGGACATCGGCCACGATCTGGCGGGCGAGTTTCCAGGCATCGTCCTTGGACATGCCCTGATGGATCATCGGCACTTCGGCCAGTTGCGCGCCGATCTTCATGGCCGGGTTCAGGGAGGCCATGGGTTCCTGATAGATCATCGCGATCTCGGAGCCGCGGATGTGGCGGAGTTCCTCTTCGCCCATATGGGTGAGGTCGCGGCCCTTGAACTTGATCGAGCCGCCGACGATTCGGCCGTTCTTGCCCAGATCGCGCATGACGGCGAGCGCGACGGTGGATTTGCCGCAGCCGGATTCGCCGACGAGGCCCATCGCCTCACCGGCCATCACGGTGCAGGAGAAATCCATCACGGCGGGGATTTCGCGCAGGCGCGTGAAGAAGGAGATCGAGAGGTTCTCGATTTCGAGGATGGGTTTGGACGGGTCCCAGGGTTCAGACATGTCAGCCTCGCGCGGGTTGAGGGTGCGGGACCGGGGGTTTCACACCCGTCGCCACTGGGCTTGAACCAGTGGCGCACCAGTGGCGACCCCCGTGGGATATTTGAGAACAGATGAAGGGGCAGGGGGGCATCGGCGTCAGTCCTTCATGCTTTCTTCGCGCAGGCCGTCGGCGAGCAGGTTCAGGCCAAGGACGAGCGACATGAGGGCGAAGGCGGGGACGACCGCCGGGTGGGGGGCGATGGCCAGCAGGCGGCGGCCGTAGTTGATGGTGGAGCCCCAGTCGGGGGATTCGGGCGAGACGCCGAGGCCGAAGAAGCCGAGCGTGCCGAGGAGGATCGTCGTGTAGCCGATGCGGAGGCAGAAATCGACGATCAGGGGGCCGCGGGCATTGGGCAGGATTTCCCAGAGCATGATGTACCAGGGGCCTTCGCCGCGGGTCTGGCCTGCGGCCACATAGTCGCGGGTCTTGATGTCCATCACCATGCCGCGGACAATGCGGAAGACGCCGGGCGAGTTCACGAAGACGACCGAGACGAAGACGTTGAGCATGTTCGGATCCATCGACCAGACGCCCAAGGGATCGGCGTTGAAGGCGAGGCCGGAATAGGCCCAGAGGCCGAAGAGCAGCGTCAGGCCGACATAGAGGTTGCGCTTGGCGGGGGTGGTGAAGAAGCGCGAGTTGAAGAGGATGGTGAGGAAGATCACCGGGAAGATGAAGAGGATGGCGGCCAGCGCCGTGGGGATGCCCGTGACGCGGATTTCCGGGGTGACGAGCAGGTAGAAGAGCAGGATCACCGGGAAGGCGAGGACGAGGTTCGACAGGAAGCTGATGAAGCTGTCGAGCTTGCCGCCGAGATAGCCCGCGGGCAGGCCCAGCGTGATGCCCACCATGAAGGCCACCACGGTGGCGGCGGGGGCGATCTTCAGCACCTCGCGCGCGCCCATGACCATGCGGGAGAAGACGTCGCGGGCGAGGTGGTCGCCGCCCAGCAGGTAATAGGGATAGGCGCCTTCGGCGGCGTCCTTGACCGGCGCGCCGGGGAGGATGTTCTTCATGCCCGAAAGCTGGGCCAGCGGATCATGGGTGATGATCCAGTTCGCGAAGATCGCGGTGAAGACCCAGAACATCACGAGGGCGAAACCCGTCATGCCGACGGGGCTGTCGAAGATGCGGCCATAGAGGCCGAGGCGGCGCTTGAACTGCATCGAGAGCGCGAAGGTGACGATCAGCGCCACCCAGACGGGCAGGAGTTGCGCCGCGATGCGCAGGAGGATGGAACCCCAGGAGAGTGCGTCTTCCATGCGTGATCCTTAGGCGAGCCGGATGCGGGGATTGAGGAAGACGTAGCCGATATCCGAGATCAGCTGCGTCACGAGAACGACGAAGACGGCCACGACCGAGCAGGCGAGCAGGGTGTCGATGTCGTTGTTGCCTGCGGCCTGCACCAGCGTCCAGCCGAAGCCCTTGTAGTTGAAGAGGGTTTCCACGATCACGACGCCGTTCAGAAGCCATGGGAATTGCAGCATGATCACCGTGAAGGGGGCGATCAGGGCGTTCCTGAGGGCGTGTTTCATCACGACCTGGCGGAAGGAGACGCCCTTGAGGCGAGCGGTGCGGATATATTGCTGGGTCATCACCTCGGTCATCGAGGCGCGGGTCATGCGGGCGATGTAGCCGATGCCGTAAAGCGCGATGGTTATCACGGGCAGGAAGAAGTTCCAGAAGGTGATGTCTTCCATGGCGGAGGTGGCGGTGCCGGGGAAAAGGGTCTTGCCCGAGATCCAGCCCGCCTCGGCCAGGATGGGCGAGATGCCCGCGGTGGCGGAGGCGAGCAGCGCGATCAGGATGACGCCCGAGACATATTCGGGGGTGGCCGTGGTGGTGATGGCGAAGGTGGAAAGCACGCGGTCGGTGCGCGAGCCTTCGCGCATGCCCGAGAGCACGCCAAGAAGCAGCGAGGAGGGGACCATCACGATCATCACCCAGAGCATCAGCCATCCCGTCGCGCCGAGGGAGCGGGCGAGCACCTCGGTCACCGGTTGCTTGAAGACGGTGGAAAAGCCCCAGTTGCCCTGCAGGATGCCGCAATAGCGCGGGGCGCTGGCGGGATCGGTGCCACGGGTGATGCAGCGGCCATGCAGCGTGCCGTCTTCATCCTGCCGCGTCCAGCCCGGCATGACGCCCAGCCATTCGCCATAGCGCACCAGCACCGGCCCGCCATAGCCGTTGCTTTCGAGCCAGCTTGCCACCGCGTCATCGGCCATGCGGACCGACGCTTCGGATTTGGCGAGCTTTTCAAGGTTCGGCGGCAGGTTCGTCATGTAGAAGACGATGAAGGTGAGGGCGATGGCGGTCAGCACCATCACGCCGATGCGCCGCAGCACGAAATACAGCATGGATCATCCTTTCCCGATCATGGGGGATGAGGGCGTGCAGAGGCGCGGGGGCCTGGCTGCGGCTCTGGTGGCAATGCGGAAAGAGGCGCGGGGGAGGTTCCCCCGCGCATCAGATTGGCAATCGGGCGATCAGGCCGAGATCGACCATTTGTAGTGGTGGTGTTCGAAGGTCGCGTGCATGTCGGCCCCTTTCACCTTGGGGTCGAAGTGGCGGTAGATCGAGCGCCAGTAGGGCTGCACCATGACGCCCTGTTCCTGCATGATCTCTTCGAGACGCTTCATCACCTCGGACCGCGCCTTGGCATCGCTGATCGACAGCGCCTTGGCGAGTTCGGCGTCGAATTCCGCGTTCGAGAAGGCGGCTTCGTTCCATGCCTCGCCCGAGCGGTAGGCCAGCGCGAGGATCTGGACGCCGAGCGGACGCATGTTCCATTCGGTGGCCGAGAACGGGTATTTCAGCCAGTCGTTCCAGAAGGTGGAGCCGGGAAGCACGGTGCGCTTGATGTTGATGCCCGCGTCGCGGATCTGGGCGGCGACGGCGTCGCAGGTTGCGGCCTGCCAGCTGTCATCGAGCGAGATCAGTTCGAATTCGAAGTCCGACATCCCCGCCGCGTCGATCGCGGCCTTGCCGGCTGCCGGATCCGCGGTCAGCGGGGGCAGGGCGTAGTACTCGGGGTGAATCGGGCAGACATGGTGGTTTTCGGCCACCGTGCCGAGGTTCGAATAGCCCAGTTCAAGCACGACGTTGTTGTCGACGCATTTGATCAGGCCGGTACGGACGTTCACATCCTTGTATTCCTCGGCCAGCTGATTGAAGCGGACGGCGAGGGTGGCGGCGGTGACGGCCTCGGACTTGGTCCAGCCGAGGGCATCGAACTGTTCGATGAATTCGCCGGTGGACTGATAGGTCGCGTCGATTTCACCGGCAGCGGCGGCGTTCACCTCGGCCGAGGGATCGGTACCGAGATCGGTATATTCGATCCGGTCGAGATACGGGCCGCCATAGACAGCGGTGCCCCACCAGGTGTGGCTGGTGTTCTTGACGAGATGCGCCTTGACGCCCACCTCGACCGATTCCGGCAGATAGGGGCCGGTGCCGGGGGTTTGGGTCGGGTCGCCATTGTCATAGGACTTGTGGACCACGGCGGCGGGATAGTCGGCCATGCCCGCGATCAGGGTGATGTCCGGACCGTTCAGCTTGAGCGTGAGGGTCAGCGGATCGACCACGGTGACGGCGCCATCGGCCACCGTCTTGGTTTCGGCGTTCATCAGGGCGGTGCAGCGACCGGCCATCGAGTTGCCTTCGACATTGCCGTCGCACCAGCGGGTGATGTTGTGGGCCACGTCATCGGCGGTGAAGTCGTCGCCATTGTTCCACTTGACGCCCGGACGGACCTTCAGCGTGTATTCGGTGGCATCGGCATTGGCTTCCCAGCTTTCCAGCAGCATGCCGCGGATCGAGCCGTCGTTGTTGTATTCGACGAGGTATTCGAGCCAGCCGCGGGTGACGTTGGCAAGCTGCGACCAGTCGGCGGTGCGCGGATCCTTCAGCGCCTTGATTTCCATCGACATCCGCAGGGTGCCGCCTTCGGTGGGCGCGTCCTGCGCCATGGCGGGCGCGTCCATGCCGATCAGGGCATAGGCCGCGGCGGCCGAAACGCCGAGGGCGGTGGTGCGGGCGAGGAATTCACGGCGCGACAGAAGGCCCTTGCGCGCCTCTTCGGCATACATTGTGGCCGCCGGATGGATCATGGCGGTCTCGGTCGTGTCTTTCATTTCGGTCTCCCTGGACAGGCAGTGGCTTTATTGGTTTTTATGTCGCTTTCGCGCCCCGGTTGATCTTTTCGCCTCCGATCATCCCGTGAGGGCAGAGCGGAAAAAACCGAACCGATACGCACGGATCGCCCCGACAATAGCGCATCTTTTTCGACCATCCGTCAACGCTTGGTTTCGGCGGTTCAAGGTCTGTTTGCGACATGGGGGCGACGTATACGGGCATTTGCCCGCGAGGTCAAACCGAGCGCCGGAATTCGGTGGGCGACTTGCCTGTCAGATGCTGGAAGGCGCGGGTGAAATAGGCCGCCGAGGTGAAGCCGAGGCTGGCCCCGATTTCGCCCACGGGCATGCGCGTCTCGGCCAGCAGGCGGCGCGCTTCGAAGATGCGGCGATCCTGCAGGATGGTGATGGCCGAGCGGCCGCAGGCCTGCCGGCAGCAGCGCGACAGATGGGTAGGCGTGACACCCAGCGCGGCGGCGAATTCGCCGACCCCCGCGCCGGTGCGGAAATCACGTTCGATCAGGGCGGTATAGCGCGCCACAAGCCGTTTCGCGGCATCGGGGCGGGTCTGTTCGGGCGCGGCCTTGGCGACCTGGCGTTCCAGCCAGACGCCGAGCAGGCCCATGTAATGGCGCGTGGCGCGTTCATGGGCCGGGCTGTCGGAATTCATCTCGCGCAGGATCATGTCGAAGATGACATTCACCTCTTGCTGGGCATGCACTTCGCGGATGCGCAGAAGATGCGGGGCCTGCGGCAGGGGCAGGGTGCAATCCTTGCCGAAGAAGAGGGCATTGCCAAAGACCTGCGGGCCGACCTCGAAGCCATGCATGACGCCTGCGGGAATGAAGACCGCGTTATGGGCTGTGTAGCCGCGGGTGACACCGGCGATGGTGATGCGTCCCTGACCCTTGGTGAACCAGAGCAGCATGGGTTCGGAAATGGCGCGCATCGCCTCGACCCGCCAGCGCCCGCCAGCGGCCAGCCGCGGGATCGCGACAAGTCGCGGTTCGCCGCCAGCCGGTCCGGTGAGGGCCGCTGTCTGGGTGAAGTCTTGCATCCGGGGCTCTTCCGCCGTGGTCTCGAAACGAATCATAACGCCGGTATTGCAACCAACCCAAGCAAAAAGATGGCAGGCCCGGGCAGTTATCCACAAGCCATTCGGCGGGTGTTGATAACCTTTGGGTTGTAGGCGCAACTCAGGGCAGGGGGATCGCGCGCCAGTCGCCCATGCGCGAGCGGAACCATGTGCGCTGGCGCTTGGCATATTGGCGCGAGGCGGTCTTGGCGGCGGCGATGGCCTCGGTCATGGGCAGGGTGCCCTGCAGATGGGCGATCAGTTCCGGCGCTCCGATGGCGCGGGAGGAGGGGCGGTTGGGCTGCCAATGGGGCAGTTCGGCGCGCACCTCATCAAGCGCGCCATCGGCAATCATGGCATCGAAGCGGCGGTCGATCCGGGCGTTCAGCCAGCCGACATCGGGCGTCAGGACCAGCGCCTCGGCCCTGGCAAGGGGCAGGGCGGGCGGGGCGGTGTCGTCCTGCCAGGCGGCAAGGCCGCGCCCGGTGGCGTGCAGCACCTCCCATGCGCGCTGGATGCGGGCGGGGTTCTGACGGTCGATCCGGGCGGCGGTGGCGGCGTCGAGCGCGGCGAGGAGGGCGGCGGGGCCTTCGTCGGCGCGGATCCGGTCGGCGCGGGCGCGGATGGCGGCGGGGGTGGGGGGGATTTCGGCAAGGCCCTCGGTCAGGGCGGTGAAATAGAGCCCGGTGCCGCCGACGATGACAACGGGGCGCGAGAGGAGCGGCAGCACGGCGCGCAGCCAGTGCCCGACGGACCAGTCCCCGTCACGCGGGATATGGCCGTAGAGCGCGTGGGGGGCCTGCGCTTCATCCTGCGGAGAGGGGCGGGCGGTCAGGATGCGCCAGTTGGCATAGACCTGCAGCGCATCGGCATTGACGATCACCCGCCCGTCGCGGGCGGCAAGATCGAGGGCCAGCGCCGATTTGCCGCTGGCGGTGGGGCCGGCGATCAGGATCGGCGCTTCGCGCGAGAGGGTCCTGGTGTCGAACTGCAGGGCCTGCCTCCTTTCCATCCGCTCCATCCGCTCCATCCCGCGCCGGGGATCGGGCCCCCGCGCCGGGAGGGTGCGGGGAGGGCCGGTTGCCCCCCCCGCCCGGGCGGCCACGGGATGCGCGGTTCCCCGGTTGAACCCGCCGCCGTTTTCATACATTTTGCGCCGCAGTCAAACCAGATTACGAAAAGCGGGGTTTCCCATGTCCAAACCGGTTCTTGATGCATCGGTCACCTATAGCCGCGTCATGCTCAAGATTTCCGGAGAGGCCCTGATGGGGGATCAGGGCTTTGGCCTGCATCCGCCCACCGTCCAGCGCATCGCGCAGGAGGTGAAGTCGGTCCATGATCTGGGCGTCGAGATCTGCATGGTGATCGGCGGGGGCAACATCTTTCGCGGGCTGGCAGGGTCCGCGCAGGGGATGGAGCGGACGACGGCGGATTACATGGGGATGCTGGCCACGGTGATGAACGCGCTGGCGATGCAATCGGCGCTGGAGCAGCTGGGCGTCTTTACCCGGGTGATCAGCGCGATCCCGATGGATCAGGTCTGCGAGCCCTATATCCGCCGCCGCGCGGTGCGGCACCTTGAGAAGAAGCGGGTCTGCATCTTTGCGGCAGGCACCGGCAACCCCTATTTCACCACCGACACGGCGGCGACGCTGCGCGCCAACGAGATGGCCTGTCAGGCGATCTTCAAGGGCACCAAGGTGGACGGGGTCTATGACAAGGACCCCAAGAAGCATGCCGATGCCAAGCGCTATGAGACGGTGAGCTATGACGAATGTCTGGCCAAGCATCTGGGGGTGATGGATGCCTCGGCCATCGCGCTGGCGCGCGACAACAACCTGCCGATCATCGTCTTTTCGCTGGATGAACCGGGCGGGTTCCGGGGCATCCTGCGCGGCGAGGGGACCTATACGCGGGTTGCCGGGTGAGGCGCGCAGGCGGGGCGAACCCCGCCCTACACGTTCGTGAATTGCTCTGCTATAGAACGGTGGAGCGGTCCCGGAGCGGGCCGGAGAATGAAGGAAGTCCCCATGTCGTCTGACGATCTCGACATCGACCTTGATGCCATCCAGCGCCGGATGGACGGCGCGATGAATGCGCTGAAGACGGAATTCGCCTCGCTGCGCACGGGGCGGGCCTCGGCCCAGATCCTCGATCCCATCCAGGTGGAGGCTTACGGCCAGATGACGCCCATCAACCAGCTTGGCACGGTGAACGTGCCCGAGCCGCGGATGGTGGTGATCAATGTCTGGGACAAGGGCATGATCGGCAAGGTCGAGAAGGCGATCCGCGAAAGCGGGCTGGGGATCAACCCGGTGACGGACGGGCCGCTGATCCGGCTGCCGATCCCGGAACTCAACGAGCAGCGCCGCAAGGAGCTTGCCAAGGTCGCCGCGCAATATGCCGAAAGCGCCAAGGTGGCGATCCGCAATGTGCGCCGTGACGGGATGGACCAGATCAAGAAGGCCAAGGCGGCGGGCATGTCGGAGGACGACCAGAAGATGTGGTCGGACGAGGTGCAGGAGCTGACCGACAAGGCGATCGCGGCTGTGGACAAGCAGCTGGAACAGAAGCAGGCGGAAATCATGCAGGTCTGATACGGGGCGGGGCGGCCCCCGGGCCGCCTGCGTGCCGTCTGACGGGGAGCTGGGCTTGGGCACAGGCGAGAAAACCGATCCGAAGCGCCCGCCCCGCAATGCGGAGCATGTGGCCATCATCATGGACGGAAACGGCCGCTGGGCCACCTCGCGCGGGTGGCCGCGGCTGGTGGGCCATCGGCGCGGGGCCGAGCGGGTGCGCGAGGTGGTGCGCGCCTGTCCCGATCTGGGGATCCGCTGGCTGACCATTTATGCGTTTTCGACCGAGAACTGGAAGCGCTCCACCGAAGAGGTGCTGGGGCTGATGGCGATCTTCGCGCGCTATATCGAGCGCGAGGCGGACCGGCTTTCGGTGGAAGGGGTGCGGCTGCGCTTTATCGGCGACAGGTCGCGGCTGGATCCGAAGCTGCAGAAGATGATGGCCGGGATCGAGGCGCGGACGGCGGCGGGCACGCGGCTGAACCTGACGGTGGCGATCAATTACGGCGGCCGGGACGAGATCACGCGCACGGTGCGGGCCATCGCGCGGGATGTGGCGGCGGGGCTGCTGGCCCCCGAGGCGGTGACCGAGGCGCTGATTTCGTCGCGGCTGGATACGGGCGATCTGCCCGACCCGGACCTGATCATCCGCACCAGCGGCGAGACGCGGACATCGAATTTCCTGCCCTGGCAGGCGGCCTATGCGGAATACGAATTTTCCGAAACGCTGTGGCCGGATTTCGGGGCGCAGCATCTGGCGCGGATCGTGGGGCAGTTCGGCCATCGTGAACGCCGGTTCGGCGGGGTGGTGAACGCATGACGGCCGGGCGGGAGGAGGCCGGGCTGTCGGGGCCTGCCCCGGATGAGGGCGGCACCGCGCCCGGGCAGGCGGAGGGGGCGGCCTTCGCCCCGGCCCCGGCGGGCAGCCTGCGCTGGGCGGATCTGCGCACGCGGTTTGTTTCGGCCATCGTCATGGTCTCGGTCGGGGCGGCGGAAATCTGGTTGGGCGGCCCGTCCTTTGCGGTGCTGGTGGTGTTGCTGACGGCGGGGATGATCTGGGAACTGGCCTCGATCACCGCGCCGGTGCAGAAGAACCGCCCGCTGGTCATGGCGGGCATCGGGGCGGCGGCGTTGGGCGCGGCGCTGGTGCTTCGGTCCGATCTGGCGGCGGCCTTCCTGATGATCCCGTCGCTGGCACTTGCGCTGACGCCGCGGCGCGACCGGCGGATCGCGGCGATCTATGCGGCGGCGGTCATGGTGGCGGGCTATGGGCTGGTGGAGTTCCGCGACGAGGCGGGGACGGCCGGGGTGCTGTGGCTGGTGATCATCGTGGTGACATCGGATGTGGCGGGGTATTTCGTCGGGCGGATGGTGGGGGGGCCGAAATTCTGGCCCCGCGTCAGCCCGAAGAAGACATGGTCGGGCACGGTCGCGGGCTGGATCGGGGCGGCGCTGGTGGGGGCGGGCTTTGTGCTGGCGGGGCTTGGCGGTTGGATTCTGGTGCCGCTTTCGGCGCTGGTGGCCTTGGCCGGGCAATTGGGCGATATCGCGGAAAGCTGGGTGAAGCGGCGGGCGGGGGTGAAGGACAGCTCGGCCCTGATCCCGGGCCATGGCGGGCTGCTGGACCGGTTCGACGCGCTGATCGGGGCGATGGTTCTGGTGATGGTGCTGGGGCTGTTCTTCAAGACACTTCCCATCGGCTGATCCTGCATGCGGTCGATTTCCATATTCGGGGCCACGGGCTCTATCGGGGAAAGCACCTTTGACCTGATCCGCAGGGCGGGCGGGGCCGAGGCGTTCCGCACGGTGGCGCTGACCGGCGCGCGCAATGTGGCGCGTCTGGCCGAGATGGCGCGGGAATTGCGGGCCGAGGTGGCGGTGGTCGCGCATGAGGCGGAACTGCCCGCGCTGCGCGAGGCGCTGGCCGGGTCGGGCGTGGAGGCGGCGGCGGGGGCGGCGGCGATTGCCGAGGCCGCGGACCGGCCGGCCGATTGGGTGATGAGCGCGATTGTCGGTGCGGCGGGGCTGGTGCCGGGGATGCGCGCGCTGCGCCATGGGCGGACGCTGGCGCTGGCCAACAAGGAAAGCCTTGTGACGGCGGGGCCTTTGCTCATGTCCACGGCACGGGCGCATGGCGCGACGATCCTGCCGGTCGACAGCGAGCATTCGGCGGTATTTCAGGCCCTGACGGGCGAGGATCACGGCGCGGTGGAGCGGGTGATCATCACCGCATCGGGCGGCCCTTTCCGCGACTGGCCGCTGGAGCGGCTGGCGGCGGCGACGGTGGCCGAGGCGAAGGCGCATCCGAACTGGTCGATGGGCAACCGGATCAGCATCGATTCCGCCTCGATGTTCAACAAGGCGCTGGAACTGATCGAGACGCGGGAATTCTTCGGTTTTGATCCGGGAATGATCGAGGTGCTGGTGCATCCGCAAAGCATCGTGCATGCGCTGGTGGGGTTCCGCGATGGCGGCGTGATGGCGCATCTGGGGCCTGCCGACATGCGCCATGCCATCGGCTATGCGCTGCATTGGCCCGCGCGGGGCGATGTGCCGGTGGAGCGGCTGGATCTGGCCAAGCTGGCGCGGCTGAGTTTCGAGGCGCCGGATGAGGCGCGTTTCCCCGCGCTGCGGCTGGCGCGCGAGGTGATGGCGCTGCGTGGCAAGGCGGGGGCGGCCTTCAACGCGGCCAAGGAGATCGCGCTGGATCATTTCATGGCGGGCGAGATCGGGTTTCTGGACATGGCGGCGGTGGTCGAGGCCACGCTGGAGCGGCTTTCGGGCGAAGTGGCGCTGGGAATTCCGGCGGCGGATCTGGACGAAGTGCTGGCGATGGACCATCTGGCAAGGATACGGGCCGCGGATTGCGCGGCGCATTGCAAAAAGGGCAGGTAGGGCGTGGAACTGATCAACCTGATCCCGAGTTTCGGGGGGCTGGCCTATACGGTGCTGGCTTTCGTGCTGGCGCTGCTCATCATCGTCTTCGTGCATGAGTTCGGCCATTACATCGTTGGGCGCTGGTCGGGCATCCATGCGGAGGTGTTCTCGCTGGGCTTCGGGCCGGTGATCTGGTCGCGGAGGGACGGGCAGGGCACGCGCTGGCAGATCGCCGCGCTGCCGCTGGGCGGGTACGTGAAGTTCTTCGGCGATTCCAACGCGGCCTCGGCGGGGCATGTGGATGATCTGGGCGGGCTGACGCCGGAACAGAAGCGCGCGACGATGCATGGCGCGCCGCTTTGGGCGCGGACGGCGACGGTGGCGGCGGGGCCGGTGTTCAATTTCGTGCTGTCGATCCTGGTCTTTGCCGGGGTGTTTCTGGCCAATGGCGTGGCGACGGATGCGCCGGGCGTGGGATCGGTGCGGGGGATGCCGGGGATCACGGCCGAGTTGCAGCCGGGCGACCGGATTCTGGAACTGGGCGGGCAGGAGACGCCGGATTTCGCGGCCTTCATGCAGGCCGCGGCGGCGCTGCCGGCGGAGCCCTTGGTTGGCTATCGCGTGGCGCGGGGCGAGGCGACGCTGGATCTGACGGATTCGCATCCGCTGCCGCCGCTGGTGGAGTCGGTGCATCCCGATTCCGCCGCGCGCGAGGCGGGGGTGGAGCCGGGCGATGTGGTGCTGGCGGTGGATGGCGTGCCTGTCGTGACCTTTGCGCAGCTGCGCGAGATCGTGGGGGCGTCGGATGGCGGGCCGATCACGCTGGATCTGATGCGTGCGGGACAGAAGATCACGCTGGAGTTGCAGCCGCGCCGGGTGGATCTGCCGCTGTCGGAAGGCGGGTTCGAGACGCGCTGGCTGATCGGGTTGACGGGGGCGCTGTATTTCGAGCCCGAGACGCGCCAGCCCGGGCTGGTGGAAAGCATCACCCTTGGGGCGGGCCAGACATGGGATATCGCCACGACCTCGCTTTCGGGGCTGTGGCATATGGTGACCGGGGCGATTTCATCGTGCAACCTGCGCGGCCCCATCGGGATTGCCGAAACCTCGGGGGCGGCGGCGAGTGCGGGGGTGACCAGCTTCATCTGGTTCATCGCCATGCTGTCCACGGCGGTGGGGATGATGAACCTGTTCCCGGTGCCGGTTCTGGATGGCGGGCATCTGGTGTTCTATGCCTATGAGGCCGTCACGGGACGGCCGCCTTCGGCGCGGGCGCTGCAGGTGCTGATGGCGGTGGGGCTGGCGGCGATCCTGACGCTGATGGTCTTCGCGCTGACCAATGACATCTTCTGCCCCTGAGGTCGTCTATCGCTGAGATCCCAGTCCCTGAGGCGCCTGTCGCTGAGGGCGGCGGGCGCGACAGCAAGGGCCGTGCCACCATGCCGCAGGCCGCGAAAGCGCCGGACCGGGGCCAAACTGGTGCCATAATCGGGGCCTAGTTCCGCATCATCGACAGATGAGGAGCATGACGATGCAAGGTTTCTCGAACGGGTATCGCGGCCTCTCCGTGATCATGGTGGTGAATTCCGACCGGATCTTCACCGTCGGGACGATGATTGCCGGGCTGCTGGCCGGGGCATTCCTCGGCACCTCGCTTTTGGCGCATTGATTTTGGTTAAGAACGCCTCTGCCTTTTGACAAGTCCTGCGCTTCCGGCTAAGTCAGGACACAAGAATTTGTTAATGGCGGGGCTAGGGCGATGCGGAAACCGACAGGCGTATTTGGGGCGTCGGCGGAGACGAAGACGGGGGTGCTGCGCCCGGCCCTGATTGCGGTTTTCCTTTCCAGCGCGGCCATTTCGACGCCATTCCTGACACCCGCCATCGCGCAGAGCTACAGTTTTTCGACCGTGAAGGTCGAGGGCAACCAGACGATCGAACCCGCCACGATCATCTCTTACGCAGGAATCGGTCGGGGTGAGACGGTTTCGGCGGCGCGTCTGAATGACGCCTATCAGGGCATCGTGAATTCCGGATTGTTCGAATCCGTCGAACTGGTGCCGCAGGGCAGCACGCTGCTGATCCGGGTCGTCGAGTATCCGATGGTGAATATCGTCAACTTCGAGGGCAATTCGCGCCTGAAGGACGAGGAACTTGCCGATATCGCCAAGTCGAAGGGGCGCTTCGTCTATTCGCCGTCGCAGGCCGAAGAGGATGCGGCCAATATCGCCGAAGCCTATCGTTTGCGCGGGCGGATCGCGGCCACGGTGGAGCCGCGCATCATCCGCCGCAGCGGCAACCGCGTCGATCTGGTCTTCGAGATCACCGAAGGCAAGGTCGCCGAGATCGAGCGGCTGTCCTTTGTCGGCAACCGCGCCTTCAGCGACCGCCGCCTGCGGCAGGTGCTGGAGACGAAACAGGCGGGCCTGCTGCGCCAGATCATCCAGAGCGATACCTTCGTGGCCGAGCGGCTGGAACTGGACAAGCAGCTTTTGCGCGATTTCTATCTGGCGCGCGGCTATGCCGATGTGCAGGTTCTGGACGCGACATCGGATGTTGCGCGCGAGCGGGACGCCTTCTTCGTGACGATCACGATCCGCGAGGGGCAGCAGTTCCGCATCGGCGAGGTGTCGACGGTCTCCGAGATCGAGGGCGTGGACGCGGCGGAATTCGCCGCCGTTCAGCGCATCCGTCAGGGCGAGGTCTGGTCGCCCGCGCTGATCGACAACAATATCGCGCGGATGGAAAATCTGGCCCTGCGCAAGGGATTGAACTTTGTCCGCGTCGATCCGCGCATCACCCGCGATGAACGGGGCGGGGTTCTGGACGTGGAATTCGCCATCGTCCGGGGTGAGCGGATCTTTGTCGAGCGGATCGACATCGAGGGCAACACGACGACGCTGGATCAGGTGGTCCGCCGCCAGTTCCGCACGGTGGAAGGCGATCCGCTGAATGCGCGGGAAATCCGCCAGTCGGCCGAGCGCATCCGCGCACTGGGTTACTTCGCCGATGCCAGCGTGAATGCCGAGCCGGGCAGCACCCCCGATCAGGTGGTGGTGAATGTCGATGTCGAGGAACAGCCGACCGGTTCGCTGACCTTCGGGGCAAGCTATGGCGTGTCCACCGGCGTGGGCTTCAACGTGGGCCTGAGCGAGCAGAATTTCCTTGGCCGGGGGCAGGCGGTGGGCCTGTCGCTGACCTCGGGCACGGATTCGGCGGAAGGGAGTTTCTCCTTTGTCGAGCCTGCCTTCCTGGGCCGGGATGTGGCGCTGAAATTCGCGGTGTCCTACCGGGAGTCGGACAACGAGAACTCTTCGACCTTTGACTCGCGGATTGCCCGCATCTCGCCTGCGCTGGAATTCCCGATTGGCGAGTTGAGCCGGCTGGAAGTGCGTTATTCCTATCAGGACAGCAAGATCAGCAATGTGCCTGCCACCTCGTCGCAGATCCTGCGGCTGGAGGATGCGCAGGGGGCCGTGACGACAAGCGCCATCGGCTATACCTACAGCTATGACAGCCGGATCAGCGGGTTGAACCCGAAGGGTGGCGTATTGCTGCGCTTTGGTCAGGATTTTGCCGGGCTGGGCGGGGACAGCAAATATGTGATGACCACCGCGCTGGCCCTTGCGGAAACCAAGGTGCGGCAGGAAGAGGTGACATTGCGCGCCATCTTTGAAGGCGGCATGATCAACAGCCTTGGCGGCACGAACAGCCGGATCACCGAGCGTTTCTTCGGCAATGGCAAGATCCGCGGTTTCGAGCCGGGCGGGATCGGGCCGCGCGAACTGGGTGCCGGGGCCACGAGCGAGGCGCTGGGCGGCAACATGTTTGCCGTGGCGCGGTTCGAGGCGGATTTCCCGGTGGGCCTGCCCGAAGAATACGGGATCACGGGCGGGTTGTTCTTCGATGTCGGGTCGGTCTGGAGCCTGGACAACGTGAACGGCGGTCTGGCCGGCGCGGATATCGTGGACGATTCGATGAACCTGCGGTCCTCGATCGGGTTCTCGATCTTCTGGGAAACGCCGGTGGGGCCGCTGCGGTTGAACTTTGCCAAGCCGCTGGTCAAGGAAACCTATGACCTTGAGCAGACCTTCGACCTGACGGTTTCGACCAAGTTCTGATGCCGCGCCTGCGGTCAGCCCCCCTTGCCGCCGCGTTGGCGGCGGCGCTGGCCCTGATGGGGGCGGTGCCGCCCGCGGGGGCGCAGGAACAGGCCGAGGAATTGATCCCGCGCGCGCCGGTGCTGATGCTCGACCGCAACCGTCTGTTCGCGGATTCGGCTTTCGGCAAGGCGGCCGAGGCGCGGTTTCAGGCCGATAGCCAGATCCTGATCGCCGAGAACCTGCGTCTGGAACAGGCGCTGGAAGAGGAAGAGCGCGCCTTGACCGATCAGCGCGCCACGCTGGATGCCGATGCGTTCCAGAAACTGGCGGCGGAATTCGACAGCAAGACCGAGGCGATCCGCGCGGCGCAGGATGCGAAATCAAGGTCCATCACCTCAAGACGCGAAGAGGATCGCCAGCGTTTCCTGCAGGCCGCCGTTCCGGTTCTGGGAGAGTTGATGCGCGATGCCGGGGCGGTGGCGATCTTTGACAAGGACATGGTGATCCTGTCGCTGCGCGGGGTGGATATCACCGAGGAAGCCGTGGCGCGGATTGATGCCGCACTGGGCGATGGCAGCAGCCTGCAGGAGGGCGAAGCGCCAGCGCCGGACGAGGGGGCGGGGGGAGATGCGCCCGTCGAGGCCACGCCGCCCGCCGCCCCCTGACGCCGGGTGCTTGTTTCACCCTGCCCGAGTTGCTAGTCACGAAGGGGCATCCGCCTTGATTGCCCGATGGAGAAGAACATGAGCGAAAGCCCCGTCACCTTTGCGGATCTCGACCTGATCCAGCGGATCATCCCGCATCGCTATCCCTTCCTGCTGGTGGACAAGGTGCGCGATATCGTGGTGAACGAAAGCTGCGTGGGCATCAAGAACGTGACGATCAACGAACCCCAGTTCACCGGGCATTTTCCGGGGATGCCGGTTTTTCCGGGCGTGC
The DNA here is from genome assembly GCA_041397045.1 of Paracoccaceae bacterium. GTDB lineage: Bacteria > Pseudomonadota > Alphaproteobacteria > Rhodobacterales > Rhodobacteraceae > Paragemmobacter. Next base: position 37,632 of record JAWKXK010000010.1, read on the forward strand.
TGATCATCGAGGCGATGGCGCAGACGAGCGGTATCCTTGTGGGCCTGTCGATGGATCTGGTGGACAAGAATGCCAAGGTCTTCTTCATGGGTGTCGACGGCGTGAAGTTCCGTCGCAAGGTGGTGCCGGGCGATGTTCTGGAACTGCATGTGAAAGCGCTGCGCGGGGGCGGGCGTGTGTGGAAGTTCGAGGGGCGCGCGATGGTGGAGGGCGAATTGGCCTGTGAGGCCACCTTCATGGCCATGTTCGACGTGCCGAAGGCGTGACGATGGGCATTCATCCCGAGGCGCGTATCCATCCGTCTGCCGTGGTCGAGGATGGCGCGGTGATCGGCGCAGGCTGCGAGGTGGGGCCGTTCTGCGTGATCGGGCCGCGCGTGACGCTGGCGGAACGGGTGGTGGTAAAGAGCCATGCCGTGGTGACGGGCTGGACCGAGGTAGGGGAAGAGACGGTGATCTTTCCCTTCGCCACGGTGGGCGAGGTGCCGCAGGATTTGAAATACCGGGGCGAGGAGACGCGTCTGGTTGTGGGCCGGCGGTGCCGCATCCGCGAGGGGGCGACGCTGAACCTTGGGACCGAGGGCGGTGGGGGGGTGACCCGCGTGGGCGATGATGTGCTGATCATGACGGGCGCGCATGTGGGCCATGACGCGCAGATCGGCGACCGGGTGATCCTTGTGAACAACGTGGCCATCGCCGGGCATTGCGTGCTGGGCGATGATGTGATCGTGGGCGGCCTTTCGGGCGTGCATCAATTCGTGCGGATTGGGCAGGGTGCGATCATCGGCGCGGTGACCATGGTGACGAATGATGTGATCCCCTATGGCCTGGTGCAGGCCCCGCGGGGCGAGTTGGACGGGCTGAACCTTGTCGGCCTGAAGCGGCGGGGCGTGGAACGCGGCGAGATCACGGCGCTGCGGGCGGCCTATCAGATGCTGGCGCAGGGCGAGGGGACCTTCCTCGACCGGGCGCGCAGGCTGGCCGATGAGACGGACAGCCTGCATGTGAAGGAGGTGACGGATTTCATCCTGTCGGCCTCGGACCGGTCTTTCCTGACGCCGAAATGACGCGCACGGCGATCATCGCAGGGCGCGGGGCGCTGCCTGCCGCGCTGGCGGCGGCGCTGGAGCGGCCCTTTGTGGCGGCGCTGGAAGGGTTCGATCCCAGCGGCGTGGAGCCAGATCTGCGGTTCCGGGTGGAGCGGTTGGTGCCCTTTCTGCGGCGGCTGGAGGAGGAGGGGGTGACCCGCGTCTGTTTCGCGGGCGCTGTGCAGCGGCCCCGGCTGGACCCGGCGCTGTTTGATCCCGATACGGCCACGATGGTGCCGCGCCTGCTGGCGGCGATGGGGCAGGGCGATGACGCAACCCTGCGCGAGGTGCTGGCCATTTTCGAGGAGGCGGGATTCGCGCTGGCCGGCGTGCCGGAACTTGCGCCCGGGCTGGTGCCGGGCGCGGCGGTCCTGTGCGGTGAGGTGACGGAGCGTGACCGCGCCGATGCGGCGCGAGCGGCCGAGATCGTGGCGGCGCTTGGCCGGGTGGATGTAGGGCAGGGCGCCGTGGTGCAGCAGGGCCTTTGCCTTGCGGTGGAGGCCTTGCCGGGCACCGATGCGATGCTGGCGGGGGTGGCGGCGATTCCGGCAGGGCTGCGGCCCCAAGGCGCGCGGGGGCTGTTCTACAAGGCGCCGAAACCCGCGCAGGACCGGCGGATCGACCTGCCCGCGCTGGGGGTGGAAACCGTGCGGCGCGTGGCGGCGGCGGGTCTGGGCGGGATCGCGTTCGAGGCGGGCGGGGTGATCTGTCTGGATCTGGAGGGCATGCTGGCCGAGGCGCGGGCGGCGGGCCTATTCCTATGGGCGCGCGAGCCATGAAGATTTTCCTCGTCGCGGGCGAGCCTTCGGGCGACCGTCTGGGCGCGGCGTTGATGGCAGGTCTTAAGACGCTGTCGCCAGACATGGAATTCGCGGGCGTCGCGGGGCCGCTTATGCAGGCCGAGGGAATGGGGTCGCTGTTCCCGATGGAGGAGCTTTCGGTGATGGGGATCGCCGAGGTGCTGCCGAAGTATTTCCACCTGAAGCGGCGCATCCGCGAGGTGGCGGAAGCGGTGGTGGCGTCGGATGCGGTGGCGCTGGTCACGATCGACAGCCCCGATTTCGGGCTGCGGGTGGCGGCCTTGGTCAAGGCCATGAAGCCGCAGGTCCGGACGATCCACTATGTCGCGCCCTCTGTCTGGGCCTGGCGACCGGGGCGGGCGGCGAAGATGGCGCGGCATGTGGATCATGTGCTGGCGCTCTTGCCGTTCGAGCCGCCCTATATGCAGGCGGCGGGGATGAGTTGCGATTTCGTGGGCCATCCGGTGGTGGCCGAGGCCCTGGCGAGCGATGCCGAGCGGGGGACTTGGGCGGGCGAGGGGCCGCTGATCCTCGCCCTGCCGGGATCGCGCCGGGGCGAGGTGACGCGGCTGATGCCGGTGCTGGGCGAGGTGATCGGGCGGCTGCACGCGCGGCATTCCGCGCTGCGCGTGGCCTTGCCGACCGTGCGGGGGGTGGCGGGGCTGGTCGCGGAAATGGCGACGGCTTGGCCGGTCGCGCCCCGGATCATCGAAGAGCCGGGGCTGAAGCGTGGGGCCTTTGCGGCGGCGGATGTGGCCATCGCGGCCTCGGGGACGGTGTCGCTGGAACTGGCGGCGGCGGGCTGCCCGATGGTGATCGCCTATGACATGCATCCGCTGACGCTGTGGCTGATGCGGCGGGCGGCACGGATCGACACGGTGACGCTGGTCAATCTGGTGAGCGAGACGCGGGTGGTGCCCGAGTTCATCGGCGATCGGTGCCGGGCCGATCTGATCGCGCCGGCGGTGGAGGCGCTGCTGGCCGATCCTTTGGGGCAGCGCGACGCGATGCGGGTGACGATGGAGCGGCTGGGCCGGGGCGGCGCGCCGCCCGGTTTGCGGGCGGCGCAGTCGGTGCTGTCGGTTCTGTGAAGGCGGGCGAAGAATTTTCGTACGAAAATTCTTCGGGGTGCGGCGGGGGGACGAAGATTTTTCGTACGAAAAATCTTCGTCGTTCCCGGAACGTCAACGGGAGGAAAGGTCCCCGGTCGGGGGCCTCTTCAGGCGTTGCGGCCCTTCCAGATCCAGCCGCCGCCCAGAACGCGGCTGCCTTCGGGGGCGTAGAAGACGCAGGCCTGGCCGGGGCTGACGCCATCTTCGGGCGAGAGGAGCTCCACCTCTGCCTCAGTTTCCGACAGGGGGCGGATCACGGCGGGGCGCGGGGGTCTTGTGGAGCGGACCTTGACGTTCAGGTGCCATTCCGGGCGGCTGGTCAGGGGGGCGTCGCCCAGCCAGTTCATCTCGCGCAGCGGGACCGTGCGGGTGGAGAGCGCCTCTTTCGGGCCAACGATCACACGGCGGGTGTCGGGGTCGAGCTTCACGACGTAAAGCGGATCGCCCAAGCCCCCGATGCCAAGGCCCTTGCGCTGGCCGATGGTGTAGTGGATCACGCCCCGGTGGTTTCCCAAGACAGTTCCGGACAGATCGACGATCTCGCCCGGGTCCGCCGCGCCGGGGCGGAGTTTTTCGATCACGGCGGCATAGTTGCCGTTGGGGACAAAGCAGATGTCCTGACTGTCGGGCTTGTCGGCCACGGGCAGGCCGTAGCGCGCGGCGAGCGCGCGGGTTTCGGCCTTGGAGGCGAGGTGGCCCAGGGGGAAGCGCAGATAGGACAGTTGTTCCGCCGTGGTGGAGAAGAGGAAATAGCTCTGGTCGCGGTTCGGGTCGGTGGCCATGTGGAGTTCGGGGCCGGCCGCGCCCATCTTGCGCTGGATGTAATGGCCCGTCGCCATGCAATCGGCATCAAGGTCCTTGGCGGTTGCCAGTAGATCCTTGAACTTTACCCGTTCATTACAGCGGATGCAGGGGACGGGGGTGGCACCGGCAAGATAGGCATCGGCGAATTCTTCGATCACCGCTTCGCGGAAGGTGTTCTCGTAGTCGAGGACGTAATGCGGAAAGCCCATGGTTTCGGCCACGCGGCGGGCGTCGTGGATATCGCGTCCCGCGCAGCAGGCGCCCTTTTTCGCCAGCGCCGCGCCGTGATCGTAAAGCTGCAGTGTGACGCCGACGACGTCATAGCCCTCTTCCGCCAGCATCGCGGCGACGACCGAACTGTCCACCCCGCCCGACATGGCGACGACCACGCGGGTTTGCGACGGGGGCTTGGGCAGGCCCAGCGAGTTGAGCGGATGATCGAGCGGCATCGGGGCGGATCCTTGGCGGGCAGGGCGCAGGCATACAGGAAAAGCGTCTGCATTCACAAGACCCCGCGCCCCCGGCGCCGCTGCCCCCGGGGGCATTCAGCTTCAGTTAACACTGTGCGGCGATACTTGGCCGATGAGGGAAGGAGCATGGTCATGTATATCAAGCGTGTACCCGGCCCGCGCCATGTGACGCTGCCGGATGGAACGATCCTGACACGGGCGGATCTTCCGCCGCTCGATACGCGGCGCTGGGTGGCGCGGCGCAAGGCGGTTGTGGTCAAGGCCGTTACCCACGGGTTGATCGGGCGGGACGAGGCGCTGGAGCGATACGCCCTGACGGATGAGGAATTCAGCCATTGGGAAGCCGCCGTGCGCAGCCATGGCGAGGCGGCCCTGCGGGTGACGAAGATTCAGCGATATCGTCAGTTTTAAATTGTGTTTCGCACAAATGGTGGCATAGTAATGAATGTTTAATGAGTAATCTGCAAAGTCGTCTCAGGCGACCTTCGGAGTGTAAAGAATGCGAGTACTTCTGGTTGAAGACGATCCCGCCACGTCGCGGAGCATCGAGTTGATGCTGACCCATGCCAATCTGAACGTCTATTGCACCGATCTGGGCGAGGACGGGATAGATCTTGCGAAACTCTATGACTATGATCTGATCCTGCTGGACCTGAACCTTCCCGACATGAGCGGGCATGAGGTTCTGCGGCAGTTGCGCCTGGCCCGGATCGAGACGCCGATCCTGATCCTGTCGGGGTCGGATGACACCGACAACAAGATCCGCGGCTTCGGATTCGGGGCGGATGACTACCTGACAAAGCCCTTCCATCGCGAGGAATTGATCGCGCGCATCCATGCGATCATCCGCCGGTCCAAGGGGCATGCGCAATCGGTGATCCGGACCGGGCGGGTGAATGTGAACCTTGATGCCAAATCCGTGGATGTGGATGGCAAGAGCGTGCATCTGACGGGCAAGGAATATCAGATCCTTGAACTGTTGAGCCTGCGCAAGGGTACGACGCTGACGAAGGAGATGTTCCTGAACCACCTTTATGGCGGGATGGACGAGCCGGAGTTGAAGATCATCGACGTGTTCATCTGCAAGCTGCGCAAGAAGCTGGCCGAGGCGACGGGTGGCGACAACTATATCGAAACGGTCTGGGGGCGCGGCTATGTGATGCGCGACCCGGTGCCGGAGATTGCCCATCGCCGGGTTTCGATTGCCGCGGCAAGCTGAGCAGCCATCGAGCCTTCTGGACGTGGCCCCGGTCGCCCCCTAAACCTTGGGGGGCGATCCAGGGGGGCGAAGATGACGGGCGATACAGATCCTGCAGCGCTGACAGAGGCGGAGGCGCGCCTTGAACTTGCCCGTCTTGCGGCCGAGATCGCGGCGGCGAACCAAGCCTATCACGTGGAGGACGCGCCCGAGATTTCGGATGCGGAATATGACGCGCTGAAACGGCGCAATGCGGCCATCGAAGCGCGGTTTCCCCATCTGAAGCGCCCCGATAGCCCCAGCGATCAGGTGGGTGCGCCGGTTGCGGAGGGATTCGGCCAGATCCGGCATGAGGTGCGGATGCTGTCGCTTTCCAACGCCTTTGCCGATGAGGAGGTGGCGGAGTTCGACGGGCGGGTGCGAAGTTTCCTCGGGACGGAGGCGCGCATCGCCTATGTGGCGGAGCCGAAGATCGACGGGCTGTCGCTTTCGCTGCGCTATGAGGGGGGAGCGCTGGTGCAGGCGGCGACGCGGGGCGATGGCGAGGTGGGGGAGAATGTCACCGAGAACGCGCTGACCATCGCCGACATCCCGCGCCGGGTGCAGGCTGCGCCCGCGGTGATGGAGGTACGGGGCGAGGTCTATATGTCGCATGCCGAATTTGCGGCGCTGAACGCGCGGCAGGCGGCGGCGGGGGGCAAGGTCTTTGCCAATCCGCGCAATGCGGCGGCGGGGTCGCTGCGGCAACTGGATGCCACCATCACGGCGGCGCGGCCCTTGCGGTTCTTTGCCTATGCCTGGGGCGCGCTGTCAGAGCCGCTGGCCGCGACGCAGTTCGGGGCGATTGAGCGATTGAAGGCGCTGGGTTTCCAGACCAATCCGCTGACCGTGCTTTGCGCGGGGCCGGAGGAGATGCTGGCGCAGTATCGGCGGATCGAGGCGCTGCGGGCAAGCCTCGGCTATGACATCGACGGGGTGGTCTACAAGGTGGATGATCTGTCCCTGCAGGCGCGGCTTGGGTTCCGGGCGACGACGCCGCGTTGGGCCATCGCGCACAAGTTTCCCGCCGAACTCGCCTGGACGCGGTTGGAGGCTATCGACATTCAGGTGGGGCGGACCGGGGCGCTTTCGCCGGTGGCGCGGCTGGCGCCGGTCACGGTGGGGGGCGTGGTCGTGTCGAACGCGACCTTGCATAACGAGGATTACATCGCGGGGCGGGATTCGCGCGGCGAGGTGATCCGCGAGGGCAAGGATATCCGCGTGGGCGACTGGGTGCAGGTTTGCCGCGCGGGGGATGTGATCCCGAAGGTCGCGGATGTGGACCTTGCGCGGCGGCCCGAGGGGGCGGTGGCTTACGTCTTTCCCCATCTCTGCCCGGAATGCGGGTCAGAGGCTGTGCGTGAAGAGGGGGATTCCGTGCGGCGCTGCACGGGGGGGCTGATCTGCCCCGCGCAGGCGGTGGAGCGGTTGGTGCATTTCGTATCGCGCGCGGCCTTTGATATCGAGGGGCTGGGGCGCAAGCAGGTTGAGATGTTCTTTGCCGATGACATCCTGCCGGTGAAGGAGCCTGCGGACATCTTCACGCTTGCCGCGCGGGATGCGGCCAATCCGTTGCAGAAGTTGAAGAATCGCGACGGATTCGGCGAGAAATCGGTGACCAATCTCTGGGCCGCGATCGAGGAGCGGCGGCGGATACCGCTGGCGCGGCTGATCTTTGCGCTGGGGATGCGGCATGTGGGCGAGGTGGCGGCGCAGGATCTGGCGCGGCATTACCTGACATGGGAGGCGCTGGTCGCGGCGGTGGATCTGGCGCGGCCTGCGGCTCTGGCGCATCGGGCGGCGGATGAGGCAGAGTTGGCGGAACGGGCGGCGGCGATGGCCGAGGGGCGGCGCGCGCGGGTGAAGGAGGCGCGGGATCGGGCGGTTGCTGCGCTGGCCGTGCCGGAGGAGGCGCAGGCGGCGTGGCGCGAGTTGATCACGGGCGACGGGATCGGGCCGGTGCTGGCCTTGTCGCTGTCGGATACGCTGGCCAATGCGGAGGAGCGGGCGTCGATTGCGCGGTTGGTGGCGCATCTGGAGGTGCTGCCGCCCGAGGCGCGGGCGACGGAGTCCCCGGTCGCGGGGTTGACGGTGGTGTTCACCGGCAGCCTTGAGAAGATGACGCGGGCCGAGGCCAAGGCGCGGGCCGAGGCGTTGGGGGCGAAGGTGGCGGGATCTGTCAGCGCGAAGACGGATTTCTGGTTGCCGGGCCGGGGGCGCCCCGCGCCCGCCCGAAGGCCAAGGATGCCGAACGTCTGGGCGTGAAGATGATCGACGAGGACGCGTGGCTCGCCCTCATCGGGGATGCATGACGCGGCCTGTCGAACTCTTTCCGCTTTTCGCGGGGCTGGAAACGCTGGAGGGCGTGGGGGAGAAGACGGCCAAGGCGATGGCCGGGCTTGGGGTGGAACGGCCGAAGGATCTGCTGTTCCTGCTGCCGCATTCGGGCGTGGATCGGGCGCGGAAGGCATCTGTGCGCGATGTGGTGCCGCCCTGCGTGGTGACGGTGGAGGTGGAGGTGGGGGCGCATTTCCCGCCGCGCACGAAGGGGAAGCCCTACCGTGTGATGGTGCGGGACGCGGCGCTGGAATTCACGCTGGTCTTCTTTCATGCGCGGGGGGATTTCCTGCAGAAGCTTTTGCCGACGGGGCAGCGGCGGGTGGTGTCTGGGCGGGTGGAGCTGTTCGATGGGATGGCGCAGATGGTGCATCCCGACCATGTGCTGCGGGTGGAAGAGGCGGGGGAGTTGCCGGTTTTCGAACCGGTTTATCCGTTGACCGCCGGGGTGACGCAGAAGGTGGTGGCGAAGGCGGTGGCGGGGGCTTTGGCGCGGGCGCCGGTGCTGGCGGAGTGGATCGACGGGCCGCTCTTGGCGCGGGAAGGGTGGCCTTCGTGGCGCGAGGCGCTGGAAGCGGTGCATCGGCCAGAGGGTGCGGCGGAATTGGCCCCGACGCATCCGGCGCGGCAGCGTTTGGCCTATGACGAATTGTTGGCGCATCAGCTGACGCTGGCTTTGGCGCGGGCGACGTTGAGGAAGCAGAAGGGGCTGCCGACGGTCGGCGACGGGTCGTTGCGGGCGAAGGTGGTGGCGTCTTTGCCCTATGCGCTGACCGGCGCACAGGTGCGGGCGGTGGGGGAGATTGCGGGGGATATGGAAGGTCCGTTCCGCATGAACCGGCTGTTGCAGGGGGAGGAGGGGGCCGGGAAGACCTTGGTCGCCTTCCTCGCGCTGCTGATCGCGGTGGAGGCTGGGGGGCAGGGGGTGATGATGGCCCCGACCGAGATTCTGGCGCGGCAGCATTTCGCGGGGCTGGAGCCACTGGCTGCGGCGGCGGGGGTGCGGCTGGAACTGCTGACGGGCCGCGACAAGGGGGCGGAGCGGGCGACAAAGCTGCGCGATCTGGCGGAGGGGCGGATTGCCGTGCTGGTGGGCACGCATGCGGTGTTCCAGAAGGATGTGGTCTTTGCCGATCTGCGGCTGGCGGTGGTAGATGAGCAGCACCGTTTCGGCGTGGCGCAGCGGATGGAACTGGGGGCGAAGGGGGCGGCTACGGATACGCTGGTGATGACGGCGACGCCCATTCCGCGATCGCTGGCGCTGGCGACTTATGGGGATATGGACGTTTCGGTGCTGGACGAGAAGCCGCCGGGGCGGAAGCCGATCCGGACGGCGCTGGTCAGCACTGCGCGGATGGATGAGGTGGTGGGGCATCTGACGAAGGCCGTGGCCGAGGGGCGGCAGGCCTATTGGGTGTGCCCGCTGGTGGAGGAGTCGGAGGTGTTGGACTATGCCAGCGCCGAGGCGCGGTTCCAGCATCTGCGCGCGGCGCTGTCTGTTCCCGGGGTGGGCGATGTGGTGGGGATGGTGCATGGCCAGATGCCGCCTGCCGAGAAGGATGCCGCGATGGCGCGGTTCGTGGCGGGCGAGACGAAGGTTTTGGTGGCGACGACGGTGATCGAGGTGGGGGTGAATGTGCCCAATGCCTCCATCATGGTGATCGAGCGGGCGGAGACGTTCGGGCTTGCGCAGTTGCACCAGTTGAGGGGCCGTGTGGGGCGGGGGGCGGCGGAGTCGACCTGCCTACTGATGTATCAGGCGCCGTTGAGCGAGGGGGGTGAGCGGCGGTTGAAGGTTCTGCGCGATACGGAGGACGGGTTCCGCATCGCCGAGGAGGATCTGGCGATGCGGGGGGCGGGGGACCTAATCGGGACGGCGCAATCGGGGCTGCCGCGATTCCGCGTGGCGGATCTGGAGCGGCAGGGGGCGCTGATGGCGATTGCGCAGAGCGATGCGCGGCGGCTGCTGGCGGATGATCCGGCGCTGGACGGGCCGCGCGGGAAGGCGGCGCGGCTGCTGCTGTGGCTGTTGGATCAGGACCGCGCGATCCGGCTTATCGGGGTGGGCTGACGCCCCTTCTTACGGCCTTGAAGAGCAGGGGGCCGGGCACTTCGTTTCCATGGCGGGCCCGGGGGGGGGAACCCCCTCCCAACCCTCCCCATCCTGGGGGAGGGAGTGTTCTTGATATGAACGCGAATGTTCTTAAAAGTTCTTTACATGAGTCGGCGATTATGAGAACAATTCAGCAACAAAGCCATGGAGGGTGATGATGCTGACGGATATGAAGGACATTCTTTCCCGCTCTCGCGCGACGGTGATCGAGGATACGATCGGGGTGGTCGCGCTGTTCTCCATGCTGGTGCTGTCGCTGCACCTGTTTTCTGCCTGAGGTTCTGCCTGCGCTTTCGGTTCCACGTGCCTGTCCCCAAGCGGCACCCGGATGGCAGCCCTGCCCATCCGAAGAACGAAACGCCACTGACCGCCGCCGTCGCAGGACGTGCGGCGGTTTTTTCATGGGGCGGTTAAGGACAAGTTGACGGTCAGACCGCCGCGCGGGCCTTGAGGGCCTCGTCCATCGCGGCAAGCGTGGCGTCGAGGGCGAGGAGGATGGAGGCGTGGCGGTTGGCATAGTCGCGGGCGGGGAGCAGCACCTCCAGCCCGTCGAAAGGGGCGGCGGGGGCGGGGCCGCCGCGTTTCAGCATGGCTTCGAGTTCGTTTCGCGCGGTGGCGATCTCGTCGCGCGTGCGGCCGATCACGACGCGGCCGGAGACGGAGGCCGAGGCCTGACCGAGTGCGCAGGCCTTCACGTCCTGCCGGTAGTCGGCGATGCGGTCGCCGCCGAGGGTGAGGTCCACGGTGACGGTGGAGCCGCAGAGGGGCGAGCGTTTCCGTGCCGTGCCATCGGGGGCGGGCAAGCGGCCCGTCAGCGGCATGTCGGCGGCAAGTTCGAGGATGCGGCCCGAATAGAGCTTGACGAGGTCTGTGTCGCTCATGGCTTTTCCTTTCGCTGGCTTGTCCTTAGATAGACCCCTCCGATGTTCCTGCCAAGGAGAGGGCTGATGTCCTTTGACCCTGCAAGCCTAAAGTATGACCCGAACGGGTTGATCCCCTGCATCGCGCAGGACCATGCCACGGGTGAGGTGCTGATGATGGCCTGGATGAATGTTCAAGCCGTGGCGCGGACGTTGGAGACGGGGCGCGTGACCTATTGGAGCCGGTCGCGCGGGGCTTTCTGGGTGAAGGGCGAGACGTCGGGGCATGTGCAGCGGCTGGTGGAGTTGCGGGTGGATTGTGACCGTGATGCGCTGCTGGCGCTGGTGGAGCAGGAAGGGCCTGCCTGCCATACGAACCGGCGGTCGTGTTTTTACACGGCGGTGCGGGATGGCGGCGAGGTCGTTCTGACGGAACCGATGGTTTGAAGGCAGGGGGCGCTCGCGCCCCCTCTTGGCGCTATGCGCCAATTCACCCCCTGAGGATATTTGGAAACGGATGAAGCGGCAGGGGTCAGAGGCCTGTCATACGGCGGATGTCCTGCGGGGTGGCGCCTTCGGCGCGGTACTTGGCGATGGCGCGGGCATCGTCGCGCTTGGCTAGGCGCTTGCCTTGGTCGTCGCGGATGAGGGCGTGGTGGTGGTAGATGGGGGTGGGCAGGGCGAGGAGGCTTTGCAGGATCACCTGCACGGGGGTGAAGTCGAAGAGGTCTTCGCCGCGGATCACATGGGTGATGCCCTGATCGGCGTCGTCGAAGGCGGAGGCGAGGAAGTAGGCGACGATGTCTTCGCCTTTGCGCGACAGGACCACGTCGCCGATCTGCGCGAGGGCCTTGGCGCGGTCGATGCGGTGGGTTCCGGCATGGGTGGGGCCGGTTTCGGTGAAACTGGGCAGGGTGGGCAGCGCGTCGAGGGCGGCGGCGAGATTCAGGCGGAGGGCGTCTGCGGGTTTGCGGTCGGAGATGGGGCGGTGGCGGCAGGTGCCGGGGTAGACGTGGAAGGCCACGCCTTCCTGCGGGGCGGAGAGGGCCGCGCGGATGTCGGCGCGGGTGCAGGAGCAGGGGTAGAGGAGGCCGCGGTCGGCCAGCGGTTCGAGGCGGGCGTTGTAGATGGCGATTTTGTCGGATTGGCGGTGGACGGGGCTGTCCCATGTGAGGCCGAGCCATGTGAGGTCATCCACGATCTGCGCTTCCCATTCCGGGCGGCAGCGGTCGAGATCGGTGTCTTCCATGCGCAGGAGGAATTCGCCACCTGCGGCACGGGCCATGTCATGGGCGAAGATGGCGGAATAGGCGTGGCCGAGATGCAGGGGGCCGGTGGGGGACGGGGCGAAGCGGGTGCGGAACATCGTTACTGCGCGGCGAGCCACGCGGTGAAGCTGTCCTTGGCGCGGTCGGTATAGGCCTTGTAGCGGTCTTTCCGGCCCTTGCGCCCGCCTTTCGCGTCGATCGGGGGGAAGAGGCCGAAATTGACGTTCATGGGCTGGAAGGTCTTCGCCTCGGCCCCGCCCGTGATGTGGGTGATCAGTGCGCCCATCGCGGTGTCGGGAGGCGGCGGGGGGAGGTCACGGCCGAGGATTTCGGCAGCGGCCATCCGGCCGGCGAGGAGGCCCATCGCGGCGGATTCGACATAGCCTTCGACGCCGGTTACTTGCCCTGCGAAGCGCAGGTTGGGCCGGGATTTCAGGCGCATCCGGTCGTCGAGCAGGGTGGGCGAGTTGATGAATGTGTTGCGGTGGATGCCGCCGAGGCGGGCGAAGCTGGCGTTTTCAAGCCCGGGAATAGTTTTGAAAACAGCGGTTTGCGCGCCGTATTTCATCTTCGTCTGGAAGCCTACGATGTTGTAGAGCGTGCCCAGTTTGTTGTCGCGGCGGAGTTGCACCACGGCATAGGGTTTGACGTCGGGGCGGTGGGGGTTCGTCAGTCCCACGGGCTTCATCGGGCCGAATCGGAGCGTTTCGCGGCCGCGTTCGGCCATCACCTCGATCGGCAGGCAGCCGTCGAAATAGCCTGCGGTTTCGCCTTCGTGGAATTCGGTCTTCTCTGCCGCGAGGAGGGCGTCGATGAAGGCGTCGTATTGGGCCTTGTCCATCGGGCAGTTCATGTAGGCGGTCTGTTCCTCGAGTGTTTCGCCCTTATCGTAGCGGGATTGCATCCAGGCGACCGACATGTCGACCGTGTCGGCATAGACGATGGGGGCGATGGCGTCGAAGAAGGCGAGGTGTTCGGCGCCTGTCGCGGCGCGGATGCTTTGGCCCAGCGCGCCGGAGGTGAGGGGGCCGGTGGCGATGATCCAGTGGCCTTGGGTGGGGAGGTCGCGGATTTCGCCATCCTCCACCGTGATGAGCGGGTGGCTGCGAAGCGTGCGGGTGACGGATTCGGCAAAGGGGTCGCGGTCCACGGCCAGCGCGCCGCCTGCGGGGAGGCGGTGGGCGCGGGCGGTTGCCATGATGAGGCCGTCGGCGGCGCCCATTTCCCAGTGGAGGAGGCCCACGGCGTTGCGTTCATCATCGTCGGAGCGGAAGGAGTTCGAGCAGACCATTTCCGCAAGGTGGCCCGTGCGATGCGCGAAGGTGCCGACGGTGGGGCGCATTTCGTGGATCACGACGCGGACGCCCATGCGGGCGGCCTGCCATGCGGCCTCGGCCCCCGCCATGCCGCCGCCGATGATGTGGAGTGTATCATTCATGGGGGGGATTTAGGGGTTTTCCGGGCGATAGGAAAGGGCCGAAGCGGGTGCCCCGGCCCTTGGACCCGGAGGGGCGATCAGGCCTTGTCGAGGGCAAGTTTGCCGGGGCCGTGGATGGCGAACATCAGCAGTCCGCCCGCGATGGCAAGGTTCTTGAGGAACATGGCCATCTGCATCTGATCGGCGGGGGCGAAGTGGTAGAGGACACCCGCCACGACGCAGAAGGCAGCGGTGGCAAGCGCCACGACGCGGGTCTGATAGCCGATGACGAGGAGGACCCCCACGGCGATTTCGAAGATCACGGCGGGCCATGCGAGAAGGGCCGGAAGGCCGCCCGAGGTGAGGTAGCCGGAGAAGCCCGCCATGTCGCCCAGCTTGCCGAGGCCCGCGAGGAGGAAGAGAAGGCCGATGAGGATGCGGCCTGCGAGGGGGCCGAAGGTGTTCAGTGCTTGCATGATGGGTTTCCTGTCCCTGCTACATATGCACCCGGCGCGCAGTTGCCGGATGGGGGGCTGTTAGCACGTGTTCGTGGCGCACCATATGGGGCGGGGCGCATGGGCACTGTGCGTGGATGCAGGGGTTGGGGAAGTTCGCCTCGCGGACTTCTGGGCACGAATTTTCTGCGAAAATTCTGGGTTTGTAGCGGGGGAGGAACCTTCGCGGAAGGTTCGGGTTTCATGAGTCCCGCTGGAAATCCTGCCTTAGGCGGGCGCGGGTTTCGGTGATGTAGGTGGCGGGATCGGCGGGGGTGAGGCCGAGTGCGGCGAGTTTCAGGAAGAAGCCCTGCGCGGGAAGGCCCTGCGCGAGGCGACCCTCCAGCAGGGCGGCGCGCTGGGGGCGGCCTGCGGCGGCGTCTTCTTCCATCAGGCGTTCGAGGGCGGCGGTCAGGTCCGCGACGCGCCAGCCCAGATCGCGGGCCAGCGCGCCGTAAGTTGTTGTTTTCCCTTGCGCGGCAAGCTCGGCCAGCCGCGCTGCAAGGTCATTCATCGCCCTGTTCGGCGACGCGGGCGACTGAGACGACTTCTTCATCCGTGCCGACGTTGAACACTTTTACCCCGCCGGCGGAGCGGGAGCGGAAGCTGATCTGATCGACCGGGACGCGGATCGACTGGCCGGTGGAGGTGGCGAGCATGATCTGGTCGGACATCTCGACCGGGAAGGAGGCCACCAGTTTGCCGCCGCGCATCGCGCCGTCCATCGCCTTGACGCCCATGCCGCCGCGACCGCGCACGGGGTAGCCGTGCGAGGAGGAGAGCTTGCCGGAGCCGCCTGCGGTGATGGTAAGGATCAGGTCTTTCGGCGGCGGACATTTCGGCGTAGCGTTCGGTGGAAAGCTGGCCAACCGCTGCGGTAACGCTTTCTTCATCATCGTCTGCCTCCGCCTCGTCATCGACTGCGCCCGCCATGAGGCGGCGCTGTTTCAGATAGGCTTCGCGTTCCTCGGGCGTGCGAAATGGCGGATGATGGCCATGGACCACGACCTTGTCGCCATCCGCCAGACGGATGCCGCGCACGCCGGTGGAGCCGCGCGATTTGAAGACGCGGATTTCCGTGGTGGAAAAGCGGATGGCGCGGCCACCTGCGGTGACGAGCATGACGTCGTCGTTTTCATCGGCGATGGCGGCATTCACGAGGCTGACGCCTTCGGGCAGGTTCATCGATCTTGCCGTTGCGCTTGACGTTGGTGAAGTCGGAAAGGTCGTTCTGCCGGACGTCGCCGTCTGAGGTGGCGAAGACGATCTGGAGGTTGGCCCAGTCTTCCTCGGGCACATCGACCGGCATCAGGGCGGCGATGGAGACACCGTTCTGGATCGGCAGGATGTTGACGATGGCCTTGCCCTTGGCCGTGCGGCCCGCAAGCGGGAGGCGCCACGTCTTCATCTTGTAGACCATGCCGTCGGTCGTGAAGAAGAGGAGGTGGGTATGGGTGTTCGCCACGAAAAGCGTGGTGACGACATCGTCTTCCTTGGTCTGCATCGACGAAAGTCCCTTGCCGCCCCGGTTCTGTGACCGGAATTCGGCAAGCGGCGTGCGCTTGATGTAGCCGCCGGAGGTGATGGTGACGACCATGTCTTCGCGTTCGATCAGGTCTTCGTCATCCATGTCGCCGGACCAATCCTGGATCTCGGTCCGGCGGGGGACGGCGAAGGCGGCTTTCACTTCGCGGAGTTCGTCCGAGATGATCGCCATGATGCGGTCGCGCGAGGAGAGGATATCGAGGTAATCCTTGATCTTGGCGGCGAGTTCTTCGAGTTCGTCGGTGACTTCCTTGACGCCGAGCGCGGTGAGGCGTTGCAGGCGCAGGTCGAGGATGGCGCGGGCCTGAACCTCGGACAGGTTGTAGGTGCCGTCGTCGTTCATCGTGTGCGACGGGTCGTCGATCAGGCGGATATAGGCCGCGATATCGGCGGCGGGCCAGCGGCGCGTCATCAGCTTTTCGCGCGCTTCGGCGGCGTCGGCAGAGGCGCGGATGGTGCGGACGACTTCGTCCACGTTCGACACGGCGACGGCGAGGCCGCAGAGGATGTGGGAGCGTTCGCGCGCTTTGCGCAGTTCAAAGGCGGTGCGGCGGGCCACCACTTCTTCGCGGAAAGTGATGAAATGCGTGAGAAAATCACGCAAGCCCAGTTGTTCGGGGCGGCCGCCGTTCAGCGCCAGCATGTTGCAGCCGAAGGAGGTCTGCATCGGCGTGAAACGGTAGAGCTGGTTGAGCACCACATCGGGCGTGGCGTCGCGTTTGAGTTCGATGACCACGCGCACGCCGATGCGGTCGGATTCATCCGCCACGCCGGAAATGCCTTCGATCTTTTTCTCGCGCACCATTTCGGCGATCTTTTCGATCATCGACGCCTTGTTCACCTGATAGGGAATCTCGTCGAGGATGATGGCGTAGCGATCCTTGCGAATTTCTTCCACCCGCGTTTTGGCGCGGATGATGACGCTGCCGCGCCCTTCCAGGTAGGCCTTGCGCGCGCCGGAGCGTCCGAGGATCACGCCGCCCGTGGGGAAATCGGGGGCGGGGATGATCTCCATGAGGGCTTCGGTGGAGAGGTCGGGGTTTTCGATCAGGGCGAGCGTCCCGTCGATGACTTCGCCAAGGTTGTGGGGCGGGATGTTGGTGGCCATGCCGACCGCGATGCCGCCCGCGCCGTTGACCAGCATGTTGGGGAAGCGGGCGGGAAGGACGGTGGGTTCGCGATCCTTGCCATCGTAATTGTCTTGGAATTCAACGGTTTCCTTGTCGATATCGGCAAGAAGGAAGGCGGCGGGTTTGTCCATCCGCACTTCGGTGTAGCGCATGGCCGCCGCCGCGTCGCCGTCCATGGAGCCGAAGTTGCCCTGACCGTCGAGGAGTTTCAGCGACATGGAGAAGGGCTGCGCCATGCGGACGAGCGCGTCGTAGATCGCGCTATCGCCATGGGGATGGTATTTCCCCATCGTGTCGCCGACGGGGCGGGCGGATTTGCGGTAAGGTTTGTCGTGGGTGTTGCCGGATTCCTGCATCGCGAAAAGGATGCGGCGGTGGACGGGTTTCAGCCCGTCGCGCAGATCGGGGATGGCGCGGGAGACGATCACGCTCATCGCGTAGTCGAGATAGGCGGTCTTCATCTCGTCCGCGATGGAGACCTGGGGGCCGTGCCAAGGGTTCCGGGGGGCGGAATCTTCGGTGTTTTCAGGGGTTTCCGGGGTATCGTTCACGTGAGCCTCTGACTTCCGGCGCGGGGCCTATATCTTGTTGCGGGCGACCTTACACCATCCTGCATATGGGGTGCAATGCGGGAAGGGGTGGGGTTTTGGCAGCAGGGCTGGGTGAGTGACAACATATTGAAATCGTTGCCAGAAACTGCGAATCGATGCAGCCTTTTCGCTGGGGGGCAAGCAAGGAGGCGCGCATGGCTTCACTGGACGGGCGCAGCGAGACGGAGTTGATGCTGCGGGGATATGGTCTGACGACGGCGGAATTTTTCTACCGGATGCCGGATTATCGTAGTGTTCTCAATACCTTCGTGTGGCAGCACTATGATCTGGCGCCGGATTATCCGGAGCTGTTCCGCTTTATCGAATTCTGGCAGGAAAAGATCGAGGGGCCGTTGCATTCGGTGCGATTCACCCATCGCAAGCTGATCTCGCCGGGGGAATGGCGGAATGTGGTGGGGGAGTTCCGGTTGCAGTGAGGGGGGCCGTGTGGCGGGGTGAGCCCCGCCCTACGGGCCGTTCCGGGCGTGCAACCTGCGGTGCAGACGGTTGGTGCAGCAGGGCGTATGCATGCGGCGGGCGGTGGCGCAGGGATTTGGAAAGACCATGCGGGCGCAGGGCGTCAGGTGCCCGCGCGGGTGGGGCGGTCGGGTGTCGGCCCCGGCGCAGGGCCGGGGCGGGGATGCATCTTGTCAGGCGGCGCGCAGGAGCATGCCGAAGAGATCGCGCGGATCGTCGGGATCGGCGATCATGTCGAGATCTTCGTAAAGGCCCGTCTCTGCCAGTCTGGAGCGGATATAGGTGAGGGCGGAAAAGTCCTCGATCGCGAAGCCGACGCTGTCGAAGAGGGTGACTTGGGCGGGGTCGGTGCGGCCCGGGGCGGTGCCTGCGATGACCTGCCAGAGTTCGGTGACGGGGTGGTCGGGGGGGAGTTGCTGAATCTCGCCTTCGATGCGGGTCTGGGGCGGGTATTCGACGAAGATCGACGAGCGGGTGAGGATATCGCGGTGGAGTTCCGTCTTGCCGGGGCAATCGCCGCCCACGCCGTTGATATGGACGCCCGCGCCCAGCATGTTGTCGGTCAGGATGGTGGCGTTTGTCTTGTCGGCCGTGACGGTGGTGATGATCTGCGCTCCGAGGATCGCCTCTTCTGCCGTGCGGCATCGGGTGAGGGTGAGGCCGGTCCCGGCGAGGTTGCGGGCGCATTTGGCGGTGGCGGCGGGGTCGATGTCGTAAAGGCGGATATGGGTGAGGCCGCAGACGGCCTTGAAGGCCAGCGCCTGGAATTCGGCCTGCGCGCCATTGCCGATGAGGGCCATGGTGGTGGCCCCCTTCGGCGCGAGCCATTTGGCGGCCATGGCGCTGGTCGCCGCCGTGCGGAGCGCGGTGAGGATGGTCATTTCCGACAGCAGGACCGGGTAGCCGGTTTCCACATCGGCCAAGAGGCCGAAGGCGGTGACGGTCTGAAGCCCGCGCTTCATATTCGCGGGGTGGCCGTTGACGTATTTGAACCCGTAGGTCTTGCCATCCGACGTGGGCATGAGTTCGATCACGCCGACATCGGAATGCGAGGCGATGCGGGGCGTCTTGTCGAACTGGCCCCAGCGCAGGAAATCGGCCTCGATGGCCTCTGCCAGATCGGTGAGCATCCGTTCCACCCCGATGCGGTGGACGAGTTTCATCATGCGGTCAACGGAGACGAAGGGGACGAGGTTCAGCATCACAGGTGGCCTCTGGTCGGGCGATCAAAGACCTTGCGCCCCATGAGGGAGGCCACGAGATCGACCATCAGCCGCGCGGTGCGGCCGCGTTCATCGAGGAAGGGGTTCAATTCCACCAGATCGAGCGAGGTGACGAGCGCGCTTTCGTGGAGCAGTTCCATCACCAGATGCGCCTCGCGGAAGGTGGTGCCACCGGGGACGGTGGTGCCGACGGCGGGGGCGATGGAGGGTCGAGGAAATCCACGTCGAGCGAGACGGGAGCATGCCTCCTGCGGCGCGGACGCGGTCGAGGAAGGCGCGCAGGGGGGCGACGATGCCGTTCTCGTCCAGCACGCGCATGTCGTTGATGGCGATGTCATGGGTGAGAAGGGCCGCATGTTCCGCCGGATCGACGGAGCGGATGCCATAAAGGCAGATATTCTGCGGCGGGATGGGGGCGGGGAAGGGGGGGAAGGCATCAAAGCCGTCGCGTCCGGCGATATAGGCGACGGGGTGCCGTGCAGGCCCGAGGTGGTGGCCGCGGGCGTGTGGAAATCGGAATGCGCGTCGAGCCAGAGGAGGAAGAGGGGGCGTCCCTGACGCTTGGCATGGGCGGCGGCCCCGGCGACGGAGCCGAGCGCAAGTGAATGGTCGCCGCCGAGGACGATGGGCAGGCCGCCCTGCGAGAGGGCATCATCGACGCGGTCGGAGAGGACCTCTGTCCAGCCGAGGGTTTCGGGCAGGGAATGGACGGCGGGGTTGGGGCAGGGGCCTCTTTCAGGGGGGAGGGCGTCGCCCCAGTCTTCCAGCCCGTGGCCGAGATCGCGGATCGCCTGCGCCAGACCCGCGACGCGATAGGCGGCGGGGCCCATGAGGCAGCCGGGATAGCGTTGGCCGCTGTCGATGGGGGCTCCGATCAGGATGACATTGGGCATGGCAAACTCCTTTCCCGGTATGGTCTTTCCGGGTTGCGATGGAATCCAGCGTTGTTATGGTCGATCCGGATAGGGATTTGCGCGAAACGGAGGGGGATTTTGCCATTATGGACGAAACTGACCAGCGATTGGTGGCCGAGTTGCGGCGGGACGGGCGGGCGGCGCTGTCGGATCTGGCGGATCGGCTGGGGGTGAGCCGGGCGACGGTCAGGGCGCGGATGGAGCGGCTGACGGCGAAGGGCGAGATCGCGGGGTTCACCGTGCTGACGCGGGGGGATGTGAGTTCGGCCCCGGTGCGGGCCTTGATGATGATCGGGATCGAGGGGCGGGGCGGCGAGAAAATCATGGCGCGGCTGGGGGGGCTGCCGCAGGTGCAGGCGGTGCATTCGACCAACGGGCGCTGGGATGTGATCGTGGAGTTGGGGACGCAGACGCTGCTGGAACTGGACGAGACGATCCATCGGATCCGGGCGATGGAGGGGGTGACGGTGTCGGAGACGAATTTGCTTCTGTCCACGCGGAAGGCGGGCCGGCGGTAGGGGGCGCGCCTGCGAGTTGGGGAAGGCCATCTTCACGAGCCGCCCCCACTTCGGCCCTCCCCCGCGAAGGGCGGGGGAGGGAGGGCGCCCGGGCGACCGGGGTGGGGGGTGGTGCCGTTGGAATTGGGTATTTGGGCCAAGATGAAGGGGCGGCGCGATCAAGCCTGCGTCAGGACCTGCGACGCGGGGGCGCATCCCCATTGGAGCGGGCGCGGTTTGGGCCTATGGTCTGGCGCAAAGATCGGGAGGGCCAACATGATCGTCGAGCTTGGGCATTTCGCGCTGATCCTTGCGCTGGCGGTGGCGGTGATCCAGTCCATCGTGCCGCTGGTGGGGGCAGAGCGGCGCAATGCGGCCTGGATGGCGGTGGCCGATCCGGCGGCGGTGGCGCAGTTCCTGCTGACCGGCTTTTCCTTTGCGGCGCTGACCTATGCCTTCGTGGTGTCGGACTTTTCGCTGTCGCTGGTGGTGAACAATTCGCACACCTTGAAGCCCATGCTCTACAAGATTTCGGGTGTCTGGGGGAACCATGAGGGGTCGCTCCTGCTGTGGGTGCTGATCCTGTCGCTGTTCGGGGCCTGCGCGGTGTGGTTCGGGGGGAATCTGCCGCCGCAACTCAAGGCGCGGGTGCTGGCGGTGCAGGGGATGATCGGGGTGGCCTTCCTGCTGTTCATGCTGCTCACCTCGAACCCCTTCCTGCGGCTGGCGATTCCGCCGCTGGATGGGCAGGATCTGAACCCGCTGCTGCAGGATCCGGGTTTGGCGTTCCATCCGCCGTTCCTGTATCTGGGCTATGTCGGACTTTCGATGTCCTTCAGTTTCGCCGTGGCCGCGCTGATCGAGGGGCGGGTGGATGCGGCCTGGGGGCGCTGGGTGCGGCCCTGGACGCTGGTTTCGTGGGTATTCCTGACCATCGGCATCGCGCTGGGATCGTGGTGGGCCTATTACGAGCTGGGCTGGGGCGGGTTCTGGTTCTGGGACCCGGTGGAGAACGCGTCCTTCATGCCCTGGCTGATCGCGGCGGCGCTGCTTCATTCGGCCATCGTCGTGGAAAAGCGGGAAAGCCTGAAGGCATGGACGATCCTGCTGGCCATCCTTGCCTTTGGTTTTTCCCTGATCGGCACCTTCATCGTGCGGTCCGGCGTCATCACATCGGTTCATGCCTTTGCCAATAATCCGGAGCGGGGGGTGTTCATCCTGCTGATCCTTGGCGTCTTCATGGGGGGGGCGCTGACGCGCTTTGCGGCGCGCGCCGGGGCGATGGAGGCGAAGGGGGTCTTCGGCATGGTCAGCCGCGAAAGCGCGCTGGTGGCCAACAACATCCTGCTGGCGGTGGCGGCCTTCGTGGTGTTCTTCGGCACGATCTGGCCGCTGGTGGCGGAGTTGCTGTTCCAGCGCAAGCTGAGCGTGGGCGAGCCTTTCTTCAACGCGGCCTTTTCTCCCTTTGCGGTGGCGCTGGCGATGCTTTTGCCGCTGGGGGCGATGATGCCCTGGAAGCGGGGCGATGCGGGGCGGGCGATGCGGCCGCTTTGGCCGCTGCTTCTGCTCTCGGTCGCGCTGGGAGCGCTGGTCTGGGCGATGCAGACCGGACGCAGCGCGCTGGGCCCGGTGGGGGTGCTGCTGGGGATCTGGGTCGTCGGCGGCGCGCTGGTCGATCTGTGGACGCGCACCGGGCGCGGGGCGATGGCGGGGCGCCTGGCGCGGTTGGCGCGGCTGCCACGGGCCGATTGGGGCAAGGCCGTGGCCCATGGGGGCCTTGGCGTCACGATCTTTGCGGTGGCGGCGATGCTGGCCTGGAAGACCGAGGATATCCGCGTGGTGCAGATCGGCGGGTCCTATTCCCTGGGCGCCTATGAGGTGACGCTGGTCGATGTGCGCGAGGTGCAGGGGCCGAACTACCGCTCGACCATGGCCGAGATGCTGGTGGCGCGCGACGGGCAGGAGGTGGCGCGGCTGTTTCCCGAGAAGCGCATCTATCCGGTGGCGGGGATGCCCACCACCGAGGCCGCGATTGATTACGGTTTCCTGCGCGATGTCTATCTGGTGATCGGCGATCCGCAGGAGAATGGCGGCTGGGCGGTGCGATCCTATATCGAGCCTTTTGCCAACTGGCTGTGGGCGGGGTGCCTGTTGATGGCGCTGGGCGGCGTGCTGAGCCTGACGGACCGGCGCTATCGCGTGGCGGCCGGGGCGCGGCGCGCGCCTGCGGCGGGGGTGCCTGCGGAATGAGGGGGGGCGCGATCGTGTTCGGGGCGGCGGGTGGCGGGCTGAAGCCCGCCCTACGGCCCGCCCTGCGGGTTGCCCTGATCGTGGCGTCGGTTTGGGCGGCGCCCGTTCATGCGGTGCAGCCGGACGAGATGCTGGCAGATCCGGCGCTGGAGGCGCGGGCGCGGGAATTGTCGAAGGGGCTGCGCTGTCTGGTCTGCCGCAACGAGAATATCGACGATTCCGATGCGCAACTGGCCAGCGACCTGCGCATCCTGCTGCGCGAGCGTCTGGTCGCGGGCGACAGCGACGAGGAGGCGGTGGCCTTTCTGGTGGAGCGTTATGGCGAATACGTGCTGCTGAACCCGCCCGCGACGGGGGCCAATATCCTGCTCTGGATCGCGGGGCCTGCCATGCTGCTGGCCGGGGCGGGGATCGCCTTTGCCACCTTCCGGCGGCGCGGCCAGATCGTAGTGGAAGACCTGAACGAGGCCGAGAAGGCCCGGCTTGCGGAAATCCTGAAGGAGTGACGCGGGGTCGGGCTTTTCCTTTGCCCATCGCCCGGTAGGGTGGGGCAAAAGGGGAGGGTGGCCATGTCATACCAGACGATCACGGTGGCGGTGGAGGCGGGGGTGGCGACAGTCACGCTGAACCGGCCAGAGGTGATGAACGCGCTGTCCAGCCGCCTGCGGGTGGAATTGCTGCAGGCTTGGCGGGATGTGGAGGCGCGCGCGCGCTGCATCGTGCTGACGGGGGCGGGGCGGGCCTTCTGTTCGGGGCAGGATCTGCAGGATGCGATGGCGCTGGGCCAGATGGACCTTGGCCGCGTGCTGGCCGAGGAATATGAGCCGCTTCTGGGCGCGATCTATGATTGCCCGGTGCCGACGATCGCCGCCGTGAACGGGGCGGCGGCGGGGGCGGGGGCCAATCTGGCGCTGGCCTGCGATGTGGTGATCGCCTGCGAAAGCGCGTCCTTCATTCAGGCCTTCACGCGGATCGGGCTGATCCCGGATGCGGGGGGAACATACTGGCTGCCGCGTCAGGTGGGGATGGCGCGGGCGATGGGGGCGGCGCTGTTTGCCGAGAAGATCGGCGCGCGGCAGGCGGCCGATTGGGGAATGATCTGGGAGGCGGTGCCGGATGATGCCTTTGCCGCCCATGTGGCGGGGCGGGCGGCGGCGCTGGCGCGGGGGCCGGGGGCGGCCTACAGGCTGGTGAAGCAGGCGCTGCGCGCGAGTCCGGCGAACGGGCTGGAGGCGCAACTGGCACTGGAGGCGCGACTGCAGGCCGAGGCCGGGGCGACGGCGGATTTCCGCGAAGGGGTGGCGGCCTTTCTGGAAAAACGCCCGGCCCGGTTCGAGGGGCGGTGAGACAAATCTGCGCCGGATCGCGGCTTTTCACCCTTTGCTAACCTTTTGGCGGTTGAGTGTGGCGGACCCTATCCCCATGCTTGAGGAAAGGTCGGGGCGGCGGGGGCCGGAGAAGGGGCAGAATGCGCGATTGGCTGAAAGGGTTGGGACGGCTGCGCCATTCCCTTGAGGGGAACCGCGTGCTGCGGCCGGTGGCCCATTGGCTCACCTCTCCGTCGATCTGGCATGTCAGCCGCCGCAGCGTTTCGCGCGGGGTGGCGGTGGGGCTGTTCTGTGCCTTTGTGCTGCCGGTGGGGCAGGTCTTTCTGGCGGCGGTGATCGCGGCCTTCACGCGCAGCAACCTGATCACGGCCAGCCTTGCGACGCTGGTGACCAATCCGCTGACGATGCCGCCAGTCTGGTACATGGCGTGGCGGGTGGGCCGGGACGTGCTGGGCCCGACGGCCGAGATCCGGGATGCGCTGGAGGACGGGCCGGTGACGGCGGGCTTTCTGGCGGGGCTGTCGGATGCCTCGCTCCAGACGGCTTGCGGGCTGTTGATCTTTGCGGTGGCCTCGTCGGTGCTGGGCTATGTGCTGGTGCATCTGACCTGGTCGGTCATGGCGGCGCTGAAGCTGCGGCGCAGACGGCGGCGGCGGCTGGCAGAGGGGCAGGCCTGAGGCGGCCCCCCGGCGGGCGGGGGGCGGCCTGTCTGCGGGCGGGATCAGGCCCCGCGCGACAGGGCGGCAACGCCCGTGCGCGCGATTTCGCGCAGGCCCAGCGGGCGCATCAGCTCGGCGAAGGCGTCGATCTTTTCGGGCGTTCCGGTCATTTCGAAGATGAAGCTTTCCAGCGTGCTGTCCACCACATTGGCGCGGAAGATCTCGGCCAGACGCAGCGCCTCGATCCGCGCGTCACCTTGGCCTGCCACCTTGAACAGCGCAAGCTCGCGCTGCACGGCGGGGCCTTCGGCGGTGAGGTCATGCACCGCGTAGACCGAAACGATGCGGCCAAGCTGCGCCTCGATCTGGTCGATCACGGCGGGGGTGCCGGAGGTGACGATGGTGATGCGCGAGCGGTGGCCGGTATGGTCCACCTCGGCCACGGTGAGGCTGTCGATATTGTAGCCGCGCCCGGAGAAGAGGCCGATGACACGGGCAAGGACACCCGGTTCATTCTCGACGATCACGGCGAGGGTGTGGCTTTCGATGACCGTGGCGTTGTGATCGCGCAGGTCATAGGCGGAATGGCTGGTGGAGCCTCGTTTGATGTTGAGCGCGGACATCCGTCACTCCCTTTTCTGGCGTTTGTTTGTCGTGCTGCGGGGGGTCCGGGGGGGCGGTGCCCCCCCGGTGCGATGGGGATCAGACCAGAACCGCGCCCTTGGCGCCGATGACGCCCTGGGTATCGGCCTCGCCCAGCAGCATCTCGTTATGCGGCTTTCCACTCGGGATCATGGGGAAGCAGTTTTCGTGCTTTTCCACGAGGCAATCAAAGATCACCGGGCCGTCATAGCGGATCATCTCCATGATCGCGTCGTCGAGATCCTTGGGATCATGGCACTTGATGCCCTTGCAGCCAAAAGCCTCGGCCAGTTTCACGAAATCGGGAAGCGATTCCTGACCAGCTATGCGAATAGCGTTCGCCATGCAGCAGTTCCTGCCACTGGCGCACCATGCCAAGGCGTTCGTTGTTCAGGATGAACTGCTTGACGGGCGCGCGGAACTGCATCGCCGTGCCCATTTCCTGCATGTTCATCAGCCACGACGCCTCGCCCGCCACGTTGATCACCAGCGCGTCGGGATGGGCCACCTGCACGCCGATGGAGGCGGGCAGGCCATAGCCCATGGTCCCCAGACCGCCCGATGTCATCCAGCGGTTCGGGTCCTCGAACCCGAGGAACTGGGCGGCCCACATCTGGTGCTGGCCCACCTCGGTGGTGATGTAGCGATCCATGCCCTTGGTCAGGGCCTCAAGCCGTTGCAGGGCATATTGCGGCTTGATGGTCTTTTCGCTGTTCTTGAAGGAGAGGCAGTCCACCGCGCGCCATTCGGTGATCTGCTTCCACCACTTGTCGAGGCCCGCCTTGTTGGTCTTGGACCCGCGCGCGCGCCATTGGCGCAGCGCCTCTTCCAGCACCAGGGTCACGTCGCCGACGATGGGCACATCGACGCGGATGACCTTGTTGATCGAGGACGGGTCGATGTCGATATGCACCTTGCGCGAATGGGGCGAGAAATCCTTGACGCGGCCGGTGATGCGGTCGTCAAAGCGGGCGCCGATGTTGATCATCAGGTCGCAGCCATGCATGGCGAGGTTGGCCTCATAGAGGCCATGCATCCCCAGCATCCCCAGCCAGTTCTTGCCCGAGGCCGGATAGGCACCAAGGCCCATCAGGGTGGAGGTGATGGGGAAGTTCGTTTCCGCCACCAGATCGCGCAGGAGGGCGCTGGCGCGGGTGCCGGAGTTGATGACGCCGCCGCCGGTATAGAGGATGGGGCGTTCGGCCTGTTCCATCATCTCGACCAGACGCGCGATCTGTTCGGCATCGCCTTCGCGGCGGGGTGTGTAGTGGCTGATGCGCGTGGCCTCCATCCCCGTGTAGGTCGCGGTGGCGAATTGCACGTCTTTCGGGATGTCGATCAGCACCGGGCCGGGGCGGCCCGAGGTCGCCACATCGGAAGGCCTGATGGATGGTTTCCGACAGTTTCGCCGTGTCCTTCACCAGCCAGTTGTGTTTCGTGCAGGGGCGGGTGATGCCCACGGTATCGGCCTCCTGAAAGCCATCGGTGCCGATCATGAAGGTGGGCACCTGACCCGACAGCACCACGAGCGGGATCGAATCCATCAGCGCATCGACAAGGCCCGTCACGGCATTGGTTGCCCCGGGGCCCGAGGTCACCAGCACCACGCCCGGCTTGCCGGTGGAACGGGCATAGCCTTCGGCCATGTGAACCGCGCCCTGTTCGTGGCGGACGAGGATGTGGCGGATATCGTTCTGCTGAAAGATCTCGTCATAGATCGGCAGCACCGCGCCGCCGGGATAGCCGAAGACGACATCGACCCCCTGATCCTTGAGGGCTTGAACCACCATCCGTGCGCCGGTCATCTGTTTCGTCATCTGCCTTCACCCTTCCGTGGGGCCTTTCGCCCCGTCATCACGTCCATCGCGCAAGAAAAAGCCCCCGGCTTTCCGTCCGGGGGCGCATGGGAGCCATATGGCAAGCGTCACCGCCCCATGCGCCATCGTCCAACTACAGCAAGATTGCCGGACATTGCCCATCTCCTTGTCGACGGGGCGGACACTAGGGCGGGCGTGTGGGGGCGTCAACCGCAAAAGCGGGCCTAAAGTGTCGCCGCGGGGGCAAAAATTGTAACTTCGTTTCAATTCGCGGTATCTGTGCGCAATGACCGGAAATATCTGCGGGGATGCACAGGCCTTCCTGCAAGGATGAGTCGGCTTTCCACGTGCCTTCGGGCGCGACTTCTGCTTTGGAAGGGGGGAAGGGGCGGCAGGGGGCTGCCCGCTGGTGACAGAAGGGTGTCGATGATGAAGCTGTATTACTCTCCGGGGGCCTGCTCGCTTGCCTCGCATATCGTGCTGGCCGAAAGCGGCGCGGATTATGCCATCGAGCGCGCGGATATCCGGGCCAAGAAAACCGAAAGCGGGGCGGATT
The DNA here is from genome assembly GCA_041397045.1 of Paracoccaceae bacterium. Lineage (GTDB taxonomy): Bacteria > Pseudomonadota > Alphaproteobacteria > Rhodobacterales > Rhodobacteraceae > Paragemmobacter. Next base: position 65,259 of record JAWKXK010000010.1, read on the forward strand.
TCGCCGCGATCAGCCCGCGCGGGGCGGTGCCGGTGCTGGTGCTGGCGGATGGCGAGGTGCTGACCGAGGGCGTGGCGATCATGCAATATGTGGCCGACAGCGCGACACCGGGCAAACTGCCCGCGCCGGGCACGCTGGCGCGCGCGCGCCTGCAGGAGGCGCTGAATTTCATCTCGACCGAGGTGCACAAGACCTATTCCCCCTTCTTCCGGGGGTTGGAAGGGGCCGCGCGCGAGGCGCAGGTGGCGCTGCTTGAGGGCCGTCTGGCGCTGGTCGAGGCGCGGCTCGGCGATGGGCGCGCCTTCCTGCTGGGCGAGGAGTTCACCCCGGCGGATGCCTATCTTTTCACGGTGACGAACTGGTCGAAGGGCCTTGGCCATGACCTTTCGGCCTTCCCGAAGCTTGAGGCGCTGCGCGCCCGCGTCGCGGCGCGGCCCGCGGTGCAGGCGGCGATGAAGGCGGAAGGCCTGATCTGAGCGGGATGGGGGGTGCGGGGGGTGCGGTTGCACCCCCCCCCCTCTGTCAGGCCGTCAGGAAGATATATCCGCCATAGGCCGCCAGCAGCAGCACGCCCGCGATGCGGGGCAGGCCGCCCAGCACGAAGGCGAGGAGGGTAAGGCCCACCGCCGTGACCGCGACCACGGGCATGTCGATCATCGCAAAGCGCGGATCGGCGGGGATCGGTGTGATCAGGGCGGTGATGCCCAGAATGCTGAAGATGTTGAAGATGTTCGAACCGACGACATTGCCCACGGCGATTTCCGTCTGCTTGCGGAACGCGGCGATGACAGAGGTCGCGAGTTCCGGCAGCGAGGTGCCGATGGCGACGACGGTCAGGCCGATGACAGCCTCGGAGACGCCGAAGGCGCGGGCGATCTCGGTCGCGCTGTCCACCAGAAGCCGCGCGCCGATGACAAGGACGACAAGACCACCCAGCGTCATGGCCCAGGCCTTCCATTGCGGGATATCGCCGAGGCTTGCCTCCTCTTCCTCGGCCTTGCCGGTCAGGAAGGCGGTGGTGAGAAAGGCGATCAGGCCCATGACAAGGATGCCCCCTTCGACGCGCGTCACCGTGCCATCCAGCAGCATGATCCAGATCGTCCCCGTCGCGGCCAGCATGAAGGCCAGATCACGCCAGAGCTGGCGGGCCGGAATGAGCAGTGCCGCGATGGTGGCCGAGGTGCCGAGGATCAGCAGGATATTGGCGATGTTCGACCCCAGCACATTGCCGATGGCGATGGCGGGCTGGCCCGCAAGGGCCGCCTGCACCGAGACGAGGAGTTCGGGGGCCGAGGTGCCGAATCCCACGATGGTCAGGCCGATCACCATGGGCGACAGGCGGAAGTGGCGGGCCACGGCGCTGGCCCCGCGGACGAGGTATTCGCCGCCGAAGAACAGGGCGACGAGGCCCAGAACGAACAGAACATAGGTCATTTGTTTTCCCTGCTGTCGGCCCGGCAAAGCCCGGCCCCTTGCGCCCCCCCTAGGTCGGGTGCGGTTTCGCGATGACAAGGGGTGGGGTGCGGAAAAGCGGCGGCTTGGGCCGGTTTTGCGTGGCGAGGCGTGGCCGGGAGGCAACGCTGCGGGCTGGGGGGCTGCGGGGGGCTGCGGGGGGCTTAGGGGGGATCAGCCGTCGCGCGGGACGCGGGTATCGGGCAGCGAGATGCGCGCCACCTGTTCGGCGATGGGATCGACGGAAAGCGGATGCAGTTCTGCCTTGTGATCGGCGGGATCGCCGATGTCCTGCCAGCGGCCGGCCTTGTAGATTTCCAGAGCGTTGAAGCCGGCCTTGTAGCCCATCTTGCGGCTGCCCGGCACCCAATAGCCGAGATAGACGTAAGGCAGGCCCGCCTCGCGCGCGATGGCGATGTGGTCAAGGATGACATAGGTGCCCAGCGACAGATCGGTCAGCGCCGGATCATAGAAGCTGTAGACCATCGACAGGCCGTCATCGAAGACATCGGTCAGGCAGACAGCGGCCAGCGGGCGGCCGCGTTCGCCGGGGCCTGCGGGGCGGGTATATTCGATGACGCGGCTCTTGATCGGGGTTTCCTCGATCATCGCGGCGAATTCGAAGATGTCCATATCGGCCATGCCGCCATCGGCGTGGCGGGTGTCGAGATAGCGCCGGAAGAGCGAGAACTGGTCTTCGGTGGCCCAAGGCGAGGTGGCGTTGCGGCGCAGATCCTCGGCCCGTTTGAGGACGCGGCGCTGGGTGCGGCGGGGTTCGAAATCCGCCACCCGGATGCGCGCCGAGAGGCAGGCCGAACATTCCGCGCAGGAGGGGCGGTAAAGCACGTTCTGGCTGCGGCGGAAGCCCTGCTTGGACAGCGTGTCGTTCAGCTTTTGCGCATGTTCCCCCTGCAGCGCGGTGAACAGCTTTCGCTCCATGCGCCCGTCCAGATAGTGGCAGGGTTGCGGGGCCGTCACGTAGAACTGGGGCGCGATGGGAAGGGTGTGGCGCATCTGGGGATCATACCGGGGAACGGCACAACCCTAGCAAGGGTCGTGCCGGTCGCCAAGCCGGGAATCCGGCAATTTCCGGGCCTTTCGCGCCGATTTGCCGCTTTGGCCGGGGCCCGGCGGGGCCGGGTGCGGCTGGGCGCCGGGCCAAGCCTCGGGCGGCGATTCAGGCCGAGCGGTTGATCGCCACGGTGCCGAGGACCATGTCCGTCAGCCCCTGACCCCGTCGGCTGATCAGCATGAGCGCGACCGACAGGATCTGCGGCAGCACGAAAGCCATGGAGAGCGAATAGCCCAGCGTGTGCAGGAAGGCGGTGGCGGCGTCGAAGCGCTGGCCGTATCGATCGAGGAATTCGACCGACATCAGCCGCATCCCCCAGGTGGCGGAATCGCCCGACATCGTGATCCAGCGGTAGAGAAAGCCCACCGTGAGCCAGACCAGCGGCAGGATGAACAGCGCGGTCAACGCGGTGACCAGCGCCACCAGTGCGACGATCAGCGTGACGAGGATTGTGTCGAGGATCCAGGCGAAGGCGCGCTTGGCCGCGACGCCGCGGTAGAATTCGGCGTGGCGGTCAGGATCGGGTTGGGCATGGGCCAGATCGTCGGTCATCATCATCGCGGGTCCCGGTGGATGAGGGGAAGGTGGCCCTTGCGGGCCACCGATGCAAGTGCGGCTTGGCCGAAATCAGGCCTGCGCGGGGGGCAGGGGGGCGGCGTCGGCGCGGGGGGCGCGGGCGCGTTCCTCCATGAAGGCATCGAATTCCTGCTTGTCCTTGGCGTCGCGCAGGCGGTTCAGGAAGCCTTCGAAGGCGGCCTGTTCATCTTCGAGGCGACGCAGGGTTTCGGCCTTGTAGGCGTCGAAGGCGCTGTTGCCCGAAGAGGCGCGGACGCGGTCTTCGCCCCAGCGGGCGCGGCGGGCGGTGCGGCAGGTGGATCCGAACATGTCTTTGCTCCAGCGGTTGGTGACGGTCATGTAGGCGACGAGGGCAAGGCCCAGGGGCCAGAAGAAGATGAAGCCCAGCACCATGGCGGTGATCCAGGCCTTGCGGCCATGGTCATCAAGCCAGGCCTCGGCGCGGCGGGGCCAGGAAAGGAGGCCGCCCGGAAGGCGCTGGGCGGCGGTGGGGAAGCTGTTCATCGGCGGTCTCCCGTTGCGAGGTTGATGTGAATGTCTTTCACATGAGGGGAGATGTGGTGGCGCGGGGCGGCGTTCAAGAGGTGATGTTAAAATAATTTACATAGGGGTGGCGGGCGGCCGTGGCATGGCTTTTCAAGTGGGATAGTGCGGTGCGCGGGCAGGGCCCGCGCGCCCCTTCCCCCACCCGCGCCTTGCGGCGCGTGCGGGGCCCCGTGAAGGGGCGTTCCGCCCCCTCTTGTCGCGTGCCGCGCCAATTCACCCCTGAGGGTATTTGCCGCCAAGATGAAGCCGGGATCAGGCGGTGAAGGGGGCGAGGGTCGCGCCGGTGAGGCGGTGGAGATCCGCAGGCGCGATGGGAAAGATGTGGCGCGGGGTGCCGGCGGCGGCCCAGACGAGGGAGAAGTCCATCAGGCGCGGATCGAGCCATGTGGGCAGGGGCGCAAGATGCCCGACCGGGGCCACGCCGCCGATGGCGAAGCCGGTGACGGCGCGGACAGTGGCGATATCGGCGCGCCCCAGCGCCTCGCCCGCGAGGGCGGTGGCGCGGGCGGGATCGACGCGGTTGCCGCCCGCGGTGAGAAAGAGGAAGAGCCTGTCGGGCGCGGCCCCCGCGAAGAGGATGGATTTCACGATCTGGTCGAGCCCGCAGCCCGCGGCGGCGGCGGCCTGTTCGGCGGTGCGCGTCTCGCCCGGCATTTCGAGCGGGGTGATCTGCAGGCCGCCCGCCTGAAGCGCGGCGGCGACGCGGGCGAGGCTTTTGCTCATGCGGGCTCCTGTCCTGATGCCCGGGTCTAGCCCGTAGGGTGGGGGCAGGGCAATGGAGGGCAGGGCAATGGGGGCGATGCCGCTTCGTTGACCCTGCGGGGCCGGCGGTGCAGGGTGCGGGCATGACAGATGCAGCCTTTTCCGCCCGATTGAGCCGTTCCCCCCTTGCCCATGACGCCGAGGCCGCCGCCGACACGGTGCGCGCCTTTGCCGATCTTGGCCCCGAGATGGCGGGCCTTCTGGCGGCGACGGCGGGGTGCAGCCCCTTTCTGAAGGGGCTGATGGGGCGCGAGGGGGAGTGGCTGCGCGGGGCGCTGCTGCAGCCACCGGAGGCAGCGCTGGAGGCAGTGCTGGAGGCCCCGGGGCGCGCCGAGGGGGCAGAGGCGCTGGGCGAGGCGCTGCGGATGGCGAAGCGGCGCGTGGCGCTGTTGACGGCGCTGTGCGATCTGGGCGGGGTCTGGCCGCTGGAGGTGGTGACGGGGGCCTTGACGCGACTGGCGGATCTGTCGGTCGATCTGGCGATCCGCTGCTTTGTGGCCGAGGAGATCCGGCGGGGCAAGCTGCCGGGGGCCGTGCCGGGGGATGAGGCGACGGGAGCGGGGATGGTGGCGCTGGCCATGGGGAAGATGGGGGCGGGGGAGTTGAACTATTCCTCGGATATCGACCTGGTCTGCCTGTTCGACGAGACGCGCTATGGCGATCAGGCGGGCGAGGCGCGGACGGCCTTCATCCGGGTGACGCGGAAGATGGCGGCGCTTCTGTCGGATCTGACGGCGGGGGGATATGTGTTCCGCACCGATCTACGGCTGCGCCCCGATGCGGCGGTGACGCCGGTCTGCCTGAGCATGGCGGCGGCGGAGAGCTATTACGAAAGCGTGGGGCGCACATGGGAGCGGGCGGCCTATATCAAGGCGCGCCCCTGTGGCGGTGATCTGGCGGCGGGGGCGCGGTTCCTGCGCGCGCTGACCCCCTTTGTCTGGCGCAAGCATCTGGATTTCGCGGCGATCCAGGATGCCCACGACATGCGGCTGCGCATCCGCGAGCATCGGCAGTTGAACGGTCCCCTGACGGTGGAGGGGCACAACATGAAGCTGGGGCAGGGCGGGATCCGCGAGATCGAGTTCTTCACCCAGACGCGCCAGTTGATCGCCGGGGGGAGGGATCCCGACCTGCGCGACCGCACCACCGTGGGGGGGCTGGCGGCGCTGGCGGCAAAGGGCTGGATCCCGGCCGAGGTGGCGGGGGAATTGACCGAGCTTTACCGCGCGCATCGCGAGGTGGAGCATCGTTTGCAGATGGTGGGCGATGCCCAGACCCATGACATGCCGGTGACGGCCGAGGGCGTGGCGCGCATCGCGGCCTTTTGCGGGCAGGACGAGGCCGTGTTCCGGGCGGGCCTTCTGGACCGGCTGGCGCGCACCGACCGGCTGACCGAAGGCTTTTTCGCGCCCGGCGAGACCGAGGCCCTGCCCGAGCTTTCCGACAGCGCGCGGCGGATCGTCGACGGCTGGTCGCACTATCCGGCCCTGCGCAGCGAAAGGGCGCAGGCGATCTTTCGCCGTCTGCGGCCTGTGCTGCTGAAGCGGCTGATGCGCGCGGCAAACCCGGATGAGGCGCTGGTGGCGCTGGACGGGTTTCTGGCGGGGCTGCCGGCGGGGGTGCAGCTTTTTGCGCTGTTCGAGGCCAATCCCGCGCTGATCGACCTGATCGTGGATATCGCCGGAACCTCGCCCGCGCTGGCGCGGCATCTGGCGCGCAATGCGGGGGTGCTGGACGGGGTGATCGGCGGGTCGTTCTTTTCGGCCTGGCCGGGGGTGCGGGCGCTGGCCGAGGCGATGGCCGCGGCCATGGCGGCCGAGCCGGATTACGAAAAGAAGCTGGGCGTGGTGCGGCGGGTGATGAAGGAATGGCATTTCCGTGTGGGCGTGCATCACCTGCGGGGGCTGGTGGATGCCTTTCAGGCCGCCAAGGAATATGCCGATCTGGCCGAGGCGGTGATTGCCGCGCTCTGGCCCGTGGTCTGCGCGGAATTCGCGCGCAAGCACGGGCCCCTGCCGGGGCGGGGCGCGGTGGTGATCGGGATGGGGTCGCTGGGGGCGGCGCGGCTGAATGCGGGGTCGGACCTTGATCTGATCGTGATCTATGACGCGCAGGGGATCGAAACCTCGGACGGGGCGCGGCCGCTGGCGACGCGGCCCTATTATGCGCGGCTGACGCAGGCCTTTGTCACGGCGCTGACGGCGCAGATGCCGGAGGGGCGGCTTTACGAGGTGGACATGCGGCTGCGGCCCAGCGGGCGGCAGGGGCCGGTGGCGACCTCGATCCAGTCCTTCACCAGCTATCAGGAGAGCGAGGCCTGGACCTGGGAACATCTCGCGCTGACGCGGGCGCGGGTGCTGGCGGGGCAGGGCGATCTGGCGGCCGAGGTGGAGACCTTTCGCCGCGCCCTGCTGCCGGAAAAGGGGCGGGGGGCGCAGGTGCGGCAGGACGTGGCCGAGATGCGAGCCCGGTTGCAGGCGGCCAAGCCCGCGCGCGGGGCATGGGAGGCCAAGAACGGCCCGGGCCGGTTGATGGATATCGAATTGATGGCGCAACTGGCCGCGCTTTTGGCCGGATCGCCCGCGCGGGGGGTGGAGCGGCAGCTGGAAGCGGGGCGAAAAGGGGGAATCCTGTCGGATTCGGACGCGTCGATGCTCTTGGATGCCTACAGGGTGCTGTGGCGGCTGCAGGCGGGAACGCGACTCATCACCGATGAGGTGCTGGAGCCGGACCGGCTGGGCGAGGGGGCGCGTGCCTTCCTGCTGCGCGAGACGGGCGAGCCGGGGGCCGAGGCGTTGAGCGCGCGGCTGGATCTGGTGACGGGGCTTGCCGCCGGGGTGATTGCGGCCCATGTGGGTGTGGGGGGATGAGATGGGGAGACGGGCCTTGCGGTTGGAAGAGGCGGATCCGAAGGGGCTGGTGCGGGAGAGCTATCGTATCGAGGGGATCACCCTTGGCGAGTGCCGGTCGATCCTTGTCGACTGGGCGCTGAGCCTGCCGCTGGATGCACCGATGAAGGACGCGATCCGCACGGTGATGGCGGAATATGCGCTGGCCGCGCCGGACCATCCGATGTCGAAGGTGCTGCAGGACGGGCTGATGACGCCGGATGCGCCCAAGCGGCGCGGCGGCCGCGCGGCGCGGGTGGGCGGCGCCTGAAGCGATTCTTGCGACAAAAATCGCCTAGCCGCGGGCGGCGGCTTCGATGGCAGCCAGATCCAGCTTGACCATGCCCATCATCGCCTGCGTCACCCGCGCCGCCGCCGCGTCATCCTCGGTCTGCATGAGGCGGATCAGGCTGCGCGGGATGATCTGCCAGGACACGCCGAAGCGATCGGTCAGCCAGCCGCAGCGCATCGCCTCGCCGCCCTGCAGAAGCGCGTTCCAGAGAAGATCCACCTCGGTCTGGGTATCCAGATGCACCTCGATCGAGGCGGCGGGGGTCTGGCGGTAATGCGGGCCGCCGTTCAGGAAGGTGTAGCGCTGGTTCAGCAGCGACAGGTGGACAAGGAAGGTGCCCGGTCCCCCGCGCCGGGGGAAGCTTTGCACGATCTTCGATCCGGGCAGGAGGGTTACATAGGTTTCCGCCGCTTCTTGCGCCTGATCGTCGAACCAGAGGCAGGTCTGGATGCTGGGTCCGGTCATCTGTGCCCTCTCTCCCTTGCGCCATCCGGGAAGGATGCGCGTCACGGGAGAGTCGGGCAAGGATTTCAGCGCAGGGCGCGCGCCTCGGACGCGAGGCGGGTGATCGCGGCCCAGTCGCCTGCGGCCATCGCCTCTTTGGGCGCGACCCATGAGCCGCCGACGCAGAGGATGTTCTTCAAGGACAGGTAATCGGGGGCGTTCTTCAGGCTGATGCCGCCGGTGGGGCAGAATTTCACCTGCGGGATGGGCGAGCCAATGGATTTCAGAAAGGCCGCGCCGCCCGATTGTTCGGCGGGGAAGAATTTCTGCACCGTATAGCCGCGTTCGAGCAGGGTCATGATCTCGGTCGCCGTCACCGCACCGGGGAGGAGGGGGAGGCCCTCATCCTCGCAGGCCTTGATGAGGCTGTCTGTCGCACCGGGGGAGACGCCGAAGGTGGCGCCTGCGCGCTTGGCTGCCTTGACATCGGCGGGGGTGAGGAGGGTGCCCGCGCCGACGGTGCCGCCTTCGACATCGGCCATGGCGCGGATCGCGTCGAGCGCGACGGGGGTGCGGAGGGTGACCTCCAGCGCGGGGAGGCCGCCCGCGACGAGGGCCTTTGCCAGGGGCGCGGCATGGGCGAGGTCGTCGATCACCAGAACCGGGACGACCGGGGCGAGTTGGCAGACGTTCAGCGCGGCGGCGGATTGCTGGGCGGGGGTCATGGGCTTTCCTTTCGGCGGTTCGCTTGTGGCGAGCGCCGGGGGTTGCACCCCGGACCCCCGCAGGATATTTGAAGAACAGATGAAGCTGGGCGGTTCTTGTCAGACGACGACGGCGCCCCCGGTTTCGGCGGGGCCGACGTTGCGGCGGAAGGCTTCGAAGAGTTCGCGCCCGATGCCGAAGCCGTTCGCCGTGAGATCGGCGGTGACGGGGCTGCGGCTGTCGAAATCGGGGGCGAGGACGGTGAGGGTGCCTTGGGTGGCGTCGAGGCGGATGATGTCGCCGTCCTTGAGGCGGGCGAGCGGGCCGCCGCTGGCGGCCTCGGGCGAGACATGGATGGCGGCGGGGACTTTGCCCGATGCGCCCGACATGCGCCCATCGGTGACGAGGGCGACCTTCAGCCCGCGCTCCTGCAGGACCGAGAGGGTGGGGGTGAGGGAGTGCAGTTCCGGCATGCCATTGGCCTGCGGGCCCTGAAACCTGACGACGACCACGGTGTCGGAGGTGAATTCGCCGCGCTTGAAGGCGGTCTTGACCGCCTCTTGGTCGTGGAAGATGCGGGCGGGGGCTTCGATCACGTGGCGTTCGGGGGCGACGGCGGAGACCCTGATGACGCCGCGCCCGAGATTGCCGGTGAGTTGCTTGAGGCCCCCGGTCGGTTGGAAAGGATCGGTGGCGGGGCGGAGGATCTTGTCGTTGAGGGTGGCGTTTGCTCCGTCTTCCCATGCGAGCTTGCCGTCGCGGAGTTTGGGTTCCTGCCGGTAGAGCGAGAGGCCGTCGCCCGCCACGGTCTTGGCATCGGGATGCAGGAGGCCTGCGTCGAGAAGCTGGCCGATCATGTAGGACAGGCCCCCCGCCGCGTGGAAATGGTTCACGTCGGCAAGGCCGTTGGGATAGACCTTGGCCATCAGCGGCACGACTTCGGAGATATCGGCGAAATCCTGCAGGTCGAGGATGACGCCCGAAGCGCGGGCCATGGCGGGCAGGTGCAGGACGAGGTTGGTGGAGCCGCCGGTCGCCATCAGGCCCACAAGACCGTTCACATAGGCGCGTTCGTCAAGGATTTCGCCCACGGGGCGGAAATCGTTGCCGAGCGCGGTGATCTTGGCCGCGCGTTCCACTGCCGCCGTCGTCAGCGCCTCGCGCAGGGGAGTGCCGGGGTTGACGAAGCTTGCGCCGGGGAGGTGGAGGCCCATGAACTCCATCAGCATCTGGTTGGTGTTCGCGGTGCCGTAGAAGGTGCAGGTGCCGGGGCCGTGATAGGAGGCCATTTCCGCCGCCATCAGTTTGTCGCGCCCGATCTCGCCCGCAGCATAGGCGTTGCGGACCTTGGCCTTTTCGTCATTCGGCAGGCCCGAGGTCATGGGGCCTGCGGGCACGAAGATCGAGGGCACATGGCCGAAGGTGGAGGCGGCGATGATGAGGCCCGGAACGATCTTGTCGCAGACGCCGAGGTAGAGGGCGGAGTCGAAGGTGTTGTGCGACATGGCCACGCCTGCCGCCAGCGCGATCACGTCGCGGGAGAAGAGCGAGAGTTCCATGCCGGGCTGGCCCTGCGTGACGCCATCGCACATGGCGGGAACCCCGCCCGCGACCTGCGCCGTGGCGCCTGCCTTGCGGGCAGCGGCGCGGATCAGGGCGGGATAGGTTTCAAACGGCTGATGGGCCGAGAGCATGTCGTTATAGGCCGTCACGATCCCGATATTCGGGGCGCGGGAGGCAGCGAGCGTATCCTTGTCGGCCCCCATGGCGGCATAGGCATGGGCCTGATTGCCGCAGGCGAGATGGCCGCGCGCCGGGCCATCCTTCGCAGCGCGGGAGAGACGGTCGAGATAGGCCCCCCGAAGATCGGCAGAGCGGGCGCGGATACGGTCCGTCACGCGGGCGATTACGGGATTGATCGACATGGGCGACTCCTTCGGCGGCGGCTGGCGGGGTGTTAGCAGATTTTGTTAGCGCTAACAACCACGTCACACGCCTGCAAGATCGGCGGCTTTCCGCGCCAGTCTAGCGCAGCGTTGCCCGGATGGCGATGATCGCGCCGATTGTTTCCAATTTGGCGCTAAATCTTGGAAATGATCTGCCGTTAACCAATTTCGGCCACATTCGATTCGCATACCTCATCCCATCAGTATGGGCGGAGGCCCGGAGGTATGCATATGAACAGTTTCAAGAAACTCGCCGCGCTGGGCCTTGCCCTTGCCCTTTCGGCCTGTGTGAGCAGCGAACCGGCGAGCCGGAGCCTGAGCAATGATGCCCTGACGCTGGCATCGCGGGGGACCGGATCCATCCCGGAAAACGGCCCGCGCGTCGTGGCTCCGCTTTACACGATCAGCGACATTCAGGTTGCCGTCCCGCGCGCCCTGCGCGTGTCGGAGGCGAATGTGTTCTATCCGATCGCCGATATCGTCTGGCGCGGGGATGCCCCCGGTGACCGGCATCAGCAGATCGGGGCGATCTTCCAGGCGGCGGCCAGCCAGGCCACGGCCACGATGAAGGGCCCGCGGAACGCGGTGTTGAAGCTGGAACTGGTGCGCTTTCACGGCGTGACGGAAAAGACCCGCTATACAGTGGGCGGCACGCATAACATGGTCTTCGACCTGACGGTTCTGGATGCCGCCACGGGTGCGGTGATCGACGGCCCGCGCCGCGTGACGGCGGATGCCAAGGCGGCGGGCGGGCAGGCGGCGATCCTTGAGGAACAGGCCGGGCGGACCCAGAAGGTTGTGGTGACCGAAAAGCTGGTGGAAACGCTGCGGCGCGAGCTTTCCGGCGCGGTGACCGATCCCGCGCTGGTGGCGCGCGCCACGCAGAACCCGACGCAGCCCGTGCTGCGCTGAGGCTTTCGCAAATCGGCAGGACCTTGTAAGGGGGGGGCATGATGTCCCCCCCTTCTTCCATTGCCGGTGACGGCCCCGCACCCGAACGCCCCGCCCCCGCAAACCCCTTTGGGGATCGCCCGGTTGTGCGGCTGAAACCCAAGGCCGAGGCGCGGGCGATCCGGCACGGCTTTCCTTGGGTCTATGCCGATGAGCTGGTGATGGACCGGCGGACGGGGAACATCCCGCCCGGCGCGCTGGCCGTGCTGGAGGATGGCGAGCGGCGGGCGCTGGGTCTGGTGACCGTCAATGTGAAATCGAAGATCGTGGCGCGGATGCTGGATCGCGATCCGGGCGCGGTGGTGGATGAGGCGTGGTTCGCCGCGCGCCTGTCCCGCGCGTTGGAGTTGCGCGAGCGGCTGCATGATGCGCCTTTCTACCGGCTGATCCATGCCGAGGCGGATGGGTTGCCGGGGGTGGTGATCGACCGGTTCGGCGATGTGGCGGTGGTGCAGCCGAATGCCGCCTGGGCCGAGGCGTTGCTGGAGCCTTTGGTCGCGGCGCTGCGGGCGGTGACGGGCGTTTCGACGGTGGTCAAGAACGGGACCGGGCGGTCGCGCGGGCTTGAGGGGTTGGCGGAAGAGACGGTTGTTCTGTGCGGCGCTGTCGCGGGGCCGGTGGCGGTGCCGATGAACGGGGCCACCTATATGGCGGATGTGACGGGGGGGCAGAAGACCGGCCTCTTCTATGATCAGCGGCCGAACCATGCCTTTGCCGCGCGTCTGGCGAAGGGGGCGCGGGTGCTGGATGTGTTCAGCCATGTGGGCGGCTTTGCCTTGGCGGCGCTGGCGGGCGGGGCGGAAAGCGCGTTGGCCGTGGATGCATCCGCGCCTGCGCTGGCGCTTGCGGAGGCGGGGGCCAAGGCATCGGGTGTGGCGGATCGTTTCGCCGTGCGTCAGGGCGATGCCTTTGCCGTGCTGGAGGCCTTGGCGGCAGAAGGGGAGCGGTTCGATCTGGTGATCTGTGACCCGCCCGCCTTTGCGCCGGCGAAGCCCGCGCTGGAGGCGGGCCTGCGCGCTTATGAGCGGATCGCACGGCTGGCCGCACCCCTTGTCGCGCCGGGCGGGTATCTGGTCTTGTGTTCCTGTTCCCATGCGGCGGACCTGTCGGCCTTCCGCAACGCCTCGGCGCGGGGTATCGGGCGAGGCGGGCGGCGGGGGCAGCTTTTGTACACGGGCTTTGCCGGGGCGGATCATCCGATGCTGCCGCAACTGGCGGAGAGCGGATACCTCAAGTCGCTGTTCTTCCGTCTGGATTGATGCGGGCGGTTCTGGATGCCTGTGTCCTGTTCCCGCCGGTGCTGCGGGATCTGCTGCTGGGCATGGCGGAGGCGGGGCTTTATGAACCGAAATGGTCGGAGCGGATCCTTGAGGAATGGGCGCGGGCGACGGTGAAGCTGGGCCCGGGGGCCGAGGCACAGGCGCGCGGCGTGGCGGTGCTGATGCGCGAGGTGTTTCCCCGTGCGATGGTGGCGGCGGCCCCGGGGGTGGAGGCGCGGCTGGTGCTGCCCGATCCGAACGATACGCATGTTCTGGCGGTGGCGATTGCCAGTGGGGCGGATGCCATCGTCACCTTCAACGCAGCCGATTTTCCCCGCCATGTTCTGGCGGCGGAAGCGGTGGCGCGGCGGGACCCGGACGGATTCCTTTGGGAACTGTGGTCGGGTGATCCGGGCAAGGCGGGCGCGGTGATCGCGCGGGTCCATGCCCGGGCCGAGGAGATGGCGGGGGGGCCTGTCTCGCTCAAGGCGCTGTTGAAGCGGGCCAGTCTGCCAAGGCTGGCGAAGGCGGTCACTCAGGACGGCAGGGCGGGCTGAAGCCAGCGGCGTTCGTTCGCCTCGATCTGGGCGATGCGATCGGCGCTGGAGGGGTGGGACAGGAGCCATGCGGGCATCTGGCCGCGGTTGGCCTTGGTCATCGCATCCAGCTTGCGAAACAGCGATTTCTGCGGCGCGGTGCCGATGCCGGATTTGATCAGCAGCGCGGTGGCATAGGCATCCGCCTCATACTCGTCGCGCTGCGAGAGGCGGGCAGCGAGGGCAGTGGAAATGAGGTTGGCGATCCAGAAGCCTATGAAGGGCAGGAAGCGGTTCAGCACCGCCGACAGCACGACGAAGACGGCGTTCTGACCGGTGAAGTCGATCATCCGGCGGCGGGTGTGACCCAGCGCCACATGGCCCATCTCATGCGCGATCACGGCGGCGAGTTCCTCGGGCGTGACCTCGCCCCGGACCTTGCGGTTGAGGAAGCCGCGCGTGAGGAAGATGCGCCCGTCCGGCGCGGCGAGGCCATTCACCGGCTCCACCTCGAAGACGTGAACCGGGATGGCGGGGATATCGAGCGCGGCGGCCATGCGGTCGGCAAGGCGGGTGACGGAGGGATCGGTCAAGGGGCGTGACTGCTGATCCAGCATCTTGTGCGTCCGCCAGACGGAAAAGCGGAACATCATCAGCGCGTAGCCGATGGCGATGAGGGTGGGGATGATCAGCGCGGCCATGGCGCAGGATATGGGGGTTTTGCCGCCGATGGAAAGAGGGGGAGGGCGCGGTCAGGGCCGTTCCTGCCCGTTGCGCCAGAGGATGCGGCCAAGGATCACCGCCGTGACCGCGGCCCCGATGGCGGCGGCCAGATTGCCCAGCACGGCACCCAGTTCCTCGATATCCGTCGAGAAGGTGTAGCCGAGCCCGATATAGAGCGACACCCAGACGCATTCGCCCGCGATGGCGGGCAGGGTGAAGCCCGCCCAGTTGATGCGCGCGGCCCCGGCGGCAAAGGTCACGTAAGGGCACAGCGCCGAAACCAGCCAGCGCGACAGGAAGATCGCGGGCAGGCGGCGCTGTTCCAGCCATGTCACGGCCCGGTCCAGCAGCGCGGCCGTGCGGCGGCGGCGCGAGAGGCGGTCGATCAGGCGGGGGCCGAAGGCACGGCCCAGCCAGTAGCCCGCCTGATCGCCAAGGCTGGCCCCGACCAGCGCCCCGATCCAGAGCGGCAGCGGATCGAGATCGCCCGCCACGGCAAAGGCCCCAGCGGCGAGCATCACCAGCGAGGCCGGGATGGGCAGCGCGAGGCAGGCGAAGAAGTTCATCACCGCGATCAGGATCGCGCCCCATTCCGGAACAAGGGTCAGCAGCGTGTCGGTCATGGCGCGCCATCCTGCGCGTCGATCAGGGCCTGCACGGCATTGATCAGATCGGTGACCGGCACATCCTGTTCGCGCGCGAGGGAATAAAGCGGCTGGCGCGCATCGTCGCGGTCGGTGGTGGACAGGGTGGCGGCCAGATCCACGCGCTCCAGCCCGTAGCTGCGCGCGATATAGCGCGGCGTCATCCAGCCCGCGACGGGCTTTTCGGCGCGGTTGGACAGGATCAATGCCATGTCCACCGCCCGCCAGCCGAAGAAGAGGCTGGCCAGCACCGCGAGGCAGAAGGCCAGCGTGATGCCCGGATTGCGCTGCCAGATCCGCCGGATCATCGCAATTCCCTGAGCCCGCGCGCGATGCCATCCAGCGTCATGGGCACCATGCGGCCTGCGAAGATGTCACCGATCAGGCGGATCGACTGGGTATGGGGCCAATGCGCCTGCGGCACGGGGTTGATCCACAGATGCCGCGGCCAGCGCGCGCAGGCCCGTTCCAGCCAGACACGGCCCGACTCGCGGTTCCAGTGTTCGTTGGCACCGCCGGGATGGGTGATCTCATAGGGCGACATGGAGGCGTCGCCCACGAAGATGCAGTGCCAGTCGGGGTCATAGGTGTTCATCAGATCCATCGTCGGGGTCTGGTCATCCCAGCGGCGGCGGTTGTCGCGCCAGACGCCTTCGTAAAGACAGTTGTGGAAATAGAAGGGGGCAAGATGCTTGAATTCGGAGCGGGCGGCGGAAAAGAGTTCCTCCATCACCCGGATATAGGGATCCATGCTGCCGCCGATATCAAGGAAAAGAATGACCTTTACGGCATTGCGGCGTTCCGGCCGGGTCTGCACGTCCAGCCAGCCGCGATCGGCGGTGGCGCGGATCGAGCCGTCGAGATCGAGTTCCTGCGTCGCCCCGTCGCGCGCCCAGCGGCGCAGGCGGCGCAGTGCCACCTTGATGTTGCGCGTGCCCAGTTCCACCCGGTCGTCGAGGTTTCTGAAATCGCGCCGGTCCCAGACCTTGACCGCGCGCTGGTGGCGGCCCTTGTCCTGCCCGATGCGCACGCCTTCGGGATTGTAGCCATAGGCCCCGAAGGGCGAGGTTCCGGCGGTGCCCACCCATTTCGATCCGCCCTGATGGCGGCCCTTCTGTTCTTCCAGCCGCTTGCGCAGGGTATCCATCAGCGCGTCAAAGCCGCCCGTCGCGGCGATCTGCGCGCGCTCTTCCGCTGTCAGGTGCTTTTCGGCCAGCTTTTCAAGCCAGTCGCGGGGCAGGTCGATGGCCTCCAGCACCTGATCCGGGGTGATCTGGTCAAGGCCGTTGAAACTGGCGGCGAAGGCGCGGTCGAACCGGTCGAGGTGGCGTTCGTCCTTGACCATGGCCACGCGGGCCAGATGGTAGAAGCCATCGACATCATAGGTCACTAGCCCGGCGGCCATGCCTTCCAAAAAGGCCAGATATTCGTGCAGGGAGGCGGGAACCCCTTCCTTGCGTAACGCCTGGAAGAAGGGCAGGAACATGGCCGCGCCCTAGACCATGCGGTCGATGAACAGGGTGAGAAAGAGGCCCAGCACCGCGAAGGCGATGCCGTAGCCCGCGCCGTATTGCAGGGCGTCCAGCCGTTTTCCGCCTGATTTCAGGGCCTTGCGCGCCCCGATGATGGCGCCCAGAACGAAACCTGCGATGACGATCATTCAGCCTTGCCCCTGTCCTTGCCGTGACGGGGCGCAGGCCGGACCGATCAGCCGCGGCGCCCGGAGGCGGCCAGACCGGCGATGTCGGACAGCCGCGCCCTGACCTGCGCATCCGTGCCGAACCCATAGCGCGCCCAGCCGAGACTGTCGAGACGCGCGGCCTCGGCTGCGTCATCGCGGCCAAGGGCGGCGTTCGCCTCGGACCGGATCATCAGCAGGGTGGCCAGCAGGGCCGCATTTTCCGCACGCCGCACCACGGGAATGGCGCGGTCCGTCAGGGCGATCGACTCGGCGAAATCACCGCTGGAAAGGGCGAAGGCGGCAAGCTGCATGTCGACATGGGCGGTGCGCACCTCGCCGCCGGGCAGGCCCTGCCAGATGCGGCGGGCTTCGCGGAAGGCGCGGGTGGCGGTGTCGCGGTCATGACCCACATTGGCGCGCCCCACGGCGAACCAGGAAAAGGCGAGGCGGTTGTCGTTCCAGCCCTGTGCGCGGGCGATGGACAGCATCCTGTCGGCGGCGCTGCGGCGCGCGGCATCCGAACCGCGGGCGCCAAGCGCCTTTTCCACCGCCTCGATCCAGGGGCGGGGGGCGACGGCGGCCATGCCGCCCGCGCCGCGGCCTTCGCCGGCGGGGTTCAGGCGGGCAAGGATCGCGGGCAGGCGGGTGGCGACATCGGCGCGGGTCATGCCGTTGGCAAGCGCGGGGTCGTTGTAGACGCGCAGAACCAGCATGTCGAAGCCGGTCAGGACGGTGTGGAAATTGTCATCGTTGAAGACGCTGTCGGGCAGGCGGTAGAGATCGTTCAGCGGGCCGATGGCCTGGGCCAGTTCTTCGTGCAGGCAGTCGCGCACTTCCTGCGGCGAGGTGTCGGAGGGCACCATGATCCCCACGCGATCACGCCGGGTCAGGGTGGACCAGTCGGTGACACCCGACGCGCGGCCCGCGCGGTATTCGGCAAAGGACGACACGCGCGGCACCACGAAGCAGGCGGCGCTGGGCACGAGGCCGCGCATGGTGGCCTGCGGCTGGAAGTCGATGGTGATGGCGGCGGCGCTGCCGGGAAGGGCGGGGCGGATGTCGATGCCCGCCTCGGCGCGCATGCGGGCCATGACGCGGGACAGGTCGGGATGGGCGGTGGCCGGGACATCGCCCGTCAGGGCCACGGTGATGGGGCCGTCAAAGCGGGTCAGAACCGGCAGGGCGCGCCCGCTTTCCATCTGGAAGGCGAGATCGAGGAAATCCTGGGCAATGGCGGCGTTAGAGCGCGCGGCCGGCGCGGCCGGCTGGGCGGCGAAGCCCTGCATCGGGGCCAGCGCGGCGCCGGCGATGGCCGGGGACGGGCGGTTCATGGCCACCTGGGCCACGGGGGCCGCCGTGCAGGCGGTAAGGATCAGGGAGAGGGCCGAAACGACCAGGGATACACGCATGAGTGGCAGCTCTGCTTTCATCTTGAACCATGGGCCCGAAAGCCCGACTGACATCCGGAACCTGCGGCAGGACCGCCTGTTCCTTACCCCGGCCCTGACGATGCCCCCGCATCGTCGCGCCGGATCCATTCCCGAAACGCCGAAGACCCGCGGCCTGTGGATGGGGTCTGCCTGCCGCGCGGGGCGGGGCTTGGGGCAGACTTTTGCACAGGGACACGGGCACTTGGATAACCATCGGCTACAGGAACGGATGAGCGGACTGTGGTGTTAGCAAGTGTCGGCAAGTGGGCGGCCCGGTGTCAATTCCGGGAAAAGTCCGAGACCAAGGTCTGACTACCGATCGCGCGGCAGGCGAAGATGACCACTCCATCTGCCTGCGCGCATCACGGAATGTTGCGAAATGTGTCGAAAAACTGCGTGCGCGTTACTGAACTGCGGCGAAATCATGGCGAAAATCGGGCGAAAGGGGGCGATTCGCCTAGCGCGTCCCGCGGGCCATGAAAGCGAGTCTTTCGAAAAGGTGAACGTCCTGCTCGTTCTTCAGTAGCGCACCATGCAGGCGCGGCAGGGCGGGGCCGCCTTCGCGGCGCAGATCCTCGGGCGACAGATCCTCGGCCAGCAGAAGGCGGAGCCAGTCCAGCACTTCGGAGGTGGAGGGTTTCTTCTTCAGTCCCGGCACCTCGCGCAATTCGTAGAACTGGGTCAGCGCGGCGGTCAGCAGGGCAGGCTTGATGCCGGGGAAATGCACCTCGACGATGGCGCGCATCGTGTCGATGTCGGGGAAGCGGATATAGTGGAAGAAGCAGCGGCGCAGAAAGGCGTCGGGCAGTTCCTTTTCGTTGTTTGAGGTGATGATCACTACGGGCCGGTGCGCGGCGCGGATGGTTTCGCCGGTTTCGTAGACGTGGAATTCCATCCGGTCGAGTTCCTGCAGAAGATCGTTGGGAAACTCGATATCGGCCTTGTCCACCTCGTCTATCAAGAGGACCGTGCGCTGGTCAGCCTCGAAGGCCTGCCAGAGCTTGCCCTTGCGGATGTAGTTCTTCACGTCATGCACGCGCGCATCGCCCAGCTGGCTGTCGCGCAGGCGGCTGACGGCATCGTATTCGTAAAGCCCCTGCTGCGCCTTGGTGGTGGATTTGACGTGCCATTCGATCAGATCCATCCCCAGCGCACGGGCGACCTGCCGGGCGAGTTCCGTCTTGCCGGTGCCGGGTTCGCCCTTCACCAGAAGGGGGCGCTGCAGCGTGACGGCGGCATTCACCGCAAGGGTCAGGTCTTCGGTGGCGACATAGCCGGAGGTTGAGGCGAATTTCATCATGTCTCGCGCAGGTCACGGGAAGGCTGCGCCGGACCCTAGCCGCGACGCGATTCCGTCGCAACTGCTAGTGACAATGCCCATGGGATGGTCTAGATGCACCGCCAACAGGAGCGCGCGATGCAAGCAGACCCCCTGTCGGCGCGATCCGACCAGACGGAGAGAGCAGTGATGAAGCCCGAAGTGTTTCTTCCAGATGATTACCGCCCGGCGGAGGACGAGCCGTTCATGAATGACCGGCAGCTGGAATATTTCCGGCGCAAGCTGATCAACTGGAAGGCCGAGCTGCTGGAACAATCGGCCGAGACGATCGACAACCTGCAGGAATCGGCGCGCAACGTTCCCGATCTGGCCGACCGGGCCAGCGAAGAGACCGACCGCGCGCTGGAACTGCGCACCCGCGACCGGCAGCGCAAGCTGGTATCCAAGATCGACGCGGCGCTGCGCCGGATCGACAATGGCGAATACGGCTATTGCGAGATGACGGGCGAACCCATCAGCCTGAAGCGGCTGGACGCGCGCCCGATCGCCACTATGACGCTGGAAGCGCAGGAAAAGCACGAACGGCGCGAAAGGGTTCACCGCGACGACTGATCGCGGGCGCGGCCCTTGCGGGCGGCTGCGACGGGGCAGAAAGTGACGCCGGACCTTCGGGTTCGGCGTCTTGCATTTCGGGGGCGGAAGGATGGGCCTGACGGGGCGGCAGGTGACGGTGCTGGGGGCGGGCGTGGCCGGGTTGGCGGTGGCGCGGGCGCTGGCGCTGCGCGGGGCGGCGGTGACGGTGCTGGAACAGGCGGACGCCATCCGCGAGGTGGGGGCGGGGCTGCAGATCAGCCCCAATGGCGCGGCGGTGCTGCGCGCGCTTGGCCTTGGCCCGGCGCTGGAGGCGGCCTCGGTTCGGGCGGCGGCGGTGGTGCTGCGCGACGGGCTGGACGGGGCCGCGGTCCTGCGGATGGATCTGGCGCGGATGCGGCCCGATCAGGGCTGGCACTTCCTGCATCGGGCCGATCTGATTGCGCTTTTGTTGCAGGGCGCGCGGGATGCCGGGGTGGAGCTGCGCCTGTTGCAGAAGGTGGAAGCCATTGATCTGACAGGGGAAAGACCCGTGGCCGTGACGGCGCAGGTCGGCCGGGTGGAGGCCGGGCTGATGATCGGGGCGGATGGGTTGCATTCCCCGGCGCGGATGGCGCTGAACGGAAAGGTGGCGCCCTTCTTCACCCATCAGGTGGCGTGGCGGGCGGTGATTCCGGGCGATCCTGCGGACCCTGCAGAGGCCGAGGTGCATATGGGGCCGGGGCGGCATCTGGTCAGCTATCCGCTGCGCGGGGGCACCTTGCGCAACATCGTTGCGGTCGAGGAGCGGCGGCGCTGGGTCGAGGAGGGCTGGTCCCTGCGGGACGATCCGATGGAGTTGCGGCTGGCCTTCGCGGGCTTTGGTCCCCGGGTGCGGGGATGGCTGGAGCGGGTGGAGGATGTCTGGCTGTGGGGGCTGTTCCGGCATCCTGTGGCGAAGGTCTGGCATCGGGCCATGCCCTTGGGATCCTTGGCAATTCTGGGCGATGCGGCGCATCCGACGCTGCCATTCCTCGCGCAGGGCGCGAATATGGCGCTGGAGGATGCCTGGTCGCTGGCGGCCGCCCTTGACGGGCCGGGGGGCGATGGGGCGGTGCTGGAGGCATGGGCGGCGGCGCGCAGGCCGCGCTGCGCGCGGATCGTGGAGGCGGCCAATGCCAACGCGCGGAACTATCACCTTTCGGGGGCGAAACGGGCCATCGGGCATGGTATCCTGCGTCTGGGCGGTATGGTCGCGCCGGGCATGGCGTTGAAGCGGTTCGACTGGCTTTACGGGCATGATGTGACCCGCTGAGGCATGCAGCGCCCGGTGCAGCACGGCGGTGCAGCAGGGCGTATGCACGCGAGGCACCCGAAATGCCATCGCCGGGGCCTATCCTTAAGATTGATCTAATGGGGGGCCGCGCGCCCGGGATCAGGCGTCGAGGTCCACCCAGACGGGGACATGGTCCGAGGGTTTCTCGCCGCCCCTGACCGCCTTGTCGATGCCTGCCTCGCGCAGCAGATCGGCGCATTGGGGCGACAGGAGCAGGTGGTCGATCCGGATGCCGTTGTTCCGCTCCCACGCGCCGGCCTGATAATCCCAGAAGGAATAGAGGCCCGGGCGCGGGTCGCGGGCACGGAAGGCATCGGTCAGGCCCAGATTGACGATGCGGCGAAAGGCGGCGCGGGTTTCGGGGAGGAAGAGGGCGTCGGTGGCCCATGCCTCGGGTTTGGCGGCGTCCTGCGGTTCGGGGATGACGTTGTAGTCACCGCAGAAGGCGAGGGGTTCCTCGGTGGCAAGCAGCGCCTTCACGCGGGATTCCATGCGGGCCATCCAGCCGAGTTTGTAATCGTATTTCGGCCCCGGCGCGGGGTTGCCGTTGGGCAGGTAGAGGCCGCAGACGCGGATCGCGCGTTTGTCGCCTATGACGGTCGCCTCGATCCAGCGGGCCTGTTCGTCGCTGTCGTCGCCGGGGAGGCCGCGGGTGACATCCTCCAGCGGGAGTTTCGAGAGGATCGCCACGCCGTTGAAGGACTTCTGGCCATGGGTTTCGACGCGGTAGCCCATGTCTTCGAAGATCTCGCGCGGGAAGCCTTCGTCGACGGACTTGATTTCCTGCAGGCAGACGACATCGGGTTTCGCCTGCGCCAGCCATGCGGGCAGGGCTTCGATGCGGGCCTTGATGCCGTTGATGTTGAAGGTGGCGAGTTTCATGGGCGTCTCCCTCTCCCGCCCGTTCTAGGCCGGAGGGGTGGGGGGAGACAAGTCAGCCTGTTCCGGTCAGGCCGTCGCCGCGAGGCCCATGCGGGCGGCGGAGAGCCAGAGCATGTCGATCCGGCGCAGTTCGGCGGGGTCGAAGCGGTGGGCCTCTTCCCAATAGCGCCCCGAGGGGACGTGGTAGCCGAGCGCGTCTTCGCGTTTGAGGGCGGCATCGGCGAGGCGGATATCGAAGGGCATGGGGCGGGCGTGGGCGGCGCGGTCGCGGGCCATGCGCGGGAAGATCAGGCGCGAGGGGCCGAAGGAGAGGTTGACCATGGCGCAGCCCTCCATCGCGGCGAGGATCATCAGGCGGGCGGATTTCGCCTCGAGCGATTGGAGCGTGATGTCGGGGCGGAGGGGATCGGCGGTGCCTGCGCCGTAGAAATGGGTCTGGCCCTTGGGGTAATGCATGTCGCAGCCGAAGGCGGCGATCACGCTGGGGCGCAGGGCGTGGAGCGCCCAGTAGGCGGCGGTGAAGGCCATGGTGCCGCCCGCATAGACGAAGCCGCCAAAAGCGTTCTGGGCGGGAACGAAGTCATCTTGCGTGATGGTTCTCTGCCCGTCGCGGGGCGTGGGGCGGCGGTCTTCGGGGAAGTCCCACGGGTAGATGTGATGCGTCCAGTCGGGGCGGACGGCATGGGCGTTGTTGATGGCGAGGATGGTGTCGAAGGGCGCGCGGGGCCAGTTGGCGGCCTCGGTCACGCTGGGGCCGGAGCCGAGCATCAGGACGCAGGTCATTCTACCGTCTTCCCTTTCCCTTGGAGGGGAGAGGTTAGCCCGCCCCGCGGGAAAGGCCAGTGCGGGATGTGGAATTCACCGTCACATCGAGAAGGAAGTGCCGCAACCGCATGAGGAAGAGGCATTCGGGTTTTCGATGACGAAACGCGCGCCGATCAGTTCCTCGGTATAGTCGATCACGGCGTTCGTCAGGAAGGGCAGCGAGACGGCATCGACCAGCACCTTCGCCCCGTCCTTTTCAAGGATCAGGTCATCGGCGGCGGGATCGTCCAGCTTGATGTCATATTGAAAGCCCGAGCAGCCGCCGCCTTCCACCGCGACGCGGAGGGATTTCTGTTCCCCCGTCGCCTCGCAGATTTCGCGCAGGCGGGCGAAGGCGCGGTCGGTGACTTTGGGCGGAAGGGCGAGGTCCATGAGGAAATCCGTGGTCCTTGGGGTGTGGTTGCAATATAGGCTAGGGGAAAAGGCGGAACAAGAACAGGCAGATCACATGCTCGCCCCCTATGCCTGCCAGCCCGACGCGTCGCGCGGGCGGCTGTTTGCCGAGAAGATGAGTTCCTTCCGTTCGCCCTTTCAGCGGGACCGGGACAGGATCATCCATTCCAGCGCCTTTCGGCGGTTGAAGCACAAGACGCAGGTCTTTGTGGAACATGAGGGCGATTACTATCGCACGCGGCTGACCCATTCGATCGAGGTGGCGCAGGTGGCGCGGACGATTTCGGGCGTCTTGGGGCTGAACACAGATCTGGCCGAGGCCATAGCCTTGGCGCATGACCTTGGGCATACGCCATTCGGGCATACCGGCGAGGATGCGTTGGGGCTGTTGATGCAGCCTTATGGCGGGTTCGATCATAATGCGCAGGCGCTGCGGATCGTGACGCGGCTGGAGCGGCATTATGCGGATTTCGACGGGTTGAATTTGACGTGGGAGAGCCTTGAGGGGATTGCCAAGCATAACGGGCCGGTGGTGGGGCCGAATGCGGATGCCAAGCACGCGGGGCCGCTGCCCTATGCGCTGGCCGAGGTGAATGCGGCATGGGATCTGGAACTGGACACCCATGCCAGCGCCGAGGCGCAGGTGGCGGCGATTGCGGATGATGTGGCTTACTCTCACCACGACCTGCATGACGGGTTGCGGTCGGGGTTGTTCACGGAGGACGATCTGATGGAGTTGCCGGTGACGGGGCCTGCGTTTGAGGAGGTGGACAGGCTTTATCCCGGGCTGGAAAAGATGCGGCGGCGGCATGAGGCGCTGCGGCGCGTGTTCGGGCGGATGGTGGAGGATGTGATCGCCGTGGCGCAGAACCGGCTGGCGGCGGCGCAGCCGAAATCGGTGGAGGATATCCGCCATCTGGGGACGACGGTGATCCGGTTTTCCAAGCCGCTGTATCAGGAGTTGAAGGCGATCCGGTCCTTTCTGTTTCACCGCATGTATCGCGCGCCTTCGGTGATGGAGGAGCGGGCGCGGGTGACGCGGTTTCTGAACGATCTTTTCCCGCTCTTCATGGCGCGGCCCGACTTGCTGCCCGCCGAATGGCGCGCGGATATCGAGGCGGCGCGGGATGAAGTGGCGCTGGCGCGGATCGTGGCGGATTACGTGGCAGGGATGACGGATCGTTTCGCCATTCAGGAACATGCCCGGCTGGTGGGCGGGGATCAGGCCCTCGACCGGCGGTAGGCCGAGACCCAGATCATCGCAAGGAGCGCCGAGAGGATCACGTTCCAGCCCGCCATGGAGATGCCAAACATGGCCCATGCGATTTCATCGCAGCGGATGACGGCGCCCACGTTCACATCGGGGTTCAGCAGATCGGCGGTGGAGAGGCCCGAGATGCTGCCCGCGGTGCAGGAGGCGAGGCCCTCCCACCATTTCTGCTCCACCCCCACATGGAAGGCCCCGATGGCGGCGGTGACCAGCGCGGCCAGCGCGCCAAGAAGGGGCAGCAGGCGGGCAAGCGCGCCGCGCGTGACGAAAAGCGCCGCAAGACCGATGACGATCGCCGCAGCATGGGGCCAGCGCTGCCAGAGGCAGAGTTGGCAGGGGGCAAGCCCGCCGAGATATTGAAAGGCGAAGGCCCCGAGCAGGATGGCGAGGGATCCCCCGGCGGCGAGGAGGATGGTGAAGGCGCGGGTATCGGTGATCATCGAAGAACCTCGAAGGCGATGAAGGCCAGCACGGCAAGCACCGTGACGCCGAGGGCGATCCAGTTCAGGCGGGTTTCAAGGAAAGCGGTGATCCTGAGCCCGTAGCGCCGGAAGGACGGCCAGAAGAAGAGCGACCGCCGCGCGCGACGATCGCCGACAGGATGAACAGCTTCAGATCGAAGGCAACCACCCTGACAGGATCGTGACCACCTTCATGGGCGGAATAGCGTGAGCCCCGATGTCACGAGCATCACGAGGATGGCCATGCTGCCGGTTTCCCCGCGCAGCGCCTCGAACGCGGCTTCCTTGCCGTAGAATTCCAGCAGCGGGCGGGCCAGCGCATCGAAGGCCCAGACGCCGATGGCCCAGCCGAAGATCCCCCCAGAACCGAAGCCACCGTCGCGATCATCGCATAGCGCAGCGCGGTCCGGGCAGGAAAGGCACATGGGCAGGAACAGCACATCGGCGGGGATGGGAAAGACCGAGCTTTCGGTGAAGGACACGACAGCCAGCGCCTTGTCGGCATGGCGCGAGGCGGACCAGCGCAACGTCATGTCATAAAGCGCGCGCAGCATGCCGGACCTCGTTGATGAATGTTGCGCGCTTCGATCATGCGGCTGGGCCCGCGTCAAGGCGGGGGCGCGGCGGAAAGATGGCTGTCGCGGGATCGTCCGGCGGCCGCTATGCTGGAGGCCGTGGGATCGGGATGAAGGGGGGGGCCGGGATGGAATGGCGCGGACGCCGGGGCAGCCGGAACATCGAGGATCGCCGCCGCATGGGGGGCGGCGGCGGCAGGGGGGCCGGCATCGGCGGGGCCGGGGTGATCGTTGTCCTGCTGCTGGGTTGGTTTCTGGGCGTTGATGTTACCCCTTCTGCAGGATCAGGGCAGCATGGCGAGCGATGCCCCCCGCGAATTGACGGCCGAGGATCGCGCGATGGGCGAGTTTGTCTCGGTCACGCTGGCCGATACCGAAGAGGTCTGGGCGGCGCTGTTCAAGGAACAGTTGGGCAAACCTATCGGCCCGCGACGCTGGTGCTTTTCAAGGGCTATACCCCATCCAGCTGCGGCGGCGCGTCCGAGGCGACGGGACCGTTCTACTGCCCCTCGGATCGCAAGGTCTATCTCGACACCGGCTTTTTCACCGTGCTGGAACAGCGGATGGGCGCGGGCGGCGATTTCGCGGCGGCCTATGTGGTGGCGCATGAGGTGGGCCATCATGTGCAGAACGAGTTGGGGATTCTGGAACAGACGACGCGGCTGCGCCAGCAGGTCGATCAGGTGCAGGGCAACGAGATTTCGGTGCGGGTGGAACTGATGGCCGATTGTCTGGCCGGGGTCTGGGCGCATGAGGCGGCGGCGCGGTTCGGGTCGATCGAGCGGGGCGATATCGAAGAGGCGATGAATGCCGCTTCGCGCATCGGCGATGACAGCCTGCAACGCGAGGCCGGGCGCAGGCCGGTTCCCGACAGCTTTACCCATGGCACGAGCGCGCAGCGCATGCGCTGGTTCCTGACGGGGCAGACGAGCGGCCAGATCGCCGCCTGCGACACCTTCGGCGCGGCGCGGCTATGAAAGCCGCGCCCCCCGCGCCGCCCGCCGTTGACTGCCGCGCGGCCAGCGGCTAGACCGCTGCATGCGGGCCCGAGTGGCGGAATGGTAGACGCAGCGGATTCAAAATCCGCCATCGCAAGATATGTCGGTTCGAGTCCGACCTCGGGCACCACGCTGAAAATATGGGAAATCCCTGTTTCTCCCTCAGGTTGCCAGCCCCGCGGAACGGGTGGGAAGGCACTTCTCAGGCGTTCCGAAGCCCCACCCCTTTGCTGTTAATCGGAGCGTGTCGAGCACCGGGTGAACGCGCATCTTTGCATCGCGCGGGAAAACCCGTTTCAACCTGCCTGGCCAAGGGTTTTCCCGATCTGCCGGCCCGCCGCTTTGGCGCGCGGTGCCTGCGCCGGGTGATCGACCGGCCCATTGCCATGGCCTTTGTGGGGAACGGCTGCAACGGCCCCATCCGACCGGCCGCCATCCAGCACGGGTATCGCATCGTCACCCGATGATGCCATTCCTTGCGCCGCAGGGATCCGGGCCGAACGCAGCGCCGGGATCGAATCGCCGGTTATGCATTCAATGCATGTCAGGGTTGTTTAATATTCAATTATTCATTGACAGGTTTTGCGAATTCTCGGCTTTCCGCGCCCTTTGACGCCTGGCTGAACAGCGATGATGCCGCGCTGTCGGAGGATGCCAAAGGCGGGCCTGCAGCTTTTCGTCGACAAGGGCTGTTCCTCCTGCCATTCGGGGGTGAATGTGGGGGGGCATGGCTATTACCCCTTCGGCCTGATCGAAAAGCCCGGATCCGAGATCCTGCCGCCCCGGCAACAGCCGGCGACAAGGGCCGATTTGCCGTGACCGAGACGGCGGATGACGAATATGTCTTCCGCGCCGCCCCCCTGCGCAACATCGCGCTGACCGCGCCCTATTTCCATTCCGGCAAGGTCTGGGATCTGGCCGTGGCGGTGGAGATCATGGCCGAAAGCCAGCTGGGCGAGGCGCTTAAACCCGAAGAAACCGCGCAGATCGTGGCCTTTCTTGACAGCCTGACGGGCACCGTGCCGGTGATTACCCTGCCGAACCTGCCGCCGGAAACCGCGACGACACCGCGCCCGACGGCGGTGGTGCAATAGGCCCGGCCCCGCGGGGCGTTGGAGAGGAAAGGGCGACGTCAGCCGCCCTTTTCCTTGGCGCCGCGCCAGAGCGGCGATCCTCAGGCGTGTCCAGATCGGTGACGGCATGGCGGCCCCAGCAGCGGCACCAGCCGCAGGCGGGCGCGGTGGCGCACGATCCGCCGCGCGCCCTCATCGCCCTGCAGCGCCATCAACTCGTCGCGCAGATCGGCGGGAAAGCAGACGGGATGGCCGGGCGTGCCATCCTCGGCCGCGCCGCGCAGGATGGCGCGCGGATCAAGACGGACCTGATCGAAGCTGTTCAGATCCGCCGTCGTGGGTCCGGCAGATCGGCCAGCAGCAGCAGAAGGCCGCAGCCGGGCGGGATGGCGGCAAGGCCTGCCTTCAGGCTTTCGGCCATGCCCAGATCGGGCCGGGCCACGGTGACGCAGTTCAGCGACAGCCCCTGCAGCGCCGAAAGACGGGCGGGCCGGTCGGGGGCAGGGTCACGGTGACGGGGCAGCCGGTGGCCAGGGCCGCGCGCGCGCTGCGCCGTAAAAGCGGTTCTCCCGCCACATCCTCGAGCAGCTTGTCGCCCCCGCGCATGCGGGGTGGGGAGCCGGCGGCAAGAAGAAGGATATGGGGCTGCATCGCGCCACCCTTCCAAGCGGCGCGCGGGGCGTCAAGCGGGTTCCCTGCGGCGCGGCGTGCCGCCGCAAGCCTTTCTCTCGCCTCCCGCGCGTGCCGCGCGTCCGGCTCGGGCGTCAGGGGGCTGTCTGCCCCCTCTTGTCCCGCCTTTTGGCGGGCCAATTCACCCGAGGGTATTTTCCCAAGATGAAGACCGCTTGCTTCAGCTTGGTGCAAATACCCTCGGGAGGGTCCGGGAGGGCAGAGGGTCCTCCCGGGGGATCAGCCAGCGCCACATCCGGCAGGCGCGATGAGGGAGGGTCCGGGAGGGCGGGGCGCCCTCCCGGGGGGGGGCAGGGTCAGCCCCGCATCCTTGCGCCATCGCCATCCCAGAGGGGCGCGAGGTGGACGGTGGCCTTGCGGCGTTCGCCAAGGATCTCGATCTCGCAGGCGAGGCCATCCTTGACCGCGTCGGCGGGCAGGAAGCCCATGGCGACGGATTTCCCCGTCCAGTGCGAATAGCCGCCCGAGGTGCAGAAGCCCACCACCGCGCCGTCGAGCCAGATCGGCTCCCAGGCCACGACATCTGTATCCTTGGCATCGACCACGAAGGAGACGAGGCGGCGCTTGGGGCCTGCGGCCTTTTCCGCCGTGGCGGCGGCCTTGCCGATCCAGTCCGCCTCCTTGTTCCAGCGGATGAAGCGGTCGAGGCCGGTCTCGCAAGGCGTGTAGTCGGGGCTGAATTCGCGGCCCCAGCTGCCGAACCATTTGTCCAGACGCAGCGACATCATCGCACGCATGCCGAAGGGGCGGAGGCCGAGGTCTTTTCCGGCTGCGCTCAGCACATCCCAGAGGTGGCGGACGGACATGTGATCGGTGAAGATCTCATATCCCAGATCGCCCGTATAGCTGACGCGCTGGACGATGCAATTGGCCATGCCGACGGTCATGCGCTTGACATCCATGAACTTGAAGGCCTCTGCGCTGACGTCCGCGCGGGTGACGCGCGACAGCAGTTCGCGCGCCTTGGGCCCCGCGATCTGGAAGCCGGAGCGGGCGTCGGAGATGTTCTCCACCCGCACCCCGTCCATCGCGTTCTGGTCGAACCAGCGGGAATGCCAGCCCTGCGCGCCGTAGGAGGCGGTCAGCTGGAATTCGGTTTCCGACAGGCAGGAGATGGTGAAATCGCCGATGATCTTGCCCGAATGCGCCAGCATCGGGGTCAGCGACAGGCGGCCCGGTTTCGGCACCGCACCCGCCATCACGCGGTCAAGCCATGCCCGCGCATTGGGGCCGGTGACGCGGTATTTGCCGAAATTCTGCACCTCGTTGATGCCGACGCCTTCGCGCACCGCCATGACTTCCTGACGCGTCGCTTCCCAGGCGTTGGAGCGGCGGAAGGTGGGCGTCTCATACCGGGGTTCGCCGGGCAGGGCGTGGTAGTTGACCACTTCCAGACCGTATTGCTGGCCCCAGACGGCGTTCATTCCATCGAACACCTCATACATGGGCGTCGTGCGGAAGGGGCGGGCGGCGGGGCGTTCCTCGTTCGGGTAGGAGACGCTGAACCGCATCTGGTAGTTTTCGACGACCTTGGGGACGGTGTAGCCCGGGCTTGTCCAGTTGCCGAAGCGGGCGACGTCAAAGCCGCGCGGATCGCGTTCCACCTCGCCCTCGATCATCCATTGGGCCAGCGCAAGGCCCATGCCGCCGCCCTGGCTGAAGCCTGCCATCACGGCGCAGGCGGACCAGTAGTTCCTGAGGCCGGGGACGGGGCCGATCAGCGGGTTGCCGTCGGGGGCAAAGGTGAAGGGGCCGTGGATCACGCGCTTGACGCCCGACCGTTCGAGGACGGGGAAGCGCCGATAGGCGAAGTTGACCGAATCCTCGATCTTGTCGAATTGTTCGTTCAGCAGTTCATGGCCGAAATCCCACGGCGTGCCGTCGACCGACCACGGCTCGCAGGGTTTTTCGTAAAAGCCGATGCAGAGGCCGCGGCCTTCCTGACGGAGGTAGCTCTCGCCGCCCGGGTCCATCACATGCGGGAATTCGCGGCCCGATTTCAGAATGTCCATGATTTCGGGGATGTCGTCGGTCACCAGATACTGGTGCGCCATCGGCAGCAGCGGCAGGTAGACGCCGGCCATCGCGCCGATCTCGCGCGCCCAGAGGCCGCCTGCATTGACGAGGTGTTCGGCGATGATGGTGCCTTTTTCCGTGACGACTTCCCACGAGCCATCAGGGCGGGGGTTGGTTTCCAGCACGCGGTTGTGCAGCACGATTTCCGCCCCGCCCATGCGCGCGGCCTTGGCATAGGCGTGGGTGGTGCCGGAAGGATCAAGATGGCCATCCAGCGGGTCGTAAAGCGCGCCGATGATGCCTTCGAGGTTGACCATGCCATCGGTCAGCTTGTTGATCTCTTCCGGGCCGAGGATTTCGGTATCCAGCCCCATGTAGCGGTGCTTGGCACGTTCGGCCTTGAGCTGTTCGAAGCGCGCCTGATTGTCGGCCAGCGTGATGCCGCCCACATGATGCAACCCGCAGGACATGCCGGTGATTGCCTCAAGTTCCTTGTAGAGGCGGATCGTATAGCCCTGCAGCGCGGCCATGTTCGTATCGCCGTTCAGCGTGTGGAACCCCCCCGCCGCATGCCAGGTGGAGCCGGAGGTGAGTTCCGAGCGTTCCACCAGCATTACATCGGACCAGCCCAGCTTGGTGAGATGGTAGAGGACCGAGCAGCCGACGACACCGCCGCCGATCACGAGCACTCGGGTATGGGTTTTCATGGGGGACTCCCTGCGTTGGATTGCTGGCAGATTGGCCGCAAGCCGGGCCGGGCGGCATGTTGGTTTGCGACACGGATATGTCGCATGTGAAAAGCGGGGGCGGCAAAGCAAAGGGGCGCCCACTGGGGCGCCCCTTGCCGTGCCGATGAATGGCCTGTCACTTTTCGGGGATCAGGCCCCGCGGGCTGAACCGCAGCACCAGAAGCAGCACGACCCCCATGGTCAGCAGGCGCATATGCTGGGCGCTGTCGATCAGATGCGCCTTGAGCGGCCCTTCCGAAAGGCCCGCCACGATGCCGCCCATCACCATCGGGCCAAGGCTTTCCACGATCAGCCAGAGCCAGCCGATCAGCAGCCCGCCCAGCACCGCGCCCCAGTTGTTGCCCGAACCACCCACGATCACCATCACCCAGATCAGGAAGGTAAAGCGCAGGGGGTTGTATTCGCCGGGCGTCAACTGGCCCGCCATGCTGGTATACATCGCCCCTGCGATCCCCACCACGGCCGAGCCGAGGATGAAGACCTGCAGATGGCGGCGGGTGACGTCCTTGCCCATGGCGGCGGCCGACACCTCGTTGTCGCGGATGGCGCGCATCATGCGGCCCCACGGGCTTTTCAGCGCGCGTTCCGACAGCCAGATCACCGCCAGCAGCACCGCAAGGAAGAGCGCGGCATAGATCAGCTTGACGATGATGGAAGAGGCCGTTGTGGGCGCAAAGCCCCAGCGTGTCGCCCAATCGACGAAGGCCGCCGATTGCTGAAGGTTCACCTCATAGGGAACGGGCCAGGGGCGGGGCATGTCGATGATGTTCTTCACGCCGCGCGCGAGCCAGTCTTCGTTCTTCATCACCGCGATGATGATCTCGGCGATGCCCAGCGTGGCGATGGCGAGGTAATCCGACCGCAGGCCGAGGGCGATCTTGCCGATGGCCCAGGCGGCGGCGGCGGCCAGCAGGCCACCCACCGGCCAGGCCAGGGTGGCGGGAAGGCCCAATCCGCCGATATTGCCCGCGGTGGCGGGGTTGAATGCCTCGACCGCGTTCACCGCCGGGTCAAAGACCGTGCGGAACAGCACGAAGCCCGCCAGCACGATGGCCAGCGTCGCGGCCACGCGCAGCCCGCCCTTGGGCAGGCGGTTCCAGGCGAAGATGGCGGCGGCGATGGAAGCCGCGCCAAGGAACAGCCCCAGCAGGATGCCGCTGCCGCCCGCCGCCCAGCCTTCGGCCACGGGCCGGGCCGAGACCAGCACCACCGCCAGACCGCCCAGCGCGGTAAAGCCCATGATCCCGGTATTGAACAGGCCCGCATAGCCCCACTGGATGTTGACCCCCAGCGCCATGATCGCCGAGATGAGCGAGATGTTCAGGATCGACAGGGCAAGGTTCCAGCTCTGGAACATCCCCGTCAGCAGGAACAGCAGGCCGACGGCCGCGAAAAGAGCGAGGTTCCGGGTCATACCGATTTCCCCTTGAACAGGCCGGTGGGCATGAAGATCAGCACAAGGATCAGGATGGCGAAGCTGACCGCGAATTTGTAATCCGTCGACATCAGCTGCAGCAGCCCGTCAGGCGCCATGCTTTCCGGCACGATGTAGGTCACGACCTTTTTCCAGGCATAGGTCACCATCACCTCGGAGAAGGCGATGACGAAGCCGCCCGCGATGGCCCCGATGGGCGAGCCGAGGCCACCCACGATGGCCGCCGCAAAGATGGGCAGCAGAAGCTGGAAATAGACGAAGGGCTTGAAGCTCTTGTCCAGCCCGTAAAGCACGCCCGCGATGGTGGCCAGCGCGGCGGCGATGATCCATGTCACCTGCACCACGCGATCGGGATTGATGCCCGACAAGAGCGCCAGATCCTCGTTGTCGGAAAAGGCGCGCATGGATTTGCCGGTGCGCGTCTTTTGCAGGAACCAGAACAAGAGCCCCATCACCACCAGCGCGGTGATCACGGTGACGGCCTGAGTCGACTTGATCGCCAGCCCTTCGGCAAGGCCCGTCATCGTCTTGAAATCGCCCGCCGAGATCAGGAAGCGCGCGCCATCGGCAAAGTTCTGGTCATCGACCCCGATGATCAGGCGGACGATGCCGTTCATCACGAACATCACGCCCAGCGAGACCATGACAAGGATCACCGGCACCGCCTTCTGCTTGCGGTAGAAGCGATAGACGACGCGATCGGTGGCCAGCGTCATCGCCGCCGTGACCGCGATGCCGAAGGGCAGGGCGAGCAGCGCCGTGGGCAGCACGCCAAAGCTGATCCCCATCGACTGGAACCACCAGGTGAAGAGGATCGTCACCATCGTGCCGAAGGCCATGGTATCGCCATGGGCAAAGTTGGAAAAGCGCAGGATGCCGTAGATCAGCGTCACCCCCAGCGCCCCCAGCGCCAGTTGCGCGCCATAGGCAAGGCCCGGGACGAAGACAAAGTTCAGAAAGACCACAAGGGCGTTCAGGATATCCATGGTTCAGCCCCCGAGGAAGGAACGGCGGACCTCCGGATCGGCGAGCAGCGCCTTTCCGGTGTCGGTGAAGCGGTTCGCGCCCTGCACAAGGACATAGCCCTTGTCGGCGATCTCCAGCGCCTGCCGGGCGTTCTGTTCGACCATCAGGATCGAGATGCCGGTGCGCGCCACCTCGATGATGCGGTCGAAAAGTTCATCCATCACGATGGGGCTGACGCCCGCGGTGGGTTCGTCCAGCATCAGGACCTTGGGCCGCGTCATCAGCGCCCGGCCCACGGCGACCTGCTGGCGCTGCCCGCCCGAAAGCTCGCCCGCGGGCTGCAGCCGCTTCTGCTTCAGGATCGGGAACAGGTCATAGACCTGCGCCATGGTATCGCTGAAATCATCGGCGCGCAGGAAGGCCCCCATCTCGAGGTTTTCCTCGACCGTCATCGAGGTGAAGATGTTGTGGGTCTGCGGCACGAAGCCCATCCCCTTGGCCACGCGGGCCTGCGGGGCGAGCGCGGTGATATCCTCGCCGTCCAGCTTCACATGGCCCGCGCGCAGCTTCAGCATGCCGAAGACGGCCTTCATGGCGGTGGACTTGCCCGCGCCATTGGGGCCGACGATCACCGCGATCTGGCCCTTTTCCACCGCGATGGTGCAGGAATGCAGGATGTCCGCGCCACCATAGCCGCCGGTCATCGCCTCGCCGATCAGGAAGGGCTCAGCCATGGGCCACCCCCCTGACTGCAACGAATTTTCTGCGAAAATTCAGCAGTCTGCGCGGGGTCGGGGCCTGAATTTTCGCAGAAAATTCGTTGGCCCCGTTTTCGTTGGCCCCGTATCGGGGTTCCGTTCCGGGGGCGTCACGCATGGGCCGCCTCCTCCTTGACCTTGTTCTTCAGGCCGGTGCCGAGATAGGCCTCGATCACGCGTTCGTCGTTCTTCACTTCCTCAACCGTCCCTTGCGCCAGCACCTTGCCCTCGGCCATGCAGATGACCGGGTCGCAGAGGCGGCCGATGAAATCCATGTCATGTTCGATCACGCAGAAGGTGTAGCCGCGTTCCTTGTTCAGCCGCACGATGGCATCGCCGATGGTGTTCAGAAGCGTGCGGTTCACGCCCGCGCCGACCTCGTCGAGAAAGACGATCTTGGCATCCACCATCATGGTGCGGCCCAGTTCCAGCAGCTTCTTCTGCCCGCCCGAGATCTGCCCCGCTTTCTGTTCGGCCAGATGACTGATCGTGAGGAAATCCAGCACGTCCAGCGCCTTCTGGCGGATGCGCGCTTCCTCTTCGGCCACGGCCCCGCGGTTGAACCACGCGTTCCAGAGCGTTTCGCCCTTCTGCCGCGCGGGCACCATCATCAGGTTCTCAAGGCAGGTCATCGACCCGAATTCATGCGCGATCTGGAAGGTGCGCAGAAGGCCCTTGTGAAACAGCTCATGCGGCGGCAGGCCGGTGATATCCTCGCCATCCATCAGCACCCGGCCCGAGGTGGGCGGCAGGCGGCCGGCGATGACGTTGAAAAGGGTGGTCTTGCCCGCCCCATTCGGGCCGATCAGCCCGGTGATGGAGCCGGTCTTGATCTCCAGCGAGGCACCGTCGACGGCATGAAAGCCGCCGAAATGCCTGTGCAGGTTCTCGACTACGATCATCTGGTGTTCCCCTGTATCCCGTCATTTCCATCCGCCCTTTCATGGGCGGTGTCGCGGGACGTCTGGTTAAGGCAACGGCCCGGGCGTTTGCCCGGGCCGCGCCCAATGTCATGCCGGAAGGCGGATCAACGGAAGCCGACCGTCGAGATGGTGCCATCCTTGATTTCGTATTCGCGGTAGTTGCCGGCGGATTCGCCCGCGCCCACCAGTTCCACCGCGGTGGCGCCGACATAGTCGATATCGGTGCCCGCCGCGATCAGCTCCAGCGCCTTGCCCAGTTCGCCCGGCAGGATCGGCTCGCCCGGGGCGTTGGCCAGATCCATCACCTTGGTCGTCCAGTCCTTCGACGCGGTCGAATTCGCCGCCGCCATCGCCATCAGGATCAGCGCCGCCGCATCATAGGATTCGGGCGAGAAGGCCGAGGTGCCATCGAAGCCGGCCGCGGTGGCCATTTCCTGGAACTTGGCCGCGCCTTCGGAATCGGTGCCGGGCACCGCGCCGAAGGAGCCGTTCAGCGGCTCGCCGATGGCTTCGATCAGCGCTTCGCCATACATCCCGTCCACAAGGTAGAAGGTCGAGAAGGCGCCCGAGTCGATCGAGGCCTGGATCACGCCCTTGCCGCCCTGGTCGACATAGCCCGCCACGATCAGCATTTCGCCACCGGCCGAGGCCAGCGAGGCGACTTCGGCCGAATAGTCGGCCTTGCCGTCTTCATGCGGGGCCGAGATGGTGACCGAACCGCCCTTGGCCGCGAAGGCCGCGCCAAAGCTGTCGGCCAGGCCCTTGCCATAGTCGTTGTTGGTATAGGTCACGGCGACCGACTTGATCCCCTTTTCCGACAGGATGTCGGCCATGATCTCGCCCTGACGCGCATCCGAGGGCGCGGTGCGGAAGAACAGGCCGTCATCTTCGGCGGTGGACAGGGCGGGCGAGGTGGCCGAGGGCGAGATCATCCCGATCCCGTTCGGGCGCGCGACGTTCTGCAGCACGGCCCCGGTCACGCCGGAGCAGTCGGCACCCACGATGCCCACGACGCCATCGGCGGTGACCAGACGTTCGGCGGCGGCGGTGGCGGCGGCGGCATCGACGCAGGTCGAATCACCGCGCACGGCCGAAGCGGTGCCAAGGGCAAACTTGCCCGAGTCATTGATTTCCTTGATCGCCAGATCCGCGCCCGCGCCCATGGCGGGGGTGATGGATTCGAGCGGGCCGGTGAAGCCGAGCAGAACACCCAGTTTGACATCTTGCGCCGAGGCGGCACCGGCCACGAGGGCGGTTGCGGCCGTGGCGAGCAGCAGTTTCTTCATTGTTGTCTCCCGTGTTGGAACATCGTCCTGACGCGAACCTAGTGTGCTTGTGATCAAAAGAAAAGCACCCCGATGCAGCGGCGGGCCGGGCAGGGTGTGGCTGACGCCGGGTCAGATTGCCGTGAGGCGGGGTTGATCGGGCGCGGCATGGCCCAAGATCGGGGGGCAGGGAAACAAGAAAGGACCAAAGACCTTGCCGCATGATCCGACGCCCGCCCCGACGCCCTACATCCCCCCGCGCGCCCAGAGGGCGGCAACCGCCCGCCCGGCGGTGCTGGCTGCGCTTGGCGTGGCGCTCATGGCGCAGGGGGCCTGGGCCGACAGCCTGCCATCCTCTGCCGGAGAGCTGAAGGTGGAGCCGGTCATCACCGGGCTGGAGGAGCCTTGGGCGCTGGACTTTCTGCCCGACGGGGCGGTGCTGGTCACCGAACGCGACGGGCGGCTTTTGCGCGCCGAGGGGGGCGCGATTGCCGAAATCGCGGGCGGGCCGGAGGTTCTGGCGCAGGGGCAGGGGGGGCTTCTCGATGTCATGGTGCCGCGCGATTTCGCGCAGAGCCGCGAGATCTGGCTGAGCTATGCGATGCCGCTGTCGGGCGGTGGGGCCACGGCGGTGGGCAAGGGGGTGCTGTCGGCGGATGGCACGCGGCTTGAGGGGTTCGCTACGCTTTATCACGGCGATCCGGTCCGGGGCGGGCGGCATTTCGGATCGCGCCTTGTCGAGGCGGCCGATGGCACGGTGTTCCTGACGACCGGGGATCGCGGCACCGGGCCCGAGGGGATGGAGGCGCAGGATCCCGCGCGGGTGGAGGGCAAGGTCATCCACCTGAACCGCGACGGCAGCCCCGCGACCAGCCTGCCGGGGCATCGGCCCGGGGTCTATTCGCTGGGCCATCGCAATGCGCAGGGGGCGACACTTGGGCCGGACGGGGCGCTGTGGCTGGTGGAACATGGCGCGCAGGGCGGCGATGAGGTGAACCGCGTGGAGGCCGGGCGCAACTATGGCTGGCCCGTCATCTCTTACGGCGAAAACTATGGCGGGGGCCGCATCGGCGAGGGCGTCGCGCGCGACGGGATGGAGCAGCCGCTGCATTACTGGGATCCCTCCATCGCGCCTTCGGGGATGATGTTCTATCGCGGCGCGCTCTTTCCCGAATGGCAGGGGGATCTGTTCACCGGTTCGCTGAACAGCGGCTTCATCAGCCGCCTTGATCCCGAGGCGGGCTTTGCCGAGGAACGCATCGCGGGCGATCAGACAGGCCGCGTGCGCGATATCGTCGAGGCCCCGGACGGCTCGATCTGGTTCCTGTCGGTGATCGACGGGGCGGCCTATCGGATCACGCCGGGGGATGACGCCTCATCCGGCTAGGGCCTGCGCGGCGGCAAGGCCGGAAAGCCAGGCCCCGTGAACCGTTGAGGGATGGTCGGGCGAGGCGGCCTCGCCCGCGAAGGCAAGCCTGCCGTCCCAGTCCAGCCCGGCCAGCGCCCGGCGCGTGTCGGCCCCGGTCCCCGGCGGGTGAAAGGAATAGCTGCCGCCCGCCAGCGGATCGGCCCGCCAGCGGGTGACACGCGCGGCGACGGGGGCGGGAAAGCGGCTGCCGAACATGCCCCGGAGTGCCGCATGGGCCGAGGAAAGGGTGGCGGCATCGTCCCATGCCTCCACCTCATCCGCGCGGGGGCCTGCGTTGAAGGCAAGAAGGATCGGCACGGGCGCGGCGGCCGAAGGGTTCACCCATTCCGGCCAGAGGTCGGCGGGCGGGCCAAGGTTCAGGATCCAGTCCGCCGCAGGCACCGGGGGCGGCGCGTCGAAGCGCAGCCAGCACTTGTTCAATAGCCCCATGCCGAGGGTTTCGATGGCGTTCTGGCGCGAGGGGGCAAGCGGCGGGTCGAAGGTGACATCGCCCGATTGCAGCACGCCAAGGGGCAGGGTGCAGACCATGGCATCGGCCTCTGCCTCTGATCCATCGGCGAAGGCCAGGCGCAGCCCGTCGCGCCGGGCCTGCACCGCGCGCAGCCTTGCGCCAAGGCGGATATCCAGACCCCGCGCCGCATGATGCGCCAGTTGGTCATAGCCCTGCGGGAACAGCGCGTCGCCCCCGGGGAAGGCTGCCGCCTCATCATAGGACCATGCCGACAGGTCGCCCCAATCGGCCCCGTATTCATGTTCCACCATGCGGTGCACGGCGGCGCGGAAGGCGTCGCGTTCCGCCTCGGTCATCCGCACCCAGCGCGGCAGCGCCTCGACCGCGGCGCGAAGCGAGAGGTCCGCATCGGCCTTCCATGCCCGCTCCTGCGCCTTTTCCAGAACGCCCCAGGGTTCGGCGGGATAGGGCCGTTCCCGGCCCGCGCCGAAGGCCGCCGCCCTTTCATAATCGGTGGGATGCAGCGCCGCCCCGGCCTCGCGCGCCAGCGCGGTGATCGGGTTGCCCGTCAGGCCATGGATCCAGCTTGCCCCCATGTCGACGGGCAGGCCGGGCCAGCCGCGATCCGTCCAGACCCGCCCGCCGATCCTGTCGCGCGCCTCGAATAGGGTGACCTCGGCCCCGGCCTGCGCCAAGGCCCGCGCGGCGGCAAGGCCCGCCATGCCTGCGCCGATCACGGCCACGCGCCGTCTGTCTGCCGCCCTTGCTGCCATGCCCATGGGCGCCATCGCCAGAATACCCATCACGCCGCGCCGCCCGATCATGGCCCGCGCCTCCCCGTTACTGCACCGTCACTGGCTGTCAGATCGACAGCCGAACCCCAGTCCCGCCGCCTTGCGTGCCGCGTTCGCGATAGGGGGTGGTGTTGTAATGCGCGCGGTAGCATTTGGAGAAATGCGAAGGCGAGGCAAAGCCGCAGGCCAAGGCCACGTTGATCACGCTCATATCCGTCTGCATCAACAGGTTGCGCGCCTTCTGCAGCCGCAGTTCCATGTAATAACGCTTGGGCGAGCGGTTCAGATAGCGCCGGAACAGCCGTTCAAGCTGGCGGGTGGACATGCCCACCTCTTCGGCCAGATCGGCGGGCGACATCGGATCCTCGATATTGCCCTCCATCATCTGGATGACCTGGCTCAGCTTCGGATGCCGCACGCCGATCCGCGTGGGGATCGACAGGCGCTGCGTGTCCTGATCGGTGCGGATGGTGGAATAGATCAGCTGATCGGCCACGGTATTGGCCAGATCCTCGCCATGATCCGCCGCGATCACCTTCAGCATCAGGTCGATGGACGAGGTGCCCCCCGCCGTGGACCAGCGGTTGCCATCCATCACGAAAACCGATTTCGTCAGCTTCACATCCTCGAATTCCTCAAGGAAGCCGTCCTGATTTTCCCAGTGGATCGTGGCGCGCTTGCCATCCAGCAGCCCCGCCTTGGCCAGCGCATGCGCGCCCGTGCAAAGCCCGCCCATGGTGACGCCGCGCCGCGCCTCGCGCCGCAGCCAGTTCAGCACGCCGCGCGTGGTGGCCTTCTGCACATCCACCCCGCCGCAGACCAGAAGCGTATCCTCGCGCTCGATCTCGTCCAGACCCATGTCCAGCTTGAAGGACGCCCCGTTGGAACAGGTGGCCGTATCGCCCCCCTCGCCGGCCAGTTTCCAGGTATAGAGCGTCTGCCCCGAAACCCGGTTGGCGATGCGCAGCGGCTCGATCGCGCTGGCGAAGGAAAGCATGGTGAACCGGTCCAGCAGCAGGAAGACGAACTGCCGGGGTTCGGTGACCTTGGCCATCTGCTGGGCCTTCTTCGGGGGGGTGGGCATCTGAGCGACCTGAAAGTGTCGGTATTCGGCGCGCAGCCAAACATCAAACGCCCGCAGGTGCAAGGCCATTCCCGACATGGATCAGGCCAGTTTCTTCCTTTGCATCTGCCGCCTGCATTCCTTATACCCGCCACCGTTACCGCAAACTTCGGAGAAGACCCATGACTAAGGGCTGGATGAAATCGGATTGGCGCGCGAAACCGCGGATCCAGATGCCCGATTACCCGGATCAGGCCGCGCTGCACGCCGTCGAGGCGCAGCTTGCCAAATATCCGCCGTTGGTCTTTGCGGGCGAGGCGCGCAAGCTGAAAAAGCAGTTGGCCTTGGCGGCGGAAGGCAAGGCCTTCCTGCTGCAGGGCGGCGATTGCGCGGAATCCTTCGCCGAATTCAGCGCCGACAACATCCGCGACACCTTTCGCGTGATGCTGCAGATGGCGGTGGTGCTGACCTATGGCGCCAAGGTGCCGGTCATCAAGGTGGGCCGCATGGCGGGGCAATTCGCCAAGCCGCGCTCGGCCCCGACCGAAGTGATCAACGGGGTGGAGCTTGCCTCCTACAAGGGCGACATCATCAACGGTTTCGATCCCACGCCCGAGGCGCGGACGCCCGATCCGCAGCGCATGCTGCAGGCCTATACGCAGGCGGCGGCGTCGCTGAACCTGCTGCGCGCCTTTTCCACGGGCGGTTTCGCCGATATCCACCGCGTCCATAGCTGGACGCTGGGCTTTGCCGAACATGACAAGGCCGAACGCTATCGCGAGCTTTCGAACCGCATTTCCGACGCGCTGGATTTCATGAATGCCGCCGGGGTGAATGCGGAAACCGCGCATACCCTGTCGGCGGTCGATTTCTACACCAGCCACGAAGCCCTGCTTCTGGAATATGAAGAGGCGCTGTGCCGCATCGATTCCATCACCGGCCAGCCGGTGGCGGGTTCGGGCCACATGATCTGGATCGGCGATCGCACGCGCCAGCCGGACGGCGCGCATGTGGAATTCTGCCGCGGCGTGCTGAACCCGATCGGGCTGAAATGCGGGCCCTCCACCACGGCGGAGGATCTGAAGGTTCTGATGGCCAAGCTGAACCCGGGCAACGAGGCCGGGCGTCTGACGCTGATCGCGCGCTTCGGCGCGGGCAAGGTGGGCGAACATCTGCCCCGCCTGATCAAGGCCGTGCGGGAAGAGGGTGCCAATGTCGTCTGGTCCTGCGATCCGATGCATGGGAACACGATCAAATCCTCGACCGGCTACAAGACCCGGCCCTTCGACAGCGTCCTGCGCGAGGTGCGCGAGTTCTTTGCCATCCACAAGGCCGAAGGCACGATCCCCGGCGGCGTGCATTTCGAGATGACGGGCAAGGACGTGACCGAATGCACCGGCGGCCTGCGCGCCGTGACGGATGAGGATCTGTCGGACCGCTATCACACCGCCTGCGACCCGCGCCTGAACGCCAGCCAGTCGCTGGAACTGGCCTTCCTCGTGGCCGAGGAACTGACCGCGCTGCGCGAGGCCGGGCGGCGCATCGCGCTCTGACCGGATCCGCGGGGACAGGTTGAAGATCAGAAAGGGGCGGTCCGGCGGATCGCCCCTTTCTCATCAGCCCCGCGACCAGACCAGAACGGGCGGCGGACCGCCTTCGATGGGCGGCGCGCGCGCCGCATCGCCCGGGGGCGGCGACAATGCCTCGCCGAGCACCCGCTCGATCCGGAAACGGCGGGGCGGCAGGTGGGGCGGACCATCCAGATCGAGACTGCCGATCAGGGTGATCCCCTCGGCCCCGCAGCCCGCCAGCGGCAGCAGCATCAGCCGCGCCGTCAGCGGCGGGCGCGTCAGGCCGCGTTCGGAATGCAGCGCCATGCTCAGCGCGCGCTGGCCGGCAAAGGCCGGTTCCAGCGCGGCCAGAAGATCCGCCCGCGCGCCGGTTTCGAACAGCGCCGAAAGCGGGCGTCCGGTCAGATCCTGCCCATGCACCGCATTCACCGCCATGCCGGCATAGCGCAAAAGCACCGCCCCATCGGGCCGCCGCTCCACCATCACCGCATGGTCCAGCATGGCCGCCAGCGCGCGCGGGGTGATCTGGTCGCGCCGGGGCAGGGCAGGGCCGTGCCGCAGCCCCTGCCAGTGGCGGCGCAACAGCGCCGAGGGGGCGCCGGGCGCGGGATCGCCGCGCATGCCTTGCCGCCCTGTCCGTCCGCTTGCCATCGGTCCTTGCCTTCCGTTCGGGCGGGGCAGGTGGCCGCCGCCGGTTGTGGGGAGTGATCCCCTCTGTTACGCCCAGTAACGGTTGCCGGGCCGCCCCGGTTAGCTGCGCTGACACATTCTAGGCCAGAGCAGCGGCATTTTGGCGGAAAGGTGAACAGAAGGTTAATCGCGCCGCCCGTGGCGCAGGAGGCAGGAATGACCGTTTCGATGACCGGCTTCGCCGCCCGCAAGGGGCAGGGCGCGGGCCATGGCTGGCTGTGGGATCTGCGATCGGTCAATGGCAAGGGGCTGGACCTGCGCCTGCGCGTGCCCGACTGGATCGACGGGCTGGAGGTGGCGCTGCGCGCCGAACTGGGCCGGGCGCTGGGGCGGGGGAATGTGTCGCTGTCGCTGAAGGTGGCGCGCGAGGATGGCACGGGCGAGGCGGCGCTGCGCGTCAACCCCGCCACGCTGCAGGCCGTGCTGCAGGCCCTGGCCGAGGTGGAAGGGGCGGCGATGGGCGCGGGTGTCACGCTGGCGCAGGCCACGGCGGCCGATGTGCTGGGCGTGCGCGGCGTGCTGGACACAAGCGCCGCCGAGGCGGATACCGCGCCGCTGCGCGCCGCCATCCTTGCCGATCTTGCCCCCTTGCTTGCCGATTTCAACGCCATGCGCGCCGCCGAGGGCGCGGCGCTGCAGGGGGTGATCGCCGCGCAGCTGGGCCGGATCGAGACACTCACCGCGCAGGCCCGGACCGAGGTTGAGGCCCGCCGCGATGCCACCGCCGCCGCCCTGAAAGACGCGCTGGCCAAGGTCATCGCCAATGCCGAGGGCGTGGATGAGGCGCGGCTGACACAGGAACTGGCCCTGATCGCGGTCAAGAACGACGTGACCGAGGAACTGGACCGCCTGACCGCCCATGTCGATGCCGCCCGCGGCCTGCTGGCCGAGGATGGCCCTGTGGGGCGGAAGTTCGATTTCCTGATGCAGGAATTCATGCGCGAGGCGAACACGCTGTGTTCCAAGGCGCAGGCGCTGACGCTGACGCGCATCGGGCTTGACCTGAAAACGGTCATAGATCAGATGCGCGAACAGGTTCAGAACGTGGAATGACCATGGCGCGCAAGGGGCTTCTCCTTATCCTTTCCTCCCCTTCGGGGGCGGGGAAATCCACGCTGACGCGGATGCTGATGGGCTGGGACGCGACGATGCGCTTCTCCGTTTCCGCCACCACCCGCGCCCCGCGCCCGGGCGAGGTGGACGGGCGGGAATATTTCTTCCGCGCGCGCCCCGAATTCGAGGCGATGGTCGATGCGGGCCAGATGCTGGAACATGCCGAGGTCTTCGGCAATTTCTACGGCACCCCGCGCGGCCCGGTGGAAGAGAACATGCGCGCGGGCTGCGACACGGTCTTCGACATTGATTGGCAGGGCGGCCAGCAGATCCGCAATTCGGCGCTGGGGCGGGATGTGGTTTCGGTTTTCGTGCTGCCCCCCTCGATCGCGGAACTGGATCGCCGCCTGCGCGCGCGCGGGCAGGACAGCGACGAGGTGATCGCGGGCCGCATGGCCAAAAGCCGCGACGAGATCAGCCATTGGGCGGAATATGACTATGTGCTGGTGAACGAGGATCTCGACACCACCTTCGCGAGGCTGAAAACCATTCTGGAAAGCGAACGCCTGCGCCGTGACCGCCAGCCCGGGCTGGCCGATTTCGTGCGCGGCCTGAACCGGGAGTTCGAAGCGCGATGATCTATGCACTGGACGGTGTGGCCCCGCAGATCGACCCTTCGGCCTGGGTCGCGCCGGATGCCAACCTTATCGGCCGGGTGGTGCTGGAGGCGGGGGCCTCGGTCTGGTTTGGCGCGACGCTGCGCGGGGACAATGAGGAGATCCGCATCGGGCAGGGCTCCAACGTGCAGGAAAACTGCGTGCTGCACACCGATATGGGCTATCCGCTGCTGATCGGGGCCGATTGCACCATCGGCCACAAGGCCATGCTGCATGGCTGCGTGATCGGCGAGGGGTCGCTGATTGGCATGGGGGCCACCATCCTGAACGGCGCGCGGATCGGGAAGGGCTGCCTGATCGGGGCCTGCGCGCTGATCACCGAGGGCAAGGTGATCCCCGACGGATCGCTGGTCATGGGCAGCCCCGGCAAGGTGATGCGCGAACTGGATGCCGAGGCGCGGGCGCGGCTTCTGAAATCGGCGGCGGGATACCGCGCCAATGCGCTGCGGTTCCGCGCGGGACTGCGGGTGGTCTAGGCGCAAATTCCTTCAGAAGGAATTTGCCAAAAGCCTTCAGAAGGCTTTTGGAGCGAAACCTGACCCGGAAGTCATATTTCAAATCTGGTTGGAATATTCGTTCCACGCTGCTAGCTTCCCCGCAGACCAAGGGGGATGCATGACCGCACCGACCAGTATCGACGAGTTCCGCATCCGGCTGGGCGAGGTGACGGATGGCCTGCCCAAACGCCTGCGCCAATGCGCCGATTACATCGCGGCCAATACCGACCGCATCGCCGTCTCGACCGTGGCGGAAC
Organism: Paracoccaceae bacterium; assembly: GCA_041397045.1. Classification (GTDB taxonomy): domain Bacteria; phylum Pseudomonadota; class Alphaproteobacteria; order Rhodobacterales; family Rhodobacteraceae; genus Paragemmobacter. The sequence goes on from JAWKXK010000010.1 coordinate 110,112, forward strand.
TGGCCGCCGGGGCCGATGTGCCGCCCTCGGCCCTGATGCGGTTCTGCCAGATCATCGGCTTTTCCGGCTTTTCCGAAATGCAGCGCCTTTTCCGCGAGGCCTATAGCCCCGGCTGGCCGGACTATTCCACGCGGCTGAAGAACCTCAAGGAGAACGGTGCAGGCAGCCCCGCCGCGCTGCTGGCGGAATTCGTCGAGGCCGGGCGGATGTCGCTGGAACAACTGGCCAAATCGGCGGATGAGGCGGCGCTGTCGCAGGCGGTGGCGCAATTGGCGGGGGCAGCGACGCTGCATGTGGTGGGTCTGCGCCGCGCCTATCCGGTGGCTTCTTACCTGACCTATGTGTTCGAGAAGATGCAGGTTCCCGCCATGCTGCATGATGGCGTGGGCAAGCTGGACCATCGCCACGCCATGCGCCCGGGCGATGCCTGCATCGCCATCACCTTCGCCCCCTATTCCGACGAAACCCTTGCCCTCGCCGCCGATGCGCAGGCGCGCGGTCTGCCCGTCATTGGCATCACCGACCGGCTGACCAGCCCGCTGGCGCGGCTTTCTTCCACCGTGCTGACCGTGCCCGAGGTGGATTTCGGCGCCTTCCGGTCGCTCTCGGCGACGCTGGCGCTGTCCATCGCGCTGGCCGTGGCCGTGGGATCGGCGCGGGGCTGAAGAAATCCCTTTCCCTTTATCCGGCGTTGGAATAAATATTCCAAAACGCCCAAGGATCCGAATCCCTGCGCCATGCGGGGCATCGGCAAGGAGGAACGATGTCCCAACCGGCACGCGGACTTGATGTCATCACCATTGGCCGATCCTCGGTCGATCTTTACGGCGCGCAGGTGGGCGGGCGGCTGGAGGATATGGGATCCTTCCAGAAATACATCGGCGGCAGCCCCACCAACATGGCGGCGGGCACGGCGCGGCTGGGCCTGCGCTCGGCCCTGATCACGCGGGTGGGCGACGAACATATGGGCCGTTTCATCCGCGAGGAACTGGCGCGGGAAGGCGTCGATGTACGCGGCGTGAAGACCGATCCGGAACGGCTGACCGCGCTGGTCCTGCTGGGGATACGGGACGAGTCGCAGTTTCCGCTGATCTTCTACCGCGAGAATTGCGCCGACATGGCGCTCTGCGAGGCGGATATCGACGAGGGCTTCATCGCCGAGGCGCGGTCGGTGGTGGCGACGGGGACGCATCTTTCCCATCCCCGCACCGAGGCGGCGGTGATCAAGGCGCTGGCGCTGGCGCGCAAGCACGGGCTGCAGACGGCGCTGGATATCGACTATCGCCCGAATCTCTGGGGGCTGGCGGGGCATGGCGCGGGCGAAAGCCGCTTCATCGAAAGCGCCGCCGTCACGGCCAAGCTGCAATCGACGCTGCATTACTTCGATCTGATCGTCGGCACGGAAGAGGAATTCCACATCGCGGGCGGCACGACCGACACCATCGCCGCCCTGCGGGCGGTGCGGGCGGTTTCCAATGCGACGCTGGTCTGCAAGCGCGGGCCGATGGGGGCCGTGGCCTTTACCGGCGCGATCCCCGACACGCTGGACGAGGGCGAGTCCGGCCCCGGCTTCCCGATCGAGGTGTTCAACGTGCTGGGCGCGGGAGACGGCTTCATGTCCGGCCTGCTGAAGGGCTGGCTGGATGGCGAGCCGTGGCCCGTCGCGCTGAAATACGCCAATGCCTGCGGGGCCTTCGCCGTGTCGCGCCATGGCTGCACGCCCGCCTATCCGTCATGGGAAGAACTGCAGTTCTTCCTGAGCCGCGGCGTGGTGGAGAAGGCGTTGCGCAAGGATGCCGCGCTGGAGCAGGTGCATTGGGCGACCAATCGCCACAAGGACTGGTCCACGATGCGCGTCTTCGCCTTCGATCACCGCATGCAGCTTGAGGCGATGGAGGGCGCGACGCCCGCCAAGATCGGCGCGTTCAAGGAGCTTTGCCTGAAGGCCGCGCTGACGGTGGCGGAGGGGAAGCCGGGGCATGGTATCCTGTGCGACTCGCGCCTTGGCCGCCATGCATTGTATGCGGCGGCGGGGACGGGGCTGTGGATCGGGCGTCCGGTGGAATGGCCCGGATCCCGCCCCCTGACGCTGGAGCCGGAGATCGGGCCGGATTTCGGCGGCCTGTCGGAATGGCCGCTGGAACATGTGGTCAAGGTGCTGTGCTTCTATCACCCCGATGACGATGCCGAAACGAAGGCAAGACAAGAGGAAACGGTGCTGCGCCTCTTCCACGCCTGCCGCCGCAACCGTCTGGAAATGCTCTTGGAAATCATCCCGTCAAAGGTCGGCCCGGTGGATGATATGACTTCGGCGCGGGTCATAGAGCGGTTCTATGACCTTGGGGTTTACCCCGATTGGTGGAAGCTGGAACCCTTCGCGACCGGGGCCGCATGGTCCAACGCCTGCGCCGCCATTACAGCACGCGATGCCCATGTGCGCGGGATCGTCGTGCTGGGGCTGGACGCGCCCGAAGATCAGCTTGCGGCATCGCTGGCGCTTGCCGCGCGGCATGATCTGGTGAAGGGTTTCGCCGTGGGCCGCACGATATTCGCCGATGCCGCGCGGGGCTGGCTTGCCGGGTCGATCACGGATGAGGATGCCGTCGCGATGATGGTGGAAAGATATCGCCGCCTCTGCCTGATCTGGGACGAGGCGCGCGCCAAGGGGGAGATTGCCGCATGAAAACGATCCGTCTGACCGCCGCACAGGCGATGGTGCGCTGGCTTGCCAATCAGCAGGCCGAGGATGGCACGCGGTTCATCGAAGGCATCTGGGCGATCTTTGGCCACGGCAATGTGGCAGGCTTGGGCGAGGCGCTGCAGGGCGCGCGCGACGTGTTCCCGACATGGCGCGGGCATAACGAACAGACCATGGCGCATACGGCGATTGCCTATGCCAAGGCGTCCAAACGGCGCAAGGCGATGGCGGTGACCACCTCCATCGGGCCGGGGGCGACCAACGTCGTCACCGCCGCCGCGCTGGCCTATGTGAACCGCCTGCCGGTGCTGATCATCCCCGGCGATGTCTTCGCCAACCGCGCGCCCGATCCGGTGCTGCAACAGGTTGAATGCTTTGCCGACGGCACGGTTTCCGCCAATGACTGCTTCCGCCCCGTCAGCCGCTATTTCGACCGCATCTCGCGGCCCGAACACATCATCACCGCACTGCCCCGCGCGCTGCGGGTGATGACGGATCCGGCGGAATGCGGTCCCGTGACGCTCGCCTTCTGTCAGGACGTGCAGGCCGAGGCCTATGATTACCCCGAAAGCTTCTTCACCCCCAAGGTCTGGCGCATCCGCCGCCCCGAACCGGATCAGGCGGAACTGGAGGCGGCGATTGCCGCGATCCGCGCGGCCAAGGCCCCGGTCATCGTCGCCGGCGGCGGCGTGATCTATTCCGAGGCCGAGGCCGCGCTGGCGGCCTTTGCGGCAGAGCATGGCATTCCCGTTGTCGAAACGCAGGCGGGCAAATCGGCGCTGGCGCATGACCATGACCTGAACTTTGGCCCCGTCGGCGTGACGGGGGCCTCATCGGCCAATATCGTCTGTGAAAGCGCCGATCTGGTGATCGGGCTTGGCACGCGGTTTCAGGATTTCACCACCGGGTCCTGGTCGCTGTTCAAGAACCCCGCGCGGCGGATCCTGTCGATCAACGTGCAGCCCTATGATGCGGCCAAGCATGGCGCGATCAGCCTTGTGGCCGATGCGAAGGTCGCGCTGGAACGGCTGGGCGCGGCTCTGAAAGGCCAGCGCTTTGACCCCCCGGATGCCGCGCTGAAGGCCGATTGGGCGGCGGCGAAGGCGGCGGTGAAGGCCGCGCCCGCGCCGGGCAACGAACTTCCGACCGACATGCAGGTGGTGGGCGCGGTTCAGCGCGCCAGCACCCCGGCCACCATCGTGATGGGCGCCGCAGGCACCATGCCCGGCGAGTTGCACAAGATCTGGGATGCCGCGCAGGGCGGCTATCACATGGAATACGGCTTTTCCTGCATGGGCTATGAGATTGCGGGCGCGCTGGGGATCAAGATGGCCCGGCCCGATGCGGATGTGGTCTGCATGGTGGGCGATGGCAGCTACATGATGGCCAATTCCGAACTGGCCACGGCGGTGATGATGGGCGTGCCCTTTACCGTGGTCATTACCGACAACCGCGGCTATGGCTGCATCAACCGGTTGCAGAAACACACGGGCGGCGCGCCGTTCAACAACCTGCTGGATGACAGCTATCACGTGAACCCCTCTGCCATCGACTTTGTCGCCCATGCCGGCAGCATGGGGGCGCGGGCAGTGAAGGCGGGATCGGTGGCCGAGCTTGAGGCGAAGATCGTCGAGATGCGCGGAGGCAACGTCCCCGCCGTCCTCGTGATCGACACCGATCCCATGCCCTCCACCGCCGCGGGCGGCACATGGTGGGAGGTGGGCGTGCCCGAAGTCTCCACCCGTGAAACTGTGCGCGCCGCGCGCATGAATTTCGAAACTGCCAAAGAAAAACAGCGGCTTGCCGACTGAAGTTGAGAAAGAACATGATCCTTTTCGGAACCAACCCCATCGCCTGGGCCAATGATGACGACCGCACGATCGGCGCGAACATCCCCACCACCCGCATCCTGGATGAAGCCGGTCGCCAGATCGGCTTTGACGGCATCGAGAACGGCCATCGCTGGCCGGATGATCCCAAAGAATTGCGCGCTCTGCTGGCCTCTTACGGGCTGAAGTTCATCTCCGGCTGGTATTCGACGGAACTGCTGATCCGGTCGGTCGAGGAGGAGATCGCCGCCTGCCAGCCCCATCTGGCGAAGCTGAAGCACAACGGCTGCAAGGTCATGATCGTCTGCGAGACGTCGAACGCCATCCACGGCGACGCGGCCCGCGCGGTGAATGATCGACCGACGCTTTCCGCGAGTGAAATGAAGGACTTCGGCGCGAAACTTGAAGCTTTCGCCGCCTATCTGGCGGGGCAGGGCATCACGCTGGTCTATCACCACCACATGGGCACCATCGTGGAAAGCCCCGCGGATATCGACGCCTTCATGGCCGCCACGGGGCCGCATACCCACCTTCTCTTCGACGCGGGCCATTGCGCCTTTGGCGGCGGCGATCCGGTGGCGGTGCTGACCAGGCATATCGGACGGGTTCGGCACTTCCACGCCAAGAACATCCGCCCGGCCGTGGTGGAAAGGGTCCGCACCGAAGGCTGGTCTTTCCTGAAGGGCGTGGTCGAGGGGGCCTTCACCGTGCCCGGCGATCAGGACGGCGGCATCGACTTTGCGCCCCTCCTGAAGATCCTTGCCGGGGCCAAGTATGACGGATGGATCGTGATCGAGGCCGAACAGAACCCGGATGTGCGCAACCCGCTGCTCTATCAGACGCTGGGCCTTGCGACGCTGAAGCGGCTTTCGCGGGAAGCCGGTCTGATCTGACGACGCGGCGGACCGGGGTTTTGCACCCCCGACCCCCGCAGGAAATTTGGGAACAGATGAAATCATGGCTGATCTACTGCGCAAACCGACCGGGACCACGGGCAAGGTCCATGACATCACACCCGAAAGCGCGGGCTGGGGCTATGTGGGCTTTGGCCTTTATCGCCTGACGGCAGGGCAGAGCGTGGCCGAGGCGACGGGGGATCGGGAAGCCATCCTCGTGCTGGTCGAGGGGAAGGCACGGCTGACGGCGGGTGGGCAGGATTTCGGCGAGATGGGCGAGAGGATGAGCGTCTTCGAACGCACGCCGCCGCATTGCCTCTATGTCCCGAACGGCAGCGATTGGGCGGCGGAGGCGACCACCGATTGCGTGCTGGCCGTCTGCACGGCGCCGGGGCAGGGCAACCACCCCGTGCGGCGCATCGGGCCCGAGGGCATCGAACTCACCCCGCGGGGCACAGGCGCCAATACCCGCTTCATCAACAACATCGCGATGGAGGCGCGCAACGTGGCCGACAGCCTGCTGGTGACAGAGGTCTTCACCCCGCAGGGCAACTGGTCGAGCTATCCGAGCCATCGGCATGACGAGGATGACTTTCCCCGCATGACCTATCTGGAAGAGACCTATTACATGCGCACGAACCCCGAACAGGGCTTCGTGATCCAGCGCGTCTATACCGAGGACGGATCGCTGGACGAGGTGATGGCGGCCCGGAACCATGACGTGACGCTGGTGCCGAAAGGGCATCACCCCTGCGCCGCGCCCTATGGATATGATGCCTATTACCTGAACGTCATGGCAGGCCCGCGCCGCAACTGGCGATTCCAGAACGATCCCGATCACGACTGGATTTATCGGCGGGACAACCCCGAGACTAAGGCTTGATCACCACCGAAACGCGCAGGCCCCCGGCCTGATTGCGGATCTCGCGTTCCACCATGCGCGGATTGGGCAGGTCGGGCGCCAGCACCACCAGCGTGCCGTCAAAGCCCAGGCCGCGCAGATGCCCGGCCACGACCAGCGCGTCGAATTCATCGGCGAAGAGCGGGCAGATCACCTTTTGCGCGCGGGTGCTGGTCAGAAGGGCCGCGTCGATCTGGGCGGGCGCATCAACGGCCACGCAATCGGGCGCGGCCGAGTCAAACCCCAGCACGATGGTGATGGCATCAGGCGCATCTGCCGCCGCCTCCGTGCGGGGGGGGCGGGCGCTGCGCCGGCTGGGGGCGACGGTCCGCCCGGCCTTCGCCGGCGGCAATCCCCGTTCCTGTCCACCCGTCTGCATGGGTCCTCCGCCTTGATCGGGCGCCGCGATGGGCCGAATGGCCCGCCCCGGCACGCTGGCCTCTGCTTCACAGCGTGCTATGAGGGGGGAACGCGGCAGGAGAGTGGCATGTATGCGGAAATGATGCGGTCAATCGTGGCAGCCGTGCCCCTTCCGGTGATCGCGATCGGCCCGGATGAGCGGGTGGTGGCGGCCAATGCGGCGGCGCTGGCGCTGTTCGGGGCGGGGATCGAGGGACGGCATCACCTGCTGTCGCTGCGCCAGCCCGCGCTGCAATCAGCCATCGCGGCGGCCCTGGGCGAAGGGCTGGGCGGCACGGCGCGGCATGTGGTGCCGGGCCCGTCGCAGGACATCACCTATCGCGTCACGGTGGCCCCGGCGGGCGAGGGGCACGCGCTTCTGACTTTCGAGGATGTGACCGAGGCCGAACAGATGGGCCAGATGCGCCGCGATTTCGTGGCCAATGTCAGCCATGAATTGCGCACGCCGCTGACGGCGCTCTTGGGCTTCATCGAAACCCTGCGCGGCGCCGCCCGCGACGACCCCGCCGCGCGCGACCGGTTTCTGGGCATCATGGAGCGCGAGGCGGGCCGGATGAACCGGCTGATCGGCGATCTTCTGCAACTGAGCCGGGTCGAGGCCGAAGAGCGTGTCCGCCCCACGGCGCAGGTCGATCTGCAGGCGCTGGTGGCGGGGGCGGTGGCCACGCTGCGCCCGCTCGCCGAAGGGGCGGGTGTGGCGGTGGAGGTGACGGGCGAGGCAGGCCCCCTGCCAGTGCCGGGGGATGCCGACCAGATCATGCAGGTTCTGGTGAATCTGATCGAGAACGGGGTGAAATACGGCGGTGCGGGGGGCAGCCTGCGGATCCACATCGCGCGCGAACAACTGCCGCGCGGGCCGGGCATCCGGCTGGATGTAATTGATCGCGGCGAGGGAATCGATCCCGTCCATTTGCCGCGCCTGACCGAACGATTCTACCGCGTCGACGGCCACCGCTCGCGCGAAAAGGGGGGTACGGGGCTTGGGCTGGCGATTGTAAAACATATCGTGCAGCGCCACCGGGGCCGGATCCGCATTGAAAGCGAGCAAGGAAAAGGCAGCGTTTTCAGCGTGATATTCCCCGAAACCTGATCAGGCCGCGCAGGCTTTGGCCGTGCGGGCCGGGGCAGGGTGACGCGCAATCGTCATGCAACTGTTACAAAGCTGTCGCAAAAGGCGCCCCATCCGCGCCCGCGCCCGGCCGCCCCGCAGGAGATGCCATGACTTTGCGCCCGATCCTGATCCTTGCCGCAACCCTGGCCGCCGCCCCGGCCATGGCGCGCGACAATATCCAGATCGCGGGCTCTTCGACCGTGCTGCCCTATGCCACCATCGTGGCCGAACTCTTTGGCGAGAATTTCGACCATCCCACCCCGGTTGTCGAAGGCGGCGGGTCCGGCGCGGGGCGCAAGAAGCTGTGTGAAGGTTTGGGCGAAGGCACCATCGACATTGCCAACTCCTCCAGCCGGATCAAGCAATCCGATCTGGATCTCTGCGCCACGAACGGGGTCAGCGGGGTGATGGAGGTGCGCTTTGGCTATGATGGCATCGTCTTTGCCGCCCTGCGCGACCAGCCCGATTTCGCCTTCACCCCGGCGGATTGGTATCTGGCGCTTGGCGCGCAGATCCCGCGCGACGGGGCTCTGGTGAAGAACGATCTGCGCAACTGGGCCGAGGTGAACCCCGCCTTCCCGCCGCAGGACATTCTGGCCTTCATCCCCGGCACCAAGCACGGCACGCGCGAGGTCTTCGATCACAATGTCCTGCTGGCCGGCTGCAAGGCGAGCGGGGCCTTTGATCTGCTGGCTGACGGGCTGACGGGCGATGACGCGGCCCGCGCCAAAGGGGCCGAGGAAGCCTGCCTCGATCTGCGCGGCGATGGCGTGGCGGTGGATATCGACGGCGATTACACCGAAACGCTGGCGCGGGTGCAGGCCAATCCCGTGGGCATCGGCGTCTTTGGCCTGTCCTTCTACCAGTCCAACACCGACAGGCTGCGCGTCTATCCGATGAACGGCGTCCTGCCCTCGGTCGAAACCATCGCGAGCGGGGCCTACCCCGTGTCGCGGCCGCTTTTCTTCTACGTCAAGATCGCGCATCTCGGCGTGATCCCGGGCCTGCGCGACTATCTGGCCTTCTTCCTGTCGGATGAGGTGGCAGGCCCTGACGGGCCGCTGGCCGAATACGGGCTGGTTTCCGATCCCGAACTTCACAAGACGCAGGCGATGGTCGCGGCGGAACAGCCGATGGAACCGCTCAGCCAGTGACCCAACCCTTTTCCCATCACAGGACCGGAACATGAGCGCGGGCCTTCTTCTTCTGTTGCTGGCGGGCCTAGGCGCGCTGGGGTTTCTGGCGGGGCGGGCGCGGGCGCTGTCGCTGGTGCGCGGCGATGCGCGGGGCCTGCATTCGCTGCCGGGCTATTACGGCCAGACCGTCGCGCTTTTCGCGGTGGTTCCAGCCTTTCTTCTTCTGCTGGGCTGGCTTCTGCTGCAACCCGTGCTGGTGGAACGCAGCATCACGGCCATGATCCTGCCCGCCGACATCGCCAGCGGATCCTCGCGCGAGCTGGTCATGGCCGATGTGCGCCGCATCGCCGAAGGGATGGAGCGGCTGGTGACCACGGGCGCGATCACCGAGGGCGAGCTTGCCGCGCTGGTGCCGCAGCCCGATCTGCTGAAGGACAGGCTGTCGGCGGCGGGCGTGGCGCTGGCCGCGCCGATCCAGCCCCATATCGCCGAGGCCGCCACCGCCTGGCGGGCCGAGATGGCGCTGGGGCAGGCCCTGATGGCGGTTGCCGTGCTGGCCGTCGCGGTGGCGGGGTTTCTGGGCGCGCTCTGGCGCGTCGCCCCGGGGTTCCGCGCCCGTAACGTGGTGGAACGCTTCATCCGCTGGATGCTGATCGCGGCCTCTTCCATCGCGATCCTCACGACCATCGGCATCATCTTCTCGCTCGTCTTTGAAAGCTGGCATTTCTTCCAGCTTTACCCGGCGCGGGATTTCTTCCTGTCGCTGACATGGTCGCCCAAATTCGGGGGCGGGTCTGATCTGGGGATCTGGCCGCTCTTGTGGGGGACGCTCTATGTCTCGTTCATCGCGCTTCTGGTCGCGGTGCCGGTGGGGCTGATGGCGGCGATCTACCTGTCGGAATATGCCACACCCGCGCTGCGCGCCGTGGCCAAACCCGCGATCGAGGTGCTGGCGGGCATCCCCTCCATCGTCTACGGCCTTTTTGCGCTGATGACGGTCGGCCCCTTCCTGCGCGACTGGTTCGCCCGGCCCATGGGCCTTGGCGACAGTTCCTCATCGGTGATGACGGCGGGGGTGGTGATGGGGATCATGCTGATCCCCTATGTCTCCTCGCTGTCGGATGACATCATCAACGCCGTGCCGCAATCGCTGCGCGACGGGTCTTACGGGCTTGGGGCCACGCAATCGGAAACCATCCGGCAGGTGGTGTTCCCGGCGGCCCTGCCGGGGATCGTCGGGGCCATCCTCATGGCCGCCAGCCGCGCCATCGGCGAGACGATGATCGTCGTGCTGGGGGCAGGGGCGGCGGCCCGGCTGGACCTGAACCCGTTCGAGGCGATGACCACCGTCACCGTCAAGATCGTGAGCCAGCTGACAGGCGATACCGAATTCGCCAGCCCCGAAACGCTGGTGGCCTTCGCGCTGGGTCTGACGCTGTTCGTCTTTACCTTGGGGCTGAACATCCTCGCCCTTGGCATCGTGCGGAAATACCGGGAGCAATACGAATGACCGATCTCTCCGCCACCGCCCCCAATTCGGCCCCACAGCGCGGCGGGGCCTCGCTCATCGCGCCCGATGCCCGCACGCAGGCGCGCAATGCCGCCGAGCGGCGCTTTCGCCGGCTGGGCCTTTCCGCCGTTCTGCTGGGCCTTGTGGCGCTGGTGGTGCTGCTGGCCTCGGTCCTTGGCAACGGGGTTTCGGCCTTCCGGCAGACCTATGTCATCCTGCCCGTCACGCTTGAGGGGTCCGTGCTGGACAAGACGGGCAACCGCAACCCGGAGGAGATGAAGAAAGTCACCACGCTGGGCTATGGCCGGCTGATGCAGGACGCGCTGGTCGCGGCGCTGGCCGAAAAGGGCATCGACACGGGCGATCTTAAACCCAAGGAAATCATGGCCCTTCTGTCGAAAGAGGCCCCCGCCGATCTGCGCGATGCCGTGCTGGCCGACCCGTCGCTGATCGGGCAGAGCGTGGCCTTCCCGGCCTTCGCCACCTCGCGCGTGGATGGCTATTTCAAGGGCCGCGTCACCATGGAAAGCGCCGCCCGCGATGCCAATATCAGCCCGGCGCAGTTGCAGCTTGCCGATGCGATGCGCGCGGCGGGGCTGATCGAGACGCGGCTGAACACGGGCTTTCTGACCCGCCCCGATGCATCCGAACTGCGGCCCGAGGCGGCGGGGCTGGGCGTGGCGATCCTTGGATCTGCCTATATGATGCTGGTGGTGCTGGTGCTGTCCTTGCCCATTGGGGTGGCCGCCTCGATCTATCTTGAGGAACTGGCCCCCAAGAACCGCTGGACCGACCTGATCGAAATCAACATCGCCAATCTGGCCGCCGTCCCCTCCATCGTCTTCGGCATCCTGGCGCTGGCCTTGTTCATCAACATCGCGGGCCTGCCGCAATCGGCCCCCATCGTCGGCGGGCTGGTGCTGACGCTGATGACGCTGCCCACCATCATCATCGCCACGCGCGCCAGCCTCAAGGCGGTGCCGCCCTCCATCCGCGATGCGGCGCTGGGGGTGGGGGCCAGCCGGATGCAGACGATCTTTCACCACGTGCTGCCGCTGGCCATGCCCGGCATCCTGACCGGCACGATCCTTGGCCTTGCCCGCGCGCTTGGCGAATCCGCGCCGCTTCTTCTGATTGGCATGGTGGCCTTCGTGCGCGATTTCCCCGCCGCCCCGCCGGCCGGGTTCTTCGATCCGGCCTCTGCGCTGCCGGTGCAGGTCTATAGCTGGACGCAGCGCGCCGACCCCGCTTTTGCGGAACGGGCCTCGGGCGCGATCATCGTGCTTCTGGTCTTCCTTCTGTCGATGAATGCCCTTGCCATCCTGCTGCGCCGCCGCTTCGAGCGGCGCTGGTAGCCCCGAAGCCGGAGACCGCCCATGAACGACATGCGCCTGACGGAGAGAGCCGTGACCCAGACAGCCAAGATCACCGCCCGTGGCGTGCAGGTTCATTACGGAACCAACCACGCGCTGAAGGATGTCGATGTCGATATCCTCGACAAGACCGTGACCGCCTTCATCGGCCCCTCGGGCTGCGGGAAATCCACCTTCCTGCGCTGTCTGAACCGGATGAACGACACGGTGGCCTCTGCCCGCGTGACGGGCAAGATCGAGATGGACGGTCAGGACATCTACGATCCCCGCGTCGATCCGGTGCAACTGCGCGCCAAGGTGGGGATGGTCTTCCAGAAGCCGAACCCCTTCCCCAAGTCGATCTATGACAACGTGGCCTATGGGCCAAAGATCCACGGTCTGGCGCGCGGCAAGGCGGAACTGGATCAGATCGTCGAAACCTCGCTGAAGAAGGCCGCGCTCTGGAATGAGGTGAAGGACAGGCTTTCCGCCCCCGGCACCGGCCTTTCGGGCGGCCAGCAGCAGCGGCTTTGCATCGCCCGCGCCGTGGCGACCAGCCCCGAAGTGCTATTGATGGACGAACCCTGTTCCGCGCTTGATCCGATCGCCACCGCGCAGGTGGAGGAGTTGATTGATGAACTCCGCGCGCAATTCAGCGTGGTGATCGTCACCCATTCCATGCAGCAGGCCGCCCGCGTGTCGCAGCGCACGGCCTTCTTCCACCTTGGCCATCTGGTCGAATACGGCGAAACGGGGCATATCTTCACCAACCCCACCGACCCCCGCACCGAAGCCTATATCACCGGCCGCATCGGCTGAGGGAGAAGACGATGACCCAATCTCACATCATGTCGGCCTTCGATCGCGATCTCGAATCGATCCAGGCCCTTGTCATGCGCATGGGCGGGCTGGTCGAGGCCGCCATCCTTGATGCCGCCGAGGCGCTGGAAACCCGCGACGAGGAAATCGCCCAGCGCGTCCGCGCGGGCGACAAGGCCATCGACGCGCTGGAAGAACAGATCAACGCCGAATGCGCCCGCGTGATCGCCATCCGCGCCCCCGCCGCATCGGACCTGCGCACCGTGCTGACGGTGATGAAGATCGCGGCCAATCTGGAACGCTGCGGCGATTACGCCAAGAACCTTGCCAAACGGTCCATGGTTCTGGCGCAGATGACGGCGCTGCCCGGCTCCACCGGCTCCATCCGGCGCATGGCGAAACAGGTGACGCTGCTGCTGAAGGACGGGCTCGATGCCTATATCGCCCGCGATGCCCGTCTGGCCGAGGATGTGCGCCAGCGCGACCACGAGGTCGATCAGATGTATAACGCGCTCTTCCGCGAACTTCTGACCCATATGATGGAAGACCCGCGCAACATCACCCCGGCGATGCATCTGCATTTCATCGCCAAGAACATCGAACGCGTGGGCGATCATGCCACGGCGGTGGCCGAACAGGTGATCTATCTGGTCACCGGCCAGTTGCCCGGCGATGCCCGGCCCAAGGTCGACAGCACCACCGCCGCTGGCCCGGCCGCATGACCGCCCAGCCCACCATCCTTCTGGTGGAAGACGAACCCGCCCAACGCGAGGCGCTGGCCTATAACCTGCGCGCCGAGGGCTTTGCCCTGCTTCTGGCCGAAACCGGGGCCGAGGCGGAACTGATCATCGCCGAAACCCCGCCCGACATCATCCTGCTGGATTGGATGCTGCCGGAGCTTTCGGGCATCGAGCTTTGCCGCCGCCTGAAGATGCGGCCCGAAACGCGGGCGATCCCGGTGGTGATGATCTCGGCCCGGGGGGAAGAGGTGGATCGCGTGCGGGGCCTTGAAACCGGGGCGGATGACTATGTGGTGAAACCCTATTCGATGGTGGAACTGATGGCCCGCGTCCGGGTGCAACTGCGCCGGGTGCGCCCGGCAAGTGCGGGCGTGGTGCTGGAACATGGCGATCTGCGGCTGGACGGCGAAACCCATCGCGTGCATCGCGCGGGGGTGGAACTGCATCTTGGCCCGACGGAATTCCGACTTCTGGCCACGCTGATGGAACGGCCCGGCCGCGTCTTCACCCGCGAGGCGCTGCTCGACCGGGTCTGGGGCCGCGACATCTATGTCGAGACGCGGACCGTCGATGTTCATGTCGGCCGCCTGCGCAAGGCGCTGAGCGAGGCCGGCGCAGGCGACCCGATCCGCACCGTGCGCGGATCGGGCTACGCGCTGGGGTGATGCGCCCGCCGCGCCTCAGGGCAGCCGCGCGATCCGTTCCGTCAGCAGGGCATAGAACCCCTCCGCATCGACCGAACCGATGAACAGCGCATTGGCAGGCCGATCCGTCACCCCCCACCAATCGGCCACCGTCATGCCCAGCGTCAGGTCGGACTGCGTCTCGATCTCCACATTGATGTGGCGGCCCGTGAACAGGTCGGGCCGGATCAGATAGGCGATCACGCAGGGGTCATGCAGCGGCGCGCCCTCGCTGCCGTATTTCTGCATGTCGAACCGTTCGAAGAAATCGGTCCATTCCGCCACCATGCGGCCCGACGCATTGCCCAACGCGCGAAACCCCTCCACCCGCGCGCGGTTCGTCAGCGCCTTGTGCGTCACGTCCAGCGGCATCACCACGATCGGCACGCCCGAGCGGAACACGATCTGCGCCGCCTCGGGATCGACATAGATGTTGAACTCGGCCGCAGGCGTGATGTTGCCCACCTCGAAATAGGCCCCGCCCATCAGCACGATCTGCTGCACCCGCTCCACGATGTCGGGCGCGCGCTCGAAGGCGGTGGCGATATTCGTCAGCGGCCCCAGCGGGCAGAGCGTCACCGAATGCGCCGGTTCCCGGCGCAGCGTCTCGATGATGAAATCCACCCCATGCTGTGGCTGAAGCGGCATCACCGGATCGGCCAGTTGCGGCCCGTCCAGCCCGGTCTTGCCATGGACATGTTCCGCCGTAACCAGCTTGCGCCGCATCGGCGCCTCGCAGCCGGCATGGACGGGGGTTTCCGTCCGCCCCGCCAGTTCGCAGATGATGCGGGCATTCTTCTGCGTCAGGGGCAGGGGCACATTGCCCGCCACCGCCGTCAGGCCCAAGACCTCGATCTCCTCGGGGCTGGCCAGCGCCAGCAGGATCGCCACGGCATCGTCCTGCCCGGGATCGGTGTCGATGATGATCTTGCGCGGATGGGTCATGGGCCTGCTCTTTCTTATGGGTCGCAGAAAAGAACCCGAAAGGATGTATTTTGTCCATATGATAAAAAAAGGGGGGCGCTCGATGCGCCCCCTCAGCCTGTCCTGCCTTGTGCTTTCGATCAACCGTCGAAATTGACTTCCTCGATCAGTTTCAGCGCCGTCGGCCGCAGCCTGGCAACCTCGGTCAGCGGTTTCGAATCCGGCGTGAACTCGCCCCAGCTTGCCACCAGCGCCGATTTCGCGACGCCCGGCTTGACCGGGAATTCATGGTTGGTCTCCGCATAGATGCGCTGCGCCTCGTCGCCTGAAAGCCATTCCATGAACTTCAGCGCGTTCTCGCGGTTCGGGGCGGCCTTGGTCATCGCCACGCCCGAGACGTTCAGATGGGTGCCGTCGCCCTCGAAGGTCGGAAAGACAATGCGCACGGCCTCGGCGGCCTCTTTCTGCTCGGGGTCGTTCAGCATCTGGCCGATGTAATAGGTGTTGCCCACCGCGATATCGCATTGCCCGGCGGCAATCGCCTTCACCTGATCACGGTCGCCGCCATCGGGCTTGCGGGCCAGATTGGCCTTGACGCCTTCCAGCCAGGCCTTCGCGGCCTCTTCGCCGTGATGGGCGATCACCGCCGCCGCCAGCGCGACGTTGTAATCATTGGTGCCCGAGCGGATGCAGATGCGGCCCTTCCATTTCGGATCGGCCAGATCCTCATAGGTCGTCACCTCGCCATCGGCCACGCGGTCCTTGCTGGCATAGACGATCCGCGCGCGGCTGGTCAGGCCGAACCACTGGTCATTCTCGTCGCGCAGGGCGGCGGGGATATTGGCCTCCAGCACGTCGGATTGCACCGCCTGCGTCACGCCCGCATCGACGATCTGCGTCAGCCGCGCGATATCCACCGTCAGCACCAGATCGGCGGGCGACCGGTCGCCCTCGGCCACCAGCCGCTCGGCCATGCCCTTGTCGACAAAGGCCACATTCACCGTGATCCCGGTCTCGGCGGTAAAGGCATCGACCAGCGGCTGGATCAGCTCGGGCTGGCGATGGGAATAGACGTTGATTTCCTGCGCGAGGGCAGGCAGGGCCGAGGAAGCGAAGCCGAGTGCCAGAAGGGAAAGGCGCATGGTCATTGCTTGAGTCCTTTTGTCAGAAATCCGATGCCGCCTTAAACCCTACAAAAATTGTCGGGTCAATGGCCGAGTGAAATACTCGGCAATCGTGCGAGGGCAAGAATTTTCTCCGAAAATTCTTATGGCCCGGGTTTTCTGCGAAAACCCGTCCGGAAAAGTCGCAGACTTTTCCTTCGCTACCGAATTTTCTCCGAAAATTCGACTACTTGTCCGCCTTCTCTTCGGCCTTGGCGCGGTTCCACAGGGTGTCCATCTCGGCCAGATCGCTGTCGACGGGGCTGCGGCCCGCCTCGGCCAGCCAATCCTCGATCCGCCCGAAGCGGCGGGTGAACTTGGCATTGGCCGCGCGCAGCGCCGCCTCGGGATCCACCTCCAGATGCCGCGCCAGATTCGCCATCACGAACAGAAGATCGCCGAATTCCTCTTCCACCTCCGCCGCCGTCAGCCGCTCGCGCGCCTCCACCAGTTCGGCGGCCTCTTCCGCGATCTTGGCCACCACCTCATCGGTCGAGGGCCAGTCGAACCCCACCCGCGCCGCGCGCTTCTGCAGCTTCACCGCCCGCGTCAGCCCGGGCAGCCCAAGCGCCACCCCGTCCAGCACCCGCGCCGGCCCCCGCTCGGCGGCCTTGATCCGCTCCCAATCCGCCGTCTGCTGCGCGGCGGTCTTGTCGCGGCTTTCCGCGCCAAAGACATGCGGATGCCGCGCCACCATCTTGTCGGCGATCCCGCGCACCACATCGGCAAAGCCGAACATCCCCGCCTCATCCGCCATCTGCGCGTGATAGACGACCTGCAACAGCAGATCCCCCAGTTCCCCCGGCAATTCCCCCCAGGCCTGCCGCGCGATCGCATCGGCCACCTCATGCGCCTCCTCGATCGTGTAGGGCGCGATGCTGGCGAAATCCTGCGCGATATCCCAGGGGCAGCCCGTCGCCGGATCGCGCAGCCGTCGCATGATCGCCAGCAGTCGCGCGATCTCGCCGCCGCCTTCCATGATCAACTTGTGGCTTGTCGTTACGTCATCGTCGGGCTGGGGCATTGCGGGCACCTTCGAATTCGGATTTGATCAAAGGCACCAACTGCAAGGATCACCCGATGCCCGTCCTCAACCGTATCGCCGCTTATGCCGAGGAAATGAAGACCTGGCGTCGCCATCTCCATGCCCATCCCGAACTGGCCTTCGATTGCCACGACACCGCCGCCTTCATCATCGACCGGCTGCGCGACTTCGGCGTGGATGAAATCCATCCCGGCATCGCCAGAACCGGCATCGTCGCCATCATCAAGGGGCAGGGGGCCGATGCGCCGGGCACCCCCACCATCGGCCTGCGCGCCGATATGGACGCGCTGCCGATCCATGAAATCACCGGGGCCGAACACGCCTCCACCATCCCGGGCAAGATGCATGCCTGCGGCCATGACGGCCATGTCACCATGCTGCTGGGTGCTGCCAAATACCTGACCGAGACGCGCAATTTCAAAGGCCGCGTGGCACTCCTGTTCCAGCCGGCCGAGGAAGATGGCGGCGGCGGCGAGGTGATGGTGAAGGAAGGCGTGATGGATCGCTTCGGCATCGACGCCGTCTATGGCATCCACAACGCTCCCAATGTGGAATTCGGCCATTTCCATACCAATCCCGGCGCGCTGATGGCCTCGGTCGACACGGCCTTCGTCTACATCACCGGCAAGGGCGGGCATGGCGCCACGCCGCATGAATGCATCGACCCGGTGGTCGCGGTGGTGGGCATGGTGCAGGCCATCCAGACCATCATCCCCCGCAACGTCTATGCCCTCGACGAGGCGGTGATCTCCGTCACCCAGATCCATACCGGCACCGCCAGCAACATCATCCCCGAAGAGGCGATGTTCTGCGCCACCATCCGCTGCTTCAACCCCGAAGTCCGCGCCCTGCTCAAGCGGCGCATCCACGAAATCATCGAAGGCCATGCGCTGGCCTATAACGTGACCGCGCGCATCGACTATGACTGGGGCTACCCCGCCACCATAAACGAGGCCGGTGCCGCCGCCTTCGCCGCCGAGGTCGCGCGCGAAGTGTCGGGCGAGACGGCGGTGAACGATCAGGCCAACCGCGAAATGGGGTCCGAGGATTTCTCCTACATGCTCGAAGCCCGGCCCGGAGCCTATCTCTTCCTCGGCACCGGCCCCGGCGCGGGGCTGCATCACCCGGCCTATGATTTCAACGACGAGGCCGCGCCGATCGGGGCCAGCTTCTTCGCCCGCCTCGTCGAACGCGCGCAACCGCCCGCCTGACGCCGCCCCTTCAGCTTGGCCCAAATACCCTCGGGGGTGAATTGGCCCGCGACGCGGGACAAGAGGGGGCAGAAGGCCCCCTGAACCCTGCCTGCTGCGCGGCGGGCGACGGGCGCGGTTTGCGGCGGCAGGATCGCTGCCGCGGGCTCTGGCGCAGCCTTCCCGGATTTGTTATACTAACGTGTAATAACAACTGGCCCGAAGGTTCCCATGACGCCGCAAGCCGCGCTCAATTCGCCCGCCCCGCAGGATCTGTGGGAGATGGATCACAGCCACCACCTCCATCCCTGGACGAATTTCGGCTCCTTCGAACGCGAAGGCGCGCTGGTCATCACCAAGGGTGAGGGGTGCTGGCTCTGGGATGCCGAGGGCAAGCGCTATTTCGACAGTGTCGGGGGCCTCTGGTGCACCAATATCGGCCTTGGCCGGCGCGAGATGGCGCAGGCCATCGCCGATCAGGCGGAGCGGCTGGCCTTCTCCAACACCTTCGTCGACATGGCGAATGATCCCTCGGCCCGCCTCGCCGCGAAGATCGCCGCGCTGGCGCCGGGCGACCTGAACCGCGTGATGTTCACCACCGGAGGCTCCACCGCCGTGGATACCGCCGTGCGCATGGTGGCCTATGTGCAATCCTGCCTCGGCCATCCCACAAAGACGGGGATCGTCGCCCGCGATCACAGCTATCACGGCTCCACCTACCTCTCGCAATCGGTGGGCAAACGCCCCGGCGACCGCGTGACGGAATTCCGCTACAAGGAAGACGGTATCTTCCATCTGACGCCGCCGAACCCCTATCGCCGCCCCGCCGGGATGACCGAGGCCGAATTCTGCGATACACTCGTGCAGGAATTCGAGGATCTGATCGCCCGCGAAGGGGCCGACCGGATCGGCGGTTTCATCGCCGAACCGATTCAGGCCTCGGGCGGGGTGATCGTCCCGCCCGAAGGCTATCTCAAACGCATGTGGCAGGTCTGCCAGCGGCACGGCATCCTTTTCATCGCCGATGAGGTGGTCACCGCCTTTGGCCGCCTTGGCCACTGGTTCGCCTCCGAGGCGGAATTCGGCGTGATCCCCGACATCATCACCACGGCCAAGGGGCTGACCTCGGGCTATGTGCCGCTTGGCGCGATGATCTTCTCCGACAGGCTGTGGAACATCATGGGGCAGGACCCCGACCGCTGGTTCACCGCCGGGTTCACCTATTCCGGCCATCCCGTCTCCTGCGCGGCGGGCCTGAAGAACATCGAGATCATGGAACGCGAGAACCTGCTTTCCAATGCCTTCCGCGTGGGGGCGGTCTTTCAGGATCGCCTCAAGCGGCTTGAGGATCTGCCGCTGGTGGGGCAGGTGCGGGGCAAGGGCCTGATGATCTGCACCGAAAACGTCATGAACAAGACGACCAAGGAACCGCTGCCCGATGGCGTGAACGAAAGCAAGCGCATCTCGAACGCGGCCGAGGCGATGGGCCTGATCGTCCGCCCGATGGCACATCTCAACGTCATGTCGCCCCCCCTGACCATCACCGAGGGCGAGGTGGAGTTCGTGGCCGATGTGCTGGAAAAGGCGATCCGGCAGGTGACGGATGAATTGCTGCGCGAAGGCCATCGCATCGGCTGATCCGCGCCGATTCGCAGCCCTTGGTTAACCGCCCCACGGGGCGGAAACCGGTGCACGCCGTGCATACGCCCGTCTGCACCGGCGTGCTGCACCGGGTGTTGCATCGGGGAATTTCGAAAAATGGATTTTGTTCAATGGGTTAACCCTGCGCGCGCCCGCCCGCCGGGCGGGGCCGCTTGACAACCCCCGCGCCCCTTGGTCCCCTCACGCCACCCGATCCGCCGCGTCTCGGCTTTCAAACGACGCAGCGCTTTGCACGGGGGCAATCCCATCATGGCACTTGAAGACGCCAAATCCGAAGTCGACACCGCCTTCACCCGCAAGGGCCTGCGCGGCTATTCCTTTGAAAACGCATTCGGCGGGGCCACGTCCTTCCTGCGGCGGACCTATACCAAGGATCTGACCGGGGTCGATCTGGCCATCACCGGCGTGCCCTTCGATCAGGCGGTGACGCACCGCACCGGCACCCGCTTCGGCCCCCGCGCCATCCGCGAAGCCTCCAGCCTGCAACCCTATGACCCGCCCTATGGCTGGCCCACCAACCCCTTGGAAGATATGGCAATTGTCGATTACGGCGATGTCGCCTTCGATTATGCCAAGGTCTCTGATTTCCCCGAAACGCTGACCGCCCATATCCGGGGCATCCTGGCCGCCGGGGCCGGCACCATCACGCTGGGCGGCGATCACTACATCACCTTCCCCATCCTGCGCGCCTATGCCGAAAAGTTCGGCCCCCTCGGCGTCATCCATTTCGACGCCCATTCCGACCTCTGGCCCGATGACGACCTGACCCGCATCGACCACGGCACCATGCTCTACAAGGCGGTGAAGACCGGGATCGTCGATCCCAAACGCTCCGTCCAGATCGGCATCCGCACCACGACCGAGGATTACCTTGGCGTCCATGTCATCGACGCCCGCGAGGTGCATGAAAAAGGCGTCGCCGCAGCGGTGGCCAAGGCCAAGGATATCGTCGGGGATTCAGCCACTTACGTGACATTCGATATCGACTGCCTCGATCCATCCGTCGCGCCCGGCACCGGCACGCCGGTCTGGGGAGGGCTGCAATCCTGGCAGGCGGCGGCCATGCTGCGCGATCTGGCGGGGATCAACATGGTGGGCGGCGATATCGTCGAAGTCTCGCCCCCCTATGACACAACCGGGGCCACGGCAATCGCCGGGGCGCATGTGGCCTATGAGTTGATTTGCCTGTATCACTGGGCCAGAACCCAACGCTGACAGGAGCAGGTGGAGTGCGCAGGATGGGCATGGTGCTGGGGCTTCTTGCCCTTCTGATCGTGGGCTTCGGTCTGTATGTCCGTCTTGCGCCCTCGGACCCCGCGCGCTGGCATGTCGCCCCGCCGCCCGTCGCCACGCCGGATTGCGGCGTCGTCGCGGGCGAAGGCGATGCCCGCGCGGCCTGCACCCGCCCCGATGACCCGCAGCAACTCCTTGCCCGGCTTGACGAAATCGCCATGGCCACCCCGCGCACCACCCGCCTTGCCGGATCGCCAGATGAGGGGCGGATCACCTGGATCACCCGCTCCGCCCTCTGGGGTTTCCCCGATTACACCACCGCCGAGGCCGCCCCCGATGGCAGCGGCACCCGGCTGACGATCCATGCCCGCCTGCGCTTTGGCCGCAGCGACATGGGGGTGAATGCCGCCCGGTTGCAGGATTGGCTCTCAAGGCTCTGACAGCTTCATCTTGGCCCAAATACCCAAGACGCCAGCCCCCCTTGACCGGCCCGGATGAACGCGCGACAGAACCCCCATGGTTCCCTTGGACAAACTCGCCCAGATCACGCAACGCTTCGAATATCTCGAAGCGCGTCTGAACGCGGGCGCCGAACCCGCCGAGATCGCAAGAATATCCCGCGAATACAGCGATTTGCGCCCTGTGGCCGACCAGATCGCCGCCTATCGCCGCGCGCTGGATGATCTGGCCGAGGCCGAGGCGATGCTCTCTGACCCCGAAATGAAGGCGCTGGCCGAGGATGAACTTCCCCGCCTGCGCGCGCTCATCCCCGAATATGAACAGGCGCTGCGCATCGCGCTTCTGCCGAAAGACGCCGCCGACGCCCGCCCTGCGATCCTTGAGATCCGGCCCGGAACGGGCGGAGAGGAGGCGTCGCTCTTCGCGGGTGACCTTCTCCGCATGTATCAACGCTATGCCGAACGGCAGGGCTGGCGCTTCGAAATCCTTGAACAGCAACTGTCCGATCTGGGCGGCATCCGGGAACTCACCGCCCATATCCAGGGCGAAGGCGTCTTCGCCAAGCTGAAATTCGAATCCGGCGTCCACCGCGTTCAGCGCGTGCCGGAAACCGAAGCAGGGGGGCGCATCCACACCTCTGCCGCCACCGTCGCCGTCCTGCCCGAGGCAGAAGAGGTGGATATCGACATTCCAGCCGCCGACATCCGCATCGACACGATGCGCAGCAGCGGGGCAGGGGGCCAGCATGTCAACACCACCGACTCGGCGGTGCGCATCACCCATATCCCCACCGGGATCGTCGTCACCTCCTCCGAAAAATCCCAGCATCAGAACCGCGCTATCGCGATGCAGGTCCTGCGCGCAAGGCTGTTCGAGATGGAACGCGACCGGCAGGCCAATGAACGCGCCGCCGAACGGAAATCGCAGGTGGGCAGCGGCGACCGATCCGAACGCATCCGCACCTACAACTTTCCGCAAGGAAGGATGACAGACCACCGCATCAACCTGACGCTCTATGCCCTGCCGCAGATCATGGCGGGTGATCTCGATCCGATCGTCGATGCCCTCGTGGCCCATGATCAGGCCGAAAAGCTGGCCGAGATGGAAGGATGACCACGGGAAACGAGGCGCTGCGCGCCGCCATCCCGCGCCTTGCTGATGCGGGCATCCCGGATGCCCCCCGCGACGCCCGCGCCCTTCTGGCCCATGCCGCAGGCATCGCGCCAGACCGTCTGACGCTGCATCTTGCCGATCCGCTGACGCCGCAGGCAGAGGCCGCCTTCGCAGCGGCCATCGCCCGCCGCGCGGCCCGCGAACCTGTCAGCCACATCACCGGCACCCGGCTTTTCTGGGGCCGCGCCTTTCGCGTGACACCCGATACGCTCGACCCCCGGCCCGAGACGGAAATCCTAGTGGAAACAGCGCTGTCGGAGCCGTTCCTGAAATGCCTCGATCTGGGCACCGGCACGGGCTGCATCCTGCTGTCCTGTCTCGCGGGAATGCCCATGGCGCAGGGCATCGGCACCGATATCCACCCCGCCACGCTTGACGTGGCCGGGGACAATGCCCGCGCCCTGAACCTTGCCAACCGCGCCCGCTTCCTCATTTCGGATTGGTTCGCGGCCATCCCCGGGCGCTTTGATCTGATCGTCTCGAACCCGCCCTACATCGCCGAGGACGAGATGGCGCATCTCTCGCCCGAGGTGCTGCGCGAACCGCGCCGCGCACTGACGCCGGGGGGCGACGGGCTGGCGGCCTATCGCGCCATCGCGTGCGGTGCGCCCGCCCGGCTGATGCCGCAGGGCCGCCTGATCGTGGAGATCGGCCCAACGCAGGGCGCGGCCGTCGCCGACCTGTTTGCCGCGCAGGGCCTGACCGATATCCGCGTCCTGCCCGATCTCGACGGTCGCGACCGTGTCGTCGCCGCGCGCAAACCGCTGGATGAAACAGGCTGCGGCACCGCCTGACAGGGGCCCCATCTGCGGGAAATCGGCCACATTCGCCCGGCCTGCACACCCAAATCCCGCCCGATCCGCCGCAAAAGGCCAGAATCAGCTTGTCATGCGCGCCCAAGAATGTTTAGTCGGCATCAGGTGGCGGGGCCGGGCGAAGGCTCCCCTGCGCCTGAACTGCCAGACAGCTTGAACGCCTTCCGGTCCCGCAAGGGATCAACCGATCCGAAGGCGCTTCGCAGGAAAGCCAGGTCATCTGGACCAAAGGACAAGATGAGATCTTCCAAGTCCCGCTCGCGCAACAAGGCGAACCGCCCGCGCACCCTCGGCAACATCATCAACCGCGTCTTCGACAGCTCCGGCCCCGAGGGCAAGGTGCGCGGCACGCCGCAGCAGATCATCGAGAAGTATCAGCTTCTCGCCCGTGACGCGCAGCTTTCGAATGATCGCGTGGCCGCCGAGAACTTTCTTCAGCACGCCGAACATTACACCCGCATGCTGGGCGAGGCGCAGCGCGAAATGGCCGCCGAACAGGAAGAGCGGCAGCGCCAGCAGCAGCAAAATCAACAGGGTGGCGGCCAGAATGGCGGCTACCAGAACGGCAACCGTGAACGCGATGGCGGCAACCGCGACCAGTGGCGCGACCGGCAGGATCGGAACGAGCCGCGCGAGTATCGGGGCGAGGGCGACAGCACCCCGGGCGGCACCTCGGTGATCGAACTGGGCGAAGCGGGCGAGACCAACCTTGTCGAAACGCCGGAAGCGCGCCCCTCGCAGCAGCGCCGCGAGGATCGCGGTGACCGTCAGGATCGCGGCGACCGCCAGGACCGGGGTGACCGTCAGGATCGCGGTGACCGCCAGGACCGGGGTGATCGGCAGGACCGGGGTGATCGGCAGGACCGGGGCGATCGCCGCGAATTCCGCCGGGATCGCGACCGCGACAACCGCCGCGATCAGCCCGCCACCGCCGCAGCCGAGCCTGCCGAAAAAGCGGTAGCGCCTGCACCTGCGGCACCTGCCCCTGCAGCCCCAGCCCCCGAAACCGCAGCCGAGCCGCCGAAGAAAGCCCGCGCCCCGCGCAAGCCCAAGGCGGAAAAGGAAAAAACCGGGTCCGATCCGGCCGAAGCGGCGGAATGATGCGCTGACGGCGCGATCAGGATTTGCCGAAAATGGCCGGGGATTTCCCCGGCCTTTCTCATGCCGAAAAGCCGCGCGCCAAGGCGCAGAACTGCTCCAGCGAAATCTCTTCGGCCCGTTGCGTTGGGGCGATGCCTGCCGCCTCAAGCCGCGCCTCGATATCCGGTGCCAGCGCCTTGAGCGAGGATCGCAGCATCTTGCGCCGCTGGTTGAAGGCCATGGCGGTGATCCGGCTGAGCACCGCCCCGTCGGCGGGAAAGCGTGGTTCGGTCAACCGCGTGATATGCACGACCGAGGAATGCACCTTGGGCGCGGGGGTAAAGGCCTCGGGCGGCAGATGCATGACGATCTTCGCCTCTGCCCGCCATTGCACAAGCAGGGCCAGCCGCCCGTAATGGTCTGTCCTGGGCCTTGCCACGATGCGTTCGGCCACTTCCTTCTGGAACATCAGCGTCAGGCTTTCCCAGAAGGGCGGCCAAGTCGCGGGTGTCAGCCAGCGGATCAGAAGTTCCGTTCCCACATTATAGGGCAGGTTCGCAACCACCCGCACCGGGGGCGTCAGATGCGATAGCACATCCACCTCCAGCGCGTCGCCGTTGATCACCTCCAGCCGCCCGGGATAGGCGGCGGCCACCTCGGCCAGCGCGGGCAGACAGCGCGCGTCCTTCTCCACCGCCAGCACCCGACGCGCCCCCTCGGCCAGCAGCCCCCGCGTCAATCCGCCGGGGCCGGGCCCCACCTCCAGCACGTCGCAAGCAGCAAGGTCGCCCGCCTGTCGCGCGATCTTGGCCGTCAGGTTCAGATCCAGCAGGAAGTTCTGCCCTAACTGCTTTTTCGCCACCAGATCATGCGCCCGGATCACCTCGCGCAGAGGCGGTAGACCGTCGATCGTCGCCATGCCAGACAAAGCCCCTTCATCTTGGCCCAAATACCCCGGGGGTCTACACCCCGCGCGCCGCCGCCATCTGTTGCGCCATCCTGAGCGCCGCGACAAGGCTTCCCGCGCTCGCGATCCCGCGCCCCGCAATGTCATAGGCCGTGCCATGATCGGGCGAGGTGCGGATGAAAGGCAGGCCCAGCGTCACGTTCACGCCGCCGTCGAAATCCACCGTCTTGATCGGGATCAGCGCCTGATCGTGATACATGCAGACCGCCACGTCATAGCCCGCCCGCGCACGGGGATGGAACATCGTATCGGGCGGCATCGGCCCGTGCAGATCGAAACCCTCGCCCCGCAACCGCGCCAGCAGGGGGGCGATCCAGTCCATCTCTTCCCGCCCCATCGCGCCGCCTTCGCCGGCATGGGGGTTCAGCCCCGCCACGGCGATGCGGGGCGTGGCAATGCCAAGATCCCGCCGCAGCCCCGCATCGGTGATGCGGATCGTCGCCTCCAGAAGATCGGGCGTCAGCGCGCGCACCACATCCCCCAGCGCGATATGAATGGTCGTGGGCACCACCCGCAGTTCCGGGCAGGCCAGCATCATCACCACCCTCTCCACCCCGCCCAGATGGGCGAGGTATTCGGTATGGCCCGGATA
The DNA here is from genome assembly GCA_041397045.1 of Paracoccaceae bacterium. Classification (GTDB taxonomy): domain Bacteria; phylum Pseudomonadota; class Alphaproteobacteria; order Rhodobacterales; family Rhodobacteraceae; genus Paragemmobacter. The sequence continues at coordinate 136,510 of JAWKXK010000010.1, forward strand.
GGCGAAGCCCGCCCCGTCCTTCAGCACTTTCTTGTTGATGGGCAGGGTGCAAAGCGCCCCCGCCTGACCGGCCTGCACAAGGGCCACCGCCCGGGCGATCACCTCGATCACCGCGGCCGCATTGCGCGGGTCGGGCTGTCCGGGATGGGCGGGATGCGGAAAGGCATGGGGCAACACCGGCAAAAGCCCGGGCGCCACCTCTGCCGCCTCGGCCGGGGTGGCGATCAGGTGAAAGCGCGCCTCGGGCGGCAGATGCGACGGGTCGCCGATCCAGAAGAACGCAAGCTCGCGGCCCAGTTCCGCCCGCGCCTTCAGCGCGATCTCGGCCCCGATCCCGGCAGGATCGCCGCAGGTCAGGGCAATCGGGCGGGTCATGGAAGGGGCGGGGGCGATCACCGTTCCTCGATGATCGCTTCCGAGCGCAGCTCTTCCATGAAGGCCTCGGCCAGCGCGGTAAGTTGCTGGTTGCCCAACTGGTTGCGCAGCGCCTCGCGGTCGACGGCGGGCTTGTCCTCGGCGGCCTCGGCCTCTTCGGTGGTGACGGGGATCTCGGCCGCGGCGGGATTGGCCTCGGGGATGCCGGTGCGCAGGCAGAGCATCAGGAGTTCGTTATATCCCCCCCGATTGCGCAGCACGCTTTCGCCCGGATCCAGCTTGGCCAGTTCCAGCCCGATATCCTGTGGCACCGCGCCCATCATCTGCTTGGTCACGCGCAGCTGTTCCACGGGCAGGCCGCGGGCCAGCGGGTAGAGATCGCCGCAATCATCGGCCTGCTGGCGGATCGTGGCGGGATCGAGGTTCGGGGGCAGGGCGAACTGGGCATATTCCACCTCGACCTGTGCGGGCATCGTGCTTTCCAGATCGCTGATCCCGTTCAACTGGAACAGCACAACGGCCTGCGGCACCACGATCGGATCAGAGACTTCGCCCGGCGACAGCGTCAGCACCTTCTGCACGATGGCGGGGGGCAGGTTGGTGATCGGGATCCAGTCCAGCCTTCCACCGCGCCCGGCCGAGGGGGCCGCCGAATATTGCCGCGCGGCCGCTGCGAAACTGGCCTCGCTGCCGGTTTCGGCCTTGATCGCGCGCGCCTGATCCAGCACCGGCGATACCGCGTCGCCCTGAACCGGGATGATCAGTTCCGAAAGCAGAACCTGAACCTGCGGGGTCTTGGCGTTTTCGGCAAGCGCCCGGTCGATCTGCGCCTCGGAGATGCGGATCTGCTGGCCGAATTTCGACCGCACCACTTCGCGCCACAGAAGCCCGTTGGAGACGAAGTCGCGGAAGGTTTCCGGCGCGATGCCTTCCTGGGCAAGCGCCTGGGTGAACTGTTCGGCATTCAGGTTGGCACGGGCGGCGAATTCCTCCATCCCCTGCTTCACCTGTTCGGCGGTGACGGTGATGCCCAGATCCTTGGCCGCCTGCGCACCCAGCCTGTCGCGCATCAGCGCCTTGAGCGCCTCCTTCTCGGGGTCGCCGGGGGCACGCAGGGCGCGCAGGAACAGCATTCGCTGTTCCATCTCGAAATTCGTTACGGTCTGGCCGTTGATCACCATGCGGGGTGCGAAGGGGCTGCCCTCCTGCGCCGTGGCCATCACGGCCCCCATGGCCGCAAGCGACACACCCAAAAGCGCCGCCCCAAGGGTTTGCGCTGCCTTCATCCGCGGACGATCCGTCATTCCCGTATCCCGTTTCCTGCCTTGCACCTTCATCGCCTGCACATGCGCGCCGGCCCCGCCTCGGTTCCGCCGCCAAAGCCAAGCAATTCGACCGATAGATCGACCGTCGTGCCTGGCCGCACAGTAGTGGATGACGTGAACCGACGCGAGAGAGAAAGATCGACGAGCAGACACTCGTTCTTGAAGCTCAGCCCGAAATCCGCGCTGCGATAGCTGTCGGCCTCGAAATCATAGCGACCCGAGGCCGAGGCCTGCCAGCCCGGGCTGATCTGATAGCCGCCGCCGATGACCAGATCCGATACGGCATTGGGGCGGGATTCCGCCAGATCGGCGACGGACCAGATATAGCCGGTGTTCAGCCAGAGGTCAGGCGTGGCGTATTCGGCCAGCACTTCGCCCCGGGTCACCGTCAGATCGTCATCGGCGATGATCCGCCCGGCCAGATCAAGCCCGCCGGGAGTTTCCGCCGTCAGCGCGAACATCCAGTCCGAGGTGCTGCCGCTAAGCCCCGACGCGGTCGAGAAGGCGGCAACCGGATCCTCGCGGAACACGCGGCCAATCGTGGCCCCCATGCTCCAGCCCGACGGATCGAGCCGGGTCCAGCTGAGGCCCAGATTGGCGCGCAGGCCGGTTTCCACGACATCATTGCCGGGGAAGCGGTTCAGCGAGAAGAGATTGGCCTCGTCGAATTCCACCAGACGGCTGTCCTCGTTCGGGACGGTCGCGCCGTCATCATCGGACCAGACGATCTGCGCCACCGGTTCGATCACCTGCGAGGCCCCGCCCGCTCCGGCCCGCACCCAGGGCCAGCGGAATTCCACCGCCGCCGCGCCGGACAGGCGGGTGCTGCCGCCGCCATAGGTGGCGTCGTCGCTGATGCGGAAGCTGTCCATCCGCACCTCGCCCAGGGCCGCGACCAGAAGGCCGCCCTGCATCAGCCAGTCCTTGCGCCAATCCGCGCCGATGGACAGGCGCTGCATGTCGGCGCCTTCGGCGATGTCATCGGCATCCAGCCCGTCGAGAGGGTTCGACGATTGCCGCGTATGGGTATGGGTGCCAAAGCGCAGCGTGCCCTCGCCGCCCAAGGCGCCCAGCTGAAACCGCCGGATATAGGTGGCGTCGGTCACCAGATAGGGCGTGGCCGAGGGGAAATCGCCTGCCCGCAGGGTATCGAAATTGATGATCCGCGCGGCGATGTATTCCTCGCGGCGGACCCGGTCGATCTGGATCGAATTCGTCAGCCGGTCGGTATCGCTGATGCCGTAATCGGCCAGATAGGCATCGTCGCTGACAGCCTCGCCATGGAAGGCTAGGCGGAAATCGCGGGGCAGGCGGAAGATGCCGTCGGCCACGAAATGGCCACGGGTATCGTCAGGCTGGATCTCATCGCGCGAGAGGGCGCCGGACAGCACGATGCTGCCGGTGTCGAAGGCCTGCCGATAACGCAGTTCCAGCGTCTTGCCCCCGGCGGTGGTGAGGGTGGGCGAGAAGGTCAGGTCGCGCGACGGTCCAAGCGTCACGAAATAGGGCAGCGTCAGGCCGGTGCCCAGATCGGTTCGGTTGGTCAGGCGCGGCATCAGGAAGCCCGTGCTGCGATCCAGCGTCGGATCGGGCACGCGCAGGCGCGGGATGTACAGCACCGGCACGCCGGCCATGCGCAACTGGGCATGGTCGAAATAGATCTGCTTTTCCTGCTGGTCATGCAGGATCCGCCGCGCCCGAATTTCCCAAAGCGGCGTCGGGCTGCCTTCGCAGATCCGGCAGCTTGAGGCGATGGCATTGTCCAGTTGCAGATAGCGCCCCTGGCTGCGCACCATCTGCGAGGCGGCCATCTGCAATTGCTGGTTCAGCACGACCCGCGCGCTTTGCAGGATGCCTTCGGTCAGGTCGGCGGCAAGCTCGGCCTGGGCGCTGACGATGACTGTCGTGCCTTCGGCGTCGGTCAACCGGATCGGCCCTTCGATCGTCAGCCTGTCCGCCGTCTGATCAAACACGATGCGCTGCGCGGTCAGGCGGCGGCCCTGATAGAAGACCTCGACCGAACCTTCGGCGATCAGCCGCGAATCCGCCGCGATCTCCAGCCGGTCGGCGATCAGCGTCGCCGCGTCCTGCGCCATAAGCCCGCCGGGTGCGGCCGAGCCGAGCAGTGCGGCCACCGACAGCGCCATCATCAGGGGCCGCAGCGCGGCAAGGCGGCGGCGGGGTTTGCGGCGGCGGAAATCCAGAGAACGGGCCATGTCAGCCATCCTCCAGATGCAGAAGCAGGCCAAGCGCCATCATCGTGGCGGCCACCGGGGGCGCCCATGCCGCCAGTGCGACGGGGATCTGCCCGTTCTCGCCCAGAACCTGCGCGAAGTTGCGCAGGAAGAAGATGGCAAAACCGCTCAGCACCGCCAGCAGAACCAGAAGTCCCGTCCGGCCAAAGCGGGCATGGCGCATCGTGAAACCCGCCGCGACAAGGACCATCGCTGCCAAGAGCAGCGGCTGGGCCAGTTCCATCTGGAACCAGACCTGATGATTGCGCGCGGAAAAGCCCGCGCGTTCCAGACCGTCGATATATTCGGGTAGCGACCAGAACGGGATCGCCGAGGGAGAGCCGAAACTGTCACGGATGCCTTCGCGCGTCAGATCCGAAGGGATGGTCGTGCCATCGGCCAGACGCTCTGCCGTCTGTTCGGGGTTGGTGGAGGTCAGATCCCAGCGTTTGGCCCCGGCCAGTTCCCATGCGCCCGGGCCAAGGCTGGCCTGACGGGCCTCGATCCGGGCAGAGGGCAGGCCCGTCTCATCCATCAGAAGGAAGGTGACACCCAGCAGTTCCGTACCATCCGCATTCGACCGTTCAGCCTGAATGACGGTCTGCCCGGCGGCATCCCCTTGCCGCAGCCACAACCCGTTGGCCGTGACCGAAAGCACGCTTGCCCCGGCATTGGCGATGCGGGCCTGCGCGCTGTCATGCAGCTTGATTGTGGCGGCGACCAGCGGATTCAGCACCGCCACCGCCACCAGCCCGCAGGCCAGCGCCGTCAGGACCGGCGCGATCAGGAAGCGCAGCCCCGACCGGCCCGCCGCGCGCACCACCACCAGTTCGCTGGACCGGGCCAGCGCCATGAACAGCGCGATGGCGGCCAGAATGATGATCAAGGGCAGGATGCGATAGAGGCTTTCCGGCACGTTCAGCGCAGCCAGTTGCAGCGCCGACAGAAGGCCCGCCTCGCTCTGGTTCAGGCCGCGCAGCTGGTCGATCGTGTCGATCAGCAGCATGATGCCGAAGAAAACCCCCAGCACCACCGCGAAAGAGGCAAGGAACCGCCGCGCGATGTAAAGGCTCAGCGTCATGCCGTGGCCCCCCCGCGCAAGCGCCGCCGCGGGCTTTGCGCCAGATGCAACAGCAGCGCGGCGATGCCCAGCCCCGCAATCGGGGCGGCATAGACCGCAGGCCAGAGCCGCACATCGCGCAGCGCCGTCGCCGCCCCGGAGGTGTTCAGCAGTTGCAGGAAGATCAGGATCATCACCGCGCCAAGGATCTGCCGCCACAGGCCGAAACGGCTGAAGGCGCCGATCAGCAGCGTGGCAAAGCCAACCAGCGCGGCGGCGGTGCTGAGGAAGGGCTGCGCAAGGCGGGTATGAACCTCTTGCAGGGCGGTGGCCCGGTCGGCCCCGGTGGTGGCCTGCAGGGCTGCGGGATCGGTGGTCAGGATGGCGAAGGACGTCAGGTTGTCGATCGGGATCAGGCCGGTCTGGCCGCGATCCAGCATGCCGCCCAGATCATAGGTCACGTCCGAAAAGCGGGTGATCGACAGGCTTTGCCGGTCATCGCGGCTGATCGTCTGGGCGATGCCGTCGAACATCAGAAGGGTCGGCCCCGCCGCCCCCCGCGCCAGCAGCGCCTTGCGCGCGGTGTAGGTCGTGCGTTCCATCGTGCTGCGGTCGTCGGCAAGGAAGAGATCGCGCAGCTCCCCCTCGGGGGTGATTTCGCGGATGTAAAGGGTCACGCCAGGCGCGGGATGCATGAACTGCCCTTCGTTCAGATAGCGGGCGGTCACATTTTCGGACAGCGCCGCCTCGCGCTCGGACAGCATGGCGCCGCTCCAGGGCACCAGAAGGTTCATCAGCACCAGATGCAGCGCGGTGACGATGGCCCCGAAATAAAGCACCGGCCGCGCTAGCCGGAAGGCGGAAAAGCCCGTCGCCTGCATCACCACAAGCTCGCTTTCCTGCGTCAGGCGGTTGGTCACGAAAACTGCCGCGGCAAAGGCCGCGATGGGCAGGACCAGACGGATGACATTGGGCAGCATCAACAGCGAAAGTTCCAGAAAGACCAGCGCCGAATGGCCATCGCCCAGCAGCCGGTCGAACAGGCCGACAGCCCGGTTCACCCAATAGACAGATACAAGCACTAGGGCAAAAAAGCCGAAGAGCGCAACCAGTTGCGACAGCAGATATCTGTCGAATCTCGACACGCCGGTCAGGCCCCCACAATCCGTTCTGGCCGGAAACTATCGGAATTCCCCGGCGGGGAAAACTCATATCTGGTCAATCCCGGGCAGGAGGGATAGCGTTTTGGCATCTTTGCGCCTTCGGCCCCAAATCGGCGCAGCTTCCCGGAGATTTCCGCAATGACGCATCCTGTTCCCATCCATTTCCGCCCCGTCGATCTTGACGCCCTGCCGCGGATCGCCGGCCGGATCGTGGCCTTTGCCGATGGCCCCACCGGGCTTACGTCGGGGCTGCGCCGGCTTGACCGGCTGACCCGCGGCGCCGTCGGGCGCCTTCTCAACAGCGAGTCCTTCGACAAGCTGAAACCCGGCGAAGCGGTTGATCTGGCCTGGCCCTCGGGGCTTTTGGCCGATGCGCTGCAGATCGTCCGGCTGCCCCGGCGCAGCGATATCGCCACGGCCCGCAAGGCGGGCGGGGCCATCGGCCGCGCGCTGACGCCTGCGGGAACCACCGTGCTGGCCGAAGGCAATGCGATGGCGGCGGAAGTCGCCTTCGGCATCGCGATGCGGGCCTATGAGTTCAGCGCCCACAAGAGCGGCGCGCGCAAGGATCCGGGCCATGTGGCCTTCATGGTGGCCAAACCCGAGGTGGTGGCCGCGGCGGCGGCACCGGGGGCTGCGGTTGCGGAAGGGGTCTTCTTCACGCGCGATCTGGTGAATGAACCAGCCAATATCCTGACCACCCATGATTTTGCCGCCCGTCTGGCGGCGATGCAGGAGCTTGGGCTGGATGTCGAGATTCTGGAAGAAGACCAGTTGATGAAACTGGGCATGGGCGCGCTTCTGGGCGTGGGGCAGGGATCGGAAAGCCCGTCGAAGGTTGTCGTCCTGCAATGGCATGGCGGCGCGCGGGGCGAGGCCCCCTTCGCGCTTGTGGGCAAGGGGGTTGTCTTCGATACGGGCGGCATCTCGATCAAGCCTGCCGCCGGGATGGAAGAGATGACGATGGATATGGGCGGCGCGGGCGTCGTGGCGGGCGTGATGCGCACGCTGGCCCTGCGCAAGGCCAAGGCCAATGTCGTGGGGCTTGTCGGGCTGGTCGAGAACATGCCCGACGGGCGCGCGCAGCGCCCCGGCGATGTGGTGCGCAGCATGAAGGGCGACACGATCGAGGTGATCAACACCGATGCCGAAGGCCGCCTCGTTCTGGCAGATGTGCTGTGGTATGCGCAGGAACGGTTCAAACCCTGTGGCATGATCGACCTTGCCACCCTGACCGGGGCCATCATCATCGCGCTGGGGCATGAAAATACCGGCGTCTTTTCCAACAATGACGATCTCTGCAACGCCTTCCTCAAGGCCGCCAAGACCGAGGGCGAGGGGGCATGGCGCATGCCGATGGGCGATGCCTATGACGCCAAGCTGAAATCGCGCATCGCCGACATGATGAATGTGGGCGGGCGCGATGGCGGGGCGATCACCGCCGCGCAGTTCCTGCAGCGCTTCGTCAAGCCGGAAACGCCGTGGTGCCATCTGGATATCGCAGGCACGGCACTTTTGAAATCCGACAGCACGCTTGCGCCCAAGGGGGCAACCGGCTGGGGCGTGATGGCGCTGGATCGGCTGATCCGGGACAAGTTCGAAGCGAAGTGACGCGAGGCCGCCATGGGCGTGGTGATGTTCTATCACCTCACGCGGTCATCCGCGGATGAGACGCTGATGATGCTTCTGCCGCGCGCGTTGCGGCAGGGGTGGCGCGTGATGGTGCGCGGCACCGATGCCGGGGCGCTGGCACGGCTGGACGGGCAGCTTTGGCTGGCCGAGGGTGAACCCTTCCTTCCCCATGGCCTTGCCGGCGGGCCGCATGACGCGGATCAGCCCGTGCTGATCGGCACAGGCCCCATAGCCAATGCCGCGCAGGGCCTGTTCCTGCTGGACGGGGCCGATACCACCCCGGAGGAGGCCCGCCCGCTGGAGCGGGTCTGGCTGCTGTTTGACGGGGGCGATGGCGCGCAACTGGCTGCGGCGCGGCAGAAATGGAAGGCGCTGACCGATGCGGGGCTGCCTGCGCAATACTGGTCAGAGGAAAGCGGCCGCTGGGAGAAGAAGGCGGAAAAGGGCTGAGGCGGGATTATCGCCGCAGGATCATCCGGTTGCCCGCGATCTCTACCCGGTAGAGCGACAGGTAATCCATCCCGAGCAGCGAGTCCGACATCTCTCCCTGATTGACCCAGGCCGGGAAATCCCGGTCGACATGGGGGCCGAGAACCACCTCGGGCAGGCGGGTGCGCGCGGTGCGGACGGTGCCATTGGCCGTTTGCGCCGTGCCGATATAGACCAGTTCGCCCGTGTCGATACCCAGCCGCCGCGCATCGCGATCCGACAGCACCATGTTCGTGGCCCCCGTATCGGCCATGAAGCGGATGGGCGTTCCGTTGATGTCCAGCGTCAGGTAGTAATGCCCGTCTTCGGCGCGCGGAACCTCGATCTGGCCTGTCTGCGTCAGGATCTGCTGCGGAGCGATATCGGTGCGCAGATCGTTCCACAGGCCATAGCCCGCCATGACGCCGATGAAGATCAGCCCCCAGGCAAGGGCGGTGCGCAGCGCCTCGCCCATGCGTTTGCGGTATTCGACCATGACCCAGCCGCCCACCGCGACAAGCAGCAGCGACAAATAGAACAGGCGGCCTGTCGTTTCGGCATCCATTCCGGGGGCGTCTCCTTTCCGCCTGATCAATATGGGGGGTGCGGCGCGGTTTGGAAGATCAGCCGATCAATCCGGTGCCCTTGACCCCGTCGATGACGAATTGCACCGAAAGCGCGGCCAGCAGCATCCCCAGAAGGCGGGTGATCACGATGGTTCCCGTGCGGCCCAGCAACCGCTCCAGCGGTGGCGAGGCGAGGAGGAAGACGAAGGTCGTCAGCAGCACCAGCGCCAGAAGCCCCAGAACCGAGATTGTGCCCGGCCATCCCGGCGCCTGACCGACAAGCAGGATCACCGTGGCAATGGCCCCGGGCCCGGCGATCAGGGGCGTGGCCAGCGGAAAGACCGACGGATCGTGATCCGGGTCGGTCTTCTGCCCCTCGCGCCGCTGGGTGCGGCGTTCGAACAGCATGTCGAGCGCGGTCAGGAACAGAAGGATCCCGCCAGCGATGCGGAAGGCGGGCATGGAGATGCCGATGAAGCCGAGGATGGCCTCGCCCGCCAGACCGAACAGCAACAACAGCCCGCCCGCGATCAGGCAGGCGCGCAGGGCAAGGCGGCGGCGGTGATCGGCATCCGTCCCCTGCGTCAGGGCGATGAACAGCGGCACCAGACCGGGCGGGTCGATCACCACGAAAAGCGTGGCGAAAGCCGTGATGAGAAAGGCAGTTTCGGGCAAGGGCATCCTCCGCTTCGCGCCAGACTAGGGCCTTTGCCCCGCGCTGGCCAGCGGCTTGGCGGGTGCTGCATTGGGGTCAGGCCGCCTCGGCCTGATCCAGCTTTTCCTGCGCGGCGAGCCAGAGGGATTCGGCGCGTTCGAGCGCCTCCATCACTTCTGCATATTTGCGGTTCCAGGTCTCCAACTCGCCGATGCGGGCGGCCTCATAGAGATCGGGATCGGCGAGCTTGGTGGCCAGCTTGTCGCGCATCTCGTTCAGCTTGGCGAGGCGGTCTTCGCATTTGCGCACCTCGGCGCGCAGGGCGAGGATTTCATCTCGGCTAATTTTCTTTTGTTTTTCAACGGGTTTTGCAGGGATTTTCGCGTCTTCGTCGCCCGCCAGCAGCATGCGGCGGTAAGCCTCCAGAGCCTTGGTATAGGGCGTCACTGCCCCGCCTTTCACCAGCCAGAGCCGATCGGCCACCAGCGACAGAAGGTGCATGTCATGGCTGACAAGGATCACCGCGCCGGGATATTCGGTCAGCGCCTCGACCAGCGCTTCGCGGCTTTCCATGTCAAGGTGGTTGGTCGGTTCGTCGAGGATCAGAAGATGCGGCGCGTCGATGGTGGCCAGCAGCAGCGACAGCCGCGCCTTCTGCCCGCCCGAAAGGCGGCCAACCACGGTTTCTGCCTGATCCGCCATCAGGCCGAACCCGGCAAGGCGGGCGCGCAGGCGGGGTTGGCCTTCATCGGGGCGCAGGCGCTGAATATGCTGCAGGGGCGTTTCGTCGATGTGCAATTCATCGACCTGATGTTGGGCGAAATAACCGATCCTTAACTTCGACGAGCGTGTAAAGCGGCCTTCCATCGCTGGAAGTTTGCCCGCCAACAGTTTGGAAAGTGTGGATTTTCCCTCACCATTGCGGCCCAGGAGGGCGATGCGGTCGTCCTGATCAATCCTTAACGAAAGCTTCTTCAGGATGGGCGGGCCGCCATAGCCGACGGCGGCCCCTTCCATATTGATGATCGGCGGCGACAATTCCTCGGGCGCGGGAAAGGTGAAGACCACGCGCTTTGCATCTTCGGGCGCGGTGATGGGGGTCATCTTTTCCAGCATCTTTACCCGCGACTGCGCCTGCACGGCCTTGGATGCTTTTGCCTTGAAACGGTCAACGAAGGATTGCAGATGCGCGCGACGCGCCTCCTGCTTTTTCGCCTCGGCCTGCAGGACGGCGCGGCGTTCGGCCATCTGCCTTGCGAACTGGTCGTAAGGGCCTGTCCAATAAGTGAGTTTCCGCTGATCCAGATGCAGGATCCCCTGCACGGCGCGGTTCAGAAGGCCCCGGTCATGGCTGATGATCAGGACGGTATGGGGGTATTTCTGAAGATAGGCCTCGAGCCAGAGCGCGCCTTCGAGATCGAGGTAGTTGGTCGGTTCATCCAGAAGCAGCAGATCGGGCTGGGAAAACAGCACGCCCGCCAGCGCGACGCGCATCCGCCAGCCCCCCGAAAAGGCCGAGCAGGGCATGCGTTGCTGATCGGAATCGAAGCCTAACCCTTTGAGAATGCTGGAGGCGCGGCCCTCGGCCGACCAGGCGTCGATATCTGTCAGTCGGGCCTGGATTTCGGCGATGCGGTGAGGGTCGGTGGCGGTTTCGGATTCGGCCAGAAGGGCGCTGCGTTCGGTATCGGCCTGAAGCACCGTGTCGAGCAGCGAGGTTTCCGACGATGGCACCTCTTGCGCGACGCCGCCGATGCGGGCGCGGGAGGGCAGGCTGATCGACCCGCCCTCTAGTGAAAGTTCGCCGCGTATCAGCCTGAAAAGCGTGGTTTTTCCCGCGCCATTGCGGCCCACGAGGCCGACCTTGTGGCCAGTGGGAATGGTGGCTGAGGCCGCCTCGAACAGGGGGCGGCCTTCGACGGAATAGGTGATGGCGTCGATGCGTAACATGGCGCAGGGCTTGCCCTATGGGCGGCGCGGCGTCAACGGCGGGCTTTGGGGGGCTGTGGGGCAAGGTGTTCAGCAGCGCAGTGCAGCAGCGCAGTGCAGACGGGCGTATGCACGCAGCGCACGGGTCTTTAGCGCTTTGTTGAGGGGCGGCTTTTCATTGTTACAGGCCCATGCTAGGTGCGCCGCACATGAATTTCGGCGCGGGGATCCCCCACGCGTCCTAGTAACGGAGACATCCCCATGGCCATCGAACGCACCCTGTCGATCATCAAGCCCGATGCGACCAAGCGCAACCTGACCGGCAAGATCAACGCCAAGTTTGAAGAAGCCGGTCTGCGCATCGTCGCGCAGAAGCGCATTCACCTGAGCATGGCGCAGGCCGGGCAGTTCTATGCCGAACACAAGGAGCGCGGCTTCTATGGCGAGCTGTGCGAGTTCATGGCCTCCGAGCCGGTGGTGGTGCAGGTTCTGGAAGGCGAAGGCGCCATCCTGAAGAACCGCGAAGTGATGGGCGCGACCAACCCGGCCAATGCCGCCGATGGCACGATCCGCAAGGAATTCGCCCTGTCGGTGGGCGAGAATTCGGTCCACGGCTCGGACAGCCCGGAATCGGCCGCGCGCGAGATTTCCTTCTTCTTCTCAGGTCTGGAAATCGTCGGCTGATCCACAGGGATCAGCGGCGGCGTTCCACGACGCCCAAGGCATCAAGGGCCGCTTCGATTTCGGAGCGGCCTTTTCCTTTTCATCTCGGCCTTGATCGCATCGAAGCGCAGGCGGAGGGCCTTCTTCTCATCCCCCTGGCAATCGTTCCAGGGGCGGCCTTGCAACCCCATCACCAGAACATAGTAGCCGATGAAATGCGGGGCGGTGCCGCTTTGCAGCAGGCGGCGATAGGATTCGTCGGGGCCAAGTTCGCGCAGCACCTCGGCGCTGTGGATGCCGGCGCGGGCAAAGGCGGCCTCGCTTGCGGGCCCCAGATTGGGGATCGATGAGACGGGTGTGGAGGCGGCGGGGGTGGGCATGTCGGAGGGCACCTCAAACAAAACAGGGCCAGCCTAGCGGCTGGCCCTGTGCGTTGGAAGGGGCTGGCGGCGATCCAGTTCGGATCAGATTGAAGCCCAGTCACGGAAGATCGGGGTGGACCCTTGCTGTTGCTGGGTGGACCCTTGGGATTGGTCTTGCTGCTGTGCGGGGGTGTTGGAGCCGCCCTGCTGCGGTGTCGTCGTCGGTTTCCTTGCCATCTTTCCTGCTCGCTCTGGCACTGTCGGCATTCGCCTTCCCTTTATCTGAGCGCGGATCAGGACCGCGACAAGACAGGGGCGGGGCGAATTTGCGACGCGCTACAGCGGCTGTGCGACATTTGCAACAGCCGATCGCGCGGGCGTGGCGCGGCGTGAGGGGATGTGACGTTGCGTCAGCCGATGGCGGTGGCGGGAAAGCCCACCTCATCCAGCGCGCGGATCAGCCGGTCGGGGCTGGCCGGGCCGCTGGCGGTGGCGGTGCGGCTGGCCAGATCGACGCGGATCTGCCCGGCATCGCCCAAGGCGCCAAGGGTGGATTCGACCGTGGCCTTGCAATGGCCGCAGGTCATGTCGGGGATGGAAAGGGTCGTCATCGGGGTTGGTCCTTGAAAAGCCTTGCCCTGATCTGGGGGTTCCAGAAGGGGGAAGGTCAAGCGCAGTGTTGCCGCAGGGCGCAATCTTTTGCAGGGGGTTGACCTTCCCGTGACTGGAAGGATTATCCGGGATCGTGGAAGGAGATGTTCCATGACCCGATCCACCACAGCCCCGATTCATGCGACCCACCCCGAAAGCCCGGCCGATGCCCGCCCCGCGCGGCAGGCGCGCTTTCGGCTGGAGGGGATGACCTGCGCCTCTTGCGTGCTGCGGGCGGAACGGGTGCTGGCGGCGCAGCCGGGGGTGGAGCGGGCGGTGGTCAACCTGTCGACCGAGACGGCGGATGTGGCTTTCCATGCGCCTGCGACGCCTGCGGCGATGGCGGCGGCGCTGGCTAAGGCGGGCTATCCGGCGCGGGAGGTGACGGTGGTCCTGGGGGTGGAGGGGATGACCTGCGCCGCCTGCACGGGCCGGGTGGAGCGGGTTCTGCGCGCGCAGCCGGGCGTGAAGGAGGCGGTAGCCAATCTGGCGCTGCGCCGCGCGACGGTGACGCTGTTCGAGGGCGGCGCCGCGCCGGAGGTTCTGGCGGCGGCGGTGACGAAGGCGGGTTATGCGGCGGTGCCGATGGAAGAGGCCAAGCCGCATGATCCGGCGGAAGAGGTGCGCAGGCTGGCGCGGGAAACCGTGATCGCGGGGGCGCTGACCCTGCCGGTTTTCGTGGTGGAGATGGGGGGGCATCTGGTTCCTGCCTTCCATCACTGGCTGATGGGGGTGGTGCCGACCTTTCAGCTTTGGCTGGCGCAGTTCGTGCTGGTGACGCTGGTCCTGCTGGGGCCGGGGCGGCGGTTCTTTGCCAAGGGCATCCCGGCGCTGCTTCGGGGCGGCCCGGACATGAATTCGCTGGTGGCGGTGGGGACGGGGGCGGCATGGGCCTATTCCTCGGTCGTGACCTTCGCGCCTGCGGTTGTGCCGCGGCCGCGCGCGCGGTCTATTTCGAGGCGGCGGCGGTGATCGTGGTGCTGATCCTGCTGACGCACGCTGGAGTGCGCGGGCGCGGGCGGGCGGGGCGGCCATCGCGCGGCTGGTGGGGATGCAGCCCAAGGTGGCGCGGCTGGAGGACGGGCGCGAGGTGCCGGTGGCGGCGCTGGTCCCGGATGCGGGTTCTTGTCCGCCCGGGCGAGCGGGTGGCGGTGGACGGGCTTGTTCTGTCGGGCGCCTCGGCGGTGGATGAATCCATGCTGACCGGGGAGCCTGTTTCGGTGACGAAACAGGCGGGCGATGCGGTCACGGGCGGCACGGTAAACGGGACGGGCTGCCTTGGTCGTGGAGGTGCGGCAGGTGGGGGCGGCGACGGTTCTGGCGCGCATCCTTGCGATGGTGGAAGAGGCGCAGGGGACCAAGCTGCCGGTGCAGGCGCTGGTGGACCGGGTGACACTGTGGTTCGTGCCGGTGGTGATGGGGATCGCGGTCGTGGCCTTTGCGGGCTGGCTGGTCGCGGGGCAGGGTGGCTGCGGCGCTGGTGGCGGGGGTGTCGGTGCCGATCATCGCCTGCCCCTGCGCGATGGGCCTTGCGACGCCGGTGTCGATTCTGGTGGGCACGGGCCGGGCGGCGGAACTGGGCGTGCTGTTCCGGCGGGGCGAGGCCTTGCAGCGGCTGGCCGAGGTGCGGGTGGTGGCCTTTGACAAGACCGGCACGCTGACCGAGGGGCGGCCGGTGGTGACGGATAGCTTGGGCGCGGATGTGCTGGCCGAGGCGGCGGCGGTGGAGGCGGGATCGGAGCATCCTTTGGCCGCGGCAGTGCTGGCGGAGGCGGCGGCGCGCGGGAGCGCGGTGCCTGTGGCGGAGGGGTTCGAGGCGGTGCCGGGCTATGGCGCGCGGGCCGTGGTGGGCGGCGCGGTCGTGGCGGTGGGATCGCAGCGGATGTTCGGGGAGGTGCCTTCTGCGCTGGCAGAGGCGGCGGAGCGGCTGGCGGGCGAGGGGAAGGGTTTGCTCTTCGTCGGCGATGCGACCACGGCGCGGGGGCTGATCGCGGTGGCCGATCCGGTGAAGGCGTCGTCCGGGGCGGCGCTGGCGGCGCTGCGGGATATGGGCCTCAGGGTGGCGATGGTCACGGGCGACAATGCGGTGACGGCGGGCGCCATCGCGGCGCGGCTGGGGGTGGAGGATGTGCAGGCGGGCGTGCTGCCCGACGGGAAGGGCGCGGCGGTGCGGGCCATGGGGGGCGGCGTGGCCTTTGTGGGCGACGGGATCAATGACGCGCCCGCGCTGGCGGCGGCGGATGTGGGGCTGGCCATGGGAACCGGCACCGATGTGGCGATCGAGGCGGGGGATGTGGTGCTGATGGCGGGCGATCCGCTGGCGGTGGTGGATGCGCTGCGGGTCAGCCGCGCCACGATGCGCAACATCCGGCAGAACCTGACATGGGCTTTCGGCTACAACGCCGCGCTGATCCCGGTGGCGGCGGGGCTGCTGGTGCCCTTTGGCGGGCCGCAGCTTTCGCCCATGCTGGCGGCGGGGGCGATGGCGCTGTCTTCGGTCTTTGTGCTGGGCAATGCGCTGCGCCTGCGCGGGCTGCGAGGGGCGCGGGGATGAACATCAAGGATGTGGCCGAACAGTCGGGCCTGCCCGCGAAGACCATCCGCTATTACGAGGAGATCGGTCTGATCCGCCCCCTGCGGGGCGCGAACGGCTATCGGGCGTTCCGGGACAGCGACCTGCACAAGCTGGCCTTCCTTGGCCGGGCGCGGGGCCTTGGCTTTACCATCGAGGAATGCCGCAGACTGCTGGCGCTCTATGAGGATCGCGACCGGGCCAGCGCCGATGTGAAGGCGCTGGCCGAGGCGCATCTGGAAGAGATGGAGAAGAAGATCGCCGAATTGCGGGCGATGCAAGCCACGCTGCGCGATCTGGTGCGGGGCTGCGCGGGCGATGACCGGCCCGATTGCCCGATCCTGAGCGGGCTTGCGGGCGACTGCTGCTGAGGGCTTCCGTCGCGCGCCGCCCCATGCAAGGGTGGCCGCGCCAAGCCGGAGGCCCCCATGCACGCGCCAATCCCCGTCTTTGACGGCCATAACGACATCCTTTACCGCATCCTGATGGAGCCCGAGGCGCGTGAGGCGATCTGGCTGACGGGGCAGGGGAAAGGGCATCTGGACCTGCCGCGCATGAAGGCGGGCGGGTTTGCCGGGGGGATGTTCGCCATCTATGTCCCCTCGCCCAGCAGCGGGGATGACGACGGGATCGAGGCGCTGATGGATGCGCCGCCCTATGCGCTGGACCTGCCCGCGCCGCTGCCGCTGCATGAAAGCCAGGCTGTCGCGCTGGGGCTGGCCGGGCAGTTGCTGTGGATGGAGCGCGCCTCTGGCGGGGCGTTCCGGCTGTGCCGGACGGCGGGCGAGATCGCGGCGGCGCGGGCGGCGGGTGCCATCGCGGGTGTCATGCATATGGAAGGGGCCGAGGCCATCGACGAAGGCTGCGATGCGCTGCATGCCTTTCATGCGATGGGGCTTCGCTCGCTCGGCCCAGTGTGGAGCAGGCCGACGGTGTTCGGGCATGGCGTGCCCTTTGCGTTCCCCTCCTCGCCCGATACCGGGCCGGGGCTGACGGAGGCGGGCAAGCGGCTGGTGAGGGAGTGCAACGGCCTGCGCATCCTGATCGACCTGAGCCATCTGAACGAAAAGGGGTTCGACGATGTGGCGCGGCTGTCGGATGCGCCGCTGGTGGCCACCCATTCGAACGCCCATGCGGTGACGCCATCCAGCCGCAACCTGACGGATCGGCAGTTGGACATGATCCGCGAGCGCGGGGGCATGGTGGGGCTGAACCTTGCCACCGTCTTCCTGCGGCCCGACGGCAAGCGCGATCCGGCGATGGGTTGGGAGGCGGTGCTGCGCCACATGGACCATCTGATCGGGCGGCTGGGCGAGGATCATGTGGGCTTTGGATCGGATTTCGACGGGGCGACGGTGCCGGAGGGCATCAGTGACGTGGCGGGCCTGCCGCGCCTGATCGCGGCGCTGCGGGCGCATGGCTATGACGAGGCGCTGCTGGCCAAGCTGGCCTGGGACAACTGGCTGGCCGTGCTGCGCCGGACCTGGGGCGGATAGGCCGGGCGGGGGGCGATTTTTCTGCGAAAAATCGGGTGTTTCCGGGAAACCCCTTGCCTTTCTTCGCTGGAGTCAGGCGACCTTGAGCAGGGATTCCAGTTCGGTATTGCCGGTCACCAGATCGGCGACGGAGACGCGGTCAAGCTGTTCGTAGAAGGCCGACAGCGCATCGGCCAGCACGCATTTCAACCTGCAGGCCCCGACCAGCGGACAGGCATTGCCGCCACCGGCGAAGCATTCGGTGAAGGGCAGCACGGATTCGAATTCGCGGAACACCTCGCCCACCTTGATGCTTTCGGCGGGGCGGCCCAGCGTCAGCCCGCCCGCGCGCCCGCGCAGGGTGCGGAGGAACTTTTTCTGCGCCAGCAGGTGGATGACCTGCGCGAGGTGGTTTTCCGAGGCATTGCAGACCTCGGCCACTTCGGCCTTGCGCACGGTGCGGCCGGGATTTGCGGCGCAGAACATCAGGGTGCGCATGGCCAGATTGGTGCGGGTCGTGAGTCTCATCTGGGGATCTCCGGGCTTGACGGACTGGGGCTATGGGCCAAACATCTATGCGCCCTGCACCTTGTGCGACATGATCCAGATCAGATGGCGCAAAATAGCGGCAAGCCGCGCCCGCGCCCCCGGCACGGGACGATTCGGGTGCCGGCCGGGGCTGACGGGCCGATTTCAAAGCGGTTTGGATACGCTTTTGGCGATATCCGGCGTTTTATTGTTGCGTGGTGAAATCGCTGATTGCTTGTGATTGCGATAACATTTAAAGCGGTTTGAAAGACCAGCGGCGCATGCCCTGCCGTTTTCCCTGCCCCGGTCGGCTTGACCATGGTCGGGCCGGGGATAGGGTGGAGGCAGGTGCCCCGATGCGGATATGAGATTGTGAACGATCTGAGTCTGACCCCCAACCTGCTGCAAGCCGATGTCGCCCGGCATCTGACCTTCACGCTGGGCAAGGATGCGCCCAATGCCTCGGTCTATGACTGGCGTATGGCGCTGTCCTTCGCGATCCGCGACCGGATCGTGGAGCCGTGGTTCGCCTCGACCCGCCGCACCTGGGCCGAGGACAGGAAGCGCGTCTATTACCTGTCGATGGAATTCCTGATCGGGCGTCTTCTGGAGGATGCCACGATCAACCTTGGCCTGCGCGATGTCGCCGAGGAGGCGATGGCGGGCTTCGGGCAGGATTTCCGCGCGATCGTCGAGAATGAGCCGGATGCCGCGCTGGGCAATGGGGGCCTTGGCCGCCTTGCCGCCTGTTTCATGGAAAGCATGGCGACGCTGGGCTGCCCTGCCTATGGCTATGGCATCCGCTATGAGCATGGGCTGTTCCGTCAGCGGTTCGAGGGCGGCCAGCAGGTGGAAACGCCCGAGGATTGGCTGACGCAGGCCCATCCGTGGGAATTCGCGCGGCCCGAAAGCGCCTATACGATCCCCTTCAAGGGGCAGGTGGAGATGCGGGACGGGCGCGAGGTCTGGGTGCCCGGGGAAACCGTGCTGGCCGAGGCGCATGACACGCCGGTGATCGGCTGGCAGGGGAAATGGGCCAATACGCTGCGCCTCTGGGCGGCCAAGCCCACGACGCTTTTCGATCTGGAACGCTTCAACCGGGGCGATTATGCGGCGGCGGCAGAGCCTGAGGCGCTGGCGCGGACGCTGAGCCGGGTGCTTTACCCCGATGACACCACCTATCAGGGCAAGGAGTTGCGGCTGAAGCAGGAATTCTTCCTGACCTCGGCCGCGCTGCAGGATATTCTGCGCCGCTTCATGGCGCGCCACAGCGACCTGCGCGATCTGCCGAAACATGTGGCGATCCAGATGAACGACACCCACCCGGCGATTGCGGGGCCGGAACTGGTGCGCCTGTTGATGGATGATCACGGCATGGGCTTTGATGACGCGCTGGAGACGGCGCGGGGCTGCCTTGGCTATACCAACCATACCCTGCTGCCCGAGGCGCTGGAGCGGTGGGCGACCTTCACCTTCGGCAATGTCCTGCCGCGCCATATGCAGATCGTGGAGCGGATCGATTCATGGCACCGACGCACCTATCCGTCGCGGCCCCATTACGTGGGGATCGTGAAGCACCATGAGGTGCGGATGGGCGAGTTGGCCTTCGTCATGGCGCATAAGGTGAACGGGGTTTCGGCGCTGCATTCCGATCTGGTGAAGAAGAACCTCTTCCCGGAATTGCACCGGCTGCATCCCGGGCGGATCATCAACCAGACCAATGGCGTGACGCCGCGCCGCTGGTTGAAGATGGCGAACAGGCCGCTTTCGAAGCTGATCACCGATACGCTGGGCGAGGGCTGGGAGGACGATCTGGATCGTCTGCGGGGCCTTGAGCCGCATGTGAAGGGGCGCGCCTTCCGCGATGCCTTTGGCGCGGCGAAGCGCGCGAACAAGGCCGCGCTGGCGGATTGGATCGCCGCCGAATGCGGGGTGAAGGTCAGCCCCGATGCGCTGTTCGATGTGCAGATCAAACGCATCCATGAATACAAGCGCCAGCTTCTGAACATTCTTGAAACCATCGCGCATTGGCACAAGATCCGGTCGAACCCCAAGGGCGACTGGGTGCCGCGCGTCAAGATCTTTGGCGGCAAGTCGGCCCCGGGCTATGCGGTGGCGAAAGAGATCATTCATCTGATCAACGATGTGGCGCAGGTCGTGAACAATGACCCTGTCACGGGCGACCTGCTGAAGATCGTCTATCCCGCCAATTACAATGTCAGCATGGCCGAACGGCTGGTGCCGGCGGCGGACCTGTCGGAGCAGATTTCGACGGCGGGGAAAGAGGCCAGCGGCACGGGCAACATGAAGTTCATGATGAACGGCGCGCCGACCATCGGCACGCTGGACGGGGCCAATGTGGAAATTCTGCAGGAGGTGGGGGCCGAGAACTTCTTCCTGTTCGGGCTGACCGCCGAGGAAGTGATGAAGCGGCGCGAGGATCCCGAACATGCGCGCAAGGCCATCGAGGCGAGCCAGGCCCTGCAGGATGTGCTGCAGATGATCGCGGAAGGGCGGTTCAGCCCGGATCAGCCGGATCGCTATCACGGGCTGGTGCATCGCGTCTGGCACCATGACTATTTCCTCGTGGCGTCCGATTTCGACGCCTATCACGCCGCGCAGGCGCAGGTGGACCGCGCCTATGCCGACCGAGATCGCTGGCTTTCCATGGCGGCGATGAACACGGCGCGCAGCGGGTTCTTTTCTTCGGATCGCACGATCCGCAGCTATATGGACGAGATTTGGGGGGTCACTTCGGCCCTGTGACGGGCCGGGGTGGCGCCTTCGGGGAGGGGGCAGCCATGAGCGGAAACCTGATCGACCACGGGGCGGCGCGCGCGAGTGTGGAAGGGCGGCATGGCGACCCGTTTTCCGTGCTGGGCCTGCACAAGCGCGGGGGGGCATGGGTCGTGACGGCCTTTGTGCCGGGGGCGGAGCGGCTTTGGGTGCTGACGGGCAAGGCGGGGAAGGCGGCGGAGGCCGACCCGATCCCGGGATGTGACGGGCTGTTTTGCGCGAAACTGGCCAAGAAGGCCGAATATCGCCTGCGGGCCGAAGGGCATGGGGCGACATGGGAATTCGACGATCCCTTCCGCTTTGGCCCCGTGCTGGGCGAGATGGATGAATATCTGCTGGGCGAGGGCACGCATAAACGCCTGTGGCAGGTGCTGGGCGCGCATGTGATCACCCATGAAGGGGTAGAGGGGGTGCATTTCGCCGTCTGGGCCCCGAATGCCGAGCGCGCTTCCGTGGTGGGGGATTTCAACATCTGGGACGGTCGCCGCCATCCGATGCGGCGGCGCGGGGCGACGGGTGTGTGGGAAACCTTCATCCCCGGACTGGGCGAGGGTGCGACCTACAAATACGAAATTCTGGGACAGAATGGCTATGTCGGCCCGCTGAAGGCGGATCCGGTGGGGTTCGGGTCGGAACATCCGCCCGCGAATGCCTCCGTGGTGCGGCGGATCGCGGGGGATTTCCTGGATGGGGACTGGATGGCGACGCGGGCCGCGCGGCATTCCATCGACGCAGCCATTTCCGTCTATGAGGTGCATCTTGGATCCTGGCGCCGCGCGCCGGGGGACCGGATGCTGTCCTATCTGGAACTGGCCGAGCAACTGGTGGATTATGTGGCCGAGATGGGGTTCACCCATATCGAGTTGATGCCGGTTTCCGAATTCCCCTTCGACGGAAGCTGGGGCTATCAGCCGGTCGGCATGTTCGCCCCCACCATCCGCCACGGCACGCCCGGCGAATTCCGCGCGCTGGTGGATGCGGCGCATCGGAAAGGCTTGGGCGTGCTGCTCGACTGGGTGCCGGGGCATTTCCCGACCGATCCGCATGGGTTGGGCCGGTTCGACGGCACCGCGCTTTATGAACATGCCGACCCGCGCGAGGGGTTCCATCAGGACTGGAACACGCTGATCTACAATTACGGGCGGGTGGAGGTGGCGAATTACCTCGTGTCCAACGCGCTTTATTGGCTGGAGGAATACCATGTCGATGGCCTCCGCGTGGATGCGGTGGCCTCGATGCTCTATCGCGACTATTCCCGCAAGGAAGGCGAATGGATCCCCAACAAGGACGGGGGCCGCGAGAATTACGAGGCGGCGGCGCTGCTGCGGCGGATGAACGTCACCGTCTATGGCGAGGTGCCGGGCGTGATGACGGTGGCGGAGGAAAGCACGGCCTTTCCCGGCGTGTCGCGGCCCGTGGATCACGGGGGGCTGGGGTTTGGTTTCAAGTGGAACATGGGCTGGATGAACGACACCCTGTCCTACATGGAAAAGGACCCGATCTATCGGCAGTATCACCACCACCAGATGACCTTTGGCCTGCATTATGCGTGGTCCGAGAATTACATCCTGCCGATCAGCCATGACGAGGTCGTCCACGGCAAGGGGTCGATGCTGGAAAAGATGCCGGGATCGGGCGAGGAGAAATTCGCCAACCTCCGCGCCTATTACGGGTTCATGTGGGGGCATCCGGGCAAGAAGCTTCTGTTCATGGGCTGCGAATTCGCGCAAGGGCGGGAATGGAACCACAACCAGTCGCTGGACTGGCACCAGCTCGACATTCCCGAACATCGGGGCGTGCAGGCGCTGGTGCGCGATCTGAACCGCCTCTACCGCGACAACCCCGCGCTGCATGTGAACGACACGCGGCCCGAGGGGTTTCAGTGGATCGAAAGCA
Source organism: Paracoccaceae bacterium (assembly GCA_041397045.1). Taxonomy (GTDB): domain Bacteria; phylum Pseudomonadota; class Alphaproteobacteria; order Rhodobacterales; family Rhodobacteraceae; genus Paragemmobacter. Next base: position 158,860 of record JAWKXK010000010.1, read on the forward strand.
ATGATGCGGGGGCCTCGGTCTATGCCTGGGCGCGCAAGGGGGGGCCAAGCGATCCCATGATTGTCTGCGTCGTGAACATGACCCCGGTAGAGCGGTCCTATCGTCTGGCTCGCCGGCGGCGGGGCAGTGGGATGAGATCCTGAACACCGATTCCGCCGTTTATGGCGGGGGAACCGGGGCAATCTGGGCGGCGTGAAGAGCGAAGCGGTGGCCTGGCACGGGCAGGCGCAATCGGCGCTGGTCACGCTGCCGCCGCTGTCGGCGGTCTGGCTCCGTCAGGCATGAGGGTGACGATCTAAGCGGCGGGGCCGCGCAAGGGAGGGGAAGACGATGATGCAGCCAAGACCGAATGCGCGCCTGTCCAGTCAGGCGATGGCCTTCGTCCTTGCCGGGGGGCGCGGCAGCCGCCTGAAGGAGTTGACGGACAGGCGGGCGAAACCGGCGGTCTATTTCGGCGGCAAGACGCGGATCATCGACTTTGCGCTCTCGAACGCGCTGAACTCCGGCATCCGGAAGATGGCGATCGCCACGCAATACAAGGCGCATTCCCTGATCCGCCATTGCCAGCGGGGCTGGAACTTCTTCCGGGCGGACCGGAACGAGTATCTGGACATCCTGCCTGCCTCGCAGCGGGTGGATGAAACGAAGTGGTATCTGGGCACGGCGGATGCTGTGGCGCAGAACATCGACATCGTGGACAGCTATGGCATCAAATATGTCGTCGTGCTGGCGGGGGACCATATCTACAAGATGGATTACGAGATCATGCTGCAACAGCATGTCTCGACCGGGGCCGATGTCACCATCGGCTGCCTGACTGTCCCGCGGATGGAGGCGACGGCCTTTGGCGTGATGGCGGTGGACAAGGAGATGCGGATCACGTCGTTCCTTGAAAAACCGAAAGACCCGCCGGGGATCCGGGCGATCCGGACCATGCTCTGGCGTCCATGGGCATCTATGTCTTCGACTGGGCCTTCCTGCGCGACCTGCTGATCCGCGACATGGCGGATCCGAATTCGTCCCATGATTTCGGCAATGACCTGATCCCGGATATCGTGAAGAACGGCAAGGCGATGGCGCACAAGTTCGCCGACTCTTGCGTGAAATCGGGGCTGGAGGATGAACCCTATTGGCGCGACGTGGGAACGATCGACGCTTTCTGGCAGGCCAATATCGACCTGACGGATTTCGTGCCGAAACTGGATATCTATGACAATTCATGGCCGATCTGGACCTATTCCGAGATCGTGCCCCCGCGAAGTTCATCCATGACGAGGACGGGCGGCGGGGATGGCGATTTCCTCGCTGATTTCGGGGGATTGCATCGTGTCGGGGTCGGAGGTGCGCAATTCGCTGCTGTTCACCGGGGTGAGGACGCACAGCTATTCCAACCTCGAATATGTCGTGGCCCTGCCGCGTGTGGTGGTGAACCGCAAGGCGGAGCTGACGAATTGCGTGATCGACTCGGGCGTGGTGATCCCCGAGGGGCTTGTCGTGGGGCAGGACCCGGAGGAAGATGCGAAATGGTTCCGGCGGAGTGAGGGCGGGATCGTCCTGATCACGCAGGACATGCTTGACGCGCGGGCGCGGAAGCTGTCCTGAGGGGGGCGGGGTGGCACGCCCCGGGGGACGCATCGTCCCCCGGACCCCCAGCCAACAGATGGAAACGGGAAGGGCTGATCATGCAGGGTAAGGGGCGGGTGCTTTCGGTGGCCTCGGAATGCGTGCCCCTGATCAAGACCGGGGGCCTTGCCGATGTGGTGGGCGCGCTGCCTGCCGCGCTGCGCCCCCTTGGCTGGGAGATGCGGGTGCTGATGCCCGCCTATCGCCGCCTGCGCGGCCATCTGGGCGCGATGCGCGAGGTCTGGCGCGAGCCGGGGCTTTGGGGCGGCGATGGCGTGGTCTTCGCCGGAGAGGTGGAGGGGGTGGACCTCCTCCTTCTGGACGCGCCGCATCTTTATGATCGCGAGGGCGGCCCCTATAACAGCGCGGGCGGCGACTGGCCCGACAACCCCCAGCGCTTTGCCGCGCTGTCCTGGGTCGCGGCGAAGCTGGCGCGCGAGGGGGTGGCGGGCTGGAAGCCCGATGTCCTGCATGCGCATGACTGGCAGGCGGGTTTCGCGCCGGCCTATCTGGCCTATGGCGGGCCTTCGGGCGTGGGATCGGTGATCACGGTTCACAACATCGCCTTTCAAGGCTGGGCCGATGCCGGAATGCTGGCCACGCTGCGCCTGCCGCGCGAGGCGTTTCATCCGGGGCAGCTGGAATATTACGGGGGCCTGTCGAGCCTGAAGGCGGGGCTGGTGACGGCGGACCGGATCACCACTGTCTCGCCCACCTATGCGGCCGAGTTGATGCGGCCGGAATTCGGGATGGGGCTGCAGGGGGTGATCACGGCGCGGGCGGGGGTGGTGTCGGGCATCCTGAACGGGGTCGATACCGGGATCTGGTCGCCCGAGAGCGAACCCTTGCCCTATTCGCCCCGCGCCATGAAGGGCAAGGCCGCGAACCGCGCGGCGCTGTGTGCCGAGTTCGGGCTGGCGGAGCCTGCGGGGCCGCTGGCCATCGTCGTTTCCCGCCTGACGGATCAGAAGGGGATCGACCTTCTGCCGCAGGTGGTGCCGGAATTCGTGGCCGCGGGCGGGGCGCTGGTGGTGCTGGGATCGGGCGATCCGGCGCTGGAGGCGGAGATGCGGTTCTTGGACCAGCGCTTTCACGGGCGGGTGGCGGTCAGGATCGGCTATGACGAGGCGCTGTCGCACCGGCTGTTTGCGGGGGCGGATGCGGTGCTGGTGCCCAGCCGGTTTGAACCTTGCGGGCTGACGCAGATGTATGGCCTGCGCTATGGCACCATTCCGGTGGTGGCCGCCGTGGGCGGGCTTGCCGATACGGTGATCCATGCCTCGCCCGCCGCTTTGGCCGCGGGGGTGGCGACGGGGGTGCAGTTCCATCCGACCGATGCCGTGGCCTTCGCGCAAGGCTTGCGGCAACTGGTGGCGCTGTTCGCCGACCCGAAGCTTTGGGCACGGGTGCAGAAGAACGCCATGGCCCATCCGGTGGGATGGGAGACGAGTGCCGCAGCCTATGCCGCGCTTTATGACGGATTGGCCCAGTGACAGCGCCGCAGGACGCCGGCCCCGCGCGCATGGCGGGCCATGCCGTTTCGGCCGGGCGCCCCTGGCCGATGGGGGCCTGTTTCGACGGCGAGGGGGTGAATTTCGCGGTCTTTTCCGCCCATGCCGAGAAGGTGGAGCTTTGCCTCTTTTCGCCTGACGGGCGCAAGGAACTGGCGAGGATCGCCCTGCCGGAGCGGGACGGCGATATCTGGCATGGCCATGTCGGGGGCTTGATGCCCGGCACGCTTTACGGCTTTCGCGTGCATGGGCCTTATGCGCCGGAACAGGGGCACCGCTTCAACCCCCACAAGCTGTTGATCGACCCCTATGCCCGCGCGCTGGAGGGGCGGCTGAAATGGTCGGACGCGCTGATGGGCTACAAGGTGGGCAGCCCGCGCGGGGACATGTCCTATGACACCCGCGACAGCGCCTTTGCGGTGCCGAAATCGGTGGTGGTGGATACCTCTTTCGCCTGGGGCGACGATGCCGCGCCCCGCGTGCCGCCCGAAGCTGCGGTGATCTACGAGGCGCATGTGCGCGGCATGACCATGCTGCATCCCGGCGTGGAAAAGGGGCTGCGGGGATCCTTTCTTGGCCTTGCCTCGGATGCGGTCATCGACCATCTGCAGCGGCTGGGGATCACCAGCATCGAACTGCTACCCGTGCAGGCCTTTGCCGATGAGCGCTTCCTGATCGCCAAGGGTTTGCGCAATTACTGGGGCTATCAGACCATCGCCTTCTTTGCCCCCGAGCCGCGCTACATGACCAAGGGGCAGGTCTGGGAATTCCAGTCCATGGTGCGCCGGTTCCATGCGGCGGGGATCGAGGTGATCCTTGACGTGGTCTACAACCATTCCGGCGAGGGGGATGAGTTCGGCCCGACTCTGTCCTTCCGGGGCTTTGACAATGCCAGCTATTACCGCCTGCTGCATGGCGGGCGGCATTACGTGAACGATACCGGCACGGGCAACACGCTGAACCTGATGCATCCCATGGTGCTGCGGATGGTGATGGATTCCTTGCGCTATTGGGTGGAGGTTTGCCATGTCGACGGGTTCCGCTTTGACCTTGCCACCGTGCTGGGCCGCGAGGCGCATGGCTTTGATCCGCAGGGCGGGTTCTTCGATGCGATCCGGCAGGATCCGGTGCTGAGCCGGGTGAAGCTGATTGCGGAACCTTGGGATATCGGGCCGGGCGGCTATCAGCTGGGGGCCTATCCGCATCCTTTCATGGAATGGAACGACCGTTTTCGTGATGGCGTGCGGCGCTGGTGGAAGGGCGATCCGGGCATGGCGCCGGATCTGGCCAAGCGTCTCTTGGGCAGTGCCGAGCGGTTCGATCATCACGGGCGGGGGGCGACATCCTCGGTCAATTTCATCACGGCGCATGACGGGTTCACGCTGCAGGATGTGGTGTCCTTCACGCTGAAACGGAACTGGGCCAATGGCGAGGAAAACCGCGACGGCCACCACGAGAACCATTCCGACAATCTGGGGGTGGAGGGGCCTACGGAAGACCCCGCGATCCGCGCCGCGCGGGGCTTGCGCAAACGCAACCTGCTGGCCACGCTGATGCTGGCGCAGGGGGTGCCGATGCTGCTGGCGGGGGATGAGGTCGGGCATACGCAAGGCGGCAACAACAACGCCTATGCACAGGATAACGAGACGACATGGATCGACTGGGCGGCGGGGGATGCGCGGCTTGCGGCCTTTGTCGCGCGGCTGGTGGCGCTGCGCCGGGCGCATCCCGTGCTGCGGCAGCGGCGGTTCCTGCATGCCGGGGCGCGGCCTTCGGACGGGTTGCCCGACGTGATCTGGCGGCGCGCGGATGGGCAGCCGCCCAGCCCGGCGGATTGGCATGACCCGGCCTTCCGCTGTCTGGGGGTGGAGTTGCGCATGGCCGCCGAAGGGGCCGATCCGGGCCATTCCGCGATTTACGCTGTGTTCAACACGGGCGCGGAATGCGTGCTGCGCCTGCCCGACACCGCCCCGGGATGGGAATTGATCCTCGACACCACGCGCCCCGATCTGGGGGCAGAGGCGGGCGGTCCGGGAACCCGCGCGCCCGCGCAATCCGTTCTCGTCTTCCGGGCGCAGACCGGGAAGGCCAAGCATTCCGGGGGAGAAAAACCATGACCATCCGCACCGTCGCCACCCAACCCATCGCGGGGCAGAAGCCCGGCACGTCCGGCCTGCGCAAGAAGACCCCGGTCTTCATGGGGCATCACTATCTGGAGAATTTCGTCCAGAGCATCTTTGACGTGGTCGGCGCGCAGGGAAAGACCTTCGTGCTTGGCGGCGACGGGCGCTATTTCAACGACCGGGCGGCGCAGGTGATCCTGCGGATGGCGGCGGCGAATGGGGCTGCGCGGGTGATCGTGGGGCAGGGGGCGATCCTGTCCACGCCTGCGGCAAGCCACCTGATCCGTCTGAACAGGACGGATGGCGGGATCATCATGTCGGCCAGCCACAACCCCGGCGGGCCGGAGGAGGATTTCGGCGTCAAGTTCAACATGCCCAATGGCGGCCCCGCGCCGGAGGCGGTGACGGAGGCGATGTTCAAGCGCACGACCGAGATCACCGAATACAAGGTGGTCGAGGCGCAGGATGTCGACCTGTCGCGCGTCGGGCGCACGTCCCTTGCGGGGATGGTGGTCGATGTGGTCGACCCCGTGGCCGATTACGCCGCGCTGATGGAAACGCTCTTCGACTTCGCCGCGATCCGCGCGATGTTCGCGGGCGGGTTCCGCATGCGGATGGACAGCATGTGCGCGGTGACGGGGCCTTACGCGGTGGAGATACTGGAGAACCGTCTGGGCGCGGCCAAGGGGACCTGCGTCAACGCCGTGCCGTTGCCGGATTTCGGGGGGATGCACCCGGACCCCAACCCGACATGGGCCAAGGCCCTGATGGATGAGATGTTCGGGGCCGATGCGCCCGATTTCGGCGCGGCGAGCGACGGGGACGGCGACCGCAACATGGTGGTGGGGCGGGGGATCTATGTCTCGCCCTCCGACAGCCTTGCCGTGCTGGCCGCGAATGCGCATCTGGCGCCGGGCTATGCGCGCGGCCTGAAGGGGGTGGCGCGGTCGATGCCCACATCGGCGGCGGCGGATCGGGTGGCGGCGGCGCTGGGGATCGGCAGTTACGAGACGCCGACAGGGTGGAAGTTCTTCGGCAACCTGCTGGATGCGGGGCGCGCCACGATCTGCGGCGAGGAAAGCTTTGGCACCGGGTCCGATCATGTGCGCGAGAAGGACGGGCTCTGGGCGGTGCTTCTGTGGCTGAACATATTGGCCGTGCGCAAGCATACGGTGGCCGAGATCATGGCCGAGCATTGGGCGAAGTTCGGGCGCAACTATTACAGCCGCCATGATTTCGAGGCCATCGCCACCGACAAGGCCGATGCGATGATGGGCGCGCTGCGGGCCGCGCTGCCGGGGCTGAAGGGGCGCATGGTCGAAGGAATGGTCATCGCGGGGGCGGATGATTTCGCCTATACCGATCCGGTGGATGCATCGGTCAGCACGAAACAGGGCGTGCGGGTGATGTTCGAGGATGGCTCGCGCCTTGTTCTGCGTCTGTCGGGGACGGGGACGGAAGGGGCGACCCTGCGGCTTTATCTGGAACGCTACGCGGCGGGGCCGGGGGGATTGGACCTTGATCCCCAGATGGCGCTGGCCCCGGTCATCCGCGCCGCGCAGGGGATCGCGCGGATCGCGGAATTCACCGGGCGCACCGCGCCGGATGTGGTGACCTGATCCGGCAGCGGCAGGGGGGGGCAGCGGCAGGGAGAGGGGATCAGCCGCGCAGGCCGGTCTCTTCCAAAAGGCCAAGGCGTTTGGCCTCATAGTAATAGCCGCGCCGATACCACATATGCGCGGCGTCGTAATCGCCGCGCGCCACCAGCCATGCTCCGCGCAGGTACTTGCCCGCATAGATCAGGTTCGTCTCGGCATCCAGAAGCCCGGACGGATCGCCGCGATAGCCCATGGTCTGCGCGGTTTGCGGATGGATCTGCATCAGCCCGTAATAGGGCCCGTTGCGGGCGGCGGGATTGTAGCCGCTTTCGCGGCGGACGGTTTCGTGAATCAGCCGCTCGGGGATGTCATAGACGCGGGCATAGCGCGCGATCAGGCGGTTGATTTCCTCGGGGCCCTGCGCCCCGCGTCCGGGTGGCGGTTCGGCCGGCGCGCCGCCACAGGCCGCAAGCGCGGCAGGCAGGGCGAGGAGAAGCAGATGGCGGCGGCTGATCGACATGGTGGCAGACCCCTGAAAACACGCGGTTTCCGCGTGATAGCGGCAGGCGGCCCCCGGGAAAACCCCGCGCCGCCCGGGCGGGCGGATTGTCGCGCGGGGCTTAGACCTTTGGCGCGCTTGGCGGCTGCGGGCCGCGCTGCTAGCGTTGTGGCCGAGACAGGAGGCTTCCGATGGACGGATCGCAGGAACGCAGGCTTGCCACGGCGCTGATCGTGGATGACCACCCGCTGTTCTGCGACGCCCTGTCGATGACCCTGCGCGCCGTGGCCGGGATCGAGGGGATCGAGACGGCGGACCGGTTGGAGACGGCCTTGGCGCGGCTGGACCTTTCGCCCCTGCCGGATGTGGTGGTGCTGGATCTGAATCTGCCGGATGTGAACGGGCTGGACGGGCTGATCCGGCTGCGGGCGACGGCGGGGGATGTGCCGGTGGTGGTGGTGTCCTCGCTTGCCGATAACCGGGTGATTGGGGCGGCCCTGCGCGCGGGCGCGGCGGGCTTTGTGCCGAAACATTCCCGGCGCGAGGTGTTCAAGGCGGCCTTCGACGCGATCCGCGCAGGCGAGGGCTTCGTGCCCGAGGGCTTTGTCCCGCAGGCGGACCCCAACGCGCCCGCCAGCCAGCGCGAGGAGGCCATCGCGCGGCTGTCGCTTCTGACGCGGCAGCAGGCGAAGATCCTGCAGCTGATCTGCGAGGGGATGCTGAACAAGCAGATCGCCTATGAGCTTTCCATCGCCGAGACCACGGTGAAGGCCCATGTCACCGCCATCATGCGAAAACTGGGCGTGCAAAGCCGCACTCAGGCGGTGCTGATCGCGCAGGAGGCGAGTTTCGACCGGCTGATGCCGGAGAATGGCTGATCCCTACGGCGGCTTCGGTTTCTTTTCCAGACGCTGGGTAGGGCGGGGTTCACCCCGCCATCCCACCCGCCTCCCCCAACGCATCTGCGATCTCCGCAGGGCTTGCCGCCATCCCTGCCGGGGGCTAGCCTTCCCCCATCCGACGCTTGGGAGGGCGCGATGAACCAGCCGAGGGAGGGGTTTCCTGTGCCCGAAGGGGCGGGGCTGACGCTGGTCGCCCGCGCCTCTGTCGCCGTGGACGCCCCCCATCCCCTGCGCCATCTGGAAGAGGCGCTGGGAGAAGGCCCCTTCGCGCTGGTGATCCTTTTCGTCTCGCCCGATGCCGATCTGGATGCGCTGGCCCTGCGCCTGCCGGGCCGGTTTGGCGGGGCAACCGTCATCGGCTGTTCCACGGCGGGCGAGATTTCGGGCGCGGGCTATACCGAGGGCGAGATCGTCGCCGTTGCCCTGCCTGCCGCGCATTTCGCCGCCGATGTGCTGCTGGTGCCGGATCTTTCGGTGCTGCAGCGCGAGGCGCTGATCGGGCAACTGATCCGCTCGCGTCAGGGGTTGGCGCGGCTTCGGCCGGGCTGGGACGGCGAATTCGCCTTCCTCATGGTCGACGGGCTGTCGGTGCGCGAGGATGAACTGGCGGCGGCGCTGGCCTCTGGCCTTGGGCCGGTGCCGCTTTTTGGCGGGTCGGCGGGGGACGGCACGCGCTTTCGCGCGACCTATGTGCTGCATGAGGGGCAGGCGCTGCAGAATGCCGCCGTGCTGGCGCTGATCCGCACCGATTGCCGGGTGAAGGTGTTCAGCCTTGATCACCTGACCCCGACCGAGGCGCGCATGGTGGTGACCGAGGCCGACCCCCCCCGCCGCATCGTGCGCCAGATCAATGCCGAACCGGCCGCGCAGGAATATGCGCGCCTGCTGGGCAAGGATCCGGGGCAGTTGACCACCTTCACCTTCGCGGCCCATCCCGTTGCGGTGCGGATCGGCGGCAAGCACCATGTCCGCGCCATCCGCGCGGTGGGCGAGGGGGGCGATCTGATCTTCTTCTCGGCCATAGACGAAGGCGTGGTCCTGACGCTGGCCGATCCGCAGGACATGGTGGCGCATCTGGAACGCGAGATGGCGGTGCTGTGTGCCGGGGGGCGGCCCGAGGCGATCCTTGCCTGCGATTGCATCCTGCGCCGGATGGAGGCGCAGGAAAAACAGAAGAGCGGCGCGATCTCGGCCATTCTCTGCGCCAATCGGGTGGTGGGCTTTTCCACCTATGGCGAACAGTTGAACGCCATGCATGTGAACCAGACGATGACGGGTGTCGCCATCTATCCGCCGGACGGCGCGGCATGATCGACACGCTGATCAACCCCGCCGATCCGCCCGAACGGCAGACGCAGAAATTGCTGACCATCGCGCAGGTCCTGATGCGGCGGGTGGAGCAGATCACCGATGATTCAGGGGCCGCCTATGCCCAGTTCCAGCGCGCGGCGCTGCTGGAGGATCAGGTGCGCGAACGCACCCGCGATCTGGAACGCGCGCTGGATCTGCTGAACCAGTCGAACGCGCAACTGGCCGATGCGAACAAGGCGACCGAGGCCGCGCGCCAGAACCTCGCCAATGCCATCGAGACGATTCAGGAAGGCTTTGCGCTGTTCGATGCGCAGGATGTGCTGGTGATGTGCAATTCCCGCTTCGGGATGCATATGCTGGATCTGCGCGAGAATCTGAAACCGGGGCTGACCTTCGGCGATTATGTCGACCGGGTCAGCCGGTCGCGGTTTCTGGAATTGCCGCCCGGCGAAACGCCCGAAGAGTGGGCCATCGCGCGGGGGCGGCGGCATCAGGACCGGCATGTCATCTTCAACGTCCGCATGGTCTGGGATCGCTGGGTGCAGGTGTCCGAACATCGCACCGCCGACGGGGGCACGGTGATCCTGCAGACCGATGTGACCGAGATCATCCGTCTGGAACGGTCCGAACGCGGCAAGATGCTGGATGATCAGGCCCGCGTCATCCGCGCCACGCTGGACCATATCAGCCAGGGCGTCTGCATCTTTGACGCCGAGGCGCGGCTGGTGGGCTGGAACCAGCGTCTGGGCCAGCTTCTTACCGTGCCCATGGCGCGCTTCCGCATGGGCGTCAGCTTTGACGCCATCCTTGACCGTTTCCGCCCCGATCTGGCCTTTGGCGAAGGGATGACAGAGGCGCGCTTGGGCGATTGGGTGGCGGGGCAGGGCGATATCGGTGCGTCCCGGGGCGCGATCCGGTTCGAGTTGCGGCGCGGGCCGGACATGATCATGGATGTCTTCGCGCAAGCCATGCCCGATGGCGGCTTCGTGATGTCCTTCACCGATGTCACCGCCGAACGTGCGGCGATCGAGGCGCTGTCGCGCGCCAACGAAACGCTGGAGGCGCGCGTGATGGAGCGCACGCTGGAACTGGAAGACGCGCTGGGCAATGCCGAACGCGCCAACGCCTCTCGCTCGCGCTTCGTCGCGGCGGCCAGCCATGACCTTTTGCAGCCCCTGTCGGCGGCGAAACTTTTCATTTCTTCGGTGGCCGAGGACGGGCTGGCGCCCACGGCGCGCGAGGCGCTGGACAAGGCGCAGAACGCGCTTTTGTCGGTCGAGGGCATCCTTGGCGCGCTGCTCGATATCTCGAAACTCGAAAGCGGGCGGGCGGCGGTGTCGGTCGGCCCCGTGCCGCTGGACCGGCTGCTGGCGCAACTGAATGACGAATTCGGCGCCATCGCCCAGGCCAAGGGGCTGCGCCTGACGGTCGTGCCCTCGCGCCGGGTGGTGACGTCCGACCCTGCCTATCTGCGCCGCATCCTGCAGAACCTGATCGGCAACGCCATCCGCTATACCGACCGGGGCCGCGTGCTGGTGGGCGTCAGGCGGCGCGGCGGGATGGTCCGCATCGAGGTGCGCGACACCGGGCCGGGGATCCCGGAAGAGGAACAGGACAATATCTTCAAGGAATTCCACCGCCTGAACGCCCGCGCCTCTGCCTCCGAAGGCATGGGGTTGGGGCTGGCCATCGTGGAACGCGCCTGCGCCCTGCTGGGCCATCCCTTGGGCCTGTCGTCGGAAATCGGGCGCGGCACCTGTTTCATGGTGCAGGTCCCGCTGTCCGAAGGCGCGGCCCTGACCGAAGGCCCGCGCCCCGCGCCCATTTCCCGCCCCGCCATGCAGAACCGCATCGTCTTTCTGGTGGAAAACGACGGCGATCTGCGCCGCGCCATGGGCCTTTTGCTGGAGAAATGGGGGATCAGCGTGCTGGACGCCGCCTCTGGCGAAGAGGCGCTGGAATTGATCGAGGAACTGGGCATCCTGCCCGATTGCTTCATCGTCGATTACAATCTGGGCGAGGGGATGGACGGCCTGCGCTTCCTTGCAGAGGTCCGCGCCCGCCACGGCGCGGTGCCGTCGCGCATCGTCACCGCCGACCGCCGCCCCGAACTGCGCGCCGCCTGCGCCGAGGCGGGGGCGGGCCTGATGATCAAGCCGCTTGATCCGCGCGCTCTCGAAACTTTCATCGCGGGGTTACCTCAGGCGGGTTAACCTTGCCCCCGCCGCCCCGCCTACGACCATTGTTCCATATCGGACGGCGGGTTCGCCGCTTAATCTGCTGGCCAAGTGAGGGGAGCGACATGCAGCTAAGCGATTTCCGAGAGATCAAGGCAGACCCGGCCACCGTCTGGGCCGCCATCCTGAACCCCGATGTCCTGAAGGAATGCGTCCCCGGCTGCGAAAGCATGTCGGGCAGCGTGGCCGAGGGGTTCGAGGCCGTGGTGACCCAGAAGGTCGGCCCCGTGAAGGCCACCTTCAAGGGCGCGGTCACCTTCTCGGATATCGTCGAGGGGCAGAGCCTGAAAATCTCCGGCGAAGGCAAGGGCGGCCCCGCCGGTTTCGCCAAGGGCGGCGCTGCGGTCACGCTGGAACCGATGGAGGGCGGCACGCGGCTTTCCTATCAGGTGGATGCCAGCGTCGGCGGCAAGATCGCCCAGCTTGGCAGCCGCATCATCGACGGTTTCGCCAAGAAGATGGCGGATGAATTCTTCACCCGCTTTCAGGACGCCGTCGAAGGCCCGCAGGACGACGAACCCGCAGAGACAGCGGAAGGCGATGGCGAGGGCGAAAAGAAGAAGGGTTGGTTCAAGCGTCTGATCGGCTGAACCGCACCACGAGAATTACCCAGGGATACCAAGGGAGGATAAGCATGACGAAGGTCACGATGACCGTGAACGGCAAGGCCGTCTCGGCCGAGGTGGAAGGGCGGACGCTTCTGTCCACCTTCCTGCGCGAAGGGCTGGGGCTGACCGGCACCCATGTCGGCTGCGACACGTCGCAATGCGGCGCCTGCGTGGTGCATGTGGATGGCAAGGCCGTGAAATCCTGCACCACCTTTGCCGCCGATGTGGCGGGCGCAGAGGTCAAGACGATCGAGGGGATGAACAATCCCGACGGATCGCTCTCGGTCGTGCAGCAGGCGTTTCAGGATCACCACGGGCTTCAGTGCGGCTTCTGCACCCCCGGCATGGTGATGTCTTCCGCAGCACTTCTGGCCGAAAACCCCAAGCCGACCGAGGCCGAGATCCGGCACTACCTCGAAGGCAATATCTGCCGCTGCACGGGGTATCACAACATCGTCAAGGCGGTGCTGGCCGCGTCCGGGCAGGACGCCGCCGCTCTGGCTGCCGAATAAGCGATTTCAGGGAGGGTTAAGGATGCCGAAGGATCACGGGATCGGCGCCAGCAGCAAGCGGCGCGAGGATGTGCGCTTCCTGTCGGGGCGCGGGGTCTATACCGATGACATGGCGCTGGCGGGGCAGACCTATGCGGTCTTTGTCCGTTCGAACGTGGCGCATGGGCGGATCAGGAAGATCGACACGTCCGCCGCATCGAAGATGCCGGGTGTGCTGGCCATCTTCACGGGCGAGGATTTCAAGGATGTGGGTGGAAACCCGGCGGGCTGGCTGATCAACAGCCGCGACGGCACGCCGATGCGCGAACCCAAGCGCCCGGTGCTGGCCCATGGCAAGGTGCAGCCATGTGGGCGATGCCTATGCCGCCGTGATTGCGGAAACCTACAATCAGGCCAAGGACGCGGCCCAGCAGATCGCCGATGACAGCGATATCGAGGAATTGCCCGCCATTGTCGACATGAAGGCCGCCGTGGCCGATGCGTCGAACCGCGTGCATGACGAAATCCCCGACAACCTCTGCTTCGACTGGGGCTGGATCGAGGACAACCGCGCGGCTGTGGATGCGGCGTTCAAATCCGCGCCGCATGTCACGACGCTGGAACTGGTGAACAACCGTCTGGTGCCGAACGCGATGGAACCCCGGTCCTCCATCGGGGAATATTTCCCCGGCACGGGCGATTACAAGCTGACGACGACCAGCCAGAACCCGCACCTGACGCGGCTTCTGGTATCGGCCTTCGTCCTCGGCATCCCCGAGAACAAGCTGACCGTGGTCGCCCCCGACGTGGGCGGCGGCTTCGGATCGAAGATCTATCACTACGGCGAAGAGGCGCTGGTTCTGGCGGCGGCGAAGAAACTCGCCCGTCCCGTGCGCTGGACGGCGGAGCGGACCGAAAGCTTCCTGACCGATGCCCATGGCCGCGACCATGTGACCAAGATCGAACTGGCCAGCACCAAGGATGGCGAAATCCTTGCCATCCGCACGGAGACGCTGGCGAATGTGGGGGCCTATCTCTCCAACTTCTCCACCGCGACGCCGACCTTCCTGCATGGCACGCTGATGGCCGGTCCCTACAAGGTGCCGCATGTCTATGTGAACGTGAAGACCGTCTTCACCAACACCGCCCCCGTCGATGCCTATCGTGGCGCGGGCCGCCCCGAGGCGACGTTCAGCATCGAGCGCGTGGTGGACAAGATGTGCCGCGAGCTGAACCTCGACCCGTTCGAGGTGCGCCGCAAGAACCTGATCCAGCCGGACCAGTTCCCCTACACCACGCCGGTCGGCCTTGTGTATGACACCGGCAACTATCAGGCGACGCTGGACAAGCTGATCGAACTGGCCGACGTGGCGGGCTTCGAGGGGCGCGCGGCGGCGTCCAAGGCCAAGGGCAAGCTGCGGGGCATGGGTCTTTCGACATGGATCGAGGCTTGCGGCATCGCGCCGTCGAACCTTGTCGGCGTCCTCGGCTCTCGCGTCGGCCTCTATGACGCGGCGACGGTGCGGGTGAACGCCACCGGCAATATCAGCGTGATGACCGGCGCGCATAGCCACGGGCAGGGGCATGAAACCGTCTTCGCCCAGATCGTGGCGGAAAAGCTGGGCATCCCGGAATCGTCGGTCGAGATCGTGCATGGCGACACGTCGAAGATTCCCTTCGGCATGGGCTCTTACGGCTCCCGTTCCTTGGCGGTCTGCGGCGCGGCGATGACCAAGGCGGTGGACAAGATCATCGCCAAGGGCAAGAAGATCGCGGCCCATATGCTTGAGGCATCCGAAGGCGACATCACCTTCGAGGATGGCAAGTTCTCCGTCGCAGGCACCGACAAGGCCAAGACCTTCGGCGAGATCGCCTTCAGCGCCTATGTCCCGCACAACTACCCGCTGGAGACGCTTGAACCGGGGCTGGAGGAGACAGCCTTCTACGACCCCGCCAACTTCACCTATCCCGCAGGGGCCTATCTCTGCGAAGTGGAGGTGGACCCGGAAACCGGCAAGGTCGACATCGCCTCCTTCACCTGCGCCGATGATTTCGGCCATGTGATGAACCCGATGATCGTCGAGGGGCAGGTGCATGGCGGCGTGGGGCAGGGGATCGGGCAGGCGCTGCTGGAAAACACGTCCTATGACGAGAACGGCCAGCTGCTGACGGCATCCTACATGGATTACGCCATGCCGCGCGCGGATGACGTGCCCTTCTACACGGTGGACCATTCCTGCGTCACGCCCTGCACCCACAACCCGCTGGGGGTGAAGGGCTGTGGCGAGGCCGGGGCCATCGGATCGCCTCCGGCGGTCGTCAATGCGGTGATCGACGCGCTCCATCGCGGCGGCCACAGCCACGTCAAACATATCGACATGCCCGTGTCTCCGGCACGGGTGTGGTCGGCGATCAACGGCTGAGGGGGGCAGAGCCATGCACAATTTCGACTTCGTCAAACCCGCCACCATCGCCGATGCGGTCAAGGCGCTGTCCTCCGAGGGGGCGCAGGCCCTGTCGGGCGGGCAGACCCTGACGCCCACTCTGAAACAGCGCCTTGCCGCGCCCAGCACGCTCGTCTCCCTGACCGGGATCGCCGAGATGAAGGGCGTCTGCATGGGGGATGACGGCCTCTCCATCGGGGGGGCCACCACCCATGCGACTGTCGCGAAAGAGGCGGCGGCGCATTACCCCGCGCTTGCCGCGCTGGCGGGCGGGATCGGCGATCCGGCGGTGCGCAACCGTGGGACCATCGGCGGCTCCATCGCCAACAACGACCCGGCGGCCTGCTATCCGGCGGGCGTGCTGGGATCGGGCGCGACGGTGGTGACCAACCGCCGCAAGATCCCCGCCGACGATTACTTCCAGGGCATGTTCACCACCGCGCTGGAAGAAGGCGAGATCGTCACCGGCGTCACTTTCCCGGTTCCGGAAAAGGCCGCTTATGTGAAGTTCAACCAACCCGCGTCCCGCTTTGCCCTGACCGGCGTCTTCGTGGCCAGGTTCAAGGATGGCGTACGGGTGGCGGTGACGGGGGCGTCGAACAACGGCGTCTTCCGCTGGCATGACGCGGAAAAGGCCCTGTCGGCGAACTTCTCCGCTGCGGCGGTGGAGGGGCTGACGGTTTCCTCCGACGACATGATCGGCGACCTGCACGGCACGCCCGCCTATCGGGCCAACCTCGTGAAGGTGCTGACCAAGCGCGCGGTCGCCGCCGCGCATTGAGCGGGGGCAGACTGGAACATCACGGGGGGCGGTCCTGCAAGGGACTGCCCCTTTCTCACAGGAACACCCGCCCCGGGCCTGGCCCTTGGCCTCCCGGCAGCACCCGCGTCCCCGGCCCGATCAGAGGTCCCGGGTCAAGCCCGGGACGGGGTCGCCGCATCTGCCCATCGAACGGGCAGCACCGTCACGCCGCCGTCACCTTCCCCCTGTATCCCGCATCTCAGGCGGATGTGACCGGACACCACAGCCTCTGGGGCTTGCCAGACACGGAACGCCAGATATAGTGCGCATGTCGGGGCGGGCCCCCGCCCTGGGTCGGAAAGGACCGCAGGACAAAGGCGGAGTCTCGCAAGGAATGGACGGCGATTTCAGAACACAGTTCGTAAGGGACCCGGCGGCGCTGAAGCATTACCCCGCTCTGGTGCTGAATGCCGATTACCGGCCCTCAGTTACTACCCCCTCAGTCTTTGGCCCTGGCAAGAGGCGATCAAGGCCGCCGTGCTCGACCGGGTGCAGATCGTCGCGGAATATGACCACGTCGTCCGCAGCCAGAGGCAGGAATTCCGCATACCTTCGGTCGTCGTGCTGAAGGATTACGTCAAATCCCCAGAAGCGCGTGGCCTTCACGCGCTTCAATCTTTTTCTGCGGGACGAATTTTCCTGCCAGTATTGCGGCGCGAAGGGCGATCTGACCTTCGATCACGTTCTGCCCTTGTCGCGCGGCGGGGTCACCTCATGGGAAAACGTGGTCGCCGCCTGTTCGCCCTGCAACCTGCGCAAGGGATCAAAGACGCTGCGCCAGTCCGGCCTGCAGTTGCGCCGCCCGCCGCGCCCGCCCTCGCCCGAGGAAATGCGGAAGGCCATGGCCGCAAGTTCCCCGCCCAATCACCTGCATGAAAGCTGGATGGATTACCTGTATTGGGATGCGGAACTGGATGCCTGACGCAGGGGCAGGCGGCGGGCCGAAAGGTCGGTGACGGATTTTTCTGTCATATAGTCGTTACAAAACATTTACATTCCCCCGGACGGGGATGATCTGGGCCTTTCCATTCGGGGGCCCCCATGCTGACCACTGTCTTTCCCCATGCGCTGCAATTGGCCGCGCTGAACCTTGCGGTGGCGATGGTCTGCGGCGGGTGATCGGGTCGGAACGGCAGGTGCGGCAACGCATGGCGGGGCTGCGGACCAATGCGCTGGTGGCGCTGGGCGGCGGCCTTCGTGGTATTCTCGGCCTGTTCCCCGATGAGGTGAGCCCCACCCGCGTGGCCGCGCAGATCGTCTCGGGCATCGGTTTTCTGGGCGCGGGCATCATCTTCCGCGACGGATTCAACGTCCATGGCCTGAACACGGCGGCGACGCTGTGGTGTTCGGCGGCGGTGGGGATGATGGCGGGGGCGGGCGCCTGGCCCCATGCGCTGCTGCTGACGGGGATGGTGGTCTTCGTGAACCTTGGCCTGCGGCCGCTGGTCAAGTGGCTGAAGAAAAAGACAAAGGCCGGCGTTCCCATCACCCGCGCCTTCCGCGTCATCCTGACCTGCCGCCCGGAGCAGGAGGCCGCCACCCGCGCCCTTGTGCTGCGCACGCTGACCATCGGGGGGCTGCACCTTTCCGAAGTGGCCGCACAGGCGGCGGAGGGGGGCGAAGGCATGGACCTTGCCGCCACCGTCTCGGGCGAGGGGGTGACGGATGAGATGCTGGAACTGGCCGTGCAGCGCCTTGCCGCCGAGCCGGGCCTTCTGCGCGTGCGCTGGCAGGCCCTGGACGAGGGGTGATGTGCTACCCCCGCGCGCGCCCCGGACCTGATCCGGGGCCTCCCGGCGGCCCGGCGCTGGGGGCGAGGCGGAGGTCCCGGGTCGGGCCCGGGACGGGGTTTCGCGGCCCGCCCCCGCCCATTTTTCGCTGAAGGCCCCGGCCTGCGTTTGCCTGATCGCGCCTCGGTGCTAGACTCGCGCGGCCTGCGGCGCTACAAGCGGGCGCGTTAGCGCTAACAGGCGCGTCCGCGCCGGCATAAAAAACGAGGGACAGTCATGGTTTCGCGCGTTATCCCGGTCGATCCCTTTGATCTGGTGATCTTCGGGGGCACCGGCGATCTTGCCCGCCGCAAGATCCTTCCGGGTCTTTATCGCCGCTTCCTTGCCGGCCAGATGCCCGCCGACAGCCGCATCATCGGGGCCGCGCGGGGCGAATTGTCGGATGAGGCTTTCCGCCAGATGGTGGCCGAGGCCATCGCCGAATTCGTCCCGGCCGAGCGCCGCGATGACAAGGTGATCGCGGCCTTCCTTGACCGGATCGGATTCGTCTCGATCGACGCCAAGGGAACCGGCGGCTGGGATGCGCTGAAATCGCGGATGCGCGAGAATGTGGTGCGCGCCTTCTATTTCTCGGTCGCGCCGGCGCTGTTCGGCGATCTGGCCGAACGGCTCCACGCCCATGGCATCGCCGATGCTTGGAGCCGGATCGTGGTGGAAAAGCCCTTTGGCCGCGATCTGGCCTCGGCCTTCGCGCGCTGAACGCCGTGCTGGCCCAGCATTTCGCGGAACATCAGATCTACCGGATCGACCATTATCTGGGCAAGGAGACGGTCCAGAACCTTATGGCCGTCCGCTTTGCCAATATCCTCTTCGAACCGCTCTGGAAGGCCGAATACATCGACCATGTCCAGATCACGGTCGCCGAGACCGTGGGCGTCGAAGGCCGCGGCGCCTATTACGACAAATCCGGCGCCATGCGGGACATGGTGCAGAACCACCTGATGCAGCTTCTCTGCCTGATCGCGATGGAACCGCCCTATCACTTTGATCCCGATGCCGTGCGGGATGAAAAGCTGAAGGTGATCCGCGCGCTGGATGCCGTGCGCCCCGAGGATATCGTGCGCGGCCAATACCTCGCGGGCGGCGGGCAGGGCGGATACCTCGAACATTGCGAAGACCCCAATTCGCGCACTGAAAGCTATATCGCGCTGAAGTGCCACATCTCCAACTGGCGCTGGAAGGGCACGCCCTTCTACCTGCGCACGGGAAAACGCCTGCGCTCGCGCGCCAGTGAAATCGCCATCACCTTCAAGGAACCGCCGCATTCCATCTTTGACGATGCGAAGGGCTGGCGCGAAAACGTCCTCGTCATCCGGCTGCAACCGAATGAGGGGATGAACCTGATGATGATGATCAAGGAACCGGGGCCGGGGGGGATGCGCCTGATGCAGGTCCCGCTCGACATGTCCTTCGCCGATGCGCTGGGGGACGATGCAGAGGATATCCCCGATGCCTATGAACGCCTGATCATGGACGTGATCCGGGGCAACCAGACCCTCTTCATGCGCGGGGATGAGGTAGAGGCCGCCTGGGCCTGGGCCGACCCCATCATCGCCGGGTGGGAGGCGCGGGGCGACCGCCCGCAGGGATACGATCCCGGCTCGTCGGGGCCGGAAGATGCGCTGATGCTGATGCATCGCGATGGCCGCCGCTGGCGGGAGATCAAGGGATGAGGTTCGAAACCTACCCCGACCGCGAATTCCTGATGCTGGGACTGGCGAATGTCATCGCCGGACAACTGGCCGATTTCCTGCGGCGCGAGGGGCGGGCGTCTCTCTCGGTTCCCGGCGGGACGACGCCGGGGCCGATCTTCGACACGCTGTCGGGTGTCGATCTGGATTGGTCGAAGGTTGCGGTCTTCCTGAACGACGAACGCTGGGTGGCCGAGGACAGCCCCCGCTCGAACACGCGCCTCCTGCGCGAACGCCTGCTGCGCGGCAAGGCGGCGGCGGCGCAACTGGTGCCGCTCTACGCTCCGGCCACGTCTCCCGAGGAGAAGTTGGAGGCTCTGGCCGAAGGCCTGCGCCCGCATCTGCCGATCTCGGTTCTGCTGCTGGGTATGGGCGCGGATATGCACACTGCCAGCCTCTTCCCGGGTGCCGACCGTCTGGCCGAGGCGCTGGCCCCCGACGCGCCGCTCCTTCTGCCCATGCGGGCCGAGGCGGCGGGCGAGCCCCGCATCACCCTCACCGCGCCCGTGCTGAAGGGCGCGATGAACATCCACATCCTGATCACCGGGCAGGAAAAGCGCGACGCGCTGGAACGCGCGCTGACCCTTCCCCCCGAAGAGGCGCCCGTGCGCGCCATCCTCGACAACGCAACCGTGCATTGGGCGGAGTGAACCGATGAAAGCCAAGTGGGACGCGCTGTCCGCGCATCATCAGGCGGTGGGTGGCCGCCGCATCCTTGACCTCTTCGCCGAGGCCGGCCGCGCGCAGGCCTTTACCGCAGAGGCCGACGGGATGCGGCTGGACTGGTCCAAGACCAATATCGACGCGACGGGCCGCCGCCTGCTGGTGGACCTCGCCGAAGCCGCGGGCGTGGCCGACAAGCGCCGCGCCATGTTCACGGGCGAAAAGATCAACGACACCGAAGGCCGCGCCGTGCTGCACACCGCGCTGCGCAATCTGGACGGCACGGTGATCGTGGATGGCAAGAACGTCATTCCGGGCATCGTCGAAACACTGGAACGGATGGAAGCCTTCGCCCGCGACGTGCGCGAGGGGCGCTTCACGGGGCAGGGGGGCCGGATCACCGATGTGGTGAATATCGGGATCGGCGGCTCCGACCTCGGCCCTGCGATGGCGACGCTGGCGCTGGCACCCTATCACGACGGGCCGCGCTGCCATTACGTGTCGAACGTGGATGGCGCGCATATCGCCGACACGCTGAAGGGGCTGAACCCTGAAACGACGCTGGTGATCGTGGCGTCAAAGACCTTCACCACGATCGAGACGATGACCAATGCCGAAACGGCGCGGGCCTGGATGGCGGGCAAGGTGGCGAACCCCGCCGCGCAATTCGCCGCCGTCTCCACCGCCGCCGACAAGACCGCCGCCTTCGGGATCGACCCCTCCCGCGTCTTCGGCTTCGAGGATTGGGTGGGTGGCCGCTATTCCATGTGGGGCCCCATCGGCCTTGCCCTCATGCTGGCTGTCGGGCCCGAGGATTTCCGCGCCTTCCTGGCGGGTGGCCGCGCCATGGATGCCCATTTCCTGAATGCCCCCTTCGACGCCAACCTGCCCGTCCTGTTGGCGCTGGTGGGCATCTGGCACAACCAGATCTGCGGCCATGCCACCCGCGCTGTGCTGCCCTATGACCAGCGCCTGTCGCGCCTGCCCGCCTACCTTCAGCAGTTGGAGATGGAGAGCAACGGCAAGCGCGTGGCGATGGACGGGTCCGACCTGCCCACCCATTCCGGCCCCGTCGTCTGGGGCGAACCCGGCACGAACGGCCAGCACGCCTTTTACCAGCTGATCCACCAAGGCACGCGCGTCGTCCCCTGCGAATTCCTCATCGCGCGGCAGGGCCATGAACCCGACCTTGCTCATCAGCACGTCCTTCTGGTGTCGAACTGCCTCGCCCAGTCCGAAGCGCTGCTGCGCGGGCGGTCCTTGGACGAGGCGCGCGCGATCATGGCGCGGAAGGGCCTCACGGGGGCCGAACTGGAACGGCAGGCGCGGCACCGAGTGTTCCCGGGCAACCGCCCCTCCGTCACGCTGGCCTATGACCGGCTGACGCCCTTCACCCTTGGCCAGATCATCGCGCTTTATGAACATCGGGTCTTCGTCGAGGGCGTGATCCTTGGCATCAACTCCTACGACCAGTGGGGAGTGGAACTGGGCAAGGAGCTGGCGCTGGCGCTGCAGCCCGTGCTGGAGGGGCGGCAGGGGACGGATGGCAAGGATGGATCGACGGCGGCGCTGGCAGCGTGGTTCCGGGGATAAGGAAAGCCCCCGGCGCATCGCGCCAGGGGCCAAAAAACTTTGAAGATTTTTGCAAATTTCTTCGAAGAAATTTCCTTACTTCAACGCGGCCGTGACGATCACCTCGACCAGATAGTCGGGCGTCGCCAGCTTCGCCTCGCCCGTGGCGCGGGCGGGGGTGTGGCCTTGCGGAACCCAGGCGTCCCAGACCGCGTTCATCTCGCCAAAGGTTGCGATATCGGCCAGCCAGATCTGCGCCGAAAGGATGCGCGTCTTGTCGGTGCCGGCTTCCGCGAGGATCCGGTCCACCTCGGCCAGACAGGTGCGGGTCTGATCCGCCACGCTGTCGCCCGGATTGCCGACCTGGCCCGCCAGCCAGACGATGCCGTTATAGCAGACGGCCTCGGACATGCGGGCGCCGGTGCCGATGCGGGTGATGGTGCTGCTCATGCTGAATTCCCTTCATTGCTGCTGGCCGCTTGCTAGCAAGCCCGGCGGAAGAAGGGAAGGGATGGAGCGGGTGAAGGGAATCGAACCCTCGTATTCAGCTTGGGAAGCTGCTGCTCTACCATTGAGCTACACCCGCCTTGGGGTTCAGGTAAGCGATGGCAGGTGCCGCGTCAAGCGGCAACCGTGCCGGGCGTCAGGGCGTGCTGGTGACTTCGGTCCTTTCGCCCGGGCGCACGGTGAAGGGGGTTTCGCTTGTCGCCTCGGCCCGGCGGACGATGGCGACATAGTCGCCGGCGGGCAGGGTGGTCTGGTAGGCTTCGCCGAAGGTATAGCCCATCTCCTTGCGCTTGCCGTTGATGTCGGGCTTTGCCGTCTCGAAGCGGATGCCTTCGGCCCCCGGGGCGGTGATCGCGGCCACCCCGGCATTCAGCAGCACCACGATGTCGCTGCGTTCGCCGGGCTTGATCGTGAAGGGGCTTTCGGCCACGGCCTCGCCCAGCGTGGCGCGCGCCACATAATCGCCCGGCGGCAGATCGAACTGCGCGCCCGCGCCATAGGTATAGGCGATGTCGTTCCGGCTGCCGTCCAGATTGGCCTTCGCGGGGAAGATCTGCACGAAATGATCGCCGCCCTCGACCTGCACGCCTTCGGCATAGAAGGCCTCGACCACGGCAAGACCGGTGCCCAGCACGATCTCCCGCGTCATCCGTTCGCCTGCGGCAAGGGTCAGCGGCTCTGACGCCTTTGCGGTGCCGAGCTGGGTGTTGATCGCATAATCCCCGGCAGGCAGGATGAAGCTGCCGCTGCCATAGCCATAGGCCAGCACCTCACCCGAGGGGGCGGCGAATTCGAAATAGGCCCCGGGCGCGGCTTCGCCCTCCTTGATGAAGAGGTTCAGCCCGATGATCCCGGCATTCAGGATCATCACCGGCCGCGCCACGGCATCATCCGTCAGCGTCACATCGGCGCTGGCCGTGGCCTCGCCCAGCCGCGCCTCAACCCGGTAATCGCCCGGCGGATACTGGTCTGTCCCGAAACCGTGGGTGGTGCCCGCCACCTCGCCCGGCATGCCATCCGCACCCAGGGGGCGCAGGTCGAAATAGGCGCCCTGCACCTCTTCCCCCTCGTCCTGCCCTTCGGCGAGAAGGAGGACGGGATCGAAATTCGCCACCACTTTCGGCGCGGGTTCCGGTTCGGGCTCCGGTTCGGGGGCGGGGTCCGGCGCGGGCTCCACCACGGCGACGGTGGTCTGCAGGGCCTGCGACAGCGCGGCGGCGTCGCCTGCCTCGATATAGCGCCCGCCCGTATTCTCGGCCAGACAGGCAACCGTGCGCCCCTCTTCCGCCGTCAGGCCAAAGCCCACGACATGGGTGGTGAAATCGACGCCCGTCTCCGCAAGCTCGCGCCCCAGCGCGCAAGGGTCGGCATCACAGGTTTCGATCCCGTCGGTGATCAGGATGACGGTGGCCTTCGCCTCGGTCGCGCGCAGCGCGGCGGCGGCCTGGCGCACGGCTTCGGTCAGCGGGGTCTTGCCCAGGAATTTCATCCCGGCGGCGGCCTCGGCGATGGCGGCAGCAGTGCCCGGGCCGGGGGGAACGATCAGTTCGATATCCCCGCAGGATCCTTTTTCGCGGTGGCCATAGGCCATCAGGCCCAGTTCTGCGGCGGGATCCACCCCCTGCAGCACCCCGGCCAGCGCCTCGCGCGCGATTTCAAGCTTTGCGCGCCCTTCGATCTGGCCCCACATGGAGCCGGAGCCGTCCAGCACGATGATGCTGGCCCCTTCGGAAAGGGCGGGGCCGGACAGGGACAGGGACAGGGCGAACAGGGTGGCAAGACCGGCGGCACGAAGGGGCATGGGAACCTCGGGGCGAACGCGGGACAGGGGCAGCCTATACGAAAGGGTAGGTCATGCCCGCGCCCTCTGGCAAGCGGACTTTGCCCCTGTCAGGGATTGTTTCCGATCAGGAAACCCGCCGCCGCCGTCATGGCCGCGCGGTCCTGCGCGATCTCGCCCGGGGCATCGGCGATCCCATGCAGCGCGCCGCCCCAGCGCATCCCCAGCCAGAGCGTGGCGCGTTTCAGCATCGCTTCGGGCAGGTCGGGGACCGTGGGATCGGGGTCGGCGCGGGTGGTGATCAGGTGGATGGTCAGGCCCTTTGCCCAATCGGCAAAGCCGGTTTCCGGCGCATCCAGCCAGCCCGACCAGTGATCCAGCAGCAGTTTGGCCGGGGCGGGCAGGCCATACCAGTAGACGGGGGCCACGAAGACCACGTCGCTTGCTGTGCGCATCGCGGCCATGACATGCCCGACCGGGCCTTCCGGGCTGGCAAAGGCCGGGCGCAGATCGTGAAAGGGGGGAAGGGCGGGATCGCCCAGGTCGATCCAGTGCTGGCATTCGGGGGGCAGATCCGCCGCCGCATGGCGCGCCAGCGCTTCGGCATTGCCGCCCCGACGGGCCGAGGACAGAAGAAAGAGAAACCGTCGATCCATGCCGGCAGGAAAGGGCAGGGCAGGGCAAGTTGGCAAGGGGAAATCCCGAAAATGCGGGAAATCCCCTTGCCCGCTCCGGCGCCCGGTGTTTGGGGACAGGATCGGGTTGGCCGAAGTGTTTCCCGAGCGCGGGCGGGGGTGTGACGCCCCCCGCCCGAACCCCGCAGCCTGCGAAGGTTACATCGCGGGCAGCAGAACCGTGTCGATCACATGGATCACGCCGTTGGATTGCTTCACATCCGCGATGGTGACGATGGCGACATTGCCCTGACCATCGGTGATCTTGACGGCATCGCCCTCCATGCTTGCGGTGAATTCACAGCCGCCCACGGTGCCGATCTTGTGCATGCCGCCATCGTCGGCGATCATCTTCACGATATCGGTCGACATGGCATTGGCCGCCACGACATGGCAGGTCAGGATCTTGGTCAGTTGATCCTTGTTTTCCGGCTTCAGCAGCGTTTCCACGGTGCCTGCGGGCAGCTTGGCGAAGGCGTCATTGGTGGGGGCAAAGACGGTGAAGGGTCCCGCGCCCTGCAGCGTTTCCACCAGACCGGCGGCCTGCACGGCCGCCACCAGCGTGGTGTGATCCGCCGAATTCACGGCGTTTTCCACGATGGTCTTGTCCGAGAACATGGGCGCGCCGCCCACCATCGGGTTTTCGCTGCCATCGCTTGCCGCCATGGCAAGGGTTGCAGACAACATCAGCGCCGGAACGGCAAAGCCGAGTTTCATGTGGTATCTCCCTTGGTTGCGGCAGGATCTCCTGCCTTGCCCGGGAAGCTACGCAGCCGGATGGTGAGAGTTTCACCCCCCGCACAAAATCCGCGTCACAGATCCGTGATGACGCCTGCCGCCACGACAGGCCCGGTCGGCGCGCCGGTGGGCGAACCTCCGCCCGGTTCAAGCGATACCGCCAGCGTCCAGCCCACGGGGGCGGCCGGATAGGGCACGGCCAGGCTTTCACCCTCCAGCAGGCCCAGCGAGACGGGGGCCGAATCCGGCGCGATGATCCAGACTTCCTGCACCTGCCCCGCCGGGGCGGCGCTGCCCGCCACGCGCGTCACCGTCAGGGCCTGCCCGTCGAAGCGCGCCTCGAATCGCAGCGCGGCATCCGCCTCGCCCAGTGTGGCGACCAGCCGCGCGGTGGGCGCGGCGGGCGGGAACAGGGCCAGCGCCGCAAGGACCAGCGCCGCCGCCGTGGCCAGCCCTGCCAGCCAGCCGAACAGCGGGCGGCGCGGCGGGGGCGGCTCTGCCGGGAAAAGCCGCGCCTCGATCCGGGGCAAAAGATCGGGGGCCTCCACCTCGGGGTAGGCGTCGTTCAGCTCGGCCAGCCGCGTGGCCCAGGCGGCGACCCGGTCGGCAAAGGCGCTGTCATGTTTCAGCCGCGCCTCGGCGGCGCTGCGCTCGGCCATGTCCAGCACGCCCAGCACATATTCGGCGGCCAGCGCATCATCGGAATCAAGCGGGGACAGGGGGATGTCGTCGGTCGTCATGCGTCCAGACACTCCCTCAGCTTGAGGAGACTGCGCCGCAGCCATGTCCGCATGGTGTTCAGCGGCACGTCATGGCGCGCGGCCAGATCGGCATAGGACAGCCCGCCCAGATAGGCCCCGCGCACGGCCTCGGCGCGGTCGGGTTCCAGCGTCTGGAAGCAGTCGGCGATCCGCCCGGCCTCGCCCATGGCGATCAGGCGGCCTTCCGCGCCCGGGCCGGTCTCGCGCAGTTGTTCCAGCGCCTCGGGCCCGGCATCGGCCGCCGCATCGGGGCGGGCGCGCAGGCGGTCGATGGCGTGGTTGCGCGCGATGGCGATCAGCCATGTCATGCCGCGTCCCTTTGTGGCGTCAAAGCGCCCGGCACGCAGCCAGACGCGGGTGAAAACTTCCTGAAGCGCCTCTTCCGCCTCGGCCCTGTGACCAAGCATACGCAGAAGCACGCCCATAAGTTTCGCCGAAGCGCAGGAATAAAGTTCGCGAAAGGCCGCGCGGTCCTGCCCGGCCACCCGGTCGATCAGATCTGCTACCGGGTCTTCCGACATTGTCTTCCTGCTTCGCGCCTGCCCCCATTGTAAGGCGGCAGGCGCAGAAGGAAAGGCCCCATCAACCGCCGATCAGCCCCCGATCATCCGCGGCGGCGGCGGCGACCCTCACCCCCGCCCGATCCGCCCGCGTTGAAGCTGACATTGGGCAGGGTGACGATGGCGTTCAGTTCCGGGAAGGGATCCGTCGCATGCGGGATGGCATTGGCATTGACGAAATGTTCCTGGAACTTCGGCTCGATCGCGGTTTCCACCTTGTGGATCTGATGCACCGTCGCCTCGATCTGGTCGCGCGCGGCCACGTTGCACAGCGCGATGCGCGCACCGGTTCCGGCGGCATTCCCGGCGCTGGTCACCTTGTCCAGCGGGACATCGGGGATCATGCCCAGAACCATGGCATGTTTCGGGCTGATATGCGCGCCAAAGGCCCCGGCCAGCGTGACACGGTCGACCTTGTCCACGCCCATCGTATCCATCAACAGCCGCGCGCCCGCATAAAGCGCCGATTTCGCAAGCTGGATCGCGCGGATGTCGCCCTGCGTCACCATGATCCGCGGGCCGCCCTCAAGGCTGCCGTCATGCAGGATATAGCTGTGCGTCCGCCCCTCGGGCGTGCAGCGCCATGTGCCGGTCTGTTCGGGGCTGCCGATCAGCCCGCCCGGATCGACCAGTCCCGCAAGGCGCAGTTCCGCCACCGCCTCGATGATTCCCGATCCGCAGATGCCGGTGATGCCGGTCTGCCTTGTCGCCTCGGCAAAGCCTGCATCGGTGGACCACAGGTCGCTGCCGATCACCTTGAACCGCGGCTCTTTCGTTGCGGGGTCGATCTCCACCCGCTCGATGGCGCCTGGTGCGGCGCGCTGGCCGCTGGAAATCTGCGCGCCCTCAAAGGCCGGGCCGGTGGGCGAGGAACAGGCAAGAACGCGCGTTTCATTGCCCAGCAGGATCTCGGCATTGGTGCCGACATCCACGATCAGCACCATGTCCTTGGATTTGCCCGGCTCCTCCGACAGCGCCACGGCGGCGGCATCGGCCCCCACATGGCCTGCGATGCAGGGCAGCACATAGACCCGCGCCGCCCGGTTCAGATTGGTCAGATCGAGATCCCGCGCATCCAGCGAAAGCGAGCCGGAGGTGGCCAGCGCAAAGGGTGCCTGACCCAGTTCCACCGGATCAATCCCCAGCAGCAGATGATGCATCACGGGATTGCAGACGAAGACCACCTCATAGATCGCGGCCGCCTCGACGCCCGCCTCGGCGGCGATGGAGGCCGCCAGCGCATTGATCGCCTCGCGCACCGCGCGCGTCATCTCCACATCCCCGCCGGGGTTCATCATGGCGTAAGAGACGCGGCTCATCAGATCTTCGCCAAAGCGGATCTGCGGGTTCATCAACCCGGATGAGGCCAGCACCGACCCATCCTTCAGATCGCACAGATGCGCCGCGATGGTGGTGGAGCCAAGGTCGATCGCCAGCCCGTAAAGCCCGCCCTCATGGAACCCCGGCCACAGGTCGAGGATGCGGGGCGTTGCATCATGGTTGCCCTTGTGCAGCGCGACGGTGACCTTCCACTCGCCCTTGCGCAGCACGGGCTGCAGGCGCCGCAAGAGCGCCAGATCGGCCGAGACATCCGCCACCTGCCACTGGTCGCGCAGCGCGATGGCAAGGCGTTCGAAATCGCCCGTGGGCTCGTGCATGTCGGGTTCGGCCACCTCGACGTAAAGAAGCCGCGTCGCGGGATCCATGGTGATGTCGCGCTGGGTGGCCGACTTGCGGATCACCTGCTTGTGCACCTGGCTTTCCGGCGGCACGTCGATCACCACATCGCCCATCACCTTGGCCTGACAGCCCAGCCGCCGCCCGTCGATCATGCCGCGCTTGGACTTGTAGCGTTCCTCGACAGAATTCCATTCCGTCAGCGCGCCATCGGCCACCGTCACCCCATGCTTGGGAAAATCGCCATAGCTGGGCGTGATCTGGCATTTCGAACAGATGCCGCGCCCGCCGCAGACGGAATCGAGATCCACGCCAAGCTGCCGCGCCGCCGTCAGGACGGGGGTTCCAAGCGGAAAGCGCCCACGCTTGCCAGACGGGGTAAAGATGACGAGGGCATCGTCTTGATCGGACATGAGTTCACCGGTGTTTCCTTGCGCGTCCCTGTTCTAGGCCGCGCCGCGCCGCCTGCAATGCCGGATTGCGTCGGATCAGGGTTCGCCTGCGTCAAGCCAGGCCAGGATCGCCGCGCGGTCGCCGTCCAGCGCCGGCGCGGGCGGTCGCCCGGCCGGTTCGGCAAGGCCCGTCATCTTGATCGGATTGCCCGCGGCCACGAATTCCGGCCCGCCCGGGCGGGGCGCGACGGGCAGGATCATGTTGCGCGCCAGAACCTGAGGATCGCGCATCGCCTGCGCCATGTCCTGCACGCGCCCCGTGGGCACGCCCGCCGCCTCCAGCCGGGCGATCCAGTGATCCGCCGGATGCTGCAGGGTGACCGCCTCGATCAAGCGCTTCAGAAGATGGACATTCTCGCAGCGCGCGGCATTGCTGGCAAAGCGCGCATCGCCCGCAAGCGGCAGGTCCAGCGCGGCCAGAAGCCGGGCAAAGATCGCGTCATTGCCTGCCGCGATGACGAAAAAGCCGTCCGCGGCGCGATAGGTGGAAAAGGGCGTGATCGTCGGATGGCGCGCGCCCGTCGGCCCGGGCGGAATGCCCGTCGTGCCGGTGATGGCAAGGCTGTGTTCCTGAATGGCGATCTGCGCATCCAGCATGGCGATGTCGATCTTCGCCCCCCGGCCCGATCTTTCCCGGGCATAAAGCGCGGCCAACACCCCCTGTGCCAGATACATCCCCGCCACGATGTCCCCGATCGAGGCCCCCACCCGGACTGGCGGCCCGCCTTCCTCGCCGGTGATCGACATCACCCCGCCGCGGGCCTGCACCACCATGTCATAGGCGGGCTTGCCTGCATCCGGGCCGCTATGGCCAAAGCCCGACACCGCGCCATAGATCAGCCGCGGATGGCGGGATTGCAGCGCCTCCCAGCCATATCCCAGCCGCTCCATCACGCCGGGGCGGAAGTTTTCCAGCAGAATATCCGCGCGTGCGAGCAGCCGGTCAAAAAGCGCGCGGTCCCCCTCGGCCTTCAGATCCAGCGCGATGGACTGCTTGCCCGCGTTCAACGCCGCGAAATAGGCCGACTGGCCATCGCGAAAGGGCGGAAAGGCGCGGGTGTCGTCGCCGGTGCCGGGGCGTTCCACCTTGATCACCCGCGCCCCCAGATCCTGCAAGCCGGACGCGCAGAAGGGCCCGGCAAGGACATGAGTCAGATCGAGGATGGTGATGCCGAAAAGCGGGGCGGGCATGAGCGTCTTGTCCTTGAGGGTGTCACCCGCGCAGGTTAACCGCACCTCAACGATTTTTCTGCGAAAAATCAGAGGTGCAGGGCCTGAATTTTCGCAGAAAATTCGTTGGCCCTGCGGACCTTTCAGAACAGCAGATGCACAGGGCCGGAATGGCAGACAACGATGAACTGGTCGGCGGTCTGCATCAGGTGAAAGCCGCGCTTGCGCACCTCGGCGATGAATCGTTCCCGCCCGACTTCGCGGTCGATCCACGTGACATTGCGACGGATGACATGCCCATCCGCCGCCTTGGCCGAAAAGATCAGCCGGATCCAGGTGTCTGATGATGATTGCCTGACGCTCTGCATGGGGCGAGCCTAGCCGCCCCATGGTTGCGAAAGGGTTAATCAGCCCCGGCCGCGCCGCCCGCCCCGGCGGCCGCCGGCGGCCTGCGAGGCGGCGCTGGACGCCTCGGCAAAGGTCATGCCGCCTTCGACCGCTTCCAGCACCTTGGCGAAACGTATCCATTCGCCGCCATTGGCATCGTGGTTCATCAGGAAGTTGGCGGCGCGGATCGCCTCCATCTCCTGCTGGCGCACGGGGTTCATGATCGCGCTGGTCATGCCCGCGCCGATGGCCATGGGCAGGAAGGCCCCGTTGATGCCATGGCGATGCGGCAGGCCAAAGCTGATGTTGGACGCGCCGCAGGTGGTGTTCACGCCCAGCTCATCGCGCAGGCGGCGGACCAGCGCAAAGACCTGCTGGCCCGCACTGGCCATGGCCCCCACCGGCATCACCAGCGGGTCCACCACGATGTCATGGGCCGGGATGCCGAAATCGGCGGCGCGTTCGACGATCTTCCTGGCCACGGCAAAGCGGACATCCGGATCGGGCGAGATGCCGGTATCGTCGTTCGAGATGGCGACGACGGGCACATTGTATTTCTTCACCAGCGGCAGGACGAGTTCCAGACGCTCTTCCTCGCCCGTCACCGAGTTCAGAAGGGGGCGGCCTTCGCAGGCGGCAAGCCCCGCCTCAAGCGCGGCGGGGACCGAGCTGTCGATGCAAAGCGGCACGTCCACCGTCTGCTGCACGATCTCGATCAGCGCCTTCATCAGCGGCGGTTCGACAAAGTTGTTGTCGGCATAGCGCGGGTCTTCGGCCATCTTGTTGGTGAAGACCGCGCCCGAATTCACATCAAGCACCGTCGCCCCGCAGGCGACCTGTTCCAGCGCGTCCTTGATGACGGTTTCGAAATTGCCCGCCTCCAGCTCGGCCGCCAGCTTCTTGCGCCCGGTCGGGTTGATGCGCTCGCCGATCACGCAGAACGGTTCATCAAAACCGATGATCACGGTTTTCGTTTTGGATTCCAGGACGGTACGGGTCATCGTTGAACCTTTTTCTTATGCGTTCGCGGGGCGGCCGGAGGTGCCGCCGTTCTCAGTGGTCCAGGTGGCATTGGTCTTGATGCCGCCCAGCGGGAAGAAGTGGACGGATTCGATCCCGAAATCGGGATGCTTCGCCTTATGCGCCGCCAGCGCGCCGACGAACTCGGTCGGCTCATAGGGCAGCAGAAGCTTGGTCACATCCATCGCGCGCTTCTGCAGCACGCGAAGCGAGGGGCCGACGCCGCAGGCGATGGCGAACTTGATCAGCGTCTGCAGCTTGGCCGGGCCAGCCACGCCGATATGGACGGGCAGGGCGATCCCTTCGGCGCGCAGCCGGTCGACCCATGCGATCACCGGCTCGGCCTCAAAGCAGAACTGGGTGGCCATCGCCATTTTCGCATCGGTGCGCTCGGCAAAGGCGGATTTCCAGCGCGCGGCCTCCATCACCATCTTGTCCGATCCATCCGGATCAATGTCCTTGTTGCCTTCCGGGTGGCCCGCGACATGCAGCCGCTCGAACCCGTCAAAGGCCCCCGATTCCAGAAGCTGCATCGAGGTGTGGAACTCCCCCACCGGCTGCGCCACGCCACCGGCCAGGATCAGGCCCTGCTTCACATCCGCCTCGCCCTTGTAGCGGGCGACCCAGTCGGAAAGCGTCGCCTTGTCCTTGATGATGCGCGCCGGGAAATGCGGCATCACCGGAAAGCCCTCGGCGTTCAGCCGCTTTGCCGTCGCCACCATGTCCTCGATCGGCGTGCCGTCGATATGGGCGATATAGACGCGCGTGCCCGCGGGCAGGATGTCGCGGAAGCTTTCCACCTTTTCGGCGGTGCGGGGCATCACCTCGATGGAAAAGCCCTTGAGGAAGGCCTCCATCTCGGCCGGCGCGTTCGTTGCGGGGGCGGCTGCCTCGCGGCGGAAGTTGAACAGGGCCATCAGGCTCTCCCTCAGGGTCATGGGGTCAGGCTTTCGCCCAACCTTCGGAATCGATCAGCGCCTTCAGGCGCGCGGTGTCGTATTCGGCCTCAAGACGCGCGGCCTCGGACTTGGCGATCTCGTCCTGATCGCCCTCCACCTCATAGGGGGCCGCCTTGCGCCATTCGGCGAGATAGCTGTCGGTGTCGCGCGCGCCCACCTTCATGGCGCAGCGGTCGATGGCCTGCTCGAAGCGTTCCGTCAGTTGCGCCTTCGCGCCCCGGCGGCCCTTGCCGACGATCACCTGCGCAGGGATGTCGCGCCAGTAGACGATGGTGACTTCGGGCATGATTCCCTCACGTTGTGTTGACCCTGTTGATAGCGCCGAACCACGACAGGCGATGTCGGTTTTCGACATGGCGCGCGCGGAAGGCGACCCTGTGGCACGCCCATCGGGAGGTAGCGCAAATTCCGGCGGCGGGCGACCGGCATCCGGCGGGCGTCGCCTGAAAAATCTTCAAGCAAAACATGAATCCGGTCGAAATCTTTTCGGATGCGACAGAAGGGTGACAGCGCGGCTTGCCTTGCACGGGCAATCGGCGTTACCATCGGGGCAACCACAGATGGAGGGCGGTCATGACGCCCCAGCGTCCCCGGGGGGCGGACGCGATCCCGCAGCGCAAGGCTGCGCCCGAGGGCGTGCCTCATGCGGTCGAACCGTCAGTTCCCCATCCGCCGGGGGCGGGCACGCTTTACGCGGCGCTCGACCTTGGCACGAACAGTTGCCGGATGCTGATTGCCCAGCCGCGGGGCAGCCAGTTTCAGGTCGTGGACAGCTTTTCCAAGACTGTCCAGCTTGGCGTGGGGCTCGAAGCTTCCGGCCGGTTGTCGCGCGCGTCCATGGGGCGCACGGTGCAGGCCTTGCGCATCTGCCAGAAAAAGATCGAAAAGCACGGCGTCCGCCGGATGCGCCTTGTGGCGACAGAAGCCTGCCGCCGCGCCCGCAACGCCAAGGATTTCATCCGTCAGGTGCGGCGCGAAACCGGCCTCAGCCTGGAAATCATCGCGCCTGAGGAAGAGGCGCGGCTGGCCGTCATATCCTGCGCGCCGCTGGTCAATCCGCGCACCGAACAGCTTCTGGTCGTGGATATCGGCGGGGGGTCCACCGAACTGGTCTGGATCGACCTCTCCGATGTCCCGCCCGAAGATCGCGCCCGCTCCATCATGGGGCTGCATCGCGGGTTTCAGTCGCAGGGGGATCGCTCGGCCCGGGTGGTGGACTGGATCTCCGTCCCGCTGGGGGTGGCCACGCTGAAGGACCAGTTCGCCGATGTCGAGGATGACGCCGCGCGTTTCGCCCTGATGAGCTGGTTCTTCGAGGAAAACCTCGCCAGCTTCTCCCCTTACAACGCCCAGAATCCCCGCGCCGGATTTCAGATCATCGGCACTTCGGGCACCGTCACCACCGTTGCGGCAAGCTATCTGAACCTGCGCCGCTATGATCGCACAAAGGTGGACGGGCTGCAGATGACATCCGACCAGATCGACCTTGTCATCCGCGAATACCTTGCGCTTGGCCCCGAAGGCCGCCGCACCGATCCGCGCATCGGGCGTGATCGCCATGCGCTGATCATGTCCGGCGCGGCTATCCTTCAGGCGCTGATGCGGGTATGGCCCACGGATCGCCTCTCGGTGGCTGATCGTGGCCTGCGCGAGGGGCTGCTTTATGCACAGATGAGCGCGGATGGCGTTCTGGAGGACGGACCTTACGCATGACCGAAGGCAAGGGAACATCAGGGCGCGGCCAGCGCGAATTGCGCGTGCGGGTCAAGACGGCCAAGGGGCGCAAGCTTTCCTCCACCCTCTGGCTGGAGCGGCAGCTGAACGATCCCTATGTCCAGCGCGCCAAGAAAGAGGGCTATCGCGGCCGCGCGGCCTTCAAGATTCTGGAACTGGATGACAAATACGGCTTCCTGCGCCCGGGCGCGCGGGTGGTCGACCTTGGCTGCGCGCCGGGCGGCTGGTGCCAGGTGGCGGTGGTGCGGGTCAACGCGCTGGGTCAGAACCCCAAGAAACAGGTTGGCACCGTGCTGGGCGTCGATCTGCAGGAGGTGGAGCCGATCCCCGGCGCCGAGATCCACCAGCTCGATTTCCTCGACGAGGATGCCGATGAAAAGGTGAAGGGCTGGCTCGGCGGCCGCGCCGATGTGGTGATGTCGGACATGGCCGCCGCCGCTTCGGGCCACAAGGCCACCGACCATTTGCGCATCGTGGCGCTGGTCGAGGCGGCGCTCGCCTTCGCCTTCGACGTGCTGGAGGATGGCGGCACCTTCGTGGCCAAGGTTCTGGCCGGCGGCGCCGAGAACGAGATGCAGGCGATGCTCAAGCGCAACTTCCGCAAGGTGGCCAATGTGAAACCGCCGGCCAGCCGGTCGGACAGTTCCGAGAAATTCGTCGTGGCACAGGGCTATCGTGGCCGCGAGATCGCCGGTGATCGGGGCGCGGCGGGGCAGGGCGGTGACAGCCGGGACTAACGCGTCTGCGTGCAGGGGCGATTGATGCCGGGTCGATTGATGCCGGGGCGGAAACACCCCGCCCTTGGCAAGATGTGAAAAGGGGCGCCACTGGCGCCCCGTTCTTTTCGTCCGAAGGGATCGGCGGAAATCAGCCGCCCCAGTGGCGGACCGGCCCGCAATCCATATGCACGAAGTTCGACCGCGAATAGCGCCCGACCCCGCCCGAAGCGCAGGCCTCCGCCGCCTTGGCCATCTGCCCGACCGAGCGCGACTTCAACCGCAGATCCGCCGCCTGGCCCTTCATGTGAAGCGAGTTGCGCGCCACGCCGCGCGACTTGGACCGCAGCATCGCGTTGGTCGCCGGGCTGCGATAGCCCGACAGCAGCATATAGGGTTCCGACACATCCATCAGGCTATGCGCGGCGGCCATGATGTCGATCGTGCGCAGGTCCATCTTGACCGTGTCATTGGACCGCCAGTCGCGCATGAAGTGATTGATTTCCTTGACGACTTCGGGGATGTACTCCCCCTCGATCCAATAGATCGTGTCAAGGCTTTCGCCGGTCCGGCCGGAATACATGCGGACGCGGCGGATATCGCCCGCGCCCCGCAGCAATCCGAAAGCGTTGGAGTAGGTCGGCGCCGCCACAACCAGCGTTGCCGCGAATGCACCCAACACGCCGCGGCGCGAGACCCCAAGTTTCGTGGTATCTGTCATTCTGACTGCTGTCCCCGGTTCGTCGTCGCTGCTTTGAGAGCAGCTTTCGTGCCACTCGTCCCCCAAGTGCCCGCACGTTATGGCACAGGTCGATTCGCAGCCCAAGCGCTGATTGCCCTCATCGGCATCAGCAAGGGGGCAATCGGCAAATTTTCGCTGAATCCGCCCGCGCCCGGGGCGATTTTCTGCCCCTGTTGCAGCAAGGGCGCTTTTGCCCGGATGGAAACAGATGGCCCTGCCCGCGCCTTCTTTCCAGCAAGGTTGTGAATAGACTCTGCTTGGGGAATCACCCAAATTGGCGCAAATACAGCGAAATTCGCCTATGCCGGGGAAAGTCATGGTCTTGTCAGTTTCGGGTCTGCCAGCCCGCCGCGCGCGCGCCTCGCGCCGTCTGGGCGCGGCGCTTCTGCTCTCTGCGGCATTGGCCTTGCCCCCCCTTGCATCCGGTGCCGAACAGGCGCCCGCGGCGGCCCCTTTCCTGCAGGCGGTCTCTGCCGCGCTGGCCGAGGATGCGGTTCTGGGCGATTTCTACCGCGCCCGGGGCTATCGCACGCTCTGGACCGGGGCCGAGGATGCGGCCCGGCGCGCGGCCCTTCTTTCCGCGCTGGACGGCGTCGCCGCGCATGGCCTGCCGGTGCAGCGCTATGATGCCACGGCCCTGCGCGCCGCCTATGCCGCCGCCCTGACCGAGGGCGATCGAGGCCGGCTTGAGGTGCGGATGTCGCGCGCCTTCCTCGATTATGCCTCTGACGTGGCGACCGGCGTGCTTGATCCGGAAAAGGCCGATGCCGGCATCCACCGCGAGGTGACGCGCCTTGATCCGCTGCGCCTGCTGGCACAGGTGGAAATGGGCGATCCGGTGGCGCTGCTGCGGGCGCTGCCGCCCCGCGCGCCGGAATATGCCCGGCTGATGAAGGAAAAGCTGCAACTCGAATCGCGCATCGCTTCGGGTGGCTGGGGCGCGCCGGTCGCTGCGGCGGCCCTTGGCCCGGGCGATACCGGAACCGCCGTCGTGGCCCTGCGCGACCGTCTGGTCGCCATGGGCTATCTGCGCCGCTCCACCACGGCCGTCTATGACGCGGCCCTTCAGGCAGCGGTGCAGCGCTTCCAGATCGACCACGGGCTGCAGGCCGATGGCCGCCTTGACGAGGCGACCGTTGCCGAACTGAACGTTTCCCCCGAAGACCGGATCAAATCCATCGTCGTGGCGATGGAACGCCTGCGCTGGATGCATGACACCGTCCGCGGCGCGCGCCATATCTGGGTGAACCAGCCCGATTTCACCGCCAAGATCGTGGACCACGGCAAGGTCACCTTCCAGACGCGGGCGGTGATCGGCAAGAACGTCCCCGATCAGCGCAGCCCCGAATTTTCCGACGAGATGGATCATCTGGTGATCAACCCGTCCTGGGGCGTGCCGCGCTCGATCATCGTCAAGGAATACCTGCCGCTTCTGCAGCGCAATCCCAATGCCGTCAGCCACCTTCAGGTGATCGACCGCAACGGCCGCGTCGTTCCGCGCGGCGCGGTGAACTTTGCCGCCTATTCGGCGCGCAGCTTCCCCTTCGGCCTGCGCCAGCCGCCCTCGGACGGGAACGCGCTGGGGAAGGTGAAGTTCATGTTCCCCAACCCCTACAACATCTATCTGCACGACACGCCCGCCAAGGAACTGTTCGATCACGAGGTGCGCGCCTACAGCCATGGCTGCATCCGGCTGGCCGATCCCTTTGATTTCGCCTATGCCCTGCTCGCCGCGCAAACCGATGATCCCAAAGGATTCTTCAAGGGCCATCTGGACAGCGACCGCGAAACGACCGTGAAGTTCGAAGAAAAGCTGCCGGTGCATCTGGTCTATTTCACCGCCTGGCCCACCGCCAAGGGCGAGATGACCTATCGGCGCGATGTCTATGGCCGCGACGGGCGCATCTTCGACGCCCTGACCGAGGCCGGGGTGGCCTTGCGCGGCGTTCAGGGGTAAGGCTCGGTGCTGACTGCCTGACCAAGGACGCATCCCATGGCCCATACGATCCGCGACATAGCCACGGCCCTCGGGGCCGAGGCGGTGGGTGATCTGGATATCGTCGTCTCCCGCGCCGCCGAACCTCAAAGCGCGGGCCCCGATGCGCTGGCCCTTGCGATGGATCCCAAATATGCGGGCGGCATCGCCAAGGGCAGTGCGCTGGCCGCTGCTCTGGCCGCAGGCCGATTGGCGCGGGCTGGGGCTGAAGGCCGCGATCTTTGCCCGCGCGGGCGGCTGGCGATGGCGGGGCTGACCGTCCTGATGGATCCCGGCCCCGATATCGCGCCGGGCATCCATCCCCTGTCGGTGATCGACCCCAGCGCCAGCATCGGCCCCGATGCCGCCATCGGCCCCTTTGTCACCATCGGGCGCGGCGCGGTGATCGGCCCCCGCGCGCGCATCGCCAGCCACGTCTCTATCGCCGAAGGCGCGCGCATCGGCGCGGATGCCCTGATCCTGCAGGGCGCGCGCATCGGCGCGCGTGTCACCATCGGCGACCGTTTCATTTGCCAGCCCGGCGCCGTGATCGGCGCGGACGGCTTTTCCTTCGTCACGCCCGAAAAATCGGGGGTGGAGGAGATCCGCGAAACGCTGGGCACCCGCGAAGGGATCAAGGATCAAAGCTGGACGCGCATTCACTCGCTCGGGGCGGTCACGCTGGGCGATGATGTCGAACTTGGCGCGAATGTCTGCATCGACCGGGGCACGATCCGCGACACCAGCATCGGCGCGGGAACCAAGCTCGATAACCTTGTCCATATCGGCCATAACGTGCAGGTCGGGCGCGATTGCCTGCTCTGCGGGCAGGTCGGCATCGCGGGATCGGCCCGCATCGGCGACCGCGTGGTGATGGGCGGCCAATGCGGGGTGAATGACAATATCTTCGTGGGCGATGACGTGATTGCTGGCGGGGCCACCAAGATCTTCACCAACGCGCCCGCGGGGCGCGTCCTTCTGGGCTATCCGGCGGTGAAGATGGAAACCCATGTCGAAATGCAAAAGGCCCTGCGCCGCCTGCCGCGCCTTGCGGCCCGGGTGGCGGAAATCGAACGCTCTGTCATTCCCAAGTCATCCGAGAGCGACTAGATCGGTGCAGTGAACAACAGCGAGCGGCGGGGGTGGCCATGGATCTGCAGCAAAGGGTGATTGCCATCATCGCGGAACAGGCAGTGCTGGATGTGGCCGACGTGACCCCCGACAGCACGATCGAAAGCCTCGGGATCGATTCGCTGGGTCTGGTCGAGGCGATCTTCGCCATCGAAGAGGCTTTCGATATCTCCGTTCCCTTCAATGCCAATGATCCGGCCCAATCCGGCTTTGACATGACAAGCGTGGCCTCGATCATCGACGCTGTGCAGGGGCTGGTGGCGCAAAGGGCGGCATGAGGCGCGTCGTCATCACCGGGGCGGGCACCGTCAACCCGCTGGCGCAGGATCTGGCTGGCACCCTTGACGCCCTGCGCGCCGGGCGCTGCGGGATCGGCCCGCTGGACATTCCCGATGTCGACCGGCTGTCGGTGCGCATCGGCGGGCAGGTGCGGGGCTGGGACGCGGCGGCGCATCTGGACCGCGCGGCGCTGGCCGCCACGGACCGTTTCGCCCGCTTCGCCCTTGTTGCCGCCGCGCAGGCCATGGCCCAATCCGGGCTGCAGGTGGGCGAGGGGGCCGATTGCGGCGTCATCCTCGGCACGGCGGGGGGCGGGCTGCAAACCTCGGATGACAGCTACCGCGCGGTCTATGCCGAGGGAAAGACGCGCGTTCACCCTCTCACCGTGCCGAAACTGATGCAGAATGCCGGGGCCAGCCATGTTTCCATGGCGCATGGCATTCGCGGCCCGGTCTTCACCGTTTCCACCGCCTGCGCCAGTTCCAACCACGCCATGGGCCTTGCCTTCCAGATGGTCCGGGCGGGCGCTTTGCGTGCCGTCCTCACCGGCGGGTCCGAGGCGATGCTCTGCTTCGGCGGGATCAAGGCCTGGGAAGGGCTGCGCGTCATGTCGGCCAGCGCCTGCCGCCCCTTCAGCCGCACCCGCGACGGGATGGTGCAGGGCGAAGGCGCGGCGGTCTTCGTCTTTGAAGAGCGTGACAGCGCGCTCGCCCGTGGCGCGCCGATTCTGGCCGAGGTGGCGGGTTTCGCCATGACATCGGACGCAGGCGATCTGGTCGCCCCCTCTGTGGATGGCGCGGCGCGGGCGATGCAGGGCGCGCTGGCTGATGCCGGGCTCACGCCGGGGGAGGTGGGCTATATCAACGCCCATGGCACCGGCACCGCCGCCAATGACCGCACCGAATCCGCCGCCATCCTGCGCGTCTTCGGCCCTGCGCCGCCCCCCGTCAGTTCCACCAAATCCATGCATGGCCATCTGATCGGGGCCACCGGGGCGGTGGAACTGCTGGCCTGCCTGCTGGCGTTGCGCGAGGGCGTGCTTGCCCCTACCATCGGCCATGAGGAACCCGATCCGGACTGCCCTCTTGATGTCGTGCCCAATCAGGCGCGCGCGGCCCGGGTCGAGGTGGCGCTGTCCAACGCCTTTGCCTTTGGCGGGCTGAATGCGGTGCTGGCGCTGCGCCGCGCCTGATCGCCCCACGCAAAAGGGCCGCATCCTGCGAGGCGGCCCTTCCATGGCACCCTTTCGGGATCACTCCTGCGCGGGGGCCTCGGCCCGGGTCGCGGTCACGGCGTCGAAGCCGGCG